>NZ_AP042464.1:0-1913926 GCF_055393685.1 Thermococcus aegaeus | reverse complement strand
ACGTCCGGTTTGTATTCTCTTAAACTATCAGCAAGTGAGAATATTGCCCTATCAACCTGCCACCATGTGAGGTATACTTTGTCCATTCTCTCACCCTCCCTTGATATATGGTAGAGTAGGAGAGTTAGAGTTTAAAAACCCAGCGTTTTAGGAACACCAAAGTTCAAGACTAGAAAAGATTCTTTTTGAGTTTAGTATTGGGTTTTCTTTTCCAGCTCAGATAGGGCTTTGTAAGAACTTTCAATTCTTCTAAAGTCTTATTGGAACAAACACATCTCTAACTGCAAAACGTATAAAGTCTGACTTTCAATTCTTCTAAAGTCTTATTGGAACGTTCACCTCTCACCACCTGCCTGTCCTTGCTATCGCCCTTTCAATTCTTCTAAAGTCTTATTGGAACACACTATAACGAATCACCCCTTCTCACAATGAACCCACTTTCAATTCTTCTAAAGTCTTATTGGAACAATGTCCTATAGGATATTATAGGACAATAAACAGTACAATAATCTTTCAATTCTTCTAAAGTCTTATTGGAACGTGATAAAGCTGCTGGCTTGTGTATCGTTTGCAGCAACTTTCAATTCTTCTAAAGTCTTATTGGAACTTAACATTGAGATCTTGAGTTTGCCCTGTGACCCAGATATCTAAACTTTCAATTCTTCTAAAGTCTTATTGGAACTTCATATCCTTTCTCGCGTAGACTGTCGAAGAACTCCCGCTTTCAATTCTTCTAAAGTCTTATTGGAACCAGCACTAGAATTATCGAGAAGGCTAAGCACAGTAGCATTCTTTCAATTCTTCTAAAGTCTTATTGGAACATGGTCGGGAAAGAGGAAATCGTTGAGGTGCTTGACTCTTTCAATTCTTCTAAAGTCTTATTGGAACCCGGAGCATCCTTTGAGGAGGAAGGTGGCCAGGGTCTTCCCTTTCAATTCTTCTAAAGTCTTATTGGAACACTTCCAATCCAACTTTTTGAGCTGCTTCTTCCAGTTTTCTTTCAATTCTTCTAAAGTCTTATTGGAACGGTGGTGAGAGGTGAACGTGATTGACGAGAAGGAGCTCCTTTCAATTCTTCTAAAGTCTTATTGGAACCAGCCGGCACAAACCCCTGCCGGCGCAGGTTTCTTACTCTTTCAATTCTTCTAAAGTCTTATTGGAACTTTGAAGCGTTACGGGCTGGATAAGCGTGATGTCACTTTCAATTCTTCTAAAGTCTTATTGGAACTTGGGGAAGGTGTTGATACCTCATGCTTATCCTGATATCTTTCAATTCTTCTAAAGTCTTATTGGAACATCTGGGGCAGAGAAGACTGCAAAGAAGAGCTTAAAGCTTTCAATTCTTCTAAAGTCTTATTGGAACGATCTTGGCTTCACTGTGCTACCAATCAAGCTCGTGACTTTCAATTCTTCTAAAGTCTTATTGGAACACTGACACAATAGTCGAGTCGGTGGATTACTCAACCTTTCAATTCTTCTAAAGTCTTATTGGAACATGAGCTCTTTGAATTCAAGTATTACGCCAGCCCCCTTTCAATTCTTCTAAAGTCTTATTGGAACGTGAGTTGGGGGGAGGTTATTGAGGAGGGCCAAAGTACTTTCAATTCTTCTAAAGTCTTATTGGAACGGACTGTGAGGAGGAACAGAAGCGGGGGAGGAGACGGCTTTCAATTCTTCTAAAGTCTTATTGGAACATAATCGACCAGCCCCGCTCTCCAGTCCTTCCAGAAGCCTTTCAATTCTTCTAAAGTCTTATTGGAACCTTGAAACAGATCGCAGAAAAAGAGGGAGTTGATGTAATCTTTCAATTCTTCTAAAGTCTTATTGGAACGCACACCCTCGACTCACGCATAAGACAAGATGCAGACCTTTCAATTCTTCTAAAGTCTTATTGGAACCGGCTTGAAACAAAAGACGTGCTCAAGAGCTTTTACGCTTTCAATTCTTCTAAAGTCTTATTGGAACCGTCATCGCCACTTTACCACTACTGGTCAAGCCGTATATGGTTCCACTTTCAATTCTTCTAAAGTCTTATTGGAACTAGCGTGGACGCGAAGTTTGAGGATAACGTGCTTCATTTGCTTTCAATTCTTCTAAAGTCTTATTGGAACAGACCCATAAGAACACTCCCTGAGGCTCTTAACTATACTTTCAATTCTTCTAAAGTCTTATTGGAACGTGTCCGCAAGTACGCAAGTGTTGAGCCCTCTGTTTCAATCTTTCAATTCTTCTAAAGTCTTATTGGAACAGGGGCGAATTTTCCTCTAATTCCCCTATAAGAGTATTAGAACACTCGAAACTTATAAATCTTTCCTTGAAGGGTCAGTAAAAAGCCCTTCAAAAGCCCCCAATTCCAGGCATAACTCAAGAGACACAGCCCATTAAACAGTCCAAAAAACTCCAATTTCCGCATGTACAGTCTTGTTCACGAGACTTCCAGAGGGAAAATAAAAACTTAAACCAAATTTAAAGGACTTTAAAACCACCAAATCCAAAAAGGTTAAATTTCCACGAGGAAGGGGCATGTAAGGAGTCCCCAAAGCCCTCCGCTCAAAACTCCGAAAAAATTTCGTTACAAAATCCCTAAAATTTTATAACTCTCCGTTTGATAGTAACTTCCGGTTACTAAAGACTTCCAGAACTTTCATAGGCGATAACCTCTCATTTAAACCTCCATGAAAAGAGCAAATTAAAAACACAGCCCTCCTATCGTGATAGCCATCCAAAAAACATAAAAGAGAACATGCCTAAAATCAGCATTGGTGAAGTCATGTACGTGATTATTGTTTATGATGTTGCCGTTGAAAGGGTTAATAGAGTTAAGAAGTTCCTCAGGCAGTATCTCCACTGGGTTCAGAACAGCGTCTTTGAAGGAGAGGTAACGCTGGCAGAATTTGAACGCATAAAAGCAGGCCTTAGAGAAATAATAAACGAAGATGAGGATTCAATCGTTATTTATAAGCTCCGCTCAAAGCCAAAGAGAGAGACCATGGGAGTAGAGAAGAATCCAATAGAGGATATTATCTAACCCTCTGCTATGTCTATCATCCCAAAGCCGTGGGGATTCCTCATCCCGAGGCCGAGGTCATAGGCCACGCAGAGGAGCCTCTCCTCACCCCACATCCGGAATTCGAACTCCCAGGCGCGGACCTTCGTGTATTCTCCGGTCTTATCATCCCTTTTGATTCTGAACATCTTGCTCCTCGCACTTCCAGGGAAGACCTCAATTTCAAAGTCCCCCTCATAAGGCTCTCCATAGACCATCAGGTACTTTGACCTAAGGTTTTCGAAGACAAGCTTCTTCCACACTTCTGGCTCGTTCTCAAAGGGGCTGTTGGGCTGACCTATAGGCGAGAGGTCCCACATCCTGAAGCCGTTGGGCGGGTTGTTGTGGTAGACGCTCACGGGGGAGAGCGTCCTGAAGCGCCTTCCCGAGAGGTGATTCGGAGTTTCTTCAAGCTGGGCCTCGAAGGAGAGGAGCCTCTGGCCTTTCACGTGTAGCCCATCACCGTAGCCCAGCCCCTCCACGATGGTGTGCAGTATAACCGTCTCGGTGGATCCGACGTAAAGCCTTACCCTTCCGCTCTCCACGAGGAGGCCGTCCCCGGTTCGTCTCATCTTCCCAATGGGCAAGAACTTCGAGGCAACGAACTTTATGTCCATCTTGTTGTTGTGGACACGCTCCGCGACTTTTTCATCTGCAAGGCCTATTGCGTGAAGCAGAAAAGAGTAGAGGTAACGAGGGTAGTTGTAGGGAATGAGGGAGGGTCTCTCAAACTGGAGGGTGAGGTTAAGTCTCATTGCACTCATCCCCCATGAGCTTTAGATAGAGACATCCCGCGTTGGTTATGCGGTACTTCGGAGCCCTTCCGTCCGGTTTCTCTGCCTCTACCAAATAGTACCGGCCGAGCTTCTTGAGTTCGCTGCTTAGGGTAGCGGGCGAGACTTCGAGCTCTTTGGCTATCGTCCTGACGCTCTTTCCTGCACTGAGACCGCAGAGTATCAGCTTCCATCTCCTGCTGTGGGGGGCGAGGAAAGGACTCAGCTCAAGGGAAATATGGCCAGAGAGGTTTTCGAAATCACTTTCAATCAAAACCTTGGCATCCTTAACCCACAGGAGGGCTAACATGGTTCCTACAATCAAAGGCCTCATTCCCCCCGACAGAACCGCGAGCACAATTCTGTCTCTAGTGATGTTTCTTTCAATTCCTTCTTTTATCGTCAGAACCATCTCCTCCCCTTCGAGGGGAACTTCAAGCCGTATAACGTTTCCTTCCCCTACTAGGGGGGTGGCGATGTTCTCTATGGACTCGACGGCGTTTAGGGTTTTCTTCTCGTTCTGATAGCCCTTCGGGAGTATCGCGAGAAGCTTGTCGCCCTTCTCAAGGCCATTGAATCCATCCCTTTTCCTCATCAGGGCACGGACTATGAACTTCTCGTCAAACCCCACCGGGAAGACGACCAGCAAAATCCCACCCCCAGCGTTTATTTTGTCCTTCGTCAAGTCGCGCCCGCTGGAGTAATCTAAGGCATGTGCTGTCCAATATTTCCCGTCCGAGGAGGCTCCCCCTCCCGCCCCTGTTGAGCGCGGCCGAGTAGTTGTCAGCAATAACAATGGGCATGAGGAAGGCATAAACGGCCCGGAGGTTTTTGCGGAGAACTTCTTCCACGTGGATGTATTCTTTCGCCGGCTCTTCCCACGGCACCTCCGGAGGGAGGGGATCACCGAATAGGCGTTCCACAGCTTGAAGACACCCCTCGGCAAGTCTCAAACTGGGGGGCTTTTTTGGGAAGTCTCTCCTTATCCAGTCGTGGTGGTGGAGGAGTATCGCCACCGAGGCCACTTCTCCGGCCGTCCCGAACTCCAGAAGAACCTTCCTTGCCACCAGGTAGGAATAAAACTCGTGGTGTCCGAATTTCTCGCGCCTCTCCTGATACACCTCAAGGCACTTTCCGACGTCGTGAAGAACGTAGGCCTTCAGCAAAAGCTCCCCCGCGACTTCAGGTTCAACTCCCGTCAGCCTTCCCACCAGAGTTCCGTAGTTTCTCCTGAGGTAGAGTCCTTCTATTAACTCAAGTCCCCTCCTGATGTGCTCCCCCATAGTTTCGATGCACTTCCCTTCCTCGAAGTAGGCGCAGGCGGTCATGTTATACCACGCTCCGGGTTGTAGTGTCCTGTATAAATGACCTCGAGATCCTTTCCGAGCGCCACCATCTTCGCAACGCGGTAGGCGTCGCTGAGGGCATTAACCCTGAAGGCGGAATCCCCCATCTTTATCTCAACGAGCTTCAGGGAATAGAGTTCAAGGAGCTTCTTCGGGCTTATGAGCACGATCTCATCATCAACGGAGAGCGGAACGAGAAAGTCACGCATAATCGGAGTCCCCATCTGGATAAGCCTCTCGATTTCTCCAAGGACATGGGTTGCCCTCTTGGACGGATCCATCATGAGTCTAACGAGCTTACCGCTCACCTCCCGGTTCAGGAGTTTCTTAATAGAGCTGGCCCTCTTTCCGTGGATCTCATTGACTATCTCCTCGTAAGTCGAAGGGACCCTTGGGTGGACCTTTGCGTTCCTAAGAAGGGACGTTGTCAGCTCAACCTTTCCCTTGGGATATGGACCTGTGGGGGCATCCTCCATGATAACCGCTCTACCGGCCCTATCCCCTGCATGTCTGGCGAGTCTTCCAAACCTCTGTAGGAGAGAGTTGATGGGGGCCCGATCGATTATCATGACGTCGCTTGAGAAATCAACACCCGCCTCGACGGCCTGAGTTCCGATCAGGAGAAATTCTCCGTTTCTCAGCTTCCTGAGGCGTTCGATTAAGGCCTTCTTGTGGCTCGGCTTCATTCTGCCGTGAATGAGAACTATTTCATCCCTCTCGAATCCAGTCCTCCCGTCTGAGACGGCTTTGTTGTACAACTCAACCGCCCGCTCCACGGTGTTCACTATGATGGCGTTCCTCTTTCCGGGCTCAACGAAGTTAAGTGGGTCGCCAGTGTTGAACTCTATTGAGATGTCCTTCTCAAGCTCCCTTTCTATGAACGGGTCGTCTCCGTCAGGTTTGAGCACCCTAAACGCGTAGCCGTTTTTCCCTGCGTATTTCTCGAAGAACTTGATGTGGCCCCAAGACAATGTGGCCGTCATCACAACTATTGGGACGCCCTGAGACGTCAGGAAGTCAATAACGGCGCTGAATGCCGTTGCCATTGACTTGTCCTCAAGCAAAAAGTGGGCCTCATCGAAGATGACAAGGGAGGTGAGTATTGAGGCCTGAGTGAGGTAGTCGTAGCCGAACTCCCGTCCAGCCCTTACCAGATGCATCCTCTTGGTGTTGAGTTTCAGCAAGTCCCAGGTGAAAGTGTCGGCCGTGGTAACGTTCAGGGGGAAGAGGTGCATGAACTCGCTGCTTGAACCCATCATCTTAGTTCTCGAAAACCCAAAGGCCTGCTCCGCTGTTCTCTGGACGTCCTCTATGATCGACCTCATCGGGAGGACGTGGATCACCCTGTCAAAAAGCGATGCATCACGGAGGGAATGGAGCGCGAGGGCAAAGCTGAGTAGTGTCTTACCGTACCCTGTAGGGGCGTTCAGGAGGAGGAATGGCCTGGGGAAAGAAGTCAAAAAGCCAAAGGCCTCCTCAAGGAGCGGCCTTTTCTCTGGCTCGAATCCCTTCACTTCCGCGAGCCTTTTAACGGCCTCTCTGTAGGCCCTCACAGGAGCACCTCCAGGTGGGCCTTCCACATGAAGGCCCTCAGGACCTTCCTAAGCTCATCGCTGGCCCTTCCTCTACCTTCAAGCAGGGCCCGCCCCTGGCGGAAGAGCCTGAAGACGGAGTCCTCGATGAGCTCCCTCCTCCCGCTGTTTATTGCTCTGTAGAGATCCTTGACGAAGATGTAAGCCAGCATCTCGCCGTCGCCATTAACGCTCCTGCTGAGTTCCTTTTCGGCGACGTCCACGAGGGCCCACAGGGGGTACTTCGGGATGATAGCTTCTCCATCCTTCAGGCTGACCGTGAGCTGTATCCCACCAGCGCTCGCGCCCTTAACGCGCTCTACGTAGGAGTTTAGGTACCTGCTGAGGCCTGAGAGGTCGATCTGTAAAGTCATAAGTTCTGTATAAACCTTTGATGATTTACTAGGGATCTGAATAAGGTGCAACGTCAGCGGGTAAACCTCCTCTAGAACATCACGGTTCTCCTCGGCGAGCTTCATGGCAAGCTTAATCTCGTAGAGCTCCTCCGTGCTGAGTGAAATCCTCCCGGAGAGCCCCGCCCCGGTTACGGGAAGCAGGCCTTTTACAATGATGTCCTCAACATCGTAGGGCCACGCTCCCTCTATCCCCTGCTTGGTTATGATGTAGTACCTGCCCCCGATGAAACCGCCGAATCCTGTGAAGAACCCGAGGGCCATGAACGAAAACCACAGGGGGTCAAGGCGTATCTGGGCCTTCTGCCCTGTTGTGGGGGCGAGGAAGCCGCTCTGGTACTCGTAGTACTCGGGCTGTTTGACTATAGCCGGCAGTATGGCGTAGTGGTCCTCTTTGGGCTTTCTCCCCGGAGCTTTGGAGGCCTTGCCATCATACTCAACGCCGAGGTACGTTCCGCGCTTATCCACCCTGACTGTCTTCAGGGACTCCTCTGGGTCAAGCATACCCTCCCTGAGAAGCTTTACGGTCTCCCTGATGACCAGCTCAAACAGCTCGCCGTAGGTCTCCGGGGCGCTCCTGTTGAACCACACCTTCAGGACTTTGTCAAAGGAACCCCTGTCGTTCCTGCCCATCTTGGACGTGTGGGCCTTAACCCTGCTCCGAAGGGAGTGGAGGGCACCTTCGAGTGCATCAGCGAGTTCCTCGGCGTCGGGTTCAAGTCCCGCATCCATTACCGCCCAGGACATTCCCAGTGAGAGGAGTTCCCTCGTGAGACCCTCGTAGGGATAGGCTGAGATTGCATCAAGGAGTGAGGACAACCGTCTCACCCCCAACGGTGGCGGTTTTGAACCTTCCCGTGACCCTAACGCTTCCCTCGGGGTAGAACATGACAATCCTCCTCGCTCCCGAGTAGTCCCCTATGCCGGAGCGCCAGTCTACCACAGATTGGAGAGTGCCCCTCCCATGGACTTCGAGTCCCTTAAAAGGGAACGCGTACGACGTCTCGGCGTTTGTGGACTCGTTTATCTCAACCCTGCCCGCTTCAACGTTCTCAACGCTGACAACTGACTCCCTGGAACCGAGCCTCGTTATCCCCCAGGCGGCCCTCTCGAGGTCCCTTATGGTGTACGTGCTCCCAGATAGAGCCTCCTCGTTCACGAGGTATGCCGCGGTTATTGTGAAGTCCCCCGAGCCGTACAGAACGGCAAATGGGAAGGAAGTAACCGCGCTCTGGGCCTTTCCGCGGTAGATAGTGTTGATCTTCAGCAGCGCACCGTAGAGCCTCGGCTTCCCGGTGGTCTTCACCGTTACCCATTCGAACAACCCTTTAACCCCGTCCGCGGTGCTCCTGAAGAATCTCCTTTCGTAAAGGGTCTCGGCCCTGTTGCCCGAGATGTGGTGGAGGGGGTACGCTATGGCGCCGATTAACGTCGTCGGTGGGACGTAGCGGAGCGCCGTCCTCATCTTGCTCTGAGGGAGGGCGCGGAGCGCCACCACCCCTGTTGGCCTCATTGTGACCTTCAAAAATAAAGTCAAGGGGACCACCTCAGAAGGCTCCCTTCTCCCTGAGGTAGTCCATGGCCTCCTTCAGGACCTCTTCGGGGACTTTATCTTCCGAGGCGACCGTGAAGAGGTACCCCTCACCGAGTTCATTGAGCACTTTGAGCCTTCTCTCCGTTTTTGCGACGTAGTCATCGTAGATCGGAGAGGTGACGACGAACGGGTGCTCTGTAACGGCCACTGCAACCTCCCTTATTCCGCCGACAGGGAAGAAACGGGACAGCTTTGCTCCGAACTGTGCCGATGAGAGCATCCTGAAAAGTGCTTTCAGTGCTGCCTCACGCCGGCTCTTTATCTCGTCCTCTCCCAGTATCGGCTCAGAGGTTATCGCGCTGACACCAATGGCATCGAGGTCGAGGTTGAAGGTGAAGCCGTAGAGTGCCGTGCCGGTTTCAACGTAGTAGATCATCTGCTCGGAGGCGTTGCCCTTCTTGCTTGATGAGTCCATCTGGGCGTGCCTCGCGTGAAGCTGGGGTTCGGAGGTCGCGAACAGTGCCATGGACTTAACCGGAAGTGCGTAGCTGACCTGGAAGGCGGAGCTCCTTCTTATAGGCATTGAACCAGTATATAAGAAGCCCCCAACATCTTCTATAACACAGCTCTTTACAATTATTTCCTCTATCCTAGCAGGAGATAAGCCTAGTATCCCCTTTTTGATCACATACTTCCCAAAGATCTGGGCAGCAAGTGAAAGGTCATTAAGAAGGTACTCACGAGGTTTCTCATATCCCTTAAGATTTTCCATGAACTCTTTGAATTTTTCGAGTTCTTTGAGTTTGTCTTCATTGGGTCTGTTTTTGTTGCTTTCTTTTTCAATTTCTGCTATTAGGAGGGATATTGTATTGCCGATTACTTTCTTTAGGTTTCCGTTCCCCAAAATGTCATTAAATACATCCTGTCTGTTAAATAGTTTGGGAGCAAAGTGCACTTCATCCATAGATTTATAGAACTCGTTTCTCCTGCAGTCGTCGCACACCGGGAGGTCGAGACTCAGGGCTTCCTTGACGAGGTGCTCTTGGTAGGCGTGGGCAAGGCTCTCACCGCTCAGTGCCGGGACGTAAACGGTCTTGAGCTTCCCGTCCTCCTCGACGAGGTACGGAACGCGCCTGTGCTTGCTGTAGTTTCCAGCGGTCTCAACCATGTTCAGGGCCTCGACGTTTGCCTCAAACCTAACACCAACGCTCAGAAACATCACTCATCACCTCCGGCTTCCTTCCTTGAGGGATACGCCAGAGCGAGGGTCGCAACGCGTTTTGCGACACCAATATCGGAGCGGACGGCGTCGAGAAACGCCTTTACCTCCTCTTCACTGGGAATACCTGGGATAGGAATCTTTTTCCCATCTTTCTCCACGTACTTCTTCCCGTTTTCGTCCACGGTGGCGCTCTCCCTTATCGACCTGAACGCCCTCAGCGCCTCGTGGAGCGTTACCTCCACCGGTTCTGGGTTCAGGGCGTTTCCAATCCTGTCCACGTAGCCAAAGTTCTTCGTTTGTACGAAGAACCTAAGCATCTTCACTATTCCCTCATACTCCGACATCGTATCACCTCGTAGTTAGTAACTGAGTTACCCAATAAAAGGTTTACGTTTACTTGCGTTTGATAAGGATATGCAAAGTGTTTGGAAAAAACTAAACAAAAGGGGCGATCCAAAGGGGTGGAGGTCATCCTTTACTCGTAGTATGATCCTCACTGAACGGTTCCCCGGGCTGTTCAGTAATCCCCGAACACATCAGAACCACACCACCAGCGGCTCGTACTCCTTAACCCCCACGAGATGTTTTATCAACTTGTAAGCCTCAAGCCTTATCAGCCTCTGCTTGGTGACGTTTCTTTTGAGCCCCGGGTGTTTTACACTTTTGCTCAGCTCCTCATTGTAGGCTTTTAATACAGTTTTCATGCCTTCCTTTGTGAGAAGAACACCGTTAAGCTCCTCCCTGAAGTGTTCTCTCTTTATTATTCCCTGCTTTACAAGTCTGTTCGCTATCCTATCAGCTATGATGGGTTTGAAAATCTCACTTAAATCGAGTGCAAGGGAAAATCTTCTTTCACTTGGCTCATGGAGATAGCTTATAGTGGGAGAAAGCTGAGTATTGTAGAGCTCGCTCACTATTGTCGCATAGAGTCTTGAGTTTAAGAAGCTTATGAGTGCGTTCATCTCATTCTCCGGTGGTCTCCTTGTCCTCCTCACGATCCTAAATCCATCCGGCAAAACTTCATCCCATTTGGAGTAGTATTCTCCTCTTATTCTCGCCTCTACGTTCATTATCTCTGTCACTCTTTCGGCATCTTCGAGCTCTTCCAAAAGATCACTAAACGAAGCGTTTGTTTTCCACCGCTTCAGGTTGAGCTCCATATTCTTTGCAGAGCCCATAACAAAAAGCTTTGCGAGCTTGAGCCTCTTTTCTCTGTTGAGGTAATGTTCAGCTTGCTTGATGAGCAAATCCCCTGAGTGTAGACTTTCTCTGGGATAAAATGAGCCATCATAATAGCCATAGTGATTAAAGAAGTGAACCGCTATACCCTTTTGGGCGAGGAAATGCAAAGCTTGGGAACTTATGTTGACGTGGCCGTAGATGTATATGTCGTAAATCCCCTCAACGGCAAGAGGCTTCTTTCCCTGGGCGTTTTCAAAGTATAAGGTGTTCTCCCTTCTGAAGAGAGTTCCATCAGAGAGCAGGGTTATGGACTTCCTCCTCATCTAACTCACACCCAGCAGAGTTCATAATAAGCACATTTTTTACATCTCCTTGATTTTATTGGTGCTGGGGGAGACGGGAGATATCTTATTCTCTCAACTTCTCTTATTGCATCCTCTACTTCGTTTTCTCGCCCATCAAGGCTTATTTCTTTGGTTTCTCTTAGTTTTGGATAGTTGATAATAGCCTTTGCACTTATGCCGAGCCTTTTGAGGTAGTAGAGATAATACAAAGCCTGCATTTCATGAGCTTTCTCCATTGATTTGCCCTTTTTGACTTCATGGACTTCTACGATGTTGCCTTTCTTGATGAAGTCAATGCTTATTGGGCCGATTTTGACCTCTTTTTCCTCTCCGAAGTAGCTCTTTTCGTGGAGAAATTTGCCAAGATCGACCCATTCGCTTTCCTGCTCCATGGTGATGCCTTTTGAGAAGTACCAGAGCTTTGTGGGGCAGATGAAGAGGTAGTTTATTTCGGTGCCGCGGATGAGGAGGTGGTTTTCACTATATTCCTCAATCACGTCCGAACCTCCACAACAGCCAACGCTTTAAAAATGGATCGCTTATTTCGTAAGATCCGTTAATCCTATGTATAAGTTCCTTTTTCCGCAGGGCTTTTATTGAATATTGAACTTGGGATGCCGTTTTTAACTCGTATTTGGTGAGGAAATCCGCAGAGTAGATATCCTTTTCATCTCTTGCAAGTGCCAAAAGAACTTTCTTCTGGGAGATTGGTAGAGATTCCCAGATTTCGATATAACCAGCCTCACTTTCACGTATCATCCTTTCAAACGTTTCTTCAACATCTTTCAAAGTTAGTTCTCCCTTCAGCTTTCCAAGGTACCAGAGTTCATGGCAGAACTTTTGAGTATAGTAGGGGTGACATTCAGTTAATGCAAGAATCCTCTCGATAAGTTCTGTACTCGTCTTAACACCGGTGGATTCGAACTTATTCAATAAGAACTTCTTAAATTTCTCTTTGGGTATCTTCTTTAGCACCATGTGTCCTCCAAAATTGTAAAACGGGCTCTGGGCTGAGTGGAATATTTTTTCCATCATGCTTCTCCGGCTTCCAATGAAAATATAAGTAACATCCCTATGCCACTGAAATTCGGAGCGCATCTTCTTTAGAACTTGCTCCCCAAGTTCTGCTATTTCTTGAAATTCATCGAAAACCACAGCAACTCTTTTTTTTGAGTGTTCTGCCAGTCTCTGGGGAAGTTTGAGAGCTTCTTCAAATGCTCTCTCTTCCTCTCCAATAGAGAACTCTACCTCAATTTTGTCGCCAATTTTTATTTTTGGGATGACGGTTTTGAATATCTTCCTAATGCTCTCAAATAAGTTTTTTGTTTTCCAATGCTGTAGCACTTGAGAGGCTATCTTTTCCGCAAGCTCTTTTTTTGTAAGTACTCCATAACAGTCTACCCAGAGTGGAATGACTTTTCCATGAAGCTCAAGCAGAGCATTGTAAGCCAAGGAACTCTTTCCAAATCTTCGTGGAGAGTAAATTATAACATTTTGACCGCTTAAGATCTCAAGTTTTAATCTCTCAAGCTCTTCCTCTCTGTCTGCAAAGTTTTCTCTGCTCACGGGTTCTCCATATACAAATGGGTTCTTCATTACAAATTCACCTATAACAAATAAATTTGTAATTATTTTTATAGTTTTCTTTGTAATAATGCATACTCATAGAATTTCATCCTCCTCTATCTCATCAAGGAGCCCAAGCTCGTGACTGTACTTCAAGTTAGCAATCATTATATGATGTTTTCTGTCATAAGTAAAAATCTCTCCAAGTCTGCCTTGCAATGCGAAAAATTTCCAGTAGGGGATCGGTACTAAATAGCGGTGAATCTCAATTCCCTTTCCTTTATCAATTAATTCGCTGACTCTACCAGCGAACTTAATCGGAACAACTTCTAGACCTTGGAACATTTTGTAAAACTGTTCTTCGCTTTCACTCTTCTTTAGGGGTTGCAATCCATCAAAAAGCTCAATAGCAGTCTGTTTGTTCTTGTTTACTTCTTTAATGAGCTCATTCTTTACGGCAGAGTATGCTTCACTAACGAGTTCTGGAATTTGTGATTCCTTAAGTTCTTGTTCATTTAGTTCCTCCAATATTTTGATGCTTTGTTTTACGATCTCATAAGGCTTATATACATTCTTATCTTTTTCAGAACCTTTGGTTAAAACGTAGACATCAGCTATCCTCTTCTCCCTCCATCCCTGCCTATTGACCCTTCCAAAGCGCTGGATTAGGGCATCGAGAGGTGCAGGCTCACTCAAGATTGTGCTGAAGCTTATATCCAACGAAACTTCAACTACTTGCGTGGCAACAACAAAATCATAGCTCTCTAAGTGATTCCTTAGCTCTCTTTCGAGCTCCTCTCTATCGCCATATGTAAAGCGACCATGGAGGAGCATGACACGATAGCCAAGGTTTTTAAGTTGCCTATAAACTCCCATTGCCCTATCGACGGTGTTGCAGGCAATTAATGCAGGTGTGAGACCTTTTCTCTTGAATTCCTCTGCAAAGTTTTGAAGGTTACCATCAATAGCTCCATCTACGATTCTAATTCTGTGCCGTGTAAATTTGTCTGCCTCTTCATCTGGTGTTTCCAATTTCTCGGGATTTAAGGCTTCAACAAAAAGTTCTTCGATGAAATCCGGGAGTGTTGCGGACATTATCAAAGCTTTTGTCCTATATTTTTTCAAGAGCTCCAACATTGCAAGTATTATGCCCAGAACGTTTGGCTCATATGCATGTATCTCGTCGAAGATAAGTAAAGCATTAGCTAATTCGCTTAGTGTCATTTCAAAAAAGCTAACGCCGAAAAACGCTTTCATTATCTGGAAGGGGGTTGTAATTTTTAACGGCGTGAATACCTTCTGATATAAACTCGAGAGGCGTTTATATTCAAGGTTTGAAGCGTAAAGATAATAGGTTGAGGAACTGTGGAGCACTCCGACTACTTCGGGACTTTTAAAATATCTTAATAACCGGTCATGCATTGCATTGATGCTCGCCTTGTAGGGAAGGACATAGAAGATTCTGCTTGAAACTCCCTTTTTAGTCTTATGGGCGTTTGCATCCGCCCAGAGGAGGGCAGCTTCAGTCTTGCCGTATCCAGTCGGAGCTCTCAGGAGAAGATTTCCCCTAATTTGATTGGCTTGTTTTTGAATTGGCCTCCATTTTTCCCTTGGAATCTCAAGTTCAAGAATCTCAGCCACAAATGGAAGGAGCCTTATTGAATTTTCACCCGCTGATGATAGATGATCACATGCATTCAGCAAGCCCTTGAGAAAAATCAGCTCATCCTTGTGACTTTCCCAATTTTGCTCATACCACTTAAGCAACCCATCAAAATTGTACTCCTTAACTTTCTCCTTCCAGTCACTAGGAAGTTCGAACCTTCCAAGAGTCTTCCCAAAAATGTAAATTTCCCAATAGGGAATTTTTGGAAGGAACACTTCTTCGATGTAGTCGGCATTTTCAAGGAGTTCATCAACTTTCTCAAGATAGCCCTCCCAAACAAATTCTTCAACTTTAGTGGGAACTGGTAGCTCAGTTAAGTACCTATGGTGGGTTAGAATTGCAAGTGCAATTAAGTTCTTATCTTCCTCTGGATAATCCAAAAACTGCGTAAATGCCGCTGAAAGAATTTCATGGCGATAACCCCAAATCTTTCCTTGTGCTCCAGCTTTTTGAAAACCTATGGCACATTTACCAAGATCATGTAAAAGAATTGAGTAGAAGAGGAACTCCCAGAAGTTCTCCCTTGAGAACTCGGGAATCCAGGAAAATGCCAACTTCATGCTCTTTAGCACGTTTAACGCATCATTAATATGGCACTCAAGGAAGTCATTTGGATTGAACTTTGCCATACAGACCTTCATGAATCCACACTCCAATGTCAATTTCAGGATCATAGGGTAATGTTCCTCTGTACGTTTGCCTCTTTTTCTGTCCCATAGTCTTTGGAAATGGAAGAATCGTAAAAGGCTTTACGAACTTTGCTCTTCTTGGAACTGTTGAGTAGTCAAACTCTACCGGGAGAGCATGAATTATCCCCGGTAAACCCGCAGACACTGGAATAATTGTGCCGCCAACAGGAACGTTTTCATGCTTTTCAAGTTCAATTCTCTTAATTTCTTCCACAGTTGCTATGTCGCTTGAACGCCCAAGCAACAGCTGAAATTTTGGTTTTCTGAAATACTTTTCCCACTCATCAGGAAGGTAAAGATAAAGAGTGTTGTCGAGGAGCACTTCACGCTTCATTACATCGGTTTCAGGTTTTCCTAAGGCGTAAATTCTCTCAAGGTCAAGACCCTTCCCTTCACTGATAAAGACATAGGCGACAAATGGCACTTCACTGAAAGACATAATTTTACCTTTTGCTGCCGATAGAATTCCTTGAATAGTTGAAAGCGGAGGTACTGGTAACGTAGGCTGATAACCCGACTGGAAGGTGGGATATCGAAAGCTGGCAGTCCAGCTTTTGAGCTTTACTCGTATCATGAGCTCACCCGTAATAAGCTTCGACTTCCTTCGCGAACTTCTCTATAACATCACCAACCGTTGTAACTTCAACTTCAATTCCTTCATTTCCTAGCTCTTCTTCGACTTTTCTTAGCTCTTCTTCCCATTTCTTCATGAATCCTTTGTCCTTCCCTATGAATATCTTCTTTGGATTAAGGAGCTCCTTGAACTCGAGGATTCTCAAAACTAGTGCCTCCCCATCGAATACTATTTCTCCCTTGTCCTCGTAAACGATATCACTAATAAATGGGTTTATGCCACCTTCGAGCATTGCAAGAATCACGAATTTAGGTGTTACATCCGTTAGAAACTGCGTTTGCTTTGCCCCGCCGAAAAGGTAGCGAAGAGCCTTGATTGTTTCAACGGCACGCTTTTTCCTGATTTCTGCTGGCATTAACCATTCTCTTTCGCTCATTTGGACACTAATTTCCTTTGCTTTAACAACGATTTTCTCATGCTCACTCTTCACTTCTTTGAGACTCTTTGGAATCTCATCCTCTCTCAACAAGTTCTTAAAGCCTGCCTTGTCTACTATTGTGAATCGCCCAATGGCATCTAAGTCCAAAGAGAATGCTCCTTTGAGCACTGTTGAGTAAAATTCTTGTGAATATGGAACTGGATCTCCCTCGTGTCTTGATGCGTAACCTTCATCAACTGTAACCGAGCTTCTGTCTGGTAGAAGAGAAATCAATGGAGTATTCTTTAGCGGAGAAACTCTCGTAACTGTTATATTTGTGTTACCCTTCTTAAATGCCCTCATATATCCAAAAACATCATCATCGGGATATTCTATTGGATTGGCAGCTGTAAAAACTTGTTTTTGTTCCCTAAATAGGGGTGAGAGCTTCCACTTAAAATGCTCCTCGAGAGTTTTCCTCCACCAATAGCGCCATGCTTGAGAGGAAACGTACGGGTAACTCTTTCCGCCCCTACGGAACTTCTTTACCCTGGTAACATTTCTGTCTGGAAGACTTTCATCTATGCCAAGCATGTTTAACGCAGAATGCGGAGCATCAATCAAAACCATTCCAACGGCAAACCTCATTCTTCTTCACCTCCTCCAGCATAAATACTCAAACTTTCTTCAGTTTCCGATTCTTCGAATCTTTCCACCTTCATTAATCTGTCATGGAGCTTTTCGTAAATGCGGAACAAGAGAAGGTTCTTGACTGTTCTCCAGGAGACATTTATATCTTCTCCATAGGCTGTGAGAATTCTTGCAAATTCATCAAAAGTCATTAAGGGCTTTTCAATGCCAAGCTCCTGTCGGTCTTTCTCAAGCCTTACAAAGAAAGCCTCAAACTGATATAACCTCTCAGCTCCTTCAAGTTCCCTGACTCTTCTTTTCAACTTGTTGTCTGGAAGCTCCTTTAATGTTTCAACAATACTATCTCCAACCTTTTTGATAAATTCCAAAGCTTCTTTATCCAAACCCAACACCTCCGAGCAGTAAAAAGCCAAAAGCCGCCAACTTGTATTTGCTTTCCTGTTTTTGGAATCGTAAAAGTATGAGAGAATGCTTTCGTTGTTCAGAAGCTTGGCGTAAACTTCATTTGAATATTTCCTTTCAAACTCTTCAAACTGATCCCCACTAGGTTGTCTTCTCCATCCCATGGCAACAATGCGCCTCCAGCCAACATAGTCAACAAGATTTGCATAGGCAACAAACCTGAGTGCTGGAGTTGGAACGTGAATAACATCTAGCTCCTGCCTCTGGTTGTTGCAAGTGAAATAGTATAAGGTAACTGAGGCATTCTCCCATAGTTCATCCCGTTCAATCTTCCTAGTTATTTCGCCTATCAAGTGAAATAGAAAGTTTTCAGGTCTTTTGAAACCTCTTGCTTCTGATGCAAGTTTATATTTTCTAACATCTTCGAGGGCTTCCCTGGAAAGTTCAAGCATGAGCTCATAGGGATATGCATGAATTATGAGAACTCTCGAAAGCCTGTAGGAAGCTAAAGGCATGAACTGGGTTAGAAAAATGCAGTGAGCACAGATGTCAGCACCACGAGGATTGGCTGAGTGAAAATAGTTTGGAACGTCTCCACTTCCGAGCAATGGAAATACCGAACGATAAGCTTCTTTCTTTGTGTAAACCTTTCTTTTTCCACAAATTATGCACAAAGGTCCGTCGGAGTCGGATTCTGATAAGATATCTTTGAAGAGATCCATTAAGTTGTTTCTGATTCTCCTTTGGATCGCCTTGGTGACGAATGGTTGAGAAAGGACGATTTTCGTTATTTTCTTTGCAAACTCATCGAGGTTTTTAATATCACCTTCCTCTTTGTCTGACAAAGATTCCAGGAATTTGAGAGCTTCTTCAGCTAAGAAAGAATCAAAATTCTTGGAAATTTTCTTGAAAATTTCTTTCTTTGTACTTTCCTCGAACTTCAAGCTCTTCTCTTTCTTTATAGCGTTCCTAATTGCCGTGCTTATTGGCCCTGTTATTCCGGGATTTGCAAGTATTATTCCATTGTTTGGCATTATCATGCCATGAATGTAGCTTGAACTCCATTCCTTAGTTGCATAAAGCTCTGCTGCAAAGTCTATTGCCTTTTCTATATCCTCTCTGGTAAGCTCTTCTGGTTTATTCTTGTTGGCAATTAGCAGGATTGCCACTAAACCTGCATCGACGAATGGATGTCCTGTCCATTCTAATAGTGGTTCTTCCGCAGTAGAAATTTTCCCTGATGTATGCTCGTGGGTTACTGAGCCTTTAGCAGAGGGATATGGTTTTAAAAATTCACCAAGCGTCTTTACTTTTTCTTCTCCGATTATTTCCACCTCCCTTTTTGGGTTCGTCAACCTTCACCATCCCGAAGCCTATCGAGTTCTTCTCCCCGAAGCCGGCTTGGTATCCCACTCGAATTAATCCCTCATCCCCATAAGCCTTGAAGACAAGGTGCCAAGCCCTCTGGAAAATCCCGGGCTTAACCTCAAACCTCTTCGGCTTAGCCTTCAGTACCTTCATCTCAAACTCCTCTGGAGGCTCCTTTCCATAAAGCAGGATGTATTTCTCCTTCAAATTCTCCTTCAAATTCCTGTAGAATTCCTCCTCCATAGGAGAAAGGTCGTACTGCTTAAGTCTCCCAAGTTCGGGTTTTAGAGTCGTAATCGCTATTGGCGACAGCGTCGAATATGTCTTCCCGCTGTAAGAACTAGGCTCTGATAAAGCTTTAATCGTCTCAACATAGAACTTTTCGCCCCACAAGAGCACTTCAGGGTTTTCCAAAAGCCCGGTAATGAATGCCTCCGCAATCCCCACTACTGGCGTTGAGAAGTAGAAGAAGGCTTTCCCCCTTCCGATAAAGTGCTCTGCTTTTTGGACAGTTCTTCTGTCCTCCGTCATGAAGAGTGAGTATGTGAAGAGCTTCGGCACCTTCGGGCGGTGGAGATTAAGGCTCAGCTCAGGAGTTACAGATTGAATCCGTCGGTATATAAGACCTTGAAGGTAATGCTGGTGGTTGTAAGGAACCCTAAACTCCGAGTTTTCCCCACTAAATCTTATTAGGAACCTCATTAATATCCCCACTAAGGGGTTTTGATATCGCTAATTTTATGATTTCAAAGTATTTAAGCTTTACTTAACAGATAGTAATACAACTACTATCCAGATTTGAATAATCTTTGAGTCTTATTAAAACAGCATGAAACAAATTTAAAAGAGAGAACTAAGAAATCACGCACTTGCTCCAACCGCATTTAGGACACGTGGCACAGCCGCTCTCCATTCTGAGCTCTACCAATTCTCCCTCGGTTTCATAACAGACCGGACAGTAAGCTACCCCAAGAAGGTCTTTTATGTTTCTCTCATTAATGGCCTCCTCCGCTGGTCTTTTTGCCTTAGGTACGCTCAAAGAAAACATTGGCGCCTCTTTTCCGTTGGTGCCGTCTATTATTGCCTCCACATTAATGAACTTCTTGAGCCACGATTCACTTTCAACGATGTCCCTGAGTATTTTCTTTGCATATTCGCTTGGCCTTGCCGGTATGCGTTTCTTCTTTTCGCCCTCCACCGAATACACCTGAACGCTCAAGCTTCCATCCCTGTAAACTGTAACTCCCTTACATCCGAGGGCATGGGCTAGGAGGTAAGCAGCCTTGACATCCTCAACGGTTGCATCATTGGGCATGTTTATTGTCTTGCTTGCACTGTCGGTGAGCCAGAGCTGGATGCTTGCTTGGGCTAAGAGGTGATCAAGCCAATGAATGTCCATTGCAGTCACAAAAACTCTTTGCATGTCCTCTGGTATTTCCTCCAACCCCTGCACGCTGCCGTAGTTATCGCTTATCTTTTGAAGGATCTCATCGTTGTAAAGTCCCCTCTTCTTAAGCTCAGCCTCAAAGACGGGATCAACATAGTAGAACTCTCCAACTGTGACGCTCTTCTTGTAAACGAGGGCAAATATTGGCTCAATTCCGCTTGAGGTGTCTGCTATCATTGAAACACTTCCCGTCGGTGGACATGTGGTTACCATTGCATTCCTTACGCCGTATTTCTTGATTTCCTCAACAAGCTCATCCCATGGAAGGTTCCAAATTTCCCTGTGGTAGTAGCCCTCTATTGGCAGCTCTCCCTCTGGATATTTGGTTTTTTCATAAAGCGGGAAGGTTCCCCTCTTCTTTGCTGCCTCTATGCTGTATTTATATGCATAGAACGTTAAGTATTCCGTGGCTTTCCTCATGAAGTCGTAGCCCTCTTTACTGTTGTAAGGAATGCCGAGCTTGAAGAGCGCATCCGCTAAACCCATCATTCCCACGCCGATTCTTCTAGTAAGCTTTGTGTTGTAGTCAATTTCAGGCAGAGGGAACTTGTTCACATCGATAGCGTTGTCGAGGTATTTGGCAACTTTCATTATGACCTCTGCGTACTCATCCCAATCGAAGTAGGGCTTTCCTTCGTCGTCATATTTTACGAACTTTGCGAGGTTTATAGAGGCCAAATTACAGGATTCGTAATCATAGAGCGGCTCTTCCCCGCATGGGTTTGTCGCACGGATTTTTTCTCCCTTTGCAGGCTCCAGAACGTTTCTCTTGTTAATGATGTCAAAGAACACTACGCCCGGATCAGCCTTTGCCCATGCCATGTAGGCTAATTCTTCAAAAAGGCTCCTTGGGTCGATTTCCTTGACCTTCTCCCCGGTTCTTGGGTTGACTAGGGGATACTTCTTTCCTTCTTTGAGGGCCTCCCAGAAGTCAGCCCAAAGGCCTACGCTAATGTTGAAGTTGCTTAAAACATTTGTTCCAACGTTTTGCTCTTTTGCATGGATGAACTTCTCAATATCCGGATGCCAGACCTCAAGGATTCCCATGTTCGCTCCTCTTCTCACTCCGCCCTGCTTTATCACATCGCTAACGGCATCGATGAGGTGCATGAACGAGACAGGGCCACTAGCCGCTCCAGTCGTCGTTCCAACCAAATCTCCCTCTGGACGGAGTTTTGAGAAATTCAAACCAGTACCGCCACCCATTTTTTGGATTATAGCTACATCATGGGCTGCTTTCATTATGCTCTCCATGTCATCCTCTATCGGCACAACGAAGCAGGCTGAGAGCATTCCCAACGGTCTTCCAGAGTTTATAAGGGCCGGGGTGTTTGGCATGAAAATCTGGCTTACCATTAAGTTAAAGAACTCCTCGACGACCTCTTCATACTTGTCAAACTCTCCCCTATCGAGCATATTCAAGAATTCGTCAATGCTTACCTTCATTTTTCCTTTCTCTGCCAGTTCTCTGTAAAGGTTTACCATCCTCTCGAAGTGGTACTTGTTGAGCTTGAAGCGACCTATGCTGTAAACGTTATCGAAGTTCTCAAGGTTCTGCAGGTAGTATTCGACTCTCTTCAAATCTTGGGCGTAGCCCCCTTCTTTAGAGAACACTCTCTCGTCATACAGGAGATCGGGAATTGCGGCTAAAATGGCAACCCTCTCAAAGAGCTGCTTTGGACTCTCGATTATTTTTCCTTCTTCATTCTTCATGAGGTACCTGCTTGCCAGAACTCTAAGGGCATTTATTGAGAAGCGCTTGTCTATCTCGTCGAGCTTCTCTTTGTTGAGTATTCTCCTTTTCTCTTCTCTAATCTCTGCTTTCTTCTTCCTGTAGATTATGTAAGCTTTGGCAACATCAAAAAGGCCATTTCTCATCAGCTCTAGCTCTACTATGTCCTGAATGTTCTCTATGTGGGGGGTCTGCCCATCATAAAGCTCATTGATCCTATCAACAACATCCTTCACAATCTTATCGAGAAGATTCTCATCCCTTACCCCAACTTCCCACATTGCCCTTTGTATAGCCCATCTTATACGGCTCTCATCGAAAGGAACTATCCGGCCATCTCTTTTCATCACTTTTTCAACTGGCATATAAACCACCCTGTCATATTATTTTGCTATTCCGCAGTACCATAGTAAAAGTATCGGTAGGAAATAATGAGCAGGTAAGGTAAATATATCTTGCCCTTGCTGAGATTGCCAAGGTGACAAATATTGAAGACAGAGCCCGTCGGAATAATAAAGAGTAGAAAAACCCCCAAGTCGGATATTTTATCCAACTATTCCTCTAAACCCTCATAGATAATCTTCAGCCTGTAGGCATGTTTGAGCTCTTCTTGAGCCATCATGTTGAATATCTCGCTTAAAGAACCGCTAAGTATCTGGCTTAGTTTTTTGTAGAGCTCATAGCTGTGCTTTTCCCTTATGAGGGCCTCTAAGATAAGATCAGTCAGTGTCTGAGGCTCAGCCCTCTCATCCTGGAAGTATGGCTCCAGGCTTAAAGAATCCACGTAATCTATAACCGCGGTTTTTTCCAGAGTCTTCTCACTGCTGAACTTCTCAATTGTATTTTTGTGCCTCAGCTCTTCACTTGCAAGCCACTGGAAGTGTTCGATTAAAGAGGGGTGCTCATAGGTAGCAAAGGTCTCTCCGAGCTTGTAGAGGTTGTAAAGCTCGTTCTCCTGGTGAACTATCTTCTGCAGGAGCTCTTCAAGCTTCATCTTTCTCACTCCGTTATCCCTTTGATATCTACATGGACAAACGCCGCCTCAACCTCATCGAGGTCTTCGATTTTCCTTTTAACTTCTTCGCTTATGTCATGGGCTTCTTTGAGGGTTATGTGTGGGGGAACCTCTATGTGCATTTCAACGTGCAGTTTTGTGCCAACGTAGTGCGCCCTCAGGTCATGCACCCCAACAACACCCTCAACGCTGAGTGCAGTTTCTTTAATCTTTTCACACAGCTCAAAGGGTGGGGAAGCGCCGGTCAGGTAGTTTATGTTTCTGAAGACTATCTCAGCAGCAGCCTTACCCACAAGCAAAGCCACGACAAGTCCTGCCAAAGCGTCCCCATAGGTAAAGCCCAGCCTTTGAAGGAGTAATCCTATTAAAACAGCGACACTGCTCAGTGCATCGCTCCTGTGGTGATAAGCATCTGCAACAAGTATCTGGTTGTTGAGCTTCTTTCCCACTCTAAGGGCGTACTGGGTCATTGCTTCCTTTGAGACAATAGAAATCACAACAACGGCAAGCATGACTGAGTTCACTTCAATAACATGCCCGCTGAAGATTCTTTTCAGGGCATCTCTGGCTATTTCATAAGCAACCAGAAAGAGCAATATGCCTATAAAAAAGGCAAACAGGGATTCAAATCTGGAATGGCCGAAGGGATGGGTTTTATCGGCAGGCTTTGATGCGATCTTAACCCCGAAGTAGCCCACTATGCTTGTCACAACATCCGAGAGAGAGTGTATACCATCGGAAATCAAAGCCAAACTGGAGTATAGGAACCCAACAAAAACCTTCAGAATAGCCAAAAGAATGTTTCCAAGGATGCTCGCTATTAAAGGCCTGTAAACCTCTTCCATAGGTTACGCCCCTCAGTCCGTCACTCCATCATCACGACTCAGGTAAGGCTGAACTCTTCATTGGGTGTTACACAATTCGCATGAGACTTTTAAATCTTTTTCAAAAGACTTTTATTGTTAATAGACAAGCAACAATCGGTGGAGTTTAATGGCAAATAAGCCGAGATACACAATAAGAATTTACATGGGGAGCAAGGATAAGTACATTGCCCTAAGTCTGTGGGATGCATACATAGACCAGCAGGGGACCTTTAGACCGGCAAACATAAGCATGATAATCCACAACGAAGATGTTGAGGCAAAGGCTTCAATGAGGACGGAGACAGCCGCCAGGCTTGCAGCGGTGCTTTTAAACATGGTGGCAGAGGCAGAGAAGCTGACCATGAAAGAGAAGAAGAGGGTTAGCATCGAGGAAAAGCTGGAAGAACAGTTTCTTCTTGAGGAAGAGGAGAAAGATATTCTCGAAGATATAGAGACTATAGAAGCAAGCGTCGATGAGGAGTGATGGCTTTGAAAAAGCTCAAAGTTTACATACCGGGAATTTCTTTCCCTTCTATTTCAATTACCGGGAATTATTGTGCATTAAGCTGTGCCCACTGCGGAAAGCACTATCTCGAGGGGATGAAAAAGGTAACAAAGCAGAACCTCGTTGAATACTGCAAATCCCTTGAGAAAGAGGGATACAAAGGCTGTCTTCTAAGTGGTGGAATGGACTCAAGGCTGAAAGTACCCCTCGACCGTTATTCTTCGGAGATAGAACGGATAAAGAAAGAAACGGAGCTAAAGCTCAATGCCCATATAGGGTTTATAGAGGAGAAGGACTTGGAGTGGATAAAGCACGTTGATGTAGTCTCCCTTGATTTTGTTGGGGACGATGACGTCATTAGGAGGGTGTATAAGATAGAAAAGGGTGTCAAAGATTACCTTGCGATAATGGAGCTCCTAACGTCAAACGGGATCAGAGTTGCACCGCACATAACCATAGGGCTGGACTTTGGAAAGGTCTGGTGGGAGTACAGGGCTATTGACATGCTTGTCGAGTACCCGATTGACGTCCTGGTTCTCGACGTGCTTATTCCCACGAGAGGGACAGAAATGGAGAATGTAAAGGCCCCCTCCGTGGAGGAGAGTCTAAAGGTTATTAGATACGCCCGAGAAAGATTTGATGGGGAGCTCAGCGTTGGATGCATGAGGCCTATGGGGAAATGGAGGCTGGAGTTTGATAGAGGTGCCATAGCAGAGGGAATCGACAGAATAACAAACCCTCCAAGAAAAGTTATCGAATGGGCAAAAAAGATAAGGGAAGTTGAGATTATTTACGAATGCTGCGTTATGTGAACTGAACATAGAGGAAATAAGCATAGAGTGCCAAGAGGACTGCGCTTGTTTTTCTCCCAACTCTGTTGTTCAGCTTTAAAGAAATCGCGAGCACTGCCATTACGAGCAACGTCAGAGGCATTGTAAATGAGTAAATGCTGTAATCCACTTTTATCGGCCGTATTAAAGCAGCGATGCCGATTACCATGAGGATGTCGAGTATATTGGCTCCTACAACGTTGCCAACACTTATGTTGTGGATTTTTTTCAGCGTTGCGGTTAATGAGTTTGCCATCTCCGGGAGGGAGGTTCCAATTGAAACAAGTGTAAGTCCTATAACCACTTCAGGAATCCCAAGGGCCGTGGCGATTTTTACGGCACTGTTAACAACAAGCCTCGCTCCCAGGACAACAACAAGCCCGCTCGCAAACAAAATCAGCACATCTTTCTTGGGGCTTCCCCTGCCTTCTTGGACTTCTTCCAGCGTCACGTGCTTCTTGTAGAGGTAGTAGAGAAATCCCACATATATCAGAATCAAACTAAACCCTTCAGCTCTGGAAATCACCAGATCTCTCATCAAAATCCACGCGTAGAGCGTGACGGCGATCATAAAAAGAGCATTCTTCCAGGCGATTTCATCCACGTCAAGGGGCATAATTAGGGCAGACACTCCCAGGATCAGAGCTATGTTTGCCAGGGCACTCCCTATAGCGTTTCCGAGGGATATGTCGCTGAAGCCTTGATACGCAGCTATCGCAGAAGTCGTGACCTCTGGCAGAGTTGTGGCAACGCTGGCCAGCACTAGGGCAATTATGAACTCGCTAACTCCAAAGCCTTTTGCGACTCTTGTGGCAGCCTCAACAAAAAGGTCGCTCCCTTTTATCAGCATAATCAGTCCCAGGACAAAGGCTCCAAAAGTTATGATATACTCTTCCATCTCACATCCCGAAAGATATTGGGGGGCTAATTTTAAAGCCTTTGGGTGGAAACCCTAAAATACAACATAACCCCAAACTAAGGTGAGGTGAGAGGTATGGATATTGCCAAGTACATAGATCACACAAACTTAAAGCCCTACGCCACCAAGGAGGACATAATAAAGCTTTGTGAAGAGGCAAAGAAATACGGCTTTTACGCAGTTTGTGTCAATCCATACAGGGTAAAGCTTGCAAAGGAACAGCTCAAAGGTACAGAGATTAAGGTTGCGAGTGTAATCGGATTTCCGCTTGGGGCAACGCCGACGGAAGTGAAGGTTTTTGAGGCAAAGAAAGCCCTCGGAGATGGAGCGGATGAGCTTGATATGGTCATTAACATCGGTGCATTGAAGGATAAGGATTACGAGTACGTTAAAAATGACATAGCAGAGGTTGTAAAGGTTGCTCATGAGAAGGGAGCGATAGTGAAGGTCATAATTGAAACTTGCTACCTCACTGACGAAGAAAAAGAGATAGCATGTAAGCTCGCCATGGAGGCTGGGGCTGATTTTGTCAAAACATCAACGGGATTTGGAACTGGAGGAGCAACCGTTGAAGATGTCAAGTTAATGCGCAGGGTTGTTGGGGATAAGCTTGGAGTAAAAGCTGCTGGAGGTATAAGAACTTACGAGCAGGCTTTGGCAATGATAGAGGCTGGAGCTAACAGAATAGGCACATCAAGCGGTGTGAAAATCGTAGAAGGGGCTAGAAATGGGTGAAACCTTGGAGCTCTTAAGGACTGTTATAAAAGAGATTCGAGAAGATGGGTTTGAACCAAAGGTGGCGCTTGTAGGTCCAAAGTTTGCTGAAAAAGCCGCAAAAGAATTGAAAACTCTTGGATTGAATGTTTATGTAATAAAAGAGCTTAATTGCGACGCAATAATTGCCGACCCAAGATTCCTCGGGCATCTCCGAAAAGCCTCACGCAGAATATCGCTCGAACCCTTAAGGGAAGAAAAGGAGATGTGGGAGGAGATAAGGGAAATTGGAGAACTCTAAATCTGAAGTGATACAAGCATGTCCTTGACCCTTCTCTTTATTACATGCCCTACTCCACCACCCACGATAATTCCGGTGACAGCTTGGAGGGTATTCCCTGGAACCTCTGCTATGGCTCCTCCCCATCCATAGAAGTAAACCTCAACGGAGAAATATCCCAGGACCATTAGGGCTCCACCAAGGATTGTAGCTAGGAGGATTGTTGTAAAGTCGTCTTTCTTTGAAGTTAGGTATCCAACGACGAATCCCTCTACTCCTTTTATAACTAAAGTGAACGGTGCCCAATGTGCATAGCCAGTAATTAAATCTGCCATTGCGGAACCAAATCCCCCAGCGAATGCTCCTATTGTGGGGCCAAAAAGGACTGCCACAAGCATTACCATGCTGTCCCCAACGTTGATGTATCCCCTCGTTAAGGGCGTTGGAACTTGGATTAGCATCGTTGCTACCGCCACTAGTGCCGCCATTATGCCAGATAAAGCCACTCCAACCGCAACTTCAAAGACTTTCCTTTTGAGCACGAAGAGGTAAACAAAGTAAAGAACGGCAACGGCTATTAACACCCACTTACCGTATGGTGCAAGTGCTTCCATGGCCATTATCATCCCTCCACTTTATTTATTTTTCAAGTTTTAACTTGAAATTTAAACTTAAAAACCTTACTCCCCAACAAGCGCAGAAGGAACAAAAATAGAATAGAAAATAGGATCAGCTGACAACAGCTTTGATGGCATCTTCGAGAATGTCCAAACCAATCTTGGCCTCTTCTTCGTCTATTGTTAGCGGTGGGATTAGTCTTAAAGCGCTCTTTCCACAGCCAAGGGTTGCAAGGCCTCTCTTAAGTGCCTCAACGACAACTTGGTTTCTTTCCTTGCTTGCGTACTCTTTTGTCTTTCTGTCCTTTACGAATTCAATAGCCCAAGCAAGGCCAAGCCCTCTGACATCACCGATGATTTCGTATTTATCATACATCTCTTGAAGTCTCTCCTTGAAGAGCGGCTCAAGCTTTTTAGCGTTTTCAATCAGGCCGTTCTCAAGCTCATCAATTACCGTCAATGCTGCTACACAAGCCAAGGCATTTCCACCATAAGTGTTGCTGTGTACCCCGGGGATACCAAAGTCCAAATCCTTCCTAAAGATCGTTGCTCCAATTGGCACTCCACCACCGAGGGCCTTTGCGAGGCTTATGATGTCTGGAGCAATTCCAAAGTGCTCAATTGCAAACATCTTGCCCGTTCTTCCCATTCCCATCTGGACTTCATCGTCTATGATGAGTATACCGTGCTTGTCTGCAACTTTCTTGAGCTCCTTGAAGAAGCTCTTTGGTGGCACTACATAGCCTCCCTCACCCTGAATTGGCTCCGCTATGAACGCTGCCACTTCTTCCGGTGGGACATAGTGGTCAAAGAGGTAATCTTCAATGTATTCAATTACCCTGTTCACGAGCTCATCTGGTTCCTCATAACCGTCAATGTGCCATGGGTTTCTGTAGGGGTTGGGGTATGGGACGTGTTCAACACCGGGCATTGTTGGGAACATCCTCGACCTGTGAACGGGCTTGCTTGCCGTTAGACTCATTGTTCCATGAGTTCTACCGTGGAATGCCCCAATGAAGGCTATGAAGAGCTTTCTTTGGGTTGACCACTTTGCTATCTTCAAGGCTGCCTCATTAGCTTCTGTACCGCTGTTTGAAAGGAAGGTCTTCTTCTCAAAGTCACCAGGGGCGATGCTGTCAAGCTTTTCGGCAAGAGCCACTTGATAGGGGTTGTAATAATCGGTTCCAGCGGCATGAATAACCTTGTCCAGCTGCTCTTTCAAAGCTTCAACAACTCTCGGATTTCTAAGACCAGCGTTGAGAACACCTATACCAGAGGAGAAATCGAGAATTCTATTCCCATCGACGTCAATCCAGTAGTTGCCCTCCGTTCTCTCTATAACCAAGAAGTATTCGTTTGGGTCGTTTGTTGTGGTTGCCATATACTTGTGGTGTTTCTCTATTATTTCCCTAGCCTTCGGTCCCGGAATTTCCTTAACCTGAGGTCCCTTCACCATGTTCGCTCACCGATGTATAGGATATTTTGCACCTATATAATTTTATGCTCACTAAAATCCTTTTTTACTCGAAAAAGTTTCGAAAATAATTGTGTTTAAGCCTTAGTTCTACAATAAATACTGCTAAAAAAGTTTGTAAAAAAGGTTTAGTAAGGGATCATTCTTCATTCACTTGAGTTTTCCACTCCTCTAAAAGTTCCTTTGCGGAATTAGCCGCTATAGCTCCTTGTCCAACAGCTACTGCGATCTGTTTAAAGACATTTGTTATATCCCCAGCGGCAAAGAGTCCCTTTATTTTTGTTCTCATATACATATCAACCGGAATGTACCCTTGTTCATCGGTAATCCCTAGGTGCTTAACAAAATCTGTCTTGGGCTCGTAGCCTATGAAAACAAACACTCCATCAACTTTCTTCTCGAATCTTTCACCGGTTTTTACATTTTGGAGCACTACGCTTTCAACTTTCTGATCGCCCTTTATTTCAACGACGACTGTGTTTAAAATCGCTGGAATTCCTGCTTTTTTGAATCTGTCTTGAAGTATCTTGTCCGCCCTAAACTGATCTCTTCTGTGGACAAGGGTAACGTTGACTCCTATCTCCTTTAGATACAAAGCCTCCTGTAGCGCTGTATTGCCGCCTCCTACAACTATGACATCCTTACCCTTGAAGAGAGGACCGTCACAGGTTGCACAGTAGCTGACTCCTCTCCCGTAGAATTTATCCTCACCAGGAACTCTAAGCTTCCTTGGCTCTGCTCCAACAGCTATTATAACGGTTCTAGCCTTGTAAACTTTTCCATTTTTTGTTTTTACATGGAACTTGCAAGGACCCTCATAATAGGCACACTCTGCAGGGTCTATCCTCTCAACTTCGTCAAAAACTATTGGTACTCCAAGCTTTTTTACTTGCTCATGCATCCTGTTGGCAAGCTCTGCTCCCTTTATTCCCTCGGGGAATCCTGGGTAGTTCTCAATGAGATCCGTAAGGGCAACGTTTCCCCCTATGTCTTTCGAGATTATGAGGGTCTCCAATCCATAGCGTGCTGAGTATATGGCCGCAGTAAAACCTGCTGGGCCAGCTCCTATGATTAGAACGTCCCATGTTTTTGTTTCATCAACTGCCTGTGAAAGCCCACCCAAGCTAAACATCTTTCCCTCACCTCCGGTTTGCAACTTTTGGTTGAATATTTAAAAACATTGTGGAACAGATTTGAGAACTAAATTATCTTTACCTCACGATCGACTATCAGATGTAGGGAATACCCCCAAAATGCGGCAAATCCAATAAACAACGCCTCTCCAAATTTAAAACCAAGACCGTACTCAAAGGAGGCAAAAGCCAGAACTCCATAGACAAATGCAAAAGCTAAGGAATGGACAATTCCCCTGTGTTTGGGCATTAGGGCTGAGAAAGCATACCAAGAACCAAAAGCAAACAAGCCAGCTACAAGCCATCCAAAGGCTGGATCCATTATTTTATTCCCAATTGATAAAAGATTTTCACCTTTGACAAAAACCGCACTGCCGACCATTACAGCCACTATCGGCTTAATTCCCCTATGTATAAGTGCCTCTGGATGATCAAGATCCGGCAAGTCAGAGCCCAAAACATAAACTCCATATCCCAGTATCATGGAAAGTGTGGTCAGTTCAAAGGGGAGGTTTGCATAGTACTTCAAAAAAGATGCAAGAAGGATAACAAGGGGATAGCTTAAGATGCCGCTAAGCACATGCCCTTCGTAGTTCACTCCTCGCCCTCCTTCTGCTCTTCTAAGAACTTTCTAACGTACTCTGGCACTTTATAATTGCCCTTTGGATCTCCCACTAAGAATCCAAGCCGTATGAGCTCTTCAAGGTGCTCATAAACTTGCACTCCAGGCTTTTTGACCTCCTTTGCAACCTGAATATAGCTTACCGGGCCGCCGTTAAACTTGTACACTATAACCTCCACGAGGTCTCTGTACTCTTTGGGAATTCTTGTTAGATATTCTTCCAGACTCTTAGGCTCTTCTAGAATTGTCGTTACAACATAGTCATCTATTGGGTCAAATTTATGTTTGCTGGCTTCGCTTAAAACGTAGTGCAGGAGCCTTAAAATTTGCCTTGGATTGCCTTTTGCAAGTTCATGAATTAACCTTATGGCATCCTCTGTAAAGGGGTATATCGGATCGTCTGTGTCCCTTATTCTAACCTTGTTGAGCCTCTTCTTAACAAGCTCAAAGGTTTCTTCAAGACTCATGGGTCTAAGCTTGAACTCATAGTGAAGCCTCATGAAAAACGCCGGAAAAACCTTGGAGTACTCCTCGTACGCCTCTGGTATGCATGCAAAACCAAAGATGCACCCTGGAGGCATGTTGCTTATAAAGTGCCTGAGCATCTCAAAAAATAGAATCTTGTCCTCTTCACTTGCCGTTTGCATATTCTCCAGCTCATCGAGAAGAAGGGCAGAATAGGGATATTTACTGAGCTCCTTTGTAAGCATCTCTGCAATGTCCCTCGACTTATACTCTTTGGTTGAAGAGAGCATCTTTTCAAGCCTATCTATAAAGCCGAGCTTCTTTGAGAGGTTTTCGAAAAAGATGTTGGTTCTGGTTTTCGGGGGCTTCAACCCGTTAAACATATCCCTCGTGAGCTTTAGGATATCGTTTGTGTCAACTTTGATGTAGATCGGTTTCCCCCCTTGTTCTGATATTGCTTTGTAGATGCTTTTAAGCCTCTGAGTTTTTCCCATTCCAAGAGGACCGATCAGAGAGAAAGCTATTGAACTTTTATTCCCTACCACTTCCGAGATTATCATCGAGAGACGCATGTCTACCTCCTGATAAACGTGTATGCTCTCAACATCCTCTATGCCTTCACTTGCCAGCTGTTCGAAAGGATTTTTTGCTAAACCGTAGACTTCATAAGAGGGAGGGGAATAAACTTTAAGTGTACTCTGCCTTTCCATTTTACCCACCAAGTCTAAGTTTTGGGCAGGGGAATATATAAGTTTGTCCATAGAGGTGAAGAAAATGGCAACACTGCTTGTAACCGTCCCGGGAGGAAGAGAGGGAGATGCCACCCTTGAACTGGAATGGGCACTTGGAGATGCAAGAGTAAGGAGAACAAAGTGGAGAGGTGTGCTGATAGTTAGAACTTCCTTAAATAAAGAGGAGGCCCTTGAGAGAATCAGGGAATTTGAGACAACGGCTATCTTCAAGGTAATTCCCATAGAAAAGTTCGTGGAGAGCAAAAAAGAGAAAATTCTTGAGGAAGCCTTCCAGCTTGCAAGGGAACACATCAAAGAGGGAGACAGCTTTGCAGTAAGATGCAAGAGAAGAGGCAACTGGATTTCATCGGGGAAGGAAATAGAGATAGAGCTCGGAGCAAAAATAAAAGAGGACTTGAAAGCTAAAGTAAACCTTACAAGTCCAGATTGGTATGTCTGGATTGAAGTTCTCGGAAAAAAGACCGGTTTAAGCGTAATCAAACCAGAAGAAATCGTAAAAAAGAGGGTGGAGTTTTAAGCTCTTTATCCTCCTCAACCTTCATAGGTATAAGTTATAAGTTCCAACTTATAACTTAGGCTTAACTTTATAGATGGTTTTGTCTTCTCCGATGGCCTCGATGAGCCCTCTATGTCTTCTTACACAGCTTTCACATTCCCCGCAGTGGATAGGCTTCCCATCTTCCGTAAATCCTTGAGGCATGTAGCAGGAGTTGGAGTACTCGTACTTAGCGTTAAGCTCCTTCAAAAGCCTCGCTATGCCTTTTTTGTCTAAATTTATGAGGGGAGCAACGACTTTTACTTTACTCATTGTTCCGTACTTTAGCATTTCGTTCATTTTCTCTACAAATTCGGGAGTGTTGTCCGGGAAGGTTGCTCCCTCTTCAGCGTTGAAGCCCACTATAATCTCTCCTCCACCGAGGGCATCCAAAAGCGAAGCTGCAACAGCTATCAATACCACATTCCTCGCTGGAACCCATACACTTTTGGCAGTTTCTTGGGCAACCTTCGTCTTTTCCAGATCCTTTGCTGTTACCTTGGGCGTTTCGCCTCCAACCAATGTAGTGCCCCTCAGCCTAGAGAACTCCTCGAGAAAATCAAGCCTGATGACCTTAAGCGGAACGTCAAGTTCTTTTGAGAAAAACTCCGCCACTCTATTTGTAACTCTCTCTTCGTTGCTCCCGTAGTTTATCGTGAGCATTATTAATTCATCATAGTTCTTCTTCGCCCAGTATAAGCAAGCTGTACTATCTAAACCACCGCTAAATAGAACGACTGCTCTCTTCATTTACTTCACCCCTCATTGATAGGATTTTGAGGTTATGAACTTTTCCAAAGAAAGACTATTACAATCAGACATTCAAAGAACAGAAAGCTGTACAGCAGAGCAAAAATAGTGAAGCTGTTAAAGCTAAGTCCTTTAAATAACGTATCAACCAAGGCCCAGGTTACAATACCTCCCATAAAGAGGGGAACCGATAGCAAAAGTAAAATAGGAATATCTATTCTATTAACTTCTACAAATGAATATAAAAGCGTTAAAATACCCCAAAATACCCAGAATACCCCGTCATCCCCTCCCATATCATCCCAGTCGTAGAGAGCTTCATCATACTCCCAAGTGAACTTCATATAATAAGCATAACTCAGATGAGACAACCCAATAAATAGCTCAAGAAGTGCAACAGCTAGAATGAGTTGTTGAATTTTTTGATCTTTGGGAAAGACGATTCCCATCAAACAAAGATTTTCTTGATTTGGTTAAAAGTTTTACGGCGGCGGACACGCCCGAAGGTGGGAACCCTCCTCCAGCGGCTTCCACCGAGACTTGCTCGCCCCCGCTACCCCACGAGCGCCGTACGTCCCGCCTACCGCTGCTCCCTTCCGGGCCTTGCGGGGTTCGGCGGGCAAAGGGAGTTAGCGGAGCCCTTCAGCTCCACCTCTCCCACCGCCGGCCCCGTGGGACAGGGGCTCATAGCTCCTCCCGGCTTCCGCCGCTGGATTTAGGAACCGCCCCTCGGGCTTCGGCCCCCGCATATCGACGGTTTCGGGTTCCAGGGGACGCCGAACCCCCCAGCCTAGTCCGCCGCCATTTAATAATATCCTTGATGCCTATATAAAGGTTTGGTAACTATCTCCTAACAATCTTTATTAGGAGTGAGAACACAATTCCATAAGGGCCTTAAGATGATAGCATCTGAGGCATTTTATTTCCTTCTGCTAGGGATGCTCTTGGGAATGAGTGGACAGATGTTGCGGGTTGTTGTTGGCGTTAAGAAAATACAAGAAAAGGCCATTTCAGAAGGCAGAGAATTCAAAGATGCCTTTGACACAAAAAGGCTTCTTGTAAGCATATTGATCGGGGCAACAGCAGGAGTTTTGGGTGTTGTCGGTCTTTACTGGGGTGAAAAAGAGGTAACCCGCGAAATGGCTCTAGGTTTGATTGCAATAGGCTATTCCGGGACTGATTTCATTGAAGGTCTATTTAGAACAAAGATTCAACCTAAGTCTATTCCCTCTTAGACTCCCCCGTCATCACGGCTGAGGCTATCATATGAGCTAATCTTAAGGGTTCAGGTATGAGGGAGCTCTTCTGGGTTAGTTTTATTATCTCCTCCGCCTGCTGTGGAGGAATTCCATAGGACTGGTAGAACACTCTTTCTGGAATCAATTCCTTTATCTCCCCGGCTTTTCTAAGAAGTACAATTCTCTCATCGGCATCGGAAAAGTGCTTTTTCAGAGCATCCTCCATAGCCTTTAAGTCGGGCTTTTTCCTTATCACTATTACCACAGGCAATCCTGTTTCTCTGCTTAACCTTTCGACGTCAACAACGTTAAATCCAGCATACGTTATTCCCTTAAGCATTATAACCCGCAGATCCTTAAATCGGGAGTTGTTTATCGCATCAATCATTTTTTCAGTTGAATCTCTGCCATCGATTTCAATCCACCTCGTGACAATCCCCACAACATCCTGAGAACCTTTCATAACAACTCCAACTAAAATTGTACGATCTTTTCTGAGCTTGGACTTAAAAGAAAAAGTGCCGTCATCGAAGCCAATAACCCTTATCTGCGGCTTTACTTTCCTGATCATTTTGTTACCTCTAAAAGCCACTCTAAGTATTCCTTATTAACGTGATCCACATCTATTCTTATTATTGCTGGCACGGAATATGGGTGTAGCTCCCTCAGGGCTTCTTTAAGCTCACTCCAGAGATCAACTTTTGTCTTTAGCACTGCTCCGATTTCGCTATCTTCTTCAATTTTTCCCTGCCACCAGTAAAAGGCCTTGTGCTCTCTCAAATTGGCACAGGCAATTAACTTTCTCTCCAGCAGCTTTTTTGTTATTCTTTCAGCACTTTCCCAGTCAGGAAACGTTGTATATACAAGGATCATCTCACCCATTCCACACCCCCAAGAAGAATTGGTGAGGATAAACTTAAATTTTATGGAGGTTACTTTTAATGGGGGGAGTAGATGGAGATAGTGAGAGCACATCTGAGGATATACGGCCGAGTACAGGGAGTAGGATTTAGATGGAGTATGCAAAGAGAAGCAAGAAAACTCGGGGTCAATGGATGGGTAAGGAACCTCCCGGATGGCAGTGTAGAGGCAGTAGTTGAGGGAGAAAGAGAAAGAGTTGAAGCATTGATAGGATGGGCCCATCAGGGACCACCTTGGGCAAGGGTTACTAGAGTGGAGGTTAAGTGGGAGCCTCCCAAAGGAGAGAAGGGATTTAGAGTGGTGGGCTAGCCTTTGTTGTTTAGTCCCTCAATAACAACTTTTTTGGGACAGTAGTTAACTTCACAGTAACTACATACAACTTTTTCTTTGCTCTTTTCGGGAGTGTGGAGGACAAGCTTTCTAAACCCAGGAATGTCCTTTATTTTCATAAAAACCTCTACTGGCAGAGTTCCATCTATAACGATGTATGCTTTAGCATCTTCCTGCCTGAGATTTCTGCTGAATATCTCCATTATTGGGACACCGTTCTCGTAAAGATATCTGAGCAATTCAGAAAGGGCATAGGAGTACTCTTCTTTCTCAAGTTCTATCTCAAGAACCTCCCATCCCATGATGGGGGCTACGTTTATAAGGCTTGGAAGTGGGTTTAGCTTTTCAAATATCATTCGCAGAGGATATGTGTTTTCAATGTAATCTATGGTGTGGTAAATTATTTTTCTATTTACACCTATTACACGAGAAAGCTCGCTTATTGGTATCTCGACATTCCTCAGATAAATTTTCCCATTTTTTACACTTAACCCATTTTCAAAAAGGAACTCGGCTACCTTCCTCCTGGCTGGAAAGTTTTTAAAATAAGCATCCAATACAAGCATCACTTTTGACCACCTCTTATACAATGTTGTGTACAGATGAATATTTAAGCTTTTCTCCGCAGTTCAAAGAGACAATTTTTTAAAGCATGTAGAATCTTAATATGACACGTAAGTGAAGTGAAGGGTGATGCCTATTCTGATCGTAGGGATTGATATAATCAGCGAGGAACCAAAACGTTTTGCTGTGGTTAGCTGGTCCAATGGAAGGATAATCAAGCATGGTGAATTTACTTTTTATCGGCTTCTGAGATTTATACGGGCTAAAAAGCCCGCCATTATTGCTATGGATAACATACACGAGCTTGGAGAGTATCTTAGGAAGTTTATAAGGGCGATTCCACAGGGAACAAAGATAGTTCAGGTAACCGGCAGACCCGGAGAGCAAAAAGCCCTGTGGAATTTAGCTAAGGAACACGGGATCAGAATAGGAAACAAGTTTGACCCTTATGAAGAAGCAAAAATATGTGCTCTCTTAGCCTCTAGAGGGGTAGGCTATGAAGTTCTTCCTTTTGAGGATGAAGTCATTATAAAGGTCTCAAGAGGTAGAAGTCAAGGTAAAGGTGGGTGGAGTCAGGATAGGTATAGAAGGAGAATCCACAATCTGATCCAGAATAAAGTCAGGGAAATTGAAGAGACCCTCAAAAGGGCCAACATTCCTTTTGACCTCGAGATTAAGGAAAAGGATCAAGGATTAGAGAGGGGAGAGTTCAGGGTTTATACCTCCAGAGAGGAACTTGCAGGCCTTATAAAGCCTATGAAAGGAGGAGATGTTGAAATAAGAATTCGTCCGGTAGAGAGGAAGACTTTTGAATTTGTGCCTCTAAAGAGTGAAAGTGCCATAAGAGAAAGAAAAAGCATTATTGTGGGACTCGATCCTGGCATTACAGTTGGGATAGCCGCTTTAGATTTGAACGGCGAGATTTTGGCACTTTACAGTGAAAGGAACATGGCCGTTAGCGATATTGTAAGATTTATAAGTGAAGTGGGCCATCCAATAATAATAGCCACCGATGTGAACCCGGCCCCCGGATTGGTGGAGAAAATTTCTCGCTCTTTTAAGGCAATGCTCTTTGTTCCGCGGGAGAGCTTAAAAGTTGAGGAGAAGAATGAGCTTTTAAAGAACTTAGGCATAAGCGCCGATGATGATCACCAGAGAGATGCGTTAGCTGCCGCTTATAAGGCATACCTTCGCCTAAAACCAAAGCTTGACCATGTAGAAGCAAAACTCAGAGAAATGGGAATTACAAAGAAGGGAGAGGAAATAAAAGCCCTAGTTGTCCAAGGCTACAATCTTGGAGAAGCTATTTTGAAAGTAAAAGAAAAAGAGAAGACCAAAGAAGAAATAAAAACTACTGAATCCGTTGAAACTTCTGTTGACCTTACTCCTTACATCGAAAGGATAAAGGAACTCGAAAATACTATAAACCTGCTGGAGAGAGAAAATCAAGATTTGAAAGCCGTTATTGAAGAACAAAGAAAGATCATAGAAAACTTGGAAAATAAATTAGCAACCTATGACGAAAAGATCAGAGAAAAAATTATCAGAGAGAAGGAGATGGAGATCAGGGAGAAAAGAATAGCATACCTTGAAAAAGAACTTAGAGAGGCAAGATCGATAATAGAAAAGCTCAGCAAAGACTTGGTTCTGGCAAAAAGGATGCATCTGCTGGAACTTAAAGGTACCGCAGTTCCTCTTAAAGTAATTCAAAATCTTACGTGGAAAGAGATTGAGGAGCTAGAGCGCTCTGCAGGCATCAAAAAGGAGGACGTCCTCTATGTTGTCAATCCTTCTGGAGCGGGAAAAAGCATAGCAGAACATCTCGCAGAGAGAGGGATAAAAGCCTTGATTAGTGCAAAAACACTTCCAAACCTTGTGTATGAAACGCTGAGGGAGAAAAAAATACCAATTCTCTATGAGGACGAGATCGAAGTAAAAAGGGTTGACGACTTTGCAATAGTTGATAGAGAAGAGCTTGAGGGAGTAATAAAAGAAAAACTGAAGCGCTGGGAGGAAGAAGAAAAAGAAAGAGAAGTTCAGGAGTTCTTAAGACTTGTTGAAGAATATCGGCTGGAGAGAATCAAGGAGCTTAAGAAAAAAGCCGAAGAAGAACATTAAACCCCATTTAGGAGTTCTCTAAGTAATTTCAAATATTCTCCGGTTTTTTGAGCACCTTTCTCCGTTATTTCAACAGCAGTTCTAGGTCTATTTGTGAAGACTTTTGTTAGCTTCACGTACCCAGCTTTTTCAAGAACTCTGAGATGAGAATCCAAATTGCCCGGAGTGAGCTCAAGTACTCCAAGGAGATCTTTAAACAAAACTCGAGTTCTTGGAAGGAGGTAAAGCATTATAGCTAGCCTAATTGGGTTTCCAAGTACGTGATTATTGGTGAGCTCCTTGAGTTGTTTCATCTTATCACCGCTCGATGGCCCTGAAGGCGGAGTAGAGGTACCAGAGAACGGTGGCCGAAAAGCCTAATGCAACGAGGAAGCCGGCCCAGACCATAGTACCGCTTTCCATCTCCCTGGCCAGGGGTATTCCCAGTGCAGGTAGCAGAAAAGCTGGAATGATCTCATGCTCTGCTCCCCCATAGCGGGCGAACACCAGCCACATCCCAAATATCGAGACCACTATAAAGGTTAGAAAACCCACTGCCAAGCTGGCATCTGGAGTAACGCCAAGGTTCATCCTTGGAACGATGATCCAGCCAAGAACAATGCCTGCTGTCCACGAGAGTGCCACGAGTATGGCTCCAGTTCTCGAGGTCTCCATTTCCCTTCCGGTAACTTTCCCAAGTCTCTTGAGCCTCCCCCAGACCCTTCCCGTGAACGTCATGGCCACAATGAAAGCTACCGACCAGTAGATTAAGTTAAAGCGCCAGTTCACCTCAAACAGCCCCAGTAGGACGAAGTAGAGGAGCATCACAGAGAGCCATGCTCCGAAGTTCATAGCACCGTACATCTTTCCGGCCGCTATCAGCTTTCCCTCCACCCTCTCAAGCACATTCTTAAGTTCCTTAACGTCTTCCATACCCCTCACCTCAATTTAGAATAATCTCCTCTTTTATATATAGCGTGATGTTTCTCTGAATTCCAGAGAAAACCTTAAGCTGAGTAAAAACCAAAGTTCTCTGATGAAGGTTGAAGGACTTTACAAAAAACACAGCAGAGGTGTTAGGTGTCTTGTTTGTGAAAGGAGATGCTTGATAGGGGAAGGCAAAAAGGGACTATGCAAGAACTACACTAATTTAAATGGACAGCTGGTGCATATTGGCTATGGAAAACTGAGTGCCGTTGAGAGCAGACCTATTGAAATAAAACCCTTCTTCCACTATTACCCTAACTCAACTGCATTAACTTTCTCCGGCTTTGGATGCAACTTTTACTGTCCCTGGTGCCAAAATTACCATCTAAGCTTCTCCGATATTCCCAAAGAGGCTATAGAGATCCCACCAGAAGATCTCGTGACTCTAGCCCTAAAGAATGGAGACAAGGGGCTTTGTGCAAGCTTTAACGAACCAGCAACTCTCTACACTTACCTTCTTGACGTTTTTGAATTGGGGAAAAAGAGAGGCCTCTACGCATGCTTGGTCACAAACGGTTATTTTACCATTAAAGCCCTGAGAAGTCTTATCGAAAGCGGAGCTTCCGGCTTCAGCATTGATATCAAAGGTTGCCCTAAGATGAAAGTTCTAAATGTTGATCACAAAAAGGTCTTCAGAAATGCCAAAGAGGCTATCAGGCTAGGAGCTCACGTTGAAATGGTTTACCTCGTTGTTACGAACACCAACGATTTTGAAGAATGCTATCACTGGATTTTCAACATGCACTCAAAAATGCTCGGCGAAGATGTTCCCCTACACATAAACCGCTACTACCCTATGAACTACTGGAAAGAGCCCCCAACACCGGTAGAAAAGCTGATAGAGCTAAAGCACATAGTCCAGAAAGAGTACAGCATCAACTACGTTTACGTAGGGAACATAGGATCGGTCAAGCATGAGACAACATACTGCCCAAAATGCGGCGAAAGGCTGATAATACGTTCTGGATACAGAGTGCTAAAATGGAACCTAAGGGACAACAGATGTCCCAAATGTGGCGAGAAGATTCCAATTTACGGGGAGTTCACTCGATTCTGAAAGTGATCCCCTTTTCCTTTGCCCTATTCTGCACTTGGAGTCTAAAACTGCATGCCTTGCATATCTCCCCCGTTGTCGGCTGGCCGCAGATTTTACAGCGGTTTAAATCCCTATGGGCATAGGCTTTCGCTAAGAGAGGAAACATTTTATCGTAGCTCCTTAAAATCTGATACTTAGTTCCCGGGTGTTTTTCTTCCATTTCGTTTATCCAGTCTCTGATTTCTGCCCTAAAGGCTTCAACTGCATAAGGACACTCACTGAAGTCCACTTCAATGTTGTTTAAAACCGCATAAAGCACTATCTCTTTCTCCGGCACTTCCCTAAGAGGTTTTATCCTCGGTACAAGCCTCTCGTGAATAACTTCATAGTAAGGGCCAGTTCTCCCCAGTCTAGCTACATCTCCACGCATTATGTTCATGAGAAACATCTGAACTTCGTCATCAAGGTTATGACCAACGGCGAGCTTGTCAGCATTGACATCCTGAGCGGCATAGTTTAACAGCCACCTTCTCCAAACACCGCAGTAGGAACATGCCCCAACCCTTTCTCCTTTCTCAAAGCTCCCCATTATATTGACGGTCTCATCAAGGGTAAAGCCTATGTACTCCTTGAAGGAATAGATGCGGTGCTCTATGCCTAATTTCTTCGCGTTCTTCTTCGCTATTTCAACACTCTCAGGTCTGTATCCTTCTATGCCTTCATCTATGGTTATCGCTACTATTTCAAAAGGAAACCTCTGGCTGAGCTTATGGAGTATATGGAGAAGAACAACGCTGTCTTTTCCACCACTTACTCCCACTGCTATTCTATCCCCTCTCTTAATTAGTCCATATCTTCTTACCGTCTGTTTTACTTTGCCCTCAACCATCTCATTGAAATGTTTATGGCAATAAAACTTCCCCTCATATCTCGCGTGATACACTGCCTCTCTCCCACACTTTGTGCATTTCATCTCTCTCGCCTCACTGCAGGAAGAGACTTTTCTTTAAAAAATCTTTCCCCATAGATGAAAAAGTTTAAATAAATCTTTTCGTTACTTGTAGTAATAATTTTGTTGGTGGTTGCTATGGAGCTCATAAATACAAAGATTCCACAACTCGACGAAGCTTTGGGAGGAGGGATACTCGAGGACAGTATTGTCTTAATAACCTACGATACCTATTCACAGGGGTGGACTCTTGCCTTCGAGATTCTAAAAAGAAGAATAGAAGAAGGAGATTTCGGAGTAATAATCAACTCGGTGGTTCCCCTTTCAATGCTGAACATGGAGCTTAGGAGAATCGGTTTTGACATCTTTGAGGAAGGCGAAAAAGGAAATCTTGGCATAATTGACATCTTTGCTTCATTTTATGGAATAAACTACCAACAGCCTTACATTTATTATGCTGACATGGATCAGGAAACGTATCTCCCGAAGTTTATGAGCCTTTACAGACGGATATTGGATGAGAGAATAAAAGACAGGAGACCAATAGGAATACAAGTAACTGCAGATGGATTTGCATTTCTAATAGGCGAGGAAAGAGAGCTTAGAAACCTTCAAAAGAATTTGGCAGCAAAAGAAAACGCTCTACTTCATGAGAAACGGAAGAGACCAATAAATATAACCCTCCTCAACCGGGACAGAGTTTCTCAAAGATACCTTTCATGGCTCTCCCTTTACAGTCAGTATCAAATCGATTTTAGCTCCCAAGAAGGAAGGCTAGAAGAGAAGATGTTTATAAGAAAATCACCTCTGCCGAACTTTAAACCAACCACACGCATATTTAAGTTAGAAAACGGAAAGATAAACATTATCTAGCAAGCTTCAATGCAAGCCTAGCGGCTTCCTTCGCATCTTTTGTAAAGTGCACTTTCACGAGTTTTTTGTGGTCAAAGTAGCCATCTTGAGCAAGAAGTTCAAGTCTGTCGCTTGGATAACCTGTATCTGTGAGCACAACGAGAGGTTTCGAATAATCATATGCCATTAATGCTTCTACCATAGTGCCGATTCCTCCTCCCAAGACCACCAAGACATCAGCTGAATTAACCATAATCGCGCTTCTCTCTGCAAAGTCCATTCCTGTTTTTATTCTTATCGTATTGAACTCGTTTCCCTCCTGCCTCTCTGGAAGGATTCCCACAATGAATCCTCCAAACTTTGCAAATTCCCTGCTTGCTATCTCCATAATGCCCCCTCTGCCTCCGGTAAGGAGAACAACTTTATCTTTGTGCTTAGCTATTTCTTCGATGAATTCCTTTGTCTTTTTGACGGCTTTTGGTAGAGGTTCGCTATCACTCGAGCCTGCTATTGCTATTTGAATCATTTTATCACCCCAGAAGGCTCCTTAAAGCGGGAAAGAGGTTCACAGCAAGCAAAAACAATCCTATCCCTACGAAGAGATACGTTATAGATTTGGCAACTTTGGAAGGAAGGAAGGCTTTCAAAATATCATCAAGCATCTTTCCTCCATCCAGCGGAACTAAGGGAAAGAGATTCATCAGACCTATGCCGAGATTTAGCACGTAAATCCAGTAAAGTGAAAACGCTAGTGGGAGCACGATCCCGTTAAAGCCCACCTTTGAGGTTATATGCTGTGCTGGATAGATCCCAAGATAACCTTTCTCGGGATTGTCTGGGTGAGAGCCTAAGGTAATGTGGAGGACTTCCTTTTTCCCTTTGCGTATTATCTCAACCTCTATTGTTTCACCAGCCTTTGTTTTATTCATTATGTTAAAGAACTCCTCTACCGTTGCTATCTGCTGACCGTTTATTCCCACGATGACATCTCCTTCTTGGAGGTAACTTTTAGCGGGGCCTTCTGGAGCTATCCTAGAAACTTCAACCCCGGCTGGCTGTATTATGGGGTTTAGAGCATAAGTTAAAAGCAGAATAGCTAGAAGAGCTGTTACAATATTCGCCATAGACCCAGCAGCATAAACCCTTAAACGGCTCAGCAGTGGGGCTTTTGTTAACTCTTCCTCGTCCGGCTCAACAAACGCTCCCGGGATCACAAAGAAAAGTACAAGCCCAACAGACTTTAGGGGCAAGTCCTCGGCCCTAGCAACGAACCCATGGCTTAATTCGTGAACGAACATAACCACAATAAGGCCTATCAGCCCGTACCATAGGGGGATTGTAATGCCGGGTATAACAAGTTGAACACCCGGAGTAGCCGCTTTTGTGCGAATATTCTGCATGGCAAGATTAAAGAGGGTGTAGAAGACATAGATCATCCCGGTAAAACCGATTATTATACCAACGGTGGAATACACTTTCCAGAATTTTCTATACTTCGTCCCAACTTTGTCTATGAAGTTAACAAATCTTTTGGTTCTCCATATCGCAACAAAAGCATCAACCTGTAGCCCTTCTTCACTCTCTTCACTTTTCCTTCCAAACGCAAGGTACAGAATCCCCCAGAAGCCAAGTATCAAAGCTATTGCTGTGACCAGGTTCACCATTTTGTCCACCTAATTTCACTCCCAGAGGAAGTTTAAAAAGATAGTGCATATCCTTAAAAACAAAAGCTCACAAGAAAAGTATGCGATGATGAGTGATGGGCGAACCGAAAGATGAGGATGGAAAGGTGATCGCTGAGCGCTATTTTTGAAAGTTCCACTTTTCATTACCATATCTTTCTTCTATAAGCCTCTCTGCAAGTTCAAGTTCATAATCTGTCAGCTTTCCTTCCTCAAGGGGGAACTCCTCAAAGAACTTCGACTTCAATAGCTCATAAACTTCATCTCTGCTGAACTTTGCCCCTTCCCTTTCCAGTGTTGTTACTCTTTCCCATATGCTTGAAACCCCCTTGTCCTGCAGTTTTTTCCGGGAAACTTTGAGTACTGAAGCGAGAACTTCAAGCCGAGTTGCGTACATGAACGTTCCATGCTGTAAGATAACTCCCTTTCTTCTCGTTTGTGCAGAGCCGCTGATTTTCTTGCCGTTAGCCACTATGTCGTTTAACCCCGCGAAACCTCCGTTTATCCCTACTTCCTCAAGCGCTTTGAGAAGAGGAGCAGCTAAAAACCTGTAGCTCCTTTCTATGTTCTTCAAGCTTTCGTGAAAATTCTCCCCTATGATTACGCTGTAAGTTATCTCACCATATTGATCGTGAAAGACACTCCCTCCGCCCGTGATTCTTCTCACTACGGGGATGTTAAGCTCTTTGCACTTATCCAAATTAACGTCATGCTCAATACTCTGAAATCTGCCAATAGTAATGGAACTCGGCTTAAAAACGTAAAGTCTAACGGTATCTTCAACCTTTCCTTCAATCCTTGCCCGCATTATTGCTTCATCTATTGCCATCTGCACCTCCGGTCTTGCAACTATTAGGGGGATGAACCTCATAACATCACCAAAGAGTGAAGAGATCTAGGACTTAAAAATGTGTGTGTCTAAAGGGGAAAATAGAAGGGGAGATGTTCGGTCAGGAGCCGATTAGTTCATCACCTCTTCAGCAACCTACCCTTCACATCATCCCAGTCCAAGCTTTTCTCTCACAAGGAGAGGGGGATACCCAATTTTTGGAAAGACCAGCAGTGCCTTTGCCTCAATGGCTTCTTGAGGGATGCAGGGAAGGAGGTCCCCTTCAGCCAGCCCGATATAGTCTTTAAGATAAGGAAACTCCTTTATGTCAAGAGGATAGAAATCGTGTATCCAATTGTTGTCACCTTGAATCACAAAGCACCTTTTTCCATTGTACTCAATTATATCCCTAACCCTGTGAATTATTGGGTACCTTGTATAAGGTCTCCTGTAAACCACAACGTCCCCAACCTTTATCTCGCTTGGAGGAACCCCTTCAAGAAGAACAACATCCCCCCGGTAAAATGTGGGTTCCATTGAGCCGCTTATCACGATGACCAGCGGCGAATCAGTATGAAGGGCAATCTTCAAACCATTGTGAAGAGCAAAAACAACTACAATGCTGATAAGCAGGAATGCAATATCCCCTTTCCATCCGCTTAATAGCTTTTCCTCCATTTCAATTCCTCCATGATTGTTCTAATCTTCGTTGGTATTGAACCTATGGCAGTGCATGTTTCTAGACTTATTCTCTTTCCATCGGTTATATCTAAATGATAGTTAGCTAACTTAAAGATTTCCTTCGGCAGTCCATGCCTTCCAAGGCCAACAACTAACATAAAACTTTCTCCTTTAAGAGCCCTCTCCGCAAGTTGATGAGAAGAAATTTCCTTGTTTTCATGGGGTTTTCGTGTAGTTGCCACTACATGCCCGAACTGAGGAGGAAAACCCCCTTTTGGAAATTCAAGGATGTGGAACTTGTTTACTCTTGCAAGCTCTATGAGATATTTTCCGCCCTCTCCAATGGTTGTGTTTTGGGATATCTCCTTGGCTATTTCAACAGGTTTCTTTTTTTCAAAAGGGAATCCTATAAGGGCAAGATGGAAATCAAAGGCATAGCAAATGGGAGCTGCCCTAGCGATGGCTCTCAGATGTGCCTCATGAAGCTTCTTAGGATCGTATGAATTGTAGAGGGCTAAGGTAAGCATCTTGACTCCCCCATACTAAGAAAGTGGGAATGTTTATTAAGTTGTTTCTCCAATATATTTTTTGATAACGATGGTCAAGATTGATGATATTGTGTTTTTGGTGAGGAACGGAAAATATGAGGAGGCATTGGAATTAGTTAACAATCTAGATAATAATCTAGATAAAGTATCGGCTCTAAGTGCTATGGCTAAGGCGATTTACCCACAAGATGTGGAGATGGCTTATGGTTTTTTGGAGGATGCAGAGTATTTTTCCGAAAGAATTAAAGAAAAGGGGGAGAAAGCGAAAGCACTCGCAAACATTGCCTCCGCATATTATATGGTGGGGGATACAGAATACGCTCTGGAGCTGTTTGAAGACGCAATAAAGGAAACAGAAAAAATAAAGAAGTCCGAGGATAGAATATATCCTCTTGCAACTGTTGCGTATTATATGGGTATTTCTGGACTTGTGGATTTCTCGTTGGATCTATTTGAGAGGGTTTTTGATATAGTGGTCAACCTAAGGGTAAACTATGTGAAGAAGACCGAGTATCTCATAGACTTAGGAAGCATAATAGAAAGCGTTGGAGACGAACTCCCTTCAGAAGAGGCCATCAAATTTTACGAGAGGGCCCATGATTTGTTTGAAAAGCTACGCGTACCAGCGAAAGCCGCAACTGTTGAAAGGAAAATCGATCTAGCGAGAACCCTTGCCACGGTTGGTTTGCCCGAAATAAGAAAAGCCGTTTCGGAAGGCAAATACATCTACGCCACCAAATCGATTATACGTACATTTAACGATGAGAAGATATTTATTGGCCTTTTAGAAGTGGCACTATGGATGAAAAAGAACGAAACCCTTGGATATACCCATATCGTTGAAACAGCTCTCAAATATCTCCAAGAACTTCAAATATCAGAAAATTATCTGCATTACGTGATAAAACTACTAACCGAGCTTGAAAGGTTTAGAGAAGCGTTAAAGCTTTCCGTAAACATTGAAGACGTGGAGCTACGCTCCGAGATTATGGCAGAAATAGCCATGGGAATGCTGAAAAGTGGGGAAGTTGAGGGTGCTTTTAAGATAGCTGAGCTGATACCTGATATTCATATTCGCGCCGCCACAATGGCAGAATTAAGGAAAATACTAAAATACTGAAGTGGATAATCAAATAGGTGGAAGATCATGATATTCGATGCTCACTCTGATTTACCAACCTATATCTACGAAGAAAGAAAGAATGGCAATGCAGTTTTAGAGAGAAACTTTGAAAGGTTCTTTGGGGAAACAATAAGGTCAAGGGTAATGGCTATTTGGACAACACCAGAAAAAAGAGCCACGGCGTTAAGATATGCCTTGGAAGTGTTGAACAACTTTCACAAAGACGTCCTTGAGAGTCCAAGCTTTGAGCTTGTGACCAGTGTAAAAGACATGAGAAATACTATTAGGAATGGAAAAGTCGCGCTCTGGCTTGGACTGGAGGGTGGAGAGCCAATAGAAGACAGCCTGGACCTGCTCGAAGTTTTCTATGCCTTGGGCTTAAGAGTCCTAACATTGACGTGGAGCCTAAGAAATGCTATAGGAGATGGAGTTTTTGAAAGAACAAATGGAGGCTTAACCAACTTCGGCGTAGAAGTGCTAGGAAAAGCAGAAGAACTCGGTATAGTTGTGGACGTGAGTCATCTAAATGAGCAGGGCTTTTGGGATGTTATCGAGACAACGGCATTTCCGGTTATAGCTTCTCACTCAAATGCTTACTCCCTTTGCCCAAATCCCAGAAATCTCAAAGACGATCAAATAAAGGCCATAGCAGAGAGGGATGGAGTTATAGGCATCAATGCAATCCCGAGTTTTGTTGATAAGGAAAAACCAACATTGGAAAAAATGGTTGCTCACTTGGAGTACATTGCAGATTTAGTAGGCTACGAACACGTTGGATTTGGTTTTGACTTCGTGTATTATCTTAAAGGATGGAGCGGAAAAAGCGTCAAGGGATTTGAAAACGAAAGCAAAATTCCAGAGCTTTTGAAGAGATTGAACGAAACTTTTAGCAAAAAAGAAATCGAAGCAATAGCGTTCAAAAACTTTGAGAGAGTTTTTGAAAGAGTCGTTGGATAACCAAAATCTTTTAACCCATTTGCACTTTTCTCTCTTGAGTGAGGAATATGGAAGAAATTTACTTCCTAACATTCAGAGAAGCCAGAATTATACTGCTTTCCACGGGAGAGGTCAGAGTAAACCTTGATTTAAGGAAGACCAACAGGTCGCATGTAGTTATTGTTAAGGAAGATAGGGCCATCTTTCCGGATGGAAGTGAAGTGGAAAAAGATATCCTAAAGAGAATAGCAAAGGACGAAAACACCGTTTACTTTTTGAGAAAGGGACAGTTATATAAAGCCGCAATTGCCGCTGATGGCTTTTACAAGCTCGTTCCCACAATTCCTCCAACCATAGAAATAAATGGAATCAGGATGCACCGGACAAAGGAGACAAATCCCCTAAAAGACACCCGAAGTAAAGTAGAGGCAGTAAATCCAAAGGATGGGGAATTTGTCTTGGACACCTGCATGGGATTGGGATATACGGCAATAGAGAGCGCAAAAAGAGGAGCTTATGTGATTACAATTGAAAAAGACCCGAACGTCATTGAACTTGCTCGACTTAATCCGTGGAGTAGGGAGGTTTTTACATCTCAGAACATCCAGCTTATTCAGGGAGATGCATTCGAGGTAATAAGAAAATTTAACGATGCGAGCTTTGATGCTATAATACATGACCCACCAAGGTTTTCCCTTGCCGGGCAATTGTACAGTGAAGAGTTTTATGGGGAGCTTTTTAGAGTTTTAAAGCCAAAAGGAAGGTTGTTCCACTATGTGGGAAATCCCGGCAGGAGATACAGGAGAAAAGACCTCCAGAGAGGTGTAATGGAGAGGTTGAGAAACGTGGGGTTTAAGAGAGTTAGAAGGATCGAGGAGGCTTTAGGAGTAGTTGCCTTAAAGCCATAGCCGGTGAGGACTGTGCTCTCTAAAGCTTTGGAGGAGCTGAAAGAATTTGCAAGTAGAGAAGGCCTCTATGAAAAAAAGATTCTGCTAATGTTTAGTGGAGGCAAGGACAGTAGCTTGGCACTTTATCTCCTTAAAAAAGCAGGCTTGGATGTGTCTGCAATAACCTTTCTTCACAGATGGAGCTGGAAGGAGCCCGTTCCCCATATGCTCAAATTTACAGCATCTATGGGTGTGGAGCACTACCTCGTTGACATAACCGAAAGCCTTCTAAAAAACTCCCTCGGAAAAAAGGGCCCCATATGTATTCATTGTAAAAAAGTCATGCTCAAAAACGCCTACTGGTTTGCAAAGATAAACGGGTTTGAAGTAATTGCAAAGGGGGATAACGCAAATGACAAGATAAAAGGCGCGCTTCTTGATCAATGGGAAGGGGATCACAGACTAAGTAACCTTCCAAGAATCGGAATTCCAATTTTAAGACCTCTGATAAATTATCCAGCTAAAGAAGTAGAAAAATTAGCGAATGAGGCAAAGATAAAAGTTTTTAGGATGTATGAATACGGAAGAAGGAGGCAGTGGAGAGAAGGGTGTCCCCTGCAGTATATTGATAAGGAACAAATAATAAGAGAAGAGTATTTTGACCTCGCCTATGTGGCAAATTACGAAATAAGCAAGATTGCTCGGAGGCATAAGGTAAGGATGAGCGTCCTTGTGCCGTCTTTCAGAATAATGTGTCACGGATGTAGCGATGAAGTGCTTAAAGAAGCTAACTCTGCGCTTCAAGAGCTTAAAAGGAGGTTTACCAATGCTCCCACCAGGAAAAGTTAGAAACGAAATTTTGAGAAAAATAATCCTTCCTGATCTCCCCCTTGACGATGGTAAAATTGTTGTTGGGCCAAAAGAGGGCTTTGACGCGGCTGTTCTAGAATATGATGGAGAAAACTACCTTGTGATTGCTACAGACCCAGTTCTTGGGGTTCCAAGGAAGCATTTTGGATTTTTTACATATCATTTTGCTTCAAGTGATGTGGCCGTTTTTGGAGCAAAACCGAGATGGCTAATTGTAGATTTTCTTTTACCCCTTGGAACCAAGGAAGAAGAGCTGAAGGACATTATGGAAGAGCTCAAAGGAGAATGCAAAAAATACAACACATCTATAGTTGGGGGGCACACAGGGGTTTATAAAACCACCAGAGACCTTACAGCCACAACAACCGCCATTGGAATAGTGAAGAAGAACGAACTAAGGCTTCCGCTGGCTAGGGCGGGAGATGAGATCGTCATCACCAAGGGAATTGCAATAGAATTTGCAGTTGGGGCTGCGTGGTTTAAAGCTGAGGAACTCAAAAACATCTTATCCCCTTCAGAAATTTCCGTTCTAAGAGAGATGTACAAGCTTGAGAGCGTTGTTAAAGATGCACTTTTGGCAAGGAAGTTTGCAAGGGGAATGCACGATGCGACTGAAGGTGGCTTAACGGCTCTACACGAGATAGCAGACAATTCAGGAGTTGGATTTGAAGTCTATTATGAGAGGCTTTACATGCATCCTCTTGTAGAGAAAGTCGTGGAATTTTATGGTGCAAATCCGCTAACAGTTTCATCAACGGGAACCTTAATTATTATCTCACCCAAAGAAAACACGAAGGAATTAACCAGAGATCTCCAGGCAAATGGAATAGAGGCTTTCGTAATTGGAAGATTCACAGAAGAGAGGGAGAGGGTATTGATAAAAAACGGAAGAAAAGAGAATTTCCCGGAATTTGAGAGAGATGCCTATGCAGAGATATACTAATCATTTCACTTTGTATCTTAGCAGCGCCGCTATTCCTCCAAGTGCCTTGAGCTTTTCTCCACCTTCGTGTTCCGAACTTACTATCACTATCTCTCCCCTTGTGGTTCTTACGAACTCCATTATTTCCTCTATTTTTTCTTTGTGCTCCCCCTTCAAGAGCTCATCCAAAACCAAGAGAGTCTCTATAGCTCCGTAATTTGCAGCCTCCTCAACCTCCTTCAAACCATAAGCTACCAGTCCATTCTTTGATATCTCCTCAATCACCTTTTCCACAAGCTGAATTTCCTTGGCAACTCTGTTTTCATGATAAACCCTGTCCACCGTTCCCCTCCTAATCACTTCATAGATTCCTGTCCTGCCGGTGACGCTTGTATCTTCGAGAACAACCTTCTTTGCAAGCTCAGGGTAGTTTTCACTCAGGAATTTGTAAAAGTTCTCCTTTGTAAATCCTGGACCGGCTACAATTGCTTTATCTACATTTTCCCTTTCCATTACATCAAGCATCGTCTTTGCCAGCTCGTGGAAGAACTTTTTCTCCTCGCTTTCCCTGTCCGCGTTGTATCTCTTTCCTCCAAGATTTCGGGTTATGTTTGCTATTATCTCAACTCCATATTCCCTAACAACCGCCAAATCTGCCTCTCCATCATCAATGACGACTATCATCACCTTTGCCCTTTGTGAAGCTTTGACTGCCTCTTCAAGTCTCTCCAGTTGATGTCTCTTCCATCTTTCCTTCTGTATTGTTATTGTGCTGTTCTCCTCAACGGCTATTGTGTGGTACTTTCCGAGGGGCACTTCATCTCTTGAAGTGTAAACTATCGGTCCCGTTATCCTTAGGGCGTTTGCAAATTTATGAAAGTTAATTTTCTCTGCTTTGACACCCAGAAACACCGGGATGGCTTCAACCTTTTCGGGTCTCAGCGAATCGCTTCTCTGACTCTGCTTTCGTAAGGTCTTAGCGTAAACAATGTCTCCTTCCTCTACGATGTGATAAAGGTGCCAGAGATCGTCAAGTGTCTCGACCTTTACTTTGATTTTACCCTCCTTGGGATCTTGATGAAGTATCTTCACTCTCACCACCAGATCAAAATTTGTGACCCTCTTTTTAAATAATGGGGCGTAACTTTTAAAAAGACCCCCTTGTTATTCACCACGACTGGGCGGGTTTAGCCCGCGGGATGTTCCGCTGTGCGGAGAACCACAAACAGCAAAAGATGAGGTGGAAAAAATGGGAATGTACAAATACATTAGAGAAGCCTGGAAAAGCCCAAAAAAGAGCTATGTTGGAGAGCTATTAAAACAGAGGATGATTAAGTGGAGAAGGGAGCCAAGCGTAGTTAGAATTGAAAGACCAACAAGACTTGACAGGGCAAGAAGTTTAGGTTATCAGGCGAAACAAGGTTACGTTCTCGTTAGGGTTAGAGTGAGAAAAGGAGGAAGGAAGAGGCCAAGGTGGAGAGGCGGAAGGAAGCCCTCCAAGATGGGTCAGGTTAAGTACTCACCAAAGAAGTCCCTCCAATGGATTGCGGAGGAGAAAGCGGCGAGAAAGTTCCCCAACCTTGAAGTTCTCAACTCCTACTGGGTTGGCGAGGATGGAATGTACAAGTGGTTCGAGATAATAATGGTTGATCCACACCACCCAGTAATAAAGAGCGATCCGAAGATAGCTTGGATTGCCGGAAAGGCCCACAAGGGCAGAGTCTTTAGAGGTCTCACAAGTGCCGGTAAGAAGTCAAGAGGGCTCAGAAACAAGGGCAAGGGTGCCGAGAAAGTTAGACCGAGTATTAGGGCTCACAGAGGAAGAGGAAAGTGAAGTCTTTAGCTTTTCCCTTGTTCCCTTTTCTGTTAGATTTTGTGTACTGTTTTAATCTCTGAGTGCCTAACAATGAAAATGGATATTAATCTCTCTCCGTTTGGTATTTTTGAGAGTTAAAAGCTTTTAAACTATGTTTTCAATCAAATTTGGGGTGAGAAAGATGGCAAAGCTCCAGGCTCATCACATAAGAGTATCAACCTTTGCACATGCAACCGAAGACCCGGAGAAGGTTCTCGAAGCCATGGGGACTTTTTTTCCAGAGGATGTCCCCTCAGATGACATAGAATTTGAGATACTTGAGACCGAAGGCTACTTTGGAAATCCAATAAAGGTCATAAATGCCGAGGTGAGTAGGAGCAAAAGCGTCAGAAAGATGCTGGAGCACATCAAGGGACTTTTAAGCGAGGAGGATAAGAGGTACCTTTTAGAAAACCTCGAAGAAAAGGTTGATGACATGGGAACGTTTTTCATTCGCTTCAGCAAGCAGAAGGCATATCTGGGAGAAGCGGAGGTTAGCGAGGGAGAGGACGTCATCCAAGTTAAGATAAAGGTCAAAGCATTTCCAATGAGAAAGGAAAGTGTCGTGAAGGCCATCAGGGAGTGGTTGAGCGAATGAAGTGGGTTGAGATGGACATAAGAAGCGAGGAAGCTTATGGTAAAGCTAAAGAGTGGTACGATGAGGTGGTTTTTACAAAGAAAGTTTACCTAAAAGACTCTCCAAACTTTGATGAGCTTAAACACGAAGTTAGGGGGCTTAGTGAGAGGTATGGAAAAGTCGCACTGCTGATTGTTACGGAGAAGCCTTCCCTAGTGAGAGAAGTACAAAGAAGGATTTCCAATGCCCTCATCTACGTGCAGGGAGGAAATCTGAGAGTTGTTAGATTTGCAATAGAGAACAGGGTTGATGCTGTGATAGCTCCAGAATACAGGAGAAAAGATTCCGGTTTTGACCACGTTCTTGCAAGGCTAGCAGCTAAAAACAACGTTGCCATAGGCTTTTCTCTCGCTCCTCTGCTAAGGGCAACCCCCTATGAGCGGGCAAACATATTGAAGTTTATGATGAAAAACTGGCAGCTCGTTGAGAAGTACAAAGCTCCCAGATTTTTAACTTCATCAGCAGAATCCAAGTGGGAAGTACGTTCTCCAAGAGACTTAATGAGTCTTGGAATAAGCATCGGTATGGAAATTCCACAGGCAAAGGCATCCCTGAGTTTTTACCCTGAGAGAATGTTAAAAAAAGTTGAAACGGGTTAAAACCCCATTATACGGCATCTTCAAGCAGGCGGGTTAACAGTGTCCATTGCTGCTCTTCGAAGGCATCTTTCTCCGCAACGAGGATTAGAGTTCCGTTATGGCTCACAACGAAGTCCTTCAGCTTGTTCAGGAACTTTATTACACTTGTGAATTCGTTGTACATAACAAGGTATTCCAGACAGTCTATTAGTATAATCCCTCTGCTTCCGACCTCTTCCATTGCTTTGAGATACTTGTATGATAGCTCAGTCATTCGTTCTAAGTTCATGGGTGAAATAGTCTTTACCTCGCCCTCTTTGGTGGCCGTGGTTACAAAATAGTAAGTCCAATTCTCGGGAATATTATTCAAAGTTCTAACAAACGCAAGCACAGGCGCATCTTTCAGCTTTTCTTTTATCTTTTTGTACTCCTCTTGGTTTATTATCCTGACACCGGGCGCTATCTTAACTTCGTGTATTTCCATTGTTTTTAGCCTGAGGAACTCCTCAGAAGATGTGAGCTTTATTGTTAAGAAAGTTAGTCCAAGGATAAGCACCAAGGAGATAGTAGAGCCTATGATGGGGTATGTTTCACTCTCGAGCATAATAGATATCGGAACCGGAAGCAAGTGAAGTCCAAAGAGCACTAACAGTATGGAGAGATACCTTGCCTTTCTTCCGTAGATGTACGTCAGCTCCTTCATGAAATAGCCAGCAGTTGACATAACAATTGCCGCTAGCCCATGGGACACATAGAGACTAACTGTGGCCTTGGATAATCCCTGTTGAAACACGTAATCTGGAATTAAAGAGTAAACTGCAAATAGCAAAGACAGCAGAGGCAGCAACATTTTGGAGTTTATCTTAATACTCAAGTTCTCTTCCCTAATCAGCTCTATAACCCCGCTCAGGAAAAACACACTGAATAGAAGTATAAACATTCCCGCCAGTGGCAGATGCTGGAATGCATAACTAGAAACTGTTAAAAAGTCAAACAACCACGCTAAAGAGAGCAAAAGAGCTGAAGTTCGTTTGTTTTTCAGATAGATGCGGAAGATAAGTAAAAACGCCAGCAAGTCAGCCAACATAACAATGGAACCCTCAGTTATCGTTAGCGTTTGGATGTTTACCATACTAATATCCCTCCCTCTTCGGGTTTGCAAAGCCCTCCCATTTGAATGGTTTCTCACGTTTGGCACGAGTGATATGGTTATCCTCTATCTTTACAATCAATAGTTCTGGTCTTGCAATTATAAGTCCCATTTTGCCCCGTTCTCCCTTCTTCACTACAGTGTATCCATCTGGAGTAGCCTTCAAAGGAAAGATTATAGTAAAGGGATAGTTCGGAAAATATACAATCTCTTCATTTTTAACTATTCCGACATTATCGCCAAAACCGTAGTAACCATAGAAAGGTACAACAAGTGAGTTGGGGGAACTTTTCCTCAGCAAGTTCAATTGCATCTATATTTAAGCTCACGCCACTGAAAATAATAGTTAATATGTCTTCTTTTCTGGAGAGATATAGGTCTAAAAACTGTGGTATAGTGCGAACAAAGTTTATAGGGTCTTTTTCAAGCACCTTTTTTGTGTATTTTACAAAGGGATCATATTTCGTTCTTAATACATGGTTTATTCCCTTCTCCTCAAGTTCCCGTTTTATACCATCTGTTTCCAGACCAATAAAATATAGCATCCCTCCATATGACCACACAAGTTCACTAACTTCTTCTTGGTACCATCCGTAAGGCCCCCCAGTAAGGGCTCGCATTTTATTTTCCTCATAAATCTCGCTTAACCTATATATTTCGTCAAGAGATGCTTTCAGATATTTCACAAGAAGCTTCATATACTCATAGTCCCAATGAAGGATGCTCCTCTCTCTGGTAGTTCCGGAGGATTGGTAAAATCTCACCCTCCCATCATAGCCCTGGGGAAGAAAGTCAAGCCAGTTATCGCGAAGATGATCCTCGCTAACAGCCAGATTTGAGTTGAAAATTTTCCCAAAAATCTCTTCAAGCTTTCCTTCGAAGATTTCATCCAAGTCAACTCTGTCCCTCAGTCTTTTCCAGTAGGGAGTGTTTTCAAAGTGATATTCGAATATTTCTCTGAGATATGAGATAGTCTCTTTTTCTGTTACGTTGAGGGGATCATAGTCCTTTGCAAAATCTTCATACTTCATTTTACCATCCTCCAAGAACTCCCAATTACATAAGTTATAATAGTTGGGAAGTGTTATTAAAGTTTTCTTCAATAGTTTGGAAAAAGTTAAATAGAAAGCAACAGTTATGTAATGAGGTGATATAATCATGGATAGCATTTTGCTTGGGAGGAAAGACCTTGAAGATTTGAGGTATACGGCTGAGACAGCATTCAAGACAACGGAATTCTGGAAAGAAAAGTTTTCAGACATCGACATAGATGACTTGAAACCAGAAATACTCGCTTCTCTAACCGATAAAGTATTCATAGGGCCCCACGATTTATACAAAAGGGATAAAGTCTGGCCGACGTACATAAGAAACCATGAAATTTTTTACAATGTTATGAGAACCAGCGGGACAACAGGAAAACCAAAAAGGATACCATTTACTAAATACGACAAAATAAGAACAAGCAGACAATACTCGTCTTGGATAGAGGAATACTTATACAAACAAAAACTTGCCTCGTTCCTACCTCAATTACCTTCTGGGTCTGGATTTTTAACAGCAGCTTCTCTCGAGTACATGGACGTAAAAGTAGGATTTTATCAGATCCCAATACAATACCTGAGAATGCGAGATGCCCTAATAGAAGAGTTCCGGGACATAGGAGCAACGGCGATTTACACTCTCACAACAGGAGCTTATGTTTTGGGGCTAACGCTACCAGAGGACATCAAAAACGACATACAGGTTATTTTGGTAGGTGGAGAGACGTTGAGTCAGGAAATGGCCAATGCTATACTGGACAGCTTCCCAAATGCCGTTATCTTAGATGTATTTGGAAACTCTGAAGACGATGCCACAGGGAGAAGAATTGTGACCAGAAAAGGAATGGAACCTTTCACTTTCCCAGAATCACTAATACTCTTAAAAGAAGATGCGGATCCGGAGTATAAGGACTACTACGAAATATATATCACCAAAATCATGAGAGAGGGCGAACTTACTGGGTTGCCGCTCTTCAACTACAAGATTGGGGATTTAGCAAGGGTCATTGATGGGAAAGTGATTAACATCATCAGGGTAAAGGATGTAATAAGCCTTGGCGGAGCAAAGCTCCACATAGATCAGGTTATGGACATCGTTCACAGATACCCCTTCTTAGTGGACTTCGTGATAATCTACCACCCCCTCTCACCGGACAATCCAAAACCAAAAGCCATAATAAAAGTCGGATACGTGGGAGAGAAGCCAGCTGGCATAGAAGATGAGATAAGAGGGCTGATATACGAAGCAAACAACCCAGTTAGATATGAAGTAGAAGAGGCCAAGTCATCGGAGCTAATAGTTGAAGCTGTGCCAGCGGAGAAAGTAAGAGAAGGTTTGCCCCAAAAGCCGGGAAAAACAAAGAGAATTTTTATAGTCGGAAGGGACATTTAATCCCATTTTATCTTTTTGTATGGTAAATTATTTAACTTAAAAGTCCCAAGTCTATTCTAGGTGAGAATTATGAAGCCAAAGATAATTCACGACCCCATTCATGGAAGTATGAAGATAAGCGGGCTCATTTTGGACCTCATAAAAACTCCGGAATTTCAGAGGCTTAGAAATATAAAGCAGCTTGGGCTTGCGTATCTTGTCTACCCCGGCGCGAATCATTCCCGCTTTGAGCACTCATTAGGCACATACAACATTGCAAAAAGGCTTGCCATGGAACTGGGACTTAGCGAAGAGGAAAAAACCCTCCTAGAGACAGCAGCGTTGCTTCACGATATTGGCCACGGTCCGTTTTCACACACCTTCGAGCAGATATACGAGCACTATGTGAGGGAATACGATCATATGCATCTCGGCCAGAACATCATCCTTGGAAAGATCGACATAATAGACGGGGAGATAGAAGAAAGGCAGTTCATACCTGAGATACTGGAATTTTACGGCTATGAGCCAAAGGAAGTTGCCGACCTTATTCTGGGCAAATATGGAAAAAGATATCTCGGACAGGCACTGCATGGAGACGTAGATGTAGACCAGCTAGACTACCTCATTAGGGACGCCCACTATACAGGGGTGGCCCATGGAATAATCGACCTTGAGAGGCTTCTGAAGGTTTTAAGGATCCACAACAATGAGCTCGTTGTTGACGAGAAGGGAGTCGAGGCAGTTGAGGGTATGATGGTGGCCAGAGCGCTCATGTACTCTAGGGTTTATTTCCACCACACGGTAAAGATAGCAGAAGGAATGCTGACCAGAGCTCTGGAATTTGCCCTTGAAGACGGCTACCTCTGGGAGTTCTGGAAGATGACAGACTGCAGAGTCCTTGTAGAGCTTGAAGATTTGGAGGGCTATCCAAGGGAAATCGTAAAGCGCATTAAGTACCGCGACTTGTTTAAGGCCGCACTGCTGCTGGGGGCTGATGAACTTACCACTGAGGAAAAAAGAGAATTGTTGGCAGTTTATAGAGATATAAAGAAACGCCAAGAGCTTGAAAGGAAACTAGCGGATGCCGTGGGAGCGAGGGAAGGAGAGGTAATTATAGAATTCTCAACGGCTGACCTAATGCTTACCGAGCCGAGACTGAAGTCGGCGGAAATTGGTGTGGTAATGCACACTGGAGAAATAAAGCCCTTAACAAAAGTTACTCCACTCGCAAACGCCCTCAAGAGAAGGCAAACACCCAGATGGGCCGTAATGATAGCATCTCCATCAAAATATGTGGATAAAATTAGAGACGTGTGGAGGAAGGTTTTCTTCAGCTGAATATCTTTCTCTTTATCTCCTTCTTAAGTTCCTCAATCATCTCAATAAGCTCATCGGCATCCCTAATCTCGTTGAGCTTCTCCTTTGGGATGAGAGGAATTTCTCCCACAACCTCGGTTTTAGTCCTTTCGAGGATAAACAGCCCGTCGCTCTGGATAATTTTGCTAACTTCATCTACTATTTGAGCCCTTTTCACAGTCGATAACGTCTTTCTTTCACTTATGCCTGTTAAAATCTTCACTCCCCCTTCCTTTGAGATGGCATCAAAAGGAGCTTTTTTGATTTTTATGACCCCCATTCCAAACTCTTCCAAGCGTTTGAAGACTTCCCTTTCAAGGTCTGTCTCCGGTTCAACCTCCATCTTGGCCTCGACTCTTGCGTTAAGAACATCGATGGGCTTTGCAACCGGGGCATCGAACAGCTCCTCAAGCCTCAGAGCAACCTCAAGGCTCATGGCCTGCTCTCCTTTCTCATAGTTCTGGAGGCTCTTCCTTGAAACTCCAAGAAGTTCAGCGAGCTCTCCAACGCTATAGCCGTGTCTCTCTCTAAGCTCTCGCAGATATTCACCGTTAACCCTTACGTAAAAACCGCCCCTCTCGGCAAAGATTGCAGGCAGTTCGTTTTCCACAAGGATATCATAAAGAGTCTGTGGGTTTAGAGCATAGATTCCGTGTCTTTCGTAAACAACCCCTTCTTCGAGTTCTTCGTTTTTAGACTTTAACCCCACGATCAGAGGAGAGGCCCCAAAGAGCTTGGCTAGGCGCTTCAAATCCTCTGCCTGCTCCTCCGTAAAGGAGTCTATATTTTGGAGAACTTTCACGAAGAGCAGCAAAAAGAGCCTACTAGCAACTAGGTCAAAGCACGAGCCTTTAAACTCCATTCTCGCAACCTTAAATCCAGTCCCCTTGAATATGGTTTCAACAATTCGTAGCAGTCTCTCTTTTTCCATCATATCATTTATAAATAGGGGTAGGGGATTTAAAAGTTTCCTCTCAATGGATAAACTTTTAACCATTCAGCATATCCTAAGGGAATGATGAAGCTTCACATAGGCATTGACGACACGGATTCACCGGATGGAATGTGCACCACTTATCTAGGTGTCCTGCTGTATAGAGAGATTTCCAGGGTAGCGGAGCCTTTAGACCTCCCAAAGCTCATCCGTCTAAACCCAAACGTGCCGTACAAGACCAGAGGTAACGGGGCAGTGGCAATGAGTTTTGAAGTTGAAGATGACGATATGCCAAAGATAAAAAGGCTTGTTCTGGATATGGTTGAGGAGTTATCAGACTTTAATCATGAGAACACAAACCCTGGAGTCGTATTTCTGGAGGGAGAAATTCCCAGAGACTTGGAAGAGTTTACGTACAGGGCTATATGGGAGCACGTTACCATTGAGGAGGCTGAAAAAGTTGCAAGGGAGGTAAATGCAGAAATTCACAAGTTCAAGCTCGGCAGGGGTATAATTGGAGCCCTTGCGGCAATCGGCCACCCGCTGAAGAACTTTACCTATGAACTCCTAGCATACAGGAAAAGGGAATTCTGGGGAAGTAAAAGAAGAGTCAAGGAAGATAGTGTTTTTGAAACCGATAAATTAACTTATCCCTTCACATATGATAACGTCGACCCCTTCAAGGGGAGCGTTCTGATAACTCCCCACGGAAAAGACCCCGTTCTGGTTGGAATTAGGGGAATAGATAAGAATCGGGTTTTGTGGACATTTGAAAACATCATTATTGAAGAACCCGTAGAGTTCTTCCAGATTTATAAAACAAACCAAAATACAGACGACCATTTGAGGTTTAAAAAGATCGGCGAATTAAAGCCCTTGGAGAGTGCCGTTGTAAGGGGGAGAGTCAGCAAAGAGTACTGGGAGAAAGGAAGGCACGTGTTTTTCGAGCTGAGTGATGATACCGGCACAATCAGGGTTGCAGCCTTTGAGCCCACCAAGGGATTTAGAAAATACGTTAGAATGCTAATTGAAGGCGACGAGGTCATTGCAGCCGGAGGAGTAAAGGAGTTCGAGGGTGTTTTGACCCTCAACTTGGAGAAATTCTACCCGATAAAGCTTGCCGAAAAAATAGTTTATGAAAAGCCAAAATGTCCAAAGTGTGGGGGAACAATGAAAAGCAAAGGGGACTACCTGAAGTGCAAAGAATGCGGACACAGAATGCCAAAAGTTCTGATTCCAAAAAGATTACCCCGCCAGCTTGAGAAAAAAATCTACGAAGTGCCACCTGATGCAAGAAAGCACCTTTCCAGACCGCTCGTCCTTCCGCTTGGAGAGGAAAAAATTTTGGAAGCAGCTGAGAGAAATTAACCTCCCTCTCTTCTCTCGACCTCTTCTATGTAGGCTATTACGTTGTCCACTATCTGTGGAGCCAAGCCTATGTAGTTTTCTGGCCTTAGAGACTCCAAATCCTCTTCGCTGAGGTACTTCATAGCTTCACTCTCTTTAACCACTTCTAACAGATCTCTTCCTTCTTCAAATGCCTTCATGGCAAGCTGTCTCACCAGTTCATGAGCCTCCTGCCTCCCCATGCCCTTCTCCGTAAGCTTGAGCATCAGCGGTTCGGCCATTATCAGGTTCTTTGTGAGGTAAAGATTTCTCTTTATATTCTCAGGGAAGAACTCCAGGCCGGATAAGACCTTCTTCATACTCTTCAACATCTCATCCAAGAGTATAAACGTCTCCGGGAGTATTACACGCTCAACTGAAGAGTTAGTAAGGTCTCTCTCGTGCCACAGCGGATTGTTGAGTAAGGCTGGAATAACGTTGGAATAGATAACCCGTGCAAGCCCGCTGACTTTTTCACATCTTATCGGGTTTCTCTTGTGCGGCATTGTTGAAGAGCCAACCTGCTTCTTTCCAAAGGGCTCACTGATTTCAAGAATCTCAGTCCTCTGGAGGTTTCTTATCTCAAGGGCTATTTTGTCGAGGGTTGAAGCTATTAAGGCCAGAATGCTCATGAGTTCTCCGTAGACATCTCTTTGAATTATTTGGTTAGTTATCAAAGCTGGTTTAAGACCGAGGTCTTCCATGACTAAGCGCTGGATTTCAAGCCCCTTTTCACCAAAAGACGCCATCGTCCCAACGGCACCACTCATCTGTCCCACAAGGATTCTCTTCTTGGCTTCTTCAATTCTATCAATGTGCCTCTGGATTTCATCTAGCCAGATGGCAAACTTCATCCCATATGTGGTTGGAACGGCATGCTGGCCGTGAGTTCTTCCAATGCACACAGTATATTTGTGCTCCTTTGCGAGATTTTTAAGTATTGAACGGAGCTCCCTAAGATCCTTCAGAACAATCTCCAGGGATTCCTTAATGAGAAGAGCATTGGCGGTGTCTATTATATCATTGGATGTCGCCCCGAGATGGACGTATTTTCCATGTTCTCCGCAGACCTCACTTAGGGCTTTAACAACAGCCATTATATCATGGTGAATTTCGGCCTCGATTTCTTTAACTCTCTCAACTTTTACCCATTTTGTGTTTGCTTTTTCGCTGATTGCTCTTGCACTTTCTTCAGGAATGTTGCCAACTTTCGCGTGAGCCCTTGCAAGGGCGGCTTCCACATCAAGAAGTTTCTGGAGTTTATTTTCCTCTTCCCAGATGCGTTTCATCTCTTCACTACCATACCTGTAATCAATCGGATGAATGGCCATTGTATCACCAGCTTTTTGTAATAATCAACCTTAAAAAGATTTTCTAATACACACAAAAATGTCAAAACTAAAACTCGGTTTCTTGGGTTTTTATGGCATATCTGGAAACCCGAGCATTCAACCGAAAAGTATTTAACCACATATCCAAAGTTTGCTATTGACAAAACTTTCGGAGGGTGTCAAAAATGGCAGAGGAACATGTCGTCTTCATAGGAAAGAAGCCTGTTATGAACTATGTATTGGCCGTAATAACCCAGTTCAACGAGGGTGCAAAGGAAGTTAGCATCAGAGCCAGAGGTAGGGCTATCAGCAGGGCCGTTGACGTTGCAGAGATCGTCAGGAACAGGTTCCTTCCAGAGGTTAGAGTTAAGGAGATAAAGATCGGCACAGAGGAGCTCCCAACAGCTGACGGAAGAACAGCCAACACCTCAACAATTGAGATCATCCTCGAGAAGCCATGAATTTAGTTTTTCTTTCCTTTTCATAAATTTACTCAGATTTTTACTTCAATCCCTTTTGAAGTGAAAACAAAGGTTTTAATATTTTTACTGCCAAATATTCTTGGTGTGGTAAGTGGAATTTGAAACAATTGATGTGAGAGACGAGAAGGCTAAAGAACTAGCCCAAATTCTCGCAAATGAAACTTCACTTCTAATACTGGGACTCCTGCAAGAAAAGACACTTTCAATGTCAGAAATAGCAAAGGAACTTGGAATCCCCATGTCAACTGTTTCCTATCATCTAGATAAAATGGTAAGGGTAGGGCTCGTGGAAATTGCAGGAAAGAAGTATGGCAAACGATTGCAGGAGGTAAAGTTATATAGGGCCTCTTCAAAACCAATTCTTCTGCTTCCTAGGGGAGTGCCTGTTAAAAAACGTTTCTTGAGAGTTTTTGAGAAAATACAGATTATAAGCTTGGGAATAGCCGGCCTTCTAGCTTCAGGAGCTTATGTACTATCCAACAAACTCCTCCAAGGAAAACCCCAATTGGTTGCCAAGAACGCAACATACGCTGTTGAACGAGCCCCCTTTCCTGGAGTTCAGGGTACTAACGAAACGGTTACACCTAAGTTAGTTGAGGCTTCACCAATACCCTATATTTTAGCGATTTTAGTATTTGTGGTGGGCTCTCTTCTGATTTCTCGATACCTAATGAAAAAGAAAATTTAATCCCAAAACATTTTTAAGTTTCTTATCGTAGTTCAACATGAATCAGGAGGGAACAACAATGATGCCAAAAATTACTGTGGAGCAAATAGTTAAAAGGAAGGCAGTTGTTGTTAGACCAACCGAAACTGTTGAGAAAGTCGCGAAAATTCTTGCAAGAAACAAAGTGAGCAGTGCGGTTGTCATGGACAAAGACGAGATAATAGGTATTGTTACAGACAGAGACATTCTCAACAAGGTAGTCGCCAAAGGGAAAGATCCCAAAGAGGTAAAAATCAGCGAGATAATGACAAAAGATCCCATAACGATAGAATACGACTACGACATTCAGGATGCCATCGAGCTTATGATGGAAAAAGGAGTAAGGAGACTCCTCGTAACAAAGCTTGGAATGCCAATGGGCTTTGTAACGGCGGCGGATCTTCTTGCGGCAGTAAATGCATACAATCATGAGGAAGAGGAAGCTGAAAAAGAAGAGGGAGAAGTCTACGGAATATGTGAGGTCTGCGGGCAGTATGCTCAGCTTCACAGAGTTGTTCACGAAGGTTATGAAAGATGGGTCTGCGAGAGCTGCAAAGATATGCTTGAGGGTTGAATGCTCCTCCGATTATTTTTTAAATCTGCCTTAACCTAGCCCATATTCCCAAAGGTTTAAAACTCTTCTGAGGAATACACATCTAGAGGTGAGAGGATATGGAAAAGAAAACCGGAACAACCACCGTTGGAATTAAATTGAAAGATGGGGTAGTGCTGGCTGCAGACACTCAAGCTTCTCTTGATCACATGGTGGAAACCCTCAACATAAAGAAAATTTTACCCATAACTGATAAGATTGCAATAACAACTGCAGGAAGCGTTGGAGATTTACAGGCTTTAGCGAGAATGCTCGAAGCTGAGGCTAGGTATTACCAATTCACCTGGGGGAAACCAATGACGGCAAAGGCCATGGCAAACCTTCTCAGCAACATACTTAACGAGAGCAAATGGTTCCCTTACATGGTTCAGATAATCATTGGTGGCTATGTTGAAGAACCAACACTTGCAAGCCTTGATCCATTAGGAGGGCTTATCTTTGATAACTACACTGCAACAGGCTCCGGAAGCCCGTTTGCAATAGCAGTACTCGAAAACGGGTACAAGGAAGATATGACAATCGAAGAGGCTAGGGAACTTGCTATAAGGGCGGTAAGAACAGCGGGTAAGAGAGACGTTTATACAGGGGAAAGGAAAATTCAGGTAGTCACAATAACCAAAGATGGCATGAAAGAAGAATTTGTTGAGTTTAAGGATTAATCTTTGTGTTTTTTGGTGATTAGATGAGGAATAAGACCCTCCTCGCTCTTTTTCTTATAGGCATCTTCTTTATTGCATTTTTGTATCGTGACTACTCTTATCCAAGTGAAGATGCCCAGCAAGTGCTTCAAATAGCCTCCAACATATCAAAAGAGGTAGAGGAAATAAGGGGGCTTAGTTTTAAGGAGAATCCAAAGATAATCGTTCTTACTAGAGAGGAAGCCCTTAAAAAATGGGGTCCAAGCAGAGAGGATTACCAAGAAATCAGAAAGTGGGAGTTAATATACAAGATGACATTTCTCGTTTCGCTTGATTATAACCTCACAAAAACAAAAAGAAAAGAAACTGCCTCATGGATAGCAGTTACTTCAGGAAATAAAGTTTACATAATCTCAGAAAACTTTTTTAAAACGGGAGATACGGCCAAGCGGGTTTTAGCCCATGAATTTACCCATGTGATACAAAAACAGTACTTCGATCCAAAATATCCAGAGACACTTGACGGGAATCTTGCCATTAAAGCCCTAATTGAGGGAGATGCAGATTTAACCGCTGATATTTATTGCAAAAAACATGGCATTAAAATAGAGAAAATAACCTCGCTATACCTCAAAGATCCTCCCATGAACTTTGGGTACTTTCCCTATGTTTTTGGTGACAAATTCGTCGAATACCTCTACCAAAAAGGAGGTTGGGAGCTTGTCAATGAAGCCTACTCTAATCCTCCCCAGACCACCCAACAAATAATGCATCCAGAGCTTTATTTAGCCAAAGTTCTTCCCCAAGACGTGGACGTAAGACTAAGCGGGGGCTATAGAACAATCCACGAAGACCGGCTTGGAGAGTTCTATTTCTATCTCCTCCTTGTAACAAATGGTGTAAGTCAAGAAGAAGCCTCAAAAATATCTATAGCATGGCGAGGGGACAAGGTGGTCTTAGCGGAAAACTCCACGCACTATATATTGATGTGGAAGAGTCTGTGGAGTGATAACAAAGCCCTTCAGGAGATCCAGAATCTTTTCACCAAAAAGATGAGAGAATCAAACAAATTGAAGGCCCAAGTAATAGTTAGTGGAAATGAGCTTATGCTTAAAACAATACTCCCAAAACAATAAGTGTTCTCTTATGTCTAGTTTTGTACTATTATTATCGAAACTTCTTTTTGATTAGCTAGGGCAGAGTGAATATTTTTGGACGAAATATTTCATTAGGCAACAAAAATAGTTATAAATGCCAAAATTCAAACACTATTTGCCTAAACCAAAATATTTTGAGGTGATAGAAATGGCCGAAAAGAAGAGAAAGAGGGTCGTAATTCTTGGTGCGGCAGGAAGGGATTTCCACAACTTCAACGTCTTTTTCAGAAACAATCCTGAATATGAAGTAGTAGCTTTCACCGCCACCCAGATTCCAGACATTGAAGGAAGAATATACCCCCCAGAGCTTGCTGGTGAGCTTTATCCAAACGGAATTCCAATATGGAGCGAAGATGACCTTGAGAAGATAATCAAAGAACACGACATCGACATAGTTGTTTTCGCATACTCAGATGTTTCCCACGAACACGTTATGCACCTTGCCTCAAGGGCACACTCTGCTGGAGCTGATTTCTGGCTTCTTGGTCCAAAGAGCACAATGATTAAGAGCAGCAAGCCCGTAGTTGCCGTAACAGCCGTCAGAACAGGTTGCGGAAAGAGCCAAACATCAAGAAAAGTTGCCCAGCTACTCCAAGAGATGGGCTACAAAGTTGTCGCTATAAGACACCCAATGCCCTACGGTGATCTCAGAAAGCAGGTTGTCCAGAGGTTTGCAACCTTCGAGGATCTCGACAAGTACGAGTGTACAATAGAAGAGAGAGAAGAGTACGAGCCCTACATCGAGAGGGGCATGGTGGTTTACGCAGGTGTTGACTACGAAAAGATACTTCGCGAGGCAGAGAAAGAAGCAGACATAATCCTATGGGATGGAGGAAACAACGACTTCCCGTTCTATGTTCCAGACCTCTGGATAGTAGTGACAGACCCACACAGGCCCGGGCACGAGCTTAAGTACCACCCGGGTGAAACGAACTTTAGAGCGGCCGATGTTATAATCATAAACAAGATCGATACAGCAAATAGAGATGACGTCCAGAAGGTTAGGGAGAGCATAGAGAAAGTTAATCCAAACGCCATTGTAATCGAAGCTGCATCTCCAATCTTTGTCGACAAGCCAGAGCTCATTAAGGGTAAGAGGGTTCTCGTGGTTGAAGACGGGCCAACCCTTACACACGGTGGAATGAAATACGGTGCTGGATATGTGGCAGCCAAGAAGTTCGGAGCCAAGGAGATTATTGATCCAAGACCATATGCCGTTGGCTCAATAGTTGAAACCTACAAGAAATACCCACACCTTGATGTCATCCTGCCAGCAATGGGCTATGGTAAAAAGCAGATCAAGGAGCTTGAGGAGACAATCAATAGGGCAGATGCTGATGTAGTCATAATGGGAACTCCAGTTGACCTAAGAAGGTTTATGAACCTCAATAAGCCGGCCGTCAGAGTCAAGTACGAGCTTGAGGAGATAGGATATCCAAAACTCAAAGACGTCCTCAAAGAATTCGTAGAAAAGCACGTCAAGAAGGAGTGAAACCTTTTCTTCTTCATTTTTTCTTCGATTAACATTCTAAAGCTCAAAATTTATGAATTGCCCTCTCAAGCATGTTGTTTTCTGTGATTTTGTACTATTTTGAGTTAGAAAAATTTATAAACAAAAATAGTAACAACAGCTTGAGGTGAAATCATGGTTTGGTGGTTAATGGCAGGGGTTATACTCGGTCTCTTAGCATTTCTCTGGGTAGTATATGATATCTTCAAGAATCAAAAAGCCATGAGTGCCGGCAAGAAAGCTCTGTGGATTGCAGTGACTTTAATTTTTGGTTTGCTCGGAGCTGGTGCTTATTACCTCGTGGAAAAAAGAGCTTAAGCCCTCTTTATTTCAATTTTTTCATCGCGGTAGAATTTTATAAGATGCCTCTTCATTGATGCCAACGTAACGGGCTTTAGCGTTTCTTTCATCCAGTCTGGAAGGTCTCTCTGAACAGACTTCCAGAGGAGTCTGTAATCTAGAACTATTATCGCCCCTTTCTCCTCCTCACTCCTATGTACCCTTCCAGCAGCCTGAACGAGCTTCCTGTGAGCCGGCAAAATGTATCCATAATACCTGCCCTTTCCAGGAAACTTGTTTTCAAAGTACCTTATTTGGGCTTGAACTCTCGGAGTAGGTCTAGCATAAGGTATCCCAACCAAAACAACCCCGTTCATTTCATCCCCGCTGTAGTCTTGGCCCTCACTGTTCCTCCCTCCCATGACTCCAAGCAAAACGGCCCCATCCTTCTTTGCCTCTTCTTTAAATGCCATTACCAAAAGATCGTTCTCTTTTGAAGAAGCTCCTTTCTTTTCAATGAACACCTTTTTCCCAGTCTCTTCTCTTATCTGTATATCAACATTGGCAGATAAAAGTCCTTCGAGAACTTCGTAAGAGGCCGTGAAGACACCTACATTCTTTGGGATAAGCTTTGCTGCCTCAACAATATACCTAGCAAGTCTCTTGTAAAGGTCAATGTTCCTTTCATCACCTCTTGTAGAGACATCCCTAGCAACTAGAACAAGGGCATTTTCCTTCTTAACCATCCGGGGGAATTTTTTAAGCCTGCCCTCTACTCCCATTATATCTGCAAAAGCCTCTAGAGGAGTCAACGTTCCTGACATGAAAATTGCAGACTGAACGTTCTTAATAAAGCTCAGAGCCTTTGATGGGTCTAGGGCCACAAGTTCGAGGGAAAAGCCCTTATCTCTGCTCATTAAGAACAGGTAATCCTCTTTTCCGATTAATGCAAACCAAAGGAGTAGAAACTCCCCAATCCTTCCTACATAGCTCCTTGGAGGAAGATTTCTCTCAATTTTGTCTTCTCTTATTGCATCCCCAGCCTTTACCATCTGATCGAGGATTCTAACGAGCTGCCTTTCATTAATTCCCAGAACATCAAAAACATGGTAAAAAATACTTTCGGGGAGTATGGGGACCTCTTCAACTTTCATATCCTTCAATTTTTCCTCGTAGAGATTCTCCAGCCCCTTTAGAAAGATGCTCAAAAAATTTGCAATCTCATGTTCTTTGTACTCATCAGCTTCTTTTATTGCCCTGTTGATGCTATGGATGCTTACCTTGTCACTTAGAGCATTTATTGCCTGGTCTGGTAGATTGTGTGCTTCATCGAAGATTACTATCAAATCGGAATAGTCAAAATCAAAATAGCTCATAAAGTTCTCCCTGATGGCTGGATTTATCATGTACAGATAGCTAGCCACTATCACATCAGAATTGAGTGCAATCTTCCGGGTAAGCTCGTAAGGACAGAAATCAAACATTTTAGAATAGGTGAGCACTGTTATGGGTTCCGCAGGGGTTTGGATGAAGTATTGAACGAGTTCATCGAACTCCTCCTTCTTTTTCTTCAGGTTTTCAAAGAATTCACATTTTCCAAGCTTTTTGAGATTCTTGCAGACTATCATCGCGTTGTAGGCATCGGGGGCAAAGTTCTGGATATACTGATGAAGGCAGAGCTCTTTTCTGCTTCTAAATTCGACTCCACTTACATGGGTCTTTTTGCTTATGGCCTTGAGCTCTTCTATGACTCTGTCCATCTGCTTATGCGTTCTTGCTAGGTAAACTATCTTATACCCCATCTCCTTGGCATAGGGCAAAGCTCCAGCTAATACACTTACAGTTTTTCCAAAGCCTGTTGGGGCCTCAATTACAAGATTCTCACCGTTTCTTACTGCATTGTCTACTAACTTGATGAACTCCTCTTGATTTGGCCTTAAGGAATGATATGGGAAGTATTCACTCATCTCAACTCATCAAAAAGGTTATTAATGAAGGTTTTTAACTTTTCCCAAAGTGAAGAGAGGGATTAAAATGGAAGAATATCAAAAAAAGCTGATAGAGGCTGGAATCGAGGGGGTTATAATCATGGCTCTTGCTTATCTCTTCTACTACCAGAACTATCTTCTCTATAAGTGGCACCGAGGCCTTCCGCTACCATCAAAAATCCCCTTCGTAATTGCTGGAATTCTTACAGGAGTAGCTTATTTCATTTACAAACTCTACAGAATCTATCCTATGATGCAAAAAGAGAAAATAGCAAATGTGATAAGGGAGGAAGAGAACTTAGAAACCCTTTAATCAGATTTCAAGCTCGTGTATGTGCTCAAGGACCTTTACCATGAGCTTAACGCTTGCATCGACGTCCCTCTCATCCACAACCTCGGCATTTGAGTGTATATACCTTGAGGGAATGCTTATTGCCCCTGTTGGAACACCCGCCTTGTTGAGGTGTATTGCTCCTGCATCTGTCCCTCCACCAAGGAGGATATCCCACTGGTATGGGATTTCGTACTTCTTCGCGAGCTCCTCCATCCATCTGACTATCTTTGGATGACATATAACTGAACGATCCATTATCTTTATTGCAGTTCCCTTGCCTAGTTGAGTAACTTGCTTGTGCTCTGGAGTGCCCGGAACGTCAGCGGCTATTGTAACATCTATGGCAAACCCATAGTCTGGATCAATGCCAAAGGCACTTGTCTTTGCTCCCCTAAGACCTACTTCTTCCTGAACCGTTGCCACAAAGTATATATCGGCGTTTGATTCTTTTAATTGCCTTGCAGTCTCAACTAGAGTATAGACAGCTATTCTATCGTCAAAAGCAATGCTCACAAAGCGGTGCTTGCCGAGTCTCTCGAGCCTTCCGTCCCATGTAATTACGGTTCCAATTTTAACGCCCATCTCTTCTGCTTCTTCCTTTGACTCAGCTCCTATGTCAATGAAAATTTGATCCCAATCTGGGGCTTTTTTCCTATCTTCGGGCTTTTGAATGTGTGGGGGAACGCTTCCACCAACCCCATAAATGAACTTGCCCTTGTCAATCCAGACTTTGAAGCGCTGGGCAATCAACGTTCTTGGATCAATCCCACCTATTGGGGCAACTCTCAAGAACCCGTTCTTCTCAATGTGTGTTACCATGAGACCTATTTGATCCATATGGCCGGCAATCATGACCTTTGGACCATCGCCCTTCTTGTGGGCAATAACGTTTCCGAGCTTGTCGACTTTGATTTCATCAACGTAATCCTTCAGGGCTTCAATAACAACATCTCTGATCCCCATAAACTCATAGCCAGTAACTCCGGGAGCTTCGACTATTTTCTTTAATAGTTCATAATCCACCATCACTACCACCCCGTTTAGATATTCATCTTAATGTATGACGGGTAATATTTAAGGTTTTAGGTCGATAATCCGGTGAGGGGATCATCATGTTGCTAAAACTTCCAGTAGTCGAGTGCACTTTTATAACAAGACTGAACAGATTTGTGGGACTGGTGGAGGTAAACGGAGAACCTAAAAAGGCTTTAATAACAAACACTGGCAGACTAGAGGAGTTCATGGTTCGAGGAAAGAAAGCCTTCTGCATTCCCAAACAAGGAGGGAAAACAGACTTTATTCTGGTTGGGTTCCTTGAAAAAGATGGGAGGGGAGCCATTATAGACACGAGAATTCAGGCAAAAGCCTTTGAAAGGGCCGTCGAGCTAGGGGCAATCAGATGGCTTAAAGAATGTAAAATCAAAAAAAGAGAGGTCAAAGTTGGCAGTTCTAGATTAGATTATCTCCTAGAGTGCAACGGTGAAGAGATCTGGGTGGAAATGAAAAGTGCTGTTCTACGAGAAGGAGATTACGCAATGTACCCGGACTGTCCGAGTGTAAGGGGACAGAGACATATAAAAGAGCTGATAAGCTTGAGAGAAAAAGGCAAAAGAGCGATGATAATCTTCATAGGTGCTCTACCCGGGGTTAGGAGGTTTAAACCCTACATCAAAGGCGATCCGAAAATTGCCGTGCTTTTAAAAGAAGCAAAGGAACGGGGAGTGGAAATCAGAGGAATATCTATAAGCCTACTCCGCAATGGAGGAGTGATCTTAGAAAATGATGATCTTGTAATTGAGGTATAGCCCAAAGGCTTTTATAACGCTCACCCTATAAAAGCTCGGGGGTAACACCCCGCGGAGGTGTTGGGAATGACTATTGTTGATGTTAGAATTCTAGTAGAAGGAGCAAGCGATGTGGAAGTCGTAAGTAAGGCCCTTCAAGGCTTAGCCCTTGGTAGTGAGTATAACATAACAATTTCTGCAATAATTCCAACAACGAATTTGGAAATAGCTAAAAGTGCCGCAGCAGGGGCAGATCTATTAATAATAGCCACCGATGCAGACAGAGTTGGGCGAGAGCTGGCAGAGAGAATGTTTAGAGAGCTTAGCGAACTCGTTGGGCATGTAGAAAGGATGAAAATACCCCTAGGACATGATTTGGAGCACATAGATGTGGAGCTTGTGAGAAAAGAAATCAAAAATACACTCGTAAGAGCAGGCCTAAAAAGTCTCCAAATTTTGCCCGAGTATATGGCATTGAGAAATCAGCTCCTTGACCTAAAAGGAAAATATGAGATTCTTATTCAGGAAAACGAGAAGCTCAAAAATGACTATCAAGAACTCGAAGGCAAGTATGGGGAACTCCTGGAAGAGTACAGCAAACTGGTTGAAGAGAACAACAAGCTGAAAGAATCCTTAAAGAGGAGAGCCAACGTTTTTAAGATAAGTGAGATATGGAAAGAACTCTTCGGAGAAACAGAACCACCAGAGGAGAAATACATAGCAGAGGCCGTTGAGAAACTTAACCTTGGCGGAAAAATCATTGTCGGACAGGGGTACATATATTCAGATGATGAAGATCTAGTAATCGAGCTGCTTAGAATAGTTCATCTGAGCCTCAGCATAGCAGAAAGCAAGAGGGAAGAGAAAGCCGAAGAAAAGGAAGAGAACACAGAGAAATTAGAGGAGCCCATAGCTGAGTTCGAAAACTTCTGAACCTTTAAAATTTATTTTTGTGATTTATATGGACGTTATAGAAGAATTCAAAACGTACCTTGAACTCGAGGGAAAAAGTCCCCAGACCGTTAGAATGTACACCTACTATGTAGATCGCTTTTTAAAAGAGGTCAAAACTCCAAGCTACCGCTCTGCACTCCGGTTCCTGGCAAAACTTAAACAAAATGGATACTCAAACAAAAGCCTCAGCCTCGTGGTTCAAGCACTAAAGGCGTACTTTAGATTTGAAGGACTGGAGGAAGAAGCGGAACGGTTGAAGTCTCCAAAAGTACCGCGGAGCTTGCCAAAGAGCCTGACGAAAGAAGACGTAAGGAAGCTCATACAAGCTGTTCCACCCACAAGAAAAAGGGATAGGCTGATAATTCTGCTCCTTTATGGAACAGGATTAAGGGTAAGTGAATTGTGTAATCTTAAGGTAGAAGACGTGGATTTCAAGCGGGGGATCTTGGTCGTAAGAGGAGGTAAGGGGGCTAAAGATAGGATCGTGCCTATTCCCGACTTTCTTTTAAAGGAACTTGATGCTTATCTGAAAACAAGGGAAGACGGAAGTGAATACCTCTTTGTTGAAGTTAGAAGGACAAAGAAAGACAGGATTTCTCCAAAGACAGTTTGGTATCTTCTCAAAAAGTATGGAAGCAAGGCGGGAATAAAGGTGACCCCACACATGCTCCGCCACAGTTTTGCAACTCACATGCTGGAAAAAGGAGTAGACATAAGAGTCATCCAAGAAATTCTCGGCCATTCAAACCTCTCAACAACGCAGATATACACAAAAGTCACCGTGGAACACCTAAAGAAGGCACAGGAAAAAGCAAAGCTTATTGATGAGATAATAAAAGAGTAGTCTATTCTTTTCTTCTCAAAAGACTTAGATAGCTTGTAAAAGCTCCAGCGGATATTGTATCCCCTAATCCCACAGTAGATACGGGATTTCTGACAAGCCTTGTGGGGATAATAACTATCTTGTATTCCCTCGTCCTCATTTTTGCCTTTGCCTCTTCAAATCTCAACTTCACGTACTCTCCTTTTTCGTTGAATGGAATGTTTAAGCCAACCTTAACATTTTCCGGCCTTTTAATGTCTCCAAGAAATGCCCTCGTAGCTGCGAGAGTTGTTCCTACTTCCAAGGACTTCATTAGTTCTTCCTCGGTGAGCGGATTGTCGTTGTGGGTGATGTACATCAGGTAGTAAATTGTGTGCACTTGGAGAATTTCGAGATTTAGTTCATCAAGTAGAATCTTGGCTCCTAAAACAGCGTCCTCAATTCTGTTATACGTGAAAATCCTATCGCTTAGTTCTCTATATCCAAGAACACTTAATATGTGCGCTATCTCAGCTTCATCCATTCCTACACTGTCAACGAGAGGAAAGATATTATAAATTACCTTCTTTCTGAGTTCTCTATCTTGAATAGAGGCAAATTCCACATGAATCTTTATATCCTTCTTTTTTCTGAGCAGTTTTATGTCTTCTTTAGCTTTCCTTAGATAGTAGTTTGCGTCTTTTCCGTCACTATAATACCTTCTTAGTCCCTGGTAACCGGAGAGAATAGCCCCATCGACCATCTCTCCTATCTCAGGCAGATGTGGCTTAAGCTCCGGGGAAGTTTCAATTCTAGCGAAATCCTCGAATCTGCAGGCAACGATAAACCTTCCAGAATATGGAACTTCAATGGTTTCGTTTCCAAGCTTGAATTTTGTGCCCGCTCTAAACTCAAAAATTCTGTTGATTTTCACTGGATCATTTTCCCTATATGCTTCCAGGGGCTTCTTTAGGGCAAGTTTTCCATTCTCAACAACCGGATAGAGGAGATTATCCCTATTTACAAACATTTCAGCCTGTTTTCTTCCAAGAAGAGGGGAATAGGCAATCACTTTATTAAAGTCCAAGTTGGCGAGAAGGTTTGCTATTACCCCCACCTGTCCCCCAATTCTCTCAAAATCATATTTAAATCTAGAATTGAACCACTTATCAGTTTCATAACTTACTAAAGGCACGGCTTGGGGCTTTCCAGTCTTGAGGGCGTGGATCAATCTCGCAACGAAGTCTAAAGGCTCGTTTATCTCTCTTGGGTATTCATCGATTCTTTTCTTAATGTTTTCTGCTCCAAATTCTTTTATGAGACTTTCTATGTGTTTTTCGTTCAAATACACTATTGCGTCAACGTTCACGTTGTAGGCCAAGTAAATGCCCATTTTCTGGAAGTCCTTGAGGAACTCCATCATATTATCACCCTCAGTGAATACTTGGAGAAAAGTTTACAAAAGTGCTTAAAAATATTTTCATGAAGATAAAGAGGTATTTAAAGAGGCTAAAACTCTGTAAAAAGCTTTCCAAGCCAGGGAATTTTCTCTCCTACATCAAGCTCTCTCAAAGTAAGCCATAGAGAGGCCTGATTGCTTGTAACAACGGGAACCCCGAGATCCTCCTCGAGGGCCTCGATTATTTCAAAAGTTCTCAAGTTAGTGCAGCTTATGAACACGGCATCTGCCTCGTCAGTAAAGAGTGCCTTAGCCATTCTGTAAGCTTCATAGGGCTCAAGTCTGCCTATTCTGGTGTTGTCAACTATTCCAAGCCCTCTAATGTCTATAACCTCAAATTCATTTGCCTCTAAAAACTCCTTTTCCCTTTGATTTATTTCATCAGTGTAAGGAGTGATGACAAGTATTCTCTGGGAATCAAGAATCTTGAGAGCCTCAACAACAGCTGTGCTTGTCGTTATAACCGGTAGCTTCACCTCGCTCTCTATTTTTTCTGCAAGTTCCCTGTCAAATTCCCCACCACCTATAAAAGATCCACTCGTACAGCCGTAGAGAACCAAGTCAACATTTGCGTCATTAAGCAGCTTGGCACTCTCAACGGCCAAAGCGCTCATCGCTACAAGCTCTTCCTCCGTAACGTTCTTCAAGGGCATCCTCGCTGTGTGAAGTGAAACTCCCTCAGGTAAAGCTGAATGCAGCTCCATCTCCATTGTGGTGTTTGATGATGGCACTATTAATCCAATTCTACCTCTCCATCCGTACATGCTTTCACCTAAAAAAGGTACCCCGAGAAGTATATTAAGCTTTCCAAAAGCAAATTCTAATAAACTCCATAAACAATACACCATTAGGTGATCGTGATGATTAGATACCCAGCAGTTGCTGGTAGTTTTTATCCCGCCGGAAGAGAGCTCATGGAAATGCTTGATGAGTTTTTCAAAGATCTCGGAAAACTCGGGAAAAACAGAAAAATCACTGCAGGAGTGGCACCTCACGCTGGATACATCTTCTCCGGTTACACAGCCTCGAGAACGTATAAAGCAATTTACGAAGACGGCCTTCCGGAGACGTTCGTGATTATAGGGCCAAACCATACTGGACTCGGCTCCCCTGTGGCAATTTATCCCGAAGGGTTTTGGAGAACTCCAATGGGAGATGTTGAAGTTGATGCAGAGCTAGCAAAGGAGATAGCAAAGCACTCGAATCTAGCTGATCTGGATGAATTCGCCCACAAGTACGAGCACTCCCTTGAAGTTCAACTGCCTTTTATCCAGTACATCTCCCAAAAAGCTGGAAAGAAAGCTAAAATCGTTCCTATAACCCTTGGACTGCAGGATGAGGAAGTAGCGGAGGATTTGGGGAAGGCTATTTTTGAGGCAAGCCAGGGACTGGGAAGGGACATCGTTGTTATTGCAAGCACGGACATGATGCACTACGGCTATGCTTATGGTTATGTGCCATTTAGGGCGAGGGGAGAAGATCTATTGGGAAGAATCAGAGAGTGGGACTTCAGAATAATCCAAAAAATCCTCGATTTTGATTATAAAGGAATGTTCGACGAGATACGAAAAATGGATCACACAATGTGCGGCCCAGGAGGAGTGGGAACTGCAATAGTATTTTCCAGACTTGCCGGTGCTGTTGAGGCAGAGGTTCTCCACTATACCACGAGCTTTGAGGTGAGCAGGTCAACGGATGCAATTGTAGGGTATGCAAGCGTCGTTATGAGGAGACCGTGAAGACTCTGACTGAGGGGGATAAATGGAGCAGACTATCCAAAAATTGGTTCGATTTGTAGGAATCGCCCTCTTTATTTTAGCTGCATTGTATTTGGGTGAGCTTTTATTTAACCTGGATAATCCACATTTTAACGACACCGATGCCATAGAGCTTATTGTGAAGTCTGCTATGTCCTTTCTCCTGCTTGGAGGGACATTGGTGGCATTTTCGGTGTTTTATCCCGAGGGCAGTGAAATTGTAAAAGTGCTAGGCACAACAGCCCTCTTAGCCTTAGCGGCCTTACCAGGATATGTCCTTGGCATTAAGAATTCCATAACAAGATGTACCTCCTCGTGCAGTACCTTTGGAATGCACTGGAGCGTAAACGTTCTTGGCTTGGTAATCTTCGTGCTCTCTATTGCTGGCATAACCCTCGCATGGATGCACTCTCTGAAATCCAAATAAGCTCCGTTAGTTTAGGAGTGTACCAAAAGCACCAAAAGAAAAATAAATTCAGGGGATGTACTTTAGATCATGAAAATTGAAGATGCAATAAAGAAAATACTCGCTCTTGACAAAGAGGAGAAAGTCAAGTTCATAATTCTGTATGGTTCGCATGCAAGAGGAGAAGCCCGAAAGGATAGCGATGTTGATTTATGCATTTGTTATGAGGGCACGAAAAGAGAGGCTTTTGAATTTAGGATGAAAGTCCTTGGGGAACTCCCAGATAATTACGACGTTCAGATTTTCAATTTGCTGCCAATTTTTCTCAGAAAGGAATGCTTAAAGGGTGTTGTACTATTTTGCAGGGAGTGGGAGTTCTTATATGACATCGCATACAAGACTATAGAAGAGTTTGAGGACTTTAAGAAGTATTACTATGATTATCTCGGACTGGAGGCGATAGAATGAGAGTTGAGATAATTATCGCTGAAATTCTAGAGAGCATGAAGATTACCGAGGAATATCTGCCAGATGATTTTGAGGAATTTAAAAGATTGGGAATAATTAAAGATGGAATATACAAGCGGACAGAGATATATACAGGTTCATTGAAGTTGTTGAAAGATTCTTGGAGGGTCAAAAATGAGGGTTCTTGCCTCGGCTCCTGCTAAGATCATTCTATTTGGAGAGCACAGCGTAGTTTATGGAAAACCTGCCATAGCAGCGGCTATTGATTTAAGAACATATGTAAAAGCAGAATTTAACGAAAATGGAAGAATTAGGATAGAGGCTAAGGACATAAGGACTCCCGGCTTAACAGTCTCGTTTTCTGAAGACCAGATATACTTTGAGACAGATTACGGAAAAGCCGCTGAAGTTTTGAGCTACGTTAGGGAGGCAATAAATCTTGTGATGGAAGAAGCTGGAGTCCAGAAGGGAGTAACTGTTTCAATAACTTCTCAAATCCCTGTAGGGGCAGGATTAGGGAGCTCTGCTGCAGTTGCCGTTGCGACGATAGGGGCCGTGTCAAGACTTCTTGGGTTGGAACTGGAGAAGTCAGAGATTGCCAAATTGGGACATAAAGTGGAGCTCCTTGTTCAAGGTGCATCAAGCGGTATTGACCCAACGGTTTCAGCGGTTGGGGGCTTTCTCTACTACCAGAAGGGCTCTTTTGAGAGCCTGCCTGTAGTGGAATTACCGATAGTGGTTGGCTACACCGGGTCAAGTGGATCGACAAAAGAGCTTGTTGCAAAGGTTAGGAAGAACTATGAGGAGATGCCCGAAATAATTGAGCCAATTCTCAATTCGATGGGTAAGCTTGTGGAAAAAGCAAGAGAAGTTATTCTTGCAGAGTACGACAAGGAAATCAAGTTTCAGCTGCTTGGGACGCTCATGAACATAAACCACGGCCTGCTTGATGCTCTTGGAGTTTCAACAAAGAGCCTGAGTGATTTAGTTTACGCCTCAAGGGAAGCGGGGGCACTGGGGGCAAAGATTACCGGTGCAGGTGGAGGCGGATGTATGTATGCATTAGCTCCGGGAAAGCAGAGCGAAGTTGCAACAGCAATAAAAATTGCCGGAGGAATGCCCATGATAACAAAGATAAGCAGAGAGGGGCTTAGGATTGAGGATGTTATACAATAATGTTTATTTTTACTCTTTTACTCGGGTTTCTTTTGACTTGAAAGTGCAGTTAGAAAGTAAGAACTCACGAAAAAAAAGCGTAACAAATTAAAACTAGTAAAAGAAAAAAATTTATAAGTCTTGAAGTCAAAAGTATTGTTGCAATGTTTGGTAGGAGGTGCAAGCATGAAAAGACTGCTTGCACTACTTGTTGGATTGTTAATGGTAGGAGCAACAGCAGGAATTGTGCAAGCTGCAAATACTTCAGAAACTCCAGAAGTTAGAGTGCATGCACTTTATGTGCAGGGAAAGCCAGTAAAGATTATAGAGAAGAATGGTACAATTACAGTTGTAGAAACACCAGGATTAGACAGAAAAAAGGTTTTTGAAGCAGTAAATGATTATTTTGTTAGGAAACACAAACTAAACAAAATAAAATCCACCACTATAGATGTAACTTCCACAAGCTTTGTTGGTGAGAATAGTGATTACAGGGAGCGAAAAATTTTTAGCATACCTAACGAGGGTGATGTATACATAGCAGCATACGCATATTGTGAGATAGAATACGACTTGTTCAGCAGAGTGAGCGTAGGTGGGTATTCTGCAGCATATAGTTGGATAGATCCCTACGACTACTGGTGGACACAGGAGTATAAAGCAGATAAATTAACATTATCTATCACTTTGAAGTTTGTTGGAGCTGGAATATCTCTTAATATCCCACTAGGCACAGGTTTCACTGGCACTTCGGATACTGCAAGCTTTTCTGACACGGAGTATTACACTGATTATATTGGGCACGATTTTTCAGGTATAGAAGCAACAACAAGTCTCGGTGGAATTTATAAAGTAGAAGACTATACATACGGCACATTTAAATTCAGTTACACAGGTAATAATTATTACACTCAAGGAGCCGCTGTAATACTCCACAGGGCACTGTAATATCCCACAGGAGGTTGTAAAATGAAAAAGCCTGTTTTGACAACTTTTTTAATATTTTTAGTTTTTGCTGCAGGATGCATTACAGATTTCTCGCAAACGAATGTTAAAATCACAACCTCACAAGAAGAATCATATATACGATGTATCGAAAATTTTGATGTCACCGATTTTTTAGGAGAAAATTGGATCAATCACACTTTAAAGCGCACTTATCTTGCTCAAACACCAAATGGGGGATTCACTGAAATTGTTGACACTGTAACTCCAGACATTGTGTCAACTTACTATTTTACTAAAGCGTTGACTCTGTTAAACCAAACCCCATATAATAAAGCCCAAACTATAAAGTGGCTACATGAGGAAGAGAAAACTTTTTTTAAAAATTCCACCAAGACAAATATGCCCAATTTTATGAGATTGTATTTCGGAGTTATGAGTTTGTCTCTACTTAACGAGACCCCTTCTAATAGGGAAGACATAATCGACTTAATTTTATCATATAAACGAGAAAATGGAAGTTTCGTTGATGAAGAGAACAACGACATGACAGGAAAAGCATTAGAGATGTTGAGTGCTCTGGGATACAATATTGCCGAGCTTAATGACACAAAAATATATGTTTTAAATAAGTGGAGTGACTTAACCCCACCAAACGTTGATGACTTTGCATCCGTTGTAAAGTATATAAGCATGTTTAACATGTACACCAACATGTTGCAAATGTTAGGAATCGACTATAGAAACTTAAAAGATTACAATCAAAAGAGATTTCCTCTCATCTGGATTTCGCAAAATCCCTCTTTCCTTCTGGAAAATCCACCTCCACTCTTTTTGATAACTCCTATATTAGAAGCCCTTAAAAAGGAAGATTTATTGACAGAGGATATTAAATCGGCTACCTCCAGAATCATAATGGATATGAAGCTCTGGGATGGAGGGTTTAATCTCTTCGGATTAGATTATGGGGAGCCCCAAGGGACGTATTATGCTGTTAAGGCTTTAATATTAATTGGAAAAACACCAGACAAGGATACTATCAAGTTTATTCATGAACGAGAAACTCCCCTAGGAGGGTTTATTTTCTGCTATCAATCCTCTGGAGATCCTTTATCGACATACATGGCAGTTTATACAAGCAAAATACTGGGAGGAGAGATAAACAAGGCCAAAATAAAAAACTATCTGAGTAGAGCAGTCTATTCTCGAAAACCATATTCCAGCGATGAGCCATCTCCTCTATACTTTATATACTTAACTTATAAAGAGCTTGATATTAGTATAGATGAAGAAACGTATAAATACATTAGAAATGAAACTGTCCGACTTTTTAACCTTTACCTCACTGAAAAAACTGACAACATTGTGGAAAATGTAGGTTGGATAAGCCTAATAAAACTTGGAAAAGAGGTTGGCATTGTCTTAGATGATAGAACAAAGAAATATCTTATCGATAAGATTTTATCTCAGAGAAATTCAGATGGAACGTTTGGAAGACATTCGGGGAATATATACAAAAAGCTAGTGTACACATCATATGCGATTCTCCTTCTGGAGGAGCTAGGATATAAATATCACGATGACAAAACTATTGAATTCCTCTTAAACTCACAAATAAATGGTGGATGGGGAGCACCAGATCTTTACACAACGTACCAGGTGATTAGAGCATTGAGAGTCATGGAAGTCTGTCCAAAAGATGTTGATGGACTTTTGAAGTTTTTAAAAAGAGTGCAGTACCCATATGGAGGATTTAACTTCTATGAAGAGCAAGAGGATGCCTATGGTGGTCTATATGAGACATATCTCGCATTGAGAATACTGGAGTTGCTTTCCTCATCGTAAATTTCAAAACCCCTATAAACCTCGGTCTATATTAGTTATTTGGTGTTCGCGATGATAATCATTAAGCTCGGAGGAAGTGTGATAAGCGATAAAAATGTCCCATATTCGTTTAATCGGGAAACCGTTGAGGGAATAGCAGAAGAGCTTGCCCAGTTTTATCCAGAAGAGAATTTTGTCCTCGTGCACGGCGGTGGGAGCTTTGGACATCCAAATGCAAGAGAGTACAGAATCAGGGAAGGACTAATTGGAGACGTAAAGCGCAAAATGATCGGCTTCTCAAAAACCCATCAGGCGATGCTTAAGCTTAATGATTTAATAGTCCAAACCTTCTTAGAAAAGGGGTTACCTGCTTATTCCCTCTCCTCCTCATCAATATTTCTCATCGAAAGAGGCGAGATAGTTTATGGGGAGCTTGAAGTTTTAAGAAAGCTGTTAGAAATGGGCTTTATCCCAGTGCTTTTCGGCGATAGTGCAGTTGCCCTCGACAAAGGGATAGACATTCTCTCTGGGGATCAGATAGTTAGCTATTTAGCAAAGATGCTCAAGCCGAGAAAAGTTATATTCCTGATGGACGTCGATGGAATCTACGACAAAAATCCAAAGGAGAAAGGAGCAAAGCTCATCAAGGAGCTCACTGGAGAGGATATTGAGCACCTGCTTGAAAGCCCGGAATCAGCTGGGATAGACGTTACCGGAGGAATTGGAAACAAGCTAAAGAAAGCCCTCGAGATAGCCCACTATTCAGATGTTTACTTCATAAACGGAAAGGTTAAAGGAAACCTCATGAAAATCTTCAGGGGGGAAAACCCCGGGACAGTTATCAAGAGGTGGTAAACGTGGATAAGGAGGAGCTCACGATAATTAGGAAGTTTGAACACATAGAGCACTGCCTAACTAAACAAGTTGAAGCCCATGTCAGCAATGCTTTTGAAAACATCTACTTCGTTCATCAAGCTTTACCTGAAATTGACAAGGATGAGATAGACCTAAGTGTTGAATTTTTCGGTCATAAGCTTGACTATCCAATAATGATCACTGGAATGACGGGAGGAACAAAAGGCTCACAGCTTGCTGGAAGGATAAACAAAACCCTTGCCAAGGCAGCTCAAGAACTCAACATCCCTATGGGTGTCGGGAGCCAGAGAGCTATGATAAGAAAGCCAGAAACGTGGGAGAGCTATTACGTTAGAGATGTCGCTCCAGATGTCTTTTTGGTCGGCAACTTAGGTGCGCCTCAGTTTGCCGAAACAATGCCCAACCGTTATGGAGTTGAGGAAGCCCTAAAAGCCATTGAAACAATTCAAGCCGACGCTTTAGCTATTCACATGAATCCTTTGCAGGAGAGCGTCCAGCCCGAGGGAGACACCCAATACAGAGGAGTTCTTAAAGCGTTAGCTGAACTTAAGAATGAGATCCCCTATCCAATAATAGCCAAGGAAACCGGGGCAGGGGTTTCGATGGAAGTTGCGATAAGGCTTGAGAGCATTGGCATAGATGCGATAGATGTCGGTGGACTTGGAGGCACGAGCTGGAGCGGTGTTGAATACTACAGGGCTAAGGATGAAAGGAGTAAAAATTTGGCCTTAAAGTTCTGGGACTGGGGAATTCCAACGGCTTTAAGCGTGGCTGAAGTTCGCTACGCAACTTCACTCCCAATAATTGCTACCGGTGGGATAAGGGATGGCATAATGGTGGCAAAGGCTTTAGCACTTGGAGCAAACTTAGCGGGAGTTGCACTGCCTCTCCTTAAGCCTGCAGTAAAAGGAGACGTTGACGGAGTGATTAAGGTTCTTCAGCGCTACATAGACGAGCTGAGGAATGCCATGTTCCTCGTAGGGGCAAGAAATGTTGAGGAGCTTAAGAAAGTTCCTCTTGTGATTACAGGCTTTGCAAGAGAGTGGCTTGAACAGAGAATTGATCTATGGGAGTTTTTGAAGAAGAGGGGTTAAGATAAAGTATTTTTAAAATTTTCTGAGTTCTTTTTTGTTCATTCTTTATCCAATGCTCTTCTGATCAGGAGGGGTTGTTAGCGTGGATAGTGTCTGGGTACAAATACCTAGATGACAACAGCACAAAGCTTATATTCACCTCTATCCAAAAGGACAATTAGTGGTGATTAACATGTATCATTTGAATTTTTCTAAGTTCCTTTTTGGAGTTTTGGTCGATTTAATTATCATAATCTTTCTCTCAGCAGTAATAGGGGTTACATTTTACCAAATTGCGGTATATCTTGGAGTGCCGAAACTTGGGAAAGCCCTTGTATTTTCAACTCTAGCAATTGTTTCTGCATTGGTCTTCAGCTCAGGAACTTTCAAAAACTTCAGAAAGTTCCACACAGGTACTCGAGCTAAAGTGATATTCTTAACTTTCTTTACAGCTTTGATTGTCCTACTTTTCTACTTTGATCAGCATGCTATTGCGAGTGTGTTATTGGGGATGTTAGTGTCCTTATATCTCAATCTAACATTGGATCAAGAGACATTGCAAAGAAACATAGGACAAAGCAAGTGATTATGGAAGATGTTTGGCGGAAATATGAAAAAATTTAAGCAACAACACTAGGCTTTCACTGAATAGCAAATAAAGCAGTAATGTTAGTATGAAGCTCACCACTCTCAAAAAGCTTCTCTTTATCTTTTTTTGTCTCTGTTTTGTCCTCACATCAAAACCCAAAAAGCTTAGCTTTTTAAATCCTGCTTTCAATTATTACTTAGCTCGACCTTATGCTTGTGAGAGCCTAGAGGTCAAACATAGGGAGGAACTAAAATGATAAAAGTTTACACGCTAGGTGGTTATGAGGAAGTAGGAAAAAACATGACTGCCGTTGAATATGAAGGAGAAGTTGTGATTATTGATATGGGAATCAGGCTTGATAGGGTTCTTATCCATGAGGATGTTAACTTTCAGCAGATGAGTTCGAGGGATTTAAGAAAGTTGGGTGCAATCCCCGATGATTCCTCACTTAAAAATAAAAAGGTCGTTGCCATTGCACTTTCTCACGGCCATCTCGATCACATAGGAGCTATAGCAAAGCTTGCTCCCCACTATCCAAACGTTCCAATCTACGGAACTCCCTACACGATAAAATTGGCAAAAGGAGAAGTGAGGAGTGAGCAGTATTTTGAGGTTACAAATCCGATGTATGAGACCCAGTATGGGGAGATTGTTCAAGTTAGCGAGAATTTAGCTATAGAGTTTGTTCAAATTACCCACTCAATCCCGCACTCCTCAATGGTAGTCATCCATACGCCCGAAGGTGCTGTAGTTTATGCATGTGATTATAAGTTTGACAACCACAACCCCCTTGGAGAGAAGCCAGATTACAAAAGGCTCAAGGAAATAGGCCAAGAAGGAGTAAAAATTTTGATACCAGAATCCACAAGGGCAGCTGAAGAAACAAAAACGCCAAGTGAAGCCTCTGCGAAGCTCCTCTTAGAGGACTTTTTCTACTATGAAGGGATGGAAGAGAAAGGACTAATAACCACAACATTTGCCTCTCACATCGCCCGTCTACAAGAGCTGATAGAGATAGCAAACAACATGGGAAGGCAAGCTGTTTTGGTAGGTAGGTCCCTCGCAAAATATACGGGCATAGCAAAACAGCTAGGCTTGATAAAAATGAAAGGGGCAAAAGCTGTGAGAAGCCCAAATGCCGTCCAGAAAACACTTAGAGAAGTTTCTCAAGCTAGAGAGAACTATCTCCTAATAGTCACGGGGCACCAAGGTGAACCGGGAGCAGTGCTTACAAGGATGGCCAACGGGGAACTCTATGACATCGGAAAAGACGACACTGTTGTGTTTTCGGCTGGAGTTATCCCAAATCCCCTAAACATAGCCCAGCGCTATGCCCTTGAGACAAAGCTCAGGATGAGAGGAGTGAGAATGGTTAAAGATTTACACGTCTCAGGTCATGCAAGCAGGGAAGATCACAGATATTTGATTAAGCTTTTAAATCCAGAGAATATAATCCCCGCTCATGGAGAGTTTAGGATGCTCACCCATTATGCTGAGCTTGCCGAAGAAGAGGGTTACCTCATCGGAAGGGATGTCTTTGTATCAAGAAACGGTTACAAAGTCGATGTGAGGTGATAAAATGAAGTTTGATCCGCTATTTAAAGCATTAAAAGAAAAGGCCAAGGTCGTCGATGAGGCTATTTTTGAGCTTATACCTGAAAAGGAGCCCAAAGTTCTTTATGACGCTGCAAGACATTATCCTCTCGCAGGAGGGAAAAGGGTTCGACCCTTTATAGTGCTGACCTCAACTGAAGCCGTAGGGGGAGATCCCGAAAAGGCCGTTTATGCTGCAGCGGCTGTAGAGCTACTCCATAACTATTCCCTTGTTCATGATGACATAATGGACATGGACGAAAAAAGAAGGGGCAGGCCGACAGTTCATAAAATTTGGGGAATAAACATGGCAATTTTAGCTGGAGATTTGCTCTTTTCGAAGGTTTTTGAGGCTGTGGCAAGGATACCTGTCGAGGCTGAGAAGGTTGTAAGGGTTCTGGATGTCATTGCAAAGACTTCAAATGAGCTTTGCGAAGGACAGGCAATGGACTTGGAGTTTGAGAACAAAGAAACAGTCACTATAGAGGAATACATGAAAATGATAAGCGGAAAAACTGGAGCGCTTATAGATGCCTCAGCCACAATAGGAGGAATTATAGGAACAGAAAACGAGGAGTATATTGGAGCGCTATCAAAATATGGAAGGAATATAGGTATAGCCTTCCAGATATGGGACGACGTTCTCGATCTTATAGCTGATGAAGAAAAGCTCGGAAAGCCAGTAGGAAGTGACATAAGAAAGGGCAAAAAAACGCTTATAGTAGCTCACTTCCTTGAAAATGCAAGTGAAGAAGACAAAGCAGAGTTCTTTAAGATATTTGGGAAATATGCTGGTGATGTAAAGGGAGAGGGCATAATAGAGGAAAACGTTCAAGAAGAGGTCAAAGGAGCAATTGAACTCCTCAAAAAATATGGAAGCATAGACTACGCTGCAAAAGTTGCAAGGGAACTGGCAGATGAGGCAAAGAAAGCACTAAAAATACTCCCAGAAAGCGAGGCAAGAAAACAACTAGAACTTTTAGCAGACTTCATAGTGGAGAGAGAATATTAGCCTTCCATCTATGTCTTTTTAATTTGAGAACTAGTTGAGCGAAAAGTTTATATATGCAATCTTGGCTTCTTTCTTTCGGTGCCCCGGTGGCTCAGCCTGGTGGAGCGGCCGCTTGGTAAGCGGCAGGTCGCGGGTTCAAACCCCGCCCGGGGCTCCAATAAAATACTCTTTTGAGAAGCGTACCACAAAGAGTTAAAACACTCGAATTATATTTTGGTTTGATACTCATGAGCACCAGAGAAAAAATTTTGGACTATGTCACAAAGAATCCTGGAATAACTTTTCGTAAATTAGCTCAAGAGCTCAACATAGGGATAGGAAACCTTCAATACCATCTACGGCATCTTGAAAAAGAGGGAAAAATCATCTCAAAACGGCTTGGAGGAAAAAGATACTTATTCCCTGCAGATTTTGAAGAAGACTACAGGCGTCTTATGATAGCTATTTCAAACGAAAGCCAAAGAAAGATACTCCTTTTACTTGCGGAAGGGGACAAAAACCAGAGCGAAATTGCAGAAAAGCTCAACTTGACTCCTTCTACTATAGTTTATCATACAAAACGGCTTGAAACGTTAGGGATTATCACAAAGACAAAGGACGGAAAAAACACCGTTTATTCCCTTAATTGCGATGTTGATGTTTTAGTTCGCATAATCAGAGAATATAAACCAAAAATCTGGGATAAACTGGCAGATAAATTGATTGATTTAACGTTAGCGTTCAGGGGGGAGGGGGAGTGATTGATATCCTAGGATATCTCCTCGATGGAGTTGTAATTATTTTAGGGGCTATGCTGTCAGTAGCAGCATGGAAAGCATACAGAAAAAGTGGAATGAAAAGTATTTTGCTTCTTTTTTTGGCATTTCTAATGTTCGTTGCCAAAAAGATCATTGAGAACTTTCATCTAATCAAAACATCACTGTCTTCAGAAATACTTGAGGTAGTCTCAACTACATTCGAACTTTTAATATTGGTATTGTTTTTTACAGCCCTAATAAGAAGGGATTGAAATGCCGTTTGCAATATACTTACTAAGGGTGAGACCTGGAAAAGAGAAGGAAATCAAAGAAAAACTGCTAAATGAGATGAACTTTGACGAAGTCTATGTAGTTACAGGACCATTTGACATAATTGGGAAAGTCCATATACCCCTTACCAGAAGAGCATTAATCGGCCTAAAAGAAGAATTAGAAAATTTAGAAGGCATCAGAGAGGTTAAATACCTTGAAGCTAGAGACTAGCGCACTATCAAGAGTGGAGGCTTCACGTTGCCCGCTATCTCTTCCAGCAAACTTCCTATCCTCGTCTTTCCGCTTTTTCCATAAGCCCCCATTATCACAAGTGAGTATTCACCACTATTGGCCTCCTCAAGGATTTTGTCCTTTGCAATACCTTCAACGATCTTTATGGAACAGTTCACTCCCTCTTCTTGACAGAACTTTAGCATTTCGCTCATAACATCTTGAATGTCCCGTTTCATATTGTTCCAGATTTCCTCTTCAAAACTGCGCACTTTCTCAAAGTCTCCTTGTCTTGCTCCCAAATTGAATGCAACTGCCTTAGCTTCTCTCCTATCCAAAACAGAAAACAGCACTATTTTTGCATTCTTTTTCTTGGCAACTGCAACTCCATGAAGAGCTGCCTTTTGACTCCACTTCGAGCCGTCTATCAACACGAGTATTTTCATTGTTCACCACCACACATACCTAAGCCATAATATCCCAACGCCGGCACCTACAGTTAAGACCATTATGAGCATGCCTATTTTGAGGAAGTCCATAAATGTTATCCTTATGTCTTCCCTTGCTGCTATCCCTATAACAACAACGTTTGCCGATGCTCCAATAGCGGTTCCGTTTCCACCAAGGCATGCTCCTAAACTTAAAGCCCACCAAAGAGGATAGGTATTGAGAGATGTCCCCATTGCCTTTATTAGGGGTATCATCGTAGCCGTGAAGGGGATGTTGTCTATAACAGCTGAAGCAAGTGCTGAAAACCACGCTATAACCAGCATAGCTTCTCCCTCGGCATGAACATGGGACGTTATCCACTGAGCTATCTGCCCTATAAACCCAGTTTCAACTAAACTCCCTACAATGAGGAACAACCCTCCGAAAAAGAACAGCGTTGCCCACTCGACTTTCTCTAGGATTCCCTCAGGATTTTCCCTACTCCAGAAAAGGAGCAAAGATGCCCCAAATAATGCAACCACAGCAGGTTCTATCCCAAGCTTGTCGTGAACAAAAAAGAATAGCACCACAATGACGATTGTTATAATAGACTTCCTAAAAAGAGGCAGATCCCTAATCGCAGCTCTTTCATCCAGACCGTCAAGTGTCTTTAAGATTCTCTCCTTTTTTTCAGGGCTGACCTTAAGGGTTCCTCTATAAGCCAAGTATACTACAAAAACCATGAGTATTAAATCAAGAAATGCTATTGGGCCCATATTGACGAGAAACTCGTTAAAACTAAGCCCTGCAGCGGAACCTATCATTATGTTAGGGGGGTCTCCAATGAGCGTTGCTGTTCCACCAATATTGGAAGCAAAGATCTCGGAGAGAAGGAAGGGGAGAGGGTTAACTTCCATAAGCCTTGAAATGTAGATAAGCATCGGAGTGAGCAGAAGAACCGTGGTCACGTTATCAAGAAAGGCACTTATGAGGGCTGTCACAACTGAGAAAAGGAGCAAAACTCTAATAGGTTCCCCTCTTGCAAGTTTGGCAGTTTTTATTGCAATATACTCAAACAGACCGCTTAGCCTTGTTGTATTGACAATTATCATCATTCCAGCAAGGAGAAGTATAGTGTCAAGGTCAAGGTAAAGAGGAACTTTTTCCCAAGGAACTATGTTGGCTAGAAGCATCAAAGAGCCTCCGGCCATTGCGGCAACGGTTCTGTGTATTCGCTCGCTTATTATAAGAGCATATGTAAAGATAAACACTGCAAGGGCAAATATCTCCAATGGGGTCATCTGAACACCTCCTAATAGACTATCACCGGAATCTCCAAATGCTGGATTATCTTAAAAACCAGAGGACTTACGGGAGAGGTTTTTGTGATCTCCGAGCCATAGTTCTTCGAGATTGCGAGCATATCATAATTCTCAGCCATCCTTATTACATCATCACTCTTGTTTCCAAAGAACATGCGCCGTTGTACCTTGAGACCGTAACTTTCAAGCTTCTTTGCTACGTTGTTGAGCAGCTCTTCCCCCATTATCTCCTCTCTCCGCCTGAATTCCTCACTTGCTTCCGGGCTGAGTGTTTGACGTACAAGTTCAAATACTTGGGAATCCAAAATATAAACAATCAAAATTCTTGCTTCATAAGCACTTATTGTTTCATATAACTCCGCGGGGATATTTTTAACATATCTGTCAAGCGGCATCAAGATAGAATTGATCTCTGGGATTCGTCTTTCTTCTTCAGTTAAAAGAAACTCCCTATAGTGCTTTATTATGTCCTCATATTTCTTCCCAGCTATGTGTTTAAACTTTCGACCGATGAAAGAGGAATACAGTCCCATATTGCTCCCCTTAACCGTTTTGATAGGATGTTTAAAAAGACTTTGGTTCAAACTTTCAATTTTTGGAGTTATGAACCACAAGAGATATTAAAGAACATAAGGAATAATCACTGGAGGTGAGAGGATGAAGAAAATCCTATCAATGCTGGCGTTAATTCTTTTGCTCTTGCCCCTGGCAAATGCTCAATGTCCTGAAAAAGGGAACACAGTTGTATTAAAAGCTCCAGCAGTATCGAGAACATCAAGCGGCGAGCTAATAGGAGTAGCAACGGACTTTGTAATCACAGTTGCTCCTGGAAATGGACATGTTTACGTTGAGACCTGGCCATTAGCGGAGGTAGACATGCAGGCATCAGCAAGGCTGGCTGCTCAAGTCGCTGGAAAGGTTCTTGGAGTTGATATGAGCAAGTACGACGTTTTTATTCAAGTAAAGTCAGATGCCCCAATTATTGGAGGTCCCTCCGCTGGAGGTACCATGACCGTCGGTATAATAGCTGCTCTAGAGGGATGGGAAGTAAGAAAGGATGTAATGATGACGGGTATGATAAATCCTGACGGAAGTATTGGGCCAGTAGGAGGGATTTTAGAGAAAGCCTCAGCTGCCCATAGTGTTGGAGCAAAGCTTTTTTTAATTCCTGAAGGTCAGAGAATACAGGTAGTTCAAAAGACAGAACAAAAGCAAATCGGCCCAATAGTGCAGATAACAAGTAAGTCCGAAAAAGTTGACGTGGTTGAATACGCGAAAGAGAGGTGGGGTTTAGAGGTTAGGGAGATTAGGGATATATATGAGGCAGTGTACTATTTCACTGGAAAAAAGATAGAGAAGCCATCCGTGCCAGCAGAGTTGAAAGTTGATACCTCTTTTCTAAAGGATGACGCACTAAAGGACTACGATGAGACTATGGCTTACTACAGGCAAGTTGAGAATAAACTCAAAAACAGCGACGTCAGCTACACCACTTATTCCTACCTTAAAAATGCACTGGATGATGCCAAGGCCAAGCTAGACGAGGCCAAGAAGAACTTGGACGAGGGTATGTATTACACAGCTTTAAGCCTTGATTTCCAAGCTAGGATTGCAATAAGGCATGTGGACTGGTATTTAGATGTGAAAACTGACAGTGATTTAGAGAATCTGTTAAAAGAGGTTGATAACGAGATAAAGGATACTGAGGACTATGTTTCAAATCTCACAATAAAAGGGATAACAATGCTCCAAGCGGTTGCCGCGAGTGAGGAAAGGGTTGAAGAGGCAAAGTCCCTTCTGAAGGATGCTTGGTCGTCCTATTACGATGGAAACTACTGGGATGCAATAAGCAATGCTGCCTTTGCATACGAGAGGATACAAACAGCGAAGTTCTGGGCATCTCTAGGAGAGCGATACGCAAAAGGAGAGGTAATTGAAAGAAACGCCATAAAAGATACCGCAAGGGAGTACTTAGACAATTCAAGGCTTATAATAACTTATATAACCTCAATGTTTGGAGAAACAAACCTGCAGGATTTGGTGAACTTGATGAACGAGGGAGAGGAATACTATCAGGATGGTAAATATTCAGCGGCCATATTTTCTGCAATGGAAGCCAGAATAAGGGCCGAGATAATCTTAGATACCCTCGGAATTGATAACGAGACCGTGCTTATGGATAAGCTCCAGAGAATGAAAGAAGATGCCAAGGTGGCCATTGCGATAGCTCAGAAAGAAGGCATATATCCCGTCTTAAGCATGGCGTATTATGAGTTTGCCCAGAGTTATGAAAAGCAAGACGGTTTAGAAAACATTCAGACTGCAATGGTGTTCTACCAATATGCAAAGGAAACTTCAACGGTATTCTTGAGCACAGCGACCCCACCAAAGATAACAGAAGAGCCTCTCATTCCCCTCACCACACCTCTTACAAACCAAACGACAACTCAAAACACCACTTCCCCAGTTCAACAGGAAACTGGCGGATACTCAATACCTTTAATAGCTGGCACCCTTGTAATTGGACTCCTTCTAGGTTTTATAGCCGGAAGAAAGACTTAGACACACTTTCTCTTTTTTCTTAGAAACGCTAAAATATCATGAAGACCTAATGATATACATGAACTATAAAAAGATCGCAACCCTTGTTGTGGTTCTTGTGATCCTGTCATCAATTGTTCTATTCCTAAAGCCTTATTTTCCCCGAGGAGGGGGAGCTATGTACTCTGGAGAGAAAATTTTTCTACCAGAGCCCAGATTAGAAGGAGATATGAGTGTAGAAGAAGCAATTGCCAAGAGAAAAAGCATCAGAACGTACAAAAACCAACCCACCAGCATAGAAGAGCTTGCCCAACTCTTATGGGCGTGCCAAGGGATAACTCACGACAACAAACGAGCAGCTCCGAGTGCCGGAGCAACATACCCCTTTGAAATTTTTGTGGTAGTTGGGAATGTTGAAGGTTTAAAACCTGGAATATATCACTATGACCCCTTTGAGCATAGCCTAACAATGATTAAAGAAGGAGACTTTAGAAAAGATCTCCAGAAGGCAGCATTGAATCAGAGGTGGGTAGGAGATGCTGCAGTTGACATTGTCTTGGTTGCCTTCTATGAAAGGACGACCAGATACTATGGAGAGAGGGGCATCATGTATGTCCATATGGAGGCAGGTCACATAGGACAAAACATATATCTCCAAGCAACAGCTTTGAACCTAGGAACGGTCGCTGTTGGGGCGTTTTATGAGGATGATGTAGCAAGAATAATAGGAACGAGTGGTGTTCCTCTCTATATATTTCCCGTAGGGAGGGCTTAGCATGGTAGTTTTAGACCACTACACCCTTGGATACATAACCTTTGGACTTATGAATCTCTCAATGCTCAGCGGTGCTTTCATACTTCTTTCCAAAAAGAAGCAGCTATGGATAAAGATACATGTGCTGATGAGCATACTTGCCTATCTATTTATGGTCTGGACAATATGGGTGGTCAGATAAACTTATTAATCCTCTCTCCTAACATTTTATGGTGATAAAAATGTTCGTTGGACACTACAAAGACGTAGAAGAAAAAGAAGTTACAATGGAGGGAGTCGAAAATGCAACAATAAGGTGGCTCATCTCCCCAAAGATAGGGGCTAAAAACTTTGCGATGAGATATTTTGTTATTAGGAAAGGAGGAAAAATACCAATCCACCAGCATGATTGGGAACATGAAATATTCATTGTAAAAGGAGAAGGCTACATAACAAACGGAAGGAAAACTGTGAAAGTTATACCCGGTAGCTTCTTGTATATCCCTCCAAATGAACCACATGGATATGAAAATCCCGATTCAGAAACCCTAGAATTCCTATGCCTAATTCCAGTAAAAGAAGGGAACATACCTCCTGAAGAAAGGGGCGAGTGATTTTTCATTTTGATGTCGAACTTTTATTATTTTCATTTCATCATTAACACGAAGATAGCATTGAACCCGAAAATTTTTTAAATCCCTCCCAACATATCTCGAGCGGGCTTTAATGGCAAACGGAATTAAAGTTGGAATAGAAGAAAAAGTTGAATCAAAGCAGGCTGTTCTTTTAGGCTTTCAGCACGTTCTTGCAATGTTTGGAGCAACGGTTACAGTGCCTCTTGTAGTAGGAACGGCAATTGGGCTTGAGCAGAGGGAGATAGCACTCCTAATCCAAGTAGTTCTCTTGGCAATGGGAATAGCAACTCTCCTTCAAACCACGATAGGGTCTAGATATCCAATCGTTCAAGGTTCTAGTTTCGCCTTTATTCCAGGGCTTATCAGTATAGGAAAGGGGCTCGGGTTGGCAGCAGTGGAAGGGGCTTTAATAGTAGGGGGATTAATCGAAGCAGCGATAGGTGCATTCGGAATTGTTGGGAAGGTTAAGAGGCTCTTTTCTCCCGTAGTTACCGGAGTTACAATAATGCTCATAGGATTCTCTCTAGCCCACGTGGCGGTCAAGTATACCTTTAACTTCTTTGCCGATCCAAGCGGTTCAACAATAGCGAAGGCTTTCTTTATCGCACTTGTAACATTCTCAACGACAGTTTACGTTGCACTTAAAGGAAAGGGATCGTTGAGGGCAATGCCTGTAATAGTGGGCGCAGTGGTGGGATACATAGTCAGTATTCCTCTTGGAATGGCAGATTTCAGTTTGGTTAGAGAACTGCCGCTAGTAAATGCTCCAAAACCGCTGCCATGGGGCACTCCAACTTTCGAAGCATCGGCTATAATAACCCTGCTGTTCGCATTTATCGTGAGCATAATAGAAAGCGTTGGAGATTATCACGCAATCTCCGCCATAGCTGAAGCACCAATAACAAACACGAACATCAACAGGGGAATAATGAGCGAAGGACTTGCTTGTTCCATTGCTGGAGTTCTTGGAGCTTGTGGAACAACGAGCTATTCCGAGAACATAGGATTGGTCGCCTTAACTAAGGTTGCAAGCAGGCAAGTAGTGCAGATGGGAGGAATTATACTGATCCTCTTAGCGATGATCCCAAAGTTTTCCGGTGTTTTGGCCTCTCTTCCTCAGCCCGTACTTGGAGGTCTTACAATAGCGCTCTATGGTATGATAAGTGTCACCGGGCTTAGATTAATAAAGGAGAAGGTGGAGCTAAACGATAGAAACATGCTCATAATTGCAAGTGCCCTGATTGTTGGACTTGGAGCTCCCCAATTGCCGCCTGAATTCCTAGAACACTTTCCAAAAATCGTGGGGAGCATTTTAGAATCAGGAATGGCTGTGGGAGCTTTAACGGCCATTTTGCTTGATCAACTGTTGAGGTGATTGAGATGATAGAAGACAAAAGATGGAAAGGTGTTTACTCCTTTGATGACTCTCCCTATCTTATGGAAGTATTAACAGAGCTCAGAGACAAAGAAACAGATTCCATAGCTTTCAGAAAAGGGCTTGTAAAGCTTGGAAGGTTTATGGGTTATGAGATAATCAAGACAATGGAAACAGAGAAAGTAAAAGTTGAGACACCTTTGGAAGAAACCGAAGGAATAATAGTAAAGGACAGGAGAAACGTGGTCATAGTAACGGTTCTTAGAGCGGCAGTTCCTCTTATGGAAGGTCTTGTAAAGGTCTTTGAGCATGCAAGGATAGGTATAGTATCAGCATCAAGGGGAAAAGCCCCAAAGTTTGAGATAGAGATGAACTACATCAAAATCCCTCAGATAACGCCTGAGGACACGGTAATCATAGCCGATCCAATGATAGCCACTGGTTCAACTCTGCTAAAGGTAATAGAGGAGGTCAAGAAGTACGGAACTCCAAAGAGGATAATTGTGTTGGGGGTTCTCGCAGCTCCTGAAGGAATAACCCGGATAAAGGAAAAATTCCCAGAGGTTGAGATATTTGTAACAAAGATAGATAGAGAGCTCAACGACAAGGGATATATACTTCCAGGCCTTGGAGACGCTGGAGATAGGGCATTTGGGGCACCAATAAAGCTTTCAACCCTGCCCCAGGTACACACGATAGAGTAGCGAAAACTTAAATAGCTCCTTTTCAATATTTTTTGATTGATATGGTGGACATAGACGAAATCGACAAAAAAATTCTAGTGGAGCTTAGAAAGAACGGTAGGATTACATTTACAGATCTTAGTAAGAAGCTCGGGTTATCTGTGGCAAGCATAAAAAACAGAGTAGACAAACTTGAACGGCTTGGGGCAATAAAAGGCTACTCAGCTCTTGTGGAGCCTGCTTTTCTTGAGGAGTATTTGCAGGCTTTAATAGAACTCGAACTCCTTGCCGATGATTCCCGAGCTGAAATGGTTTTGCAAGAGATAGGAAAGCTTGAAAACGTCTTGGGCATTTATAAAAAGACCGGAGAGTTTCAGGTTATGATAAGGGCAAACTTCAGGAACATGGACGAGCTGAAAAGCTTTTTAAGACTTCTTTCTCAAAGATACCTGCGCAAAAACCTCCGACGATGGAGAGTCACCATAATCCTCGATGTCATAAAAGACAATGGAGTTCAGGTTTTCAGAGGCTCTCAAAGGAGATGAGAGAGATGCTCTTGGTTATCAGGAGGGGAAGAAAGAACAGTGAGCTTGAGGCATTTTACATTGAAAATGAACCCGAAAAGCTTTCTCAGATTCAGAATTTAAAGGCGGAGAGAATTTTCAGACTGATAATGAGAGAGAACAGGCTTTTCAAGGTCTTAGAGGGAAGCAAATACCAAAATCCAAAAGAGATTGAGAAAATGCTGAAAACTGCGAGAATTGTCTTGACTTCCGATGCCGCAGAATGGGAAGAATATTTTAAAGGGAGACTCCAAAACAAGAGAGTTGAAAAAGCAGAGCTGTGCAGACTCTGTCTTTTAAATGGAAAGATAACTGTGCTAACAGAGGGAAATAAGATAAGATATCACCGTGAATTTATCTGTGAGAACTGTGCCGAGGAAGAACTTAAAAACGAGCTTCGATATAGATTTAGAAGTCTTGGAATGCTTGATCAGGCAAAAAAGCTTCTTGAAAGATTTAAAGACCTAGATAAGGTTCTGGCTGTCTTTGATCCTCGATTCGATCCAACAAAAAATCCAGACGTTACGAAGTGGGATGAATTAAAACCAAAGCGTATTAAGGTCAGAGAGATGTCTATAGAGGAAGTAAGCATTCCCAAAGAGTTTAAGGATGTTCTAAAAGGGGAAGGAGTGGAAAAGCTTCTACCTGTCCAAGTTTTAGCTCTGCAAAACGGCCTTCTTGAGGGGGAGAATTTACTGGTAGTTTCTGCAACGGCGAGTGGAAAAACCCTCATTGGAGAGCTTGCTGGTATTCCTAGAGCACTCAATGGTAAAAAATTTCTCTTTCTAGTTCCCCTTGTGGCTCTGGCAAATCAAAAGTACGAGGACTTTAAGCGAAGATACTCCAAATTGGGGCTCAGAGTTGCCATAAGAGTTGGGATGAGCAGAATAAAGACCAAAGATGAGCTCGTTGTTGTTGATACAGGCATAGATGCAGATATAATCGTTGGAACCTACGAGGGAATTGACTACTTATTAAGAGCAGGGAGAAAAATTGGAAACGTGGGGACAATTGTCATAGATGAAATACACATGCTTGATGATGAGGAGCGGGGTGCCCGGCTTGATGGACTCATTGCAAGACTCAGAAAGCTCTACCCGAATGCTCAGTTCATAGGATTGAGCGCAACAATTGGAAATCCCCAAGAGCTTGCGAAGGAGCTTGGGCTGAAGCTCGTCCTTTACGATGAGAGACCAGTTGCACTTGAGAGGCACGTGATAATAGCGAGAAATGAAAGCGAAAAGTGGCGCTATGTGGCTCAACTGTGCAAAGCTGAAACAATGAGAAAATCTCCTCAGGGGTTTAAGGGACAGAGCATAGTGTTCACATTCTCAAGAAAGAGATGTCATGAGCTTGCAGCATTTTTAACGAGCAGAGGTCTGAAGGCAAAGCCCTATCACAGCGGTTTGCCCTACCATCAAAGGAAACTCACAGAAATGGAGTTTCAAGCCCAGATGCTCGACGTTGTTGTGACAACCGCTGCCCTTGGAGCGGGAGTTGATTTTCCGGCCTCTCAGGTCATCTTCGAAAGTCTCGCAATGGGCAACAAGTGGCTGACCGTTAGAGAGTTCCACCAGATGCTTGGAAGAGCCGGAAGACCTCTTTACCACGAAAAGGGCAAGGTTTATCTCATAGTGGAGCCCGGTAGAAAGTATTCTGCTCAAATGGAAGGAAGTGAAGATGAAGTAGCGTTTAAGCTTCTAACGGCATCAATTGAGCCTGTTTACGTGGAATGGAGCGATGAGATGGAGCAAGATCAAGTTTTAGCTCATTCTTGTGCCTTCTCCTACCTTGACGATATCGAAGAGGTGCAAACACTCTGCCTCGGAGCAAATCAGAATGCCGAGAAAGTCCTTGAAAAGCTTGAAGAGTTCGACTTCGTAAAACTGAGGGGCAAAATTGTAAACGTTACCCCGTATGGAAGGGCCGTGAGCATGAGCTTTCTCCTTCCAAAGGAAGCTCAATTTATAAGGGAGAACCTCTTCAAAAGACACCCGAGAGAAGTGGCGATTAAGCTGTTGCCATTTGAGAATGTTTATCTAACCAGAACGCTCCAGAGAGAGCTTGAAAGTGCTGTGAGAGGAAGACTGAGCAGCAACATCTTTTCCCCGAGCTTTGCCTCTGTTTTGGAGGAACTCGAAAAAGTTCTGCCAGAGGTTAGTCCAAACGTACAGGACAAGCTATTTTTAATTTACCAGGACTTCTTTATGTGCGAGGAAGAAGAGTGTACAGAATATGCAATGGAAAAGATTTCGTCCATGATAATCGAGCTCAGAAGACAAGGAAAACATCCAACGCAGATCGCAGATTATTTCAGAAGGCAGTATTCCCTTGTGGTCTATCCTGGAGATGTTTTCACATGGCTCGATGGCATAATACGAAAGCTAGAGGCCATTGAAAGGATAGCCAAGGTGTTTAGAGCAAAAGATGCAGAGTTCGAAGCAAGAACGTTGAGAAGGGAACTAGAAGAAGGAAGAAAGCTAAGAAAAGATTAACCAATTTGCAAAATCATTTGGGCTGGATCTCTTATCGCTGGTCCCAATCCAAGTATGTAAACTGCCAAATACCAAAACCGCCTCTCTTCTTCGTCTGGCACAAGGTATTTCAGACCGTAATAAACTGCTATAAGGATAAAGATTATCCATGGGTAGTATACAAACGCTCCAAACTTCTGAACGAGAATATTCTCAATCCAGTGGACTTCCCTATAACCATAATAGTGAATAGCCACGACTGTGGAGCCTATGTCAAAGATGTGGGCAAAAACTGGGAACAGATAGAGCTTCTCAAAGGGTCTAAGTTTGTAATAAATCAAAACCGGCAAGAGGAACAGCGTCGTGTATAGCACAGTCAGTTCATACGGCTTCCAGCTTTTGACATTTGTGATCAATAGGTAGTTTGCATATAAAGTTAGAACTACCCCCCACCCTACCGTTATTTTTGGATACGTTTTTAGCTTTGAATCCGCAAAAATCGCTGGTAAAATCAATAAGAATGCCGTGAAAAATATTCCCGGAGTTAAAATGAGGGGATGAGGCTTCAAGACTCCTCCATCGACAAGCGCTCTGACGGTTGCTCCAAACACAACCATTGGGGTAACGGCATAGAATAATTTTTCATCAACTTTTATCTTGAGAGGCTTTATTATCCATCTGTACGTATAGATAATCGCTAGCCCCAGAATGACAGCATAAACAAAGGTGTTGTACGGGTTGTAGCCTTCTCTCGTATACATAGGCCTTATGAAATACTCCCATATAAATCTCCCAACTGATTCCATCTCACATCCCTAGAAGGCTTTCTTTTGCTCCCTTAAAGCTTTTTCTCCTTCAAAAATGGAAAGTTTAATAAAAAGTAGAATTAATAATTTTCCCGAGGTGATTTGGATGCCGATGGGACCACCGTTTGTTCCCGGGCTTATGGCCGCTATGGGGTTCATGGCAGTGCTAGTAATCTTAATAGCCCTGATAATTGCAGGATTTTTCCTGATGCTTGGAGCAAAGTTTGCTGGGATAGAAAACGTGAGCCTCGGAAAGTCCATGATAGCTGTTGTTGGCGGTGGAATCCTAGCCCTGCTCATAGGCTGGATACCCCTCATAGGATGGATTTTAGGTATCATAGCTTACATCTGGGTGATAAAAACAGTGTTTAATACAGACTGGATAAAAGCTACAATAGCATGGCTAATGACCATAGTCATTGAAATACTGGTCGTGTTTGTCTTAGCACTGCTTCTCGGCGTAAGTGCCGCTATTCTTTGATCTTTTCAAATTTTTAAAAAGAAAAAAAGTCAGTTGTTTTTGTTCTTTTTGTGCCTGTACTCGTACGCTATATTACCGTCGATTATCGTATAAACGTCTTCTTCGCCATCCTTGTAGTGAAGAATTGGTTTGTCCAAGAGATCAAAGGTCTTCTTTAGATCTTCTTTTGTGGCCAGAATCACTCTTTTCTCCACATGAATTGGAGCCCCTTCCGTTATGTAAGGGGATAGATCTTTAAATTCATTTTTAGGTCTCTGGGCTCTTATCGTGTAAACTCCTCCCAACAGGGGAGTTAAGAACAGTAGGGCCAGTATTGGGGCCACTTTCTTTGCAGTATCTGCGTAGAAAGGCAAACCAGCAATCTTTACTACCGTTTTCTCCGCTCCTTTCTCAACTACCGTTTTCTGTATGCTTTCTTTCTCATTGGTGAAATAATAAAGACCAGAGCCTGAATCCTTAACTAGAGATGAGCTGTGCTCAAAGCTTTCGGTTATTTGCCTTCCATAAACATTCCCTTCAACATTAACCCTCGTAACAAACATTATCCTCCGGTTTAACCTCTTCAAGCCGAGTTGCTCTAATATTTCATTTGTCCTGTTTGAGAGTTTGGTTAAATTGAGTTCGTACTGCAAAGTAAATTTACCATCCTTTAGCTCTCCCGATTTTTCAAAGAGCTTTTCTTCCCACAGAACGACCTCTTCGGTACCTCTGTTTACTGTATACTGAACTATTCCTTGGGTGTTGTAAGTTCCCTTTATTGAAGTCATTGGAGTAAAGCGATAGCTATATGTGATCATAAAGCTTTTCACAAGGGGAATAGGGTATTCCTCTCTCCTGAGTGTTTCTCCATAAAGCGTGTTGTTCTTTAACAAAGCTACGTGAATGAGCTCTCCTTCTTGAGTATATTTGCCAATCGTGTGCTGTGTAGTCACGACAGAAGTAGCCCCCATAAGTTTTATTGAATAAAATCCAAAAAACAAAAAGAGAACAAGCGACACTGCAAGAACTTCCCTTCTAGTTACCAATCTTTTTAGTTTTTCTTTTATATTATCTTTATCCATCTAAATTTCCTCCCAATATATCAACCTCTCCCATGAGAGTTTCCATTCTCCTCATCGTCTTCACAATCAACGTTCGCTTCTACTGTAATATTATTGCTTACTATTCCATAGCCAACTATCTCTGCACCTTCGTTTAAGGAGTAATTACCGCAAGTCGTGAACTCCCATTTTCCACCTTGTCCAGTCTCAACCCATCTCGTGAAGATTGTAATGTTCATGTGAGCGCTTTCTCCGGAACCTAGCTCAACGTTCCATTCTAAGTGATCTGACTTCCCATGTCTGGTGAAGTTGTAAGTTCCCTTGCTCGCACTTGTTTTACTCAAGTTTACATCAAATTCTCCAGGGATAATGTCCGTAATTGTCAGATTCTGGGGAGTTCCGCCGTTAGTTACGTTTATCTGGAACACCCATTCTTGGTATGTTTTCAATGGGATGTTAGTTGTGTTGCCGCTCAAAAGGATCTTTCTAATCTCCGGCCCGCTTAGGATTATAACCTTTATCGGACATGTCTCGATCACTGCATCTCCCCCATCCCAAGTAGCGTAGAGAGTTATGGGAACTTCATAAGTTCCTGGGTCTGCATTTCCAACGCTGATGTTCCCCCAGAAGGTATAGTATTCTTGGGAAGCAATTGGTCTTGCTATACCATCTTCACTTTCTATCCACATCTCCGCTCCACTTGGAAGATTGGAATAGTCCGGATCTAGCCAGATATCAACCGTTTCGAGTTCGTTTAAGTAGTTGCCAACAGTTAGTGCATCAAAAGTAAGTTCGCTGTTCTGATCAACTATTACCGTTGCTGCGTAGCCATCGTAGCACATAAAGCTCAAATACTCTTTATCGTGGGGAACAACTGCAACTTTTATCTCTCTTTCGGCATTAAAGTACACAAAAGTTCCACTTGAACCAATGACTATCAATGAGGATAGAAGCAACAAAAGTACAACCGGGATAAGTTTTCTCATCTCCCAAACACCTCCATTTTGATTTGCCTTAATAAGCTGGATCTTCTATTTCTGATTTTCAACACATCTTCATTTCCGATGCCCGAGATAAAGTAGAGAAGGCCAAGAAATACTGCAGTCTCAAAGAGGACTGTAAAAACTGGCAAAACTGGATTTATTCTGTATAACGAATCTATAAGCGATTCAGGCAGCAGCGGGATGTAGGCGTTTACTCTAATCCTATCCGTGAACAGAGAAGTTTCCTCGGGCGCTTTTATTGTAACTTTAACTGTCTCTTCTTCTTGGGGCCCTAATTCAAAGTGAGTCTCCGATAAACTTGAAATTCCTCCAGTCTGGGGCTCAAGGTAGTAGACCATTGGATAGAAGTTCCCATTTTTGATTGTGATGTTTCTTTCAAATGTGGAACCGGGTAAAACCCACCCTTCTCTTTGACCCCCAGCTGAAGTAACTGCATATTCAATTGGAAACACCTGCCATGAAACGAAAATTGAGGCTGAGAGCATTACTAAGAGAAAGGCAGAGGTTAGAATGTAAAGCGTTTTAAACTTAACTTTAATGAACTTTGCTCTTTTTCTTTTGTGCTTTGGAGCTTCTCCTGTGAAGGCTAAAGCTCCCACTATTATCATTAAAGCCGCAAGCAACATTTTATTTCTTCCAGAGATTCCCTTTTGGATGTACGTGCCTAACTGTGGGATTTTGAGGGGAGAACTACCGATAATAACAACTTTTCCCGCTATTTTATCTTTTGAAATTGGGCTTGCTCTCCCATCCTGCTGATCTGTGGCAACGTTGTTGTCACCTTTGGTAATATAACCTTCCTCAACAATTGCCACAACTCTATGGACGGTCCAACTGCCTCTTAAGTTAAATACGATTATATCACCAATATCAGCGTTTCTCGAAAAGGGACTTATGAAGAACAAATCTCCCCTATTCAGTGTAGGGGTCATGCTATCGGAGGAAACATAAGACATGAATACGGGCCTATCAAGAAGAGCTCCCACGATAGACCCCACAACAATCACGGAAACCGTGAGAATCAGAAAATATTCAATGAGCTTCCTCATTCACAAGGACCTCCAAAAGCCTGTATTGTAATGTTTTGGTTGTAATCACCCAAGGGCAAGCCGGTGGTGTTAAATCTCATCCCCACCTGGACGCTCTGGTTTGCAGGAACCTCAAACTCTATGTTTTGACTCCAGATTCCGGTGTAAGGGCTCACAAAGAGGCCGATAACTGAAGTTGGCGAGCTTATACTCACACATATCACGCTTTCTCCTGTTTCGCTTTCGTTGTTGTATATCTCAAAAACGTCATTGAAAACGTAGATGGTATCGGGTGAAAGTCCCTCTCCATAGCCTGGATAGAGAGGACTTTGATTGCTGATGTCAATCTTCAAGTACCCCTGACTTAGATAAGCGTAAGGTGGAAGGGGATTCTCTATAGGGACCGAAACATTACCATCAACAGCCAGAACAACTGGAATCGGCTTTACAACAAAAACTCCCCAAGCAAAAAACATTATGACTAACATGATCGGCAGAACAGTAAATTTGATGAGTTTTCTCACTTTTCTCTCCCCCTAAAATTTAGATAAACGGGGCAAAGGCCCCAAGATGGAAAAGGTTAATCAAATCAGTCCTCACATTCCCCAAGTACTGCATCGAAGTTCAATGTTCCACTTAATGCATCGCCATCGTCTAGGCCTTCGCTGTCGATTATCATGCCGATCTCAACTGTTTCTCCCGGAAGGATGGTTATGTCTAACTCGTCAACTCCTTCTTGTCCTGTGTATTCTCCTACAAAGAAGCTAATCGCACCATCACCACTGTATTCAATGTGCATACAAATAGGAACCTCTTCCCAGAGGTGGTTGCTAACGCCAAAGACGTGTTCGAAAACATATATTGAGTCTGGACTTACACCCTGACCTACTGTGATGTTTTCACTTACCAGTTCCCAATAATGGGGGTTAGCCGTGCTTAAGTCAATAACAAGCATTCCGTTATCATTTATGTATGCGTAAGGTTGCAGTGGCACCAAGTCTATGAGCTCAACGTCATCTGGGACGATAGCTATGTGGACTTCTCTATCTGCTTCAAAGTACGCAAAGGTTGCACTGCTCGCTGTTACTGCAATGACAATTCCTGCGATTAGCATGAAGATTCCTAGTATCTTCTTCATATTATCACCCCACACTGAATAGGTTCTTCTCCTAATGGCCATGCCATGATGGTTATGTTTCCGTAGAAGTCACCCAAAGGCAGTCCGCCAGTAGCTAGCTCCATTCCAACTCCAAGCTCTTCTCCAGGTTGCAGAATGAAACATACATCTCCAGCTGCAGTGTCTGAGTTATAGGGCTGGCCATATCCATTTGTTACCCACATATTCTCTGTTGGGTCATAGAACGAGAATGTGTTTGGATCTGATGAGATAATCCTAACCACTATAGGGAACTGCTCCCAGAGGTGGTTGCTTACGTAGAAAACGTGGTCAAAGTTGTATCTTGACTGTGGGCTTAAACCAAGGCCTCCTGTCCAGTTTTCGTCTCTCCATCCTGGCCAGTTGGGGTTGTCCATTGAAAAGTCTATTACTAGCATACCCCTCTCATTTATGTATGCGTATGGTTGTCCTGGATGTAGGTCGATGAGCTCAACGTCATCTGCAACAACATCTACGTGGACACTTCTCTGGGATCTGTAATCCCTGAACGTTGCACTAGTGCCGAGGGCCATTGCAAAGGCCACTAACAGGCCTAACATTCCAAGTGCTAAAACTTTTTTCAAATCTTTCGCCTCCAAATTTTTCGAAGGGTGCCTCATTGACATGAGGCACTCACTGCTTTCTTACCTCTTAGAGTATATAGTTAATTCCGACTTACCATCGGGTAATCTGTCATTACTTTATAAACTCCATGTACTTTACTAGTCACTGACCTCCTGATAACTCTATAAGTCTTGAAGTGCTGAATAATTGACAGAGCAAAATATATTGTCGAGATTATCACAAGTGGTATGTTGTCAAGCCAGACACCAAGGAGAGCAAAGAGGACAGAAACACCTGAGTAAAAGGTGCTCCAACTTATATCATGCTTTGAAACCACTTCCATGTAAACATCTACATCTTCGGGAACCTTAACCAGAGTTACCGTGTTGTGTTCGAATTTTATTATCCCCGCTCTTTCCATTTTCGGAAGGTGGGTCTGGAGCAGACTCACATAGACGCTCTTTCTGTGTTTTCTATTGTTTTGTCCTTCATTTTCAGCTATGAAGTTCACAATTTCCCTTAACTCGGCCTTCCCATTATTGTTCTGGAGGAACTTCAGGAGGAGCATTCTCCTATCGTTCCCCAGGATCATTGAGGAAGGGCTCATTGTGTCATTTTCATCTTTTGCCCTGACCTCTCCTGGAATGGTTCGCATTACCTCACCAGTCGATAGTGTCTTCTGTGGTTTCCGTTTCTATAGAAAAATTCAACTTTTCCTGCTTGTGAAAGCTTCCTTAAAGTTCTTTCGACTTTTTGTCTGGTACATTCCACGCCCCTCTCATTGAGAAAGCGGGTTAGGAACGAAACTGTCAGCTCTTCTTTTTCCTTAAGAAGCTGAAGAATCTCCTTCTCAATATTAATGTGCATTTTTTCCATACAATATCATCTCCCAATGAGTGTTAAGTTAAACATATCGATTTAAAATAGTTCAAATTACAACAACTGCTTAGAACTTGTAGGTGTTAATAATATATAAAGGTTTGGGAAAAGTTCGATTTCCACATTTTCGAGAACTTTATCTTTTAAAATAGTCTGCATAGCTTTATGTTGCTTTAAAAACTCGAAAAGAAAGATAATAGGATTTAACAAATCCTGGAAAGAGTTCAAAAGCTATACAACATTCCAAAATCTTTTCATTTTACTGGATTATGTCCAATTACATTTAATAAAAACGCCATAATGGATTCATTTTTCAGCTATCTTCTCAACTTACTATAAGAGAACTTAACAAAAAGATGGGAAAATGTCCAATAGTTCTAGTTCAAAAAATATAAATATTAAGACATCATAATTCTATTGATGTCAATGTTCTTCAGGCCAAGTGATACTCCAAAGAATATCATTGAGATGCTCGAAGAGCTTACCCCGTTAGTTGGTGGATTAGAGAACAGCAGTATAGCCGGGGTTATAACAACTGATGCCTTCGCCCAAACCCTAATCCAGTACTCTTCGATTGCAAATGCCCTGAATTCGGAAATCCCAACCTACTACCTTGAGCCAACGAACGGCTTCTCTCTAAAGATGCTCAACAAGTTCTCAGAGAAAAGCGAAAACATCTTAATGGGCAAAGTTTATACTTTAGGGGAGCTTCTAGATGCACTCGAGATGGTTAGTGATGACTCCTTTGTCTTTGTCTCGAACTTTGGGGTTCTTGAAGAGGTAGACAAAAAGGGCATGCTGGAATTGAGAAAAATCGTCGATAGGAAGGGGATATTCCTGATACTTTCCCACAATGCTCTTGAGATAAACGAACTTAATTTGATCTCCGAGTTTAGGAGACTCTTCTTCATCCCTGAGCTTTTCGAACATCTTTTGGTCATGAGAATCAGCGGTTATAGGGGACACTACAGGTTAAATCTAACCGTTCTTAAAGCCCCTCCAGAATTTGTAAAAAATACTGGAGAACACAGTATACCGATAGACTCAAAGGTAAAGCTGATTTTAGAATAGTTTAATGTACCCGACCCCGAGAAAGTACCTCGCATAGACCGCAATGAAGAACAAGATGAGGGTTATTCCTAGTGCCATGTAGTCCTTTATCTCCATCTTGATGTTGTGGAGAAAAGTTCTCCTTTTGCTTGCTCCAAAGGCCCTGCTTTCCAAAGCTATGCTGAGTTCGTGGGCGGTTTTTATTGATGCAACTATCAAAGGAATTAAGACAGGGACGGTATTTTTAGCCCTTTGGATAAAGTTGCCTTTCTCAAGCTCAAGCCCCCTAGACTTTTGAGCGTCCATTATAGTCTGAGCCAGCATATAAAGAGTTGGGATATACCTCAGGGCTATAGTCAAAGTAAGGCCAATTTCATAAGGCATTCCCATTTTAATAAAGCCAAGGATGAGGTCCCTTTGAGGTGTTGTCATTATTAAGCCCAAAGTTAGCAAGGCAACCGAAAGAAGCCTTATTCCATAACCAAAGCCGATAAAGAGCCCAAAATACCACGGTTTTAGAATAAAAGGCCATATAATCATTGCAACCACAGATATCGGGATGAGAGGTTTGAGGACGTTAAAGATTTCTCCAATGGTAATCTTGCCTAGAATGACAAGGGTAAGGACTATCAGGAGAAAAAGGAGAAACAGCAGGAAGGGGGAGTTGAAGAGAATTAAAGCTATTATGCCAAAAAGAGAACCAATTATCTTTACCCTCGGATCAAGACGGTGAAGGAGTGAGTTCCTCTCCAAGTATAACGCATACATCATGTTCCCATCTCCAAAGCTTTTACGAACTCCTCAACACTTCTGAAGAATCCCAAACCTATCTCTTTACTTATTGTGAGAAGTCTTGGCCTGTCTAAGTCGTATTTCCTCAAATCAATCTCAAAAAACTTCCTAACATCTCCATCAAAGACCTTTTTTCCCTGATATAAAAGTACAACCCTCTCCGCTAGTTCAAGAACTAAATCCATTTCATGGGTTATCAAGAGTATTCCATGACCTTCTCTGTAAAGTCTTTTAATGACCCTCTTTACGCTTTCGGCATTTTTCTCATCGAGTCCTGTTGTAGGCTCATCTAGAATTATGTATTTGGGCTTCATAGCCAAGATACATGCTATTGCCAAGCGCTGCTTTTCCCCACCGCTGAGGGAGTAAGGTGAGCGATCTTCGTAACCCTCAAGGTTGACCTCCCTCAACGCCCATTTGACCCTTTCCTCGATCTCCTCTTCTGAAAAGCCGAGATTTTTAGGACCAAAAGCAACCTCCTTAAAGACATTCTCCTCAAAAAACATGTGCTCCGGATTCTGGAAAACATAACCAACGACTTTTGCAAGCTCGGCAACACTATGCTTTCTAGTGTCCATCCCATCCACTATAACTTCGCCTTTTGTCGGCTTTAAGAGTCCATTCAAATGCTTTGCGAGGGTTGTTTTCCCGGAACCATTAGGGCCAACTAGAGCTATGATCTCGTTTCCGAAAGTTAGGCTAACTCCTCTCAAGGCTTCTTTTTTTCCCTCGTAGACATGCCACAGATTCCTTACCTCTATCATCTTTCAAGAGTTTGATGTGATGCTTTAAAAAATTGCCTCTGCATAAAAAATTTTAAAGCTAGCTAAAGTTTCATAAGTGGGTGATAAAATGAAAGCTAAGGAGATATCTTATGTGGCACTCTTCGCAGCTTTAACCGCAGTTGGAGCTCAAATAGCAATCCCAATCGGCACTGTGCCAATAACGCTTCAAGTTCTCTTTGTTTTGCTAAGCGGTCTAATCTTGGGGGCGAAACTTGGGTTTTTAAGCCAGATGGTGTACCTCTTTATGGGTGCCATAGGACTTCCTGTTTTTGCAAACTTCAGTGGAGGCTTTGGGCATATATACGGCCCTACTGGAGGTTACCTAATAGCATTTCCAATTGCAGCATTTTTAGCAGGATTAATGAGCGAAAGAGGAAGGAGAACAAAGGACTATGCCATAGGCTCTGCGATAGGCATTCTAGTGATCTACCTTGTAGGCTGGTTGAGATTGGGACTTTTTATGGGGGGAGATTTTGAAAAGGCCTTTTTGATAGGAGTTGCTCCATTTGTTCCAATAGACGCTGTAAAAGGGGCAGTGGCAGTTGTGATTGCCGATAGGGTTCATAAAAGCATTGGAATTTAAAGCCCCTTTCTAATATTTTCTTCCACAAATTTAATGTCCAAGGAATTCTTTACTTTAAAGAAGCTCAGTGAAACCTTTGGGTTTCTCTTAATAAGCTCTTCAATGCTTACTTCTTCATAATCAAGGTAGTTCGCGATGCAGCTTATCCTTCTCTCGTTTTCGCTTAAGCATGTCTCAACTGCCTTTCTCAGAGCCCTTGCATTGTAAAAAGCGTGGGTAATTTCAAGGCTCCCATCGGCCCATACTGGGATTAGGGCATCAGCATAGCGGTCATAGAATAATGTCGATAGGTAATTTACCAGAAAGGGCATCACCAAGGGCATGTTGCCCTCTACAAGAAAGACATCTCCTGAAAAGGGCAACGCTTTGTGAAGAGCTTCAAGCTTGTTTCTCACCCTTACAGCAATAGGATTTGAAACATGAAGTGAGAACTTTCTTAATTCTTCTTTCCTAACTACTGTAAGGGTTTCATCAATTCTCTTTGCGTTTAAAAGCCTTTTCTCTACTATCCTTATCATGGGTTCTTCAAGTATTGGATTCAAATAGCTCTCCCACTTCCTTTCCGGAAAGGCAAGTATATATGCCCGCATGAGTGGAGATAAAGCAGGGGCTTTAAAAATCTTCTTGGGATAGATTTATAGCATTGTGATGAGCATTATATATCTGGGGAAGAGCATGGAAGAGCTTAGCCCAGCACTTGTTGTGCTTTTGTTCCTCGAAGATTTCGCGAGGGAAAACCCTTCAATTAGGAAAGGCGCCAAGTATTTCCAGTGGCAGAAGAGATACGATGGTTACGACGTTGCTTATTCCATTGTGGGAGCCACACTAGCTGAACTTATCCATGAGGGATACATAGAGCTAGAATTTAAGAAGAAGCTATTCAGGAAGAGCATTATATTCACAAGAAAGAGACTGATTCCAAAAAGATACGGGGTCTTGGGGAGAGGATTAAATTCAATAAGTGAATACACCCCAACGGCGCTTCATTCGGCTTTGTTCCTCGTATTTCCTGTGTCTAGATTCCCTGCTGCATTCCTAGGTACATATATAATTGAAAAGGAGTTGAAGGATGGAGAACCAAAAAAACTAAGAAGTAACCCGGAAGTTGTAAAGTATAAAGAGAGACTTAAAGCATTGCTGGAAGAGTTTAAAGAAGGCAATCCGGAGTTATGGAACGGAATTAAAAAGGAAGTAGATAAGGCATGTCAGCTGGTAAGGGGAAAACAGGGCTATACTCTTTACTCACCCCTTGATATGCTGGAGGAAAGGAAGAATGAAGGTAAAAATTAGGAAAGAGCTTTTAGAGTACCTTCTACAGTTGGCGAGGGATTTTTATCCCAACGAATTTGGTGGATTTCTAAGAGAAAAGGATGGAATCTTTGAAGAAGTTCTGATAATCCCAAAGGGCTACTTCGGTAAGGAGTCCGTTTATTTTGATACATGGCTCTTGCCTCATGATGAAAACATAAAAGGAACAGTTCATTCACACCCAATTCCTTCCCCTAGACCATCTCGGGCGGATGTGGGCTTTTTCTCTAAATTCGGAGGAGTTCACATAATAATTGCGTATCCTTTCAGGGAAGAGAGCGTAAAAGCCTACAACAGCGAAGGGAGGGAGATCGAAATAGAGATAATTGAGTGATGTTAGAATTCATATGAAAATTTTTATAAATGCTGATTTTCTTAAATACTCTGGTGAAGCTCCATGAAGGTTAGGGAACTTCTTGAAAGCTTAAACGAAAAACAGAGAAGAACTGTGCAAAAATGCTTAGCTTCATGCGAGATAATCGACTTGGAGGAAGAAGTCGAAACTGAACTTTCTAAAGATTTAATAGAGTTCGTGAAGGTTCTATCAAACCCAATAAGAGCGGGAATACTAAAAATGCTCAAAAACAGATGGATGTGTGTATGTTTAATAGCAAAGGCATTAAACCAAGATCAGACCCTCATAAGCCATCATCTCAGAACTCTTAAAGGAATGAATCTCCTACACGAGAGAAGGGAGGGAAAGCTTAGATTCTACAGGACAAACCTTGAGGAACTTAAGAGATACGTGGATATGCTGGAAAAGGAGCTTCTCTAAAACTTTATTTTATTTGGTGAGCATTATGGAGCGACTTCAAAGAGAGGTAGACAGGGTAATAAAAAGTTTTGGCGGATACTGGGAGCCTTTTGAAATGCTGGCTGCAGCTGTTGAGGAGCTTGGAGAACTTTCGAGAGAAATGTTAAAATTTGAGGGTATTAAAGAAAAAGGAGAAAAGAAAAAAATCAAAGAAGAAATCGGGGATGTGCTGTTCGCTCTTCTGTGCATCGCGAACTATTATGGGATAGATGCAGAAGAGGCCCTTCTTGAGAGCATCTCCAAGTATTCAACAAGAGACAGGGGTAGATGGAGTGATAAAGGCTAAATCTCTGCAACTTATTAACCGATAAAATTTCCGTTCATTCATCACTCTGTTAGGGATTTTTCGAAATATTTATATAAATTGGTAACAAAAAATGCATGAGGGTGATTGTACATGAGGAAAAAAATCGACAAATTCGATTTACAGATAATAAAACTACTTTCGAAAAATGCAAGACTAAACTATAGACAGTTGGCTGAATATCTAAATACAACTCGCCAAAGGGTCTCAAGACGTTTGGAGAGGTTAGAAAGAGAGGGCATAATAAAGAAGTACACAATCATCCCGGATTTTGATAGACTTGGGTACATATACGTGATACTTGGGATAACTCTAACCCCTGGAACTCCACTGGAGGAGCAGATAGAGATTCTCAAAAACGATGAAGATGTCAAAGTGATAGAGAGGGCTATTGGAGCTCACAATCTCGTAATTCACCTTTTGGTTCCAAAGGACATGAAAGAAGTTGAGAAAAAAATAACAGAAATAACTGGGAGACTTAAAAATGTGGAGAAAGTTGACGTAACATTCATAACAGAAGTTGTCAAATTTGAGCTCGTCTGAAAACTTTTCTTTTTTCGGCAATAAGTGAAAGAAAAGCTAATAAAAGCTTGGATAAAAGAGACAGGCAGAGTCATAAGCGGTGAGTACAATGAACATTGCCACTATTGCAGTAATTGCAGTATTGGGCACTCTGGCATACAAACTAAAGGCCCTCGATGGCAAAGGAACCATAGCTGCAGCACTTATTGGAGTAACAACCATTGTATTTGGAGGGATTTTCCCATTTTTAGCGCTACTCACCTTTGTCCTTCTTGGAGTTTTTGCGACGAAATATCGTCTTGCAGAGAAAGTCAAAAGAGGGATTGCTCAAGAAGGAAAAGGAACAAGAAGCTGGCAAAATGTTCTTGGGAATGGTCTTGCCGCTGTGATATTCTTGTTAATTGAACACTACACCAAGCAAGATGTCTTCTGGGCTGCCACGTTTTCTGCAATAGCTACTGCAAATGCAGACACTCTCGCTAGTGAGCTGGGGAAAATATTTGGCAAGGCTCCAAAAATGATAACAAATCTAAAGCCCGCAAATGTAGGAGAAAATGGAGCTGTCTCCTGGCAGGGAGAGCTCATTGCCTTAATTGGAGCATTTATCATAAGCATTTTTGCGGTGTTTTTGACTCCTCAAAAAATTGAAATGCTCTCTGCCGTAACCCTCGGTGGATTTATAGGGTGCAACATTGATAGCCTACTCGGTGCAACACTTGAAAATAAGGGAGTTATAAACAACCATCACACAAACTTTTTAGCCACCATCATAGGGGGAATAATTGGAGGAGTAATTTTCCTTTTCCTGCTGTGATGAGATGGCGGATTGCTGAATTGTGATGACGACCTTAGGATCTGAGCTATCCTTTGTCTCTTTTTTTCCTCAATTCCTCTTCATAGATAGTCCAAAGGGCAATTAAGGCAGCTGGAATTCCGTGTTCTGTTGCAAAAGTCATGTAAGGGGCCAGATCAACAACATAATCTGCGTATCTAAAAAGCCCCCTCGGAATGCCCTCCCTCGAACCTATAAAAACCACAACTTCCTTGGCATAGTATATGTCTTTTGCAAGATTTTCTTTTACTTCAGAAACGCTGTGCCCTTTTGGGTCGGTAATTATGAGCAACCTCTTATTTCGTCTTTTGTCCCTTATAACTTGATAAAGATCCCACACGCTAACCGGAACCTTTTCCACCTTCCAGGGGTATGCCTCCCGTTGAATCTGATGCCTAGACTCTTGGCCGATTTTTACTCCTTTTATAAACTCCATCAGCTCATAAGCATCTATCTTCTCTTTGGGTGCTATAATAAGCTCTCTCACTTCAAAAGCTTGAGCGGCTCTCCCAATTTTCTCACCAAAGTTCCTGCAAGCCTTGTAATCGCCCCAGTAGGGCATCTGAACTATTGTAACTTTTTTAAAGAGCTTTCTTGCGTCTATCTTGTCTGGGGTGAACTTCTTCCACTCTTCTTTTCCAGTAATAGATATATAAGCCCTATCTCCGATGATTTCCACTAAGACTGTTTTATCCGGGAAAGTTAAGTCAACTTCAGCGTTTGTAAGCTCCTTTATTTTCCCTCCAAGTGCCACATTGACATCAACACTTGAAAAATCATGCTTTCCTCTTCTCTTTGTTTTCACTGCGAAGCTCTCGCCCTCGTTTATGTACTTTGCTACCTCCCCGGCAATGGATATTATATCATCAATTGTGGCAGAGACTTCAAAAAGAACTGGGATTACTCTCTCAATCTCAGGAATTTCAAAAAGCTTTTTTTCTGCATCTTTATCTTCACTTTCCACAAGAACAAGACCCGAATATCCATGAGGAGCTATCCAAACTTTGGCATCTCCGAGTAGATCTTTAATGTAGTTGGCAGCAACGGCTTCCATTCCCCGCTGGGTTTTTATTAGAAATTTCATAAAAACCACCGAAAGCTAAGAGAAAAGAGAAATAATCAGGCTTCTGGTTCTGCAAGAACCTTTATCTTCCTTATCTCAGCTCTCTTGAGTGGATATATCTTCTTGGCTTCTCTTGCTATCTCAGCAGCCATCTTTCCGTTAACTGCCTCAAGCACAAAGTCTGTAAAGTTAAGCTCCTCTGCCTTCTTGCGGATTATGTTCTCCATTATTTCTCTAATAGCCCTCTCCTGACTTGTCTGTATCCTCCTTATTGCTATAACCATGCCCATAACTCTGAGCTTGTAGCCATCCTTTGTTGTTATGTTAAAGATACCATCAATTCTCGTAGTTCTTCTCCTCACAAGGCTTCTTATGTAGCTCCTTGCCAGCTTGTGGCCCTTAAACTTAGTGTATGCGTTCTGTCCTTTAACGTCGTAAATCTGGAAGTAAAGCTTTACCTGACCCTTTGTGAAGTCTCCGGTTAAATCCTTCAAAGTGGTCTCAATAACCCTTCCCTTTACCTTTTCGGGATCATCTGCGGGAGTTAAACCAATCTCCTTGCTCCCGAAAAATTCTGGAGCGTAAACTATATACCAGTTCTTGAGCTTCCACTTATCCCTTGCAGCGGCAGCCCTCTTCCTTGGGTTAGCTCTTGCCATCTTAACACCTCCAATTCATTTCTTTATGACATCCTCAGCGATCTTGATTGAAAACACCAAATCATCCAGCGCTACTATCAAGCTTTCAATCTCACCAAGGTATTTAACTTTTGTTATGACTCTACCATCTTCCCAGTAGGTTCTAAATTTAAAGTTTTCTGGTAGATTAAGATTGTCAACTTCAACGGCCTCGGCAATAGCCTTAGCCGTACTTTCATCCTCATATTCCCAAATTATCTCAGCCCTAGCTTTAATTTTCATCTGTTCCACCGCTTGAGTTCTGCTCTCCAAGGAGTTTGTTTATTAGCTCAGCAAATTCGTCTATTTTATCCTTAGGAATCCTTATGCCCGCTGCTATTGCATGTCCTCCGCCTTCTCCTCCAAGAATCTCCGCAGCTTTTCTTAAGGCTTCCCCCAGGTCGTATCCTTTCTCAATTCCTCTTTTTGTTGTTCTAGCAGAACCTTTTACGAGCCCATCTTCGTCGCTGTCTGCTAGGACAATTACGGGCTTTTCGGGCTTTGCAAGTTGGGCATTTATTGCCATTGTTGCTGCTATCCCCACCATGGTGTCTTTGATGTTTTTGCCCGCGTAGAATATGTAGGCATGTTCTTTTTCAACTGCGTTGCTCCAGTTTTGTATTAGGTATCTTCTCATCTCTATTTGCTCCCTCTTGTACTCATCCACAAGTTTTAATGCATCTTTGAATGCTTTTTCGTCCCCTAAGCATATTGCAACGCCCAAAGTGCCCATGTTAAGTCTTCCTGTAGCATTCAAAAGGGTGGCAAATTCCCTTGCCTCGTGCCTTGGATCCCCCTCGGGATAGAGCTTAATCAGCACCACATCCCCAATGAGCCTGTCAATGTCTTCTTTGGAGGCATTGTTCTTAATTAAATGAATAACAAGGGCATCATGGAGCTTTCTCTTCTCCTCCTCTTTAAGCTGCCAGTAATTCATATCTGGATCAAAGCCCTTGCTACGCAGGAATTCTATTGCGTTTCTCAAGTCTCCCGTAATGCCCGGGAGCTCTGGATTTGAGGCGTAAGCAAGCATCTGGGCTAAAGTTCGGGTTTCTCTTCCAAAGAGCCTCAGCTCCTTACGAAGCTCTATCAAGTCCAGCTCTTTTGCATCTTCTATTATGTCAAGGTTCATTCCGTGAAATTGCCCATCGATTTCCTGCATATCACCGACTGCACCGACCAAAGCCAAATAGCTTAGGTCTTTGTTTCTTTCGTTTATTGCCCTTGCTACAAAGTAAGCCACACCAGAACCGCTTAAGTCTCTAACGCTATCTGCTCCAAATTGGGTGGGATTTACAAGTATATGGTTTTCTTGTTCGATTTCGCCATCTTCTGGTGGGTGGTGATCCGCTATAACAACACTAGCATCTTTTAGATAGCTCTCAATTAGCTTTATAGATCCGCTCCCGAGATCGCTGAAAACATAAATCTTCTGTTTTTCTTCTGCAAGCTCTTTTAACGTATCTTCCCCAAGCTGCTTCACTATACTGAGATGAAAATCTGCTCCTTCCCTAGCAAGCGCTTTTGCTAAAATTGCACCGGCAGTTATGCCATCTGCATCTCTATGTGAAACAATACGGATAGTATGGCCTAACTCACTGTGCATTTTTATTAGCTCTGCACCTTCCCTAACCTTCTCTAAAAATGCGTTCTTATCCATTATACCACCTTAATAAGGAAAAAGGTGAAAATCAGCGGACGAGAAGCTTTGCTTGCTCTGGATCGTATCTCCACTTAGCTGGTAGCTTTCCGGTTCTCCTGTAGTATTTTACAAGTCTCCTGATCTTGCTCTCAGTAAGCTGGAGGCCTCTCATTGAGTGAAGGTCTTTGGGATGCTGTTCTAGGTGCTTCCTAAGTTTGACTGCCTTTCTAATGAGGAACATTAAATCCTCTGGAATCTCCGGAGCAAGACCGTTCTCTTCGAGTATCTTGGTTATTTTCTTTCCAGTGATGAGCCTAACACTTGGAATCCCATATTGGTCTCTCAAAATAGTGCCTATCATAGCGGCACTATATCCTTCCTTTCTAAGCTTAACAACAAGATTTTCAACTTCCTCAGCGGTGTATTCTACCCATGTAGGTGGGGCAGTCCTCGGTGGCTTCTTTGATCCAGACTTTCCTCTTTTTCTTGCATGCAACCTTGCCATTTCCAACACCTCCCGGTGACGGCCAGCTACTGCCAGCCGCCCCTTATAAGATTGCCAATAGTGGGTGATAAAAGGGCTTTAAAAAGTTTGCCCCTATGGTGTTTTACCTTTACAGAAAATAAGCAGGAAGACAATCTGCATTCGAAATTCTTATTAACATCAAAGGCAAAGATATTAGTTAGAGCGGAGGGTCAGTTAATGAGAATTGAAATCAAACTTAAACCTGAAAATAAGAATGCTATAGTGCCATTTAACTACAACGATGAAATCCATGACCAGCTACTTGAGAAGATTTTCCTTGCGGCACCAGATTTAGCGGAGGCACTTCAAACGGAGTATAAAGATTACTTCACCTTCTCTAGGATAATGATTAGGGAAAGAGAGATTATTCCCGATAAAGGAATTAAAGTGCTCTCGGATGATATATCACTCTATGTCTCATCTTCTCTCACCGAAATCATAAAGGCAATTGCAGAGGGGTTTATCTCGAATCCTATCTTAAAGGTGGGAGAAGCGATCTTCTCTATGGCTGATATAAAAATACTCCGGGAACCAAAGATAAGGGATGGAACGCTTTTTTCAACGTTAAGCCCTATAGTTGTAAGGACAGCCAAATTTGAAGACAACAAAGTGAAGATATGGGACCTTTATCCAAACAGCGAGGGATTCCAAGACAAGCTCAGAAAAATAATGCTTACAAAGTTTTCAGAGATAAATGGCAGACTCCCGGAGGATACCGACTTTCACCTTGATGTCATAAAGTTCAAACCCGTAAGGATAAAGGTGGGTAAAACATATTACAGAGGCTCTCTGATGGTTTTCCGGTATTATGGGTCGAAGGAGATAGCAAAATTTGGATACGAAAACGGCTTTGGAGACAAAACCAGCTATGGTTTTGGAATGGTCAAAGTAATTGATGAAGAAGAAGGACAATAAGCCCTAAGATAGTTTCTATTCCCCAAACCATAGCAACGAGTTGGGGCTCTTTTACTTTTTTTATTCTCATCAGCAAACCCAGAAAGCTTAGGTAGGGTGGGGCTTTTAGAGTTCCATCTTTCAAAACCTCTGTCCTTCCCAAAGGCCTGCCTTTAAATCGTATTTTTGACTTAAGGAGAAAGTCCACGAAATGAGGCAGCAGTAAAAAAGCTGCAAAGACTTCAACTTTACCTAAAATACCAACCAACCCTATTAAAGCCCCAAGAGATAATGTTCCAGTGTCCCCGGGGAAAATTCTAGCAGGGTATCGATTCCACCATAAAAATCCAAGGGCTACGGCACTTCCCACCAATGCCAAAACTTGGGCATTTCCGGAAGTTATTAACCCTAAAAAGAAAAGGGCTATAGCAGAAGTACCTACCTCCAGCCCATTGAATCCAGCTAAGAGGTTTACCAGATTGGCAGAACCAGTTATGAAGAGTATTGCAAAGAGATAGTAGAACAAGCCCAGTTCAAAAGAAGCCAGGAGAATGTCTAAATTGGTATTTATAGATATCGAAATGACTATTGAGGAGACCAACAAAGACAGAAAAACTTTATGGGACTGTTTAAGCCGAGTTATGTCATCTATTATGCCTATAACCCCAAAGAGAAGGAATATCAGAAGAGCCTTTGCAAGAGTTCCATTTAGAAGAGAGACAAGGCTTAGAGGCAATACGAGTAAAAAAACAAGACCTCCCATTTCCGGAACCTCGGGTTTGTGTATTTTGTGAATGTCCCTTCCAACTATGCCGGCTTTTCTCATTAGCGAACCGATGTAGGGGGTAAGGAGAAGGGAGAGGATAAAACCCACAACAGGCGTTATCATTATAACCACCCAAGCTAAATTAAGCAAGGACTTAATAACTCTTCCGCTACTATAAGAAATGCCGCAGGGTGAAAAAGCATGGACATCCAGCTAGCTGTCTTCGATCTTGATGGGACCCTTGTGGGTGCTCCAATGGATTTTGCAGAGGTAAAGGAGAAATTAAGAGAGAGGCTCGAGAAGGAAGGAATATCAAAGGAGCTCATCGGCGATTTGACACCTATGTATGAAACCCTGCTCAAGATATCCCAGGTCACAGGTATAGATTTCGAATATTTGCATTCATTTCTCGTCGAACTGGAAGTGGAAAGGGCCAGAGACAGCTATTTGTTCGAAGGTTCCAGGGAGCTTCTGAAGTTTTTAAAAGAAAATGGAATAAAAATTGCTCTGATGACCAGAAGTTCGAGAAAGGCCACAGAATACGTGCTAAAAAAACACGGCATCGAGGAGTTTTTTGACTTTGTAGTTACCCGGGACGATGTGGCTCCAGAAGATGTTAAGCCAAATCCCGGCCATTTAAAGACAATACTGGAACATTTCAATGCTCCGCCAGCAAAAGTAGTTGTGGTGGGGGATCACGGATATGATTTGCTCCCAGCAAAAAAATTAAAGTGTCTGAGCGTACTTATAACTTCCAACGAAAGCGGAAGAATGAGCTTTAAAATTGAAGAAGAGGCAAACTTTGAAGTAGCAAACGTCAAAGATGCGATTGAGCTCTTCAAGCGTTTGCTTAAGACATACGTTGTTGTACCAGCGTACAATGAAGAAAAAACAATAGGCAACGTTCTGAAAGACTTACTCCAATATTTCAAAAGAGAAGAGATCGTGGTTGTAAATGACGGGAGCAGAGACAGAACTAGAGAAATAGCAGAAGAAGAAGGTGTGGTTGTCTTAAATCACCTCGTAAACAGAGGATTAGGGGGGGCATTGGGAACAGGGATAAGGTATGCCCTTCTAAAAGGAGCCGAAGTAATATTAACATTCGATGCGGATGGTCAGCATTTAATTGAGGATGCTCTAAGAGTGATAAAACCAGTTGCAGAAGGAAGGGCAGATTTTGCCGTGGGTTCAAGATTAAAAGGGGACGTAAGTGAAATGCCTTTTGTAAAACGTTTTGGAAATTTTGTTCTTGACTTTATAACGGCAGTATTCGCAAGGAAATACATTTCCGATTCCCAAAGCGGCTTGCGGTGCTTGAATAGAGAATGCGCATCCAAAATAAAAATTACATGCGATAGGTATGCCGTTTCAAGTGAAATAATAATCGAGGCTTCAAAGAACGGATGCAGAATAGTTGAGGTCCCTATAAAAGCGGTTTACACAGAATACGCCAAAAAGAAAGGAACCAATATTTTGGAGGGCGTAAAGATAGCTTTTAACTTGTTGTTAGATAGGATGAGGTGATAAAAATGTATGCCGTACAATACATCGCCGTTGTCATTATTTTGGCACTTATGGTATACGTACTTGGAAAGTACGGGAGAAGGGAGCTTGACTGGCAGGATTTGGTATTCTGGGAAGTTCTACTTCTCGTAATGCTAATAATCTCCCTGAAGCCTGTAGAGATCTCTTTAACAATAAAAAACATACTCGGACTTGGAAGGGGCCTAGATGCATTGTTTGTGGTCTCTATAGGGCTCAGCTACCTGCTGTTGTTCAGGCTTTATATCGCAATAGACAAAACCGAGAGGGAGATAACCGAGCTGACACGTCAGATTGCGATAGAATTTCGGGAAATCAAGGAAATTCTAGAAAAACTAGAAAGGGATTAATCCTCTCCAAAAAGCTCTTCCAAGAATACCTTAACCCTCTCCTTGGGGACTTTAAATTGTCTTATTTTCACGATTCCTTTCTCTTGGGCTTCTTTCAGCAAAATCTCAGTTGCTTTGTTTGGATACATCTCTTCGTAAACTATCTCCTTAACTCCTGCATTTACTAGTAATTTAAAGCAGACGTCGCATGGAAAGTGGGTAACATAAAGTGTGGCCCCTTCAAGACTTATTCCCTTTCTAGCGGCCATCGCTATGACATTCTGTTCTGCATGAACAGCTCTATGGCAGTGCCCATCCACTATCAAACAGCCCACATCTATACAGTGATCCATATTCCTTGGAGCCCCGTTATAGCCCGTTGCCAAAATGTAGCCGTCTTTCACAGCAACTGCTCCAACTCTAAGTCTAGGACATGTGGCTCTTAGACTCACGAGCTTTGCAATGAGCATGAAATATTCATCTTTTGTGGGACGTATTTTCTTTATATGGTCCGCTCGCTCTTTATCCAGAACTATCTCTACTTCCATGATACCACCTAATAAAAAAGAAGCAAAGGGGTTAAAAGAATTTTTGATCAGTTGAAAATCCTCTCCCTGAGGGTCATAGCTTCAACTTCAGCCATAATTCTCCATATCCTCTCTTCATAGCTTGGATGTGTTTCAAAGAGCGATTTTTGATGAGATCTCTCTATCTTCGGCTCTATAGAGGGTAGCGCAGATTCCTTAACTTCGATCCTCAAGTCCTCGTAGTACTTGAGTTCTTCAAGAGCTTTCTTTAGGGCCAATGGAACAGGTATTAAGCGCAATGCAGTTTCATCAGCTTTAAATTCTCTCTGTTTTAGGTAATCAGACCTACGAACCTCATAAAGAAGGTAAAACATGAAGGAAGCCAATGAAACCAAGGTGTTTCCAGAAACTAGGAAATTCAAAAGGGCCATAGCGAGCATGAGATATCTCCCATAAGAAATGAGCGGGAAGAGTAGGGTATCCCCATTTTTTATATGGCCTATCTCATGAGCCGCAACTGCGAGGATTTCTTCTTCATCGAGAACCTCAAACAAACCCATGGAAAGTACAATCGAATTTCTAAAAGAGTAAGCATTTGGTATATAATCATCCAGTAGGTAAATTTCAGGAGTTGCTATTCCAGCCTTATTTGCCATTCTCATTATCCCATCATAGAGCCATGGAAGATCTTCATAGGAAAGCTTCCTTTGTTTTTTCTTTAGGGAGCTCTTAACGGTCCACAGGTACAGTCCACTGAGAATAAGGAATATCCCAATCACAAATAACAGACCGAGTTTTCCTAAGTACAAAAGTGTAATCAACACCTGGGCAAGGAATATAAGTTTAAGCATCCGTTATCACTTCTTTATCTTTGAAAGGTATGCAACGGTTGCCTCCTTAAAATTGCTCATGAGCGCATTCAAAATGCTCTCCACAACTTTCTTCTCGAACTCCTCTTTACTCGTAGCCACACTGTAGACGTATCTCATTCCTCCCCTTCCTGTATCCACACTCCTTTTTAACAGTCCCCTTTCACAAAGCCTGTTCATTAGTATGCTAACTGTGGAACGTCTTAAGTTCTCATGCTTCTCTTTTAGATATTCATAGACCTCTCCGGCCGTTGCAACTTTCACTTTCCACATGTACTCCATTATCTCAGCTTCCATTGGAGGCAGAACCGCTCTCAAACCATCTTCATTTATCTTGAATTCATGAGGCTGCATTGAACATCTCCTCCAGTTTATTAACTATCCAGTTTAATTAACCTAGCATCATACATAAATTTTTTGGAACATAAACTCCTTATAGAAGAGCCTATTTGGCGGGCCGGGGGGGATTTGAACCCCCGACCTGCGGATTAAGAGTCCGCCGCTCTAACCATGCTAAGCTACCGGCCCACGCCCAATCCAATAAGGATTGAAGGCTATTTATAAACCTTTCGGTTAAAGGGGACAGAAAAATTTATAAACAAACTAAGAAGACAAATAAACGGCGCTCTTGCGGGGGTTGCCGAGCCTGGTCAAAGGCGCGGGATTGAGGGTCCCGTCCCGTAGGGGTTCCGGGGTTCAAATCCCCGCCCCCGCACCAAAAGCTCTTCTAAATACCAGAAACAAAAAAGAAACAAGAAAAGAGATCACGTGTGGAACTTTTCTTTATACAGCTCGGCAAGCTTTTTAATCCCTACTGGGATATCCTCCTTGCTTGGCCTTGAGAAGTTAAGCCTTATAGCGTTCCTTCCACTGTCATCTGTGTAGAATGGCTTTCCTGGTACCACCACAACCCCTTTCTTTTCCATCAGCTCACCGGCAAAGGATATTCCGTCTGCACCTTCTGGTAAAAATAACATAACAAACATTCCCGCTATCGGTCTTGTAAATTCTGCATCCGGCAGGTTTTCCTCTAGAGCCTTCAGCATGATATCCCTCTTTTCTTTATAACCAAGTAGTGCTCCTTTCAAATGATATTTCTCAAAATAGCCCCTCTTTAAGTATTCCAGGGCAATGTATTGGGAAATAGCTGGAGCACAGAAGTCAATTGGCTGTTTTTGCATAAGAACCTTTTTGAGGATTTCTCCCTCAGCTATTATCCATCCAATTCTGAACCCTGTTCCAAGAACTTTGCTGAGCGTTCCCGCCACTATGACTCTTCCCGCATCGTCTAGAGCCTTTAAAGGCACTATTTCTCCTCCTTCATACCTCATAAAATTATAAGCGGTATCCTCAATTACTAGGAGATCGTATTTAGACGCAATCTCAAGTAGTGCCCTCCTGCGTTCCATGCTCATTGTGATTCCCATGGGATTCTGACCGGTTGGGATGGTATAGATGAATTTAACTTTCTGTCCCTTAGCTTTAAGCTCCTTTATTTTCTCTTCCAACAAATCAACTTTCATGCCCTCATTATCAACTGGGACTCCCTCAATTTTGGCTCCTAACTGCTCAAATGCCAGCAAGGTATTTATATACGACGGGTTCTCTGTTATCACGACATCTCCTGGATCTATCAAAACCCTTCCGAGAAGATCTAACGCCCCCGTTCCACCTATTGTAAGAACGATGTTTTCCGGAGAAACTTCCAAATGATCATGTTTTTTCAAAAATGCTGCCAATTCTTCTCTAAGCTCTGGAATTCCATTTGCTGGAGTATACATAACGGATTTTGGCTCATTTTCAAGAACTTCTTTCGCTATTTCCCCAAGAACAGCCCTTGGAATTAACTCTGGATCTGGATCCCCAGCTGCGAGAGAAATTAACTTTATTCCTTTCTTTTGAAGTTCCGATGCCTTTTTCATGACCTCGGCTAAAGCTGAACCCTTAATCCAATTTGCCCTTCCAGCTAGGTATTTAGTATAGTCCATCCACATCACCGTTAATTAATCTTCATAAAGATATTTATACGTTTTGACTGCTATCTTAGAAGGGGGAATATCATGAAACCTAAGGTGTTCATAACCCGACAAATTCCGGAAAATGGAATTAAGATGATTGAAGAATTTTATGAAATAGAAGTCTGGGAAGATCCAAAGGCACCTCCACGAGAAGTGCTCTTAAAGAAAGTCAGAGAGGCTGATGCTTTAGTGACCCTTGTAACAGACAAAGTAGATAAGGAACTATTAGAGCACGCTTCAAAGTTGGAGATAATAGCCCAGTATGCCGTTGGTTACGATAACATAGACATAGAAGAGGCCACAAAAAGAGGGATATACGTTACAAACACCCCTGGGGTTCTTACGGATGCGACAGCAGATCTTGCATTTGCTCTTCTCTTAGCAGTGGCAAGGAGGATTGTAGAGGCTGATGCCTTTGTACGGAGTGGAGAATGGAAACAAAGTGAAGTTGGCTGGCATCCGTTAATGCTCTTAGGACATGGGCTGAAAGGAAAGACTCTAGGAATAGTGGGTTTTGGAAGAATTGGTCAGGCCCTTGCAAAGAGAGCCAAAGGGTTTGGGATGAGAATCATCTACTACTCAAGAACACGTAAAATCGAGGCAGAAAAAGAGATTGGTGCAGAGTATGTGGAGTTTGAGACCCTTTTGAAAGAGAGTGACTTTATAAGCCTTCACGTTCCCCTAACAAAAGAGACTTATCACATGGTAGGAGAGAAAGAGCTCAAGCTTATGAAGTCCAATGCAGTCCTCATAAATACATCTAGAGGTGCAGTCATAGACACTAAAGCCTTAATCAAAGCATTAAAAGAAGGATGGATTGCCGGAGCAGGCCTAGATGTATTTGAAGAAGAACCATACTACAACAAGGAGCTTTTCAAGTTAAAAAACGTTGTTTTAACTCCCCATATAGGCAGTGCAACTCATGAAGCTCGAGAAGGCATGGCAGAGCTGGTTGCGAGGAACTTAATAGCATTCGCTAAAGGGGAAATTCCTCCGAACATTGTTAATAAAGAAGTTGTAAAAATTAGAAAACCAGGATTTGAATAAAACGCTTAGCATCATCGCACATACAGACGTTGTTGAACTGACCTCCTCCCCGCCATGAACGGCGAGGGTTCCAACGAGTTAACCCCCCGCCACTGGCGGTTCGGTTTACGGGCGCATTGCCTACTCCCGTTGCCGGTTTCGGCTCAGCCCGAAGGCCCGGTCTTGGGCCCGTTACCCCTACCGGCCAGAGTCGGATTGGGGTTATCGTTTCAGAGGCCACCCACCAGAGTTTTTAACCGCTCAAAGGCGGTTTTTTAGAGGACGCCTTACGGCGTCAACCACTCCAAGCGGAGTGGTAACGTGAAACCCCTCGTCTCATCGGGTTGTTTTACGGTGGCCTCTCCGAGGCCTTACTACATCCCAAAGTTTAAAAGAGTTTCGCCTTAAAAGTAAACATAACTCTCTCCTCTATCCCACTCTTTGATCTTTTTAGCCATCTCCCTTAACTCTTCCTCACTGTATTTGTGTTTGTATATTATCCTCCCTTCTTGATAACTTCCGTGAAGACGGTAGTAGTTAATTCTCTTTCTATGGAGGGGCTTTCTAATTAAAGGATCAGCAACGTCGATAAGATCAAACTCCTCAACGAATTTCTTTATTCCCTTTTCACTCCAACCCCTAAGCTCAACTGCAATTTTAAACTTCCTTCTCTCTATCTGCTCAAAAAATCTTTCCGCATTGGTAAAGCTTTCCTCACTTTCTCTAAAGCTTTTAGGAAGCTGAATCAGAATAAATTTTGCCCCTAACGCCTCAGCTTCTTCAAGTGTAAGCTCCCAGTATTTAAAAACCTCTTTCGTGGGTCTTAGCAGTCCCACGTCTCCAGATGGTTTTACATTACTCCGCCTCCAGGTGGGGCTGGTTGGGGGATGTGTTATGCCTTGAAATGCTTTAATAGAAAACACAAAATCTTCAGGAGCTTCCTTTTTCCATTCTTGGAGAGTCTTTTCCTGCAAGACTTTGTAAAAAGTTTGCTGAATCTCCACAGTGCTAAAGTTTTCAAAATACCTTTTCTTGGCTTCACAAAAACCACATGTCCCCACAAGTATCATGATAAAGAATAAAGAAAAAAGTAATTAAATACCTTTTTCCCTAGCCTCGGGGGGTTCTTCTATAAGGTTGTCACTGTACTTGTCGTAGTCGGCAATGAGAAATTCGTCACTCATAGATAGGGCTTTTACAGCCTTTTCTTCTCCTGGAAACTTTTTACCTGGACATACGTCCACACAGAGGGCACAGAACATACAACGGGAGACATAGTGCCTTATTTTTCTAAGCTCTGGAATCCACTCCATGGCATTTGCAGGACATACCATTATACAAAGCCTGCACCCAATGCATCTCTCGGGATCGTAGTGTAGCTTTCCTCTGAATCCTTCCGGAACAGGAACGGGGGGATATATCTTTACTTCTCCTTTTTGGATCTTCTCAACAAGCGATGTTACATCTTTTGGAGCGTGCTTTACCGGGAATGGATTTGTGAATGGTCTCTGAAGCATCTGTTTTATCATTAGGAACATTGCTTTTGTTGGCATTTCACATCACCTCCGCCCATATCAACACCAGTCCAAGAAGGGCTATTATGTTCACATATACCCAAAAGATCCTTGATGCCTGCTCTATCCTGAACCTCGCAAAGGATGTCCTGACCAGCGTCACTGCTAGAATGTAAAATATCAGGACTTTGAAGAGGAACCAAAGCCCCTCGGCTATATAGAGAGCCGCTCCCGAAAGATTCAAGCCAAACAAGTAGCTCAGTGTGAAGGGGAAGAACAAGACTACCTCTATTGCTATCATGGCAAAGCCCCTAACTGCATCTGAAAGATAGAACAGGGCAAGGTTCCTTCCGCTGTACTCTGCAAGCATACCTTCTGCTATCTCCGTTTCAGCCTCTGCTATATCAAACGGAAGCTTCGCCAGCTCTGCTGGGGTTACCCATAGGAAGGTTATCAAGAGTAATAGAACACCCAATCCTCCTAGTGGGCCCACAACAGTCCATACAGGAGTAGAGGCTATTGTGCTCAATGAAAAACTCCTGTAAATTAGGGCAAAGCCTGTTATAACTATTGCAAAGGGCATTTCATAGCTCATCATTAGAACCATTTCTCTCTGGGCTCCCACTGAGGAAAATGGACTGCCTGAGGCAAATCCTCCAATAGCCATTGCAAGTGCCTGAAGAGTTAGGAGGTACAAAATAACTACCAGATCACCGTATCCTTCTAAGGGTGCCTTTAAGATGCCGAATGGGATATAGAGAAGAAGGGTCATTGATGACGCGAATGCTAGGATAGGCATTGCATTGAAAATCCATCTTACTGCGTTTTCCGGTACAACGGTTTCTTTAAGGAGTAATTTACCAACATCCCAGAAGGGTTGCCTTATTGGAGGCCCTATTCTAGAGGTCATTCTTGCAGATACTCTTCTGTCAATACCTTTGTAGATCAATCCAAGGAACACCCCTATTATTGGCATTCCTATAGCGTAAAAAATAGTTTCGGGGGTCATTTCCTCACCCCCAGTTCTTTTTCAAGTTTCTTGGTTTTTTCTACGGCTTTCTTGTGCAGATAAGAGTAGTCTAAAAGCCTACCGCTTGAATCCCTCACGACAGCTACCCTATCATTACAGCACATACATGGGTCTATATACGCCACAACCACTGGAATATCTGCTACTTCTGCTCCAAGCAACAATGGTGCCCACGAATTTATGTTGTTGTAACTCGGCGCTATGACCTTCCAGACTGCAGGGCCGTCTCTAGTTCCATCGTACTTGAAGTAGTGAATAACTTCTCCTCTTGGAGCCTCATGTGCTCCAATTGCCTCTCCCTCTGTCTTTTTGATTTTATTAAGCAACGCTACGTAGTTTGGAATTGCAAGTATCTTTCCTTCTGGAAGGTTGTCAAGACAGAATTCTATTATATCTAAACTCTGCTCAATCTCGTAAAGCCTCACCATTGTAATATCGTAGGCATCTCCCCTTGCCTCCCCGACTATGTCTTGAGGAACCACTGCTTTAATATCCATGTCCGCATAAGCGTCGTATGGAATATCCTGCCTAACGTCCATCCTCAGTCCAGCGGCCCTAGCCGTTGGCCCAACTACATTGAGCTTCAATGCCATTTCCTTTGAAAGCTGTGCGACTCCTCTTGTCCTTGCCTTATAAACCGGATCAGACAAGAAAACTTCCTTCATGTGCTCTGTGAACTCCCAATAGTAGGTTATCATGTCTCTCAAAGCTTTAATGTGACTCTCTTTCAAATCCCTCCTAACTCCTCCAATCATGTACATTGAGTAGTTTATCCTGTTGCCCGTTATGGCTTCAAGAACATCGAGGACCTTTTCCCTTCCCTTCCATGTCCAGAAGAGGAGTGGGTCAAAGCCTATTTCGTGTGCTATAACTCCGAGCCATAGGATGTGTGAGTGGATTCTCTCAAGCTCGGCTATTATTGTTCTTATGTACTGAGCTCTCGGGGGCGCTTCAATACCAAGAGCCTTCTCGCTGCCGATGACAAATGCGTATGGGTGGGATATCGAGCATATTCCACATATTCTTTCTGAAAGATAGAGTGTCTGTATTGCGTTTCTTTTCATTCCCATATACTCAATTCCCCTGTGCGCAAAGCCCCTCTTAACATCAACCTTCACTATCTTCTCTCCCTCAACCTCTGCCTCTACCCTTATTGGTTCTTTTAGTGCTGGGTGAATTGGGCCAATGGGGACATAATAAGTTGTTTTAGCCATTCTGCTCACCCCTTTGTTTCCTAATTTCTTTTACACTCTTATGGGTGTGTTTAATCATGTCTTCAACTCCATACTCATCTCTTCTCCATGGATACTTCCCTTCAGGCCAGTCATCAGGCAAAAAGAGGTGTCTCTTGTTCTTAAGCCCCTCAAATTCAATACCGAGCATTTCTCTGATTTCTCTCTCATTAGTTTCTGCACCAATCATAAGATCCGTTATCGTGGGAAGGACAAGGTTACTCTTCGGGAGGTCAAACTTCATTACTATGCTCACTTCACCCCATGGATGGGAGTGAAAGACCCCAAAGGAGTATATCATCTTGATTGCTTCACCAACGTCTTCTCCGGCAATAAAGTGTAAATGTGGATAGTCTATTTCAAATATTGCCTCAACTGCTTTCCTGAAGGCATCCTTGTTAATCTCCATCCAGATCTCCTGATAACTTCTGGGCCTTTTGACACCCATTTTGTATTCTTTTACCTCATAGTTTAATATCGCATCTCCAAGCTTTTCTTTCAATCTCTCAAGGATTTCTTCAGCGGTTAGTGTCATTTCTCCTTCCCCTCCAGCTCTTTTTCAAGCTTCTCAATTTTGAGCCATGCTTTTACAATTCCATCTATTATTGCCTCTGGCCTTGGGGGACATCCAGGAACGTAGACATCCACTGGTATTATCTCATCTATTGGTCCGGCTATGTTGTAGGAATCATAAAAGACGCCGCCTGTTGTCCCGCAGTTTCCTATCACAACGACGGCCTTTGGATCTGGCATCTGTTCATAGATACGTCTAAGCTTGTCAGCAAAGTCTCTCGGAATAGCTCCCGTGACAAGTAAAACATCTGCATGCCTTGGAGAACCAACGAGCTTTATTCCAAACCTCTCTGCATCATATCTTGGGGTAAGCACAGCCACTATTTCGATATCACATGCGTTACATGAACCCCCCGAAGCATGAAAAACCCAAAGAGAGCGCTTAAAATTAGTCAACTTACCCATATTACACCCCTCCAATTAGTATGAATGTTATTATAGCTCCAATGCCAAGATACCACAAAATGTAGTCCCTCATGTCCCCGGTGTGGATTGCTTGAAGCACCTTGTAGTATCCTTTCAAAGCCTCGATGAATCCCCAATAGATGTCTCCAGCCTTTACCTGAACTTTCTCCTTTGTAGGCTCTGGATTACCGCTCAAATAGGGCTTTATCTGTTCAGTATCTCTCTTATAGGATGGGTTGCCTCTAGAGTATATTAGATAGGCTATTACGCCGAAGAGAGCTAAGAATATCAGCCATAGGAGGGGGTTCCAAAATCCTGAAGGGGTAGTAAGTGTAAAGCTCATGCCAGACCACCCCAGCTGTGGTATTGAGCAAAGTTGATTAACGCATCAACTGCCGGATAAACAAGCTTGTCAAGTACTAGGTTCGGGAAGAGACCAAAGATTATACAAAGCGCTGCTAGAATTACCATTGCAATTATCATTGGTTTGGGAACCTCTCTTGTATTTTCGAACTTTTCAAGCGGAGGACCAAGGAAAGCTGACGCAAATACCTTAACGAATGATGCCAGAGTTAAAACACTGGTAACCATTGCAAATACTGTTAGGAGTGGATTAAGCCGGTATGATGTTTCATATATGAGAAGCTTGCTCGCAAATCCGTTAAACGGCGGAAGGCCGGATATTGCAGCAGCCCCTACCATGAAGCTTATTGTGGTTATGGGCATCTTCCTAGCCAAGCCCCCCATCTCATTAAGGTTCCTTGTTCCCGTAACATAGAACAGGGCTCCGGCGGTCATTAGGAGTAAGCTTTTGTAGATGATATGATTAATTATGTGGAACACTCCACCTGCCATCGCATCTCTTCCGAACTCAGCAAGCTTTGAAGGGTCGTGTAAAACTGTTAAACCAACGCCGACACCAAGAAGCATGTAGCCAGTCTGAGATATAGCGTGGTAGCTCATTAATCTCTTGACGTCTTTCTGAACCAGAGCCATTGTAACGCCTATGAACATTGTAAGTACTCCTAGGATAGACATAATCCATCCTACCCTTGCTAGGTCTATTACAACGTTTGCAAAAAGCGTGAAGCTCACCCTAAAGAGGGCATAAAGGCTAGCATAAGTTGCTACCAAGAGAGGTGGATTTATTCCCGCGGGAACTTCTGTATATGCATCCGGCACCCAGTAGTGCATTGGAACAGCACCACATTTCATTGCAAAGGATGTAAAGAGTAATCCGAGTGCAATCATGTCAACTAGGTTAAAGGAAACATTTTTGGCTATGTATGCGAGATTTAAATTCCCGTACTGTCCATAGAGTATACCTATTGCAAAGAGCACCATTAAAGACGCTACGGCACTAACAATGAGGTACTTTATTCCTGCTTCGCTTGCTTCACCGCGATAGTTTCTAAATCCTACCAATGCCGATCCAGCTATACCAGCTATTTCTAGGAACACGAAGAGGTTAAAGAGATCTCCTGTGAGCACCATGCCAAGGATTCCCACCTCAAGGAGCATTAACAGTGCATAGTACTTTTCCAGACCTGTTTCTCTCTCTACATGGCTGTAGGAGTAGAGAGCCCCTATAAAGCTCATCAGCGTTGCAGATATTGCCATAAATGCGCTCATGGCGTCTACTTCGAACATAATCCTTATTGGAACAGAGTAACCGGAAGGCAACACAAGGGTTGGCTTGTCCGCCCCAAAGACATAGACCATTATTCCCTCAGTAACTACTTTCTTGGCGAGCAGGAGGGAGAGGATTACGGTTATGCCGGTTATTATAATTGCCCATATTGAGACTTCCTTATAGTGTTTCTTAAACAGAGGTGCTGTAAATGCTCCAAATAAGGGAACGGCAATCATTAAGGCAGGCAAGTGCTCGATCATCCTCTCAGCCTCCTTATCTTGGTAACGTCGAGGGTTCCATAGTGTCTGTAGATGTTAACGGCAAAAGCCAGCATTAGAGCAGATACAGCAACCCCGATGACTATGCTCGTAAGGGTTAGTGCCTGTGGAGTTGGCAGAACCATTTTTCCTACAGCTTCGGGCGGTGCTTGCGTGTAAATTGGGGCGTAACCACCTTTTACATAACCCAATGCCACAATGAACATATTCACTGCCCCTTCAAGGATTTCAACGCCAATTACGACCTTTATAAGGTTACGCTTAAATCCGATTGTGTAAAAGCCAAGGGCGAGCAACACTGCAACTACGATAAATGGGAAGTTAACAAAGATGCTACCATTCATCTTTCTCCCTCCTGAGTATAAGGAAGAATATCAGAACTATGCTTGTAAGACCGGCCAATACCTTTGTTCCCACGAAGATGTTAAGGTATGAAAGCGTTCCGCCTGTATTGAGATAGCCTGGGTTAATCCCTTTAGGCGTGGGCGCTCCAAAGAGGAAGCCGCTGTTTGCAATCACGTTTTTCAAGAACGTGTATCCCATGAGGCCTAATGCACCAATTCCCAAGAATCCCAAAGCTCCAAGGCTTTCTAACTGACTTAGCGGAACCTTATCAAAGAGTTCTTTGACCTTTTCTTTGTTGTTTGCCACTATCAGCAAAGCCAAACCGCTTGCAAATACGGCTCCACCCTGAAAACCTCCACCGGGTGTTAGATGACCATGTAGGATGATATACGAGCCAAATACCAATATTAAAGGTGCTAAAATTTTTGTTGTTGTTCTTATGATTGTGGTTGTCATTTCTCCTTCCCTCCATAGTGTCTTAATGCCATTAGAACACCAGAAACTGCGGTGAAGAGGACTGTTGCTTCTCCCAGAGTATCAAAACCTCTGTAGTCAAATACAACACTCGTAACAACGTTGTTAGCCGAAGCCTCTTCTTGGGCGTGCTCTATGAAATAGGTGTCCATCTCTGCATGAGGCGGCTCTCCAAAAGGTCTCAAGCTCATAGCTACGGCTAGGAGGAAGATTATGAATGATAAGAATGCAAATAATCCCAGTGCTCTTCTCATTCTACCACCTCCTCATCGGTGGTGTTTCTGATAGCGAGGAGGTACATTGCCGTCGTAAGTCCAGCTCCAACACCTGCTTCCGCTATAGCAACATCTGGCGCTTGAAGAACGTAGAACTCTACGGAGAGAGCCAAGCTAAAGACTGCCATTGCTATTACAGCAGCAATTAAGTTTTTGAACCTGATGGCGGCTATTGAGCTCCCTATTAATCCAATTGCAATGAAAACCTGCAGAATCCAGAAGAAGTTTTCAAAGCTCATAGTATCCCTCCAGTTCATCTATTACAGCACCATATGGTCGTATCCCAGATTTTCTAGCTGCTCTACCAATTGCATGAGCTCCGACAGGGTTTGTTAGTACTAAGAATATCACCACAAGGGCTGAGTGGATTCCTATTGTAATCCACCTTGCGTCATGGTTTGGAAGCCATCTGTAAATCGAGTAAACTACGGTTGCTAGGACTATGAAAATCGTTCCGAAAGTCGTACATTTTGTCGAAGCGTGAATCCTTGTGTAGACATCTGGAAATCTCAGTATTCCAATGCTGGCCAGTAGATTGAACCCAACTCCAATTGCAAGAAGTATCGCCAAAAGTCCCTCTATCATGCCAATCCCACCTTCTTCTTTACTAAGTACCTCGCTATGTACAAGGTTGCAATATAGCTAAGAACCGCATAAACGAGGGCAACATCAATAATCACGGCTTGCTCTGTAATTACTCCATAGAGAACCATAGCACCAGCAGTCGTCGTTGTTAGAGCATCTAATGCTACAACTCTGTCGGGAATTGTTGGACCGATTAGCATTCTTATCATTGTCAGTGTAGCAGAGAGAAATAGCAGTATCATCGCCCCCATAAACAAACTTTCAGGTGTCATTCCGCAATCCTCCTTGCCCATTTTGGTAAGTATCCACAAAGTTCCTCAGGGGTTGGCTTTTCTTTTCCCGGTGGAACATTGATCCAATGGACGTACAAGTTTCCTTCATCGTCAATCTCAAGAGTAAACGTTCCGGGAGTTAGTGTTATTGAATTTGCAAGAAGGGTTCTGCTTTCATCTCTCGTTAATCCTGGGGAGATTTTCACTATTCCTGGCCTTATCTTCCCTGTTATAACTCTATAAGCAACGTCAATGTTCGCCCTTGCCATGGCATAAAAGAACGGTCCCACTGCATAAATCAGGAAAAGCGCCCATCTTTTTGGGTTAAAAAAGTAATCAAGCCTTTCATCCATTATGTTTCTCGTTGCATATCCTATGAGAGCTGCTATTATAATTCCAGCTGCTAGTTCTGCTGGACTCCATAGTAAAACACTACCGGAACCTGCTGTTAAGATCAGGTACACAATCAACGACCATAGGAAAGATGTCGTAAAGGGCATTCTCCCACCTCAACTTTAGGTTTTAAACCTTTTAAGAGCATATTTCAAACTATCTCCATTACCTGCTTGTCCAAAATCCATTAAATACGTTTCTTTAACAAAAGGTTAAAAACATGTAATTTGACAAATATAAAAGTAGTAAAGCTTTACATAAAATAGAACATAAGAGTACAAAATTGTTCGAAAAAGTTCAGTAATGTTAAAAAATTTAGAAGCTATGATAATAAATGGGCAAGATTTTTAACTAAAAACCATAAAAGTAACAGAAGAAAAGAGATAATGTTCACTCTTCGTATTCTTCTATTGCACCAAAGCGACATACCGTTGCACATATACCACATCCAACACACTTATTGGAGTCAATTTTATGCACTTTCCCAGGTGAACCTTCAATAGCATTTTGCGGGCAGTTTCTGGCACATAGTGTACATCCCTTACATTTCTCTGCAATTATACGATATTTCTTTGTTTTTCCTCCCTGTTTGGCAAGCATTTCTTTAATTTCCTCATCTTTGAGCCATCTGAGGTTATCATCGTATTTGTCGTATGTTGCAAGTAGGAACTCACTGCTCATCTCTAATGCATTTACCGGACAGACATCAACACACTGTTGGCAAAAGACACATCTTCCCAGCCAGAGAGTCACCTTTTTGAGTTCCGGCACGTATTCAAACACTCCCGCTGGACAAACGGTAATACAGAGCTTACATCCTATACACTTATCCACATGATAAATTAGTTTTCCCCTAAACCCTTCTGGAGTTGGAACCGGATCGCCTTGAGGAAATGGATTTGTTGCAGGCTTTTTGAAGAGGTTGCTTAGGACTACGGAAAGAGTTGGGGGAATCTTCATGCAATCACCCCCAGAACGTCTATAACCAACAACAACACTCCAATTAAACTCATTGGAAGAATCTTGCCCCAAAACATGCTGACTGCCTGTGTAACCCTGAGTCTTCCAGTTATAGCTCTAAATATACTCATACTCACAAAAAGCACTGCAAAAACTTTAAGCGTGTGGAATACCACATCAAGAACTACTGCCGCGATGCCGGTTAAACCAATGTATCCGCTTATGCCCCATGGGAAAAAGATGGCCACGACCAAACTAGCACTTGCGAATTCTTTCAAAGCACTGCTTAGCTTGAATAATGCTAGGTGTCTTCCGCTGTATTCTGCCATAGGCCCTTCTGCAACTTCTGTTTCTGCCTCCGGAATGTTGAAATAACCAACTTCAATCTCGCTTGCAAGCCAGAGCAGGAACACCATGAGAAGGACAAATGTACCAACTATCGTCAAGGGGGTACCAATTTCCCAGATGTTATATTGATAAAACGTCCCCAAGCTGAAAGGTTTTTCAACTCCAAGCTTGCTTAAACGCCAGAGAATTGCAAAGAGCCCTAGCATCATAGGCACTTCCCTGGAAGCTAACATGATGATCTCCCTCTGAGCTCCAATCTGTGCATACGGAGAGCCTGAGCTAACGGCACCAATTACCCTCACAAAGCCAATGAGAGCAAGTAAGTAAATGAAAACTATCACATCCCCCTTCGTGGCCAAGATTGGCTCAAATCCAAGAGGGGTGTAAGCTAAGAGGGCTATTGAAGATGCTAATGCTAACATTGGGGCAATTTCAAAGAGCCTGTTGGCATCTCTTGGGATTATGGACTCCTTACTTACCAGCTTTAGGAAGTCATAAAACGGCTGAAGTATTGGAGGACCCATTCGCCTTTGCATTCTCGCAACCAACTTTCTATCCAATCCCTCCCAAAGGAGAGAAGCAAAGGAGACGTAAAGGTAAATTGCTATCAATCCAAGGGTCAGATAAACGATGTTCATAACTTAACACCCCCACAAGCACTTCCAACTGGCTCCGGTTTTGCTTTTATGTTTGGATTTATCTCTCTCGTTTTCTCAATTGAAGCTCTGAGAAGATCTTTTTCTGTAAGAACTTTTTTCTTGCCAGTTTTAGCATCTATAACAGCTACTCTATCCGTACAGCTTAGACAAGGATCTATCGATGCGATTGCAACTGGCACATCAGCAAGCTGTTCTCCCACTAGTGCCCTTGCAACTGCAAAGAGGTTTGGAAAAGTAGGCTCCCTCATTTTCCACCTTTCCGGAATTTCACTTCCGGGGTTGGCCATTACGTAGTGAATGAGCTCTCCTCTTGGAGCTTCATATCTGCCAACACCTTCACCTTCTGCCTTTTTAAGCCGGATCAAAGTTACGTTATCCTTTGGAAATGCCTTTATTTTCCCCTCCGGCATTTGGTCTAAAGCCCTCTCTATGAGTTCCATGCTCTGCCACAGTTCTCCAACTCTGACGACCATTCTATCAAACACATCCCCTTTGATTATCCCTGTGAACTCCTTTGGAGTTATTGGTTTAATTCCCAAATCCGGATAGACTCCGAGCTGTTCATTGTATCTGACGTCCTTCTCAACCCCGCTTCCTCTTGCTGTTGGACCTTGAGCGCTGTACTCAATAGCTATCCTCTTGGGTATAACTCCTGCATCCCTGAGCCTAGCTTCAACAGTTGGATCATAGAGAAATATCTCCTCGATCTTTGGCATGACCTCCTCCCGATAGTATTTTATCATCTCCAGAATTGCCCTTTTGTGCCTATCCTCTATATCCCTCCTCACGCCTCCGATCGTGTTCATAGCGTAGTTTACTCTGTTCCCTCCTATTGCCTCCAAGATATCCATAACCCTTTCTCTAGCAAGCCAGCTTAGGTGAAGAACAGTGTCATAACCTATAGCATGCCCTACAACTCCAAGATTGAGCAAATGAGAGTGGATTCTTTCCAGCTCTCCAATTATCACCCTTATATACTCGGCTCTTTCCGGTACTTCTATCCCAGCCATTTCTTCGACTGCCCTAGAATACGTATAGTTGTGAGAAAAGGAACATATCCCGCACATTCTTTCAGCAAGGTAAAGTATCTGGATGTAATTTCTTCTCATGCCAATCCATTCTACTCCTCTCAAGTTATATCCCAGCTTTACATCAACGTTTACTATTCTTTCACCATCTAGGGTAATGATGAACTTTTCAGGCTCTTCAAGTGCTGGGTGAATGGGACCAATTGGGATTTTAACCCAATATTCTACTCTATTCTCCATTTTTAACCCTCCTTTTTCATTTTGTAAGGATGGCCTGCATTCTTTATCATTTCACCGCTGATACCTCTTTCATCTTTCCTTAAAGGATAAACACCCTCTGGAAAGTCTTCTGGTAAAAACAGTTTCCTTGGGTCGGGTATTCCCTCAAAGAACAATCCCAAAAACTCCTGAACCTCTCTCTCATAGGGAAGTGCACTCGGAAACACGTCCGTAACAGTGGGAAGTTTTGGATCATCTTTGGGGCATTTAGTTCCCACTATAAGGGAAATACTCGGAGTCTGCTCATAAAATAGTTCAAGATGATATTTAGCCTCTAAATAATCCCCTCCATCCCTGGCTATTATTATGGAAAACTGTGCTTTTGGGTCAATCTCCTTTATAAGCTTCATAAGGTCTTTGAAGTTCTCTCTCTCGACGTTTATCCAAACCCTCTTTCTCGGATGGGGAAGTTTGTTCTCACGAACTTCTCCCTTGACATCAGGGAATTTTGTTAAAATTATCTCTAAGAACTCTTCAGGAGTCATTCTTTCTCACCTTCTATCTTTTTTATGAGTTTTTCCAATCCTAAAACCACACCATAGAGTATTGCCTCCGGCCTAGGTGGACACCCTGGAACAAAAACATCCACTGGGATGTGTTTGTCTAAGGGGGCATTTGTAAAGGGACTTTCAAAAAACACACTACCACCGGTAGGACATGCTCCTACAGCAACAACAACTTTTGGATCCGGAGTTTGCTCATATATCAATTTAACTCTCTCAAGGCTTTGATCTGTAATGGGGCCAGTTACCAGCAAGATGTCGGCATGTCTTGGTGTTCCAACAAGCTTTACCCCGAATCTCTCCGCATCGTATCTAGGGGTGAGAGCGGCTATTATCTCAATGTCGCATCCATTGCATGAGCCGCTGTTAACGTGAAATACCCACGGTGATCTTCCAAGATACTTACAGAGCTTTGATATTCTTTTCTCAAGCATTTCTCTCTCACTCATAGTTTCACCCCCCAATGACAAGCGCTCCAAGCACTATTGCTATAGTGACCAAGAGATATGCAACGTAATCCGTAAGCAGGCCAGTGTGTTCCCTTCTAAACACCAAAAACATTCTATGAGCTCCTCTTATCAAGCCCCACATTACATGTCTTCCTGTGAAATGACCCCTAAGATGCTCAAAATGAGGAATGACTTTATCCTGATCCTCACCGCTAATGTAAACCTTCGTTCCATCTCCTGTCCTTCTAGTGCCCATACTAACTTTTTCTGCCCACTTCATGAGCAAGTAGCTAATCAACAAACCGATGAAGAAAGCATAAATGAAATAGAGAGCATCCCAATAACCGAACATTTCATGCACCTCCAATGAATTTTAAGAGAGCAAGTACGTACTCACCATTGAGTTGTTCAAGCATTTTTGCAGCTGGTATCATTATTTTGTCGCTTATCTGCCACGGAAGAAGTCCCATTACAATTATTGCCGCCACTAAAATTATCATTGGAACTATCATGCCCTTTTCTGGTTCTTTTGCGTCCCTTACCCTCTCACTCTCCCCGCCCAAGAACGTGAAGAGCACTCTGGTATATGCAGCAAGAGAAAACACCGTGCCAACAACAGCAATAGCAGCGAGGATTGGATTATACATGGCAGAGCTTTCGTAAATGATCCACTTGCTAGCAAACCCATTTAGCGGTGGAAGACCGATTATTGCGGCGGCTCCTACTATAAAGGAGAACGTCGTTAACGGCATTCTTTTTGCCAGTCCGCTCAATTCATTGAGGTTCTTTGTTCCTACCTGATGGATAACCGCTCCAGCCACAAGGAAGAGCAGAGCCTTTATCAATGCATGATTCACTATGTGGTATATCGCCCCAGCCAGCGCCAATTCTCCTGCCTCAGTGCCATATGCTAAAGTTCCAATCCCAATTCCAAGCAGAATATACCCTATTTGGCCCACGCTTGAGAAGGCAAAAAGCCTCTTCATGTCAGTCTGCACAACTGCCATGGCATTTCCGACAAGAAGTGTTAGGCAAGCAAAGAACACTATAACCCAGCCAATTACATTCATATCGATTGAGGGAGCATTGAATGTTCTCAGGTATGTATGCAATCCGGGGTTGAAAATGCTGAATATTATCCTCGCTATAGCGTAAACTCCACCAGCTTTGATAACTAAACCTGAGAGCATAGCACTAATTGAACTTGGAGCTGCCGGGTGTGCATCAGCCAACCACATGTGAACCGGAACCGCACCGCTCTTAAAGAGCAGTCCCCCAATAAGGAAAGCCAAAGCAACTTTTGCCACAAGTGTTGGATTTTCGGCTATTTTTATGGCAAGATAACTCATTGTAAGCGTTCCATACTGACCATAAAGCAAGGCAATGCCCAAGAGAATAAAGGAACTTGCTAATGAACCAACGAACATGTACTTAATTCCCGCTTCAATTCCTTCCCATGTGTCGTTTCTGAAGGCGACTAGAGCATAGCTTGCAATGCTCATTATCTCCAAAAATACGTAGAAGTTGAAAATATCACCTGTGATAACAATTCCCAGCATTCCCAGTTCCAAAACAAGCACTAAAGTGTAGTACTTCTCTAAGCCAGTGTCATGCTTCATATATCCGAGAGAATAAATTATTGCCAAAAAGCCCACAAAAGTTATTGTTAATGCCAAAAGTGCTCCAAATAAGTCTACCTCCCACACAATCCTGATTGGGAAATTCACTCCCCGACCAATTGGATTATCGCTTCCGAGGGTATAAAGAAGGATTTCATTGTTTCTCCATACTGTGTAAAATACTTTAGCGGCAACTGCAAACGTAGCGCCGCTGATGATAACTGCCCAATATTCCTTGAGCTTCTTTCCGAGCAAACTAATTATTGGCATTGAAAATGCTCCAAATAATGGAAGTATAATCAGAAACGGGAGCGTCATCCTCTCAACCTCCTTAACTTGTTAACGTCAAGTGTCCCATAGTGTCTGTAAGCGTTTATTGTTAATGCCATTGCTAATGAAAGGACACAAACCCCAATTACTATGCTCGTGAGCACTAAAGCCTGTGGTATCGGGCCAACCATTGGAGTCCCCTTTAACGTTTCATATCCAGTGTAGATGGGTGCAGTAGGAAGGAGGCCGTTTTCTAATCTATATCCGAGGCTTATTAACAGGAGATGTATACCCGCATCAATTAAATTAAGGGCCAAGATTAGCTTAATGAGGTTCCTTTTGTACAAGAACGCATAAACACCCATGAAAATCATTAAGAATGCCGTAACAAATTGGAGAGGTATCACTTCCTCCACCTCCTGAAAAGAGCCATTGCGAAAACAGCACTCACCAGACCGGTATAGACCTTTAGGCCTACAGCCAAGTTCATTATTGGTAGGTAACCTGCTGAGAGAAGCGTACCGGGTTCTCCATTGAAAATTGGGCCATTATGCCATAGTGCGTTGTAGAAGAATGCTACGCCAAGGCCAAGCATGCCAGCTGCTAAAAAAACTAATCCTCCTAATCCTTCAAGGGCAGAGTATAAGCTTTTGTTTATCTTTTCCTTGGCTTCGTTGATTCCAAATGCTATAAGGAATAATATCCCTGCCCCAGCGATTGTTGCCCCACCCTGAAAACCTCCACCGGGTGTTAGATGACCATGAGAGATCACGTAAGCTCCAAAAATCCCAATGAGCGGTATCGTAGCCCTCGCCATTGTTTTGACTATAAGTCCCATGTCACTCCTCATTTTCCTCCCTCCATTTTCTAAGCAATGCAACAGCTCCTGCTATTGAGGTGAAGAGAACTGTTGCTTCTCCAAGAGTATCATAACCTCTATAATCAAAGACTATGTCAGTAACAACGTTGGTTCCCCCCACCTCTTCAACGCCGTGATCTATGTAATACTGGTCGGTATAGCGATATTTTTGCCAGTCTTCTCCCCCTAATCCAAATTTTAAGCCATAATTTGGATTGGCGATTAAGAGCAACATTCCAAATATGAAGAGCAGGGATAATGCCCCAAATGTCTTTCTCATGGACCCTCACGCTCCCATCTCTCGGTTTTTGAGATTCCATAAACAACTATTGCAGTAACAACACCTGCCCCAACAGCTGCTTCTGCTATAGCAACATCTGGTGCATGGAGCATATAGAATTCCAAACTAAGAAGGAGGCTCATAGCTGCAGAAGCTAATGCCGCTGAAAGCAGATCTCTTGTAGTTATCATCCAGTATGAGGAGAGCAGTATTCCAATAAGCAGCCCTGCCTGAATAGCCATATCAACGGTCAATACGTTCATGTCCCTTCACCTCTTAACTTCCCCTCATATGCATCGATAACAGCTTTTGCTGGCTTATAACCGCTCAAATGTGCAGCTTTCGCTATTGCATGAGCTCCCGTTGGGTTTGTGAGCATCAAAGCTATCAGAGCAACCAAGCTGTGAAGAGCCATTTGAAGATACTTTGGATCCCCTGTTTCCTTTATCTGCCAAATCGCATGAACAACTACAGCCAAAACAGCAAATATTGTCCCAAAAGTTGTGCACTTTGTGGCCCCATGCAGTCGGGTATAAACATCAGGGAATCTGTGAAGTGAAAAGCTCCCAAGTAAGTTGAATGTAATGCTAATTGCCAGAAAAACGTAGATTATACTTTTGATCATTCCAATCCCCCCTGGAGATACTTGGCAATTACCAAAGTTCCAATATAGCTGAGCAAGGCATAGACTATGGCTATATCGATATAGATTACTCTGTCGTAAGCTGCCCCTAGGAGAATCATTCCAGCTACAACAAGCGTGTTTAGTGTGTCAACGCCAACAACTCTATCAGGAACACTAGGACCAAGCATGATGCGAATCAAAGTTATAAACGCCCCAAGGGCAATTGCCATCGCTCCATAGAAAAATTCAGCGAAAATCATTTTCCTAACCTCCTTGCCCATTTTTCAAAAGAACCAGCGACAGACTCGGAGCTTTCTGGCTCTTCTTCTTTTGCATAAATCCAATGAACGTAGAGAGCTTTTTCTTCTGGACAAGCATCTACAGTCAAAGTTCCAGGAGTGAGAGTAATTGAATTGCTTAATATCGTATACTGAGCCTCATTTTCAAGATCAACAGGTACTCTAACAATCCCGGGTTTTATTTTTCCGGTAATTACTCTGTAAGCAACGTCTAAATTTGCTTTTGCCATTCCCCAGAAGAGGGGACCCAAGGCATAGACAATAAATTCAAGCCATTTTATTGGATTTAGAAATCTCTGTGTTTTTTCTCCTACGATGTTCCTTGTTGAAAATCCGATTATCATGGCAAATATAAGCCCTGCTATCACCTCTTCCATGCTCCAGAGCATTCCATTGGTACCTGCCGTAAGTACAAGCCAGAGCACGAGCGACCATATAAATGCAACAATGAAACTCATTTTTCCCACCCCGAATTTCAATTTAAACTCCAATTCTCACCATTTTTTGCTTTTATCGATATGGATTTCAGCAGTTTCTTTTAAAAGGCTTTTGTAAAAGTCTAAATTAACAATAAAGGTATAAAAAGCCTTGTTTTTAACCAAAGGTTATGTAGAAAAGCGTTTTTTTCTGCAAAATTATAAGCTATGCCGCACAATAATAGACACTGGGAAACTTTTAATTACTTAGATCATTACCATTGTACATGGTCAAAACAAAATGCAAACCTTTATAAACCTCTAAAAGAACTAAATTCAGCGCTCTTCTAGGGTGCTGAAAATTTGAAAGGAGATTGTTGGAAATGTATGGAGATAGATTTGGTGGAAGAAGATTTGAAGCTCCAGTTAAGGTTGGAGAAAGATATAAGGTAAAAATAGAGAGCATTGGACAAGGCGGAGATGGAATTGCTAGAATTAAAGGATTTGTAGTATTCGTTCCAAACACAAAAGTTGGGGACGAAGTAGAGATTGTAATTAACAGTGTGAAGAGAAAATTCGCCTTCGCCGAGGTTATCTGATATTATTTTATCCCTAAAAGTTATTTAAAGATTTAAATTTGAGCTTTTCTCTTAATTTTTACCTTTGAGCTGCGAAAGGTTTATTTATTATAACCATAGTTAGTTTCTATAGTGGCAGCTATGGAGTATTACCAGGCCATTTTTATTGGGCTCTTGCAAGGGATTACGGAATGGCTACCAATAAGTAGTTCTGGGCAGGTAATGTTATTGCTAATAAACTTTCTGAAGATCCCTCCAGAGCAGGCCTATTCTTACTCCCTGCTTTTGCATTTAGGGACTCTTATGGCCTTATTTTTTAAGTTCAGATATGATTTAGGCAGGATTCTACTCAAATTAGTTCTCTTTAGATGGGAAGAGGAGGAAAGGTTTTTATTCTATTCTACTCTATTCACGGGGATAATAGGCCTGCCAATTTACAAAACTTTCAAAATTGTCGCATCCTCATTTAACGGAGAAGCGATTAACGGGGTAATAGGCATAGCCCTAATACTTACCGGCATAATTTTAAAGAAAGCTCAAGAAGCCCCTCTGGAAAAGCTGGAAAAAGGATTAAAAAAAGAAAAAGAGGAAGTGACAATATTTGACGCAATAGTTGCGGGAGTTGCACAGGGAGTGGCGGTAATCCCTGGAATATCGAGATCAGGAATGACAGTAGGGACTCTATTGCTTCTAGGCGTAAAACAAGAAAAAGCTGTAAGACTTAGTTTTTTAATGGCCATTCCTGCTATTACAGGGGCGCTATTTCTAGAGCTACCTACAGTTTCAAGTACTTCTGAACCTCTAACACTCCCATTAGCTGCAATAATAACTGCATTTGTTGTGAGCCTTCTTATGATTGAGATTATGCTGGAAATTGCCAAGCGACTTGATTTTTCCAAGTTCTGCATTTTCTTTGGTTTCATAGCTTTGATAGCATCTCTCTTGGGGGTGTTGGTATGAAGGGTGTAGTGCTCGCAGCTGGAAAAGGTGAAAGACTGAGGCCTCTCACAGATGATAGACCAAAAGTTATGCTCAAAGTTGCAAATAAAGCAATAATAGATTATGTTTTTGAAAATATATATCCCTTTGTTGATGAGTTCATAGTAATTGTGAGGTACCAAAAGGAAAAACTTATAGAATACCTCGGAGACGAATACGGCGGGAAACCAATAACCTACGTGGAACAGGTAGAAGGAGAAGGAACAGCAAAAGCTATCTATTCCGCAATTGAATACATCGAAAATGAGGAATTTTTAGCCGTCAATGGAGACATATACTTTGAAAGAGAAGGCATAAAGACTCTTTTGCAGTCCTTCAGAAAAAGTAATGCTGATGCTGCGTTGCTTGTGAAGAGATTTGAGGATCTAACTCATTTTGGAATGGTGGAAGTAGAGGGAGAACTCGTAAAGGGTATTAGAGAAAAGCCCGGAGCTGTTTCTGGGTATGCAAACTTGGGAATTTACTTGTTCAAGCCAGAGATTTTTAAGTTCATAGAAAACACCCCACAGAGCCAACGCGGAGAATATGAAATAACAGACACAATAAACCTCATGATAAAAGAAGGTAGAAAAGTTACATATGCAGTTTATGAGGGTTACTGGAACGATATAGGGAGACCATGGAATCTCTTAGAGCTAAATGAGTATATTCTCAAAAACCATCTCCAGCACAGCATAAAGGGTATTGTGGAGGAGGGAGCTACAATTCTTCCTCCCGTGGAAATCGGAGAAGGAACAGTTGTTAGAAGTGGAGCGTACATCATAGGGCCAGTGAAAATTGGAAAAAACTCCAAAATAGGACCTAATTGCTTCATAAGGCCCTACACAAGCATTGGAGATAAGTGCCATATAGGAAACGCTGTTGAAGTCAAAAACTCAATAATAATGGATCACAGCAACGCTCCTCATTTAAATTATGTAGGGGACTCAATTGTTGGAGAAAACACCAACCTAGGGGCTGGAACAATAACGGCTAACTTAAGACACGACAACAAAACTATAAAGGTGGAAATAAAAGGCAAACTCGAGGATAGCGGAAGAAGAAAGATGGGGGCAATAATAGGACACAACGTAAAAACAGGCATTAACGTAACAATATACCCGGGAAGAAAAATAGGAAGCAACTCCTTTATTGGTCCGGGTGTGATAGTTGATAAGAACATTCCCCCCAATGTGCTGGTTGTTGCCAAACAGGAAAAAGAGATTATAGAAAGGTGAGGGGAATGGCTTTCATTCCCTACCTTAATTTCCTATCGAGATGGTTGCTTTTCCTTGCCGTGTTTTATAAAGCCGCAAAAACCAGGGAAAAACGCTGGGGACTAATAACCACAGCATTATTTGTAAATGCCCTCGATGTGGAAAGTTATATCCTAACTCCTCTCGGCGTTTCCATTAGACAAGGGGCATATGACATTGCATCCAATATACCAAACTTCCTTGTAGCTGGTCTCCTAACTTGGGGAGGAATTCAGCTAAGGAAAGAAAGGAGCGAGTTTAAAGACGTTGTAACATTGGGAATATTCGCTATTGCAGCATATATCTGGCTCTTTCTGCTAGCGACAGAGTTTTTTGACAGGTTTGAACATTCATTTGCAATTAAATCATCATTTCCCAGCTTTGTCTTTGGAGCCTCTTTAATTTATGTTGGATACGTGTTGAGGAACTATGTAATCTCCAAGAACACGCTTGAGGAGCTCTTTCCGTGGGGGCTGATTCTTCTGGGGGCAATAAACCTCACATATCCTTTTACAAGAAACATTGAGTCAATAGCCCAAGCAGCGTTTCTGCTAGCGGCAGTTTTTCGATTAATGGCTGCAGCTGGAGCACTAAAATTCGCAATATATCCCTCTAAAATGGCAGTATTCGAGACACCAAAACAGCAAAAACTTCCAGAAATTAAGGGAGCATTTATTTTCAAAAGCAAAGAAGATCTGAAAAAAGCAATCCCGAATTTCTTTGATCAAAATATCATTATGATAACAAGAGACCTGCCAAAAGAAAAAGTCCCAGAAAATACCCTAGTTTACTGGCTAACAAAAATTGAAGAAAGTGGCATCAAAATGGACGGGAAAATCTACCCAGTATCACCAACAAGAATAGATGTCTTAATTCATCTCCTAACCAAGAACCTTGAAAGTGGCTACAATGCGGTTTATATAGATGGATTTGAGTATTTAATGATAGAAAACGGATTTGAGAGTGCCGTTAAGTTCCTATTTGATTTAAAGGACAGAGTTGTAAGCGAGGGGAAGGTTATAGCTCTAATAATAGACCCAAGAACCCTAACCGAGAAGCAGGTGGCACTCCTAGAAAGAGAATTCAGCAGCAGAATATAAAAAGAAAACTCAGAAGCCAAGATACTCTATAAACCTCCTGGTGTGCTTTGTCTCTCTTTGAAGCTCCACTTTTTGAAGTATCTGCCTTTCTATAGCTCTTAAGGCATCATGAACTGCCTGTATTGCTCCCCATGTTTCACCCGTGGCTATAAACTGCCCTTTGTCAGTCACAATTCTCATCCTTGCTTGGTAGAGGTGAACCCCACGTAGTTTCTCCGGGAATCTCCTGATCCTAAGGTAGATTATTCCTTCATTTCCGAGAAGGTCTTCATATCCCTCAACAAATCTCCTTATGTCGGAGATTATTCTCTCCCTTGTAAAGTCACTTAAATAGTGGGCATCTCCACCAAGCTGTAAGTAGAACCTGGCCTTCTGCTCGACCATTCTTGAAATTGGTAGCAGGAGATCCTTAACCGTAAGAACTCCTCTAACTACGTTTTCATTATCAACCACAACAAGGCCATCGATGTTGTGCTCCCTCATTAATTCTACAGCTTCCCTAACGCTTGCTTCAGGCTTTATTGTTATCACTCCTCTAAACATAACTTCCCTAAGCTGAGTTGAGAACGGTGGGATTTTTTCTCCAGCCACTTCTCCAAACTGTGCTCTGAATCTGGGTTTTATAAACCTGATAATCAGGTCATGCAGTGTTACCAAGCCTTCGAGCTTTCCTTCTTCGTTTACAACTGGGATTCTTGAGATAGCATGATCTCTCATTGTTGCAAGTGCCTTAGCCACAGTATCATACGGTTTAAGGGTAATTACGGTACTGCTCATAAACTCTTTTACGAGTCTTTTTCCAAATTCTTCCTTGGCAACCCTCTCAAGTAGGGCAATATCGCTTATTACACCAATAACATTGTTCTTATCCTCCCCAACAGGGAGTGAACGTAAGTCAGTCTCTATCATAAGTTTAGCTGCTAAACTTAGATCTTCATCAGGTTTTACAACGGGTGCGGGCTTGTATACATCCCTAACCTTAGCCTTTGTCGGATCCCACTTTAAGTGGGAGCGGATTATCAAATCTTGGGTCAATACACCCTTATACAGCTTTCCATCAAAAACAACAATTAAATCCGGATCTTCTTTTTCAAAAATTCCAATCGCCTCAGAAAGGGGGGCGTTTATGTCGATTTTTGCAAATTTTTCTGTCATAACTTCCTGGACAGAAATCCCGACCATTCTTGACACCTCCTTCAATTTTATATTGGTTTTCATACCATTTAAACCTTTCCGAGATGAGATTTATTTACATTAGGTTAATAAAGTTTTTGATTGCTTAATGCTTCAAATCCATTTCAAATGGGTACCCTCCTTTGAGAACTAAGTACAGAGCAAACAATCCCCAAATGCGTTCATAATAATGTCCCTCAGTTTATTCTCAGCATCCTCATGAATAAACGAAATTTCGCTTTCACTAAGCTTTTCAACAACTTCCCATCCAAAACTTAAAATGAAAAGAGCCAAAAAAGAATAAAGAACCAATTTTCTTTTTGTTAACCTTAAATACCCTTCATCTGATAAATTAAGGAGAACTTCAGCAATTATAGCCCAAACAGCCATTCCTCCAAGGAAGTGGCTTATCATGTCCGCGTTTCCCCACTCTTTGTGGAATAGGTCAACTGTAGTGAAGGGAACGTTTACAAGAGAAACATGAACCGCTATAAAAATTCCCAAGAGTACCATCGTCTTTTTGTTGTAGATTGGAGCCAAAAATGGTCTTAATTTAGGATTAGGATTTGAGAAATATCTATCAACCATATCAGGAATATAAAGGCCTATCAAAGCCACAAGAGTCCGGTATATGTGATCCACCCTTTGATAGATGAGAGCAGTTATAAATCCTAGGAAAACAATGAATCTGCTTATATTGAGAGCTGTTTTTGACTCTATATGAATCACCAAAATAGCAATACGAGGATATTCCATTTAAAAGTTTCTGAAGAAAAAGTAAAAGAGGATCAGCCGATAGCGGCTTGAACAGCTAAATCCGCTCTAACTATTCCATAACCATAGTCTGCATCCCATCCATTTGAATTGACATCATCAGCTGTCAAGTGTAGGATTCCCCTAACAGTATTATTGCTCATGTCATCAAACGCTCCAACTGGAAGGACATACCCATATTTGTTGTAGTATGCTGCCTGAATTAATGCCACTACTCCACTAACGTGAGGTGTTGCCATTGAAGTGCCACTAAGTGTTTCATAGGTATCGTCCGGATACGTGCTTAGTATATCAACACCAGGAGCACTCACTTCCACTCCTCTGTTGCTCCACCAAGGTACTTGGTCATTAATGTCAGTTGCACCAACGGCTATGACTTCTGGGTAGGCTGCCGGATAGCTTGGACTTGAAGAACCTTCATTACCACTTGCTGCAACAATGACGACACCGTAATTGTACGCTTCTATTATTGCATCGTGAAATGCTTGGAGATCGCTTGGGCCTCCAAGGCTCATGCTTATGACTTCTGCAGCATCATCATCCGGATCACCCACTATTATTCCATCTCCATCCCTGTCGAGAACTCCATCGGGGCCAAGAAGAGCTTGCTCTATTCCAAGGATTATGTCGCTATAAGATCCTCTACCGCTTGCATCAAGAACCCTAACAGCATAAATCTCCACAGCTGGAGCAACTCCAACAACTCCAATGTCGTTGTTAAGTGCCGCTATAGTTCCAGCCACATGAGTTCCGTGTCCGTTTTGATCTTTGTAGTCCTTGGGCTTTGTGGATACTTTGCCCCTAAGTACACTTACCGCCCAAGCAATATTATCCGCTAAATCCGGGTGGTCATAATCAATTCCCGTATCGAGGATTGCAACCTCAATTACTCCACCACTTGAACCATCAGTTATGCTCCATACATCCGGGGCTTTAATCCTTTCAATTCCCCATGGAATCGTTTGAGCTGGTTGTGAAGGCTTTGGCTTGCCTGTTCCCGGTGGTTTGCCTTTTAATATATGGGCCTCCGCATCGTATTCTACTCTAACAACACCCTTAGCATTCTTTAATCTCTCAACTGCTCTTGGAGGGAGTTCTGCAACAACGATTGGAAATATCTTTCCTCTTGCAACAACGTTGCCTCCAAGTGCAAAGATGGAGTTTTCGTTAAAGTCCTTGTCTATTGTTATTATTACTCGAACTTTTTCAACTGGAGCTGCCCCTACTATCCCTGCTGTAGCTCCAAACACGACAAAGACTAACAGCAGAGAAAAAACTTTGTTAAATCTCATAACTTTTCACCTCATACTCTGGAAACTTTTTTGTTTCCTTATGATTTATCTTGATCTCCAAACTATTTAACACTTTAGGTGTTTATTTGAACTAATTACAGCAACCTCTAGTTGGAAAATGAAGGTTTTAAAAAAGCTTTTATTTGGTGTTACCTTATCAAGACTTGGTGCCATCAGATAATCAAAGGAGGTGAACAATGTGCACATCCCTGATGGGCTGTTAAGTCTTCCTGTGATAGTGGTAACATATGCAGTGACGATTGGAATACTCGCATATTCATTAAGGAAGTTAAAGAACTTCCCAGAAGATAAAATTCCTCTCCTAGGACTGTTTGCAGCTGGCATCTTTGCTGCCCAGATGGTAAATTTCCCAATTATAGGGGGAGTAAGCGGGCATTTACTCGGAGCTGTACTCGTGGCAGTGCTCTTAGGGCCATACGCAGCAGTGCTAGTAATGACGGCAGTACTATTGATCCAGAGCCTCCTCTTTGGAGATGGAGGAATAACTGCCATAGGGGCAAACATACTAAACATGGGGGTAGTTGGGGCTTTTGTTGGATACTGGATATACTCCAAGTTCAAGAACTTCAATGAAGCATTTGGAATAGCATTGGCTTCCTGGTCGGCGGTAGTTTTAGGGGCATTGTTGGCTTCAGTGGAGATAGGTATAAGTCACAGTCTCCCCTTTGGAAAAGTGTTAAGCCTAATGGTCGGTTACCATGCAGTGATAGGCATTGGAGAAGCCTTAATAACTCTCTTTGTGGTGAATGCTCTCAAGTCCAAACTTCCTGAGATAGGGGGTGTTCCAGCATGAGAAACATCGTAAAAGGGCTGTTCATAATCCTTCTCCTGCTCGCAATTACTTTGCCATTTGCATCTGAAAACCCGGATGGGCTTGAAGCAACAATGGAAAAAGTACATCTGGAGGAATCCCCAGTTTACAGTGCTCCCCTTGACTACGGCGAAACATGGGGACAAAGCATTATAATGGGAGCAATCGGAATAGCACTTGTGTTTAGCATAGCTTATGGGCTTGGAAAACTGATAAAGGGTGTCTGACTTGTACCTCATTTTTATTTTTATTTACGCACTGCTGATCGTCACAAGAACAAGCTTAACTGAGCTATTTTACTTTCTCCCAGTACTGATGACGTTGATATTATTGCTCAAACCAAAAAGAGCGCTTTTTAAACATTTGGGATTTCTTCTGGGATTTGAAGGGTTCCTGTTTATTCTGGCGTTGTTTACACCCGGAAAACCCGTAGTAACAACCCCTCTTGGAATAATAACCTACGAGGGCATTCAAAGATTTTCCCTCCTACTTGGGAAGGCATTTCTCTCGTCCTCTGCTGTTGTTGTAGTCTCGAATTCTTTGGGATTTCCATATGTACTAGCCGAGATGGAAACCCTTCACTTTCCCCGGATACTGGTGCTAACTCTTGCGTTTACCTACCGATATCTTGAGCTTTTTGAAGAAGAAGCCCTTAGGATGAAGAGGGCACTTGACTCCAGGGCATTTAACATCGGGAAAATAGAGTACTACAGAAAGCTAGGAATGCTTATAGGAGAGATATTTGCCAGAGCATACATGAGAAGTGTGAGGATACACTGGGCAATGCTCTCTAGAGGCTTTGGAGAGTTTCCCAAAGTAGCAGAAGAAAGGAGACTTGAACCCCTACTTTTAACCCTAATTGCATTGGGGGTGGTGTTGCTTTGATAGAACTCGTGAACGTCCATTTTTCGTATAACGACCGAGAAGTACTGAGAGGCATTTCACTTAAAATAGATAAAGGAGAAGTTTTTGGAATCCTGGGCCCAAATGGAGCAGGAAAATCAACCCTTATAATGCACTTAAACGGCATACTGAAACCTAAAACGGGCAAGGTTATTGTAAACGGGATAGAAGTTAATAAAAACCCAAGAGAAGTTAGAAAAATAGTTGGGATAGTATTTCAAGATCCAAATGACCAGCTTTTTTCTCCTAAAGTATTTGACGATGTTGCCTTTGGTCCTTACAACCTGGGTTTGAGGGGAAGAGAATTAGAGGGGAGGGTTGAAAAAGCTCTAAGGCTTGTTGGTATGGAGGAGTATAAAAACAGGGAAACAAAGGAACTTAGCTTTGGAGAAAAAAAGAGGGTAGCTATAGCAACAGTACTTGCAATGGAACCGGAGATTTTAGTGTTTGATGAACCCTTTGCTAACCTTGATTTTCGTGGAAAGAAAATGTTGAGAGAGTTAATTGAGAAATTCAAAGGAGAAAAAACCATAATTTTATCTTCCCACGAGGCTGAATACCTTACACTATGTGATAGAATAGCCCTTTTGGATGAAGGCAGAGTTGTAAAAGTTGGAAGCCCAGAGGAGATTTTAGGAAACGCCGATCTCCTCAGGGAGCATAATCTAGATGTTCCCCCCTTAGTAGATTTATTCTCAGCTCTTGGACTGGAAATGCCCAAGAGCATAGAGGAAGCGAAAATAAGGCTAAGAAAGGTTTTGATATAAATTCGTCCGTCGCTTTTTATTTTCTCCAAAATCCTTATAATGTATCACTGCGAATGAGTAACAAAGTTGCATGAGCTTGTGGGGTGATACCATGGAAACTGTTGTTAATCAGATAAAATCAAAACTCCCAGAAAATTTAGAAGGTCTTTTAGACTTAGCTTATAACTACTGGTGGAGCTGGAATAGAAGAGCCACAAAACTCTGGGAAAAGATAAATCCCGAACACTGGCGGGAATATAAAAATCCAGTTAAACTTCTCCTTGATACCCCAGAAGAGAGATTAAAGGAACTTTCGAAAGATGATGATTTCATAAACCTGTACGAGCTCGTCATTGACCAGTTTAGGCATTATATGAACCCAGAAAGCACATGGTTCTCAACTAATTATCCAAAGTGGGAAGAACCCGTGATATATCTGTGTATGGAGTACGGGATAAGCAAGAGCCTCCCAATTTATTCCGGTGGACTTGGAATACTTGCCGGTGATCACGTAAAAACGGCAAGCGATTTGGGAATACCATTTATAGGTATCGGTCTACTTTACAAGCACGGATATTTCAAACAGGAAATTGACAAAGATGGAAAACAGATAGAGGTGTTTCCAGAGTACAACCCAGAGGAGATGCCGATTAAGCCCTTAACCACAGATAAAGGAGAACCACTTCTCATAGAGGTGCCAATAGAGGACAGAATAGTATATGCAAGAGCTTTTGAAGTCGATGTTGGGAGGGTAAAGCTGTACCTTCTCGATACTGACGTTCCCCAAAACTCTCCCGATGATAGATCCATATGTGATTACCTTTACAACGCTGAGATAGACAAAAGAATAAAGCAGGAGATACTCCTAGGTATTGGCGGGATGAGGCTTCTAAGAATGTTGGGAATTAATCCAGCTGTTATTCACCTTAATGAAGGGCATCCAGCCTTTGCAAACTTCCAAAGAATAGCCTGGCACATGGAGGAGGGTCTAAACTTTTTGGAAGCTTTAACCGTTGTAAGGGGCACAACGATTTTTACGACTCACACTCCTGTGCCAGCTGGACATGACAAATTCCCAATAGTCGAGGTTGAGAAGAGACTTGCCAAATTCCTTAAAGGTCTTCCAAAGGAGGAGTTCCTTAATTTAGGCAGAGAAGGAGATCAGTTTAACATGACCCTTCTCTCAATAAGGACCTCAAGCTATGTAAACGCTGTAAGCAAGCTCCATTCAAAGGTAACTAAAGAAATGTGGAGACACCTCTGGAGTGGTGTTCCTTTAGATGAAATTCCGGTAGAGGGTATCACAAACGGCGTCCACACAAAAACATGGCTTCATAACGAGATAAAGAAGCTTGTTGATAGATACATTGGGAGAGTCTGGAGAGATTACGCAGAGCTCGAGGGTCTTTGGTATGGGGTGGAGAGAATTCCGGATGAAGAACTATGGGAAGCTCATTTAAGGGCAAAAAGAGAGTTCATAGAACTTATCAAAAGGAAGATAAAAGAGAGAAATGAACGTCTTGGAATTGAAGAACCTCTGCCCGAAATAGATGAGAACGCTTTAATAATAGGCTTTGCAAGGCGTTTTGCAACCTATAAAAGAGCAACGCTAATTTTAACCGATTTGGAGAGGCTAAAAAGGATAGTCAACAACCCAGAAAGACCGGTATATATAATCTTTGGAGGAAAAGCCCATCCAAGGGATGAAGCAGGTAAGGAGTTCCTTAAGAAGGTCTATGAAGTATCTCAGATGCCCGAATTCAAGAACAAAATCATAGTGTTTGAGAACTATGATATGGGCTCCGCAAGGGCCATGGTGGCAGGGGTTGATGTGTGGCTTAACAATCCAAGAAGACCATTAGAGGCTAGTGGAACCAGTGGAATGAAAGCGGGATTAAATGGTGTTCTAAACCTAAGCATCTATGACGGATGGTGGGTTGAAGGTTACAACGGCAAAAACGGATGGGTCATAGGAGATGAAAGCCTCGAACCGGAAACAGAGAAAGATGACATTAGAGACGCTCAGAGCCTTTATGATCTCCTTGAAAATGAAGTAATCCCCACATACTACGAGAACAGGGCAAGATGGGTTTACATGATGAAGGAGAGCATAAAGAGCATCGCACCAAAGTTCAGCACTCACAGAATGGTAAAAGAATATGTTGACAAGTTCTACTCAAAAGCCCTAGCGAATGCTATCCTTCTCCGGAGAGACAGCTTTAAAGCAGCAAGGGAAATTGCATCATGGAAAGCGAAGATCTTCAGCTCTTGGGATAAGGTGGAGATAGAGCGCATTATAACCCATGATGCCAGCGGGGTTGAAGTTATAGTAAACCTCGATGGTCTAAGCCCCGAAGATGTGAAGGTTGAAATCTACTACGGAGTTAAAGCGGAAGGATACGCAATAGAAAAACCATACGTCATAGAGCTTAAACATCCTCAAAATCTCGGAGGCAACAGGTGGCTTTATCGCTATGAAGGAAACGCACTCAAAAATCTCGGCCATCCCTGCTGGCATTATGCTGTTAGAGTTTATCCATACCACGAAAAGCTTCCCCACAAGTTTCTACTAGGTCTTATCAAATGGAAGGGATTTTTTGAGTTTTGACCTTTTTATTTTATTTTGGAAAACGTTATAAAGCAAACAGCTCCTACTTAAGGAGGGTTACCATGAGAATAGTGTTCGACATTGGAGGTTCTGTTCTGGTTCCCGATAAGCCCGATGTTGAATTCATAGAGGAGATCGCCTATCAGCTGACAAAAATCAGCGAAGATCACGAGGTAGCAGTAGTTGTCGGAGGAGGAAAAGTAGCGAGGGAATACATCCATGCCGCAAAGGCTTTTACTCCAAACGAAACATTCAAAGACTACATCGGAATACACATAACAAGGGCCAATGCAATGCTTCTCATTGCGGCACTTAGAGAAAAAGCGTACCCATTTGTAGTGAGCGATTTTAGAAAAGCGTGGGAAGTAATGCAACTCAAAAAGATACCTATAATGGGGGGAACACATCCAGGACATACAACAGACGCTGTTGCCGCTCTCTTAGCTGAATATCTCCAAGCAGATTTGCTGGTGGTTATAACAAACGTTGATGGTGTCTATGATAGTGACCCCAAAAAGAACCCAAATGCAAAGAAGTTAGAGAGAATTTCAACTGAAAAGCTCGTAGAAATAGCTATGCAGAGCGAAAGCAAAGCGGGTGGGAGTGGTGTTGTCGACGCCCTAGCTGCCAAATTCATCCAGAGAGGCAAAATAAGAACCCTAATTATCGGCAAGGATGATGCAAGAAACCTGTTTGATGCGATAAAGGGCAAACACAAGGGGACTCTAGTTGAACCTTGAGTTCACAATTTTTTTATACTCTCCGGCTTTTCTCCTATGTGGTGATAGTTATGAGAATAGTGGTTATTGGTTCCGGGACAGCAGGAAGCAATTTTGCTCTCTTTGCAAGAAAGCTTGATAGAAAAGCGGAAATCATTGTGATAGGAAAAGAAAAAACAATGCAATATTCTCCCTGTGCGTTGCCCTTTGTTTTAAGCGGGAAGATACCAAAGCTGGAAAACATCATTGTATTCCCAAACGAGTTCTACGAAAAGCAAAAGATTCAAATGATGCTAAACACTGAGGCAAGGGAGATAGACAGGAAAAGGAAGGTCGTGATTACGGACAAAGGTGAAGTTCCCTATGATAAGCTTATCCTTGCCACCGGCTCTAAGGCCTTTATTCCCCCAATAAAAGGCGTGGAAAGTGAAGGGGTTTTTACCCTAAAGAGGATGGATGACGTAAAGAAGATCCAAGCGTATCTGAAGGAGAGAAAACCAAAAAAAGCCGTTGTAATTGGAGCGGGCTTGATAGGGCTAGAAGGAGCGGTGGCATTTAGGGAGCTTGGACTGGAAGTTGTTGTTGTCGAACTGCTTGAGCATTTGCTTCCAACAATGCTAGATAAGGATATTGCCTCAATAGTCCAATCCCATCTTGAAGAGAAGGGAATAGAATTTAAATTTGGTGTTGCAGTAAGTGAGATTCTTGGAAACCCTGTGAGGGCTGTTAAGATAGGGGAAGAAGAGATCGAAGCAGACCTCGTTCTTGTGGCAACTGGTGTAAGGGCTAACGTCGATCTTGCCCGAAAGGCCGGATTGGAAGTTAACAGAGGCATTGTCGTTGATGAATACCTTAGAACAAGCGATCCTGATATATACGCCATTGGAGATTGTGCCGAAGTCTTCGATGCCGTAACTGGAGAGAGAACATTAAGCCAATTGGGCACTACAGCAGTGAGAATGGCAAAGGTAGCGGCAGAAAACGTTTTTGGGAAAGGTATAAAATTCAGGCCCGTCTTCAATACTGCCATAACCGAGCTCTTTGACCTAGAAATTGGAACGTTCGGGATCACTCAGGAGAGGGCAAATAGAGAGGGTATTGATGTTGTTGTGGGCAAATTCAAAGGTTCAACAAAGCCAGAGTACTATCCCGGAGGAAAGCCAATAATCGTAAAGCTGATCTTTAGAAAGGAAGACAAGAGCTTAATAGGAGCACAGATAGTTGGTGGCGAGAGGGTGTGGGGCAGAATAATGGCCCTAAGTTTTGCTGCTCAAAAAGGAGCTACAGTGGAAGATATAGCTTATGGAGAAACTGCCTATGCCCCACCAATAAGCCCAACCATTGATCCCATAACAGTAGCAGCTGAGATGGCACTGAGAAAGTTTAAGTGACGCTTCTCTTTTTTAATTTTGATGAGCCATGAAAGGGAAAGAGGAATTCTTAAAGAGTAGGGAGAGAGTTAAAATCAGCAAACTCATGAGCTATATCCTAAGGCATGCTCCATGGGAGTTTGGAGTTGACGTCGATGAGGCAGGGTTTGTCAGCCTTGATGAGCTCATCAAAGCCCTCAGAAAAGTCCATCCCTGGATAGAAGAGAAGCATGTCCTATGGATAGTCGAAAACGATCCAAAAGGCAGGTTTGAAATTAGAGGAAACAAAATAAGAGCCAGATACGGACACACTTTTGATGTCTCTTTGGATCATGAAGAAGATGTTGACGTGAAGGTTCTCTACCATGGAACTCCTAGAAGAAACCTTGAAAAGATATTGAGAGAAGGCATAAAATCGATGAAAAGAAAGTTTGTTCATTTAACAACAAGCAAAAAAGAGGCCTACGAAACAGGACGCAGATACGGAAGAGATGTGGTGGTTATTTTAGTAGATGCTGAATGCCTGAGGAAAAAAGGATACAGAATTTATAAAGCTGGAAAGAATGTTCGTATAGTTGAATTTGTTCCTCCTGAGTGCATAATTCTCTACGAATAACCAAAAACCCTTCCTAAACTTCAACTTTTTTGACATAATGACAAACAAAACTGGAAAATATTTTTATAGGGGAAGAACATTCCAATGCGTTGATGCCCTATGACGTTCAGGAGTGAGTGTTTTTGGGAGTATAGTTGGTGAACCTATTCTATTGCTAGTTCAAGGTAGGGATTGTTTTTGGCGCTGATCCAATAAAACCTTTTGGAGGTGTAGTTTGTGGCAAGAGAAACCTGGGGAAGTAGAGTAGGGTTTGTTGCAGCTGCAATAGGAAGTGCAGTAGGCTTAGGAAACATCTGGATGTTTCCAATGAGAGCGGGTCTCTACGGTGGGGCAGCATTCCTGCTTCCATACTTAGTGTTGCTTTTTGCAGTGGGAGTTGTAGGGCTTACAGTAGAGTGGACTCTAGGGAGGGCAACTAAAGGAGGTCCAATAGAGGCATTTGCCAAAACACTGCCAGGAGGAAAGTACCTTGGAATACTTGTAAACGCGATAATGGTCATGATATTTGCCTTTTATTCCTTGGTGCTTGGATGGATACTTAGATACTTCATAGCCTCCCTTACTGGGGAACTTACGGAAGTCAATCCAGGAGCGTTTTTTGACACCTTAGCCTTCAGCAAAGAGGCCATCTTATGGCAGTTCATCGTGATAGCAATAACGGTAGCCATAGTAGCTATGGGAGTTCAAAAGGGAATTGAAAGGGCAAATAAAGTCATGATGCCCGCGTTATTTGTGCTGTTGGTGATATTAACTATAAGGAGCGTTACCCTGCCCAACGCTTATGAAGGGCTTAAATTTTATCTCCTTCCCGACTGGAGTAAAGTGATGAGCGGAAAAACCTGGATGATAGCCCTGTCACAGATGTTCTTTTCTCTAAGCGTCTTAGGAACCACAATGGTAGTTTATGGAAGCTATCTAAAAGAGGAAAGTGACATCCCGTTATCGGCAATAGCAACGGCCTTCGGAGATACAGCGGTAGCTGTTACAGCTGGATTTCTAGTATTCCCTGCAGTTTTTTCATTTGGTCTTGAGCCCACAGCGGGTCCTGGTTTGGTGTTTGTGACATTACCAATGGTCTTTCAAAAAATGCCCGGAGGAATGCTCTTTGGGGCATTGTTTTTCCTTCTGCTGATATTCGCTGGACTTTCTTCAACGGTTTCAATGCTTGAAGTCTACGTAGATTCAGCCATTACAAAGCTCAACATGAGCAGAAGAAACGCTTCGATCCTTTTAGGAATTTTGACCTTCTTGGTAGGAGCACCTTCCGCAGTTAACCCATCCTACTTTGACTGGCTGATCAACATTTCGACAGTTTACATAGGGCCATTGGGAGCTTTGATAGCAGCTCTAGCTCTGATAAAGCTTGGAGTGGATAAAGCGTATGAGGAACTTAAAAAGGGAGCTCTAATAGAAGTACCAGAACTCTGGAAGCCTTGGGTAAAGTTCCTGTATCCAATAGTGATAGCTGTGATATACATCTCACAATTCCTGCTGGGGTGATCTAAATGGATGCAGTTTACATAATAGCCCTGTTTGTAGTGTTTATAATCTATGGACCTTTGATATGGGCTCTTTACAAACTTTCAAAGGTTCCTAACCCCTAATTTTATTTTTGGTGGTGTTGATGCTTCCAAAGAACATTGAGGACATAGGTAGAGATTATGGGAAGAACCTACCAAAAGGAGAATACCTAGACTGTGCCCTCGCGTATAATCCGTTTGGATGTTCTAGCAGAGTGATTGAAGGAATTAAAAACTCTAGCCCTCAAGCTGTCTATCTCTACCCAAAGGAAGAGGAAAAGCTCAAAGAGGCTATAAGCAACTATTGGGGCTTGAAAAATGAACAAATTTTCTTAGGGACAGGTTCCATGGGATGTCTCCAGAAGATCAACAAGCTCCTCTCCCCAGGTTCAGTTGTCCTTGGCTACGCCCCACAGTTTCTCCCATATATCAACGACGCTAGATTAAACGGGGCAGTTTATGAATACATATCCCTTAGAAAAGAAAACGACTTCACAATAGACGTCGGAGAGATAATAGAGAAAATAACAGAAAAGACTTCGTTTGTTTATATTGACAATCCGCACAACCCTACAGGACAGATTTTAAAGCTAAAACAAATTGAAGAAATTGCAGAAGTGGCGGATAGAAAAGGTGCAATCTTGATAGTAGACGAAGCTTTTGGAGAGTTTATGGACAAAAAGAATTCAGCAATAAATATTGAGTTTCCAAACATTGTCGTTACAAGGTCTTTCTCCAAGGGCTTTGGATTAGCTGGTCTGAGAATCGGGTACTGCATCGTTAAAAGCGATGGCATGAAAAAGGCCATCTCCAGAGTTGATTTCCCTTTTTCGGTAACAACGCTTTCAATCCTCGCCGCATTAAATGCCCTAGAAGATCAAGGCTTCCTAAGAAAAACTGTAGAACAGACAAGAAAAAACAAAGAGAAACTCATGAGAGTATTGGGCAAAAACTTCCACATTGCAAAAACTGACAAATCAACGCCAATATTCCTTTGTGGTGGAAGCGGCAACACCTATCAATATTTCCTTAGCAGGGGAATTTTAACGGTACCCGGTGGGGAATTCATGAACCTTGACAACAGCTATGTCCGGATAAGGATTCCCAAAAGTGCAGAGGAATTCATAAAGAAAATCAACGCCGCTTGAGCTTTATAATTGCTTCCACATGGGGAGTATGAGGAAACATATCAACTAAAATGGCATCCTCCACTCTGTAGATATCTCTCAAGTGGGAATAGTCCCTACTAAATGCTTGGGGGTTGCAAGAGACGTAGACGATGTTTTCTGGTTTTTCTTTTTTTATGGTGTTTACACCGTCTTTCAAGCCTTTCCGCGGAGGATCAACGATAACTGTATCATACTCCCCTATCGGGAAAGACTCCGCATCCCCCACCAAAAAGCTTGCCTCCACACCATTTATTCTTGCATTCTTATTAGCCATTTCAATTGCAAAGGGATTTACGTCAACTCCCTTAACCTTAAATCCTTCTTTTGCTAAAAACACTCCAAAAGTTCCCACACCAGAATAAAGGTCGAGAATTTTATCTCCTTCAACAAAATTTAAAACAGCTCTTAAAAGGATTGGAAGGGCATAAGAATTTGTCTGGAAAAAGCTGTTTGGATGTATCAAATAGACAATCCCATCAATTTTCTCCTTTATAAATGGAAACCCGCTTACAAGTTTTGGCATGCCCTTGGGATCGTCTTTAGGATCTCTTTTAAAGCTCCAATAGATGGAATCCGCAAAGTCAAAATAATCCGGGAAACTTTGTGGCGCTTTTTCAACGTGTGCAATTACATTCACCATAATTTCTCTGGTAAACTTTCCCTCTCTAACGGAAAAGTAGTGGACATCGCCACTCTTTTTCCTTGAATTCCAAGGGGAGAGCCTTTCTTCATCCATGAAGTGCTTTAAAGCCTTTATGAACTCTGAAGTGCGGTTGGAAAAAACGGGGCACTGCCTAATGTTCACAATACGCTGAGAATCCCTCTGTTTAAATCCAATGCCCTCTGTTGAAACAATAAAATTGCTTACGTTTCTAAAACCCCAAAGCTTAGGAGAACCTTTTATTGGAGCTGTAATTCCAGTTATGCCCTCAAAAATTCTCTTCTTAAGATTTAACTGCTCTCTGTACTTCACATGTTGCCAAAAACAGCCTCCACACTTTCCGAAATATGGACATTTGGGATTTTGTCTCAAAGGTGATTCCTTAATGATATCAAAGTCCTTTGCAATTAAACGTCCAAACCTTCTAAATGTTTTTTTGACCTCTAAAAAATCTCCAATAAGGGTATAAGGAACATTAACCTTCTTTTCAAGCTTCAAGACTCCGTAGCCGTCTGGACTTATTTCCGTTATATATCCCTTTCCTTTCATTGCTCTCACTAATGACCAAACTTTATCTCATTTTTAAATTCGTCGCTGGTTATAAGCACAAGGCAAATCGCAGCCAGAAAAGTCAAACTGGCAGATGCAGGCTCAAAGCTTACTAACACCCACAGTATGCCAAAAATAAGATCTAAAAGTGTTATATATGTCCCTATTTGGATAACAACCTCCTTGCTTAGCAGAATCCCCACCAGAATAATGAAGTGGATCAAAGCGATTATAAAAAATCCAAATGCAGTTGATCTTTCACTGGAACTCAACACTCCCATTCCAGCAAAATACGTTCCCATTAAGAAAAAGAAGAGAGAAACAACAGGTTTAAACCTCATCTCCAAGTTCCTCCACCGGCAACTTCATTCTTGACACTGCTATTAAGGTCAATATTCCCAATATTGGCATGAATGCAAGCTCTGCGAGCGCTAATGCTTCACTATGCCTTGCTAGGGCTTCCGTTATAGAGGGGGCAATTGCATTTGCTGAGTTGGAAATTAGTCCCAGGGCAAAGGATGCTCTGGGATAGATGCTTTTTGGATAAGTTGCAGGAGCAGAAGTCCAAAATGCTGGTCCTGTACCTTGGAGAGCACCAATAAGCCATACTGAGGCCAGTGCTAGTGAATAATTCCCTTGGAGCATTGCTCTAGAGTAAACGCTCAGTCCAATAAACGCCACAGCATAGGAAAGTATCATGACCTGAACGATTGCCTTAAAGAGACCTCTTGGACTTGGATTTTTCCTAGAAAGCTGGAAGCCAACGAATCCCATAAGTATTGACCAAAGGGCTTTTGATATGTTGAGATTCGTGCTTAAAGTGGCCACTTGATTTTTGCTCCAACCGGCCTCGTACCCTAGGGAGGATGAAAAACCAACTATTGTAAAGATAACCCAGAGTGCTGGGAAGAAAGTGAATCCAAGCACCCACGTAAACTTCATTTTCCATATGTTCACATTTTCTTCGCCTTCCTTTCTATGAATTATCTCAAAGTCTTCTGTAAAGAGCCACCATATCAAAAGAACAGCATACATTATACCAACAGTTATCAAGAAAGCTGCCTTCCATCCAAAGGCACTCACCAAGTACTTGGCACTCATTGAACCAAAAACGCCTCCCCAAAATATACCTGAAAGGATAATACCCTTAGCAAACGGCCTTTCTGCTACGAAGTAATTGGCTATTTGAGTACTAAACAGCGGAACCAAGCTCACAACAAACCCCTGGATAAATCTGAGAAAGACAACAATATACCAGTTCCCAACATAAGGAATTAACCCCTGGGGTATTGCGGCGAAGCTGAGAGCTATGGCAACACTCCTTTTGAAACTACCTTCGTAAAGCCTTGTGTGTCCAAGCAAGAACGCTATAAAAAGACCAAAAACATATGCTACGTGCTGGAGATCATAGGCCTCGGCACTTATTCCAAAGTGGGAAATTATATCTGGCTTTGCAACACTCATCATGCTTAGAGTCCCGAATCCTGCAGTCATGACCAGTGTGTCCAATATGACGGATTTCCAGCGTTTCATATTTATCACCTCACAGCTTTCCAAGCAACATCAGTACTCCAAAGACAACAAACAAAATTCCAGCTCCCTTGTGGATAACTTCAAGGGGTAGCGCATCCCCTATTTTATCTCCCAAAACGGCTCCAATCAAATTGACCAGTGCTAAACCAAAAATTGCTCCTAAAAAAGCTTTGATCCACCCGTATTTAGAAGCAAAGGCAATTGTGGCTAACTGAGTCTTGTCCCCCAATTCTGCAAGAAATATTGCAACAAAGACATAAAGGATTTCTTTCACATTACCACCTCAAAAGAATATTAAAGAACTAAAGCTCTTCAAGAGCCTTTTTCATTCTTTCCATAGCCTCTAAAAGTTTTTCTTTCTTTGTTGCATAGCTTATTCTGATGTAGCCTTCACCATTGGGGCCAAAAGCTGTTCCTGGAATAACAACCACCTTTGCCTTCTCCAATAGCCATTCTGCAAACTCCTCGCTTTTCATTCCCGTATCCCTTATATTAGCGAAGATATAAAACGCTCCCTTTGGTTCAAACGCCTTTATGTAAGGCATTTCTTTTAAGTGCTCTAAAACTAGCTTTCTCCGCTCTGCATACTCCTTGCGCATCTCTTCCACAGCTTTCCAGCTTGCCTCTTCTCTAAGAGCTGCAACTCCTGCAACCTGGACAAAAGAAGCAACGTTTCCGATGATGTAAGCGTGAAGTTTTATCATATCTCTTATTATTTCCTCCGGAGCTATTGCAAACCCTAAGCGCCATCCAGTCATTGCAAAAGTTTTTGAAAAACTGTTTGCCAGGACTGTATTATCGGGGGCATACTTTATCATCGGAAGGTGTTTTGCCCCATCGTATAGAAAGTGCTCGTAGGGTTCATCGCTAAGAATGTAAATGTTGTAGTCTTGAGCAATATCGGCTATAGCTTTTGCCACTTCTTCATCCAAAACCGCACCAGTAGGATTGTTAGGATAGTTAATCACGATCATCCTTGTCCTCTTGGTTATAAGTTCAAGAAGCTCGTCTGGATCTGGCTGGAAGTTGTTTTCCTCTTTCAGGGGCAATCTAATGGGCTTCGCCTCTGCGACCTTCGCATCTTCAACGTAGCATACAAAAGCTGGATCGGGGATTATTACCTCATCACCATCTTCCAGCAGAGTTTCAAAGGCAAGGTACGTAGCCTCATAGGCCCCAGCCGTTATGATTACTTGCTCTGCTGGGACATCTAAGCCATAATGACCTCTGTAGTACTCTGAAACTGCCTCTCTAAGCTCTGGGATACCTGCATTTGGTGTATAGTGAGTCCATCCTTCATCAAGAGCCCTCTTTGCAGCTTCCTTTATATTTTGAGGAGTTTCAAAATCTGGTTCACCTATTCCAAGCGAAATGACGTTCTCCATCTTTGATGCTCTTTCAAAAAGCTCCCTAATCTTTGATCTCTGAATAAGGTTTATACGACCCGCAACGAAATATTTATGCTTTTTATAACGCATGATTCATCCCTCCAAGAGCATTTATGAGTGAGGCCAAATTCTTATAAATTTATCGAGAGGAAAGTTCTAAAAGTAGGCACAAATCACAAAAATTCTTCGAAATTTTAACAAAAAATGAGTAATTATGCCAGTATCAGAGAACATCGACTAAAGCGGCCTTTTCAAAGAGTTTCTTTACTTCCTCTTTTTTGCAGTCTTTAAATGGTATTTTCTCCGCAGGGATCTTCGAAAGAACCTCTCTGAGATCCTTTTCTGCATTCTCTCCAAACGCCACTATGAAGTTCTCACCACTTTTTGCCCCAACCGCTCTAATAGCATCTTTGATCTGAAGTGTCCCACTTGCCCTAAGAAGGATCTCCCCTTTGATTGTTTTCGCTTTGTTTGTTTTTCTTTCAAACGATTTTAGAGCCAATATCGTAGAGAAAACCACCTGCTCCCAACATTCTACGTTCAATATCTGGACATTATCTGGAAGAATTTCAAAAATATCTGCAGTATTTTCAAGCAGAATCTTTGCAATTGCGATCTTAACTGTGCCGCAGTCTAATACCTTCATTCTATCTCCCCAATCTTATTGTTTCGTTGTTTATTAAATTTTTTGCTTATACAGAAATGGGTATTCAATAAAAATATTTTAATTATCCTCCAATTTTCTTAAAAATTTTTGAAATTAATAATATGACAATATTAACACAGAAGCAAAAAGTATTTAACTAATTAAAACTAGATATACGTTAGATGCACTCATGTAATGGTGGGCAGAATGGCAAAGATGAGAATCATTAGTGTCCAGCTGCCACAGGGACTCATAAATGCTCTCGATGTCTTAGTCAAAAGAGGGGTGTATCCCAACAGGAGTGAAGCAATTCGGGAAGCTATCAGGGAACTTATAAAGAAGGAATTGTACACAACAGAGGCAGAAGAAAAGGAACTTCCAGAGTACGTGGTTGAATAAGAATATTGGGGGGAATTAAGATGGTGTTCAAACTGCTAGAACAAGCTGGTATTGATTTGGATGTTGATAACAACGGTAGCAAAACACAAGAAGCCCTCAGTGATCTGGAAACTTCTAAATCTTTCATTAAGATAGCAATCATAGGTGTTGGCGGTTCCGGAAATAATACAATAACAAGACTGTATGAACTAGGAGTTGAAGGAGCAGAGTTAATAGCCATGAACACCGATGCACAGCATCTTTCAAGAACCAAGGCCCATAAGAGAATCCTTCTTGGAAAGAACATTACTCACGGAAAGGGCTCCGGTGGAAATCCAAGAATTGGATATTTAGCTGCAGAGGCCAGTAGAGACGAAATAGCGGATGCAGTTAGAGATGTTGACCTCGTGTTCATAACTGCCGGTATGGGTAATGGAACGGGAACAGGAGCGGCACCTGTTGTTGCTAGGGTAATAAAAGAAGAAGCAAGGAATTCTGGAAGGATTCAAGAGCCACTTGTTGTGAGCGTTGTGACATATCCCTTCAAAAACGAGGGGACGAGAAGAATTGAAAAAGCAAAAGCGGGCATACAAGCTCTTCTGAAGTATTCAGACACTGTTGTGATAATAGAGAACGACAAACTTCTTGAATTGGTGCCAAAACTCCCAATTTCAGCCGCATTTAGATTTGCCGATGAGATAATAGCGAGGATGGTTAAGGGTATAACAGAAACAATAATGCTTCCCTCCATGGTAAATATAGACTTTGCAGACGTATACAGCGTCATGAAAAACGGTGGTGCTGCTTTAATTGGAATAGGCGAGAGTGATTCAAACAAGAGAGCTGTTGATGCCGTAAATAACGCCTTGAGCAACAAAATGCTTGAAGTGGAGTTTGGAAGTGGGGAAGCTGCCCTAGTACACTTTACAGTCGGCCCAGACGTCAGCCTCGGAGAGATAAACGATGCGATGCAGATTGTATATGAAAAGCTTGGAGCAAAGTCAGAGATAAAATGGGGAGCAAGAATAGACAAAGAGCTTGGAAAGGTTGTTAGGGCTATGGTAATAATGACCGGAGTAAGGTCTCCTCATATCCTCAGCAGCGACGTTAACGCATTAACAACAGAGGATAACGTGATAATTTCAAATCCAATAACCAGAAAAATAAACAAGGACTCAGAGATTGAAAACCTATTCGATGAGGTTTCAGGAAAGAAAAAGGCCAATGTAATTGTTAACCCCGAAATTGAGAGGATTGTGAGGGGAGCCGTAGATTACGACTTAAGTTAAATCTTTTACCTCTTTATAATCATCAAAGGGTTAAAATCAGAAGCTGCTAAAATCATTCGCAAAATATTTCTACTATTTTTTGAATTATTTTGCTTGTTTTGGCCACGTCTGTTTTATATGCATAAGGTATTCTAATAACCTCCGCTTCAATACCATGTTTTCTGAGCTCTTCTTTTAGGGCACACAGGTCGAAGTTTTGATCTGGACCCAAGGCAATAACATCTGGCTTAAGCTTTTTAACAAGTTCGAAGCTTATGTGATCAGGTTCCCCAATTACAACTCCATCCACCATCTTGAGCGCCTTTAAAAGCTCAGCCCTTTCGTACATAGAGTTTATCGGTGGTCTGCCTTTTCTTTCTTTTACCGTTTCATCGTGAGCTACTATTACTATAAGCTCATCTCCCAGCTCTTTCGCTTTTTTCAGAAAGTGGATATGCCCCACATGGAGAATATCAAAAACACCTCCAACAACAACTCTTATCTTTTTCTTTTCACTCATACCGCAGTCAACTCCCAAATTTTATCTTTTGCGTGGTGTATCACTTTCACAGCCTTCCCCTTCGTTTTCTCCTTCATAGTTTTTCCATCCATCAATGCGATCCCAATTGCCAACGGCCTACCGTATTCCTCCTCCACTACAAACACAAAATCGCCCTCTTTTATTCCCTCATCTGCGTCAACTATACCCGGAGCCATCACATCGGCACCGTTCAATATGTATGGAACAGCACCCTGATCGACAACAACCCTACGCTTCCATTTTCTTAAATCTTCCTTGTCGGAAATCTCGTACAGAGTTATCACCAGTGGAAATATAAGCTTCTCCCTCCGTATAAAGCGAGGCTTTCCGTTAACAAACAAAATCTGGGTAGTTTTATCAAATTCACCCACCAAAACTTGGTCATTTTTTGATATTAACTTTTCGGCTACTTCTTCTCCGAAGATTTTAGCCATCTCTTCCATTATCTTCTTAACTTCTTTTTTGCTCAATGGGTGCTTTATTTTCATTCCAGAGCACCTCACTCAATAAGTTTTTTGATTTCCTCTGGCAATAATTCTCCTTTTAAGCTCAATGCTACATGAATTAAACTTTTCAAAGCGTCCGCTTTGTTCTCAGCCCACGTAACAATTACAAGATCACCATCCTCAATAGGGAGCTTTTTAAGATCCTTGGATAGTTCAGGGAGGGTTTCCCTTAGAGGCCTTCCATCCTCTGGAAAAACTATCTCACCGTTCTGTACTGTTAAAATCATGGCGCCCTTAGCGAAAAAACGAATTGCCTCGTCTCTAAGTTCTATACTCTTAAACTCCGGAGGGTTTCTCACGACGAGTGCATATGTCACAAAACCTTCGAGGGGAGTTACCTCCAAGGGTTCTGATAACAGCTTTGAAATTTCCTGGATGATTTTAACACCCTTCTCACTCAGTGAATGTCCCTTTTGCTGAGATTCAACAAGCCCAATTGAGGAAAGCTTCTTTAAAAGCGTTCTAACAGTCCCCTCTCCAAGATTCAGCTCTTCAGAAATCTGTTTTCGTCCTTTGGGAGTTTTTAATAAGAAAAGCACGGCAACAACATCCTCAATTTTAAACTCCGGATATGCACCTCGCTTCCAATCCATCTTTTCACCTCTGTTTTCGATTTAATGGCAAAAATATAAAAACTTTAGGCTAATCAACAAAAGGATGTCCGCTCCAAAGCTCTCTAATTTCCCTTGTAGCATCTGGGTAAACTCTCTTAAATGTAATCCTCCAGTAGCCTTGGGGCATTTCTTCTATGTCCTCTATGTGGATCTTTAATCCCAGACGTTCAAAGTGGGATACCATCTTATAGGCCGTTTCTATGTGCTTTACTCTCACAGTAAAAACTTCTGCTATTTCTTCTCCAGCGCTAACGTCCCATATGCTTTCCACAAAGGGTTCCAGAAGGGCTCTTCCTAAAGCACTCGCATATCTTTCGAATTCCTCGTCCTGTACTCTCTTTTCGGCCAAGTAAAAAGCAAGTCGTTTTATTCTCTGCATAAAGTATCCATGCGGTAGATCGAAGAATATCCTCGCCCCGATTTTAATGTCATTAACATTAGCATAAGGGGTGACGTACTTTACGATTTTCCTCATATCAGGGCTTTTCATGACTATTCCTTCTCTCCTCTCCCTGCTTAATCGTTCTATAAGGTCCCTAAGCTCATCAATTTTTGATATGTCGTATATTCCAAACACCTCAACACTTGGAATTCCGTATTCATCCGCTATTTTAAGCCTCTCTTCCACAGTAAGAGACCTTCCAGTTTTCTTTTCTTGAATGTCAAAAAGAAAGAACTCTATGTCTTCTTTTACATAAGGGGGCCCCTCGACAAGATACGGGCTTTCTGGTCCTGCCATTTCTCCACAGAGAACCAAATTCGGATAATCCTTAAAAAACTCCATATTAACAAAATCCTCGATTCGCTCCGTAGTGAATGGACATATGAAACCACCCCTAGTAAAGGCAAAAACCCTTCCCTCAATTTGAGCAACCCTTATATTGTACCCATCGACCTTTTCTTCCACGTAGAAGGGCTTTCTCTTGAATACCCTCTTTATTCCATTTTCCAGATGAACTACCCTCTTTATGTGGGGAAAGCCAAGTATGATGTTGTGAGAATCAAAAACGACAGTCCCCCTTCTTAAGCTTCCGGCAGAATCCTTAAACCTAAGGTACCTTATTCCCTCGAACTCATCCTCCACTATGCCCCCTTTACTTTCCAGTATCTCAATACGCTCCCTACTGATACCAAGCTCAAGAAGAAGACTTTTGAAATGGGAACTCACCATCCTCAGCACCATTATTATTTTCTGGTTTGAGGTTTATAGGTTTTTGGACGTTACTTCCAAGACCTTCCAAATGTTCAATCTCTACAAAAGCTTAGAAGAAAAGAAAAATAAACCAAAAGCACATTAGCCGTTAAAAACTGCTATCTCATTTCCCTCTGAATCAAGAACGTGAAGAACTACATTTCCGTTGAGTTCTTTCTCAAGATCAGAGAGCATTTTCTTGTATTCACCCTCTACAGAACTTATTTCTTCCCTGCTTGTGAAGCCGCTCATTGCCCTTACATGATATGTGTCACCGCTTTTTTCAAGGATGATGTCCCAAGGTCCTTCTCCCACAAGAGAAAGCGCGTAATTTAAGACTGTGTTTGCTTTGTCCTCGCCTACTCCAGAGTACCACACGTATATCCTGTTAGATGTGACGTAGTGATACTTGCTCTCCGTGGAAAAGAGAACGTTTTTCTCCTCATCAAGGAGTTGAAGCGTTACATGGGAGCCTCCAAAGACCTCTTGTGACATCTCCGAGGCTATCATGGGGAGATAAAATTTGAGCAAATCTTCTATCTCTTCAGGGGAGGTATAAGTAGTCACCAACCCTACAGTATAACCGTTATCCTTTTTCACATAGGCGCTCATCTCATCGGGATTTAGAGTGTCCTTTATGAAATTTATAAGTGCCTTTGCTTCTGAGGCACTAACATCACCTGAATAGTGCACGGTTATCCCGTTCAAGGTAAGCGTTTTTTCTGCCTCAACATTCACCTCCGGACTTTCACAACCGCTCGCAAGCATTACTAGCACGAGCAGCAGAGCCGAGAGCATGTAAACTTTCTTCATTTTCTCACCTCACTCTTTTACCAATAGATATATACCAACTGTAGCAGTGTAACTCTCGCCGGGATTCGGCGGTGCATAATCAATTCTTACTACAAATGGCTTTGCTGAGCCGTAGATTAGTTTAGTGCTATCCTCATAAGTTGAAATGATTTCCTTAGTGTCAGGATCTAGTATCTTGATGGCCTTGACGATGCCCGTTCCCCCTGCCTCGATCTTATACGTGCCAGGCTCAAGGGTGTGTGAAAGGTAAAAGACCTCTCCACTCACAGTATCGCTCTTCACTTCCACGGGAACCTTCTCGTAGAAGGTCTCGTAGTAGTACTGCATGCCGAATGCTCCAATTATCCCAAGCACGAGCAGAATGAAAAACCCTACAACAAGTTTCTTGAAAAGCCCCATTTTCACCACCTACTCCAAAACTCTACGTTTTTACCAACCACTTTATTATACGCCAGCCAGTCCACATGAGAAGGGCTAAAATTCCCAAAAGAAGAAAAAGCCCTATCAGTGGGCCAAAAACATGAAATCCGGTTAAAGGTCCCGTTTCAGCCCCCTCCAAGGTTTGTATACTTTATTGTTATTCTGTGGGAGCAGTCTCCAGTTTTCTCGTGGGAGACGAGCTCGAATGCGGTTAGGCTTCCATCGGAGTTGAGGTTCACATAGACATGGCCCGCTTTTATCTCGCCGCTCACTTCCTCCGTTGGATAACCGGAGGTCGGCACCGTGCTAGGGTCTAAGTTATCGAGGCTCCCCTCACCGAGCTCTATGTAGTGACCGAGTAAAGCAGGATACTCGACGCACCACGGTTCGAGCATAATGTCAATGTCATTCCACGTCAAAGATTGGTCAGAGCTCCTTAGCTCACCCGTGGAAAACTTTACTCCCATACCCCCCTCAGTATCGAGAGTCACGCTTTTAATTTCTCCCATTTCTCCATTGGAACTCACGGAAGTTGTAGTGGTTAGAAAAGACTCGTAGCAGGCTCTAGCCTTCTGGTATTTAGCGTAGGCTTCCTGAATTTCTTCGTTGCTAGCTCCCGAGGATTGGAGGGAGGTGACGTTGTTGTAGGCCTGGACGAAGAGTCTATATGCTTCTTCCTTGTTTGGAGCACATGTGGATTCACTACTCTCCCCGATATTTCCAACGCTTATGTGGACTATGCCGGGAAGCTCTTCTGCTATGATTTCCCCTGAATGGAGCCTCAAAAGGTCGTCGCTTGAGGTGGAAATCGTTAAACTCCCGTTGTCAGTGAGATAGGTTATAGAGATCTCCTTAACCCATGGAACATCTTCAAGAACTAAAAAGGCCATTGCGAAGTAGTCTTTCCAGAAACCCTCCTCGTCGGCAAGGTACTCAAGGATAACGCTGGCGGTATCATTGATAACCGTGACGTTGTGGACGAGAACATCGAAGAGCCATAGATCCGACTCCACCTTGAATTCAGGTCTCCTTATGTCCTCGAATTCAGGGTTATCAAAGTCACCATTGTTCACGGTGAGCCCCAAAATGGGCTCGCCAAGGTAATACGCCTCCACCCTGACTTCATTTGTAGGGTTAGTTTCGTAGGCCTTCTTTGCCACCTCATAGGCCATGCCCATAAGGGCCTCGTCCACGGCTGAAGCCTCGAACTGGACGAGCGTTCTTTCACTTGAGAGGAAGACATAAGCATCTGAAGCGCCCATAGCAATTACAGCATCCCTCAAGTCCCCAGCAAGATTTGGAGTACTTTGAGAATTACCATGGGAATATGGATTGTTATCGGGGCCTAGGTTATCTGGAATCTTTATGTAGCCGCTTATGTAGAGATAACCCCCTATCAGGATGATCAATAGAAAAATGACTTTTCCCTTCATATCTTACCCTCCTCACGGAGCTTTTTGAGGTAGAACTTCAGCCTCTCCCTCTGACTCTGGTACTTCCCCTTGGACTGGGCATTCATCGTCTGAACCTGGCGGGAAAAGCTCGTCTCCTCTTCAACGTCCCTTATCGTCAGGGCAACAATATCTTCGTATTTCATGCCGGCTTTTTTGTAGTACATTGCCGTCTTTGCCGTTTTTTCAAACTCCCACTTGTAGTTGTTTGCTAGGTGTCGCTTGAACCCCTTTTCCAGTGCACCAAAAGTGAACTCGAATGGCTTGGTCAGCGGATTCGATGGGGCGAGGTTCTTGTAGGGCGACGATGCGAGCTGTCTATCTTCAATTCCGCTCATCTCATTGTAGCTTTCAGCCCCTTCCTTGCTCACGTGCAGATCCTGCATGGTCTTTTTAGTTGCCTCATCTCCCTTGAAGAGCTGGCTGTCCTTGTAGGCCTTGACGTAGTCCTTAAAGAGGCCGACCGGGGATGGCATGACTTTCTCTACCAGGCTGTCGAGGGCCCCCGTTGCGGAGTCGATGACCTTGTCGAGGGCCTTGCCAGTGTAGTATTTGAGCTTAAACCAGAGGGAAGAACCCTTTTTTGCTTCAACTTTCTCGTCTTTCTGGAGAACCTTGACGTCCTTTCCGTAAGGAGTTTTTACTTCAACAGTTTCAAGGCCCTCAGTACTCCCTATCCCCTTGAGCTTGTCGAGGGTTATCTCCATCCGGACATTTGCCTCTTTGCTGAGCATCCCTTCCACTCTTATCCCTCTGAAGGGATTATTGAACTTCGATGGGTCTCCAGCTTCCTGTTTCCCCTCTATTGGAGCTCTGCTTGATGGTGGTGTGCTTGTAGTGGAAGAAACGCTAGGGGTGGTAGAACTAGTGGATGGGACTGCAGAGCTCGTGGAGATAGGTTTCTTCAGAAGGTAGACGGTTATAGTTTTTTCGACTTCATTCCCGGTAGAATCTCGGGCGTAAGCTTTTATCTTTCCCTCCCCCTCTGCAATCTCATCCGGTTGGAGGGTTATAACTTGAGAACCTGTTCCTCCGCTTGAACCGAGCTTTGGTTCAAGTTCCCCACCTATCATAATAGTTTTCGGTGTTCCGCTCTCATAGTGTGCCCCCGCATATGTCAAATCGTCATCCTTGACTGCTACTTTAATGGTAAATGTCAAAGGCTTTCCGGATTCGAAATATAAAGTCTCACCATCTCTTGGTGAAAGGATTTGAATTTGAGGGGCTGTCCCCTTATATTCCCCTGAAATCTTCGAAGAGACTAGATTCATGACGCTCCTTCCAAGAGGCGGGAGAGGATTTGTTATGTTATACTTAGTGGTAACAAAAACCTCAACACTTATAGCACCCGTTTCAGAACAGAACATTGAAGGATCATCCGCACACACTTCAACTTCTCCTATGACCCTTTCGCCCCTATAATAAGAGTGATACTGATAGACATTGGGATTCCACTCTGCGGAATTGTCTTTTTCAACTTTTATACATTCAAGGGTTCTTTCGTTAACAGCAGAGCACTGGTATCCCTCTCCGCTGTAAGATTTAATTACGCTGTTAATTGTTGGCCCTTGTGTAAACCTCGTAATAGTTATTTTTACTGCTACAGGAGGAGTATCCGGAGCATTGTACTTTCCAGAATAGGATTTATACACTCTGAGATTCTTGAAGTTGTGGCTATCGTACATCTTTACGTTATAGAGATTCATACCTTCAAACTCGCTGTTTGTGGGGAAATACCTGTCAAAGTCTACTTCTGCTAATATCTGCGATAATTGAAGAAGCATCAGCCCCATAAGAATAATAAACCAGACTTCCTTCTTCATCTTATCACCACATTACCTTTACCGTAGCTCAGCTTCTCTCGCAGAAAAGAAAAGCGAGATAGACATAGACCAGCTTTAATTTTTCATATTTCACTTTTGATCTTAATAAAGTTTTGGTCAAAAATTGTAAAGATTAACCAAAAATTCTTCGATTGATAATGGATTATATAAAATCCACTAATACAAAATGTCCAATTGTCTAATGTTACCGGGCCAACATAGAATCAATAAAGTTTAAAAAAGCAAAAACCAACCTCAATCTTTCAAAAACGCCTCAACTAAGTTTCTTGTTTCCTTGAGAGCCTCTAACGGGATTCCTTTTGGTAAGCCGCCAATCTCACCCTTTACATCCTTTAAAACTCCTTCTCCCGCTCCCAAGAACATTCCTTCGCTTGTTATTCCTCTGAAGTTTGCGGGGGGTAAAAGTGCCACAGCAACTCTGTGACCTTCCTTCACGGTTAAATCGTTTGTGACCACAGTAACCGCCCTATCCCCTATGTTGACATTGCATACGAGAAGCTTATCTGCATTTGGATGCTTACCAGCGCTCATGACTTCCCCGACCTTTATGTCTACGGCAATGACGGGATCGTTTATCTTACCAAGTGCCAGCCTCTTATCAAGGTTAAGAATTGTGTTTAGGAAAAAGCGAACCTTTGCGATGCTCTCTTCAACCTTCTCCCTCTCATTTCTATCAGCCAGCTCGAGAAACTTGATGTACCAGTCTTCACCACCTAAGGCTTCAATTATTCCCAAGGCTTTTTCCTTTAGTTCTTTCATCTGGGGAGTATCAATTAACTCCTGCGGCTCTAGATATGAGTAGCGCAACGCCTGGAGTTCGGGAATCATTTCTTTTGCCAATTTTACTGCCCTCTTTTTGTCCCACTTTCCCTTGAATTTAGCCCCTTCAATGGTTTTCAAAAACAGCTCAACTGCCTTTTCAGCAACCAGCAACCGATAATCCTTACTCGTGTCCCACATTTTCCTCACCCTCGATCGCTTTTAAAACATCTCTCTTAATATTTTCGTCGGAAATCGCCTCCGCAACCGTAATTGCCTTGAGCTTTTCACCCCTCTTTGCATAAGTTAAAGCAATTTTTTCAAAAACTCTGGACGCTATTCTATCGTCAGAGATAATTGCCCCTACCGTCAAAGCTTCCTCAATCCGACCTATTTTTAAGAACTTTAATGCAATTTCCTCAAGCTTTTCGTCGTTTGGCTTTATTTTTCTTTCTGCAGCCATCCTAAATGCATCTTCAACAATACTCTTTGCAAGACCCTTTTTGTCATGGAGGAAGAGCCAGTAAGCTATTTCCAAGAGCGCCAAGACTTTTTCTTCATCTGGTAGGTATTTGATAACAAACACCGCGTTATCAACATCTCTCCTCTCGAGGAACTCAGAAACAAGTCTACTGCCCTTTTCAAGCGCCATTTCTATTAAAGATGCCTTTTTCTTCAGCTCCTGTGCACTTAAGTGCCTCTTTATGTCTTCATAAATCTCTGCGGCAAGTTCGTAGAATTCCTTAGCTTCAGGGGAATGTATCTTCTCAGCGCTTTCCAGAATCTGCTGGGCTAATCGGTACAGAAATGACAGGACTTTTGAATAGGGCTCAGGAGATTTTTGAGCAGTTTCGTATGCTATATTGTAATAATAAAAGGCATCATCATACTTTCCTGCAAGTGCCATATAATATGCAAGATAGCCGTAACCCTCGGCTTTCCAAAGAGAGTAGTCAATTGCCTTAATAGCTTGATGGGCCTTTTTAAAGAAGTACTCGCCCTTTTTGTCCCCAGTGACAGTAAGAGTGTATCCAATTAATGCCAATGCCCTAGCTTTTTCTAAAAGTCCCTCAAATGAGTCAACGATCTCGAGCATTCTCCCCAGCACAGCTTCCCTGTACTCACTTTCCTCTACGTATTGATATATGTATGAAAGGGCTTCAAGCCTTGAAAAGGGATCCTCAATCCGAAGGGCAAGTTCCAGTGCACTTGAAAAATTTCCTCTCTGGAGAAGGTCGGAAATATCTTCCATCATAAATATCACCGGGCGCCTTTAACTCTCTTATCCCATTCTTCAAGCATTAAATCCAACGCCAGAAGATTAGTAAGCTTAAGCCTAACCTTGTTGTTGCTGTAGTCTATCGAGCCACTAAACTCATTTATAAGTTCAAAAACTTTTTCAGCCTCCCTAAGATTCAGATTTCTCCCATAAAATTCCTCGCCACATTCGGGGCATTTGAAGGTAAAATCCTCCAAAGCCGATAAGAATGCACCCTTATCTTTAAGCAGCTCCTGAAAGTTATCGAGGATGAGCATCTGTTCTATTAAATCCTCCCATTTAATGGTTTTCCCGCATATGGGGCATCTGGACATTAAATCACCCCAACTTCTTTAGAAACATTTCGATTTCTTTCACTAAAAACTTAACGGCTTCCTCAAGATTTCTCTTTCCGTTAGCACCTGCCGCTCCAGAGTGACCTCCGCCAGAACCATCTATAATTGGGCCAACTTTCTCCATGAGCTTTCCTAAATGAAGACCCTTCTTGACAAGGTTTTCTTTTGCCCTTGCAGAAATCCTAACCCCCTTCTTATCGCTCCCAACAATCGCAACATCAGCCCCAAGCTGAAGGAAAATCTTACAGGCTAAAGATTCATAGGCAGAAACCTTTGAAATAGCTATTATGTAATTGCCGACTTTTTTGATTTCCATTCTCTGGCAGGCCTTTAATATGGCCATTCTCTTTGCCTGGTCTATGTTCTCATCACTCACTGGAGCAACTAAATTGTATATCTCCCCCATCTGGATATCAAACCTCTCCAAGATTTTAGACACCGTTTTGAAGGTTTTCGAGTTTGCGTATCTAAAATTGGCAGTGTCTGTGACTATTCCTGCTAAAAGAACCTTTGCAGAAACTTCATCGTAGAAGTCAAAGTACTCCAAAAGCTCCCACACAATCTCTGCAGTGGAAGTCCTTGAGGAGTCAACGATTTTTATGTCAGCCCTTATCGGGTTCTCCTTTTCGATGTGATGATCGATAATGATTACATACTTATCATCCGGAACTTTAACAGGCTCCAGCTGTTCAAGGGATGAAGTATCAAAAATTATAACCACGTCCTCTAAAACGGCTGGATTCTTTTCTACCTGAGCGAAGTTGAGAAGGCGTTTTGCATAAGATGAGACGCTTTGGGCAACACCTATTCGGTTTTTTAAGCCTAGACTTGTAAGGTACCTAGAGAAAGCTATAGCGCTACCCAAAGAGTCCGGGTCGGCGTTATGATGGCACAGCAACAAAAAAGAATAATCTCTCTCCTTTGCGTTATTCAGAAAGTTCTTGAGCTTTATTTTGCCCCGCAATTTTTCTCAACCTTTTTTCAACTTTTTCATAAGCCTTCTCAAGTGCTTCATCAATCAGCTTTTCCACATCCACCCTCACGAATATTGGCACCTCAAGATAAACCTCTATCTCCAAGTCCAATGTATCCTCACGGTTTATCCTCGTTGTCACTTCTATGTCTTTCACTTCACTTCTTGTTAAATGCTCAAAGATGTATTCTATGACCTGCTCTTGGGCTAATTCGCCAAGGGATATTAGTTCTTCTTCACTGAGTTCTGGAAGTCCTATGTGAAACACCCTCTTCATCTACACCCCTCATAAAATGTTGAAAAAAGAACTCACCCAGCGACTCCTCTCAGAGAGCTCTGTATTTGTTGTGTGAGCTCTTTAATTTTTTCATTGAGCTTCTGTTCCTGCCTCTCTAATGCCCTTAGACGAACCTCTAGAGTTTCTACTTTCTCTTTAAGCTCCTCTAATGCCTTTGCCTTCGTTGCCCTGACTATCAGGGTGCCAACTGTCTTGTATATAGGGGTCTCTTCTTCAACTTTTTCAATCTCCTCAAGGGCTTTTTTAGCATCGTTAAGCTCTACTTGAATTCTCTGCTTCTGCTGGATTACAAGCTGGAGTTGCTGTTGATAGCTCTCGAGCTGTCCCAATAAAGCCTGCACCTGAGGTGGAATGTTCTGCATGATAACACCTCCTTTTAGTCCGAGGCTATACTCTCAGAGAAGATTTAAATAGTTAACTAAAGCTCGACCACATCGAGTGCAACTTTAATCCATCGAAGATAAGAATTTAGGGTTCCCCTTAAGGCAGAGTTATCCTTCGCAGTAAATTCCATTACAACTTTGTTTTCCTTTAGAGAAAAGTTCATCTTGCTCCTCCGGTAGGGGACCGTTTTATGCTCAAAAAGAACACTCTCATAAACAACTCTTGCTATCTCATTATTAGGGAGTTCAATCTCGATTGTCCCTCTTATCATTTCTCATCCCTTTTGATGCCGAGCTTTTCTTTATAGTCCCATCTTCTTCCGTCTTCCATTATCCATATTTTAACACTTATCAAAGGCCCCACCGGTTTTTCTCGTGAGATATCAAGGCGGTAGAAGTTTACGGCCATTCCCCTTGGATGGCGTTCAATTACACCCAAAACGTCTGTGTTGTATTTATCTGCTATGTACTGCAGGCTCTTTTCTCCTCTTGGGACGAATTTCCCATTGGTAAGCTCCGCAAAAACCTGACCAAAAACGATGTGATCAAGCCCAACCCTTTTGGCAGTTGTAACTATAAAGGGCATTTCCTCCCTGATCGGGCGAAGGTTTCTAAACCCCATTTCCCTCTGAAGCTTGATGCCATGGAGGTAAAGATAACCCATATACCCCCAATCCTCTGGAGAAACCTTTATAAACGTCATCTTGAGCGGGTTTCCCTTCCAAACATTGATTATCAGAAGCCTTTCGTAACCTCTGTCATAAGCCTCCATAAGAAGGTCTTGAATGGTCTTCTTTCCCCTAGTTAAATAAGTCGAGTTAGGAAAAACCCTCTCTAGGTCGTGTCCGAAGCTTCTAGTCCTCCTTGTGGGTCTGTGGGATGTTGTTATCAGCATCATCTCTGATCACTTGGGGATTTGACAGAAAGGGGTTATAAATCTTTTCAATAGAGAAGAGGATACTGTTAGGATAAGCTGTGGGGTGTCAGGTTTAAGTTACTGGCAGTACTTTAGAAAAAGAAGGGGGAACATGAAGTCTGAAACCATTATTTACTGGGTGGTTTCAGCCTTAAAACCCTTTCGTCGCAACAAAATCCCACCAGAAAAGAAAATCAGGGGAGTAGAATTATACCTGCGAGGCCTCAGTTACCGGCAAACCGCCAGAATACTCAAAATCAGTCACGTAACAGTCTGGGAGGCAGTCCAAAAACTCGCAGAAGCAGTTTACAAGCCAAAAATCCTCGCAGTCAAAAAACAGCGAAACTTCATCGCAGTTGACGAAACAGTAATAAAAATCAACGGGAAGAAAAGATACCTCTGGGCTGCAATTGACGTTGAGAGCAAGGAAGTTTTAGCAGTCTGGATTACGACTGTTAGAAACTGGTGGGTTGCCAGGGATTTCATTCTGGTTGTTTTAAAGTCGTGTGAAGGGCAGCCTGTCTTTCTGGTTGACAGGGCGAGCTGGTATAAGTCTGCTTTTAAGAGTTTGAGGTTGGGTTATCTGCATGTGACTTTCGGGCCGAGGAACAGTGTTGAGCGCTGGTTTAGGACGTTGAAGGAGAGGACGAAGCGTTTCTGGAATAATTTCAGGGGTAAAGACTGGAGGAGGGTTCATAGGTTTGTTTTTCTGTTTGCCTTCTGGTATAATTTTGTCAGAATTCATTCTAGTTTTGGTGATCCGCCTGGTGATGTTACTGAATGGCTTCAGGAGGTGATGCCCCAGTTATCCTAACAGTATCAGAGAAGAGATAGGGCTCAAATTGCCTTAATCCTTCTGGCAACTTTAGGCCTAGGCTTGTAGATTATCTTCGCTCCGCAGTATGGACAGCGAATTTCTCTCGCAATAGCAAGATCCATTTTAAACTCTTTTCCACATTTTGCACATTTATACAGTGCCTCTACCATAACGATCACCAAAAAAATGTTTTAAGGGGTTTATTGAGTTGTTACACCCCTCTTAGCAATCCTTCCAGCCGGGGTTGCAGGCAAGTAAGCGCCTCCTGCAAAGGTTGCACCACACTTTTGGCACTGCCATATTCCGGTGCTTATTCTCTTGACAGCTTTTCTTCCACATACCGGGCAAGTATGCTTTTGTCTCATCTTTTCTTCTACTGCAGCGACTCTTCTCCTTATCTTAAGACCATATCTTGGCCCAAATCTTCCAGCGGATCCAACTTTCTTTGTTCTTGGCATGATCATCACCTCTAATGATTATGACTGAGATGAATTTTAGGAAGCCATTTAAAAGCCTTTTCCTTCAAATTAAGCCAGCAAATAGTGAAGCTACTCCCTTTATAAACTTTTGCTAATGAGTTTAAAAAAGAAGAAAAACAAAAAGGTCACTCTTTCTTTATGCTTTCAAGAACCACTTTTCTTATCTCTTCAGCTTTTTTATACGCCAAATCCACGGCATAAACAACTTCTTCAAGTTTGAAACTTCCTCCTTCGCTTTTCTGCACAGCTGAGATGTATCCGTTTTCATCGGTTGTTATTGTAAGTTTGCCATCCATTACCTGCTCCTCTTCAAAGTTTGGATCTACTATCAAGGTGTTGCCTATTTTAGCAAAGCTCACTGGAATTGGGACTTTTGTTACGGGTAAGGGTTCATATTCGTCCAGAAGCTTTACTTCTCCAGTTTCCTCATCGTACTCAACTTTTGGTATTTTTGTACTCAGTAAAGCAGCAATTGCACCGATTCCAGAAGCATCCAAGAGGTTTCCATCATGATCCAAAACGTGCACGTCTATGAAAATCACCCTTACAAGCTTTCCGGGTACTATTACAAGCTTACTCAGATCCACAGCCTGACTTTCCCTTATTCCTCTGTCCACAACCCTAGCTAGTTCTATCGCCCTCTCGTCCGGCGGTCCTGGTTCAAAGGTGGGAGACGCTAAAGGAACGAATTCAACGTTAGTTGTCATGACACCCATTTCCGGCAAATCTGGGAACGGCTCTCCAAAGTCAACTTTTATCCCAACAAGAACCTGAGTATTACCGAGTTTTACAAGTGCAGATCCCTCAGCCTTTTCTATCACGTTTGTTTCTATGGTTAGAGGCCTCAACTCTTCCGGCCCTCTTCCATCGATTCTTTTACCTTCCCTCAAAAGATTGAGGATATGATCCCTCATTATTGATGCCATTACTTCCATTTTACTCACCTACCTCTTCCGCTATTTTGAGATACTTCTCCTTCAGCGCCTCTCTCTGTTTTTGATACACTGCTTTAGCCCCTTTTATTGCAAGCCTTACTGCTTCAAGGAATTCTTCTTTGGTGAGGTATCCATCCATCTGAAGCAGGGTTATGTCGTTCTTAATGGGCATTATGGCCACTGGAACATCTGCCTCTCCATAGTTGTCCTCTTCTTTGTTTAGGTCAAGAACAATCTCTCCATCTATCTTTCCAGCGGCACATGCTGCAACTAGGTCTCTCATAGGAATTCCGGCATCTGCCAAAGCAAGAGAAGCCGCAGTAATCCCAGCTACCCTTGTACCCGCATCTGCTTGAAGCACCTCTATAAACACATCTATGGATGTCCTTGGGAATAGTTCAAGAATAACAGCTGGTTCAAGGGCTCCTCTAATAACCTTGCTTATTTCTACGCTTCTCCTATCCGGTCCGGGTTTTTTCCTCTCTTCAACGCTGAATGGTGCCATGTTGTACCTAACTCTCAAAATTGCTCTGTCAGGCTTCTGAAGGTGCTTTGGATGAATCTCTCTAGGGCCATAAACTGCCGCTAAGATTTTATTCTTACCCCATTCCACGTATGCAGAACCATCCGCACTTTTTAAAACCCCAACTTCCATTTTAATTGGTCTCAGCTCATACTTCTTTCTTCCATCAAGCCTCTTGCCGTTCTCATCAATAAGCTTGAGTCCTTCAGGCTTTCCCATCATTTCCCTTCACCTTCTCCAGTTTGGGGAACTTCTTCAATAATCCCCTGTTCTTTAAGCTCATGTAATCTCTTAATCAGCATCTCCCTAACTCTGTCAGTTAATCCTTGGGTGTGGCTTTCTCTGTCTACTTTTAGAATGGCCTCTATAGCCAGCTTTTCCAGCTCCTCGTTTCTTCCACTAACCCATACCCATCCGTTCTGTCCTACTATTATCCTCGTGTTTGTAAGGTTCTTGATCATGTTTATCATTGAGCCTCCCTTACCTATAAGGCGGGGCACTTTAGAAGGCGTTATCTTTACAAGCTGTCCTCCCTTCAGAGGTCCTCCATTGAAAGGCATTCCTTTTGTTATCAGGTCTATTTGATTGATTTCATTAAACGCCTTTACTTTTGCATAGATTATGTCGCCTATATCGAATATTTTTCTCAAATCTGTCTTTAAAATGTCGATTTTCCCTTCAACAGCATCCTGAACTCTCAGCGTGGCTTGATAGGGGGCACCTATATCAACCACCCAGTTTGAAAACTTTACGTCAACTATCTTCCCTATTACGCTATCTCCCACTTCCGGAATGTACGGACCTTCTAGCGGAACTACTGAAACCGTATCGTTTGAAATCCTGACTAATCCAACTACCGTTGAGTAAATTCTGTTTCCCTCTTTAAAAGTCCCTCTTCCATTTTTGAACGGTCCCTGGGCCAAAAGCGTTCCTGGAACCACTAATTCCCTATTTTTTACAAAAATCTTCTTCATAGTCCCTTCCTCTCTATAAGTTTAGTTATTGCAGTACCCTTTGTGAGGGCGTTTAATTTCTCATAAAACTCTTCCTCAACTCCTCCAGGAATCTCTATTAAAAACATCCAAGAGCCATCGCTTGCCCACTCTTCCCTCTTTATATTTCCGAACTTTCTAACTTCTCCGTAGGCTTTTCCACTATATTCAGAAGGTATTTTCACTGCTATGACCTTTGTTTCTATTTTAAGAGGCAGAGCTCCCCTTAAAGCTTTTATAACATCTGGAACCTGAGCTTCAGCATCTTTAAATATATCCACCCTAACCCCGACTTCTTCCATTGCCTTCAAAATTCTCTCTGGGGGGTGAGGGTAGCCAGTTCTCGGATCTACAGCGTGCCTATGGATTATCATTGCTATCTGCTTCTTCTTCTCTTCCAGCATTTCTCTTCTTTGCTGAGCTGTCAGCTGTACTTCTCCCTTCTTGAGGATTATCTTTGCCACTTCATAGGGATCGCTCGTCCCAAAAATCTTCTGCATTTCATGTTCACTTGCCTTATCTCCCTTATGGGCGTCTTTAAAAATATAAGGGGTGGCAAGGATTTCTTCAATCGGAACTTCTTTGCCCTCTTTGAAGTCTCTGGCTAAATACGGATCCACTAGTATTTCAAAAACTTCTCCATGAGTCTTCAATCGAGCAATCACTGCTTTGTCGACGCTTATGGGCATGCTGATCACCTCAGTAGTTGCTGTCTAGCTCGCTGTAGTCCTCTTCCTTCTCCGGAACCTCTTCAGCTTCCGCCTCTTTCAATGCCTCTTCGAGGCATTTGGCAACCTCTTCCTTGCTGATTTTCTTGAACCTCTTCTCCTTCACTGTGATTACTGCCACTTCAATGCTCTCTGGAGATGGTTCTTCCATTGTCTTTGCAAGAGCTAGCACCGCAAGCTTTATGGCCTCCTCAAGTGTCATATCATCTTTGTACTTCTCCTCAAATATTGCCATTGCTGTGTTTCTTCCGCTTCCTATTGCAACCGCCTTCCATTCAAAGTAAGCTCCACTTGGGTCTGTTTCAAATAATTCGGGCTTTTCATTTACGCCCGCCATTAAAAGAGCTGCACCAAAAGGTCTAACTCCACCGTATTGTGTATGCATCTGCTTTAGGTCACAGATTTTCTTCACCAAAACTGTGAGCGGAACGGGTTCTCCATAGGTTAAGCGATAAATTTGGGCTTCCAAACGTGCCCTATCCACGAGAACTCTTGCATCGGCTATTATTCCACTTGAAGCTGCAGCTATGTGGTCGTCAATTTGGAAAATCTTCTCATAACTTTCCGGCTCTATAAGTTTGCTCGTTACTCTCTTCTCTACAGCCAGAACGACACCATCTTTGCACTTTACTCCCACGGCAGTTGCTCCCCTCTTAACTGCCTCCCTAGCATATTGCACCTGGAAAAGTCTTCCATCTGGGCTGAAAACCGTTATTGCCCTATCATATCCAGCTTGCGGTGGTACAAACGCCATTTTTCATCACCTCTAAAGTTATCGTAATCGGCTATATTAGGAATTCCTCAATTCCCTTTATATACCCTCCGATGTGTAAGTTATCGGGTTAATAATTAAATTTTTCTCTACCTTATTTCCATCCAAATTCCCTCAAGAATTTTAGCTTAAGCCTCCTTATAGTTCCAGACACCCCAAGCGTTTTTATTATTGCTTTTGAGCCGTTTATCTCAGTAATCAGGGTTAGAGCAAATCGGAGCTCTTCAACATACCTCCTATCGCATCTCACAATTCCAGTCTGGGTTTTCTCATCAAATTTTATAAACCAGGGTTTTACCCTTGCGGTGCCAAGTTCACCCAGAGTTCTAAGAGAGGCTTCCCAGATGGCTTTTTTTATCTCCTCCTTTTTGAATTCCCTCTCTCCAATTATCTGAAAAGCTATGTAGCGATGTTTGTCCCGCAACGTTGGAGGCAAAGTTTTCGGCTTCTCCCTCATGAGAGAGCTTTCCGCATTTTGGTTTATTAAATTATCTCAAAAACTTTTAATGAATGAAGCCAAATTATTGATGATGAGAAGAGGCATTGCAGAACTTCCTTTGCATGGTGGGCATGTTCCGAGATGGTTGGCCTTAAGGATGAAGAGGTTAGCCGAGCTTGTCTTAAAGATTCTTGTAGATGAATACGGCACTCAAGGGGTTCTTGAAAGATTAGCTGACCCAGTGTGGTTTCAAGCGCTTAACAACCTAATTGGCATGGACTGGGATTCATCAGGTTCAACCACTGTAACAGCTGGGATTATAAAGGAAGTTCTTTCGAAGGAAGAACTCGGAATAAAAGCCGCTGGCGGAAAAGGAGCAAAAAGCAGGCAAACTCCCGAGGAGCTAAAGGAAATAAGCAAGGTTTACAATTTAAATCCCGATGAATATATAAAGACGTCAAAGTTAGTTGCCAAAGTAGATACAGTTGCCCTACAAACAGGATATCAGCTCTATCATCACGTTTTCTTTATTGACGAAGAGGGGAGATGGGCAATAATCCAGCAGGGGATGAACCCAAGCGTTAAGCTCGCGAGAAGGTATCACTGGTTCTCCGAAAAAGTTGAATCTTTCACATTGGAGCCCCACAAAGGGATAAGCGGGATAAAAAGGGACTATGCATTAAACACAATTGCCAAGGAAAGCAGGGAGTACCAAAAAACTCTTCTCGATGTAATTTCCGAAAGCCCTGCAAGAATTGAGAGAGAAGTCAAAAGCTTAGAAGCACTCTCAAAGGGCTATGCTCTACTGTTTTACAAACCCTACGAAAAAAGGGAAGTAGTATCTATAGTGAGAAGGTATGAAAGCCTTGGGAAGCTTGAGCTCAACAAAAGGGCTCTGGAACTAGCGAGAGAGCTAAGCGTCAGCAACTATGATGAGCTTTTACTTATTAAAGGCCTTGGGCCCAGCACTTTAAGGGCTCTATCTCTCGTTCTTGAGTTAGTTTATGACGTCCACCCCTCGTGGAAAGATCCCGTCACGCATCCACCAGATCCGTTTAAGTTCGCGTATGCCGTTGGTGGAAAAGATAGGGTGCCGTTTCCGGTTGAAAGAGCCACTTATGACGACTTGATTTCCTTCCTAGAAAAGCTCCTTGAAAAAGGGAAAGAAGAGAGAGAAATTGTAAAGCAGGTAACAAAGATAAGTAAAAAATGGAAGTTCCCGGAAGAGGAAAAGAGACCCACGTAAACAAGTGTGCATATAGGGATCTTTCAATACCATTCTTGTAGAATTGCAAAGGAGTTTATTCTAAATGTGCCAATGCTCTCGGTAGAGAGTTTTATATAAACAAACATTTTATATAGCAAATACTCGGAAAACTATTGGAGATGAGTTATTATGGCAATGCTGGACAAACCTCTGCCCTATGTGGGCATAACACCGATTCAAATTATAACGGCCCTAGTAGTTCTGGTGGTTGGATACATCATGGCAAAGATAGTTGTAAGGATATTCAAGAAGGGCCTGAAGAAGACAAAGCTCCCAGAACTCGTAGTTGAGTTCCTCGCAAGGTTCCTCAGTGCGCTCCTCTACGTGGCAGTGATACTTCTCGCAGTGAGGGCTCTCGGCATCGAGGTCGGTTCAATAGTCCTAGGCCTCTCGGCGGTGATAGGCTTAATCCTGGGCTTCGGAATGCAGGATACACTTACCAACCTCGCCGCCGGCGTCTGGATAGCCGCTTTGAGGCCCATTGACATTGGCGAAGTCGTTGAAGTTGCCGGAAAAGTCGGAAAAGTCAACGCCGTTGGCATAATGAGCACCGAGCTGCTGACTCCAGATAACGTCTTCATAACGGTTCCCAACAAGCTCGTCTGGGGCAACGTGATAACCAACTACACGAGGATGCCGACAAGGAGGGTTGACGTAAACGTTGGAGTGGCCTACGGCACCGACCTTGATAAGGCCATTAAAGTGGCCATGGACCTCATGCAGAACCACCCGAAGGTTCTCAAGGACCCAGAGCCGAGCGTCGTCATAACTGAGCTCGCTGACTCGTCAATAAACCTCCAGCTGAGGGCATGGGCAAAAACCGAGGACTATTGGGCCGTTAAGGGCGACCTGACTAAAGGCATATACAATGCCTACATGAAGGAGGGAATAGAAATACCATTCCCACAGATGGACGTACACATAAAGGAAATGCCAAAGTGAGCTTTTCTTTTTATTTTTACAATGAAAAGTTTTGGGTGTATCTTTGAGTTTCTCCTTTGGTAATCCACGTTTTAGATTGGAGTTTAAGTTTAACCGACGCCCGAAGGGTGTCAAAGGAGGAGAGTTCCCACTTCAGAACGGCTGTTCAAGAGGAAAATCCTGTAGGATTTGACTATTTAGAAGGAGCTGTCAACTTTGATCAAACTTCTGCCGAGCAAAAGTTTGTTTTCTGGTGGGCCCGCGGGGATTCGAACCCCGGACCTCCACCTCGTAAGGGTGGCGTCATAACCAGCTAGACCACGGGCCCGCCCAAACCATTAAAGTCAAAGTTTAAATATAAATCTTTCGCTCATGGGTTTTTCTTAAGCCTCTCTTTAATAACTTCCGCTATAGCCCTCGCAACCGTCGGTGGAACGGATTCTCCAACACTATCATACTGCACGTTTCTTCCTCCAAGAAAGATATGATAATCTGGGTAGCCCATTAACCTCGCATGCTCTCTGACAGTCAAAAGCCTGTCCTCAAAGGGATGAACAAATCTGCTTGTTCCTCTAACCGTTGGAGCCGGCTTGTGGGGGTGAAGCCTTATCCAGTTCTTGAATCTCCCTCCAAAAGAGTGCAGTGCCTCTCCCCACCTGAGCTTTGAAATCGCTCTCCTTTTCTTTGCAGAAATTGGAACGTACTCGTGGTTTGGGACTCCTTCAGATACTCTCGGATCTGGTAGATCTCCTATCGCGTCCCAAACTGTAAGTTTTTTCTCAGCCTTTGGAGGATTCAAAGGAATGTTGGAGATGAACACTCTCTTCCTTATCTGAGGAGTGGCATAGTCATAAGCGTCTAAGAGGTTAAAATAAACCTCATAGCCTGCTTTTTTGAACTCTTTCTGAAGGGCTTTTCTTAAAGGCCCTTCCATAATCTGAGGAACTTCCTCCATAACGAAAATCTCAGGTTTAAAAGCCTTCAAAAATCTGACAAAATGGAGAACCAGTCTTCCAACAGGATCGCTGTAAAGCCTGTCGAGTGGATCTTTTCTTCTCCTCAGGTTTATTGCGGTAAAGGGTTCACAGGGAGGACCTCCTATAAGTACCTCAACCTCTCCAACTTCTCTCTTGAGTCCCTCTGCGTTGAGTCTTTTAATATCCTCCACAAAGACCATTGCCTCAGGAAAATTAGCCTGATAACTCTTTGCTTTTGGAGGAAAGTTTTCTACAGCGGCAACTATTTCAAATCCCGCCTCTTTAAACCCTCTACTAAATCCCCCTGCACCGGCAAAGAGATCAATTACCCTCATCTCTCCACCGAAAAAGGTATAAAAGCTAAGACTTATAAGGGTTTCAAAATACTCAAAAGAGGCGAGACCGGTGGAGCGAGAGATCACCGAAGAGAAGCTTAAAAAGTATTTTGAAATCACAAGGAAAGCCCTTGAGAAGCTTGAGATAGCAGTCCATGAAAAAAGCCTCCTCTTCTCTGTAGCGCAAGACTTTTTAACCATGGCAAAAAGCTACTATAGCGACGCTGAATACTACTACAAGAAAGGGGACTACGTCACAGCATTTGCCGCTTTGAACTACGCACATGGCTTTATTGACGCAGGAGTAAGGCTTGGAGTGTTTAAAGGTGAAGATGACAGACTATTTGCATTCGGGTGAGGAAGATGGGAGATTATATAGTCGTCCTTGAAGCTCCAATAATAGTGAGAGACGTTGAAAGTGCCGAAGATGCGATAAACGTTGCCGTATCAAAGGTGGCAAAGGCACTAAACAAGGAAAAACTCGACTTTGTGAGGGTTGAAATCGGCTATTCACAATGCCCTGTTTGTGGGTCACCATTTGAGAGCGCGTTTGTTATTGGAAATGTGGGCTTGGTTGGAATTTACCTGACGCTTAAGGTGTTCAATGCTCAAAGCCTTGAGCACGCGGAGAGGATAGCCAAAGCTGTTGTTGGAAAAGCTCTGAAAAAAGTGCCTCTAAAGGTTTTTGAGATTAAAGAGCTCCATAACGGAAAAGAAGAAGAGGGGATAGAGATAAACGATAACAACGGCGTTTGAGTTTTACAGCCTTTTTCCATTTTTCGCTGGGATTTATAATTTGGAGTTTATCGTTTTTAGCTTTTTCTAAACAAAGCTTTTAAGCTTCCTTGCTGCAAAGGACAACATAACTTTTGGAGGTTTTGACATGGCAAAGTTCATCTTTGTAACCGGTGGGGTTGTGAGTGGACTTGGAAAGGGAATAACGAGCGCTTCACTGGGCATGCTCATGAAATCTAGAGGATTCAGAACTACAAACATCAAAATTGACCCGTACATCAACTACGATGCCGGAACAATGAGTCCATACCAACATGGAGAGGTCTTCGTGCTCGACGATGGAGGAGAGGTTGACCTCGACCTTGGAAACTACGAGCGCTTTTTGGACACAAACCTAACATTTGACCACAACATTACAACTGGAAAGGTATACTCCACGGTTATAGAAAAAGAGAGAAGAGGAGACTATTTAGGCGCAACCGTGCAGGTTATACCCCACATTACCAACGAGATTAAGGAACGCATAAGGAGAATAGCCGAGGAGTATGATGTTGTCGTCGTTGAAATAGGAGGTACAGTTGGAGACATAGAGAGCATGCCCTTCCTTGAGGCAGCCCGTCAGATGCAGCTTGAAGAAGGGAGAGAAAACGTTGCTTTTGTTCATGTAACCTACGTTCCAAAGCTTAAAGTTGTTGGAGAGCAAAAAACAAAGCCTACACAACACAGCGTTAAGGAGTTGCGCTCCCTTGGAATTCAGCCTGATGCAATAATAGCTAGAAGCGAGGATCCTCTGGAAGAAGGGGCTAGAAAGAAGATAAGTCTCTTCACAAACGTGCCAGAAGAGGCGGTAATAAGTGCCTATGACGTTGAAGACACCTATGAAGTTCCTCTCCTCCTTGAGAGGGAAGGGCTTGGCAAATACTTAACCAAAAGGCTTGGACTAGAAGAGAGGGAGCCAGAGCTAAGGGCATGGGAAGAAATGGTCAGGAAATACAAGGGATTGAAAGATGAGGTGGAGATAGCGATTGTAGGGAAGTACGTTAAGCTTGCCGACTCATATCTCAGCATAAAGGAAGCACTGAAGCATTCAAGTGTTGCCAATGATGTTAAGGTAAAGATAAGGTGGATTGAGGCAGAGGACTTAGAAAAAGAAGGCTTCAAGCTCCTTGAAGGGGTTCACGGTATAATAGTGCCCGGCGGATTTGGTGCAAGGGGAAGCGAGGGCAAGATTATGGCCATCCAATATGCGAGAGAAAATGATATCCCCTTCCTTGGCATCTGCTTTGGATTCCAGCTAACCGTTGTGGAGTTTGCAAGACACGTTCTCGGTCTTGAAGGAGCAAATTCAACCGAAATAAATCCACAAACGCCGTATCCAGTTGTTGACCTCATGCCGGAGCAGAGGGGGCTTGACAAGCTCGGCGGCACGATGAGGCTTGGGGCATATCCAATCAAGATAAAGGAAGGCACCCTTGCCCACAGGCTCTACGGTAAGGAGCTTATATACGAACGCCACAGGCACCGCTGGGAGGTAAACCCTGAGTACATCGAACGGCTCGAAAAGGCCGGTCTTGTCTTCAGCGGCATAGCTGGAGACGATGAAAGAAGGATGGAGATCCTTGAGTTGCCGGATAAGCGCTATTTCATAGCGACCCAGTTCCATCCAGAGTTTAAGTCAAGACCTATGAAACCTGCACCTGTGTTTAGAGGATTGGTAAAAGCGGCAAAAGAAATGAAAGGCTAAAATTCAAACTCCAATAGTTTTTCTTCTTTTTCCTTCTCCGAAAGCTCAAGATAGAGCATCAAACCCCCAATGGCTACTAAAGCTTGAATTATCGCCTGGAATGGAGCTTGTAAAAGGTTGGCTATTAAATTCGCCATAAAGTCGGTTCTCCCAAAAAACAGCACACCAATGAAAGATGCCGGAACCGCTAAAAGGAAAAAGATCGATACAGCAAGCAACGCTCCAAAAGTTACGGAAGAGAGTTTATTTCTAAACGCCAGTGAAAAACAGGCTAAGGAGGCGCTGATGGAATTGCTCATAACATAGATAGGCACTGCCATCGAGCTTGCCCCTATCACAAATAAAACGAGTGGGATTTCAACTAAGAATAGGAGAAAGACCAATGCCGGATTTCCTCCAGAGATGAAGAGCAAAACTCCGAAGACGAAGAGGGGGATTGAGAGTACTGCGAAGCTTATAATTCCAACGATCAAAATCGTCAAAAACACCTGAAAGACGTGCATTATTCCCTCGTATATTAGATCAACGAGGGAGTATTCCCTCCCCTCCTCCGCCATTAAAGCCCCTTTTATCATGGCATACTCACTCAACGCCTGGAGGAGAAGGGAGATAACCATGAAAATCAGTAAAAACTTGAAAAAGTTTGCAAACTCGGCAAGCATCTCTTCAGAAAACGCGCCATGCTCCTCAAAGATAACGCTCTCATTGCCACCTTCTTGAAATTCAGAAAAGCTTCCAAACATCGGCATCTCCTTGACAAGGTAAGCAGAAATCGGACTTAGGATGATTGAGATAATCAGCGGAATTAGCAAGAGCTTGGGATTTTTTGTAATAACTACAATGGTTCTGGCGAAGGCATTTACAGCTCCCATTCCCACCACCAAGCGAGATAGAGGGGTCATGGTTTTAAGGATTTTGGAAAGGGAAAAGATTTATAAGCAAATCCCTAAAATGCCCATAGGGTTAAGATCATCATGAGGTGAGAGTTATGGCTATCTGGCAGGGAAGATCACTCAAAAAGCCTTCAGGTGGAAGGATTATACTCGCAAGAAAGAAGAGAAAGAGGGAACTCGGAAGAGAACCAGCCTTTACAAGGGTAGTTGAAGACAAAGAAGAGAGGAAGATAATCAGAACATACGGCGGCAACAGAAAGGTCAGGCTCGTAAAGGCACTCTATGCAAACGTTTTCGAAAACGGAAAGGGTAAGAAGGTAAAGATAATCAGCGTAGTTGAGAACCCAGCCAACAGGCAGTACGTAAGAAGAAACATCATCACAAAGGGTGCAATAATCCAGACAGAGATTGGAAAGGCAATCGTTACCTCAAGACCAGGCCAAGATGGTGTTGTAAACGCAGTTCTCATTAAGGAAGAAAACGCATGAGTTCTTCTCTTTTTCTGCGAACCTTTTATATATTCTGAACCCCTATTTATTCCGGTGTGAGTAATGGAATACTCGCGCATTGAAAAGATACTCGCAAGTTTATTTGTCGTTTTTCTTCTTCTGGCGAGCATAAACTTTCTCAGAGAGCTTGAGAACATTCCCCAAAGACCAAATTATGAATATTATCAAGAGAAGTACGGGATAAAGGCTCTTCTCGAAAACCAAAGCCGCTTAATGGAACTTGACAGACAGCTATTTGAGGTATATCAAAAGGCAGAGAGCAACCTAACCGAAGCTGAGAGAGTTTACCTCTTCAAAAGAGAAGAATATAGAGTTGCACTCGAGAGCGGGAACGCAACAGAGGAACTAAAGACAGAATACCTAAAAGCCAAAGAAGAATACGAGAGAGCCTACTTCCAATACCTTGGGGCAAAAAGTGCATACGAACAAACGCATGAAAAACTGGAAGAGCTTAATTCAAAAATCCAAGAGCTCATGCAGAAGGCAAATGAGGAATATAGAAGAGCTTACAACGCCTACAGGCTTAAAGTTCTAATTTTAAAGCTTTTATTTGCCGTTCCGATTTTCATAGCATCGCTTTTACTCCTTCGGAGGTACAAAAACATCTACACTTCATCTTTGATAGCGTATTCTTCGCTGTTGCTTATCTATCTCCTCCTCTCTGCAATATGGAGTACAATTCAGCTTATAGGCTTAAGTCTCTTTGGAGCATTTGCAACGCTTTTAGCACTCTATTACTTGAGAAAGGAATACTTCAAGCCTGAAAGAGTGTATAAAAGGAGAATCGCCCAAAACAAGTGCTACAACTGCGGCTTTCCTGTAAAGGATGATTATCTCTACTGCCCTAACTGTGGAGCAAAACTAAAAGAAAAGTGCGAGCACTGTGGAGCCCTAAAGCCTATTCACCTTCAATTTTGCCCATACTGTGGGCAATAGCTTCCATCTCCGGTTTTAGTATTTTTATTACCCTTTCCTTTAGCTCTTCTATTCCAATTCCCTTTTCAGCAGAAATCCTTAGGGGTTCGATTCCTCTACTCCTAAGGAACTCCTCCACCTTCTTTATTTTTTCTTCATCTGCGATATCTATCTTGTTGAGCACCACTATAAACGGGAACTCCCCAAATTCCTCGTAGATTTCCTCAAAAAGGTGCATTTGCTCCTCTATTGGGAAACCACAGTACTCACTCGGATCAAAGATGTAGATTATCAGCTTACCGAGATGCTTTAACGCTAAAATCGCCTGCTTCTCTATTTCATTTCTCTCGCTCAATGGTCTGTCCAAGAGACCTGGAGTGTCTATAACCTGATACTTCATCCAGTGCTCCTCGAACTGCCCAACGTTTATACCCTTCGTCGTGAAAGGATAACTCGCCACTTCAGGCTTGGCGTTTGTGAGTTTTCTAAGCAGTGTGGACTTTCCAACGTTTGGATGGCCGGCTATCACTATAGTAGGAAGGCTGAGGTCAATTACGGGCATATCTTTGAGAACGTCCCTAGCTTTGTTTAGGTATTCGAGGTTTTCGGCTATGTCCTTTATAACGCTTGCAACCCTGCCGTAAAATTCCCTTCTCAGCTGTGCAATCTCCTTTGGATCCCTGGAATACCTAATCTTTTCTACGTATCTCTCTTCAAGTGTCCTTATGGTCTTTATCGCCCAGTTTATTGAAGCAAGAGCCTTATGGAAGGTTCTCTTATCAACCAGCGTGTCAAGAAGCTCCTGATAAAAAGGAGGTAGCGTTGAAACCCCAGGAGTCCTGTCAAGGACTTTCTTTAGGTTGTCCCTAATAACGTTTGAGACGGTTCTTATTCTAAGCTCTTCTCTCTGTCTCGCCTTGCTAATCACACTTCCCCTCGGATTAAAAGCCGAAGCAGCTTTCTCAGCTCGCCTGAAAGCTTTGTCAATGATTTCATCTGCCAGAAGTATTGTTGGCATCTTTTCAAATGGATTTTTCATGCTCTCTCACCTTTCCTATTTTTCCTCGCCGTTAGTGACTTTCCCAATAGGTTTTTAAAGATGTTGTTCAAATTTTGTAAAGGGAAAATAATGGATAGAGAGATTGTTCTTGATGAATACCTTGAGAAGGTGGTCAGTTCGCTTGAGAATAAATCTCCAAAGGAGATTCTAAGCTACGCTATTTTTAACGAAGAGGAAGAAGCAAAGTACTATGCCGAGCTTTCTAAAAAAGCCAGAAGAGAAAGTATCAAACTTCTATTCATCCAGATGAGTGAAGAGAGCGAAGAACACAAAAACAGACTTTACACCCTTTTTAAGAAGCTTTATCCTGATGAAGAGCCAGTTAAAGTGGAAGCTCCACCTGTTGAAGTCCTTCCATTCTACCCAAAATTTGAAACGGTAGATGATTACCTAAAAGCCCTCAATTACTGTATGGAAAGCGAGCTCTTTGCAAAGAAAGCCTACGAGCTGCTTGCTCAAAAAGCTGAAGATGAAGATGTCAAAGCCTTAGCCCTACAGCTGGCACTCTTTGAAGAGGATCATTACGAAAGGGTTAAGAAAGCTTACGAGCTCTTCACAGCTATTAAACAGGGGGGCATTGATCTAAGGGACATTACTCTCCCAGGTTATCTTTTTAGTGACAAAATAAAAGCTCGATATCTCTTTTTAGAACTCCTGAACGGCCGCAAAGGGATTATTTTTTCAAGAGACTCTCCAGAGGAAATCAAAAAATGGATAAAAAGAGAGATACCCTCATTTTGGATAACATCCAAAACGTGCCAGCGGTGCATAACACCCAGAAAATTGCTGGAATCTCTGGAGGACATTCCCAGCGAAGAAAATTCCGTAATTTTGATAGAGAACTTAGAGACACTTAGGATAGCAGCAAAAGATTTTGAGGAATTCTACACAAGCATATCAAGGCTTAAAGACGAGGCTGTAGTAAAGAGGTGCTACGTTATCTTATGTGGAAACAAAAGGGCCTTTGAAAATAAAGAATGGGCGATACTGGAATCGGAGTTCAAGTACGTTTCATAACCTCTCAAGTACTTTTAGAATCTCTTGGGGTTCAAGGGCAGTCTCGACGATGTAGCCCTTTTCCACCAAAATTTTATTAAAGAGCTCTTCTCTCTTCCATCCATCCAAAGTAAGATCTCCATAAAACATGACTTCTGGGAGAAAAAGTACTCCTAAATCCACTTCTGGCAGTTTTTCAACTTCTCTAAGGATATCATAGGCCGTTAATAAGCCAGCAGTGCCTATGTTCCCTCCAAAGAATTCATTTTTGACCATGATCACGTTAATTTTTGGAAAGAGGCGTCTAATCTCTGGATAAGCAAGCTCCCCGGTAAGGATATAGGCTGGTAGAGAGGGTTCAATATCAAAGGGCTCCAGAGGGGTTTTGAACTCCCCAAGCAGAGCTTGGAATATCGGCGGAATGACTATTTTTAAGCTAAGCTCCTTCTGCTTATCAAGGGCAACGTTCTTAACAAAGAGGAGCTCCTCTCTTGTCAAGCCTCTCGTCCTTGAGTACTTTGTGACTCCAATTGGGAAGAGCCTAACTTCGTGAACGCCGATTTGATCTAGGTCATCCAAAATCTCCCCTATATCGGAGACGTTGTAGCCCGGGGTTAGGATTATGTCCGCTATGACTCTAAAGTTCTCTACAACCTTTGGTAAAAGGTCAATAACTTTTCCGGCGTTTCTGTTCTTCATAAGCTTAATCCTCACATCCTTCTTGGTTGTGTGAAGGGAAATCTGGATCTCATCAAGTCCGGCCTCATAAAGGCTTTCAATTCTGCTCTCATCAAAGCGGACGTTTGCACTCGTGTCGGTGACCCTTATCCAGAGATCATAGTGTTCTCTCGCATATGCTATTCTATTCTCAAGCTCCGGATCGTTGAGGGTGTCATGTTTAGAAACTCGATATATCATCTGCGGTGGATTTTGCATAAGGTAGCAAAAAACGCAATCATTACCACATGAGCCAGCTTTCGAAGATGGGGGGATTATGAGCAAATCTTCCCTCTCATCTACCATGTCAAGTTCATATTTGGTAATCTTTCTTAGCTTATAGTCTTCGGTCAGCTCATACATGTTGGGAAAATTAAAAAGATGTTTTAAAAATACTTGGATGGATAAATTATCCTACTTTCCCGCTATCCTCACGTTCTCAAAGGCCATTGCTGGAACTACCATGCTTCCTCCGAAGGGCAATACTTTTTGCTCCTTGCTTACTGCATAGAGGTTTGGCAGCAGCTCGTAAACGTTGCCGCTCACCATGAACACCGTAGAGCCTTTCACTTCTCCGTTTTCGATTAGGAATGCGGGGTTAGCTACAACGGCAAAGTTCCCGTTGTCTGGGTTGCTTGAATGAGCCCCTTGGAATCCATCTACCAGATAGCCGTGCTCTATCTCACCTATAATTTCCTCAAGGCTTCTATCTCCGCTCTCGATTACAACGTTGTGGAGGCCTATGCTTATTCCTCCCGTAGACAGATTTCTCTTTCCATTTCCAGTACTCTCAACTCCGCGGATCTTTGCCCAGTAGTTGTCCCAGATAAAGCCTTTGAAGACCCCTTTCTCTACTAGCATATTTCTCCTTGTTGGGACTCCTTCATCGTCCGCTATGATCGGGTTTATGCTGAGCTCGTGTAGTGGGTCATCATAGATTGTGAGGAGCTCATTTGAAACCTTCTCGCCTATTTTATTAGCCAATGGCGTTGTGCCCTTGATAAGTCTCTCCCCGCTGAACGCTGGAAAGAGCGCATAGGATAAAAGGCTCGAAATTGCCCATGGTTCCAGTATTACTTTTGCTTCCTCTGTTCTGCTTTTTTCAGCTTTAAACGCCCACTTGACTTTTTGTAAGGCATTTTTAACAACGTTTTCCACCTCAAGCTTGAGGGAAAGCTTTGCATCGAAATCAAAAATTCCTGGGGTTACCCTCCCTTCTTTCATCCCGACGAGTTCAACATAGAAGAAAGCTCCACCGCCTTCCTGAGATACGTTAACGCCGTGAGAATTCATTATCAGGCTTTCTCCCCATTCTGCTCCACCGCCACCACCTGCAACTACAACTCCTTGCTCTTGTAATGCAAGCTCTATACCTTCTCTCGCAAGTTCCACAAAGTAATCTGGAGAGACCTCTTTGAGTTCTCTATCAATTTTCCTTGGCTCTCTGTACTTCCCCGGCTCTGGGAACGAAACCCACTTTTCATCAGGTTTGTTAAGCTTTGCCATTTTGTATGCTCTTTCTATAGCTTCTTTGATTTTCCCTTTATCTCCGGTGTCAACTATAGCCACTCCGAGCTTTTTGTCTTTAATGCCCCTAACAACGGTAACAACCCTTTCCCTTAAAGCTGAAGTAGAAACCTCGTTAAGTTCAATGTTAACGCTTGCGTCTCTGTTCTTGTAGATAGCGATCTCGAGCTCATCAAAGAATTTTTCCCCAAAACGAATCAGCTCTTCCATCTTTATCACCCTATTATTATTCCCCCATCAAAGCGCATATGCGGACCGCCGGAGCTGACAAAGGCAGTCTGTCCCTTTCCGCATCTTCCCATTTCGAGACCAAAGTCATTTCCCACGGCGGTTATTTTCTTCAAGGCCTCAATAGCAATTCCGCTTATTGATGTGTCTCTTATGGGCTTCGTTATTTCACCATTCTCTATCATATACCCCTCCTGAACTCCTACCTGGAAGGCTGAGTTAAGCTGTGCTTGGCCTCCCCTGAAATCAACCACATAGTAGCCAAACTTAACATCCTCTATCATCTCCTCGAACTTCCAGTCTCCCGGTTCAAAGATTGTGTTGCGCATTCTTATTATCGGAGGATACGTGTAGTTCTCAGCTCTTGCATGACCATTTGGCTCCATGTTCCACTTATGAGCGTATTCCCTGTTCAGCATTATCTCCTTCAAAATTCCGTTTTCAATTATATGAATATCCTTGACTGGAACGCCCTCATCGTCATAGCGATCGTTTCCGAAACCCCCTTCCACTATGCGCTCGCTCATTGTGACATATTCTGGTGCGATTTGTTTGCCAATTAGTTCCTTGAACGGAGAGTTTATCGTCAAATCCGCCTCTGCAAGATGTCCGAGGGCTTCGTGGGCTATAATGCCTACCACTATTGGCCCAGCAACTATCGGAAACTCTCCCCGCTTTGGTGCAACGCCCTCTAATTGAGCATGAACTTTCCTGATTACTCTTTTGGCGACTTCTTCGTTTGGCTCCTTCTCCTTAAAGAGTTCCCAACCATAGTCCACAGCCCCAACTTCGTCTCTCGCAGCGGCAAGCTTTTCTCCCTCCTTCCCTGTAGCCCAGACGTATTGCCATACGTAGTTCAAATCCCATTTTATTTTTGTGCCTTCGTTTGTTATGAGGATCTTTTCCCCGCTTGCGTCTTCGTAGCGAAGCCACGTTGACCTTATAGTTTTGTCATCTTTAAGAAGAGCCTCCAAATCCATCAATCTCTCAACCTTTTCCTCTATTGGGATCCCCCTAGGTTTTATTTTCATCTTGCTTTTTACCACATCTTGATGAGCTTTTATCTCTGCAAGTTGAATTTTCTCCTTTTTGGCTTTTGCTGTTGCTTTTGCAAGTTTGTATGCACTTTCTATAGCTTTTTCAAGGTTTTCAAGCCTGTTTGTTGAAGAAAACCCCCACGCTCCATCTGCTAGAACCCTAATGGCAATACCCATTTGCCCCTTGCCGGCAAAAGTTGTAAAAGTTCCATCCTTGAGCTCCAAGGTGTTCTTGCTGATGTTTTCATAGCGGATCTCTATGTAATCTGCTTTAAAGTTTTCAAGAGCCCAATTAAGGGCTTTTTCTAATTTATCTTCCATGCATATCACCCACAATCTAAAGGTTTAGATAATCGTTTAAATTAACACTAAGGACTATAAAAGCGTTATCTTGGGTCGAGATGTATACAAAAGGACGTTTGGAGGAGAAAAATATAAATCGGTCAAATGGGGAAGATGTTAGGGGTGAGGGAATGTTTGATGTAATTGCAATAGGCAACCTTAACTATGATATAACACTCCTCGTAGAGAGGTTTCCCGAGTTTCATGAGAAGGTAATTGCTAAGAGAGCCCATTTTGGGCTGGGAGGCGCTGCGGGCAACACAGCTTCTTGGTTAGCCCATATGGGAGTTAAGGTGGGATTCATCGGAGCGGTTGGTAATGATGAAATTGGAGAAGCACATATAAACTACTTTAAGAAAATCGGCGTGGATGTGGGAGGTATTAGAGTCGTTAATGAACACTCTGGAATAGCTATCTCCCTAATAAAAGGCGAGGACAAAAGGATAGTGAAGCATTTAGGCGCTAATGCCTACAGAGATGTTGATTTTGAGTACCTTTCAAAAGCCAAGCATATTCACATGTCATCAAACCCAAAAGAACTTATTGAAAAGACCGTTAACTTCGCCTTCGAGAACGGAATCTCCATTTCGCTGGACATAGGTGAAGCAGAGGTACCGGGATCTGTAGAGGACAAAATAACATATCTGCTAATGAACGAAGATGAGTTCAAACGAAAGTACGGAAGCCTAGAGAAAATCCACGATGTTAAAGCTAAAAACGTCATTGTAACTCTAAACGGCGGTGGAGCAATGGTCAGAGATGAGAAAGGAAAGGTTTTTGAGATTAGGGGGCTGAGTGCCGAAGTAGTAGACTCCACAGGGGCTGGAGATGCCTTTGATGCCGGGTTCATTTATGGGATTCTTAATGGATGGGAGCTGAAAGACGCTGCAAAACTCGGCACTTTGCTAGCATACCTGACGGTGCAGAAGGTTGGTGCCAGAAGTGCGATAATTCCATTAAAGGAAATTAAAAAAATAGCAGAAGAACTGAACTTGGGACTGCCTCTTTAATAACTCTTCAGCCCAACAGTTCTTGCCTGCTTTTCGCTCCACTTATAGCCTAAATAGCCTAACAAAGCATAGACCACTGAAAGGATTATAAGATAGGAAATCTCCCCCACAGATTTTTCGTATCCATAGGCAACAACCTTTCTTACAGCTTCACTAGTTGGGGCATAGGGAAGGATTTTTGCCATTATCTGCAATCCCTTAGGCAAGATTGAAACCGGGTACATTGCTCCGCTTAAAGCAAAGACCAGCATTTCAAGAATCGTTATGAAAGGACCCGGGTCTTTTAAATAAAGAACTATGCCAGCGGCAGCCATTCCCATACCTATCATCCCTGCAGTACCCACAAGCAATACTGGAAGGGCTTTAATGAAGTTGAAGAGGTTAAAGTGAATGTCAAATATTACCACAAAAAGGGGAACATAGATGGACATGTAGATTAGGGACAGGAAGATTCTGGTAAGGACGTTGCCCATAAAGAACGTTAGCCTCCTTATTGGCGCTGCGAAAGAATACTCAAGAGTGCCAGCATAGAGCTCATCGACAACGCTCCACACAAAGCCGCTGAGAAAAGTTAATCCAAAGCCCAATACCATAAATCCCAAAACTGCAAAGGTTACGTAGTCCGAGTATCCCGTAAGCTGCTGAAGCGCGGGGGAATTTCTCTGCCCAGTGAGGCCTATTCCTATTAGCAAAGCCTGACCAACAAAGAAGAAGCCCAACATAACATCGCTGATAAACCATAGCCTGTAGCTCAAAAAGATTCTCCAACTCTTAACTGCAACACCATAAAGTGCTCTGAGCTCGCTAGTAACCTCCATATCCTATCACCCGGGTTATCTTTTCTGCCCATTTGAAAAGCAGATATCCAACCATCCAGTAGAGTGGAATCAAAAGGAGAAGCCAAGTTATTTCACCTTGTATTTCTGCGTAAGTTTTCCCAACAAAAATCGCCCTAACAGCGGAGGCAGCATGGGTGAGGGGAAACACCTTTGAAAAAGCAACCAGCCATTTGGGCATTACACTAAGGGGAAAGAAGACGCCAGAGAAAAAGAGCATTGCAAACTCAAATATCTGAGCAAAAGGACCTATATTTTTTAGAAGCATCACAAGCCCCGCAAAGATGAATCCAAATCCCAAAAAAGCGAAAAGCGATGCCAGAATAATTGGGATAGATTTCAGAATTATTGTAAATGTTAGGGGAATGTCAAATATCACAGCACCAATTACGAAGACAACCCCCATAAGAGCAGAGTCCATTAAAAGCCAGCTAATGGCTAACCCAGAGAGGAGTTCTAAAATCCTAGCTGGAGAGAGAATGTTCATTTCAAAAGTTCCTCTCTGGAGCTCTCTTCTCACACCCCAAACGTAAGCTTCCATTGGTGAAACTGAAACCCACCACAAAACGTACCCAATCAAAGCGTACGTTGGATAATCTCCCATCCCTGTAGAAGAAGCCAAAAGCTGTGAATACCTCCCTCCAAGAACTGCCTGTCCAAAGAAGACAAACTGAAGAAGAAAAACTAAGCCAACGAGAATAGAGCTTACAACCCTTAAAGGATACCTGAAAAACATCCTAAATTCCTTCTCTATTATGGCAGGCAATATCAATCCCTCAGCCCCCTTCCAGTGAGCTTTATAAAAACATCCTCGAGAGTTGGCTCTTTTTGTTCTACGCTTATTATCTTTGCCCCCTTCTTTACAAGCCATTCCACTACCTTAGGAAGCTCTTCCTCATCCACCTGACCTCTTAGGGTTATAATTCCCCTCTCAGCATCTTCCTCGACAACCGCTATCCTCCAAGGTAAGCTATCAAAAGTTCCCTCCCATTTAAGGCGTATTTCCACGGCATCTTCGTCTTTAACAAGCTTCTTAAGACCCTCTGGGGTATCAAGAGCTATAATCTTGCCATAGTCTATTATGGCAATCCTATCGCAGAGCTGTTCTGCCTCGACCATATAGTGGGTGGTTAGGAGAACGGTTTTACCTTTCTCATCAACAAGCTTCCTTATAAATTCCCGGACGAATATAGAACTCTGGACGTCCAAGCCCAGAGTGGGTTCATCCAAAAACAAGACTTCAGGATCGTTTATTAGAGCCTTTGCTATAGCAAGCCTCTGCTTCATTCCTCTCGAGTAGTTCATGACAAGATCATCTTTTCTTTCCCATAGTCCCACTAACTTGAGGAGTTCCTCAATTCTTTCTTTTTCCTCTCTCTTGGGAACATAGTAAATCCTAGCAAAATATTTCAGGTTTTCGTATGCACTTAAGCGCCAGTACAGGGTTCTTTCTCCTTCTGCCACAAGGTTTATCCTCTTTCTGATCTCTCTTGCATCCTTTCGTATGTCATATCCTAAGATTCTCGCCTCTCCTCCGGTAGGCTCAAGCAAAGTGGTTAACATTTTTATTGTAGTTGTCTTTCCAGCTCCATTGGGTCCAAGAAGGCCGAAAAGTTCACCCTTTTTAACTTTAAAGCTGATGCCTTTAACTGCCTCAACCCATTCTACCTTTCTCAATGGGAGCGGAATCTTTTTAGGGTATCTCTTCTTTAAATCAAAGACCTCAACTGCATACATAATTGTTCCCCTAAGATACTCATGCCGATCAGAATACATAAAGATAGTGGTCTTTAATATGCAAAGGCTTAAAAATGGTAACAAAGATAAACCATAAAAAAGACTACAAAAGGCTTAAAGGGCAACTGTATCATGGAGGTGGCTTCGTTGGAAATAATAATTGAGAAATTCAAGCCGAAAGTTACCCGACCTTTTAAGAGGAAAAACGAATACTGGGTGAAGCTCATAGATGAAAGTGGCGAGTACATAATGAAGTTTAAAACCCCTCTAGAAGCTGAAGATGCAATATACGGGCTTCTCGATCTTCAGGTTTATGGTGGTAAAGTTAAGCTGAAGCTTAGAGAGGGAAATGTTATAGAAGATATTCAAATTCTTGAGCTCTATAAGCCCTCTGCAAAGGAACTTGTTGATGAGTATTTTAGCGAATAGCTGAAGTCCTTTTTTGTACATTAAGCTTCTTTTTTCGACAAAAACCTATATATACTACGGGGCCCAAATATATAAGTAGTAGAACCGTACAGTATTTCACAAAATCAATTTTTAAGATAAAATCCAAAAACTTGGAGGTCTTACTTATGGCCAGAAGAAAAAACAAAGAACTCCTGAAATTCGCAGAGGAGATAGGCGGAGAAGAAGCGATTGAGGTAATCAAGGCTCTCGAAAAGAAAAAAGAGGCGACTGATGAAGAGATTGCAGAAATGACTGGGATTAGGGTAAACACTGTCCGAAAAATCTTATACGCTCTCTACGACAACCAGCTTGCAGAGTTCAGAAGGGTTAGGGATAAAGATACAGGATGGTACTACTACTATTGGCGCCTCGAAACGAAAAGACTCCCAGAAATCATGAAAGCTAGAAAGATGCAGGAGCTCAAAAGATTAAAAGAAATGCTTGAGGAGGAGACCAAAGAGGTTTACTACCACTGCGGAACTCCCGGTCATCCAAGGCTGACTTTTGACGAGGCAATGGAGTATGAGTTCAAATGCCCTCTATGCGGTGAAATGCTTATGCAGTACGACAATAGCGAAATAGTCAAGGAACTCCAAGAAAAAATTAAGAAGCTTGAAAAGGAACTGGGAATAAAGGCGTGATTTTAAGTTTAGTGAACTGCGGGGATGATAGAATGGAGATTGTTATTCTTGAGAAGATATATGGAGATAGAAGTGGCTTTGAAAAGCTCAATAAAAAGCTTAAATCTCTTATAGGAGATTTGGAAGTCTCGTGGAAGATAGGGATCACTCAAAAACAATGGGTCAAAATAACTGTAGAAGGAGAAGACGAAGAGATTTCTGCAAATCTCATAAGAGAAGAATTCGGAGAGATCCCATATAAGCTAAGCAACGTAAAGGAAGGAGAGATATACAGGGGAAGGTTTATTGACCTTGGAAAAGTAGGTTATGGAGTCTACGTTGACATTGGGATATTCTCGCCGACCCCAAAGGACGTTTTGGTCCCTCTTTACTATCTCAAGTCCATCTTCGGAGACAAGCCAGTTAGAGCACTCATAAAGGAGTTTGGCTGGGTAGATTATTTGCCAGTAGAATTAGAAATCACAAAAGTAGAATTTGGAACCAGGGAGATGGAGGGAAAATTCAGTGAAAGGCAGCTGAAGCAAATAGAGAAGTGGATAAGCGATGGATATGATAAGATATTCATTGCTGGCACAATAAGCGAAAAGGTTGAAGAAGCATTAATAAAAACCGGGCATTCGAGGGATGTAAAGAGACTTGAAGAGCTCGGACTTATGGAAACCCTTCTGGTTCTTAAAAAAGACACACAGGCCCCGGGGATTATTAAAGAAATAGGGCCATACCTAAAAGCCGCGGTATTTGGAGCAATTAAGTTTGGGGAGTAAGCTCACATATCATTCTAACCGCAAGAGCCGCTGATATGTACTGAACCATTGGGAAGAGCTGAGGGGAGTAAGCCAATAATGGAATAAAGACGATTAGAAGCCAGAAGAACAGGGCTTTTCCTCCTCTCATATTTAACACAGATCTTCTGAAGTTAAACAGCAAGTAAGATATTAAGATCAGTTGAAGAATCCCCTCCCTCAAGAAGGTGAAGAGGGAGCTGGGATCAAAGGACAAGGATATGTTTGGAATTGAAAAGACATTTATTCCCAAAATGAAGAAAGTAATGCTCAGACCCACATAGATTGAGTTTCTTATGGACTTTGTTGGAAAGACAAAAAACGTGAAAAATGGGAAAACAATCAGATAAGGCCACACGAGACTACTCGCCGCAACGATAAGTGAGAGGAGAAAGACATGCCCGATTACTTTAGGGCTGTCTTCCGCGAATTTTGTGTTTAGTGTAAGCGCTGCAACAAGGACTAAGAGAAACACACTGAGATTTGTGGAAAGCTCTGTAATAGAGTTTCTGAAAGAGGGAGACGAGAACATAAGACCAAACACCAGAAAACCAAGCTCTCTATATGGCTTTGGAGCTGTAAAAAATATTAGGGTAGCTGTAAAGAAGAGAACAAAGAAATGAAGAACAAGAAGGGCCTCCTCCGTTGGAGAGTAAACTTGGAAGTAAGAATTGAGAGCAAAAGACAAAAGCGAGTCTTTATTCCCCAACAAGGCACTTTGAAAAGTATTCTTAAGGAAGTCTTCGCCAATAGTAAAGGGCATCGAGTTTGAAATCCAGAGCGCAAAAAGAGAAATCACTAGAAGGTAGAAAAAGTGGGTATATGTTCCATGCCTGGAGAACAAAAACGCAAAGAAAAGCGATAAGAGAATACCTGCGAATAAGAGAGTATATTCCTCTCTGTTTCTGAATCTGTAATGCTGTGAAAATGCCTTTTCTATAAGATATATGTTATTTTCATCTCCCGTGAGGAACACGAGGTTGTTGAGAACTATAACAGATGGTTTCAAGGAAGCCTCTGGAGGTAATCCCGTTAAATTCCAGAGCTTTTTCATCTCTGGGTTGTCGTACACGTTCCCAACAAGAACTAGAGTTTCATCCCCCTTATCTTTAAACCGAGAAAGCTTCTCATCAACGTACCATCCCCATGCTTTAGAATAGTCGCTCTCTCCGGTGATCACATAATATGTCTTCCCATCAGATAAAAACTCTTCAAAGGCATTTTCATTGGGATAGAACTCTAACTGAGACGCAGAAGCAAGGGGAAGCATAAAGAGGAGCATCATGATTAAAAATTTCTTCATTTCCTCCACCGAACAAAATTATGTAGCCAGGTCCAGCGCGGCATCATGGTTTCGGCCTATGCCGATCTCAGCCGCGCATCGATAGATAATAATTCAAAAGAGATTTAAGCTTTACTCTTTTTTCTTTAGCTCTTCCAATTTTGTAACAAGTTTTTTGGCTATTTCCATAAATGCTTTTGCCGCAGGGGTGTCTTCATAAAGGACTATGGGTATACCGTTGTCGCTTGCTTCTCTAGCCTTCAAATCTATGGGAACTTTTCCAAGAAAGTCAACCCCCTCCTTCTTTGCCAGCTTTTCCCCTCCACCTTCTCCAAAGAGATCTATTTTGTTTCCACAATGGGGGCATATTAGATAGCTCATGTTCTCAATGACCGCTATGTAGGGAACGTTCATCTGCTTCATCATGTTCACAGCTTTACCAGTATCAAGCAGGGCAACCTCTTGAGGAGTGGTGACTATTATAGCGGCATCGAGCTGGATTGTCTGAGTAACTGTTAAAATCTGGTCTCCTGTTCCTGGAGGAAAGTCAACTATCATGAAGTCTAGGCTTCCCCACTTTACATCACCAAGAAGCTGTTTAATAGCCTTTGTGACGAGAGAGCCTCTCCATATTATTGGCTGATCTTCAGGAACCATGAGTCCCATGCTCATGACCTTAATTGGAGTTGTTTGACCCAAAAAGTCATTCATTGGAGGTATCATTTCAAAATGCCCATCTTCAAACTTCTCTGCCAGAATCTCGGCCTTTTCAACACCAAGCATTTTTGCCACGTTTGGCCCATGAACATCAGCATCTAAGATACCCACGAAATAGCCCTCCTTTGCAAGGGCTGTCGCTAGGTTTACCGCAACTGTAGATTTTCCCACGCCCCCTTTTCCACTTAAAACTGCCACTTTGTATTTCCACTGCTTCTCTTTCTCTTTTATCCTTTGGGTTAATGGATCAACACCCAATCCAGGCACGTTAAAACTAGGTGGAGTTTTTATTGTCATTTTTATCACCTCTGGTTTAGGCTAGTCTAAAAATGCTTATAAGTTTTGCTCACAAAATACACAACATTACACAAAAATGAGTAACAAAAAAGAAGGGAATTCATGGAAGTTCGACTTCTTTACCGAGAATTCTCCATAGCTCTTTTATCTGGTTCTTGAGCTCCTGTATCGCTTCGGGTCTCTTGAAGAGGTGCTTAAACCTTCCTTGCAACCTAAGGTAGTCTTCAATTGGCTTCTTGAACTTTCCATCCTTGGGGAACCTCTGGAACTTTATGTTATGGAAGTCTCCATTCTCAATCTCAAATAGTGGCCAGAGACCTGTCTCAATTGCCAGCTTAGCTACTTCAACTGTCTTCTCCGGTGGAATCCTCCATCCGGGGACACATGGCGCCAAAACTTGAACAAAAGCTGGCCCATCAACACTAGCTGCTTTCTTCATCTTCCTGTAGAAATCATATGGGTCCCCAATGCTAGCCGTTGCAACGTATGGGACTTGGTGGGCTGCAGCGATTAACGCCACCCACTTCTTTGGCTTGTCCTCACCAATTGAGTACTTCCCTGGAGGTGAGGTGGTTGTCCATGCTCCGTATGGGGTTGAGGAAGACCTCTGAATACCAGTGTTCATGTAAGCCTCGTTATCGTACATGAGGTAGACCACGTTGTGCCTTCTCTCAAGCATTCCGGAGAGTGCTTGGAGACCAATGTCAGCTGTACCACCATCTCCACCAATAGCAAGTATCTTTCCTTTCCTGCCGAGCTTCTTCCATGCAGCTTCAACACCGCTGGCTGCAGCTGCAGCATTTTCAAAAGCTACATGTACCCATGGAGCTTTCCAAGCTGTGTATGGAAATACAGCAGAAACAACTTCCATACATCCAGTTGCATGGGCTATTGCAAAAGCGTTTGGATCACCATATTTCTCCTCCATAGCCTCACTGAATGCTTTTGTAGCTAGCTTCATGACTATAGCCGGTCCACAACCGGCACATGCAGCGTGACCAGGTGCCCAGTATTCGCGAGTTGTGATTGGGGGTTTTCTAACTGCCATCATAACCACCTCACAAAATCTCCTTTCTCAATCCTATCCAGTTGACTTCCTCAACCTTCTCTCCCTCAAGCGCCTTCTTTGAAATCTCGACAATCTCTTCGAGATTTTCGAAGGTGACATCTCTTCCACCGAGACCCAATATGAAGTCGAGGATTATTGGCTTTTCTTTCTCATTTATGAGTGCTCTGCTGGTGTCTGCAAAGACCGCACCGCCAATTCCAAAGCTGATGTCCTTTTCGAGAATTGCAAGAACCTTTGCCTTCTTAGCGAGGGCTCTAATTTCCTCAATTGGGAATGGTCTGTAAACCGTCATCTTTGCTGCTCCGATCTTTACGCCCTCTTCCCTCTTTTTATCCACGAACTCTTTGAGTGTTCCAGCGAGTGAGCCCATAGTGAGGAGAATTATCTCAGCATCGTCTGTCTTGTATTCCTCAATCATGTGATACCTTCTACCGAACTTCTTCTCGAACTCGTCAAATACTTCCTTGATAACTTTTCTCGCGTTTTCCATAGCCTCCCAAACTGTGTATCTTGCCTCCATGTAGTGAGCTGGGAACCCAAGAGCACCCTGAGTAATTGGTCTAGCCGGATCAAGGTAAGCGTGCTTTGGAACGTACTCCCCAAGGAACTCATCAACTACCTCTTGGTCTGGAATCTCAACTGGCTCTACTGTGTGGGTCAATATGAACGCATCGAATCCAACCATTGCTGGGAGCAAAACGCGTTCATCTTCTGCAACCTTAAAGGCGATTAATATCAAGTCAAGTGCCTCTTGGTTGTTTTCCGCATAGAACTGCATCCAGCCAGTATCTCTCTCACTTATCGTGTCCTGCCAGTCGTTCCAGATGTTAATTGGGGCTGAGAGGGCTCTATTACCAATTGCCATAACAATTGGGAGCCTCATTCCTGCAGCTATGAAGAGAACCTCATGCATCAAAGCCAAACCTTGGGAAGCAGTTGCTGTAAAGGTTCTAACTCCTGCAGCAGAGGCACCAACACATGCAGAAATTGCTGAGTGCTCGCTCTCAACTTTTATGAACTCGGCATCCATTTCTCCATCGGCGACAAATTCACTAATCTTTTCGGGAACGAGAGTTGATGGTGTAATTGGGAATGCAGCCACAACCTTTGGCTTTGCAAGCTTAGCTGCCCAAGCAGCAGCTTCATTACCCTTCATAACTTTCCTCATAGGCATTTATACCACCTCACTTGACTTCTCTAACCATCTCAATTGCATTGGTTGGGCATTCGTTTGCACAGATTCCACAACCCTTACAATAGTCGTAATCAAACACTGGATAGCTTTCCTCGTCCAGATAAATTGCGGGCTCTGGACAGAAGGTGTAGCACAAGAAACATCTGACGCACTTATCTTTGTTAAACTTTGGCATGAAAACTCTCCAACCACCGGTCTTGTTAACAACGCTGCTTCCGGGAATGTAGACTATTGCACCTGGTGTCATTTTTTCGCTATACTCCTTTTGGACTCTCTCAATATCAGCCTTGAAAGGACTTTCCGCCATACATACCACCCCGAGTGAGTTATCACACTTTTCTTTAAACTTTTCGCAAAAAGAAATAAAAATCAACCGAAGAGCTCAGCCTTCTTCTTGAGCTCTTCCCATTCCTTGAGCACCCATTCTTGGAGTATCTTTATATCCTCCTTTGTCATGTACTTAAATCTTCCCTGGAGCTTGAGGTACTCTTCGAGGGGCTTTGGTTCTTTGTTTGGTGAAGGCATGTTTATCTTGTATTTTCCGTTCTCGTATTCAAAGAGCGGGAAGTATGCAGTCTGAACCGCTAGGCGAGCAAGCTCTATGCTCTTGTCTGTTGGGCTTCTCCATCCGGTTGGACATGGGGCAAAGAGCTGAATGAAAGAGGGCCCCTTAATTGTTTGGGCCTTTTTGAGCTTTCTCATGAAGTCCTCTGGATAGGCAATGCTCGCAGTTGCTGCATAAGCCGGCTTGTGGGCTATAACAATATCGATAACCTTCTTCTTTGGCCTCTGCTCAAGGAAGTGCTTCTTTCCACCCGGAGTATTGGTTGTCCAAGCACCGTATGGGGTTGAGGAACTCCTCTGGATACCGGTATTCATGTAAGCCTCGTTATCGTACATGATGTAAAGGGCATCGTGTCCCCTCTCAAGGAAACCGCTTAAGGCCTGAAGACCAATGTCAGCTGTACCACCATCTCCAGCCCATCCAATGACCATTATTCCATCTTCGCCCTTTATCTTGTATCCTTTTGCCTTTAATGCCGCCTCAATACCACTAATTACTGCACCCGTTGTCTCGAATGCAGTGTGGAAGAGGGGAGCATTTAAAGCAGTGTAGGGCCATGGGCCGGCTATGATTGTAGAACAGCATGCTGGAATTGTGAATATTGCTTTTCCTCCATAGGCTTTAAGGACGTATCTCAAACCCAAGGCTGCACCACAACCTTGGCAAGCAGTGTGCCCAGCATAAAAGTGCTCTTCAAAGGGAAGGGTTAATCTTTTCTTAACATCAGCAGGAAGCTCCATTTTTCTCACCTCTTCAAGTGGTACCATTCAATTTCCCTATCGAGCTTGCCCTTTTGGATTATCTCCTTCATGTTCTTGGCTATTGCTTTCACATCGTTCACTGTAAGGTCTCTTCCACCAAGTCCAACGATGTAGTTCTTCATTATTGGCTTTGCGTCAGTGTTGTAGAGGACACCCTTAGCCTCGTTGAAGAGGATTCCCTCTTGCCCAAAGGAGAAGTTCCTATCGAGAACCGCTATTCCTTCAACGTTCTTTGCCAATTCATAGAGCTCTTCCTTCGGGAACGGTCTGAACCATATAACTTTGGCTGCTCCGACCTTATACCCCTCACTTCTGAGCATGTCAACTGCCTCTTTTACGGTTCCCATAAGAGAGCCCATTCCCATGAAGACTATCTCAGCATCATCAGTCTTGTAGAGCTCTATCATCTGACTGTAATCCCTTCCAAATCTCTCACCGTATTCCTTTCCAACCTCTTTGATGACCTTCTTTGCCTCTTCCATTGCCTTGGCTATCTTGTACCTAAACTCATAATAGTCAGCTGGAGTTCCTAAGGCGCCAACTGAGAATGGGTTTTCAAAGTCAGTAAGTGTGTACAAGGGCTTCCTCGGTGGGAGGAACTCATCTATCTCTTCCTGCTCTGGCATGTCAACTACATCGTAAGTGTGACTGAGGATGAAGGCACTCTCAACTACCATTACAGGAAGGTTAACCTTCTCATGCTCTGCAATCTTAAATGCCATCAATACTCCGTCATAAACCTCTTGGTTGTTTTCGGCGTAGAATTGAAGCCATCCTGTGTCTCTTTGCGCTAGGGAGTCAGTTTGATCATCCCAAACGCTCCATGGAGGAGCCATAGCTCTGTTAACATCGACCATAACAATTGGGAGCCTTGCTCCAGCCGCCCAGTGGAGCATCTCGTGCATTAGGGCAAGACCTTGGGCGGAGGTAGCAGTAAAAGCCCTAGCACCTGTTGCTGAAGCACCTATACAGGCAGCCATTGCAGAGTGCTCGCTCTCAACGGGCACATATTGAAGGTTTTCAACTTCCCCATTAGCAATGAACTCGGCTATTTTCTCAATAATTGAGGTTTGAGGTGTGATAGGATAAGCGGCTACAACCTCAACTCTAGCATGTTTAGCAGCGTAAGCTGCAGCGTAATTACCACTTACAACTTTCTTTGGCATTTTACCACCTCACTTCTCTTCTCTTACCATGCTTATTGCTTTGGTTGGACATTCGTTTGCACAGATTCCACAACCCTTACAATAGTCGTAGTCCACTGCAGTGTAGCCATCTTCCTTGATATATATTGCTGGCTCCGGACAGAACTTCCAGCAAATGTAGCACTTTATACACTTGCTCTCGTCGATAACTGGCATGAAAGTTCTCCAATCGCCTGTGAAGTTTGATAGTGTCGTCCCTAGTGTTATTGGGGCCTCTGGATACTCATCAACGGACTTAAATACCATTTTTTCAGATTTTGCCTTCTTCTCCCCAAATAAAGTATTCAAGACGTTTCACCCCTAAATGGATTTTAAAGGAAGGAAAAATCAAAGCTCGTAAACAACAGTCTTCTCAAAGGCTTCTCTTGCAGCTTTGGCGTTCTTTTCGCCAAGCTCTCCGGAGAAAGTATCCTTGATAGCCTCTTCCACGCTTTCTATCTTAACTATCCCAGTTGCTTTTGCAACAGCACCAAGAATTGAGGTATTTGTAATCGGCAGACCGAGAATTTCAAGGGCTATTGTTGTAGCGTCAACGAGTGCCAGTTTGGCTGGCTTCTTCTTGAGCTTCTCGAGGACTTCCTCCTTGGTTTTCTCGGTGTTTACAATTACCATTCCTCCCTCTTTAAGACCGGCTGTAACGTCAACCGTATCCAAGAGAGAGGGATCAAGGACAACTACAACATCTGGCTCATAAATCTGGGTCTTGATTCTAATTGGCTTGTCGTCAATTCTTGTGAAAGCTGTAACTGGAGCACCTCTTCTTTCAACACCAAAGAACGGGAACGCTTGGACGTACTTGCCCTCTAAGAAAGCTGCCTCGGCTAGAATGTTTGCGGCTGTAACTGCACCTTGTCCACCTCTACCGTGAAAACGAATCTCTATCATCGTCTCTTCCTCCCAAGTTTTGTCGGTATTATTTCACCTAGTGCATTTATTTAGTTTTCGGTATGGCAAGAAACCTCTTTCGGCATCTGTCTTTGAGTAAAAGTGAACAAATAGTATGTTCAATGGATAATATGATACACCAGCAGACACAAAAAATACCTTTACGTTTGTAAAACATGGAACTAGGAAAGCACAAGAGTTAATTTTTTTAAGCTCTCCTCCGCTATATAGACTATATAGATGGTGAAGGCAATGGAGGCAATAGTAATAGCGGCAATTGCAATTACATTCTACATAGCATGGAACATAGGAGCTAACGATAGCGCAAATGCAATGGGAACTGCAGTAGGGGCTGGATTGCTAAGCTTCCATCAGGCAACATTAACCATAGCGATATTCGTCATGCTTGGGGCTTACCTGAAGGGTTACAAGGTCATGAAAACAATAGGCAAAGGTATTGTTCCTCCAGAGTACCTCACACTCAAAATTGCCATAATAGCCCTCCTTGCGGCTGGTATTTGGGTCACTATAGCAACTATAAAAGGGCTCCCCGTATCTACCACCCAAGCCATAGTTGGAGGGGTTGTGGGAGTTGGAATAGCGATAAATGCTCCGATAAAATGGGAGACTCTATTGAAAATAGCCGGAGCCTGGGTATTTTCCCCTATTTTAGCGGGTTTATTCGCCCTGATACTCTTTAGGTTTTATGGAAAAATAGGGCGTGTTTATAGTAACCTTTATTAGGGTTTTTGCTGAATTCTTTCGGGTGGTTGTCGTGATCCCCAGATGGGATCACAGACTCAAAGACCCTGAAAGCGTGGCATTCGCAATTCTTGACGTTTTAGCAGACTTCGAATCAGAAGGAAAGCTGAAGAACCTGCCAAAATCCAAAAAATTTCCAGTAAAAACAATACTGGCAATACTCCTCTTTAAACAATACTACAACCTACCTCTCAGAGACGCCCAGCACTACGGCAGAAAATTCTTCGGAGCAAACATTCACTACTCAACCCTCCACAACTGGGAGAAAAAGCTGAACCTCGAAGAACTGACAAACCACCTCCTGAAAAAACTCCAGAAATTACCCTACGCCAGCACTCAAGCAGACTCAACCATTATTACAAATAAAAAAAGGGCAGGATAGAAGTTCAGGCAATAACGAGAATCCTGCCGGGTTTACTGTATCCGGTTGCTGTGAAGATCACAACTTCTGAGAACGAGCTGATTGAACTCCTGCCGGGGGGTTCTGGGAATTTTTATGCTGATGGGGCTTATGATTCAAAGAAAGTTCTGAACACTGTGGTGGAAAAGGGTTATCGGCCGATTGTTAAGAAAACTAAGAACGCTCCAGGTGGTTTTGGTAGTAAGAAGAGAGACAGAGTGTTTTCTGAAGAAGAGTACAGGCATAGGAATCCTCATGAGGGGTTCTGGGGTGCGTTTACAACGTGGTTTGGCAGTAGGATCCCCTGTTTTCTGAAAAAGACTACTGTAACCCGAATCCTGCTTGGGGTAATGTGTTATGGTCTGAAAATCCTCCTCAGAGTCAAATACTGTTTAAATAACAGGGGGTGAAACTAAACACGCCCTGGAAAAATAATAAACAGCATTAAAAGCTTGGGGAGAATTGAGTTTCTTTACAAGTGGCTTGCTGTTCTCGGAGGATCATACATGGCATTTAACTTTGGGGCAAATGAGGTGGCAAATGCAACGGGTCTTCTCGTTGGGGCAGGCTTCTTTAGTCCGAAAACTGCTGGGATGTTTGGGGCGTTAAGTCTAGCCTTGGGTTCTTTAACGTTCAGCTACGCCGTAATGTACACGGTGGGTAAAAAGATTACATCCCTCGGCCCCATCTCGGCTTTTTCAGCCCAATTCGGCTCGGCTATAGCGGTTAGCTTGGCGAACATGTTTGGGCTCCCAGTTAGCTCAAGCCAGGCTATAGTGGGAGGAGTTGTTGGAGTAGGACTTGCGGCAGGAAGGGGAGTAGAGAAGAAAGTTATATGGGAGATAGCGTTTGGATGGATCGCTACACCAACAGTTAGCATAGCCTTAGCCCTCGGAATCTTCAAGCTTTTCCAATTCTCAGGATTAATTTAAAAAAGAAAAATTACCCTCTTCTCCTAAATCTCAGCTTTGCCGTGAGGATTTTTTCTGTTGTGAAAAACCTTGCGGTTACAAAGAGCGTCAGTACTGATATAGCTCCTAAATAGATTGCACTGGCGTACATTGTGGAATATTCTCCCATAAGCATTGCCCTAGAAGCCAATATCGGGTGGCTGAAGGGGATTGCTAGCAAAAAATACTTGATTGCCAAAGGCAAAGTTTCTATGTCTGCAAACATGAGTATGAACGTAGGAAATGCCAGCGGCATTATTCCCGCACTTACTACGGTGTTTGCGCTCTTTGTGTCCTCTGCAAAAACAGCAAGTAGCATCGCGAAACTCAAGGCGAATATCATCGCTAGGAACATTATAAGAACAAAAAGTGCCGCCCCCTGTGGAGTAACCGTCAGTCCAAGGTCTTCAAGAGAAATTCCAACCTGAGCTGAAGAAGTCAAGCTCCCGAGATAGTTTCTCATACCTATCATATAGGCTATTGCCGCTATTATGCCTATTACAGCCGTTCCTACCATTTTTCCAGCCACAATAGTTATCCTCTTCACGGGCAGAGTTAGAAGGGTTTCGAGAGTTTTGTTCTCCTTTTCCATAGCCATGCTCCCAGCTGACATTTGGGCAACCAATATTATCATTATGAATATTACGATAGGCATAGAAAAAGACTGAGATGCTATGATGTTCGCTACCAACGAAGGTGGAACGGCAACAATGCGCCCCTTAATTACGGTGAAGCTTTTTGCGTCTATTGGTCTTAGAATAGCCTCGGGGTCACCTTCTATGTTCTGCTGTATCTTTAGCTTCGCGAGATACTCGTTGAGAACTGTCAGCACAGCGTTTATTCTACCTTCGCTTACCGCTTCCCTCATGCCTCCACTTATCCCCTTGATTATGCCGTACACCTCAACTTGAGCCTTTTGGTTGTTTTCTATAGCCTTTGAAAAGTTCTTCGGAATTATTACAATCATGTTGTAGTTCTTCTCTTGAGCTTTCCTGATAGCTTCATCAATGCTCAAGGCATCTATCTTGGTTAGAGTCACATTAGGGGCAGTTTCTAAAGCTTTGATCAGCAGATCGCCGTATTGACCTTCATCAAGGTTCACCAATACAACCTTAGTTTCCTCTTGAGCCTGTTCAAAGCCTACCTGCATCATCTGTCCCAAGGCGGGATATATGATTAGAGGCACTATTATTATGCCAAAGATGAGTCCCTTGTCTCTCAGAAGGTCTTTGAGTTCTTTCATTACGAGTATCCAGAAGTCGCTCATTCAAACACCTCCACCGCCCGTTTGGATTATGGACATAAAGACCTCTTCGAGGTTTTCCGCTTCGTATTTTTCCTTCAGCTCTTTTGGGGTTCCGATCTCAACTATCACACCACGGTTTATCAGAGCAACCCTATCACAGAGAAACTCTACCTCAAGCATGTTGTGACTCGAAACTAGAAATGTTATCCCCTTCTCTCTTGCAAAGCTCTTTATCGTCTGCCTTATGGAGTATGCGTTTATTATGTCCAGCCCGCTTGCCGGCTCATCCAGAATGGCAAGCTTAGGCTCAACCATCAAAGCCCTCGCAAGCAAAAGCTTTCTCGTCATACCCTTTGAGTACGTGGAAATTTTGTCGTTCAGCCTATCTCCAAGGCCACTAAGCTTTATACCAAGCTTAAGCATCTCTCCATAGCTCTTTCCCGTTTTAGCATAGAGCTTTGCCATGAACTGGAGGTACTCAATCCCCTTGAGGTTCTTATAAGCCCCGGCTTCCTCCGGAAGGTAGCTTATGAGCTTCCTTACTTCATCTCCCTCTTTAACTACATCGTGGCCAAAAACTTCAGCCCTTCCTCCCGTTGGAGTTAACAAAGTTGCTAGAATCTTGAGCGTTGTGCTCTTTCCAGCGCCGTTAGGACCAATTAAGCCGAAGATTTCTCCCTCTTTAATCTCAAAGCTTATTCCTTTGAGAGCCTTGATTTTTCCATAATCCTTCTCAAGGTTTTCAACTTTTACAGCGGGCAACTTCTCACTCTCCTACAAGATTACTCTTCTTCGTATATGAATATATCCTCAATCTTCGTGTTAAAAAACCTTGCTATCTTAAAGGCTAACCTTAGAGATGGGTCGTATTTGCCTTTCTCTATCGCTATTATAGTCTGCCTCGTGACGCCAAGGGCTTTGGCAAGCTCCTCTTGCGTTAGTCCTCTCTCTTCTCTGAGCTCGCGGAGACGGTTCTTCATGCTCACATCCTCCTAGCGTAGTATGCTCTAAAGATCCAGATGCTAAAGAATATCGCCATGAAGATTATCAAAGCTGTGTCCCTAGCATCGCTGTTTTTTGTAACAAACCAATGATAAAATAATAAAATGATGTCCACAATCATAACGAGCTCCAAAGCTTTAAGTGCAGTCCTTTTATCTATTTCCCTCGCTCTCTCATCGGCGGGAAGCCCTATTTCTCGAAGCATAATTCTCGTCATCAAAGTTCCAAGAAGAACTCCACCAATAAGGGAGACAACTGCAACGATGAGTAATTCGTTCATTCACATCACCCTGGAATAGTGAATTTCAAGAATCGTTGGAAGGAAAAAGCTGATAAGAGCAACGATCACTAATACAATACAGCGCTCCCTCCCCCAGAAGGCCTCATAAAACAGCATTAAACCAACGAACACTTGCAACACTTGAAGGGTCTTCTTCGCTGCTAGTCTGCTGATATTCTCTCCCCTCTCATCTAGCTTTTCCCCCAAAGCTTTGCGTCTCATATAATTTAAACACGCCAAGACGAGAACGATTGAGAGAACAATTAGATAGTAAACTGCCAATGGATTCATTCACATCACCCTCGCGTAATAGTGCCTTAGAATGAAATGTAGGAAAAGCATTCCAGCAAGTGTGAGTCCTATGGCAGCAAAAGCCCCCGCAAACTTCGGATCACTCAGCTTTCCTGTGAGAGCTATCATAGCGATAGCCAAAGTTACTTCTACAATTTGAATAGTTCTTACTGCGGCAATTTCGCTTATCCTTTTTGTACGCTCGTCCTCGAAGACATGACCCCTATTTTCAAGGATTAAGTAATAGGTGTGAATGAAAAACGCTCCTAAGACAAAAACCGCCACGGATACTTCAACTTTTCCCTCTGGGAGTGCCCAACCCATTATCCATCCCATTGTCATAACACCAACTAGTGGTGGAAGATGGACAAGCTTGCTCATCTTTCTCACCATGTAAAGTTTCCTTTACGTAAAGTTTCCTTTACATCCTTATAAACCTTTTCCCCACACACCTGTTCCCAACTTCAATATTTCAAAGCTCTACCTTTTGAGCCAGTAATAGAGCCTTGCGACTAGAAAAGAATATACAAAGAGTTGCACTACAACAAAAAAGTATCTACTGAGGATTTCAAACTCCTTTGTCCCATAACTGCTCGCTAACTTCCATACGGAGAATGCCGCTATTATCGGAAAGGAAATCTCAAAGGTTAAAGTTAAAACTTCCATTTCCTTAATTCTCTCATCTTCGCTCCTTTCAATTCCTGCAAGTTTCATTCCCAAATATATGGAACAAAACGCCAGAATCACAGATATCGCAGCTTTATCGGGATTTTTAGATTTTATAAAGTGAACCGTGAGAATTACAAATAAAATCATGAAGACAAAAGCAGATATCCAAACACCCCAGCGCTTAATCTCCATGCAATCACCTCAAGGTCTTTGAAGTTTCTCCTTTATCGTTGAAATCCTTCTTAGCTTGGACTTTACAGCGAGTTTGCTGTGATCAATAACAATAAATTCTCCGATGCTCTTAACGGCCTTCATCGGTATGAGGAGAAGCCCTTCATGATCGGTAACAAACTCACTCGTGTCTAGGTCTTCATCCGGCTCAGCAACAATCACCAAAATTTCTCCGGTTTCCTCATCAAAACTCAGATCGTAAAGCCATCCGAGTCTTATTCCAGTGTCAGTTATAAGTTCCATATCCCTAAGCTTTGATGCCTTAATTTTCACCATCTTAGTCCCCTCCAATTTTTGCCTACATAAAAAATCGCCTTTTTTCTATAAAATCTTTTCTGAAAATGAAAGATCAAAGGGTGAAGTAATCAACCTCCTTACGTTCCCCTCCCCCAGTAGCTTTCCTGCTCTCCTCAAATTGTTTGTAATAATCGAGCATATACCTTGTTATACTTGGCCTGACTTTTTTCATCGCCTCTTCAAAGTCCCTCTTTGAAACGCGAAGCTTTTCAAGGAACTCTTCAGCTTGTTCTTCTATTAGCTCCTTAGGAGTTCTGGAAACAGCTCTTCTAAGGGCAATCAAGGCTGCTTCTCTAACCAATGCAGCTAAATCTGCACCGCTGTAGCCTTCGGTTTTCTTTGCTAGCTCCTCCAAGCTAACATCACTTGCAAGAGGAACCCTCCTCGTGTGAACCTTGAGAATCTCAAGTCTTGCCTTCTCATCCGGAGCTGGAACTAAGATGAGCCTATCGAATCTTCCCGGCCTAAGTAACGCCGGATCGAGGATATCAGGCCTGTTTGTAGCAGCAATGACCACAACACCACTGTTCTCTTCAATCCCGTCCATTTCTGTGAGCAGCTGGTTAATAAGCCTATCAGTAACCCTGTTGATGTCGCTTCCCCTCATTGGGGCTATTGCGTCAATCTCGTCAATGAACACCACCGTAGGAGCAGCCTGTCTTGCCTTTCTAAAAATTTCTCTAACCCTTTTTTCGCTCTCTCCAACCCATTTGCTAAGCACTTCTGGCCCTCTGATGCCAATGAAGTTGGCCTCACTTTCGTTAGCGACGGCTTTAGCTAATAAAGTCTTACCAGTTCCCGGAGGACCATAGAGGAGGATTCCCTTCGGTGGAGTAATTCCAAGCCTCTGGAAAGCCTTAGGATACTTGAGAGGCCACTCCACTGCTTCCCTCAGTTCTTGCTTAACGTTCTCAAGGCCTCCAATATCTTCCCACCTAACGTTGGGGACCTCTATGAGGACTTCCCTTAAAGCCGAAGGTTCAATCATCTTCAATGCCTCATAGAAATCATTCTTTGTGACCTTAAGCTCCTGAAGCACCTCTGGTGGGATCCTTTCTTCCTCGGGGTTTATCTTCCCTTCTGTTATTAGCCTCCTCAGGACAACCATTGCGGCTTCTCTCGCTAATGCTGCCAAGTCAGCACCAACGAACCCGTGAGTCTTCTCAGCAAGCTCCTCAAGGAGAAGGTCAATCAAACGATGCCTAACTTCTTTGTATATCTCGCCGTCCTCTTTTAAAATCTCCTTAATCTCGTTTTCGTCCTTTGCTCCCTCAACTTTCTTAATAATTTCATCGAGCTTTGCCTTCTCGAAGGAGGATTTCCTTTTCAGCTCATTTAACACCCTCAAGACGCTCTTCTTATCATAATCTGGCTCAAGGGGCATTCCTCTTGTGTGGATTTGGAGTATTTCCTTTCTTCCCTGCTTGTCTGGAACGCCAACCTCAATCTCCCTATCAAACCTACCAGGCCTTCTAAGGGCAGGATCTAGAGCATCGGGTCTGTTAGTGGCAGCTATTACTATTACCTTGCCTCTGCTCTTCAAGCCGTCCATCAAGGTTAAAAGCTGAGAAACAACTCTCTTCTCAACTTCACCTGTAACTTCTTCTCTCTTTGGAGCTATTGCGTCAATCTCGTCAATGAAGATTATGCTCGGAGCATTTTCTTCCGCCTCCTTAAAGATCTCCCTTAGCCTCTCTTCGCTTTCTCCGTAGTATTTGCTCATGATTTCTGGACCGTTAATTGCTATGAAGTGAGCATTAGCCTCATTGGCAACAGCCTTAGCCAACAAAGTCTTACCAGTCCCCGGAGGACCATAAAGCAAAACACCCTTAGGCGGCTCAATGCCAAGTCTCTCAAACAGCTCCGGATGCTTAAGAGGAAGCTCTACCATCTCTCTAATCTTTTGGATGGCTTCTTTAAGGCCTCCAATGTCCTCATAGGTAACTTCAGGAACCTTTTCTTCTTTAACCTCTACCGCCTGTGGAAGAACCTCTATTTCGGTGTTGTAGGTTATCTGAACGATCCCTTTTGGATTAGTGTTCACAACGATGAACTTAAGCTCGCCAAATCCCAAAGGAAGGCTCTCAAAGAAGCCCCTAAACAGCTCATCAAATGGGGAGCCGGTATAGAATTCTGTCTCCCTTCCACTTGCCACGATTAGGTCTCCTTTGACCACCGGTCTTCCGAGGAGGTTTCTTTTAACGAGCTCACCTGGAATCTGGAGATAGACCCCCTTTTGTGCCGGTGCCAAAACGACCCTCTTTGCTTCTTGAACCTCCGCTTTTCTTACCGTGACGTAATCCCCTATGCTAACTCCTGCATTTCTCCTAATATAGCCGTCCATTCTTATTATGTCAAGGCCTCTATCGTCGGGATGAGCATTTTCAACTATTGCTGCGGTTTTCCTCTCTCCTTCCAGCTCCACTATATCTCCAGGTTCAACGCCAAGCTGCTTTTGATACTTTCTATCAAACCTAACTATCCCCCTACCAACATCTCGCTTTAACGCTTCAGCAACCCTCAATTTTATTTCTTCTTTGGTTTCCTCCTTCCCAAAAATCATTTTTTATCACCCTTTTTCTTTTTATGAATTTCAATCGCTTCTTCCAGGGTCAAATTTCCCTTAGCCACTTCTCTCGCAAGCTTCGACGAGATTGTTATTTTACCATTACTCAATTCTCGGCTCCGAGTTTTTATGTACTCGATTTCACCCTTTGTAGGTTCACCAGCATGGATAAGCTCTCCCAATTTAACCTCTCTTCCATCTCTTAAAGCTATGTTTATCGAGGCAACTATATCCTGCACCTGAGAGATTTCTATCCCACCAACCTTTGGGGTTGTGCCCCTCTCATTCACGAGGATAATGGGAAAATCCTCACCAAGCACTGAAGCAAGGCTTTTAAGCATTAATATTCGATGTCTTTTTGCCCCATGTCCTATCTTAATCTTTGCCTTGGGATACTTCTCCAAAAGCTCTAAGATCGTGCCAACGTCCTTAGGATTTTTGAGATGATAGACCTCAATTACCCGGTTGTCTGCAACAACGGCCACTCCCGGCCTCTCTCCGGGATCTATGGCAATGTATATGTTCTTAAACCTTTTTCTCCCTTCAAGCCTCGCCAGAAGTTCGTCTATGAAGTTCTCATTTACAACCGCTATCTTGACTGGGAAATTGATTTTATCGTACTCCTCCAAGCTCGTCAGAACGACCTCAACATCAAAGGGGATTCTATCTGTAAGCTTAAGGCTGTAAAAAGGGATTTTATACTCACGTAAGACCTTTGTTGCAAGGTAGTAAACCCTCGCATTCTCAGTAACAACCGCAACCCTCATGATTGATAAATCACGTGAGGACATTAAAAACATTAAGGAAAACACAAAAAAGCAGGAAACTGCTTGAATTTGGAAACAAAGCTGTAAAACTTGAAAAATTTTTTGATAAAGTTTATAAACCTTGGCTGCAGAGATAAGAATGCCCCTAGAGGGGGCGGAGGTGATAAACATGCAACCTCCCAAGAAAAAGAAAGTCGAGGATTATGAAGAGGAAGAAGAGCTCTTCGAAGAGGAAGAATGGGAAGAAGATTGGGATGAGGACTGGGATGAAGAAGAATGGGAAGAGGAAGACTGGGAGGAAGATTTTGAAGAGGACTGGGACGAAGACTGGGACGAGGAAGAAGAGTGGTAAACCATCTCATCCAACAATTTTATTAATCCTTTTCTCCTTCTTTATCCGGGTGATAAAATGGCATTTTTGAAGGTTGTTCCTCTTGAGGAAGCACTAAAAATCATTAACTCCCTACCGCTCAAGCCGAAAATTGAAGAAGTTGCCTTGGAAGAAGCTCTTGGAAGGGTTCTTGCGGAAGATATACGCTCCCCCATAGATGTTCCGCCCTTTGATAGGGCAACGGTAGATGGATACGCGGTTAGGAGTCAAGACACCTGGAACGCGAGTGAGAGCAATCCGGTAGTTCTTAAGGTAATTGGAGAAGTTCATGCTGGGGAAGAGCCTCAAATTGAGCTCGGCGAAGGAAAAGCTGCATACATCTCAACCGGAGCGGTGTTACCAAAAGGAGCCGATGCTGTAATAGAGTTCGAGATAGTAGAGAGAAAGGGAGATGAGGTAATAATCACCAAGCCTACGTATCCCCAAGCGGGTGTAATGAAAGCGGGGACAGATATTCCAAAGGGAACTCTTCTTTTAAAGAAGGGGACAAAACTTGGCTTCAAGGAAACTGCCCTTCTCTCTGCCGTAGGGATAAGCAAGGTGAAGGTCTTTGCAAAACCCAAAGTTGCAGTGATCAGCACGGGGAATGAGGTCATCTTACCCGGAGAAGATCTCAAACGGGGAAAAATTTACGATATTAACGGAAGGGCTGTAAGTGATGCCGTTAGAGAACTTGGAGGCGAAGCATATTTCCTCGGAATAGCAAGGGACAATGAGGAGAGCTTGAAAGAGAAAATACTTGAGGGGCTTAAGTATGACATAGTAATCCTCTCTGGCGGAGCAAGCGGAGGTACGAGGGACTTAACGGCATCAATAATAGAGGAGCTTGGGGAGATAAAAGTGCATGGAATAGCCATACAGCCTGGCAAACCAACAATAATCGGGGTTATAGATGGAAAGCCTATTTTTGGACTTCCGGGGTATCCAACTTCTTGTCTAACGAACTTCACCCTTCTCGTTGCCCCGCTGATTAGGAAGATCCTAGGCGGAGAGTTTGAAACCCAAAGAATCAAAAAGAAGTTGGCCCATAAGGTGTTTTCCGTCAAAGGTAGAAGACAGTTTTTACCGGTTAAGCTAGAAGGAGAAATTGCAAAACCGATCTTGAAAGGCAGTGGAGCAGTCACAAGCTTTATAGAAGCAGATGGGTTTGTTGATATTCCAGAAAACGTTGAGATACTCGAGGAAGGAGAGGAGGTAGATGTTATACTGTTCCGCTTTTAATTTCCAAATAACTTTTAAATGATCTCCTCATTATTAGGGTAGGTGAAAAGGAATGCTCGATATAAAGCTCATCCGTGAAAACCCGGATCTGGTAAAGGGTGACCTAATAAAGCGTGGAGAATTAGAAAAGCTCAAATGGATAGACGAGATTCTTGAACTCGATGAAAAGTGGAGAGAAAACTTAAAGAAAATTAATCTCCTCAGAAGAGAAAGAAACAGGCTTGCCGTGGAGATAGGAAAAAGAAAAAAGGCAGGAGAGCCTGTGGAAGAGCTTTTAGCAAAGAGCAACGAAATAGTAAAACAAATTGAGGAAATCGAAAGAGAAAACAGGGAAATCAAAGAAAAAATCGACTATTATCTCTGGCGCCTTCCCAATATAACCCACGAAAGCGTCCCCATAGGAAAGGACGATACAGATAATGTTCCAATAAAATTCTGGGGCAAGGCAAGGGTATGGAAAGGTCACTTAGAGAGCTTTCTAGAGCAGAGCCAAGGAAAGATGGAGTATGAAGTGATTGAATGGAAGCCACAGCTCCATGCTGATCTTTTACCTAAACTTGGAGGAGCGGACTTTGAAAGGGCCGCAAAGGTAAGCGGTTCAAGGTTCTTCTACCTCTTAAACGAAATCGTCATCCTCGACCTTGCATTGATAAGGTTTGCCCTCGACAAGCTCATTGAAAAAGGATTTATCCCTGTAATACCGCCGTACATGGTTAGAAGATACGTGGAAGAAGGAGTTACCAGCTTTGATGACTTTGAAAACGTGATCTACAAAGTAGAGGGAGAAGACCTCTACCTAATCCCAACCTCAGAACATCCACTTGCTGGTCTTCACGCAAACGAGATTCTTGATGGGAACGATTTACCTCTCCTCTACGCTGGGGTAAGCCCATGTTTCAGGAAAGAGGCAGGAACAGCTGGAAAAGACACTAAGGGAATCTTTAGGGTACACCAGTTCCATAAAGTTGAGCAGTTCGTATATTCAAAGCCAGAAGAAAGCTGGGAATGGCACGAAAAGCTCCTCCAGAATGCGGAAGAAATCTTTCAAGCCCTTGAGATTCCATACAGAGTTGTTAACATATGTACCGGAGACTTAGGCTATGTTGCGGCAAAGAAGTATGACATTGAAGCGTGGATGAGTGCACAAGGAAAGTTCAGAGAGGTTGTAAGCTGTTCAAACTGTACAGAATGGCAAGCGAGGAGATTAAACATAAGGTTTAGGGACAAGCCAAACGAAAAGCCGCGCTTCGTTCACACACTCAACTCAACGGCAATAGCTACATCAAGGGCGATAGTGGCAATAATAGAGAACTTCCAGGAGGAGGATGGAACAGTAAAGATACCAAAAGTTCTTTGGCCATACACAGGGTTTAAAGAAATAGTGCCGGTAGAGAAGAAAGAAAAGTGCTGCAAAGGTTAATCTCTGCTTTGGCTTTCCTTTAACAATTTCATTCCCTCTTTTACATCAACTTCGCCTTCAAAGCCATCCAGCTCAAGGTTCAAGGCTTTGAGAACCTTAAATTGAAAAACCGAGCCACGTTTGTTCACTCTTACCACAGTTGTAGCAAACTCTTCAAACATCGGAAGTATCATCGGTTCAGCCTTTTCAATCATGTCCAAGTTCAAGAAATAGAATATCTTTCTTCTCTCATCACCAACAAAGCTTAGCATAAAATTAACCAAGCTTAGGGTATCCCTCACGGAGCTTGAGTACAGTGCAAAGAGCTTTCCCACACCGACAACAATATTAACAACGTTTCCCTCCGGAAACAGACTTTCCAACAGTTTTGCAATTTCCTTTTCTATAACGCTTTCCTCACTTATGGGAATTCTCCTAAGGACGTTACCGACCTCAAGCCTGCCCCCGAGCTTGATAACTTTGATATCATGAAAAACATTCACATCAAGGCCACTAAGCCTAGCATGCTCCATATAAATCTTTAGCGTGTCCAAAATATCCGTGACCACTACCATGTACCCATTTTTCCTGGCCCAGCTAACCAAGCTATAGAGCCCAAACGAAGGGAAACCTATGCTGTTGTACTCAAGGAGCACAGTCTCACCAAACTTCGTTTTCTCCCAAATATTAACAACAGGGTGCTGCATCTTCCATCACCTTCGTTATAACTCAGCAAGAACATTAAAAAACGTTGCTATTTCTTCCGAAAGTTTTCCATTAGAGAAGTTAGGTAAGAAGCAAACGGCTTTTGAATTATCAAACCCTGCCAAGTTTTGAAACTGTAAGAGGAGCTTGAGGAGGTTTCTTTAAAAACCGAAGAGATAATGAGTGAAGAATGGGAAAGGCATCAGTGTGATGCATTGGCATCTTTCTTTTTCCTCCGTTCTTTCTTCTCTCTCAAATACGGGTACCTCATTATATGCCCACATTCCAAGCATTTTATAACAACGTGAGGCATTCTCTTCTGTCTCAACCTAACCTGAGCATTAACGCCGGGAACAAGAAAGGAATGGCACCTCTTGCAGTACCTTCTCTTCCATTTCCTTGGCATTCTAACCTTAGCCTTTTGTTGCACTGCCAAGGCTATCTCAACGTAGCGATTTGCTAGGTCTTTATCATAGGGGAAAACCCTTTCAGCTAAGCTAAAAAGAATATCTATCCTTTCGAGGGCTATTCTTTTCTTTTCCCTCTGTTCCCTACGCTTTATGAACTTTTTTGACATATTCCCACTACTCCGGCTTTATCATCTTTAACCTACCCATGAACGGCTCATAAAGGTATCCATCGGCAATAAGGCGTTCTATGACCTGTTCAGCATAGGATGGCTTGAACCCATATTCCACCAGCGCGTTGTAAAACTCCTCCCTGCCAACCGAGCCATCTGTGGAAGTTGCCTCTAAATCCATAAAAACTCTCAAAGCCATTACCAAGCGTTTATTTCTAAAGTCCTGCTCGATGTATTTCTCATAAATCTCCAGCACCTTCAACATATCCCTTTCTGAAATTTCGTTTATCCACATGTCTACTATCTCTTGGTTCATGTTTATAACTTCATTTATGATGCGGGTGTTTATCTCGCCTTCAAATCGTCCCATCGATCCGAGAAGACGGAGGCTCAAGAGATACCTCGTGTTTGTTTCAAATATCATTCCTTTAAGTCTTAAAGCATCGAACTTTTCTCCATATTCCCGAGCATTTCTAAAGACCCATCTTTCAAATCTTTCTCTAAACTTCTCTATCATTTTATCAGAAGGGTTAAGCGAGGGTATTTTTTCTTTTTCCAGAAATATTGTGGCTAGGAGATTTGGAACAAGTTGCTCCAGCTCCCGGTTTTTCTCCCACCCTATGGGTTCATTTACAATAAAAGGCGTTTCGGAAGTGTAGGCCAAAGGATCCTCTGGAGAAATCCGTTTGTATACTTTTGGGGTCAGAAATATTGCCCGCTTTTTCTCAAAATAATCTCTAGCCCATTCTGCAACCGGAATTTCTTTTTTAAGGAGGCTTTTGTTTGAGGGCGAGTAGTACTTACCCCCTTCAAGGAAGAAGGGAAAGTCAAGATCAAGATTATCATCTACAAAGGATTTTGCTTTTCCTTTTTTCAAGATAAGCTCTTCAGGAAAAAGGTTGATCAAGTATTTCGAGGCTTCCCAAAGAGATTTTACAATCTTGAGGTCATTTTTGAGGGCAGAAAACGTCACGCCCTCTCCCCAAAACCTTCCACTACCAACTACCGAAGGAGAGGCAAAGAGAGAATAAAGAATAGCCTGCCTGAGCTCGTAATTGGCATTGATTGTCCCCTCTATGAGATTCTCCAGCTCTTCCTTTTTAAGGGCAAGCTCCTTATACTGAAGCCAGTAATTCTCAACACTGGCTTTTTCCAGAGAGATAACATGTATAAGGCGCATGTTTCCGAAGGGATACGCATCCATAATTCCTTCAATTTTAACGTACTCCCCACTCTTCAGTTCTGCATTTATCCTGCTCTTTTCGGTTATCTTTATAGCCACGTAGGGTCTAATATCACTTTTTGAGAGCTCACTTGGGGAGAGAGGGGAGAGAAGATAGTACACTCCATCTTTCGGCACATCTGGAGGCGGTCTTAGGATCAAGAACCCCTCTACCTCTATAGGTTCCCCATTTTTATAGGATTGAATAACCCTCTGAAAGTCCCTAGCCCTCTTTGAGGGGCTTATTGCTAATCTCTCAACACTTCTGAGCAATGCGTAGATCATCAGAGGAAATTCGATACTGTTAGGATAACTGGGGCATCACCTCCTGAAGCCATTCAGTAACATCACCAGGCGGATCACCAAAACTAGAATGAATTCTGACAAAATTATACCAGAAGGCAAACAGAAAAACAAACCTATGAACCCTCCTCCAGTCTTTACCCCTGAAATTATTCCAGAAACGCTTCGTCCTCTCCTTCAACGTCCTAAACCAGCGCTCAACACTGTTCCTCGGCCCGAAAGTCACATGCAGATAACCCAACCTCAAACTCTTAAAAGCAGACTTATACCAGCTCGCCCTGTCAACCAGAAAGACAGGCTGCCCTTCACACGACTTTAAAACAACCAGAATGAAATCCCTGGCAACCCACCAGTTTCTAACAGTCGTAATCCAGACTGCTAAAACTTCCTTGCTCTCAACGTCAATTGCAGCCCAGAGGTATCTTTTCTTCCCGTTGATTTTTATTACTGTTTCGTCAACTGCGATGAAGTTTCGCTGTTTTTTGACTGCGAGGATTTTTGGCTTGTAAACTGCTTCTGCGAGTTTTTGGACTGCCTCCCAGACTGTTACGTGACTGATTTTGAGTATTCTGGCGGTTTGCCGGTAACTGAGGCCTCGCAGGTATAATTCTACTCCCCTGATTTTCTTTTCTGGTGGGATTTTGTTGCGACGAAAGGGTTTTAAGGCTGAAACCACCCAGTAAATAATGGTTTCAGACTTCATGTTCCCCCTTCTTTTTCTAAAGTACTGCCAGTAACTTAAACCTGACACCCCACAGCTTATCCTAACAGTATCGGAAATTCAACCGTAAACTTTATAAAGCCTGTGCTGAGAGTTAGTATCGGTACGGCGGTCATAGCGGCGGGGTCACACCCGGACTCGTTTCGACCCCGGAAGTTAAGCCCGCCAGCGATCCCGGGTGTACTGCCCTCCGAGAGGGGGCGGGAAACCGGGGACGCCGCCGGCCACTCAATAAACTTCTTCTAAGAAAAACTCCCGATAAGAATAGACTTTCCCTTTTTGTAAAAAATTAAAAAGGAGTCACTCTTCTCTTTCACAAAGCTCGAGAAGAACTCCGCCAACACTCTTTGGGTGCACAAAGGCTATTTTGGCACCACCTGCTCCTATTCTAGGCTTTTCATCAATAAGCCTGAATCCTTTTTCTTTAAGCTTCTCTAGGTGCTCCTCAATATTGTCAACGCCGAGAGCTATGTGGTGTATTCCCTCTCCTCTCTTCTCAATGAACTTAGCTATTGGCGAATCCTCTGCCGTTGCTTCCAGGAGCTCAATTCTTGTTTCGCCAGCGTGGAATATCGCTGTTCTAACTTTTTGATCCGGTACTTCTTCAATCTCCTCAACTTTTAATCCGAGGTTTTCCCAGATTTTAATTGCCTCCTCGAGGTTCCTAACAGCAATTCCAATATGGTCAACTTTCTTTATCACACTTTCACCCCCAAAGCTTTCTCTAAAACAAGATCAGCAGCAGAATAGGGATCAATCTCCCTGTTGGCAATCTTCTCTATAAGCTGAGATATTTCGTTATCCCCCATCATTTCTCCAATTTTCCTTGCGATAGTGCTTGAAACTATTGCTTTAATTTCTTCCTCCACTCTGAATTTCCTTTTCTTTTCGATTTCCCCGCTCTCTAACAAAAAGACCCTATGCTTATTGATGGCTTCCCAAAGCTGGTCGATCCCTTTATTGGTAAATGCAACCGTGGAGACTATTGGTGGTCTCCAGCCCCTTTTCTCCCACTTTTCTTTCTCAAGATCGAGCATTAGCTCAAGCTCAAACATTGTAGCCTCTGCACCTTCTTTGTCAGCTTTATTGACCACAAAGATATCTGCTATCTCCATAAGCCCCGCTTTTATTGCCTGGATATCATCTCCCAATCCAGGAACGGTTACCAAAACTACCGTATCGGCAGTTTTTACGATATCCACTTCAATCTGTCCCACACCAACGGTTTCTACAAATATCACATCACACCCATAGGCATCAAGTATTTTTATAGCATCGTTGGTTGCCTTTGCTAGCCCCCCAAGGGAACCCCTTGTTGCCATACTCCTTATAAAAACACCTGGGTCTGTAGAGTGCCTCTGCATCCTTATCCTATCCCCGAGAAGAGCCCCCCCAGTAAATGGAGAAGTGGGGTCTATGGCTATAACTCCTACTATTTTCCCTTCGTCCCTAGCTTTTTTTATGAGCTTATCAACTAGAGTTGACTTCCCAGAGCCAGGGGGACCGGTTATTCCAACTATATAAGCATTTCCCGTATATGGATAGATCTTCCTGACTATCTCCCTTGCTTTTTCTTCGTCGTTCTCTACTAGAGTTATCAGCCTTGCAGTTGCTCTCTTATCCCCTCTAAGCATTCTCTCAATTAGTTCATCTATCATGCCTACCACTTGGATTAATTATCCAAAAAAGAAAATATAAACCTTAGCTTTCTCCCTTAAACTTTTTGAGTTTTGGGACATTTTCGTCGATAAATTTAATAATCTCCTCAATTGAACTTCCGGGACCAAAGACCCTTGCGACGCCCATTTTTTCAAGCTCTTGAGCATCATCAGGCGGTATTATACCTCCAGCGAGTACGAGTATATCTTCATTCGGTTTTATACCTCTCTCTTCTAGAAGCTTGAGAATCTTTGGGATAAGAACCATGTGTGCTCCGGAAAGGATGCTCAAGCCGAGAACATCTATGTCCTCTTGGATGACGCTTTCCACTATCTGCTCCGGCGTTTGTCTTATTCCGGTGTAGATGACTTCAAAACCCGCATCCCTAAGTGCTCTCGCTATGACCTTTGCTCCTCTATCATGACCATCCAGTCCTGGTTTTGCTATTAGAACTCTAACTTTTGAGCGGTTCATCTTTCACCACCGACTTTCATTAGAGTAAAATAGTATTTAAAGGTTGTCAAACCTAAAGGTTGGGGTTTACATTGGATATTTTATCCAGAAAAGTGCAAGGCTTTTAAATTTTTAAGCGAATAAGACATGGGAGCTAAAATGATGGATCTCCACACTCATACAAGGTTTTCTGATGGAATTGGTTACATAAGGGACAACATCGCCGAGGCTGAGAGAAAGGGACTAAAGATTGTTGGAATCAGCGACCACATACATTTCTTTACTCCCCACTTGCTCAACTCCTATCTTTCCCTTATAAATCAGGCCAAAAAAGAGAGTGAAATAACTGTTCTAGCTGGAATAGAAGCCAATATTCTCCCAGAGGGCATCGATATAAACGACGACTTTAGAAAAAAGCTCGACTATGTAATAGCTTCCGTTCACCTTTACTTCGACCCAGGGAGGTATGATGAGTATCTCAAACTTATAAAACTCGCCATTCAGGATGAGAGCATCGATATAATAGGACACTTTGGAAACGTCTTTCCGTACATAGGCTATCCCTCAATAGAGGAATATGCAGAGATTGTTGAGCTGGCAGAAGAATATGGGAAGGCTTTTGAGATAAGCTCCCGGTACAGAGTGCCAGAGCTAGATTTCATAAAGCTGTGCATCCAGAAGGGAGTAAAACTAACCTTCGCAAGCGATGCTCACCAGCCGAGAGACGTTGGAAGCATAAGCTGGAGTTTAAAAGCATTTAAAAAAGCAGGTGGAAAAAAGGAAGATCTACTTTTCTCCGAGCTCTTATGAGAGTTTAAATCCCAAGTTTTTAAGTTCAAGGATTACCTTCATTGGGAAGCCAACAACATTGTAGTAGTCACCTTTTATCCATTCCACCAGAATGCTGCCTTTCCCTTGAATTCCATAGGCACCAGCCTTGTCAAATGGTTCGCCTGTGGAAACGTACCATTCTATCTCCTCCTCGCTGAGGTCTCGGAACTTAACCTCTGTGACCACATAACCTGTAATCTCCTTTCCCTCATGGAGGATGCAGTAACCAGTTATAACCTTATGTATTCTTCCGCTTAAAGTTTTGAGCATTTCTCTTGCTTCTTCCCCATCTTTTGGTTTGCCAAGGATTTTGCCATCTAAGACAACAATGGTGTCTGCGCCAACTACAGTTCCCCCATATCGGGAGTAGACATCACGGGCTTTCTTCTTTGCCACTTCTACCGCGTGCTCTATTGGATTTGTTGTTTCAGATTCCTCACTAACACTACTCGGGACAACATCAAAAGCATCAAAGAATCTCGCAAGGATTTCCCTTCTCCTTGGACTTTGGGACGCTAAGATTAGTCTCATCAAAAGGCACTTAAAGGATTAAAATATAAAAATTTCGGGCAATGAAGACAATTTCGCTAGCTGAGTAGTGATGAGTACCCTCGCAACTGAGCCAAAAAATATATCAGAGAGAAGCCCAGATCTCTATTCCTGCATCCAACACTCTCTTGAGCTCTTTACCTATTGGGGTGTTCTTATTAACCTTTACAAGCCCCTTTCTCGAAGGCGTCGCGGTGAAAATATACTGCTCACCTGCAAAGAATTTAAGGGGTTTCTTGGCAAAATCAGGTGAAACTCTGAGGACTATTTGCTTTTTCTTCTCTTCTGCTTCAACAGCTATCTTTTCCTTGGGCATTTCTGCGAGCTTTTCGTCAAAACTCCTTACATCAATACTTATGCCGAGCTTTTTCTCTATTTCGCTAATTCTTTTGCCCTTCTTTCCTATTATTGCCGGGATATCAAATTCATCTGCGTATATTATGGCCTTGTGCGGACTTGCAAGCTCAACTTCCGTGTAAACATCTGGCAAGAACTTCTTGATCTCCTGTTTGAGCTTTTTCTCAGCAAGCTTCATTGCCGGCGGTTTCTCTTTTTTCTTTACTGGAACAACGCTTATCTCTTCTCCATAGGTATAGATCTCGTATTCAAGTTCACCCGTCATGAAGTCTCTAACCTCTATAACCGGTCTTGCTAAGTCCTCCTCTGTCATTCCACTAGGCACTTTAACTTTATACTCTAAAGTCAGAACTTTATCAACATTCCCTGCTTTTATGAATATCACGGTATCAACTATTTGCGGGATCATTCCAAGCTCAACCCTTCCAATAAACCTCTGAATGGCATCTATGGGCTTTGTAGCGTGTACAACGCCTATCATTCCAACTCCAGCGAGTCTTAAGTCGGCATAAATCTTGAAGTCACTCGTCTTTCTCATCTCGTCGAATATAGTGTAGTCTGGTCTTACAAGCAATAGAACATCCCCAGTTTTCTCCATTCTTCCTCCAAGTGCTGTATACTGGGTTATCTCTTCACTAACCTGAAGGTCTCTGGGCTTCTCCATGGTCTTAACTATTTTACCCATGGAGGCATAGTATTCAGCTAAAGCCTGTGCAAAAGTTGTCTTTCCCTCACCAGGAGCGCCAGCTATAAGTATCCCTTCCGCTTTGTCGGTTAAACGTTCCAAGAGCTTTTCTGGGAGATCATAGTCCTCTATGCTTAATTTGGTTATTGGCCTGACAGCTGTAATCTCTATTCTATCGGCAAATGGAGGCTTTGCTATGACTATACGGTAGTTCCTCAGCTGAACAACAGTGGCTCCGGGTTCGTCAAGCTCTATAAATGACTCTGGATCCCTCTTAGCCCTCTCTACTATGTCATCTGCTATCTCTTCGAGCTCCTCATCTGTGAGTTTCTCGTCCCTTATGGGAACAAGCCTCCATTGACCGGGCTTTCCTTTCTTTGCCAAAGGCCTTACACCAGCTTTTAAGTGAACGCTCATTGTATGCTCATCAAAAAAGTCCTCAAGTCTGTGTTTGACCTCTTTTTTGCTCTCCAAGTAGATTACCTCAATGCCTTTAGCTATAGCAATGTCCCTCTGCACCTGATCCCCGGTTATAAGGGTTGCATTAAGCTCTCTAGCAACTTCTCTTATCATGTGGTCTATTTCCCCGGCTTTTGCCCTCCTAATTTGCCACAAATCCGGCCTCTCACCGTAGAATTCCAAAAGAATTTTATCTTCTTCCGCGAGCTTTCTAAGTTTTTTTAGCTCTTCCAGTCCAGTGTGCCCTATAGCCTTGCCTTCATTTGCCTGATGCTCGATCTCAGCAACGACAGCCTCAGGAATAATCACCTTAACCTTTTCGTTAATCCTGTTAAGGTATTGAGTGAGCCGTCCATCAACTATAACACTCGTGTCCGCAACAAATACTCTCATTTTTCTCACCTTCCCATTGCTGGTCTCTCCACTTATAACCTTTTGGTAAAAGTTCATAAAGGTTTAGGAGAATTATAGTGGGGAATAAACATGGGGAGAATAATCTCAATAGCTTCTGGAAAAGGAGGCACTGGGAAAACAACCATTACAGCAAACCTTGCGATTGCTCTAGGGAAGTTAGGAAAAAGAGTATGCGCTGTTGATGCAGATTTGACCATGGCAAACTTAAGCTTGCATTTTGGACTAGACGATGCCGGAAAAACTATCCACGATGTGTTGATTGAAGGGGAAGACATAAGAAAAGCTGTACACACCACGAGATACGAACTCGTGTACGTAGTCCCAGCTGCAGTGGATTGGGAGCACGTTGCTAAAGCAGACCCCAGAGATCTGCCCAAGGTGATCCCAAAGCTAAAGGAGGACTTTGACTATATCCTTATAGACTGTCCAGCCGGGTTGCAAATAGATGCCATGAGCGCCATGCTAAGTGGAGAGGAGATTATTCTAGTGACTAATCCAGAAATAGCAAGCCTCAGCGATACAATGAAAGTGGGGATAGTCTTGAAAAAGGCTGGACGAGAAGTTTTGGGGTTTGTACTCAACAGGTACGGCGGACATAAAAACGACATACCCCCGGAGGCTGCCGAAGAGGTTATGGAGTTTCCTCTCTTAGCCGTTATCCCAGAAGACCAAAAAGTAAGGGAGGCAGCGCTGGAAGGAATGCCCGTAGTAGTATACGAGCCAAATTCAAAAGCCACGAAAGCATTTTTTGAACTGGCGGAGAAGCTTGTAAGAATGGAAACGGAAAAACAATGGTGGATGGAGTGATAGTGGTATTTGTTGGAACTGCTGGAAGCGGAAAAACAACTTTGACAGGAGAATTTGGAAGGTTTTTGGAAGAGAATGAAAAAAGGGTAGCATATATAAACCTAGATACTGGAGTTAAGACCCTTCCTTACACTCCTACAGTGGATGTTAGAGACCACATAACCGTGGAAGAGCTAATGAGAAAGGGCTACGGGCCTAATGGAGCTATTGTGGAAAGCTATGACTTTTTGATGAACTACCTCGAGGATTATCTTGAAAAGATACTAGAGCTGGAAAAAGAAAACGACTACGTTCTTATAGACACCCCCGGCCAGATGGAAACGTTTCTCTTCCATGATTTTGGAGTTAAGCTAATGGAAAATCTCCCAAGTCCGCTTGTTGTGTACTTGTTTGATCCCACAATACTCAGAAAACCCCATGACTACTGCTTTGTTAGGTTTTTTGCCCTTTTAATAGACCTTCGACTTGGTGCAACAACTATACCAGCCCTTAACAAAACAGATCTCCTTAGGGACTTGAAAAAGGTAAAGAGATACTTAGAGGACGTTGAATACCTTTCAGGCCGCTTAAAGCTTGACAGTTCAATGCAAGGGCTTTTGGCATACAAGCTGTGTAAATTTTTGCCCGAAGTCTCGCCTCCTGTTAGGGTGCTCTATCTATCTGCAAAAACGAGAAGCGGATTTGACGAGCTTGAGACTGTTGCTTATGAACACTACTGCACCTGTGGGGATTTAACATAAGTTCAGCAGAAAAAATGAGAACAGAAATTCCATTCAAGAACTCCTTTCCAAAATGAACCCTTTTTTAGGAAGAAACCGGGAAAGTTTTTATTGGCAGGTAAATAAGAGATTTTGGTGAGAGAAGTGTGCCTTATCGCAGGAGGGATCGGGAGACATCTAAAACCAAAACTCATAGCAATGATAAACTCCGGAAAACATAGGGGTAGAGACTCCTTCGGTGTGTGGACTGAGGAAGGAGTATTGAAGAGCGAGGATTTTTCTCAGATTAACGAAATTCCAGACGGAAGTATAGGGCTTCTCCAGTGCCGTTTGGCCATGACAGGCTCAAAAAGCTTTACTCAACCGTTCTTTAATAATTTTGTCTTGATCCATAACGGAGAGATATATAACCACAGACAAATAAGAGAGTTTTTAGAGAGAAAAGGAGTTGGATTTGAGAGCGACGTCGATACGGAAGTAATTCTGCGCTTCTTGGAGTTTCAAATTGAAAGAGGTAATTCTATAGCTGAGAGCGTGAAACGCTTAATGAGAATCTTAAACGGAGATTACGCTGTAGCATTTTCTGATAAAGAGAACATTTATCTTTTTAGAGATCCAATTGGGATTAGGCCCCTTTATTACTCCCAGAACGGCTTCTTTGCCTCGGAAAAGAAAGTTCTCTGGAGCATAGGAGAAAGGGCAACCCCTGTAAATCCAGGAGAGCTCGTTAAAATATCCAGAAAGGGCATTGAACGAGTCCAGCTCTTTACAATCTTAGAACTAAAAGGGAAGTCTTTTTCCTATGAACAAGCAAAGCTAAGCATAAAGAAAAGCCTAGAATATGCCGTGAGAATTAGGAGTGCAAAAAAGGTGGGAGTGTTGTTTTCAGGGGGGCTAGATAGTTCTTTAATAGCCTTTCTTGCTTCAAAATACTCAGATGTAGTCCTTTACACAGCGGGAGCAGAAGGAAGTCAAGATTTGGAGTGGGCTAGAAAAGTTAGTGAGAAACTTGGCCTGAAGCTTAGGGAGTACGTGTTTGACCTAGAGGATGTAAAAAGCTCCCTTGAAAAAGTTATGTTTGCCATAGAGGAGCCCAACCCCATGAACCTCGCGATAGGGATCCCAATCTACTTCGCAACAAAACTTGCCCGAGAGGACAACACCAAAGTTCTTTTAACTGGTCAAGGAGCCGATGAACTTTTTGGAGGGTATGCAAAATATCTCCGGGATCCTTCACTAATGGAGAAGGATATTTTGGAAATGGGGGAAAAGAACCTTGCCAGAGATGATAAAATTGCCATGCTAAACAGCGTTGAAGGAAGGTTTCCGTTTTTGGATCTTAACGTCGTCGGAAGTGGACTCAGAACACCTCTGGAGTACAAAATCCACAGTGGAGTAAGAAAAGCTATCCTAAGGGAAGTAGCTCTTGAAACAGGCCTCCCCAAAGAGGTCGCATACAGAGAAAAGAAGGCCTGCCAATACGGAAGCAATGCACAAAAGATTCTGGAAAAGATAGCAAAGAAAGAGGGTTTGAGATTATCTCAATTTGCTGAAAAAGTCTTTTATGAAGTTTTTGAACATACATAAACGGTTTTAAACTTTTTTTAACTCTCACAAAGCCAAAAAGAATTCTCGCGGGATTTGAATAAACAAATGAAGACAAAACAAAACGATTTCATGAAAAAAGCTTAAATAGGGGTTCTTCTCTATAACAAAGTGAGGTGATAAGCCATGATGGTGAAAAAAGTATTTGCATTGTTGTTTGGTGCTTTGCTCTTAGCAAGCATAATGCCACTATCACAAGCACAGAGTCTTTCAATAGTTATCCTCGTAAGCGACAACGAGGCAGATTCAGCACTTGCAGAGGAGCTTGCGGAAGTGTTAAACGCAACCGTAGTAGTTACAACCTGGGGAGTGTACGATCCAAACGTTACGGCGGAGATAATGAGCTATGCTCCAGACAAAGTTATAATCATAGGCGGGCCTGATGCAGTGCCAAAAGACTACGAAACGGATCTAGGCGAGCTGGGAGTTTCATATGTTAGGTGGTATGGTGAAAATAGGTATGAGACCAACCTAGAAGTGCTTAAAAAGGCTATTGAAGAGTATCCAGAGCTCTTTGAAGGTGTCAAAATAGTAATCGCCCACGGAAGAGATCTGGGGGCAATTAAACAGGCAAAGGGCATAGAAGGAAAGAAATTTGTCCTGTATGTGGATAACAATCTAACAAATACAACTGAAATAATTGGCACTCTGCTCAAAACCAAGAGCGTAATAATAATCAAAAGCCCATTAATGGACAATAAAACTGCCGAAGAGGTAAGAGAACGTGTTAGGGAGAGGGTCAGAGACGGAAACATAACCGAAGAGAACGTAACCATAACACCTGAGATGGCATGGGAGGCAATACAAGTAGCCATTAACAGAACTGAAACGGCAAAAGAAATGCTGGACGACCTCCCAGTTCCAGCCGCTAAAAGGCTAATTGAACTTGCCGAAAAGAAGATACAAATCGCAAACGAGAGCTACAATGAAGGAAAGTATGGAAAAGCATATGGACAGGCAATAGCCGCAAAGGCCCATGCAGAGGCAGTAATTAAGCTGGCCAGCAAGGAATGGCAAAAGGTCATTCATGCGAGGGTTGACATCCAGCTCGAAAAGGAAGTACACAGACTTGAAGTTAAAATAAAAGTTCTCGAAAAAGCTGGAATTGATGTAACTCAAATAAAGGAGAAGATAGATGCTGCAAAAGCTGCAATACAGGCAGGAGATTATGACACTGCCAGAGAGCTCATTGAAGATGCCAAAAACATGCTAAGAGAAGCCTTTATACAAGGAAAAGGCAAAATAAAGGAAAAGCACTTGCCGGTAAATCCACCACGTGGAAAAGGTAAAGGCAGACCATAGAAAGGCTTTTTACTTCTCTTCTATATTTTTTATTCATGAGAATATTGGTAGTAGGGCATTACCCTCCCCACAAAGGGGGAGTTGCAAATCACACTGACAGCTTAGTTAAAGAGCTTAGAAAACGTCATAAGGTTTACGTCCTCACTTACGGTCCTATAACACCCAGAAAGTTCGAGAGGGAGTTAGTTCATCAGGTAAAAGTTCCTCCAGTCTTCGGGTTGAGAGGAATTTTCTTTGCTTTCTTAGCTTTCTTAAAGATAGTGAAACTCCACAAAAAGCTGAATTTCGAGCTCATCCACGCCCACTACGTTGGAACAACCAGCTATGCAGGAGTTCTCGCAAAGAAGAAACTGAGGATCCCCTTAATTGTAACAGCCCACGGAAGCGACCTTGACTTTATGTCAAACCTTCCGCTCGGGAAGTATTTTGTTAGAGAGAGCATAGCAAAGAGCGATGTGATAATAGCTGTAAGCCACTACCTAAAAAAAAGAGCTCTCTCATTTGGAGCAAAAAGAGTAAAAGTTATTCCAAATGGAATAAAGGCACTAAAGCTAAAAAAGGCAGCAAAACGGTACATCACATTCATCGGAACACTAACTTATTATAAAGACCCAAAAACGTTTATACAGCTTGCAGAGTGCTTTCCCACCGAAAAGTTCCTAGTGGTTGGTGAAGGCCCGTTAATGGAAGAACTGAAAAGCACAGCACCTCCCAACGTTAAGTTTCTCGGCTATAGAGAGGATATTGATAACATACTCGCGGAAAGCAAAATGCTGATAGTTCCTTCCCTAAGAGAGGGGTTTGGGCTTGTGGTTGTTGAGGCGAACTCCCTTGGCGTGCCTGTAATTGGGAGGGCTGTTGGAGGTATAAAGGAGCTCATAAGAGACGGAAAAAATGGGTATCTCTTTAAAGATTTTGACGATCTTGTGGAAAAAGTAACACTTTTGCTTGATAACAAAAAAGCTTTAAAAATGGGCAAAATTGGAAGAAGAATCAGTGAAAAGTACACGTGGGGAAAAGTTGCTGAAAGAGCTGAGAGGGTTTACATGGAAGTTTTGGGTGAGGAACATGACAATAGTGATAAACATGCGAGAGGGCATTGACTGGAAAAAAATTAAGATAGCTGCCAGGTTTATTAGAGAGGGAAAGCTTGTTGCATTTCCTACGGAGACGGTTTATGGGTTAGGTGCAGATGCTCTAAATGAAAATGCCGTCAAAAGGATATTTGAGGCAAAGGGGAGACCCCCAGATAATCCTCTAATAATCCACATAGCTGAGTTCAATCAGGTTTATGAGCTTGCAAGAGAAGTCCCGGAGAAGGCCAAAATGCTCGCAGAGAAGTTCTGGCCAGGCCCATTAACAATAGTGCTCCCAAAAGGGGACAAAGTTCCCTACGCGACTACAGGTGGGTTAGATACGGTAGCAGTAAGAATGCCCGCTCATGAGATTGCGCTTGCATTGATAAAGACAAGTAAGAGACCAATTGCTGCTCCATCTGCAAACATAAGCGGAAAGCCGAGTCCTACCATAGCGGAACACGTTGCTGATGACTTTTATGGAAGGATAGAGTGCATAATAGACGGAGGAGAGACAAAGATAGGAGTAGAGTCAACGGTAATAGACCTAACCACAGAACCTCCAATGCTCCTAAGACCTGGTGGGCTGCCTCTTGAAGAAATAGAGAGAGTAATCGGAAAAATAAAAATTCATCCAGCCGTAAAAGGAAAACCGGTAAAGCTTGCAAAAGCTCCCGGGATGAAGTACAAACACTACGCCCCGGAGGCCCAGGTTGTGGTTATAGAAGGGGAACGTAAAAAGGTTAAAGAAAAGATCAAGGAACTTGTCAAGGAATATAGGGCTCAAGGCTTGAAAGTGGGTGTAATGGCTACTGGAGGATTCTATGAGGCAGATGCATATTTTAACATAGGAGAGAGCGAGGAGGAGATAGCAAGGAATTTGTTTAAAGCTCTTAGAGAACTCGACAAGTCTGGGGTAGACATAATACTAGCCGAAGGGATTGAAGAGAGGGGATTAGGGCTTGCGGTTATGAACAGGCTTAGGAAAGCGGCTGGATATAGAGTGATAAGAGTATAATTTTTCGAAAATTTTTTGAGTTTTAATGTGTTCTATTGTCCATCGGAGAAAGCGTTAAATACACTGGGGTAGAATAAATAATTGCTAAAACCAGGTGAGGTGACCCTTTTGATAACTGGTATAATAAGGTCCAGTCCGGGGGAGCTTGAACTAGCTGGGAAAAGCTTGGTGACTAAGGGAGAGCTGAAAACGGGTATACGGCTTCTTATAAAATCCGCGAGAGAATATGAAAAGCAAAAAAGAATTTTAGATGCTGCCCGGATTTATAGATACATTGGGGACCTCATTCTTAGTGCTAATCCACAGGCCCTAAAAGATGCTAGACCTTTTCTCCTTAAGAGTGCGTATTATTATCTGGACATTCTGGAAAGAGAAGTCGAAGCCGAGGAGCCCAATTTAGAGCTCCTCGATGAATTCTGCTCCAATATCCTCAGAATATTTGAAATTCTCGGTGAGAAGAACAAATTTGAAAAATACGCAAAGGAATTTGCAGTGATGTACAAATCAATGGGCGACACTCAAATGAAAAGAAAGAAAATTCAGAAGGCGATTGAGTCATATGAGGCAGCGTATAGATATTACAAGATAATCCACGATTCAAAGGGCATCGAGGACATGGCAAGCATTCTCCTTGACCTCTATGGGAAGGGAGCGGAGATATTTGTGGCCAAAAAAGAATATCAAAAAGCAGGAGACACCTTTTTCAAGCTCGCATTTATTGTTAAGGATATTTTTGGTTATAATGACCACTTTATGGAACTCATGGAGAACGCAGGAAGAAACTACGAAAGAGCAGGCAGAGAATGGTACGCCGATGGAAATCTCTACTATACCGCAAAAACTTTCCTTAGTGCTGAATATTCCTACCTACTGGCAGGAAACTCTCAAAGAACAAAACTCGTAGGCCTAAATACCACAAAAATGCTCTACCAGCTCTCAGGAGAATACAGAAAAGAAGGATTCATGGAGGAGCTTGGGGATACCCTGCTAATGCTTGCCCAATCCCTCTTCGCCCTCGATAAACTTCTGGAGGGTCTCAAGACTTATAAGAACCTCATCCTGGAAGTAGAGGCAACATTAGAACACAGGTACAGGATAAGAAAGGCCCTTCTTCTTTATCTGGCCGCTAAGGAAAGAAGCAGAAACTACTTAGAATTTGTTGAGCAAATGGATTTCTATGCAAAGAGAGAGGCCTATGCACAGGCAATAGAGCTAGCGGAGCTCATCTTCGAGACAAGATATCCAGAAATTAAAAAAGGATTACAGAAGGTAGAAGGATTCAGCCCAGAATGACTTTTCTTCTATAGCCCCTCCTTCTGGCGTCTCTTAAGAAAAATATTTCCTCAACAAGCTCTTTCTCCTTAAGAATCTTCAGGGCATAACGAACAGTCCTTTCAGAAAGGTTTGTTTTTCTTGCAAGCTCCTTAGAAGATACTGGCCTGTCTTCTAAGGCGTTAAATACCTGAAGCGCTGATTTTGGCAGAGCAAAGTAAATCCCCCCTCATCACAACCACCAAAAAAGAAGGGAAAAGAGAGTTTATAAGAATTTTGATAGAGGCAATTTCAAGATTGCTGCCTTATAGTTACTCTTGGAAGAGGAATCGGATAAGGAATTCTCATTTCTTTAGAAATTACCATTATCAGAGGGGTTATTTCATTAGTTACAAAGTTCACTATCTCTGCAAACATTTCTGGAGGTATCTTCTTCTCTTTTTCCCAACCATCAAGGATTTCATCTATCTGTTCTTTTTTGGGCGGTAGATAAAACACAGCCCCCTTTACTAGTGCCCTTGCAATTTCGGGATTATAGCTAATCTGATAAGTGAAGAACACCTCAATACCATTCACTTTCCCAGAAGGGGTCTTTACTTCTCCCAATCTAACCTCCTCAATCTTTGGAGAGAGATTCACCTCAACCTTACCTAATGCCCCTCCCTGCTTTTCGACCTCAATGTTCGTTATGTTAACACCTACAACAGGCATTTTTCCACCTCCTTCTAAAGATAAACATTGCCCTATTAAAGGTTACTTTTTTCTCTTAAAAGCCTCGCCATTTAGGGCAGGGATGCAGTAGACCACCTAATTATTCTTTAAGTGTCGAAAGTTTTTTAAACTTTGGATTGTATTTTTAATTGAGCCCGGTAGGGTTCATAAAGAAGAGCCCGTTGAAAAGCTTTCAAACGTGTCCCTGCTTCAGCAGGGATGACACCGGGAGGCGTCCTCTAAAAATTGTCGTTGGGCAGTTTGAAACTGGAGGGGGCTGGAACGATAACCCCGAGCCGGCTTTGCCGGTAGGGGTAACGGGCCGAAGACCCGGCCTTCGGGCTGAACTGAAACCGGCAACGGGAGTAGGTTGTGAGCCCGTAAACCGAACCGCTCGTTGGCGAGGGGTTAAGCTGAACCCTTGCCTTTCAAGGCGGGGAGGAGGTCAGCGATTGGATTTAAAAAGAACAATGACAAAAAGGGTATCATGCCAAGAGAGAAGATTGTTAGAGTGTGGGACGAAAGGGAGATCGTATACTCATCCAAACGGTGGAAAATCTTGAAAGAGAAGCGTGAAAAGGCCCTAAAAATAATGGAAAGGCTAGACCAATTTGAGCCCTATGTCTACGGGAGCGTGGCAAGAGGGGACGTTAGGAAAGATAGTGATATTGACATCGTGATACCCTATAAAGTTCCCAGCTTCCTAATCGAGCTAAGCTTGGAGGGAATCCCATTTGAAAAGCGAAGAATTGTAATGGCGACACCATGGCACTTAATAAAGGGACATATCGAAATCGACGAAGAAACTACGATAACGTTTCCCCTTGTTGAGCCCAAAGATAGAGAGATCGAATTTTATAAATGGGGAGGAATGGTTGATCTCTGGGGACTCAAAACAAACCTCCGAGTGCCGGGAGTTAACAAAAAGCTGATACTAATAGTCCCAACGGAAAAAGGACATATAGAGAGGGAAGTCATTGGGAGAGAGAGCGAGGTTGCGAAAATTCTTGGAGTGAGTATAGACATAGTCCAAGAAAGGGTGAAGATTTTAACCAAAAGGGACTCTATCGGGAGAACGGGGATATACCTCAATGAGGAAGTCCCCGACTGGATGAGCTTTGAAGAAGCATTGAAAAGGATAGCTGATAGAGATCCGAACGTTAGGAAAAGAGTCAGGGAAAGTGGTGGAATTTAAAAACACCTTGGCGAAAAATTTATAAAGCGTCTGCAATTGATTATCTACCGGGCTTGTGCGGTGGTAGTCTAGCCTGGCCTAGGACAGCGGCCTGCCACGCCGCGGGCCCGGGTTCAAATCCCGGCCACCGCACCACACTCCATTCTTCAAGCCTCGGGAAAGCCTCTTCTAAAAACAAAAATTCTCAAACTTTGTGCCATTTTTCTCTAAGGAGCGGATCTTCATAAACCAAATCCTTTAGGTTGATCCCTTACTCTCCAATTGCTCCAATCGGGCAAGTAATTCCTTCGATTTTGTCTTCCAAGATTAATCTTTGACACGCCCCTGGATATATTGAAAAAATAAAAATCAACCTGTAGCACCTTTTAAAGCATCCTTACATGCACATCTCCTGATTTTAGGGATGTATTCCACAGCTTTCATTAAAAGAAGCTTTATTTCTTCACTTTTTTGCTGCATAAGCTCCACTACTTCCGAGTGGGTGAGCTTGGTCTTGCTTATTCCCGCAGCATAGTTAGTTACAATAGCAACACTTGCATAGCACATCTCAAGCTCCCTTGCTAAAATTGCTTCAGGAGATTGGGTCATCCCCACAACATCAGCCCCTAGGATTTTTAATGCTCTAATCTCTGCCCTTGTTTCAAACCTAGGCCCTTCCATAGCAGCGTAAGTCCCTCTGGGATGATAGCTGAATCCTAGCTCTCTAGCCGCTTTTATTAGAGCGTCTCTAAGCTCCGGACAGTATGGATCAGTGAAATCAATGTGGGCAACGAACTTCCTTTCATGGGGAGAGTCTTCCCCATCGTAAAATGTATAAACCCTGTTTTTTGTAAAATCAATTAGCTGATCAAGTATAACAAAATCTCCCGGTTTCATGGCCTCATTTAGAGATCCCACTGCCGATGTTGCGAGTATTCTTTCAACACCAAGCTCATACAACCCCCATATGTTGGCGCGGTAGTTTATCTTATGCGGTGGAACACTGTGCTTTTCTCCGTGTCTTGCTAAAAACGCAATCTCTTCGCCCTTGTACGTTCCAATTTTTACCGTAATGTCCCCATAAGGAGTTCTAATCCTTTCTTCCCTTATGTTTTCTAGAAGCTTTGGATCGTAAACCCCAGATCCACCTATTATCGCTATCCTTACCACAGACATCACCGGAAAAAGTTGGAAGAAAAGAATTTAAAGCTAATGTCATCCCTCAGATTCTTCTTTGGCTGCAAGTCTTAGAACCTTAATCAATATCTCCGCCAAAAGTCTCGAGTTCCATTTTAGATCTCTAACGTTTTTTACGGTCTCTATGGCTTTATCCAGATCATCTTCTTTTAGGTAACCCAGAGCAATTTCTCCAAATGCTAATGAGCGCAGGTAGCTATCTTGCAGTCTATTTGCGTATGTTAATGCTTTCTCTTTTTCTCCAACCCTGGTTAAAAATGACACCACTTTTACCTGCACACTTTCATCGGGCACTTTCGCTGCAATTCTCTCTACTAACTCGATATACTCTCTCCTCGGAGACTCTATGAGAATGTCGAGCAATTTCTTTGCAGCACTTACCAATTCTTCCTCTTTTAGCAGTTCAAAGAACTTTGAAACATGTTCTGGAGAGTCAACAAGCTCTTCTATGATCTCGTTGATGAACCTTTCCCGGTTCCCCTCAACGGTGTTAAAGATATCTAGAGCATTCATGACTTCTCCGCTCTTGATGTAGTACTTTATTATCTCCGACTTTGCTATTGAGCTCCAAGGCTCTTCAAGCAGGTCTTTTGAAATTTTAATTGCTTTAGCAAGCTGACCTTCAGAGAGGTATCCCCTAATAATTGGGATAAGCATGCTATTTCTCACTCTACCGTCTTTGATTTTCATTGCATAAGAAACCGCTAAATCGTAGAGCTTGAGTTTTAATGCAGCTTCTATCATCTTTTCTAGGGCTCTATTACGGATTTTAGTTGGCATGCGTTCAACCAGTTCAAGAACCCTATTAAAAACTCTTGCAGCGGCGGCTTTGTTTGTTTCTCCCAGATACGTGGCAATCTGGATGAGCAAAAAAGCGAGCTCGGCTGCATCTTCAATTTCTTCTGCAGTTTCTAGTGCTTTTCTAAAGGCATCCCTGTACTTTTCGTTGCCCATCCGAAAAAGTTCAACCCCAATATTAGCATAGGTGAGTGCCCTAATTTTCGGGTCTGCTATTATACCGACGAGATCGAAAATATCGTTAATTGTACTCTCTTTCATTGTTCATCATCATAAAAAATTGGATAAAGAAATATTTAACCATTTTGACATTTTTGTTTTATGCCTATAAAACAAAAGTCGGAAAGAAATTCGTCAAAAAACGAATTAACTGAGTTCATCATAAACTACACTGACAACTTCACCATCGTCCAATGAGACAAAGCTCACTTTTATCTTTTTGCCAGTTTTGGGATCTACTACAACAAAATCAGGCTTCTTAAGGTATTCACTTGATGGAACACGCCAGACATCGTCGTAATGAAGTTTTAATTCCTTCATAAACTTTTTTAAATCCTTTTTAATCATCGTCGGCATAGGTATCACCACTATATTATACAACTTTAAAGTATAAAAGCCTTTCTAATCGATGCTTGTCAATAATAATATCGTCAAATGTCTATATACACAGCATGCTCCCTTGAGGCACTCCCAATTCCCTCGCCACGGGGCGACATTTAGCCTTTAAAAGATAAAAAACACGCTTATCGTCAATTTCGCTAAGAGTTTCAAAGTTTCCCTGCCCTTTTGCTATAATGACGTCAGCTTTTTCGAAAATTTCTTTGAATTCGTCAGAAACTTCCTCAAAAGGAACTCCTACCATTCCAGAACCTGTCGAGATCACTTTCCCGATTTTGTTTAATCCAGCTTTTATTAAATCATCTACAGTGGCATCGTTTATTATTGGAGTTTCTTTTCCAACAATGTAAATATCCAAATGAGGGAAGTTTTCTCGAACCTTTTTCAAGAAGAGCCTATCAAAGTATATCTCGCCACAGTTATCGGTAAGGTACAATAAAACTTCAGCATTTTCAAGCTTTTTGAATAGCTCTTCAGAGCGGTCTATGTATAGATCCTCTTTAACCAGTTTCACCACGTCCTCCCCAATCTTTTCTGGAGAGTAACCAACAGCAAAATCAATCACATTGCCCACTATTGCAAGCTTCAACGCGGTTTTAAGGTCAACCTTTATAACCTTCTCAATCTCATTCAAAATCCTCTCCGCTAACTTATTGGAGGACTCTTTGTAGTCTTTAAACGGATCATCAACTCCAAGGAATGCGTAGAGATTAAAGAATATCTTGCTGGACACTATCGCAGGTATTGAGTCTTCCTCAAGCTTTCCCATAAGTTTTGCGCTAAGAACAGCGGCTTTCTTTCTTTTTGCCAGGTCTTCTGTACTCATCTCAATTATCCTCTGGCACTGATTTGCGATACATGTGAAACATTCATAGTGGATCTTCATGTCAATCCTATTAAAATTTGCAATAGATTTAAAAAGCATTAACCGAACATTTGTTCGGTGATGGTCATGGAGGTAATAGACAAGGCAAGATTCGGAAGGTTTCACTACATCCTTCTGGCCATCCTTGGAACGGTATGGGCATTCATAGCAATAAACACTCTCTCCGTGAGCTTTGTCATTCCCCTCCTAACCAAAGAACCGGCGTTTCAGGGGAGTCTGAGCAAACTTGGAGCAATGGGATCTGCAGCATTATGGGGGATGCTCTTCGGTGCATGGCTTTTCGGGACAGTTGCAGATTATATAGGGAGAAAAAACGCCTTAACATTAGCAGTTTCGCTTTTTGGATTGGGAAGCATCACAAGTAGCTTTGCTAATAGCTTAAATCAGCTTATAACACTTAGGTTTATAGTTGGGCTTGGTTTGGGGGGAGCTTTGCCCGTTGCGAGTTCCTACTTTGCCGAGTTCATGCCCTCAAAAATTAGAGGAGCCATGATATCTATCTTGGAAAGCTTCTGGGCCGTTGGTACGATAATAATAGGAATAGTCGCAATCCTCTTAAAAGCCAGTTGGAGAAGCATACTCTTATTTGGGGGAAGTGTACTGCTGTTGCTTCCAGTAATACTCTGGCTTCCAGAGTCCCCGAGATTTCTAGCTCTCAAAGGAAAAACAAAAGAAGCTGAAAAGGTCATAGAAAGGATAATCGGAAGAAAAGCAGATATTAAAGTACAAGAAGGCAAACAAGCAAAGATAACAATAATAGAGCTCTGGAAAAAGTACAGCAAAATAACCTTAATGCTTTCAATTGCGTGGTTCAGCATAGCCTTTGCTTATTACGGATTCTTCATATGGCTTCCAAGGTTCCTAGCAGCAACTTTGAAGATAACTGTCTTTAAGAGCTTCCAGTACTTTATAATAACTGCCGTAGCCCAGCTACCGGGATACTGGAGTGCAGCTTATCTTCTCGAAAGGATAGGGAGGAAGAAAACGCTCTCCACATATTTACTGCTCTCCGGCTTGGCTGGAGTCATGTTTTACCACTACGCAAGTTCAGGAAACGTTTACATGATACTCACAAGTGCCGTACTCTTCAGCTTTTTCAATCTCGGAGCTTGGGGGGCTATATATGCCTACACTCCCGAACTTTATCCAACAGAGGTTAGGGGAACTGGAACAGGATGGGCAGGGGCGATGGCAAGAATTGGAGGAGGGCTAGCTCCAATATTGGCAGGGAGAATAATGGAAACCTCAACCGTTGGAGTGGCTGTGCTTGTAATCGCCGTGATCTCAATTATAGGGGCCCTGGACGTTCTTGCCCTTGGAAAAGAAACTAAAGGGGCGGAATTAGTATAAACCTTCAAGGAATGCAAGCTCCTCAACTACAGGCCTTCTTTTTCTTTTTTCAAGCTCTCTCATATAGAGGTAATCATAAAGCTTTGATATCATCTCCATTTCTCCCACCTCCCTTCTTTTTTGAGTTCTCACTCGAATATAATTAGATTAATTTCGTTTAAAAACATTTTCAGCTCTTTTTTAGCTATGAATGAGCGGAATAATGCAAAACTCTCGGAAAAACAGCTGAATGATCGTGTTCAAAGTTTAATGTACATGCATGAACAGCTGAAATAACTCTCCGAGTGTTTCTTTTTCAAAATAGACACATCAGTACAAAGGCCAGAGAGCTAAGGATTATAAACCTAAGGACAGCTTTACATATGGTGGAGGAAAAATGGTATTAGACAAGCTCGGTCAGTCACTCAACAACGCCTTAAGAAAACTTGCGCGTGCCAGTGCAGTTGATGAGGCCCTTGTGAGAGAGGTAGTTAGAGACATTCAGAGGGCCTTACTTACGAGTGATGTTAACGTTCGTCTAGTTCTTGATCTTACCAAGAAAATTGAGAAGAGGGCTTTAGAAGAAAAGCCACCAGCTGGAGTCTCCAAAAAGGAGCACATAATTAAGATAGTCTATGAGGAACTGACTAATTTTTTAGGGAAAGAGGCAAAGCCCATAGAGATAAAAGAAAAGCCCGCTGTTCTCTTAACGGTTGGTATCCAAGGATCAGGAAAAACCACAAGCGTGGCAAAGCTCGCAAGATATTTCCAAAAACATGGGTACAAAGTCGGCTTGGTATGTTCGGACACCTGGCGTCCAGGTGCTTATTTCCAGTTAAAACAGCTGGTAGAGCCGTATGGAATTGAGGTTTTTGGAGATCCTGAAGAAAAAAATGCAGTAAAGCTTGCTAAAGAGGGTGTAGAGTACTTCAAAAAGAAGGGCGTAGATGTTATAATAGTGGACTCAGCAGGAAGACACAAGGAGGAGAAAGGCCTCATAGAAGAGATGAAGCAAATAAGCGAAGCGATAAATCCTCACGAGGTTATTCTCGTAATCGACGGAACAATTGGACAGCAGGCGTATAATCAGGCATTGGCTTTTAAGGAGGCAACTCCTATAGGATCGATAATTGTAACCAAACTAGACGGCTCAGCCAAAGGTGGAGGGGCTCTTTCTGCTGTTGTAGCGACTGGAGCTCCAATAAAGTTCATTGGTGTTGGTGAGAAAATAGACGATTTAGAGCCCTTTGACCCAAAGCGCTTTGTTTCGAGGCTCTTAGGACTGGGAGATATTCAGGGGTTGCTGGAGAAGTTCGAGGAGCTTAGCAAAGAGACTGAATTCAAAGAGGAGGATGTTGAAAAGTTCTTAAGAGGGAAGTTTAATCTCAAAGACATGTATGCCCAGCTAGAAGCTATGAGAAAAATGGGACCACTCCAGCAGATACTAAAGATGATCCCCGGAATGGGCTATTCTATCCCCGATGAGGTAATTAAGGTAAGTGAAGAAAGACTGAAAAAATTTAAGGTCATTATGGACTCTATGACCGAGGAAGAGCTCGAAAATCCTGAGATAATAAACTACTCAAGAATTAAGAGAATAGCAAGAGGCTCTGGCACGACCACAAAAGATGTAAAAGAACTGCTCAACCAGTATAAACAGATGAAAAAATTCTTTAAGGGTATGGACAAAAGAAAATTGGCTAAGATGGCCAAGAAGTTTAACTTTGGAGGGTTGGGCATATGATGGAGGCATTTATTTTAATTATTGTAAAGCCCGGAAATGAAGACGTGGTATATGAAAAGCTGAAGGACGTCCCCCAAGTGAAGGAGATATACAAAGTCTATGGAGAATACGACATAATTATACGAGTTGAAATTGAGAGCATTAAAGAGTTAGACAGCTTCCATGACGAGATTTTAAGGAAAATAAGGGAAATCGAGATGACCGAAACACTAATAGCAAGCTCTTACGGGAGCTGAGGTGATAAAAAGGTGAGGAAGAGGTGGGTAGCGACAATAAATTTAGAAACACTGCAAATTAAAAGTGATCCCTCTTTTAAATTTAAATGCCTTCAGTGTGCTAACTGTTGCATAAACCTTGAGATACCCCTCAGAGATGAGGATATAACAAGAATAGAGGATTTGGGATTTAACGCGTGGGAGTTCGTGGATTATGAGAAAATGTTCTACAGGGGAGATAAGTTTTTGGGATACGGACTTAAGAAGAGACCGTTTGACGATGGCTGTGTTTTCCTTGGGGAAAATGGAAAGTGCAAGATTTATCCCAAACGGCCATTGGCATGCAGGCTTTACCCCTTTATTCTAATCAAGCATGAACTCGTTATCGAGGTGTACGTAAAGGAAGATCCATTCTGTAAGGGGGTTAATCATCCAGATGGAGAGCATATAGATTTAGATTTTGTCATGCGATATTTTGGTGAGGTAATTTCGGAATACCGGCAAAAAATGGGAATCTCCAATCACCAGAATAAACCAGCAAATCTTATAATTTGAGCATAAACCGAAACCTATTTATACATTTTCTTGTCAATATTATCCCACCAGCAGGAGGTGGGAGCTTGAGTCAGATAGAGGCAGTTAAAGAGAAACTCCGTGTCATCAGGATTTTAAGGCTCTTAAAAAAGAGCTATACATATGAAGAACTCTCAAGGATCACTGGACTTCCAATAACGGTGCTCAACAGATACGTGAGGGGAAAAGTCCTTCCAAGCACGCAGCGTGCCAAAGAGCTAATAAAGGTTCTCTCCCCATACGTAAACCTTGAAGAGGAGGTTAAGAAGAGAATAGTTTTTGATAAACATGGATTGTTTGATAACTTGAAAATTCTCAGCGATACAGACCTAATGAGCCTTATTGCTGAGAGCGTTGCCTCAAGGTACATGGAGATGGACATAGACAAAATACTAACGGCGGCTACGGATGGAATCCCTCTGGCAATTCACATTGGAAACGAACTTGGGGTAGATGTCGTCTACGCAAAGAAGAAGAAAGAAGTTGGAGTGGAAAAGTTTTACGAGGTAAATTATGTCTCAAGCTCTTCAGGAAGCGTTATGACGCTGTACCTCCCTTCTTGGGCAATTAAAAAGGGAGAGAGAGTTTTAATAGTTGACGATGTTGTGAGGAGTGGAGAAACCCAAAGGGCTCTCATAGAGATGTGCAAGCAGGCAAATGCAACACCTGCAGGAATGTTCTTCCTTATAAGTGCCGGCAATGCAATAGACAGGATAAAAGAGGAATACAACATCCCCGTGGACGTTATGGTAAAGCTTTGACTTTTATTATTTATTTGGAGGACTTAATATGGAAAATTTGGAGAATGAAGACAGGTTTATGATATACAATGTGGCTGGAAAGAGCATAATGGTGGAGGCAAAGCTCGGGGAGGAGTTTGACTTTATCTGCAATGAGAAGGAATGTGGAGAGAGATTGGAGCTGCATGGCGTTATAAAGGTTGTACCCCCTCAAGAATATCGAAAAGTTCTAAAGGCAACGCTAAACGAAAATGAGGAGTTTCAGGTTATAGAAACTCTAAATCCAATTCCACTAATATTTGAAGGCACGGTGAACGGAGAAAAAGTAAAGTTGCCCGCTGAAACTGTGCAAAACTTGGCGAGGAGATTTGTGAGGAACTTCCTAGACCTCTAGCGTTAAATCTTCCTTTACTATGTCCATTGCAACATGAGTGTAAGTCTTTTCCACCCCATCTATCCTCAAAAGCTTCTTGACAAACTTGTTCATATCCTCTCTTCCCTTGAATTTTGCGATGACTATTATGTCGTATTCCCCCGTAACATCGTAAACACAAGCAACATGAGGATCTTTGGCTATTTCCCTCTCAATCTCAATTATCCTCTTTCCCTGAGCCTTAACTCCAATTATAGCCGTAAGGTCATAGCCAAGTTTAGCGTAATCTAATTTTGGAGCAAACCCTCGGATAATCCCCTCTTCTTCAAGCTTCTTTATTCTGTTATACACCGTTCCCACAGCAACTCCCACTTTTTTCGCTATCTCCCTATAGGACAATCGGGCATCTTCCTGAAGAATAGAGATTATTTTTCTGTCCAGCTCATCCACCATCAGCCACACCAGAGAAAGTTTTGAAGGGAAGTTTAAATACCCTTTGATTTCTATTAAACTATTTTGTTTAACAAAAGATTTATAAGCCAGTGAGAGAGGATAGGAAACGGGAGTGGACCGGTAGCCTAGCCAGGATAGGGCATCGGCCTCCTAAGCCGAGGGTCCGGGGTTCAAATCCCCGCCGGTCCGCCATAAATTTGCTCTGTTCTGGAACTTTCTGATGCTATTATCCAAGGACTCTTATTGAAATTACAAAAACTGTTGAAAGTGCTGTTCTCAGAAAAGAAAAAAGGTTATAAGGTGCATATAGAGTTTGTCTCAGGTGTGATGGCCTTCATCACCCTTCAGTGCCGGGCCTCGACCATCATCGACGTTTATATATCCTTCAGAAACTTAAAGAGTTTTTTCGACAAAGTTAAAAACCTATGTAGGAATTCCTTTCCGGTGGTGATTATGATCAAGGTGAGAGTGATCGGAAGAAAAATCGAGAGAGAGCTGGAGTATCAGAAAGGTATGAAGGTTAAAGACGTCCTCAAGGCTGTCGGATTTAACACAGAAAGCGCCATAGCCAAGGTAAACGGAAAGGTAGCTTTAGAAGACGATCCCATTAAGGATAACGATTACGTCGAAGTCATCCCAGTCGTATCTGGAGGGTGAGTTTGGTTTAATTTCTTCCAAATCTTGAAAAGCACAAAATAATAAAAGGGGAATCAGCCAAGCCTCTCCTTCATAAACTTCTCCAAATTGTCCATGGCCTCCTCTAACACTGGAATAGGAGCTAGGAATATCGAACGGAAGTGCATTTCTCCGCCTTCTCCAAACCCTGAACCGTGAACAAAGAGCACATGGGCGTTGTGGAGAACATCAAGGACGAATTCTTTATCATTCTTCCATGGCCCTTCTTCAATCTTGGGGAAGATGTAGAATGCTCCTTGGGGCTTCTGGGTGCTTATTCCCGGCATTTCGTTAAGCCTCTCATAAATGTAATCCCTTCTCTCCTTCAGCTTTGCCATATATTCTTCGAGATAATCCATTGGTCCTCTAAGGCCAGCTATTGCTGCTTTTTGAGCTGGAGTATTTGGACAGAGCCTTATCCTTGCGAGCTTTCCTATTGCTTCCCTAACCTCAGCAAGCTTGTTCTCTGGATCCACGAAGTACATATAACCCAATCTCCACCCAGTTGCAAAGTAAACCTTTGAGAGGCCGTTCATAACTATTACAGGCACATCTTTAGTCAATGAACCTGGAGAAACGTGCTTTCCTTCATAGGTCATCATATCGTAGATCTCATCACTTATAATGGGCAGGTCATACTCCCCAGCAAGGTCTATTATCTCTTGAAGGGTTTTCTTTTCATAAAGAGCTCCAGTTGGATTATTTGGATTTATAACGGCTATCGCTTTTGTCTTTTCGGTTATCTTTTTTCTCATGTCATCTACATCCGGCTGCCACCCCTCTTCTTCAATAGTTCTGTAAGCCTTAGGGATGCCTCCATAAAACTTCACAAGCCCAACGTATGGTGGATAGCTCGGCCCGGGGATTAGTATCTCTTCCCCCCCATCGATAAGGGCTCCAAAAATGAACTGTAAAGCTTCTGTAACAGCCGCTGTAACTTGAACATCTTCTGGAGTGATATCCACACCATTCTTTTTCTTTTCCCTCTCCACAATGGCCTCTCTAAGCTCTCTATCTCCCTCGCTGTCTCCATAATAGTTGTGACCTTCCATTATTGCTTCACAATACGCTTTTCTCATGTGCTCCGGTGGCTGAAAGTCAAACTTCACAGGATCACCGATGTTGAGCTTGATGATTTTTACCCCTTGCTTTTCAAGCTCCCTTGCAGGCAGAACAACATCTCTAATAGCATATTCGATGCTCATAGCCCGTTTTGATGCCTTAATCATGGACAACACCTCCAAATATTTCATGATATTGTTGTTTTACAACCATAAAAATTTTCCTATGTTTTGAGGATAGCTTTAAAAACGAAGGAGCATAGGTATTTCAGGCGATGACGATTAGCAAGCATGCTGAGGAGTGATGACGTGAACACCCTCTGAGCCTCTGTGCTTCTTTTAAACCCCAGAAAGGTCGTTGTAGAATATCCTGCCGCAAATATAAAGAAAAACAACAGCTCAAAAGAGCGCCCCGTATTTGTAAAATATCTGGCACGTTCCTTCATAAGAAACCATACACGGACCGACGGGGTTCCTTGGAGTGCACTTCTTTCCAAAGAGCGGGCATTGAGTAGGCAGAGCCAACCCTCTAAGCACAGCCCCACATATGCATCCCTTCTCCAAATCTGGCAGCTCTGGAGGCTTTACCTTGTAAAAGGTTCTTATCTCATAGTCTTTGTATTCGTTTTTGAGCTCTAACCCGCTCTTCGGAATAACTCCAAGAGCCCTCCACTTTGCATCAACAACATCAAAGAGAGCTTCTATCGTCCTTTGAGCCTCAACGTTTCCCTCGTATTTCACAACTCTTGTGTACTGGTTCTCTATTTTTGCTTCCCCTTTTCTTATAATTCTCAGGAGCATGAATATACCCATGAGAAAATCAACCGGCTCAAAACCCGCCACTACCTGAGGAACGCCATATTCTTTTGTTATATACTCCCAGCCCTTTACTCCTATTATTGTTGAAACATGTCCCGGATCAATTAAACCATCAAAAACCGTCCCCTGCTTAATCAATGCCTCAACGGCAGGAGGAGTTAGACGATGAACTGAATAAATTTTAAAGTTCTCTATCCCCTTCTCTATAACCTCCTTCAGTATGCCTGCGGCAGGGGCAGTTGTGGTTTCAAATCCCGGAGAGAAGTGAACTACCGTCTTGTCCTTCTCTTTGAGTGCTATTTTGATACTGTTAGGATAACTGGGGCATCACCTCCTGAAGCCATTCAGTAACATCACCAGGCGGATCACCAAAACTAGAATGAATTCTGACAAAATTATACCAGAAGGCAAACAGAAAAACAAACCTATGAACCCTCCTCCAGTCTTTACCCCTGAAATTATTCCAGAAACGCTTCGTCCTCTCCTTCAACGTCCTAAACCAGCGCTCAACACTGTTCCTCGGCCCGAAAGTCACATGCAGATAACCCAACCTCAAACTCTTAAAAGCAGACTTATACCAGCTCGCCCTGTCAACCAGAAAGACAGGCTGCCCTTCACACGACTTTAAAACAACCAGAATGAAATCCCTGGCAACCCACCAGTTTCTAACAGTCGTAATCCAGACTGCTAAAACTTCCTTGCTCTCAACGTCAATTGCAGCCCAGAGGTATCTTTTCTTCCCGTTGATTTTTATTACTGTTTCGTCAACTGCGATGAAGTTTCGCTGTTTTTTGACTGCGAGGATTTTTGGCTTGTAAACTGCTTCTGCGAGTTTTTGGACTGCCTCCCAGACTGTTACGTGACTGATTTTGAGTATTCTGGCGGTTTGCCGGTAACTGAGGCCTCGCAGGTATAATTCTACTCCCCTGATTTTCTTTTCTGGTGGGATTTTGTTGCGACGAAAGGGTTTTAAGGCTGAAACCACCCAGTAAATAATGGTTTCAGACTTCATGTTCCCCCTTCTTTTTCTAAAGTACTGCCAGTAACTTAAACCTGACACCCCACAGCTTATCCTAACAGTATCGCTATTTTATAAGAATCGTAAATTGAATAAACAACTCTAACATCAAATCCCTCGCTCTTCAGGTCGGCAAAGCTCCCTACCGCGGTAGGGATTTTATACATGTCTCCAAACGTAGTTAGAATAATCTCTTCCCCTTCTTCTTTTGCTTTGCGCATTATTTCCATCATTGCTGCAATGTCCTCGGCTGGAGTTATACAAACAGGACACCCGGGACCGCTCATGACTTTAACGTTTTCCGGAAGGAGAGATCTTATTCCACTTCGCGTTACTGTGTCTTCATGGGTGCCGCAGACGTGCATTAGCTTTACTTCTCTACCTATTTTCTCTGCCTCCCGTTTTATTCCCTGGAGAATTTTTTGAGCTAGCTCCCTGTCCTGAAAAATCGAAAGCTCCATGTTCACTCCTCCACAAGGTTCATGACTTCTTCCCAAGCCTTTAAACTCTCAAGTGCTGCCTTTTCGTCCAATTTTTCAATAGCAAATCCTGTGTGAACTATAACGTAATCACCAACTTTAACGTCCTTCACAAAGTCTATGCGAGCTTCTCTCCTAACTCCACCAAAATCGACTATCGCAACGTTATCCTTAATTTCAACTACTCTAGCAGGTATAGCCAAACACATTTTCCCCACCTAATCAAAACTACAGAAGGGAGTTTTTAATTCTTTTTTAAACCATAGGTTGTTCACAAACTTGTGTATCACAAAAGACCTATCTCAATTAAAGCCCTTTCTATATCCTCAAGGGCCCTTTCATCAAGGGGCAAAGCTGGCATCCTTGGATAGCCTACTTCAAAGCCAAGCATTCTCATAGCCTCTTTTATCGCACTTATCTGGTTGTACCTTTTGACAACAACCTCATTGAGGTAGTTTATCATGAGCTGGAGTTTTCTTGCCCTCTCATACCTTCTCTCGAGAAATGCATTGTAAAGCTCAACACAGAGCCTCGGAGCGACGTTTGCAACCGCCACAACGGCCCCATGCGCTCCCAGCATCCATGAAGGATACATAACATCAGCGGTTCCGGCTAAGATGCTTATCTTATCCCCCACTCGCCTTATAAGCTCTGCTATCCTCCCTATTGACCCGCTTGAGTCCTTTATCCCGACGATATTGGAATGCTCATCCACAAGCTTCTCGATTACATCTAGATCTAAGTTAATTGTGGTAAATTTTGGGACGTTGTAGAGTAAGATAGGAGCTTCTACCTCGTAGGCAATTCTGGAATAGTGGGCAAAGAGCTCTCTTTTGTCGGGCTTGAAGTAGTACGAGGGAGCTATCAAGAGGGCATCTACACCTATATCCCAAGCTTCTTTTGCAAGCCTTATCGTTTCCTTGGTGGAATTCTCGGTAACGCCAGCTATGACGGTGACTGGGGATTCCTCCCGCACAATCTTAAGAACCCTGAGCTTCTCCTCAAAGCTCAAATAGGGAAACTCCCCATTGCTCCCCAAAGTTACCAGGCCGTTTAAACCGGCATCAGCAAAATAATGGACAAGTTCACGCAACATTTCTTCATTTATCTCTTCTTCGTCATCAAACGGAGTTATGTGTGGAACAAAAACCCCTTCAAACATAGGCATCAATTTAAAAAGGGGCTTTACCTAATTAAACCTTGCGGTGAATGGAATGAGATGTTTGGTGATTGGACACTTAACCCATGACATCATAATAAAAAATGGAAGAAAAACCGAGAGGATTGGTGGGGGAGCATATTATTCCTCCCTTGCACTTTCAAAGTTCTGTGAAGTAGTGGTTTTGACTAAAATCGGGAGGGACTTTCCAATTAGATGGCTTGAAGAACTTGAATCCTACGGAATATCAACGATAATAATCCCCTCTGAAGAAAGCACAACTTATGAACTCCTCTATCTAAACGAAGACAGCAGACAACTTAAGCTTCTCTCCAGGGCCGATCCTTTCACCCTTGATGAGATTCCCCAAGAAAAGTTTGATATCATCCTGCTAAACCCTGTCGCAAATGAACTTCCCCCAAAGACACTGGAGGCTGTAAGAGCCAAGGAAGTTGTCGTAGATGTTCAAGGATTCCTTAGGGACGTCGAAAACGGTAGAGTTGTCCTGAAAGATATAAACGGAGGGTTTTTAAAAAATGCACAGGTTGTCCATGCAGATGCCAATGAATTCATACACCTAAAAAACCTAAACCCCTCTGATCTGGAGGTTCTCTTAATCTCAAACGGCGCTGAAAGAGGAGTAGCCTACTACAAAGGAGAGAGGTACATTTATCATCCCCTTAAAATAGATGCAAGGGATCCTACAGGTGCTGGAGATGTTTTCCTAGCAAGTTTTGCATATTTCTACAAGGAATGTCCATTTATTCAAGCCCTGAAGAGGGCAAATGCCTTTACAGCGACTTTTTTGGAAAGGCGAACCATTGACTTCCCTATTGAAGAAGCCCTAGAAAAGGCTAAATTTGTGAAGGTGGAGAAAGTAAACACCGATGAGGAAACGTCAGCACGCTGAGGGATGATGAGAAGGGACTTGACCGAGGTGGTTGTATGGAGCGATACGTCCTCCTCCTAAAAGCCCCGAGAGGGTACGATATAGTTCCAATCAAAAGAGATGTAGAAAAGCTGATAAAAAACAAATATCCAGACGTTAAAGCAGAGATTCACAAATGTATAGGCTTAACCGTGGACCTCGTAATACTCTACAAAGACGGGATAGTGCTGATAAAGAGGCGTAATGAACCGTATAAAGGTTATTGGGCTCTACCAGGAGGGTTTGTAGAATACGGGGAAAGGGTTGAAGATGCCGCCGTAAGGGAAGCAAAAGAAGAAACTGGACTGAAAATAGAGCTCTTAGATCTCATAGGGATTTACAGTGACCCAAATAGGGACCCAAGAGGCCATACCGTTACAATAGCCTTTTTAGCTAAGGGTAGGGGAACCCTAAAGGGAGGAGACGATGCAAGTGAAGCGAGGGTTTTTAGCCTTAGCGAGATAAAAAACCTGAAGCTTGCCTTTGATCATAGGAAGATTATAGAAGATGCACTTCGTGTTTTGGGTGGTTAAGATGATAGAGAAAGTTGAATTTGGAAAGATAAGCATAGACGGGAAGGAATATTCTCATGACGTTATCCTTTATCCCTCCGGAAAGATTGAAAAGCGTAAAAAGTGGATCTCAAAAGAAAAACACGGAACAAGCCACAAACTCGATCCAGAAGAGCTGAGGGAGTATTTAAAAGAAGATTTCGAGGTACTTGTTGTTGGAACAGGTATCTATGGAATGCTCTCACTTCTTCCAGAAAGCAGAAAGCTAGTAGAGAGAAAAGAGATAATTGAAAAACCCACTCCTGAGGCAGCTAAACTCTTCAACGAACTTAGGAAAAAGAGAAAAACACTGGGGATATTCCACATTACCTGCTGAGCCTTCCAAGGAGAAATGCAAGAGTTAAAGATACCGCAAGGACTATCAGTTCGCTTCCAATCAAGCTGGAACTTACAAAAATCGGAAGGGCAATAATGCCAAAAACTATACCAACGATTATGAACATAAGGATTATCTGCGGCCATCTGAGCTCAGGGATACCAATCTCTTCTCCCTTATACCTGAAAAAATAAAGCATCGTTATTGAAGAAGCTATAAACGGGAGGAAAATGGCATAGGAAAGTAAACTAAAAGCTTCTGGATCATAAACGATGCCAAGAGCAACCAAGGAAAACCCTAAGAAGGTCGGAATAAGGGCCATTGATATAACTTTTGCAATGACGAAATCCCTCTTTTTTATGGGGAGGGTCTTGAGGAAGTCCAGATTCTTCCCTTCAACTTTGAGAACTGCATCAGCGCCGGGAACGGAGAAGAGGCCAATCATAAAGAGCACAGGCAAAAGCTCTTCTAATCCTAATCTTCCTCGCTGAAGGGCGGAGATAAGTGTTGGAAAAATTATGTAGATGGGAAAGAGAAAAGCAACAAGCATTGCCGGTTTTCTAACAAATATCTTGAAATCTTTTAAAACCAGAGCTAAGATTTTGCCCTTTGGCGACGCCTTAAAATTTGAGATGCTACGCCTTTCCGAAACCACGGTAGGCTCGAGAATCTTCTTCCACACCCCCTTGAGGGTTAGATAGTACACAAGCCCAAAAGTAGTTAGATATGCAAGAAAAAGGGCCATACTTCTCGGAGGATCAAAGACAGAGGAGACTGCAAAGGGATAGGCAACAAAGTATTTTTCTACTATATCGGCAACCTCTTCAGAATGGTCTCTTATGTAATATTGAAGGTAGTTCATCATCATGAACATGCCTATAAAAAGCAAAAACATCACAACCCTGGCAAAGCTCCTCAAAGAATACCCTCTCCCTGCTCTTTGGTGTATCCCGAGAGAAAAGAAGTTAACCAAGAGCAATCCGAGCGTGTGGCCCAAAAATAGCCCCAAGAGTAGCCAGAGGACTGCAAGAAATCCCGATAAAGGGTACTCCACCATGAGAAAGAGGGCACTTGGAAGGACTGTGGCGAGGGAAGGTGCAATTTCAAGAAGCAAAAGACCGCTGAGATACCTAGAGCCCAATTTTACGGGAAGGAGCTTTAAAGGTTCAAACAAGCCTACCGAAAGAATATACGAGGTCTGCACTGCAGTAACGTACATTGCAAAGACAAAAGGTATCAACGCAAGAGAAACCATGAGAGATGAAAGAACTAGCTTCTCAGTGGTGAAAGCAAAGGTAGACGCCATCAACAGGCCAAATGGAAGAAAACCAAGGATTTGAATAGCGATGTTGCGTTTAATGTTCATAGCATTTTTAATTGCCTTTTGGAACTGTTTCTCATCATTTGCTATTAGGGGGTTTCTCTTCGCTATCTGGTAATGGAGCTCGCGGTAAAGGATTTCAAGCATAGAACCACCTATAACGCATCTTTTAGGGCTTGCAAAATATTTTCTACCTCCCCTTTGCTCTCCGTCAGCTTGAGAAATATATCTTCCAAGTTTTCTTCATGAGCTTTCTCTTTTAACTCTTCCATCGTCCCTTCCGCAATAAGCTCTCCCCTATAGATAAGCCCAATTCTGTCGCATATCATTTCTGCCAAAGGCAGCACATGGGTAGAAAACACTATGCTCCACCCCTCTCTCTTAAACTCGAGCAAAAGCTCTCTCAATATCCGGGCACTTTTAGGATCAAGGCCGTTCATGGCCTCATCAAGAACAAGAACCTGCGGGTCGTGAAGCAAGGCAGAGATAATAGAAATCTTCTGCTGAGTACCAAAGCTCAGCGTTCCAATAAACTGATCTAGATACTCCTCGATCCCAAAGGCTTTGACTAAATAACTAACCCTCTCTTCCAGCTTTTCTCTGGCAACTCCCCTAACACTTCCAATGAAGTTAAAGAACTCTTCTGGAGTTAGGCTTTCATATAGAACAGGCGTTTCGGGTACAAATCCCGCAACCTCCTTCACCCTTACAGGGTCTTTTAAAGGATCAACGCCGGCTATAACCACCTTGCCAGAAGTCGGTTTGACTATACCAACCAGAATCTTCATTGTGGTAGATTTTCCACTTCCATTGGGGCCTAAAAGTCCATAAATTTCACCATCATTAACCCGAAAGCTTATCCCGTTGAGCACTGTTTTCTCGCCAAATCTCTTGGTAAGGTTTTCCACTACTATCATGAAACTGCCTCGATTAATTGAGAACCATTGCTCTAATAAACCTTTTGAGAGAGATTTATAACCATGAAATGCGAGAATGATAACATGAAAATCCTACTCGTCACGGGTATCCTTGCGGAACCCTTAGTCAGGAGGTATGGAAACGGGTGTGATGTGTTTGTATGTCCCGTTAGTGTGGCAGCTTTTCTTACTCCGAGAATGATTGTAAACTGTTTAAAAAAAGTCCCCGTAAGTGATTATGATCTAATATTAATCCCCGGACTTGTAAGAGGGTCAGCCCAAGAGATCGAAGATGCCATTGGAATCCCCACGTTTAAAGGGCCAAGAAACGCTTGCGATATACCCCAGGTAATCCAGGCGCTCAAAAAAGGGTTTAAGCTAAGCAAAGAGATCCCCGCTGATGATCTTTTCGAAATAGATGCCCTCAAGAAAGTTGAAGATATCAAAAACAGAACAAAGAACAAAAGATACATTGAAAAAGCTCTTAAAAAACCCTATAACTTCCTTATAGGAAATTTGCCAGTTGGGCTTGATTTTCCGCAGAGGATAATAGCCGAAATTGTAGATGCCCCAAAGCTCAGCTTTGAAGAGCTTTTTAATAAAGCCCTTTACTACCTTAAAAACGGAGCCGACATAATTGATATAGGGATGGTTAGCGGAGAAGAGCATCTCAGCTTCGTTGAGACCATTCCAAAGCTCAGAGAAGCCCTAAAAAGATCCGGGTATGAGGTGCCAATAAGCTTTGATTCCCTGAACCCAAGAGAGATTGAAAAGGCCCTCGATTTTGCAGATTTATTTTTAAGTGTTGATGAGAGCAACTTAGAGGCCTTAGTAACTAAAAAACCCGTTGTTTTAATTCCAACAAATCAGGAGAAAGGATATTTTCCCACTAATCCACAAAAAAGGGTTGAATTTCTGGAGAAACTTAAAGAAAGGGCATTTTCTTTAGGATACAAGAGAGTTATCCCAGATTTGATTCTTGAGCATGTGCCCAATTTAGCCCGCTCCATTTCGGCTTTTCAGCTCTACAGGGAAAGACATGGCGAAGATGTCCTCCTAGCTGGAGTTGGGAACGTTGTGGAGATGATAGATGCAGACAGTGTAGGGATTAACGCCCTACTGGCTGGAGTTGCGAGAGAACTAAACATCTCACTTCTTCTGACTACAGAGGTGAGCCCGAAGTGCAGAGGAAGCGTCAAGGAGCTGAGAAGGGCTTTAGACATGATGTTCTTTGATATTCCCAAGGATCTTGGCTTTGACCTACTACTTCTAAAAGAAAAGAAAAGCGAGAGTATTATTTATGAAGTGGAATCCCCCATCGTAAATGCCAGGGAAAAGAGCGTGAAGCTTGAGGATATTTACTTTAGAATCTTCCTCAAGAATGGCAAGATATGGGTGATAGCGCATAGGGGCACTAAACAGCTTCTAACAGTGGTTGGAGAAGAGCCCAATGCAATAATCGACACAATTTTGGAGCATTTTGAGATCTCACCCAGACACGCTTTCTATCTCGGACGGGAGCTTGAAAAGGCAAAAACTGCACTCAAACTAAAAAGAAGCTATCTGCAGGAAGGTGAGCTCTTTAAAGATTTCTATTAAGGGAAAAGTATTAAAACCAGTTCACCAAACCCAATTACGGGCTGGTGATGAGACCCTATCCCGAGCCCTAGGGCTATGAGGAGTACAGCCAGGGCTGATTAAGGATTTTCAAAGAGCGGGACTCTCGGCTTCTTAAACTTCTCTTCCAGCTCCGATCTTTTTGCCCTGACATCCTCCAGAAGCTCATTTATTTTTTCGCTTTCATGCTTTCTCGAGAGACTTACCAGAATCCCCTCGATAAAGCCCAGTATGGAAATGTTTATAAAATCTTCTCCCTTTTTGCTGGAGAGCTCCTTTTGAAGGCTTACAAAGGAATCAACTGCACTAATAAGATGCTCCTCACCAAGTTCCTTGCATAATGCCTTTATCTTTTCAACTTCCTCCATAGGGATCACCTCAGATTTAATTTAAAGAATTTTACAGTGTTTTCTCGGGTTATTGCCTCTACCTCCTCAATCGGCATGCCCTTTAAGTTGGCTATCTCTTCCACCGCAAACTTTACATAAGACGGCTTATTCTTTTCACCCTTGAAAGGGCTCATATATGGGGCATCGGTCTCAGCGAGAATGCTCTCAACGTCCAAAGCCTTCACGACTTCCCTAACTTCAGGAATGAAAGCTACTCCCGTGCTTATACCTATAAAGTGACCGTTCTCAACGATTTCCTTCGCCGTTTCAACATCCCCGGTGTAGGAGTGGAAATATCCATAAAGGCCTTTTCTTTGAACAGCCTCATAAACTTCTCTTTCCGCATCCCTTGCGTGAAGTACAACCGGCTTACCAAGTTCCAGAGCCAAGTCGAGGAGATATTGAAATATTTCCCGCTGATTTTTTCTCTCCTTCTCTGTCTCGGCATAGTAGTAATCAAGCCCGATCTCGCCAATGGCAACAATCTCATCCCTATGCTGTATTATAAACTCCTCAACCCTCTTGACCTTTTCCCAGTTGCCTCTCCTTGCTTCATTTGGAGCAAAGCCCAAGGTTGGGAATATGAACCCAAAATAAGGCTTTAGAAGTTCCCAACTTTTCCATACGTGAAATTTCCTGTATTCAGTTATGGAATCAACTATGGCATCCAGATGTTTTTGGCTATCTTCAACGATGGCAGGAATTTCTTTCTTGAACATCTCCACATGGGCGTGAGCGTCTATCACTTGAACCCCCTTCCATCATAAAGAAGGGAATAGAAAAGCTTTTCTATTTGAACTCCACAAAAATTATGGGAGGTAAAATGGAATGGGAAGAAATTGTTCAGGATGATCAAATTATTAGATATCTTCGAGAAAAATCACCCAAGGACGTTCTGAGCTTTCTGATTTTCAACAAAGAACACGAAGCCAATTTTTATGAAAAACTTTCTAAAAACTGCAGTTTAGAAAGCGTTAAGACGTTGTTTTCTTCATTTTCAGAGGAGAGCATTAAGAAGAAAAAAGAACTTTACGAAAAATTCCAACTGCTTTACGTAGGGGAAGAACCAAAGCCTCCTGAACTCTCATTTTTCCAGAACAAAAGAGCCACAAAAGCTCTTAAAACTATTCGAGAGCACCTCAAAATTATCAGAACATGCATGGATCTCGAGCTTGCTATAAAAGAAACCTACGAGATCCTCTCAAAGGTAACGAAAGACGAGAATCTAAGATCAACCCTATATGAGCTTTCCCACATTGAAGGGGAGCACTATGACAAGCTGAGAGAGCTTTACGAGCTTTTACTGGCACTTTCTGAAGATGAGGTTAAGATCAAGGAACTCGCCCCGGGTGGTTATCTTTTCTCCACCAAGTTCAAAGCACGCTACTTCCTTTTGAATCTCGCTGATAAGCATAGAGTGGCAATCATAACAAGGGACTCTCCAGATGAAGTCAAAAAATTGTTTAAGGACAATGTTGAGGTATATTGGTTAACAAACATCCCGACAGTTGGCTCCATCTCTCCAGACAGGTTTGACGAAGCAAGGAAATTTATGATCGACTTCTTAAAGGAGGGAAACTCTATTCTGGCTATAGAAGGAATAGAGCACTTGAATGCAAGACTTGGATTTAAAAAGTTCTTCGAAGTGCTAACCTACATCAAAGACTATGCAGTAATAAACCAAAGCTACGTAATCTTATCCGGGGATTTAAATGCTTTTAGCGAAAGTGAAAAAGGTGTCCTGAGCTCAGAATTTCACCTCATCTCCTAGCCCCCTCTTCTTCCAAACAACCCTTCCATCTTTTCTAACGACAGCCAGGATTCTGTGATAAGGGATCTGAGTATCTTCAATAAAGAAATAGCCGTGGCCCAATTCTATAAGCTCGACAGGGATTTTCTTGACATTCCCATACGCTCCCCGATGCTCAATAACTATATAATAATCCTCCTCTCTCTCCCTTGGATCGTATTTAATTTTGGAGAGAACCTCTTTAACGAATCCCTTTCTCACTCAAAAGCCCCCAAAACCTTTTTGATTGATTCAAAGTTCTCTTCCCATTTCATTATGGGATTCCCATGTCCGGGCAGAGCAATGTAAACATCTAAAGACTCCAGCTTCTTTAGGCTTTCTACCAGTTCTTCAAAGCTTCCTGTAGGCAAATCGGTCCTTCCGACTGTGCCTTTGAACAAGGTATCCCCTGTAAAGAGAACTTTTTCCCTCGGCTCATATAAACAGAGACTCCCCGCAGTATGACCGGGTGTATGGATGACCCTAAGCTCCCTACCACCAACACCTAAGATGCTTCCATCCTTAAGCCTCACATCCACATCATGCGGCGTAAACCGTCTTCCGTAGGCATACGATAGAATAACATAGTCGTTACCTTTTTCAATAGCATCTGCCGCGACAGCGTGAGCAGCAAAGGTAACCTCAATATTTCTTTTTTCCAAAAGCTCCTTAAACTTCCTATTACCCCCAATATGGTCAAAATGCTCATGGGTATTTATAATTGTGATTTTTTCGAGACCCTCAAGGTAGCCCTCCCTCTCAAACACCTCAAAATACCTGTGCCAGTAAACCCCTGTTCCCGTGTCGATTATCACACCTTCCTTTCCGTCTCGAAACAAATAGATGTTTGAATCATACCCTATTCCCCTAAGCATTACTGTATTTGGTGGAATTTCTATAGGAATCATCGCAATCACCTCAAAGAAGGCTCGAGGGGGGACCGCCTCTTCATCTCGGGGGAGCAAGTCCCGTCAGGAGGGATGAATCTCTTCATCGCCCAAGAGTAATAAGAGTGAAGCCAACATAAACTTTTCCTTTCCACAGTGTTTATAAGCATCTGTGAAGATTAACCATATTAGGTGACCCAAATGAAAGCCGAGAGAGCAAAAGACATTTTGGTTGAGCTCTTAAAGATCCCATCTCCATCAGGGCATGAAGATCGTCTTGCCTTGCATATAATGGAGTTCCTACACAAATTAGATTATGAAGTTCACATAGAGAGCGATGGGAAGGTAATTGACCTTGTTGTAAACCCGGAAGCAGAGCTATTCTTTGAAGTTCACATGGACACAATAGACATAAGAGCCGAACCTTTTGTTAGGGGGAACATCGTCTATGGAACTGGAGCAAGCGATGTTAAAGGAGGGCTGGCAAGTGTTCTCCTAATGCTTGAGAGCCTCAAAAAAGAAAAGCAAGATCTCAATGTTGGAGTTGTATTTGTAAGCGATGAAGAAAAAGGCGGAATGGGATCAGCTCTTTTTATGGAACGCTATAAACCAAAAATGGCAATAGTAATAGAGCCAACTGACCTTGAAGTGCACATAGCCCACGCTGGAAACATAGAGGCTTACTTCGAAGTTGACGGAAAAGAAGCACATGGAGCTTGCCCTGAAAGCGGAATAAACGCTATAGATCAGGCTTACAAAATGATAGAGGAACTTAAAGCTCTTGAACCGTTCAAGCAGAAGGGGAAATACTTCGATGCTTACATAGGACTGCAAGAGCTGATATGTGAAAACCCATATTATCTAATCCCCGCCCTCTGCAGAGGAAGATTTGAAGCGAGGCTCTTACCCAACCAAGAGGTTGAGGATGTTTTGGACTTAATGGAGCCTATTTTAGATGAATATACCCTTCGCTACGAGTATACGGAGATATGGGACGGCTATGAGCTGGATGAGGACGAAGAGATTGTGCAGCTGGCCAAAAAAGCTATGGAAGAGGTTGATCTAGAAGAGTTCGGAGGAATGAGAAGCTGGACAGATGCAATTAACTTCATGTACAACGGAACAAAGACGATCGTCTTCGGTCCAGGAAACCTTGATATCTCTCATACAAAAAGCGAAAGGATAGACGTTAGGGATGTAGTAAAAGCAAGCGAGTTTTTGAGGAAAGTTAACGAGATCTACGGGAGGAGTTAACTAATCTTTCCAAAATTTCCTTGTTCTTATATACCTCCTCTCAGCTTCCAAAAGAGCTACCAAGAGTGCTTCTCCCCTATACTGGCTTAAAAGCCTAGCAGCCGTGTCTGCACCGACGCCGTAGCTTGCCAGCGCCAAGAGGGCATCAAAACCATAAGCCCTGAGCAGATCACTCGCCTTTATCAGTCTCCTATAAGCACTTTCCTCTTCTTTTTCAAGTTTTTCTCCTTTTTTGAGCTTCTTCAGTGAGGAAATAAACAGTTCGGCATCTATTGGATGTGCAACGGCAATCATCCTAGAGGAACACTTAGGGCATTGAAGGTAATTTAAACGGTTTTTCAAGCGTAGAACCTTTGTAGTGCTCTTCCACCCACAGTTGGTGCATATCAGCACAACTTCTGTGTTGAGAAGTCTTTCCTTAAATAACATTAGTATCTCATCCCTTTCAAGCTCCCCACTAACTAAAAACTCCCGGCCAACGCTTAGGTTGAGGACACCGAGGGGCGAAGGTTCTTTTCTTAAAACTCCTTTTATTCGAATTTTTCCATCCTTAATAGCTTTCAAAACTTCTTCAGCCCTCTTCACGTCGAGTTTATCATGGAAAAGCTCATTTAATGTTTCTTTTTCAATTATGGTTCCTTCAAAGAGCCTTTCTACTTTTCTTATCCTTGCCTCTTTTTTCAATGCCCCAATCCTCTTCGCCACGTTAAGCATTCTCCACCTATAGGCCGGGCTTTCTCGTACAGCCTTAGAAAGAACAAAGGAAAGTGCCCTTGCATCTTGGAGAAGGTAGCTTTTAACTTCACCTGGGTTGAGCTGGAAAGGAGAGTTAACCACTACTGCATGGGCCTGTGCCTTCATGGAAAAAACTTTTCCGTATTTTGCGGCCAAGAATGCTAAAAGGAACCTCCCGATTGCTTCGTTCGTTTTGTTCCCAAAGTCTGCATGGAGAATTAAAGCTTTTGGAAGGGATTCTATTCCAAGGTCCCTATCAGTGCCTAACGGTTCCTGCTTCTTTAAAATTGAGAGGGCAAGCTCAAGCTCCTCATCGTCGAAATCAACTTTAGAGATAAGACCCTTACCAGAGCTGAAGCTGAAAAGAAGCTCCCTCTTGAGTCTTCCAACACCTTGGGCTACTTCAAAGGGAACTGGAATCATCTCCCCCTCCCAGCTCGGCACCGCACTTTCCAAACTCTTGCTCTCTCTGACCTTTAACAGCCTGGATTCCTCATCAATCCCTAGCAAAATCCAACTCCTACCGTGCATTATAAATTCCACTCCCTCTTCAAGATCCATCACGAAGCTCTCATCCAAACGCCCAATTATTCTCCCGCTTTTTATGTCAAAAACCCTGTAGCTGATTTCATCTGGAATTGTGGAAAGGTTCTCATAATAATACTGGTAGGCTCCTCTCCTCAGATAAAGAAGGCCTCTCTCCTCGTCATAACCAATTAAACGCGCCTCGCTTAACATGTTTAAAACTTCACCGTATTCCTCCCACTTCAGCCTCCTGTAAGGATATGCCCTCTTGGCGATCTCAAAAGGAACCTCTTTTGGCAGTCTTTTATGCTCTATTAAAAGACCCACGATGAAATGCCCAAGAACATCCAAAGCATTTTCATAAGGTTCAACGGCTTCAAGCTTTCCTTCAAGCGCCCTTTGGGCTATTACCAAGCTCTCAAGATAATCCTCAACATTTGTGGCAATTATGTAACCTTCACTAATTTCTCCTCTCCTATGTTTTGCCCTACCTATCCTCTGAATTAGTCTGTTAACCTGCCTTGGGCTCATATACTGCACGACAACATCTATATCTCCAATGTCAATCCCGAGCTCCATAGAAGATGTGCACACAAGGGCTTTTATTTTACCCTCTTTTAAAGCCTTCTCGGCACTTATCCTTGCTTCTCGTGAAAGACTGCCGTGATGAACTTCAACAGGCTTGCCCCAAGCTTTCAGGCGGTGGGCAAGAATTTCAGCAAACTGTCGTGTATTCGTAAAAACCAACGCCCTCTCGTGCTTTTCTATTATCTCCCAGAGAACCCTCAACCTAGTGGCAACATCGAGGGGAACGCTCAGGTTTTGAGCAAGCCCAAGATCCCTCTCATCAGGCTGAGGAAAGAGGACTTTGATCCTGTAGCCCTTGTCAATCGGTGGTTTGACTACAACATCTGCTTTAAGCCAAGCTTTGATTTCTTCTTCATTCCCAACGGTTGCTGAAAGTCCAATTCGCTGAAAATCGGCAAACTCAGCGAGTCTTTCAAGGGCCAAGCTAAGCTGGGCACCCCTCTTGTTGTCAACAAGCTCTACTATCTCGTCAACTATTACGAACCTAACGTTTTTGAGGGCTTTTCGGAAGGACTTCATCGTTAGGATTACCCCAAGAGTTTCGGGAGTTATGATGAGCATGTGAGGGGGCTTTTTGACCTGTTGGGCCTTTCTATAGGTGGAAGTATCACCATGTCTGACCTCTACATTCAGGTTAAGCTTCTTCCCCCACCAGAGCAGCCTGTCGAGAAGATCTCTATTAAGCGCCTTTAAAGGAGCAATATAGATAGCAGAGACTGGATATAGCTTCTCTTCTAAAATTGCATTAAAAACAGGCAATACAGCTGCTTCAGTTTTTCCACTTCCCGTTGGGGCAACTATTAAAACGCTCTTCCCAGAGCTAACCTCTTCAAAAGCTTTCTCTTGGAGCTCATTAAGATTCCCAAACTTCTCCTCTATAGCCTTTTTTAAGAGGGGATGCATGATAAAAAGAGCGAAAGAGGATTTAAAAATCACTCGGCATAGTAGGCTTTTCTGTAGAGTTCCTTTATGTCTTCAACACTGGGCTCTACGGGGTTAAAGTTAACCAACGGATCTGCATAGGCCTTTTTTGCCATCTCCTCCAGCTTTGCCATAAAGATATCCTCATCTACGAGCTCATTGAGTTTAGGCACATCAAGCATTTTATTAAACTCCTTGATAACCTCAACTAGTTCTTCAGCAGTGTTGAATCCTATCTCCTTTGCTATCTCCGTGTATTTCCTTCTTGCGTAGTCGCTTTTCATATTGAACTCAATCACGTACGGGAGAAAAATAGCATTAAGCAACCCATGAGGAGCAATCCAGGCAGCTTTGTGGCTTAAACTGTGACATATTCCCAGGCGGGCATTCAAGAAGGCTATTCCTGCCATTGTTGCTGCATAGTGAATTTTCTCTCTTGCAGTCTCATCCCCCTTAACTGATAAGGGAAGCCACTTAAAGACAGTTTTTACAGCTTTTATTGCCATTGCATCGCTGAAAGGAGTTGAAGCGGTTGTTGTGTAGGCCTCAATTCCATGAACTAAGACATCAAGTCCGCTGTTCCTTGCTACCTCCCGCGGCATTGTCCTAGGCAATCTTGGATCTAGAATAGCGTATTCCGGAGCAATTTCATATGACACAAAATTGTACTTTATGCCATCTTTCTTGAGAACGCTTGCCGCAGAAACTTCACTTCCAGCACCGCTTGTAGAGGGTATTGCTACTAGGGAAGTCTTGAGCTTAGGAATTACTTTGGGAGGCTTTGTAAACCTGTCAAGGAATGCAATTTCCTCAAAGCTCAGTTCCGGAGCATCATAAAATACTTTTATCGCCTTTGTGACGTCTATTACACTTCCCCCTCCTAAAGCTATAAGCAAGTCTGGAGAAAACTCCCTAACTCTCGGCATCAACTCCTCAACGTCCTCATAGCTTGGTTCTGCGGGTAAGCCTTCTATAACATCAACTTCCGCACCGGCTTCTTCTGCATAGTCCATGACCTCGCTTAGAAATCCATGAATGCGCATTGATTTACTCGATAGTATCAAGACCTTCTCATGATTCCTAGCGATACTCTGCACATACCTAAGGCTCCCTTCTCCGCTTACTATCCTTGTTTTTAAGCTGAAGAACTTCATCTCAATCACCAAAAAATAAGTTGAGTTGAAATATTTAAACCCTAAGCTCATTCAAAAAGCTTCTTCAAATTCTTCTCAAAAGGCGGATAAACAACTCCTCTGTCCGTAATTATTGCCGTCAAGTATTTGTGGGGCGTTACGTCAAAAGCCGGATTGTAAACATCAACATCAGGTGCTATCCTGCATCCTCCACAAGTTAGAACCTCTTCTTTGGGCCTTTCCTCGATTGGAATCTCTTTACCGCTCTTGAGGCTCATATCAATCGTCGATAGAGGTGCTATAGTAAAGAAAGGTATCTTGTGTTCCTTTGCAAGCACAGCCAGAGAGTAAGTACCTATTTTGTTTGCAAAATCACCGTTAGCAACTATTCTGTCAGCACCCACTATTATTGCATCAACCATCCCCTGCTGCATCACAAAACCGGCCATGTTATCGCTTATCAGCTTTAATGGAATCCCATCATAGTGGTATTCCCATGCTGAGAGTCTGGCCCCTTGAAGAACCGGCCTAGTCTCATCAACCCATAAAAGCTTAAGCTTGCCCTCTTTATGCATTACTCTCAATGCAGCCCCTACAGTACCAAGGTGGACTGTAGCTAAGCTCCCAGCATTGCAGTGAGTTAGGAGGTTCCCCTTCGGAAGAATTTCCGCCGCATAGTGCCCCATCCTAAGATTCGCCTCAACATCTTCATCCGCTATTTTATGGGCCTCCTCAACTATTAATCTTTTTATTTCACTAAGGCTCTCCTCTCTATGCTCCTCCACGAGATTTTTAATCCTATTAAGAGCCCAGAACAGGTTTACTGCAGTTGGGCGAGTGTTCTTAAGAATTTCAAATGCCCTGTAGAACTCTTCAAAGAATTCCTCCTTATTTTTTGCTTTGCTTTTCTCTGCAAGTAAAGCCAACCCATAGGCAGCAGTTGCTCCTATTGCCGGGGCACCTCTAACTTGAAGGCTCTTTATAGCTCTAGCAACTTCTTCAACGGTAGTTAATGGAATTACTTTAAACTCCCTCGGAAGCAGGAGCTGATCAATAATGTAAACCTTCCCTTCTCTGAATTCAACACTTCTAGGAAGCTTTGTAAGTTCTTCAGGCTTGTATTTTATCTTCATCACTATCACCTTTAGTTCTTTTCGGTTATAACGATTTAAAGTTTGCCTCGTGAAAGACTAATGGGTAACTTCGACAGATTATTAAGCCTTTATTTTCTTTTTAACTTGGGTGAGCCTTATGAAAATCTTTATCACAGGCTTACCGGGAGTGGGCAAAACAACTCTCGCATTAAAAGTTGCTGAGGAGTTAAAAGCCCATAACTTAAAAATTGGCGGTTTTATAACACAGGAAGTAAGAGAAAAAGGCAGGAGAGTCGGATTCAAAATTAAAGCTCTTGACACTGAAGAGGAGGGCATCTTAGCGTGGATCGGAAGTGGATATCCGAGGGTGGGAAAATACACCGTTAATCTGGAAGACTTAAACCGCGTTGGAGTTTCGGCAATACGAAGGGCACTTGAAAATGTAGATCTTATAATCATTGACGAAATTGGAGCAATGGAGTACAAAAGTAGAGAATTTGCAGATGCTGTTGAGAAAGCCCTCAAGAGCAAAAAACCACTTTTAGCAACAGTTCACAGAAGATACATTGAGCGATTCAGGGATTATGGAAAGCTCTACTTTTTAACCCCAGAAAACAGGGAGAACATAAGACAAGAAATCATTGAAAGTCTAAGGAAGCTTCTAAAGTTCTAAAGCTACAACAACTTTTAAACCCTCCACATCCACTATTTTCGCTTTTACGCCATACACCTCCTCTAGGATGTCAGGAGTCAGAGTAGAAGACATACCGCTCCACTGTATCTGGCCTTTGTTTAGAACTATAATCCTATCCGCATAGTTCAAAGCCAAGTTTAAGTCGTGCATAACGCTCACAAGGATTTTTTCATCTTTGAGGTCCTTCAAAAGATCCATTATATGGAGAGCGTGATTAATGTCCAGATGGGAAGTTGGTTCATCAAGCAGCATGACATCGCTCCCTTGAGCTAAGGCCCTTGCTATCAACACCAGCTGATACTCGCCTCCACTCAGCTTTGTTACAAGTTCTTTTCTTCTTTCCCACATTCCTACCTTTCTTAATGCTCCTTCCACATCGCCCTTAGTTGCATACGTGCCAAGCTCAACAAACTCTTCAACTGTGAATGCAAACTCCGGAAACGAGCTTTGTGGAACATATGAGATGTACTTTGCCCGTTCTTTGGGCTTTAAGCTTAAAAGCTCCAGACCGTTTAGCTTGACGTATCCTACAGGTCTTAAAATTCCAACTAAACACTTTAGAAGGGTTGATTTTCCAGCGCCGTTGGGTCCTACAATTGCTAAAAGCTCCCCCTTTCTAACTGAAAAAGCCACGTCCCTTAAAATTTGCCTCTCGCCATAGGAGAAAGACACATTCACTTCCAACTCACTCAAAAAGCTCACCCCTCTTCTTTTTTATGAGGAGATAGATGAAAAACGGGGCCCCAAATAGAGCTGTGATAATTCCCACCGGAACCTCTGCCGGCCTTAGGAGTATTCTGGCAAGTATGTCGGCAAAAACCATTAAACTCCCTCCAAAAAGGGCCGAGGCAGGCAAAAGTCTCTTATGATTTGGTCCAAATACTATCCTCATGGCGTGAGGACTTATCAAACCTACGAACCCTATTATTCCGCTGGTAGCTACGGCAAATGATGTCAAAAGAGAGATAACACCAATTATTATTTTTCTATAGAGATTCACATCAAGTCCCATTGAAACACTCTCCTCTCCCAAAAGGAGCAGGTTTAGCTCTCTCCAGCTGAAAAGCAAAATACTAACTCCCAATACAGATGAAAACAACACCATCTTGACATCTCCCCAATCAGCTCCATTAAACGTCCCCATGAGCCAAAAGATTGCATTGTGGATTCTCTCCCTCCCTACGTAGAGGAGATAAGATGTTAGGGCACTTGTAAAAAATCCTAAGGCAATTCCAGCCAGAAGCAACGTATCTACAGGAATATGGCCATTAACCTTTGCAATCCTATATACCGCAACAACTGCCAAAGAGGCACCTATCAACGCAAAAACACCCATGTATTGGGGGAAATACAAGGCCGCTATTGAAGCTCCAACCGCAGCGCCTCCGCTTATCCCGATTATATAAGGATCTGCAAGCGGGTTTTTAAAGAGTGCTTGGGAAGCTGTGCCCGCAGAGGCTAAGCTTATCCCGACAAGATACGCTAATATAACCCGGGGCAATCTTATCTGAAGGACAATGTAGCTGTTCTCATTAAGCGAATTTGGATTTAAAAGTGCCTTCTTTAAAGTATCTAAACTAAACGCCGCTAGAATATCCCGGAAGGGTATCTTTACCGGACCAACAGCTATCCCTAAAAGTACAAGGAACACTGATGATACCAATAGCGGGATGATTTTCCTCATGGTCTCACTGGATTATTTATCCAAAACTGGTGTATAAAAAGTTATCCTCGACCAGCCTATGGGTTAAGAAAATATAAATACCTGAACGCACTATATGATACAAGGTGATCCTATAATGAAGAAAGCCTTAAGTCTCGCCATATTTTTGCTCTTAGCGATATCCAACTTTGTAGCAGGACAGATACTAATAAAGAATCCCCAACCGTCTTTGGTGATCCTTGGAAATCCCTATCCAAAGTACTTTTCAATACCTGAAGGGGAAGAGTATACTGCATATTTCTATGTCATTGAGGACTTGGACATTGAAGAGGTCACGTTCTATTACAGAATAAATTATGGCGAATGGCAAGCAAGACCCATAAAAAGCGCAAACATAAATGAAAATGAAGAAATATACAACTCGATAGTCAGTAGAATATATAACAAATCCGCGATACTGAGGACATTTTATGGAAAAGCTATCATTCCCGGACAAAAAGCTGGAAGTGTCGTAGAGTTTAAGGTAGTTGTAAAAGATAAAGAGGGACATATAAGCGAAAGCATCATCGGAAAGTATTTTGTCGTAAATCCCTCAGGAAAGCATATACTCATCGTTGACCCCTCCGTAAAAGAGGAACTTTTTTTGGAGGGAGCAGAGAACGTAGAACGTCTCGTCAATGCAACGGAAAAGTATCCGGTAGATCTAAGCGATTATAAAGAAGAACTCGATAAAGTAAAGCCATTCCTTAGTCATTCAAGATTCCTAAAACGACACCATTGGGAGTACCTTGCCCAGTATTACAATATTACGATAGTGTCCCCGGAAGAGCTTGCAGCTGCTCTTAAAGAAGTTCGCCCTGAGGTTGTGGTCTTATCGAATCTATGGCTCAAAAGATGGGAGATTCCAGACATCCAAGACCTAATCAGGTATCTCAGAGAAAACAACGCAGGAATAATCGCAACTCACGGAACACTATTTGATGGGTCTGTTTACGATGGAGAGAAACTAATAAATATAGGGCCAGTTTCCCACATAGGGACGTTTGATTCCTATGAAAAGGGAAGCCTAGCCACATTGCTTGGTTTTGAGCTCTTGCCAGTAGTAGAGGAAGCTAAAAAAGAAACTGCCGAAAAGGGGAACTATGCAATATCTGAAATCCCAACTGTATTGCCGTTTATTCCTTCCGCAGAACTCCTCCTCATTAAAAACATAGAGGTTATAAAAAGTGTTTCATTTCTAGAATTTCCTAACGAGACCAACTCTGCATTTGGATGGCAGTATATCCTACCTCCGGAGAGTCTAAAATTTGCCAGGGATGTAATAAGAGAAAAGAAAAGCCTAGAAAAAGACAAGATATTAGAGTTCTTTAGCCTCCAAGAGGAAATATTTGGGCATTCAAAGCCATTTAGAGGAATATATGCGCTGGACTTTCCATTGGTTGATGCTTTGAGAACTTTAAGCTTAACAGATGATGAGATACGAATCCAGATAGGGGGCACTACAGTAGCTTTAACCCCCAATCGCCCAGTAATAGAGAGAGTCCGCTTGCTAAATGCAATAAATAGGGACATTGTGAACATAGATGCTATTTCAAAAGATTATCTCTCCACAGTTATAACGAGAGACGAGAAACATAGAGGAGATGGAATAAGAAGTGTGTACGTCTCCTTTGAAATTGAGGCCGGAGGAGAATTAGAGCTACTTGCGTTGAGAGATCTGATAGAATGGGCATCAGACTTTGAGCCAATAAAGACTTTTGCACCTATTGTCCAAATAACGATACTCTCAAACGATATCGATTGGAATATAAAGGGACAATACATCAAAGAACACTTTGAAAAGTTAGGTGCCATGGTCACAAGGGTAAGGCCAGATGAATTTGAAGCCTATAAGAAGAGCAACATCATAATAATTCTCGGCGGTCCTAGAGCCTATGAAGGAGTCGGGGAGTACGTAAAACAAGTCTTAGATGAATACGAACAAAAAAGAGTAATCAACGGAGAACAGGGAATTTTCATAAAGAGGGACGTTTGGGACAGAGGACAGATAGTCATAATACTGGCCGGAAAAGACAGGTACCAAACAGGGGAGAAAGTGCTAACTTATTCTAAGGGGGTAAATGAAGACTACGTAAACCTACTTGCAGAATTTTTAACAAGCTAACCTCCACACCTAAATAATCAGCTTTCATTTTTGTTTTTTTAATTTAGATGCCTAATGAATTGGAAAACCCGACATTCAAAAACAACAGGGAGAAAAGTTGTATAAACTTTAATTAAGCTCTTGCTCAGCAGGGCGTGTTTATAGTAACCTTTATTAGGGTTTTTGCTGAATTCTTTCGGGTGGTTGTCGTGATCCCCAGATGGGATCACAGACTCAAAGACCCTGAAAGCGTGGCATTCGCAATTCTTGACGTTTTAGCAGACTTCGAATCAGAAGGAAAGCTGAAGAACCTGCCAAAATCCAAAAAATTTCCAGTAAAAACAATACTGGCAATACTCCTCTTTAAACAATACTACAACCTACCTCTCAGAGACGCCCAGCACTACGGCAGAAAATTCTTCGGAGCAAACATTCACTACTCAACCCTCCACAACTGGGAGAAAAAGCTGAACCTCGAAGAACTGACAAACCACCTCCTGAAAAAACTCCAGAAATTACCCTACGCCAGCACTCAAGCAGACTCAACCATTATTACAAATAAAAAAAGGGCAGGATAGAAGTTCAGGCAATAACGAGAATCCTGCCGGGTTTACTGTATCCGGTTGCTGTGAAGATCACAACTTCTGAGAACGAGCTGATTGAACTCCTGCCGGGGGGTTCTGGGAATTTTTATGCTGATGGGGCTTATGATTCAAAGAAAGTTCTGAACACTGTGGTGGAAAAGGGTTATCGGCCGATTGTTAAGAAAACTAAGAACGCTCCAGGTGGTTTTGGTAGTAAGAAGAGAGACAGAGTGTTTTCTGAAGAAGAGTACAGGCATAGGAATCCTCATGAGGGGTTCTGGGGTGCGTTTACAACGTGGTTTGGCAGTAGGATCCCCTGTTTTCTGAAAAAGACTACTGTAACCCGAATCCTGCTTGGGGTAATGTGTTATGGTCTGAAAATCCTCCTCAGAGTCAAATACTGTTTAAATAACAGGGGGTGAAACTAAACACGCCCCCCTCCAGAAAAGAAGTTAAAAATTTCAAGCCCTCTTCGAGGAACTGGAGGTATTCTTCCATGTTCTTAAAGGCTATCTCATCATTGAGTATGTCATAGTTGTAAATTAAGACGTCCCTTAGCTGAACCAAAAAATCGAGCTTCTCCTTCAGTTCATCATCAATAATTCTCTCTTCATGCAAGTTCTCAATTATCCCTCGATAACTCACTGCTCTAAGCCCTAAGCTGGAGGAGATTTCGTTAAGAGCACCAAGAAGATTCTGAATTGCAAATTCAAGCTGCTTGTATATTCCGTCTTTGGCAAGCCCCATCTTTGAAAATCTTTCTTGAGTTTTTGGGAATGATGTTCTTATAACTTGAATGCTCTTTTCTACGAGTTTTATTTTATACTCAATTTCTTCTTTCTTCACACATAACACCAAGAATAATTAGGAATAAGAAAAGATAAGGTTTTTCATGGAGTTAAGTCCATCGGCTTAAGCTCTTCTAAGAGATGCTTTGCAAGCTTTATAGTATTATCGACGTCTCTTGCATCAGCTAATTCCACTTGGGAGTGCATGTATTTTATTGGAATCGAAAGGACTGCCGTTGCTACTCCTTCACGGTTTATCTGCATGATGTTTGCATCAGTTCCAGTTGGTCTTGGACTCGGTTCTACCTGAAGAGGTATCTCGTATTTTTTAGCTACCTCATCTGCAAATGCTCTAACCTTTGGATTTATGTTTGGTCCAACGTCCATTACGGGGCCTTTTCCAAGCTCTGGAACTATTTTGCCTTTATCCCCTGGCTGTTTGGCAAACGTAACGTCCATTGCTATTCCAATCTCCGGGTCAATTGCATAGCTTGCCACCCTAGCTCCTCTCAAACCAACCTCTTCCTGAACGCTTGCCACAAAGTATATGTCTGCTTGATGCTCTTCCAATGCTCTTGCCGCTTCTATCATGGCGTAAAGGCAGATTCTGTCATCTAAATAAGGTGTTGCAAATCGGTTTTCGTTAAGCTTTGTAAAAGCGGGAGCGAACTCCATTATGGTTCCTACTTTTACGCCCATCTCTTCCACTTCTTCCTTTGAGTCTGCTCCAATGTCGACAACTATTGTATCCCAATCGGCAGCTTTGTTTCTCTCCTCAGGCTTAGTTAGGTGTGGTGGAACGTGTCCAACGACGCCGTATATTTCTCCCTTCTCCCCAAAGATTCTTACTCTTTGTGCCACAAGTGTTCTTGGGTCAACGCCTCCAACTGGAACAACGTGTAGGTAGCCTTTTTCATCTATATGGTTTACCATAAGGCCTATTTTGTCCATGTGGGCAGCGATCATTACCTTTGGACTGTCCCCTTTCTTGTGGGCTATAACGTTTCCGAGCTTGTCTACTTTGACTTCATCGGCGTAATCTTCAAGAGCCTCGATTACAGTGTCTCTGATTCCCATGAACTCATACCCAGAAACTCCTGGAGCTTCGATAATCTTCTGCATAAGCTCCCAGCTGACCATTTTATCTACCTCCATTTAGATGCTTATCTTAATGAATCTTTGAACTTTAAAAATTTTTCCGAAGAAAAGAGGATATTCAAAGAATAACCTGCAAAAACGCCTCTTCCCCAGGTTCAAGTTTGTCTATTTCCCATACCACTTTGCCGTCTTCTATTTCTGTCTTCCCTTTTGTTGCCCTTGCATCGACAGCGTTTATTGCTTTTTCATATCTGAAGTTGCGGAGTTCCCTTAGCCTTGGAGCCTTCACCTTTACGAAATAATACTTGTCGAGTTGCTCTTCGAATTTGAGGGGCTTGAAAAGGGCTAGGTAAGAGGTGCTTCCAAAGATTATTGCAGAGAGAACTAGGATTATAGGCAAGTTTCCATAGTCTCTTGGTTTTGCTGGAGGAATTGGCGTTGTCTGGTTTATAGGGGGAGTAGTTTGAGTTGGAGTCTCAGTTTCCGGTTTTTTGGGTTCCTTAACAGTTACTATTGCCTCAGCCCCCAGATATCTATCGCTTTCGGCTTTTAGGGAGATGCTACCGAAGCCAGTCTCGTTTAGGTTTATCACTGCTGTTCCGTTCTCATTCGTTACACTGTAAGTTTTCCCAATTGGCCCTATGGCTTCTATTGTCACGTTTCCTATTCCTTTCCCTGCGGAGTCTCTAATGTAAACTAGGAGTGTTTCGTTTTTTTGTTCGTAACTCATAAAGAGCTTTTTAACCTCTACAAATGTCTCAACAATTTTACCATCAAGATTTAGGCTTATACGGTAAGTTCCAGGTTCTTTTGCTTCAATAAAAGCTATTCCGTAGGAATTCGTTTTCAGCTCAGTGCCTTCTATCGTTACCGGTACTCCTTCCACTCCCTTTCCTTCCTCATCTAAGACTCTCACGTATATTATGCCCTTTTCGAACTTTGTCTCGTATCTCAACTTCCTTTGATAGACCTCAAAGCTTTTTGTGATTGTTTTTGAGATCCCTCCAAACCTAGCTCTCATAACAATTGTATATTTTCCAACGTCTGGCTTGGGGAGAAATATTACGTACTCCCACCTGTTTTTTGGGTATTCAGGGTAAAGAAAGATGTTGTGGATGGACTTCTCTGCAACTGAAACGTTCTCTCTGTAAATTTCATAAGAGACATCTCCAAAAATAATCCCGTTGGACGAGGAAGAAACCTTCAGCGTTATGGCAACGTCTTCCCCAAAGAGATACCTATCATTTACATCGATGTCAATTGAATAGCTCACTTTTGTGAGAACTCTTAGAGATATTGGGACTTCAATAAGCACTGCCCCTACCCTTGCAACCACTTTGAGTTCATAAGTCCCAGCTTTTGGGTTTTCAACATATATTGGCAGAGTTTTCTCTATTTTTTCTCCAGGTTTCAGGGTTTTTATGACATCTTGGCTGTAGAGAAGACCCTCAACGAGCGGTCCCGAAATGTAGATGGTTACGTTCTCTGCAGTTTCGTTACCAATATTGCTCACTGCAACTGGAACTGAGATTGTTTCTCCGGGCTTTGCTTCAAAACTTTTTTGAGGAACTTCAAGTAGCAGAGAAGGCTGGGCACTTACCCCTGAGATAGGAAGCAAAAAGAGAATTGTTATCAAAACAACGGCTCTTTTATCCACCTTTAATCACCTCAATTAAAGATTTTTGCTTACCAGCTATCTCATCAAAGGTTTTAGCCTTATGCTTTGCCATTTGGAGGGTTATTCTATAATTTTTTCCACTCTTTTTTAGGTTTTCAGCATCAAAAAAATACCAGCCGTTGTTTATGAATTTGATAGCAAAGATTCCTTTTCCTCCAAATCTGTTGGCAAAGCTTTTTACCTTTTCAACATCGTCCTCACTTAAATATATTTTATCGTCTCTTGTTGTTTTAACCTCGATGCAGAGATAAAGCTTACCATTTCCCGCAACTATATCGACTTTTTTGCTTCCAGCTGATCTCACAACTGCAAATCCCTCTTTCTCAAGCATCTTTATGAGCTCCCTTTCGGCACTAGCCCCTTTTCGGTATCTCATTAGCTTTCCACCACATATCTTTTAGGGTGTTAAAGTTTATAAGTTGTTTTACCCAGCCATTACTGGTGGTAATCATGGTGGTTTATGAGCTAAATGGAAAGAAACCTAAAATTCACGAGACTGCGTTTGTGGATGAGAACGCTTATGTAATCGGAGATGTCGTCTTGGAGGAGAAGACGAGTGTTTGGCCTTCAGCAGTTCTGAGGGGGGACATAGAACAGATATACGTGGGGAAGGGCTCCAACATTCAGGACAATGTTAGCATTCACACATCCCATGGAATGCCCACAATAATAGGGGAGTACGTTACAATAGGGCATAACGCAGTTGTCCACGGAGCAAAGATCGGAAATTACGTTATTGTAGGAATGGGAGCCGTTGTATTGGACGGGGCAAAGATCGGAAATCATGTTATCATAGGTGCTGGAGCTTTGATACCTCCAGGAAAGGAGATTCCAGATTACAGTCTTGTCGTAGGTGTCCCGGGCAAAGTTGTGAGGCAGCTCAGTGAAGAAGAAGTGGAGATGACAAAGAAGAATGCCGAAATCTATATTGAGCTTGCCGAAATGCACATTGCGAAGAGAAAGAGGATTGAGTGAAGGGCGATGCTCTATAGGATTGTTTCCAAAGTCCCTCATATTTTATTTAAACCCGCTTATGACTTGTATGAGTCTTATCTCTTTGAGAAGGTCAAGTCTCAGCCCGAGAAAATACCCAAGCATGTGGCAATCATAATGGATGGCAATAGAAGGTGGGCAAAGCTTTTGGACAAACCTCCATGGTACGGCCACCTTTTTGGTTCCAGAAAGCTGGAAGAGATACTTGAATGGTGTAGGGAACTGGGAATAAGAACACTAACGGTTTACGCTTTCTCAACTGAGAACTTCAGGAGAAGCAAGGAAGAAGTGAAGATGCTCATGGATCTCTTTGAAAAGAAGTTCAAAGAACTCGTACATGATGAGAGAGTCCACAAGTATGAAATTAGGGTTAATGTCTTAGGCAGAAAAGAGCTGTTGCCAAAGAACGTGAGGGAAGCAGCGGAAGAGGCTGAGAAAGCGACGAGAAAATACAGTAACTATACTCTAAACATTGCCGTTGCCTATGGTGGAAGGAGCGAGATTGTTGATGCCGTAAAGAGAATTGTTGAAGATATTCAAGCTGGAAAACTCAGCAAAAACGAGATAAATGAGGAGCTTTTGAAGAAGTATCTTTATGTGCCCAACATGTCTGATCCAGATATAGTTATAAGAACGGGTGGAGAGATAAGGATAAGCAATTTCCTTCTTTATCAGATTGCCTATAGCGAGCTTTTCTTCGTTGATGTGTATTTTCCCGAATTCAGGAAGATTGACTTTTTGAGGATAATAAGGGAATATCAAAAACGCCACAGAAGGTTTGGGAAATAGCTATGGAAAGATTTATAACTGGACTTTTGAAGTGAATGATGAACTGACGATCAATGTTTTAGGTGGTGCGATATGGGAAAAAGGGAAGAGATGATTAAGGAAATCAAGCAATTGATGACTCAACCAGAGAGAATTAGAAATATGGGTATTGCCGCTCACATTGACCACGGTAAGACAACACTTAGTGACAACCTGTTAGCTGGAGCAGGAATGATTAGTGAAGAGCTTGCAGGAAAGCAGCTCGTGCTTGACTTTGATGAGCAGGAACAGGCAAGAGGTATTACAATTAACGCCGCTAACGTTTCAATGATTCACGAATATGAGGGACAAAAGTACCTCATCAACCTCATTGACACCCCGGGTCACGTTGACTTCGGTGGTGACGTTACAAGAGCAATGAGAGCTATAGACGGGGCAATAATCGTTGTGGACGCTGTTGAGGGTGTAATGCCTCAGACAGAGACAGTTCTTAGGCAGGCTTTGAGAGAATATGTGAAGCCGGTTCTCTTCATTAACAAGGTTGACAGACTCATTAAGGAGCTCAAGCTTACCCCACAGCAGATGCAGGAGAGGTTCGTTAAGGTAATTACCGATGTAAACCGCTTGATTAGGAGATACGCCCCCCCAGAGTTCAGGGACAAGTGGCTTGTTAAAGTTGAGGACGGTAGCGTTGCCTTTGGTTCAGCTTATTACAACTGGGCACTCAGCGTTCCCTACATGAGGAAAACCGGTGTCTCATTCAAGGACATCATTGATCTCACGAATGCAGGTGATCTAAAGACCCTTAGAAAGAAGGCTCCACTTCACGTAGTTGTTTTGGACATGGTAGTTAGACACCTTCCAAATCCACTGCAAGCCCAGAAGTATAGAATTCCTCACCTTTGGAGAGGAGACATCGAGAGCGACGTTGGACAGGCAATGCTCAACTGTGATCCAAATGGAAAGATGGCCATGGTTGTTACAAAGATCATTATCGACAAGCACGCCGGTGAAGTTGCAACCGGTAGAGTATGGAGCGGTACCGTAAAGACAGGTCAAGAGGTTTACCTCATCACCGCAAAGAGGAAAGCTAGAATCCAGCAGGTTGGTATCTACATGGGGCCAGAGAGAATCAACATGGAGGCCGTTCCAGCGGGTAATATAGTTGCCGTGACAGGTTTGAGAGATGCAATGGCCGGTGAGACAGTTAGTGAGGAGCAAATCGAACCATTTGAGGCTCTCCACTATACAAGTGAGCCCGTCGTAACAGTGGCTATCGAGGCCAAGAACGTTAAGGACTTACCAAGGCTTATCGAAGCTCTCAGACAGCTTGCCAAGGAGGATCCAACGCTCCACGTCAAGATTGACGAGGAAACCGGTCAACACCTCCTCAGCGGTATGGGTGAGCTCCACCTTGAAGTCAAACTCGTACACTTAAAAGAGCAATGGGGCGTTGATGTTGACGTTTCAGAACCAATCGTTGTTTATAGGGAGAGCATTACAAAGCAAAGTCCAATAGTCGAAGGAAAATCACCGAACAAGCACAACAGGTTCTACATTGTTGTTGAACCAATGCCAGACGAAATTTATCAGGCAATTAGAGAGGGTGAAATACCAGAGGGAAGACCAAAAGATCCAAAGGCTGTTGCGAAGAAGCTTGCTGAGCTTGGAATGGACTACGACATTGCAAGGGGCATTGTGGACATCTACAATGGAAACATGTTCCTTGACAACACCAAAGGTATTCAGTACCTCAATGAGGTTATGGATCTTCTCGTAGATGGTTTCCACCAAGCAATGGATGAAGGGCCTCTCGCTAGGGAGCCTGTAATGAAAGTAATAGTTAGACTTGTGGATGCAAAGATCCACGAGGACAACGTCCACAGAGGTCCAGCTCAGATCTACCCGGCAATTAGAACCGCTATCCACTGTGCAATGATGAAAGCAAACCCAGTGCTTTATGAGCCATACCAGAAGGTCATCATTAACGTTCCATACGAATATATGGGTGCAGTCAGCAGAGAGCTTAACCAGAGAAGAGGACAGCTTGTTGATATGAGGCAGGAAGGTGAGGTGATGATTATCATTGCAGAGGCTCCAGTGGCGGAGATGTTCGGATTTGCTGGAGCAATAAGAGGTGCAACAAGCGGTAGGGCATTATGGAGCACAGAGCACGCTGGATTCAAGAGGGTTCCAAACGAACTTGCCATACAAATCATAAGACAAATTAGGCAAAGAAAAGGCCTTGATCCAAACCCACCGACAGAGAAGGACGTCTGTCCACAGCAGTGAAGGCTTTTTCCTTTCTTCTCTTCTTCTCGCAGGTTTTTGCTTTTGAAGTTTTTATGGAGATTGTGTCAATATTATTTATAAATTTGTTGGATATAATTTAAAATAGAGCCCACTTTCTTTTACAAAATTACCAATTTTTCAACTTTTTTTGCATAAAGTACATATAGGACTAAGGAATTTGTCATAGTGGTGATGCTCATGAACGCAGTTCAACTCGTAAGTAGGGATATTGAAAAAGCAATAAGAGTGCAGACGAAAGTTATAGACTACATGACAGACTTCTTTGTGAAGAAGGGCTTTAAGTGGCTCCTGCCAGTTATGCTTAGCTCCATAACAGACCCCTTATGGCCCGATCCGGCAGCGAGTAAAATGAGAGCTCCGGAAATTGAGGCCTATGGAGCAAAGCTCAAGCTTATGCACAGCATGATTCTCCATAAGCAGTTCGCCATAGCTATGGGGTTGGAAAAGATATTCATCCTTTCCCCAAACATAAGGCTTGAGGAGAGAGATAGAGACGATGGGAGACACGCATATGAGTTCACCCAGCTTGACTTTGAGATAGCCTATGCCACTATGGACGATGTCATGGGATTAATTGAGGAGCTTATGGTTGGTCTTTTTGAGGAAGCAAGAAAATGGGAAGAAATTGAAGAAAGAAGCTTACCTAAAGTTAAGGCACCATTTAAGCGCTTTACACTAGCTGAGATAAAGGAAGAGTTTGGAAGTGATGAAGAAGCAAGCAAAGCAATGAGTGAGCCTTTCTGGATAACGGACATCTCAAGGGAATTCTATGATAAGGAAGATCCAGAAAGACCAGGGCACTTCAGAAACTACGATTTGATACTTCCAGAGGGTTACGGAGAGGTTTCGAGCGGAGGAGAAAGAGAGTGGGAGTATGATGTAATACTTAGAAAACTGAAGGAAAGCGGGTTGAGCTTGGAGGCCTTTAGGCCTTATCTTGAGGTTGCAAAAGCTGGGAAGCTTAAACCTTCTGCTGGAGCCGGCATAGGTGTTGAAAGGCTTGTCAGGTATATAGTGGGTGCAAAGCACATAGCTGAAGTGCAGCCGTTCCCAAGAGTTCCGGGGATACCTGCGGTTATTTAACTGAACTTCCTTTTTTTGTTACAATTATCTTGCAGATAATCGAAAAATCTTTATTAAGATGAAGAGACTAACTATAAGCATGAATAGGAGAAAATTTTCATTCATACTTTTGGTGCTTATTCTATTAACTCCCCAAGCTGGGGCTGTTTCTCTTGATGAAGCTAAAAAAGATGTAATTAAGGAGCTTGTTCAAGATAAATCCATTAAAAACGCTGATCTGAATTACAGGATATATGTTCGCTCTCTTGAAATAATAGCAATTGCTAGGTCAGGTTTTAAGGAAAGGGAAATCATTGAAGAATACGCAAAATGGCTAAAATCACTTCAAGAAGCCGATGGCTCATTTCCACCCATCATAACCTTTGATGTTCCTGGTGTTCCCTTCTGTGATGCTTATTATTACGCAGAAAGACCTAAAGACTTTGAAAGTTTTCCTTCTTGTCTTTATGGGTTTTCACTCAGGAAATGTCCAGAATACAGTTATGTGATAACCTGTTCTAGGGTCGCTTCAACAGCTCTGATTTTATATGCACTTCTGGATGCTGGCGAACCTGAGGATTCCCCTGTAATAAAGAACGGAGTACAATATCTCCTGAAAACTATGAAAAATGAGACATATTGGACCTATGTCTATACTATCTCTTCTTCTAAGGGTGGATACTCAACTTGTGAAGAAGCAGAAAAGATATGGGGGTTCAAAGAAACACCGAGCTTAGTTTCCACGGCATATGCCATTGCACTTCTCCACAGATTGGGATATGATGTTTCAAAACCTTTGGAGTGGTTGAATTCAAATTTTGAACCTAAAAATTTAATGAATGAGAAATATCTAGCATACTTCCTTGAAAATGAAACTCCTGAGTGGGGCTATAATTTCCCCTTCTACCAGCTTGGATTTCCAAGTGTTCACTTTCTTCATAGAGAACCCCTTGAGAGCTTGGTTGTTCCATTAGTACTAATTAAGGAAGAAGGGTTAGAACTCAACCAAACTGCCATCAACTTCGTGGTCTCAGTCTTAAATAAAACGAAACTCTCTTTTACCAATTATTATGACCTCCATATTTCAGTAAATTTGTTCTGGGACTCAAAAGAGAAGTATTATATCCAAATGACGTTTAATGGAACCAATTTAAGTAAAATTGAAGAGAACGGGACTTTTCATTACCTTTTAAGCAAGAGATGGGAGTTTGAAGCATTTGAAAAGAATTTCACAATAAGTGGAAACATTAATTTTACCATCCCGGAAGAAATTAGTTGGGAGCCGGAAATTGCAGTGTTTCTTCTCAAGAAGCTTTCAAATGGGAGTTATATGAAGGTGGGTTGTGCTGAAATAGAGAAATGCAACAAGGGCTGTTATAATTTCAAAATTCGCCCCCGTTATGACTGGTGGAGTGATTCTCTCAGACCCTCTGTGATGGCTCTTCTTTGGTACTATCTATCAGGTGAGACTCAGGATATAAGAAAATTCCTGGAAGAGTACAATTTGCTTAGATGTGAAAGTGAGCTGACAGGGGAGTACGGGATAAGGGGATGTTCTGAAGATTACGCAATGCTGCTTCTTTTAATGGATCTTCAAAGTGGGAGCTTTGAAATTAGTGAGAAGGAATTCTTACAGAGAAAACTAGCAGGATTTTTTGTAGCTCTGATGTCTATTTCATTGATAGCATGGTATATTAGAAAAAGGAAAGTGAGTTAAAATTTACTCCCAAAATGGTTCAAATGAACCCTCTCCCACATTATCTCCTCTTTGCTGTGTTCGGGCTTTTGTTCAGTTGGATAACCTATGCCTATGACGCACAAAACTCTTATATGCTTGGGGATTCCCAAGAGTTCCCTTACGTATTCTTCAGCGCTCTTTTCTTCGCTGTATTTTCTCTCTAGAATATGGCCCCAGCATGCTCCCAAGCCAAGGGCTGTTGCCGCTAATTGTATGTGCTCGGCTGCTATTGAGGCGTCAAAAATCCACGCTGAGCTTATGCTTTCGTCTCCACACACTACTATTGCTAAAGGAGCTGTTTCAAGGAATTCAAGTGCTTTCCTTGTCTTTGCCAGCTTTCTGATGAGCCCCCTATCATCGACAACTACAAAGTGCCATGGCCTTCTGTTCCTCGAGCTTGGGGAATAAAATGCCGCCTCAAGAATCTTCTCCACGTGCTCCTTTGGCACATCTTTATCTTGATATTTTCTAATGCTCCTCCTCTTCTTAACAACTTCGAAGAACTCCATAATATCACCAAAAATAGAGAATGGGGGAATTTAGGCATTTCCGCTTAAGTATTCGTGTATGCTCTTTGCGGCTTTTCTTCCGTCGCCCATTGCCAGTATAACAGTTGCCTCTCCCCTTATGGCATCCCCACCAGCAAAGACTCCAGGAATGCTTGTCATTAGCTTATCATCCACTACTATCCTTCCCCACCTGTCTACGAGAAGATCGGGTACACTTTGTATAAACGTCTTATTTGGGGTCTGCCCTATTGCTATTACAGCATTGTCGAATTCCATAATGAAAGTTTCGCCCGTTGGAACTGGCCTCCGCCTTCCGGTTTCGTCAGGTTCTCCAAGCTCCATCTTCTCAAGCTCTATTGCCTTAAGATTTCCATGCTCATCTCCGATGAATCTTTTTGGAGATACCAAGAACATGAACTTCACTCCCTCTTCTTCGGCATGGTGTATCTCTTCTATTCTTGCTGTCATTTCCTTTTTTGTTCTTCTGTAGAGAATCCACACTTCAGCGCCGAGTCTCAACGCAGAACGAGCCGCGTCCATTGCTGTGTTTCCCCCTCCAATAACTGCAACTCTTTTACCCACTTTAATCGGAGTATCATACTCGGGGAACTGATATGCCTTCATGAGGTTAACCCTTGTGAGAAACTCATTTGCCGAATAAATTCCATTTAAGTTTATCCCTTCCCACTTCACGAATTTTGGCGTTCCAGCTCCGGTTCCTATGAAAATGGCATCGTACTCCTCTTTCAGCTCTTCAAAGGTAATTGTCTTGCCCACAAGCGTATCTGTTTCTATCTTCACACCAAGCTTTCTCAGGTTCTCAAGCTCTCTCCTCACTATCTCTTTGGGAAGCCTGAATTCAGGAATTCCATATATGGTAACTCCTCCCGGCTCGTGGAGGGCTTCAAATATTGTAACCTCGTAGCCCATCTTTGCCAGCTCAGCGGCACAGGTAAGGCCAGCGGGTCCAGCCCCAATAACGGCGACCTTCTTTCCATTTGGCTGTATTCCTTTTATCTGCTCTTGGAGGAGTTCTTCGTCTATGCCGTGTTTTCTTGCGTAATCTGCAACAAACCTTTCAAGCTTCCCAATATTAATAGGATCTCCAACCTTGCCCATTGTACATACTCCTTCACATTGGTCTTCTTGAGGACAGACCCTACCGGTAATTGCTGGAAGTGAGTTGTTCCTCCATATGACCTCTAGGGCCCCTTTCATATCCTCTTCGATTATCTTCGCTATAAAGGCTGGTATGTCTATATAAACGGGACATCCCTGTACGCAGGGAGCGGGTTTACATTGAAGGCATCTTTCTGCCTCTTTCTTTGCGAGCTCTAAGGTATAGCCCAGGTTTACCTCATTAAAGTCCTTGTTTCTCTCCTCAGGAGGTCTTTCTGGAGTTGGAACTCTCTCTTTTATAATCTTTCTTGGCATTTAAACCATCCCCCTCTCGCGCTTCCATTTTTCAAATGAAAGCTTCTCCAAGTCTTTATAATAATCCAGTCTTCTCATAAGTTCATCAAAATCAACTTCATGTCCATCGAACTCTGGTCCATCTACGCATGCAAACTTTATCTCTCCTCCTACCGTAACCCTACAAACACCGCACATACCCGTTGCATCGACCATTATTGGGTTTAAACTAACTATGGTTTTGATTCCATGGGGTTTGGTCAGCTCTGAAACAAATTTCATCATAATAGTGGGCCCTACAGCATGTACGAGATCTATCTTTCTTCCTTCATCGATGAGCTTTTGCAGTGCGTGAGTTGTGAATCCTTTCATCCCATAGCTTCCGTCGTTGGTTGTTACTATCACTTCATCGCTTACTGATCTCAGCTTATCCTCCCAGAAAACTAGCTCTTTGGTTCTAAAACCGAGGATAGATATTACATAGTTTCCCGCTTCTTTCATTGCTCTTGCAACTGGGTAAATCTCTGCTACTCCTACTCCTCCTCCTACCATGACAACTGTTCCAAACTTGTCTATGTGGCTTGGCTGTCCCAAGGGCCCCAGAACATCCAAAAGGTACTGTCCTGCCTCATACGTTCCAAGCTCATAGGTCGTTTTCCCCACCTCTTGGGCAACTATTGTTATTGTACCGCTTTGGGGATTTGTATCAGCTATCGTTAGAGGAATTCTTTCTCCCCTCTCGTGAAGCCTTATGACAACAAACTGCCCTGGTTTTGCATGTTTAGCTATTCTGGGTGCTTCTATTTCAAAAAGATTAATGTGTGGAGCCAATCTCTCCTTGTGAACTATTTTGAACACAAGACATCACCACTATTAGTTTGTAGGTTTACTAATATAAACCTTTTCCAGAGAGGGACATTGGTGCTCATCGTTATACTTTTAGTTATAAATTGTCATCAATCACCATTAGTGTACTATAAAGTATATGTTTGTAACATTTGGTTGATCACCTTCCGTTTAAAAAATCCTTAAATCGGTTCTTTACAAACATAAAATTGAATAATAGTTTCGGGTGATTGTCTTGCGATATGTAAAGCTATCTCAAGAAAATTTTGAGGGATTCTTCAACTCTTTGAAGAAATGGGGCAAAGTGTACGCTCCGGTGAAAAAGGGGAACATCTATTCCTTCCAGCATGTCGAGAAACCTTCACAAATAGCCTTTGATTACACTAGAACGATGCTTCCTCCAAAGAAGTTCTTTGTGAGGCCTAAAGATGAGATGCTCAGACTTAAAGGAGGTAAATGGGAAGAAAGCGACGGAGTTGAACCGATAGTTCTATTTGGGGTTCATTCGTGTGATATCCATGGATTGGAGATACTCGACAAAGTTTACCTTGCCGAGCCGGTAGATCCTTATTACAAAAAGAGAAGGGAAAATGCAGTTATTATTGGAATAAGCTGTATGCCAGATGAGTACTGCTTCTGCAAGAGCTTGGGAACAGACTTTGCAATGCACGGCTTTGATCTCTTCCTCCATGAGCTTCCAGATGGCTGGCTGGTCAGAGTTGGAAGTGTAAAAGGACACGAGATTGCCTGGGAGAATGAGGAGCTCTTTGAAGAAGTCACAGAAGAGGATTTCCACAATTTTAGGGAATTTGAAGAAAAAAGAACCAATGCTTTTAAGCGCTCCCTAAACAAGGAGGGGCTGGCAGATATTTTGGATCTTGCGTTTGACAGCCCGGTGTGGAAGAAGTATGAGAAGATTTGCCTTGGCTGCGGGAACTGCAACATGGTTTGTCCGACGTGCAGATGCTATGAAGTGTGTGACCTATGGATGAACGCTTATGAGGCGGTGAGGGTGAGAAGATACGACTCCTGCTTTATGGAAAGTCACGGCTTGGTTGCTGGAGGTCATAACTTCAGGCCTACTCGTTTGGATAGATTCAGGCACCGCTATTACTGCAAGAGCTACTTTGACCCTTCAGCGGGCTTCAACTGCGTCGGCTGTGGAAGATGTGATGAATTCTGCCCAGCTAAAATAGAGCACGTTAAGGTTCTCGATGAGGTAAGGGAGGGATTACAATGACCTTTCAAACACACGACGCGAGGATTTTGGAAGTTAAGGAGCTAACCTCAAGGGAAAAGCTCTTTACACTTCGCTTTGTTGACCCTGAAGTTAACAGGAACTTCAAATACAAGCCCGGCCAGTTTGTTGTAGTTGACATAAGGGGCTTTGGAGAGTTCCCGATAAGCCTATGCTCCACTCCTACTAGAGAGGGCTACTTCCAGCTCTGTGTTAGGAGAGTTGGAAGAATGACAAAATACATGCATAAGCTCAAAGAGGGCGACATAGTTGGGATTAGAGGCCCTTACGGCAATGGCTTTCCAATGGAGAAAATGGAAGGGGCTACACTGGTTCTTGTTGCTGGTGGTCTTGGAATGGCACCTCTTCGCTCGGTGCTGTGGTATGCCTTGGATACAGGAAAGTACGAGAGAATATACCTATTCTATGGAACCAAGGCTTACGAGGACATTCTCTTTAGAGATGAGATAATTCACCTCCTTAAACATGGAGAAGACATGAACTGTCACGTGAAGCTCGCCTACGAAGTAGAAAGCCCCTCATGCATATACCTAGAAAAGGGTTATTCACCGAGGGTGTGCAAAGGAGTCGTCACAGATCTCTTCAGGGGGGAGACCTTTGACGTTGAGAACACCTATGCACTAATCTGCGGCCCACCAGTGATGTACCGCTTTGTTATAAAGGAACTTCTCGATAGAAAGCTTTCCCCGGGCAGAATCTACATGACCCTCGAAAGGAGAATGCGCTGTGGAGTTGGAAAATGCGGCCACTGCATCGTGGGAACGAGCACTTCTATTAAATATGTGTGCAAAGACGGCCCTGTATTCACTTATTGGGATGCTCTATCCACAAGGGGGCTGATATGATGCTTAAGCTTGGTGTTTTTGAGCTGACTGATTGTGGGGGCTGTGCATTGAACATTCTCTTCCTCTATGAGAAGCTCTTTGATCTGCTTGAATTCTATGAAATAAAGGAATTTCACATGGCTTCAAGTTTTAAAGAGCACGATACCCTCGATGTTGCAATAGTAACGGGAACGGTTTCAACTCAAAGAGATCTTAATTTGCTCCACTATGCAAGAAACCATTCAAAGTATCTCATAGCCCTTGGGACATGTGCCACTCATGGAGATGTGCAGGCCAGTGTGGAAGGGAAGATAAGAGACAAACTTGAGAAAGTTTATGGAACGAGAGCAAACCCAATGAAGGCCTTGGATTCAACTCCCGTTGTGCAGCATGTTGCCGTTGATTACGCCTTGCCGGGCTGTCCCTACGATAAGGATGAAATTTATCAGGTACTCATGAATTTGGCAAAAGGTGTTGAGCCGCCGACGAAGGACTATCCGGTCTGTGTAGAATGTAAGCTCAATGAATACGAGTGTGTTCTTATTAAGAGGGGCATCCCCTGTTTGGGCCCTATAACCCTTGGCGGATGCAACGCCGTGTGCATAAGGTCTCAACTCGGGTGTATTGGCTGTAGAGGTCCAATACCAAAAGAGGCAAATCCTGCAAGTGAATTTGAGATTCTCAAGGGACTTGGCTATGATGAAGAGTACATTCGGAGAAAGTTCAAGACGTTTGCAAGGGGTGAGCTGAGATGGTGAGCATTGAGATCGAAGCCTTTACAAGGGTAGAAGGAAACGGAGGAGCAGAAATAATCATTGAAAATGGAGAAGTGAAGGACGTTAAGGTGAAAATATTTGAAGGGCCAAGGTTCTTTGAGCTTCTCACCCTTGGAAGACACTATTGGGATGTGCCGGATTTAGAGGCGAGGATATGTGCTATCTGCTATCTATCACATTCAGTTGCTTCAGTGCTTGCCATTGAAAGAGCCTTTGACGTTAAGGTTCCCATGGAGATAACGCTTCTGAGGGAGCTCGGACTTCTCGGGGAGCTTCTTGAGAGTCATGCTCTGCACCTATACTTGTTGGTAGCCCCAGACCTTTTCGGCTATGCTGATGCCATAAGAATGGCGAGCAAACACGGTGAGATCGTCAAGGAGGGTCTTGCACTTAAGGCGTTTGGCAACTACCTCAGGGAAGTTATTGGCGGAAGGGAGATACATGGTATAAACGTCAAGCCCGGCGGGTTTGGGAGATATCCAACTATAGAAGAGCTTGAAAGAATGGAAAGGCAAAGCGAAGCCTTGATAAAGCTTGCAAGGAGAGGCGTTGGTATATTCGCAGGTCAAGAGCATTTAGGGGCAAAACCAGAACACTACGTTGCAGTTAACGGCTATCTCTATGGAGATAAATTGATTGCTGACGATGGGGAACATTTTGACTACTTTGAGCACATTGAGGAGAGAACCCTCCCATACAGCTTTGCAAAGCAGAGCAGGTACAGGGAAAAGGTGTTTATGGTGGGAGCTTTGCCAAGGGTAATGCTGAAGTATGAAATGCTCACCCCAATGGCAAAGCATCTCTACGAAGAGTATAAGGAAAAGCTTGCTCAGGGATACGTTAGCTTAAACAACCTAGCTCAAGCCATCGAATTAGTATATGCTCTTGAGAGAACAAAAGAGATAGCTAGAACTCTCCTTGATAAAGGCTTCGAGGCAGAAAACGTCCCAGTTGAACCGCAGGAAGGGGAAGGGATAGGTTATGTTGAAGCACCGAGAGGAGTGCTGGTACACCACTATAAGATTGATGGAAATGGCAACATAGCTTATTCTAACATCATAACTCCCACAGCTTTCAATCACGCTATTATGGAGCTAAGCCTTTACGAAGAGGCCAAAAAAAGGTATGGAAGCTCAGATGAAATGAGTTTCCTTCAAAAGCTGGAAGAAACCGTGAGGGCATTTGACCCCTGCATCTCTTGTTCTGTACACGTTGTCAGGCTCTGATTCTTCTTTATTATTTTTGTAATGCAAAAAAGTTATATCTGTAAAAGTATTAGCTAATTATGGGGGTGAGAGTTTGGAATCCTTAGAAGAGGTTTTTAAACTCATTGATAGGATAAAGTTTGGAGAGATTGTTCTTGTTGAATACTACCGATCGTTTATACCTGAGCTCATGACTCTTGGGCTTCTGTATTATGGGAAATCGAGGGGCCTGCCAGTTATAATCGATGATAACTTCGATTCCCTGCATGTTATCCAGAAACATCTTGAATTTGTTGGCATTGATGAGGACTTTAGAGATGCCCTTGTTGTTAAGACTGGTGGAAAAAGGAACGTTGGAAATGTTGTTACGAAAGTGAAGTTTGTCAGCGAGCCGGCTATATACATAAGAAACTATGAAGAAGCAGGTAGAGCGGTCTTTTCAAAGGTCAAGAAATCCATAAACATTGTTCTTGGTCTTGAAAGGTTATTTTCCTTTGTTTCGTCGGTATCGGAATTATATGCCCTTATCCTTGCGATTCAGTCTTTCCTTGGAAATGAGAAGCGGAAGGCCTTCTATCTGATCAATAAGGACATTGCATCCTCAGCTACATTTAACCCTCTGCCGGAACTTGAAAGAATATCAACCACGGTAATTGAAGCCGTCCCAACTCCCACAAGTGGTGTTTTTACTTTCAAAAAATCCACGAGTTTAGATCTGCTTGGAAAGGAAATTGAAATTCCTATCGGGGTGATAGGATGGAAATGACAAAAGAGATGCTTTTTAATGTTATAGATAAAACACCCTTTGGTGATCTGGTTCTTATCGAGGATGAGACTTCCTACGGTTCGGTTATGGCTACCTATGCTTTTGTGAGGTATGCCCGGGAAAGGGGAATGAAAATAATGATTGACGACAGCTTGGACACTCTCTTCATGGTAAAAAAGCAATTGGAGTTTCTCGGCGTTCAGGAGGATTTCTCAGATGTCCTTGTAATTAAAACTGGGGGGAAGATGGAAGTTGGAAAGGTCGTAGGAAGACTTCCCTTGGAAACAGAGCCGGTGATATATTTGAGCAGATACGAGAGCGTAGCAAACGAAGTTTTTGCTGAGGGAAAGTATATCAACATAGTCCTTGGTCTTGAGAGGCTTTTTGCTTTCATGCAGGAGCCTGTCGAGTTCTATACAGTAATAAACTCCATTCAGGGATTTTTAGATAACAAAAGCAGAAAAGCGTTTTATATAATAGACAAAAAAGTTGCCTCAGGTCTCAAGTTCAACCCGATTCCAGAGCTAGAGGAAATAGCAACGACGGTGGCATATATCAAAGGCGAATACGGGAAGGGAAAGATTACTTTTGGAAAGAACCCGTTTATAGAATTTCTGGGCAAGGAGTATGAGGTCTCCCTTGAGAAGGTACTTCAGTGGTGAATATGAGGATTTTTGATGTTTTCAAAAAGAAAGAGAGTAAAGTTGAGGTATTTTCAAAAAGACCCGTGGCTAAGTTTAAAGTGGAAAGGGTCTTCGAAATCCTTGGTAGAGAGGTGTTAGTGGGGGAAGTTGCTGAGGGAGTTATCTATCCGGGCTATAAAGTAAAGAGAAAGAAAGCTGCACTCATAAGGGAGATACAGAGAGAAAGACAAAGGGTTGATTTTGCCCTCGAATATGATAAAGTTGCCCTTGTTTTAGAGGGAAGGCTTAACCCAAAAGCCGGGGAGATGCTTGAAGTCTATCAATCCTAATGGCTTTTAAACCCCTTCTCTTATACCTTTTTGGTGGTGGGAATGATAATATTTGACAATCACTTTCACGTTGACCCCTTTAAAGGGCTGTTTTTAGAGGCAGTTAAAGAATTTCACCGGGCTGGAGGAACGCATCTGAACGTTGTTTACAAAAGCGCCCACGACTATGGATTTAGTGGGGTTAAAGCAGAAGACTTCATGAAGGCTATGGATTTCCACATTGAACTGGTGGAGAAAATAAATAAAGAAACTCCCGTTAAGGCCTTTGCTGTGGTTGGAGTTCATCCAGCAGAGTTTGCTTATTTGGCAGACAGAAAAGGGGTGGAATACGCTAAAAGTGAGGTCATGAAAGCTTTGGAATACGCTCAAAAGCTATGCTTGGAGGGAGAGGCAATAGCAATAGGTGAGATAGGGAGACCACATTACGAGGTCAGCGAAGAGATATGGAATGCAAGCATCGAGCTCATGAAATATGGAATGGAATTGGCTAAAGATGCCAACTGTGCAGTTCAACTTCATACGGAGAGCTTTAACGAAGAAAAGTTCAGAGAACTTGGAAAGATCGTCAAGGAAGTTGGCATAAAGCCCTACAGAGTTGTGAAGCACTACTCTCCTCCATTAATAAAAGTCGCTGAAGAAGTTGGAGTCTTTCCTTCAATTTTAGCTAGCAAAAAGGCTCTCATGGAGGCCCTAATGCAGGGGAGCAGGTTTTTAATGGAGACTGACTATATAGATGATAAAAAACGCCCGGGAGCAGTTTTAGGACCAAAGACCGTTCCAAAGAGGACAAAAGCATTTCTTCAGCAAGGTTTAATGGATGAGGAGAGGGCATACAAAATCCATGTTGAAAATCCAAAAACGGTTTATGGAGTGGAAATTGAGGAGTAGCTTAGAGCTCTATCCTCTTCACCACTTTTACTTTTCCAGGCTTTCCAATTTCTCCTTCTATCTCGAAGACCTTTCCAAAGAACTGTTCTACTACCCAGACGTTGGTTATTAAGTGGTTTGTGATTTTACTCACCCATATTTCCCCTCCAGCGAAGGCTAAGAAAGGTATGAGCTGATCTCCGAGGAACTTATCCACCGCATGTTTTGGTTTTAGCTGTTCTATGAGCTCATTTGCAGCCTCTCTTCCCACAACTTCTGCTGGCTTGCCTCTCTCTCCAAGGGCATCTCCTCCCAAGCGGAGAACGTCTGTGTTCGCCCATATAACAATCCCACTACCAGGCCCGAGGTGAGGGTCTTTTTCTGGTTCATAGAACTCTTCTTTCACATTTACCGGTACGAGAGGATAGGCCCTTTCAAGAGTCTCTTTTGCCGCCTTTGCCTGTCTTACAGCGACGTGAGAAGGCAACCTTACAGCGTGGCTTATTCCTTCAAAGCTGTAGATTTTCTTGAACTCTTTAGCAATCAGCGGCTTTTTTTCTTCCCAAGGATAGGCTTTGCCAACAACTAATCCCCCACCTTTCGGATAGTGTCCCCTTCTTTTTATTTCTATTTCCACCCTAATGCCGAGCTTTTTAAGGGCGTAGAGGGTTATGTGTTTTAGATAATCTACCGGAGGGCTCCAAGGTACGTCAGTCCCCCCTGTTATTTCAAAGGTGATCTCCTTATCTCCAAAGACCATCGCTGGCAGGAGAGCTTGGAGGACAAGGGTTATGCTGCCGGCGGTTTTTATCGGCACTCTGATATGCTTTGTTTTTATACCTTTGGGGTAGAACTCCAGCTCAGTTGAACCTTCTCTCGCCCCCCTTACTTCTCCATTTGAAAGTTCCCGAAGGGCTAGAACCCCGTAGAGGTGCTGCGGCCTTAGTCCGGGCTTTGGCCTTTTAGCTCTGATTTTGATTATTTTAACAGGTTCCCCAGTTATGACTGAAAGGGCAAGTGCAGTCCTTAATATCTGTCCCCCACCCTCTCCGTAGCTTCCGTCAATGATCTTCATCCTCTTCACCGAGAAATAGTACAAGAGCCCCCTTTAAAAGTTCTTCTGGCCTTTTGTTGGGTTTTTGTTCTTTAAGCCTCTTGAGGAGCTTTGAGAGAGTTGAGATGGTCTTAAAGGTTCTTTTCTGTTCGGGTATTTTTTCTACCACTTCATCTGGTATCTTCAATTTAGTTTTTCTGGCTAAAATCTCCTTAAATTCTTCCTCACTTAAGTACGGCAGCTTTATTTTCACAGGCAGGTCGTACTTTTTTGTATCCTTGCTTTCCACTATTAATGTAAATTCTACTGGTACCTTGAGGCCTTTAATCCTTGCACTTCCTTTTTCCTTAATCCTCAACAGCTTTTCAACTAGCTCTCTCGGAGGTTCTCTGAGTACTAGAAATCCCTTGTGAGCTTTTAAGAACAGAGGGGCGTTGTAAATCCCCTTCTCAATTTCATTAACTTCAAAATCCTCTAGGGAATCAACGTAACCGTCCCAAACTATCACCGGAGGTTTTATGAGAAGCTCTTCTCCTTTCTTTACCACTTTGTGGAGCTCATTGTCAAACAGCTGGAGCTTCAGCGGGCCAAGTTCAAGTATTTCTGGGATTTTAACGGCTCCTCTAGTTATTTCATCTAAAATCTCCGGAAGAGGGAGTTCTGCATGGTTTATTATCAGCGTATCCTCCATTAGCTCCAGTACCTTAAGCTTTTCAATAAACCTCGACGGGAGAGTTAGCTTTTTGAACTCGAATTTAATCACTTCCTCTTGCAACTCCTCTTTGGCGCGTATTTCCTTTAAAAGGTCTTTGCTGAGGGAGGTTATCTGGTATATCTCTTTCCTTCCTTGAAGGTAGAGGATCCCATTTGAGAGCAGTCTTAGTCCAAGACGTCCAAGAAAAGAAGAAAGCTCGCTCTCGGTTCGAGTACTTATAATTTCCTTTCCTTCAACTTTCTCGTACCCTTTATCAACCACAACAAAATCTGCCGGATGGATTCCCTTTTCGTATAGAAATCTCTCTAGGATGTCTTTAGCAACCTCTTCGCTTTCTGCATAGACCTTTACGAACTCTACCGCACCATTTTTTCTAACTCCAATAAAGACTACTCCGCTGTATCTTTCTTTAGGTGTAAGCAGATCGGTCTCCATGATTCTCTCTTTGCTTTTTGTTCTTATATCCTTTTTCAAAGGCTCATAAACCCGAGTGGCTCTTCAGTGTCGAGGTTTACTATTTTTATTTCTCTCTTTCTTGTGTCCAAAAATGCGACGCTCTTTACTCCACTGACATAGCCGCAGACCTCTCCTGGATTGAGAACTATGCTCCTTCCGGTTTCTCTTATCTCGTATTTATGAGTGTGTCCTCTTATCACAACGTCATAAAGCTGGCTCCTTATAAATGCCTCAACTATCTTCTCATTTGTGCCGTGGAGGAGGACTATCTTAAGTCCATCTATCTCTAACTCTATTACCTCATCCTCTACTCCAATTGCCTTTTTGAGACCTTCCCTCTCTCCATCGTTGTTGCCAAAGACACCCTTTAAAGGTGCATTTAGTTTTGAAAGTTCTCTTTTGACAAAAGGTGCCACATAATCGCCTGCATGAAGCACAAGATCCACTTCTTCCTTGTTAAATAGTTCAACAGCCCTTGCTATAGCCGGGAGATTGTCATGGGTGTCGCTCATTATTCCTATCAGCATATGACCACCTCTGTATAGTCAAGGATAAGGAGTTTATATTTTTATCCTCGTCGGGCTAAAGCTTAAGAACTTCGGATCATCAACAATCTATACGATGAGAGGGTGAAAGGTAATGCTGGTTGGCAGGGCGTTGATTCCAGTTAAGGTGTTAAAATCATTTGGAAGCTGGAAAGCTGGGGATACTCCGTTAATTGAAGATTGGAAAGCCAAAGAACTTTGGGAAAGAGGTATAGTGGAGATTATAGATGAGAGCGAGAAAATCATTCGCGAACTAGAGAAGGTTATAAATGAAGAAAAAAACAGCGAGCCAATAACTTCAATTCCAGAGGGACTTTATGAAAGAGCCGAATTCTATATTTATTACCTTGAGAACTATGTAAAGACCAAGAAAGACGTTGATATAGAAGTTTTAAATGCCAAAATGACCAAGCTTTCCAATTTAAAGAAAAAGTACCAGTATCTCAAAAGGCTCCGCTTTAACAAGATAATCAATGCAATAATGTTCAGACCCGGAAGCTTAGAGATCCTAAGCAGACTCTCATTGGAGGAAAGGAGGATATACCTCCAGATATCCCAAATTAGAAATGAGTGGTTGGGTGAGAAGTGATGGACAAGGAGGAGATGATAGAGAGATTTGTGAAGTTTCTCAGAGAATATACCGATGACAGCGGGAACAAGGTTTATTTAGATGAAATAAGGGATGTGCTGACAGTTGTCCCTAGGAGATATATTGCGATAAACTGGGAGCATTTAAACGCCTTTGATCCCGAACTTGCTGGAGAGCTTATAGACAACCCCGAGGAAGTTATCCTCGCGGCTGAAGATGCTATCCAGATAATCCTGCAGGAGGAGTTCTTTAGGAAGGAGCCTTTTCTAATTCACGCCCGTTTTCATGGTCTGCCAAAGAGCTACCTTGTGAAAGAGCTTGCGAGTGAGCATATAAACAAATTCATCCAAGTTGAAGGGATAATAACAAGAATGACCGAGGTGAAGCCTTTTGTTTCCAGAGCGGTTTATATCTGTAAGGATTGCGGACATGAGATGGTGAGGCTTCAAAAACCCTACGCTACTCTAATCAAGCCCAACAAGTGTGAAGCCTGCGGAAGCAGAAACGTGGAGCTTGACGTTGATAAGAGCACTTTCCTCAATTTCCAGAGCTTTAGGCTCCAAGATAGGCCTGAAAGCCTTAAAGGTGGCCAAATGCCCCGTTTTGTTGATGTAATTTTGCTTGACGACCTTGTGGATATTGCCCTTCCAGGGGATAGGGTGGTTATAACTGGAATCTTAAGGGTTGTTTTAGAGCAGAGAGATAAGAGGCCAATATTCAGAAAGATAATAGAGGCAAACTATGTGGAACAGCTAAGCAAGGAGATAGAAGAGCTCGAAATAACACCCGAGGATGAGCAGAAGATTAAAGAGCTTGCAAAAAGGAAGGATATTGTCGATGTAATAGTTGACTCTATTGCTCCTGCCATTTATGGAATGAAAAAGGAAAAACTCGGAATTGCTCTCGCGTTATTTGGAGGAAACACACAGCAGCTTCCCGATGGGACAAGACTGAGGGGAGAGAGCCACGTTTTGCTTGTAGGCGATCCGGGAGTGGCTAAAAGCCAGCTCCTTCGCTATGTGGCGAATTTAGCACCGAGAGCTATCTATACGAGTGGGAAGAGCTCAAGCGCCGCAGGGCTTACTGCCGCCGCGGTGAGGGATGAACTGACAGGTTCTTGGGTTTTAGAGGCTGGAGTTCTCGTCTTGGCGGATATGGGAATTGCGTTAATTGACGAGATTGACAAAATGAGCGACAGGGACAGAAGCTCTATACACGAAGCCCTCGAGCAGCAGACCGTTAGTATCTCAAAGGCAGGAATTACTGCAACTTTAAATGCTAGAACTACCGTTATAGCCGCAGCAAATCCTAAATATGGAAGGTTCAATAGAATGAAGTCCCTTCCGGAGCAGGTGGATTTGCCCCCAACGCTCCTAAGCAGATTTGACCTTATTTTCGTTCTTCTCGATGAGCCCGACGAAAAACTGGACTCCGAGATAGCCGAGCACATACTTAAGGTCAGGAAGGGTGAAGCAGAGGCCGTTGCTCCAAAGATACCACATGACCTTCTTAAGAAGTACATAGCCTATGCAAGAAAGAACATCAAACCAGTGCTCAGTAAAGAAGCGATGGAGGAAATCAAGCGCTACTACGTTAAGATGAGAAGGACAATAGGGAGAGGAGGCAGTGAAGAGGGAATTAAACCGATTCCAATTACCGCAAGACAGCTTGAGGCCCTTATAAGACTCAGCGAGGCCCATGCAAAAATGCGGCTGAGTGAGATTGTCACAAAAGAAGACGCTAGGGCTGCAATTGAGCTTGTGGAGTACACATTAAGGAAAACGGCAATGGACGAAGAAGGAAACATTGACGTTAGCATCTTGGAGGTCGGAAAATCGTCAAAGAAGATCAACAAGATGGACAGAGTCCTTAGCATAATAAAGGAGCTTCAGGACTTAGAAGATTACGGAGCCCCAAGGGAGGAAATAATAAAAGAGGCAAGCAGACATGGGATAGGGAAGAGTGAGGTTGAGAAAATACTAGAAGAACTCAAAGCCAATTCAATGATATATGAACCGCGCTCAGGCTATTACAAGGTTTTGTGAAAAGGTTAATAAGGCGAAGATAGAACCTATAGCGAGGTGAGAAAAATGGAGTACGATTATTATGATTATGAGAAGCTTTTGGAAAAAGCGTACGAAGAACTTCCAGAGAATGTCAAGCATCACGAATCAAGATTTGAGGTTCCTGCTGCAGTTGTAACAATCGAAGGGAACAAAACGATAATCGAGAACTTCAGGGATATCGCTGAGGCTATGAACAGAGACCCGAATCACTTGCTTAAGTTTATCCTGAGGGAAGTCGCTACTGCGGGTGTCTTGGAGGGAAGGAGAGCTGTACTGCAGGGACGTTTTACACCATATCTCATAGCAAACAAAATGAAGAAATACCTCAAAGAGTACGTCATATGTCCTGTGTGTGGCTCGCCGGACACAAAGATCATCAAGAGAGATCGCTTCCACTTCTTGAAGTGTGAAGCTTGTGGTGCTGAAACCCCGATAGCCCACCTCTGAGATCTTTTTCACTCTTTTATTTGTGCACATGTACTCTTCTGGGCATTTTATGACTATGAAAATCCTTTTAAAGGGGTTTACAAACTACAAATTAGTTAACCAATGGTTATGGGGGCAACTCTTATGAGCATGGAGGAAAAAGTGAAGGAACTCTATGAAAAGAAGGAGAAAATTCTGAAGATGGGTGGAGAGGAGAAGGTAGCAAAACAGCACGAAAAAGGGAAGCTCACTGCAAGAGAAAGAATCGAAAAACTCCTTGACCCGGGAAGTTTTGTGGAGATAGGAATGTTCGTTAAGCACAGAAACACAGAGTTTGGTCTTGACAAGATGGAACTCCCTGCCGATGGAGTGATAACAGGATATGGAACGATTGATGGCAGATTGGTTTTTGTTTATGCTCAGGATTTCACTGTTATGGGTGGCTCTCTGGGAGAGATGCACGCGGCAAAGATAAAGCGCATTATGGAACTGGCTCTAGAGGCAGGCGCTCCAGTGATAGGGCTCAATGATTCTGGGGGAGCAAGGATTCAGGAGGGCGTTGATTCCCTTAAGGGGTATGGTGAGATATTCAAGATGAACACTATTCTGAGCGGAGTGGTTCCACAGATTACAGCTATTATGGGCCCATGTGCTGGTGGAGCAGTTTACAGCCCAGCAATAGGTGATTTTATTCTCATGGTTGATAATCCTGCAAGCTTCATGTTCATTACCGGTCCTCAAGTAGTAAAAGCCGTTACTGGAGTGGAAGTTTCTCCAATTCAGCTTGGTGGTGCAATGGTTCATGCCCAAAAAAGCGGCCAGGCTCATTTAATAGGCAAAAGTGACGAGGAAGTTTTAATGCTCATAAGGAGGCTAGTAAGCTATCTCCCATCAAACAACATGGAGAAGCCGCCTAGATATCCAACCAACGACCCGCCGTTTAGAAAGAGCGATAGGCTCTATGAGATAGTTCCAGATGATCCCAACAAAGGTTATGATGTGAGGCAGGTTATTTATGAGATTGTTGATAGAGATGCAAACGGAAATCCAGACTTCCTTGAGATACTCCCCTACTTTGCTCCAAATGCTGTTGTAGGCTTTGGAAGGATGAACGGACAAACGGTCGGAATTGTGGCAAACAACCCAATTCACTTGGCTGGCGTTTTAGATATCGACAGCTCCGATAAGATTGCACGCTTTGTCAGAACCTGTGACGCCTTTAACATTCCAATAGTAACACTCGTTGACGTTCCCGGCTATCTACCGGGAGTTCAGCAGGAGTACGGTGGAATCATAAGGCACGGTGCAAAAGTTCTCTACGCTTACTCTGAGGCAACTGTACCGATGGTTACCGTGATCCTAAGAAAGGCCTATGGTGGGGCTTACTTGGCAATGGGGAGCAAACACCTAGGTGCAGACTTTGTATTTGCATGGCCAACGGCTGAGATAGCCGTTATGGGGCCAGAAGGGGCAGCAAACATTATCTTTAGGAAGGAGATCGCCAAAGCGGAAAATCCCGAAGAGGTTAGACAAGAAAAGATACGGGAGTATAGAGAAAAGTTTGCTAACCCGTATGTTGCCGCAAGCAGGGGTTACATAGACGACGTTATCGATCCAGCAGAAACAAGAGGGAAGATAATCATGGCGCTGGAGGCTTTAGAAAGCAAGCGTGTAAAGCTCCCACCAAAGAAACACGGAAACATTCCTCTGTGAGGTGCGAAAAATGGTCACTTGGGAGTTTTTCCTTGAGGGTCTTTATATTACCATTTTAGGCGTTACGGTAGTTTTCCTAGTGCTCTCAATACTAGCCCTTGCAATGTATGGCATTGGCTACCTTGAAAGGGTGTTGATTGAGAGGGAAAAGCCCGTGGAAGTTAAGCCTTTACCTAAGGAAGAGAAAGCAGTTGTTGAAGAAAGGCCTTCAATTGAGCCAAAGAAGCTCGCTGTAATTACTGCTGCGATTTTGGCTTACATGGCAGAGAAGAACGCTCAACTTAGGCCTTTGCCGTTTAAAAAGAAACCCTCTGATGCTTGGCGTCTGTACGGTATCCAATCCCAAATAGAGGAAGTTGAAAACTTTAACTATGAAATGGGGGCATGGTGAGGATGAAAGGTAAAGTTAAGGTCATTGTTGATGGTGTTCCTTACGAGGTTGAGGTTGAAGAACTCGGTGTAGGAAAGTTCAAAGTAAGCTTTGAAGGAGAAAGCTATGAAGTTGAAGCTAAGGATCTTGGAATCCCAATGGGGGCTCTCGCTGCTCAACCCACCCAACCCGTTGCCCAGCTTGTAAGTACCCCTTCTGCACCTGTGTCGGCTCCAACTCCAGCTCCTGCGGCTCCAGTTGAGGTTCCTTCGGCGCCAGCGGCTGGTGGGAATTTGGTTGCGGCTCCGATGCCTGGTAAGATACTTAGGGTTTTGGTTGGGGAGGGTGATGTGGTTAAGGTGGGTCAGGGGTTGCTTGTTTTGGAGGCTATGAAGATGGAGAATGAGATTCCTTCGCCTAGGGATGGTGTTGTGAAGAGGATACTTGTTAAAGAGGGCGACACAGTAGACACAGGCCAACCACTAATAGAACTTGGGTGATGGAGAATGGGAATTGAGCAAGCAATACTTGACTTCTTTGCCAACATAGGTCTCTTTCATTTAACAGTCGGAAATGTGATAATGATAATTGTTGGTTTCATCCTGATGTATTTGGCCATAAGGTATGAGATGGAGCCATTGTTGTTGCTCCCAATTGGAATAAGTGCTGTATTGGTAAACCTTCCATTGACTGGTATTTTGAGTGCTGATCCAGAGCATCCAGGGTTGTTTTTCTTAATTAAGCACTACCTTATTGATACTGAAGTTGTGCCGTTGCTAATCTTCTTTGGCCTAGGAGCAATGACTGACTTTGGCCCAATGATTGCAGATCCAAAAACTGCATTGCTCGGTGCAGCGGCTCAGATTGGTGTCTTCATTGCAATGCTTACTGCAGTGGCTTTAGGCTTTAACCTTCAAGAGGCGGCTTCAATTGGTATTATCGGCGGTGCCGATGGTCCCACAACGATTTATCTAACCACTAAGCTCGCTCCCCATTTACTTGGTGCAACTGCAGTAGCTGCTTACTCCTACATGAGCCTTGTTCCAATAATCCAGCCTCCGGTTATTAAAGCCTTAACAACTCCAGAAGAGAGAAAAATCAGAATGGAACAGCTAAGACCGGTTTCAAAGAGGGAAAAAGTTATCTTCCCAATAGCTTCAATGATAATCATAGGTCTTCTTGTGCCTTCAGCAGCTCCTTTGGTTGGAATGCTCATGATCGGCAACCTTTTCAGAGAAAGCGGTGTTGTTGAGAGGCTTAGCAAAGCTGCAAGGGAAGAACTAATGAACATCGTCACAATCTTCCTTGGACTTGGCGTTGGATCAACAATGCAGGCGGAGAGCTTTCTAACTTTGAGCACTATAAAAATCCTTCTCCTTGGTGTCATAGCGTTTGCAACGGCAACTGCTGGTGGGGTATTGTTGGGTAAGCTCATGATGAAGCTTAGCGGTGGAAGGATAAACCCAATGATCGGTGCTGCCGGTGTTTCAGCAGTTCCAATGAGTGCTAGAGTTGTTCAAAAGCTTGCTGCAAAAGAAGATCCGGGTAACTTCATACTAATGCACGCAATGGGACCAAACGTTGCTGGGGTTATAGGAACGGCAGTAGCTGCTGGAGTTTTGCTATCAGTCCTAGGTTGACTTCTTTTTTAATTTAGAATTTCTCAAAATTTTTAATTTTCTAAATTGAAAGAAAAGTTAAGAAGAGAAATCACATCATACCGGGCATTCCGCCCATTCCACCCATTTCTCCTTCTCCACCTTTACCTTCGCTCTTTGATAGCTTTGCGGCAATGACGTCGTCGATTCTGAGTATCATTATTGCAACTTCACTTGCACTCTTGATTGCTTGTCTCTTAACCCTAGCTGGCTCAATGACGCCTCTCTCGAGCATGTCAGCTGGTTCCCCAGCAAAGACATCGACACCAATTGCTTTTCCCTTGTTCTTGTGTTCGCTTATGGCTTTAACGAGAACATCTATTGTGTCTAGTCCGGCATTTTCGGCAAGGGTCTTTGGAATAATCTTTAAAGCCTCAGCAAATGCCTCAACCGCAAGCTGTTCCTTTCCACCTACTTGCTTTGCAAACTCATCGAGTCTAATGCTGAGCTCAAGCTCTGTGGCTCCTCCACCTGGCAAGATTGCACCATCTTCCATTACATCTTTGACGACTTTTATTGCGTCTTCGAGGGCTCTCTCGACTTCATCAACGACGTGCTCTGTTCCTCCTCTAATGAGGATTGTGACGGCTTTTGGATTCTTGCAGCCCTCAACGAAGATCATGTTCTCCCCAGCAACTTTCCTCTCCTCAACAAGCTCAGCGTAGCCAAGGTCTTCACTTGTTAAGTCTTTAACGTTTGTGACGATTTTTGCGCCTGTTGCTTTAGCAAGCTTCTCCATGTCGCTCTTCTTGACTCTTCTAACTGCTAGAATTCCTGCTTTTGCGAGATAGTGCTGTGCTAAATCATCAATACCCTTCTGGCAGAACACAACATTGGCACCAGTAGCTGCTATTTGCTCCACCATCTCTTGGAGCATTTTCTCCTCCTGCTCAAGGAATGCGTAGAGCTGGTCTGGGCTTGTGATGTTTATCTTTGCATCTGTCTCGGTCTTTTTAACCTCAAGCGCATCGTTTATGAGGGCTATTTTTGCGTTTTCAACTTTCTTCGGCATTCTTGGGTGAACTCTCTCCTTGTCAATGACTACACCCTTGATGAGCTGGGTGTCTCTGACACTTCCACCCTCCTTCTTCTCAAGCTTGATGTTATCAATATCTACTGTATATGTTCCGTTAATCTTCTCGGCAACCTGTTTAACTGCCTCAACTGCTAACTTTGCCAGAAGCTCTTTGTGGCTTTCAGCGTTTTTACCGGTTATTGAAGTTGAAGCTATTTTTGTGAGGGTTTCCTCGTTGTCTGGTTCAACTGCGATTGCCATGTTGTCAAGTATCTCTTGAGCTTTTTCAGCTGCAAGTGTGTAACCCTTAATAATTATGCTCGGGTGAATGTTTTGATCCAAAAGCTCCTCAGCCTTTGCCAAAAGTTCGCCTGCAATAACAACGGCTGAAGTTGTTCCATCTCCAGCTTCCTTGTCTTGGGTCTTTGCAATTTCGATAATCATTTTGGCTGCTGGGTGCTGAACATCGATTTGCTCCAAAATTGTTGCTCCGTCGTTTGTGATTACTATGTCTCCAAGGCTGTCAACAAGCATCTTGTCCATACCCTTGGGACCAAGGGTAGTTCTTACGGTTTCTGCTATAACCCTAGCGGCCAAAATGTTCAATCTCTGGGCATCTCTTCCAACGTATCTTTGAGTTCCTTCTGGAAGAATAACAACCGGCTGTCCACCTTGTCCTACCATCATTTCAATTACCTCCATTTGTTAAACAAGAGCCTTTCGTTAGTGCTCTATAAAAAAGTTTCTACTTAAAAGGCTGAATTTAACGAAAAATTTTGAATAATGAGCAACAAATAAGCTAAAGTTTTGCCTAAATTACAAGAATGAAAACACAAAAGATTCTTAAGGAGGTTTTTGCCTATTTCCCCTCATGGATGGATATAGGACAATTAAGGGCTTTGGGAAGGTTGAAAAGCTCTATGTAGATTCTCTCTTTATTGGCTATGCTATGCCGGTGAAATCAGAAAAAGAGGCTAAAGAGTTCATTAGGAGAGTTAAAGAAATCCACTCAGATGCAACACATAATGTTTCCGCTTATCGGGTTAGGGAAGGAAACACACTTCTCGTTCACTATGATGACGACGGAGAACCGAGGGGAAGCGCTGGGAGGCCAGTTTTCAAGGTTCTTGAGTACAAAGACCTGGAAAACGTCGTGGTTGTCGTGACGAGGTATTTTGGTGGAACAAAACTGGGCTATGGAGGTTTGATCAAGGCATACAGTGAAACAGCGAGCGAAGCTCTTGAAAAGGCAGGGATAATCGAGATTATTAAAAAAGAGCCCGTTGAAATAGTCTTTCCATACAATCTTTATAACTCAGTTGAGAAAGCTCTCAAGAAATTCGAAGCGGAGATTTTTGAGAGAGAATTTGGTGTTGAAGTTAAATTCGTAGTTGGCATTTTACCGGAGAAGAAGGAAGAGTTCATAAATTATGTGAATAAAATTACCAAGGGGAAGGCAAGAATAAGGGAATTCTTGGACTGGGGAAGGGGAATTGGGAAGAGAATAGGTTGATTATCTTTCCAGGGCATTTATTAATTCCTTATTATCTAGCTTTTTAATGATTCTGAGCTCCAAAGCATGTTGGAGAATAAACTCTGGAACCTCATTATCAAAAAATGCTCTTATCCCTTTTCTTGGTATGTAAAACGCGTAAACCCTTGTTGTTCTACTCCCACATTTCCCTCTTGCAACCATGAATCCCTTTTCGGCGTTTACTCTAACAATTTCCCATGAAAAAGTCTCAGCTAGGGAAAAGAATGCCTCGAAGAGCTTAGCTTTAGCCTCTTTCAAAGATTTGTTCACAGCCTGTCTTGAAATTCCAAGGCTCTCTGCTATCTCTATCTCTCTCATTCCCTTAGCTCTCATAGCCCAAATTCTTTCCATGCTTTCCGGGAGCCTAATCATCACTTAAAACCTCCATGATTGCTTTGATGGCTTTTTCCACTTTATCTCTAGGAGCATTAGAGGTTAAGAGATATTTACCTTTCCTTGTTCTCAAAACGATGTAATCTTCGGTGTCGATATCGTACACTATCCAGAGAGACAGCACAATTAAGAATGGTATCATTGGAACCAATTCGACTTCATAGCTCTTGATCCATAGAAGAAATGCACCGGCGATAGAAATAGCTGATGTTACGAGAAGTTTATGAGCGGTTTTTCCAAGGGGCACTGCCATTGAAATCAGTATAGAGCTCGAGAATACAATGAATCCAATAACTCCCATATAATACCCTGGCAGGAGGCTCTTCGGAAATGTAAGATAACGATATAATGCATAGATGAGTGTGCCTATATAGACGATTCCAATTCTGGGAAAATACATTAAAAGAACTCCTCTTTCTAGTCTGTTCAAAACTAAAATCTCCTCAATCTCCTCTCCTTTGAGCTTTATGGGTAACAATCCAAAGGCATATTTGAGAATTAATGTCTTATTTTCAATTTTGGCTGATACTCCCCATGAGGCAAAAATAAGGATCCACCCAGCAATCCACATCCACCAGGAGGAGAACTCCATACCTCCTAGTATTAGAACAAAGGAAAGAATGGCTATTAATGATGGGATTCCACCAAAATTTGAGGGTCTGACACCTTCAAGCTTCATTTTTAACACCCTCAAAAGCTTTGATAATTTTCCTTCCATCCAGGCAGCTAATTACAAAAGTCTCCTTCTCTGTGAATATTATCACATAATCAACCATTACGTAAAAGACCATAAAAACCAAGAATGTCAATGCCAGTAGTATTCCTAAACCAAGGCTCTCTCCTATTAGAATGGATACACCTATTGCTCCACCCAAACTTGCTAGGAATATCTTTCCAAAGTTTTCTCTTAAAACATAAATCGGTACGGAGACAAGGAGGAGAAAAGCAATTAAAAAAGTAAAGATCCATGCCAGAAACGCTATGGGGAGCTCTGTCCAAGAGGTAGCAGTAAACAGCATAAACAAGAGAACGAGTGAAAAACTAACTTCCTTCCAGATACATTTAAACAACGCTACTCCTTTGAGCTCACTTGCAAGCATTACTTCTTTAATCTCATCTAATTGTATTCTGGTCTTTCCGATTGTATATTTTAGTGTTAATGTGCTGTCTTCAATTTCTACTCCCCACCCAGAGGAGAGGACAAAAAGTGCCATAGCAGCCCAAATGAATGTGATACTGTCTTGAATCAGGACCATAAAAAGACATGCAATTGCTAGTATCCCGAAAATCCGAGAGATTCCCTCAGAAGTTACAGGGGATGCACCCTCAATCTTCATCTCCTTCCCCCAAGGCATTACTTTTTTGTCAACTAATGTAAGTTGACATGGTATTTAAGATTTCCGGTAACCCATGAAACTTTAATACACGAAATGCCCAATACTCCAATGGGGATAAAAATGAAGGATGTTGAGGTCTACACTGTTGAAGATTTTGAGAAACTCAAAGAGCTCATAAAAAACGTTGAGAAATACAACCTTCTGGATGTCGAAGTTCAGAATAGAGCATCACTTTTTGATGAGATGCTCAAGAACAAAGATGAAAGGCTTAAGTACGCCATCGAAAAGCTTGAGGAGAACAGAATTGATGAGGCAAAGGCTGTGATAAGAGATGATAAAGTTATAGTAACTTTAAAAATTGAAGATGTTATTTCAATCAGGTTCATATTTAGGGATAGTAGTGTTCTCAATGAACTGGGAATCACAAGGTGATATCATGAAGCTAATAAAGCAAGGAGCAGAGGCAAAGATTTACATAGCAGGTTTTGAGGAATTGTACTTCCCGTTTAATAAGGAAAAGGTCATAATAAAGCACCGCATTCCAAAGCGCTACCGCATAAAGGAAATAGACGAAAAACTCAGGAAGGAGAGAACCGTAAGAGAGGCAAGAATCCTTCACAGGGCAAAGCAGTTTGGAGTTAATGTTCCCTACGTGTATGAGGTTGATTTAAAGGACATGAAAATAGTCATGGAATACATTGAGGGTGAAAGATTAAAGGAACTCCTGGAAAAAATTTCCATGGAAGAACGCTTAAAACTCTGCAGGGAAATTGGCAGACAAATAGGAAAGCTCCACGAAGCTGGAGTGGTTCATGGCGACCTAACAACTTCAAACATGATCCTTAGAGAGGGAAAAATTTACTTCATCGACTTCGGCCTTGCGGAGTTTGATTCTACGCTTGAAGCTCAGGGGGTTGATCTTCACCTTCTCAGGAGGGCCATGGAGAGCACGCATTACAAGTGGTTCGAGGAAGGATTTGAAGAAGTTCTAAAGGGCTATGAGGAGGTTAGAGGTTCAGAGAAGAGAAAAGAGGTTGAAGCAAAGCTCGATGAAATTGAAAGTAGAGGGAGATACAGGGAGAGGAGCTGGGTTAAAGGCTAGTTTCTGAAAGCCCTCCAAACCTTCTCAAAAATTTCCTTCTCCTTTCCGCGCTTTTTCTTTGCTAGTCTTTCAACGATAAGCTCGGGAGTGCTCTTTCCAAGCTTTCCAAACTTGGGCTGTCTATCCACTATCAAGTTGAGATTCTCATCCAGCCCTTGAGCTTCAATTCCATCAACCCTGGCAAAAGGCAGCTCTCTCTTCAAATCATCTCCTAAGTGCGAGACAATAACAACGTAAAAGCCTTTCTCATGCGCTATCTTCAAAAGCTCGCCAATTATCTTCACAGCCGCACCGGGCTCGGTTATGGCCTCAAACTCATCTATGAGAATTAGCTTTTTACCATCTTTTATGAGGGAGCGAGCAAAGGAGCGGAGGGCAGTTTCAAAGGCTCCTGCTCCATAAGAAGAGCGCTTTCTCCTGAAAAAGAAAAGCTCATCTAACGGTTCTACCCAAGCTTTTTCCGCTGGAACTGGAAAACCCATGTGGGTAAGAATAGTTATCTGAGTAATAAGCTCAAGCAGAGAGGTCTTCCCACCACTGTTCGCCCCCGTCAGAATCACGATTCTTTCTCCTTTTGTTTCCTCAAAGCTCACGATGTTCCCAACGAGATAGCTAACTGGCTGGGGATTTTTTATGAAGAGATGTCTTCCATTTATGAAACCAACCCCTCCGCTGGCAACCTCTGGAAAGACAAAGCCTTCGGTAAACTCTTTTACAGCCCTTAGGAATTCCAGTTCATAAGCCCTTTGGAGCTCCTCTTTTAATCTTGGGATTAGGGGCTTTATTTTTCTTAAAATTTCCCGACTCGTTAAATAGGCCTCAACTCTTGTTTCTTTCTCTAGCTCTGCTCTCAGAAACTCGATTGTCTCTGCAGAAACTTCCACCGGATATAAGTTTTCTCTTGAAAACACTTCTGCATCAAGATTAAATAATTCGCTGAGACGCTCTTCGCTTTTTCGTATTTCTTTCAGAATTTCATTCTCAACTTGGGAGAAATGGGAGAATATTGCCTGGTAATTTCCCTCTTTTAGTTCTTTTAGAAATTCTAAAAGCTCTTTTCCACTTAGTGTTAAGCTGAATTCCTTTAGTCTTTCTTCAATCTTAGAGTTTAACTTTTGCTCTTCTCTTCGAATTATCTCGTCAAGGTTTTCCAAAAGTTCTCTCCTTTTTGCAACTGATTCGAGCTTTTTTAGTTCTATTAAGATGTCTTCTGCAACAGAATGGGAGTTTAGTAGTCTTCCTATACTAGCAAGGGCTTTGAGAGTTTCTCTATTTTCCCACAGAGGCATTATATAGAGTTCTGGGGCTATTTCGCTAATGGAGAGCTCCACTTCGATACCATAATCAGCCGTGCTTAGTATTAAGTCATACCCCTCCTCTGGCTCCAGAGAGACATCGCAGATGTTAAGGCGTTTTGCTCTCTCAAGTTCTTCTTCGCTAACTACAAGAAGCCTATCATGAAGGTATTCCTTTCTAAACCTTGCTGGCTTTATTTTTGAAAGGAACGGTTTGAGTTCTTCCCTAATTTTTGAAAAACCTTCTTGCAGATACTTCTGCCTCCTTAGTATTTCTTCTCTATTGCTTGTTGGCGAAAATTTCTCAAGATATGCCAGGCTTTCTTTGAGCTGAATTCTCTTTTTTATCTCATTTTTTATGCCCTTGTATATTTCTTTCGCTTCACTGTTGAGCCTCATCTCTTAATAAACCTCTGGCAGATTTTATAAACTCTACTCCTTAAGTTTCTCCACGACCTTAATCTCTTCAATTTTTGTGAATGGGTATTGGCCGTTAGCATCTTTTTCTACGGCCTTAACCATATCCCATATTGTAAGGAGAGCAACACTGACACCTGTTAGTGCCTCCATTTCAACACCGGTTTTGTAGTAAGCTCTCACCTCACATGTTGCCTCTATATAGTCTTCTCCGAAGTCGAAGGATATGTCCACCCCAGTGAGTGGAATTGGGTGACATAGGGGGATAAGTTCAGGAGTTCTTTTTACAGCTAAAATTCCCGCAAGCTGTGCAGCAGCTATCACGTTCCCCTTTTTTGTTTTTCCTTCTTGGATTAGTTTGATGGTCTCAGGTTTTAGTCGTATTCTCCCTTTTGCCACGGCCTTTCTGAAGACTACATCTTTATGCCCAATCTCAACCATTTTCACACCTTTTTCATCGACGTGTGTGAGCTTCATTTTCTCACCCCTTCTATTATCCCAGAAAAGTATTTAAGCTTTAGAATATAAAATTACCTCGAAGTTCGAAGTATTTGGGTGGTGAATATGGAGGAATTTCTTCTTTCCACAACGGAGAATGTTCCGGGGTATAGGGTAGTCAAAGTTCTTGGAATTGCAAGGGGAGCAACCGTTAGGGCAAAGCACCTCGGAAAAGATATACTGGCGGGTTTAAGAAACATTGCTGGGGGAGAGGTGAAGGAATACACCGAAATGCTTGCAGAGGCTAGAGAAATAGCCCTTCAGAGAATGATTCAACATGCAAAGGAAATGGGGGCTAATGGAGTTATTGGAGTTAGATTTATGACTTCAGCAGTCGCCTCTGGGGCGGCAGAAATTTTTGCTTACGGTACCGCTGTTGTATTGGAAAAAGAATGAATGCTTGTTCTTTACTTTTCCATTTAACAATTCTCTCGATTGCCGGTTTGCTTCCTTCCATTTTACTCTGTTTTTTGAATATCGAATAAAACTTAAAATAGTAATAGTTTTAAGTATGTGAGTTGCTATCAGAATTGGTGATTAGGATGAAGGCGATAAATATTGCAGTGAAGGATTTTGAGGTCGGCGTCAAAACAAGGAAATTTCAAATAACGGCGGCGCTATTTGCAGTACTCTCCTTGGGGATGATCTACAGTTCAAAGAAACTTGGGCTAAGCACGGATTTGTATAAAACACCCTTCCAAATGCTTTTCCTCTCAAGCTTCTCCAATGCCTTCAACTACTCAATAGCCTTGATGGGCATCCTTCTAGGAGCAACTGCAATAAATGAGGAGAGAGAACGGGGAACCCTGAGAGTAATTGCATCAAAGCCTATATACAAAGACCAAATACTTATTGGAAAGCTTTTAGGGGGAATTTTAATCCTTGGACTATCTTTGGCGTTGTTTTATGTTCTAACGGTGGCATTTTCCTTGATTTTGGGCGTTCCGCTCACCAAAAAGGATTTAACGATGTTTTTGGCGACTCTTCCTTTTGGCTTGCTCTATGGGATGAGTTTTCTGAGCTTGGGAATTTTGATCTCGACCTTTATAGGAAGATCTAAGAACGCTGTTGTAATGGCGGTTTTTGTTTTTGTATTTTTCAGCTTTCTTCTTTCGGCAATCGCTGGTGTAGTGGCATTTGCCATCGTTGGGCTTCCACCTGTTCCAAATCTCCCCGACAATGCAGTAAACCTTACTGAAGAACAACTTGAAGAGTTGATCATCAAAGACCCGGCTTACCAGCAGTGGCTGAGTGAACTAGCGGCAACTACAGAGAGAATACTCTATGTTTCTCCAAACTATCACTATCAGGAGATCATTAGAATACTGTTCGGTGGAAAACCCCAAATAAGTGAAGTGATCTCTGCTTTAGCTTACGAAGGGGATATAGTTGAAGATAGATCCATATCTGAGAGTTTGGGCTTAGTTTGGGAGAATATTCTGGTATTGGTTCTAATTTCTTTTCTTCTTGTCCCTATTTCGTATGTAAGGTTCCTCAGGATGGAGGTTAGATAAGCAAAGAGTGTTGGGGTGGTAGTATGAAAGCCATAGAAGTCGAAAACCTAACCAAAAGCTACGGCAATTTCAAAGCCATTGATGAATTGAGCTTTGAAGTTTATAGCGGAGAGATTTTTGGGTTTTTAGGTCCAAATGGAGCAGGCAAGACAACTACTATCTTGAGCATGCTTGGGCTTATAATTCCCGACAGAGGAACTGTAAGGATACTTGGAAGCGATGTTTTCAGAGAGCCTATAAAAGTCAAAGAGAAAATCGGCTTTCTCCCGGAAAATGCAACTCTATATGAGGAATTGACAGCATGGAGGAACTTGGAGTTCTTTGCTAACTTTTACAACTTTCCAAAACAGGAAAAAGAAAAGCGCATTGAGGAACTTTTAAAGCTCGTTGGGTTATGGGAGGCGAGATACAGGAAAGTCAAAACCTTTTCGAAGGGCATGAAGCAGCGGCTTTTGTTGGCTCAAGCGTTAATAAACGATCCCGAAGTCCTAATACTGGATGAGCCTACGAGTGGCCTTGACCCCGAAGGGGCTTACTTGGTAAAGAATATCGTTAGAGAAGAACGCAAAAACGGAAAGACGGTGTTTTTCTCATCTCACATACTCAGCGAAGTAGAAGAGCTCAGTGATAGGGTTGGCATAATAGTCAAAGGAAAGCTTAGGGCACTGGGCACCCTTAAGGAAATAAAAAGGGAATTCATGGAGCTTCAAGGATACGAGATAAAGGTTGAGACAAAGCAAGTACTCCCAGAAATTGAGCTTTCTGAGGTTATAAGTATTCAAAGAGTAAACGCGAATAAGGCAATTATATTTGCGAGGGAGGATATTAGGGAGCAGTTGTCGGAGCTTCTTGCGAGGAAGGGGGTAACAATCGTGAGCCTTGAGGTTGAAGAGCCGAGCCTGGAGGATGTTTTCTTGAGGACCATTTACAAGAGGTGAGCCCAATGAAAAAGAAAGCTTTTACTATTGTTTTTCTCTTCTTGCTCTCAGGTTTTCCCCTTATAAATGCCCAGCCTTGGGTAACGGTGTTTGAAGGTAGGATAAAGATAGGGGAAACCATAATTGTGGGGAATTATAAAGTAGACGTGACCTTGGAAAAGAACGAAATGAGGCCGTATGCAATAATCTACGAGAATGGAGAAATAAAAAAGATAGTTGGACAGGGAAACCTCACTGACGTTGGTAACATAAGAATTGTCCTTGGAAGCTACAATGCTGAAAATGAAGACGTCTTTGTTTTATTGCAGTATAAGCCCTCCCTAATCAGAGGGGTAGCCCCTGAAAAAGCTGCCTCATTTGAAGTAGGAGATTATTTTCTAAAGGTAATCGAATCAAATGATAAAAGCGTGTTGCTGAGCATAAACGGAGATGAAATAGAAGTAAAGGCAAAGTCTGTCAGAGTTTATGACAAACTTCTCCTGAAGTACACTGGCAATGTTTTGGAGGTTTACTACACCAATGTTGAGGTTGAAAGAGAGGAGAGAAAAGATTATGAAATATATTACCCGTTTAGAGAATTAAGGGTGGAAGCAGGCGATGAAGTTCAAATTCCGGTGGAAGTTAGGAACAGAGGCAATGAGGACTTAAGGTTGAGGTTAAAAGTTCTCTCAAAGCCTCCTAACTGGGACGTGAAAGTTCTCGATGGAAGTGGGAAATATGAGGTTGGTGAAATAGCTTTAAACTCGAAGAGCTCTGCTGTTCTAACCCTTTTTATAAAAATTCCTGAAAATGCAAGCGGGACAAAGGAAATTCGCTTTGCAGCTGGTAAGGAGATGGGAGAAATCACTCTTGATGTGGCTAAAAATGAGGGCATTGATGTTATCATCCCCCTGCTCAGCTTAGAAAGCGAAGCAGGCCAAAGCGTTACATTTCCAATAACCCTAAAAAATAAGGGGGATAAGAAAGTTGTAATGCTGGAAGTAAAAGAGAAGCCTGCAAACTGGAACGCCTATTTTGTCATGGGTAATCAGAGAGTTAGGTCTTTTCTTTTGGAAGAAGGGCAAGAGATGACCCTTTTTGTGGAAGTCCCAAGAAATGCCGAGGTTGGTGAACATAGGATAAGGTTTTTGATAAATGGAATAGAAAAGAATGTAAGCGTTTTTGTCTACAAGACGCACAAAGGAGAACCAGCAAAGCTGCTTGTAAGTGTTAAGGATGAAGATGGTAGCTTTATCCAAGGGGTAAAAATTAGTACTGGAAATAAAACTGTCTTAACAGACAGCTATGGAAAAGCTAAGATAGAGCTTAAACCAGGTGATTATAGGATTTTCATGGAGAAAGAGGGGTATGAAACGGTTGAAAAAGAAGTTACACTTGAAGATGGAGAGGAAAAAACCTTGGAGATAACCCTGATGAAGCTCCCCCACTACTTCGAGCTTGAGGGAAGCGGAGACACAGTTGCAGTTACGGTTGGATCCATAGGAAGATACGAAATGACAATAAAGAACTTGGGAAAGGAAGAAGATTCGTACTCGCTTTCGACTTTTGATGTTCCGGAGGGATGGTCAGCTGAATTTTACTATACAGAAAGTCCCATCAGAAACATAAAGGTCCCCTCCGGAGAATCCAAGGAAGTTGCTTTGAGAATAATCCCACCTTTCAATGCCCGGCCAGGAGAATATAATCTAACGATTGCTGTTAAAAGCTCCTCTGGACTAGAGAAAAGGATAGCTCTTGTTGTGAAGCTTATAGGGGAATACAGATTCGAGATGTATCCAGAGACACCGATGGTGAACATTAAAACCGGCAAAGAAGGAATTATTTATCTTTCCCTTGAAAACACTGGAACCGCTCCAATAACGAACATAGAATTTGAAGTAAGTGCTCCTCAAGGATGGGACGTTAAGGTTACCCCTCAGGTAATTCCAGAGCTTAAGGCGTCATATTTCGAAGATGGCATTGTTGGAGTAAAGAGGACAGGAACAGGGCAAACTCGCCTGACAGTTACGATAAAAGTCCCTGAAACAACCCCAGCTGGGACATACCAAATAACGATTACTGGAAAGGGAGATCAAGCCCAAGCTAGCACCCAGATTACGGTTAGGGTAACGCGGAGCTCTAATACCGCGTACATCGGGATATTAATACTAGTGCTAACATTCGGGGTTGTAGTATGGATGATGAGGAGGGTGGGCAGGAGATGAAGGTGCTGAACATTGCAATGAAGGAAGTATATGTCTCAATAAAAAGTAAAAGGTTTGCAATACTCCTTGGCGTTTATGTTTTTCTCCTTCTTCTACTCTCTTACTCTTTGAAGGACAACCTAAGTGAGCTGACTTCTCCCTTTGTTGAAAGTCTATCAATGGATCCATTTGGAGTGAGAGGGGATGTCTTTGCTACACCGCTCTCGACCGTGCTTACCCTCAACTTCACGCTCTTCACAGTAATAGGGGCTATTCTAGGAGCTTCTCTTGGGGCAGATGCTATAAATAAAGAGGTTGAAAGCGGAACTATAAAAATACTCCTTGGCAGTCCTGTTTACAGGGATGAGATCATAAACGGAAAATTCCTCGGCAGTGCATTTGTTTTGGCAATCACAATCACTGTGGGATATGCATTTATGATCGCTTTTCTCCTTATCAATGGAACTTCACTTGATGGAGGCTCGATCGTGAGGGGATTTGTTGTGTTTCTTTTGACACTTCTCTATTCATCGGTCTTTTTGAGCCTCTCCCTCCTTTTCTCGACACTCTTAAAAAAGCCTGAGACGTCTATGCTTATATCACTAAGCTTGGCAGTCTTTCTAACGATGATATATGGACTGGTAGTTCCATTAATAGCCCAACACTTTGCTGGAGAAATGCCACCTTATGGAACGCCTGCTTTTGGAATGTGGGAGGGGAACTTCGAACTCTGGAAGCAGAGATTGCACTTCATAAATCCTGCCCATCACTATGCGGCCTTAGTTGTGGCAGTTTTTGCTGGGGATAAAATAGCCAACTACTATGCTCCCCTTGGAGATTCCTTAATTCTAGTACTCAACAATCTCTCAATGCTTCTGATGTTCCTGCTCCTCCCGTTTGCCTTTGCTTACGTTAGGTTTATGACAAGTGATCTCAGATAAAAAATAGAAAAGACCAAGCTATCCCTTGGCAACCCCGATAGGTCTCATCCTTGCCACTAGATTTGCTATTCCAGCTTCATGCACGACGTTAACAACGTTATCGACGTTCTTGTAGGCTCCTGGAGCTTCCTCCGCCACGACCCTCATGCTCGCTGCCCTGATGTATATTCCTCTCTGCATAAGCTCGTTCCTAAGCTTATCTCCTCTAAATTGTCTTGTAGCTGCATGTCTGCTCAAAACCCTACCCGCACCGTGGCATGTGCTACCAAACGTTTCCTTCATTGACCCCTCAGCTCCAGCAAGCACGTAGCTTGCCGTACCCATTGAGCCGGGAATTAGGACGGGTTGTCCCACGTTGCGGTAGGCTCTTGGCACGGCTTCGTGTCCAGCTGGGAATGCTCTTGTGGCACCTTTTCTGTGAACTACAACTTTGACTTTCCTTCCATCGACTTCATGCTCTTCAACTTTTGCTATATTGTGGGCAACATCGTAAACTATGCTCATTCCTAAATCTTCCGCCTTTTGCCTGAATACTTCTTCAAAGCTCTCCCTCACCCAGTGGGTAATCATCTGCCTGTTGGCCCATGCGAAGTTTGCTGCAGCCTTCATTGCGCTGAAGTATCTTTGACCTTCTTCTGTTTGGAATGGAACGCTCACGAGTTCTCTGTCTGGCCATGGCACGTTGTATTTTCTATTCGCTTTCTCCATTATTCTAAGGTAATCGCTCGCCACTTGGTGCCCAAGACCTCTTGATCCTGTGTGCACCATTACTACTACCTGCCCTTCAAATAAGCCGTAAACTTTTGCTATTTCCTCATCAAAGACTTTATCTACAACTTGTACCTCCAAGAAGTGGTTCCCTGATCCGAGAGATCCCAATTGTGGGGCTCCTCTTTGTTTTGCTTTTTGGCTTACTGCGTTTGGATCCGCCCCTTCCATTCTGCCGTTCTCTTCTAAATGTTCTAAATCTTCCTTCCATCCATAGCCATTGTCCACGGCCCACTTTGCGCCATCTGCAAGAACATCATCCAACTGTGTCCAGTGAAGCCTAATCCTTCCTTTGCTTCCAAGTCCGCTTGGCACGTTCTTAAATAGAGTATCGACGAGCTGTTTGATTTTTGGTCTAACCTCTTTCTCCGTTAGATTCGTTCTGATTAAGCGGACGCCGCAGTTGTGAACGACGACGCCGTTGGCTATGAAGTTGTGGGCCTCGTGGTAGACGCCGACATCATAAAGTTTTTGTGAATCACTTTTTACCCTCTTGACTTCAATTACAGGATCAAGGACGAAACCACCTTTAAGTCCATGGGTTTTGATAAAACTTTCGAATTCTGGTAAAAGTTCTCTCATTTTTCTGTTTCTCTGAACCAAGTTGTTCTCTGAGATGCTCCCTCCTATCACAATTTTTCTTCTCAGGTACTCTGAGAAAATTAATGCGTAAGATTTCTGAGCTGTGTATTCGTAGCCGATCTTAGAGAGGAAGTTGTACATCTCCTTCGTATTAGAGTATATCACAAGCCTGTACATTACCCGGTTGTTGTACTCTTTAACCTTTCTTACGTGAGAAGTTACCTCGAACTCTTCCAGTAGCTCTTTAATGGAATTAAGGAACCTTATGAGACTTTCTTCACATTTTTTGGTCTTAACTGCAGTTAAGGATATTGAGTTTGGCGTGTACTTGTGATCGACCGACAGCAATCTTGGCTTGCTACCGTCTGCACCAAAAAGCCCTGCCAGGAAGTTCCGCTTAACCCACTTGGGCGCTTTTTTGATCCACTCTGGAACGTCAAAGTCAACCTCAGTTTTCTTGCCAACTGGGGCACCCAGCTTAATGAGAAGCTTTGAAAAGGCTTTGGATGTAACTTTTATTGAGTACTCTGTTCCCTTAGTCTCAAACTCTCCCCAAGCAGTCTTGACGTTCTCCTTTCTGGTTCTCTTGTAGACTCTGGAGGCCCTGATGTTAAAGTAGAACTCAAGGTCCTTCCTAAGAGCCTTCAGCCCTCCCTCATCTCCATAAAAGACGGTGATTATTCTTTCCCTTCCGTTCTTCTCACGATAAATGTTAAAGGATCCGTCTCCTATAAAGTACCCCAGTATCCTTGCCAAAATTCCAATTCTTGGATCGTCCATCCTCAATGGGAGCAGTCCTCTCTCTTTCAAGTACTTTACTAGTTGTCTGTCTTCATTTTTGAAATCTTCTGGAGTTAATAATGTCCTTGATTCAGGTTCTTCATACTCTACTCCCTCGAAAGGATATACCACAACCAAATCACCTGGCTTTAAGTCTTCTGCCCTTACGTACCCGTTCTCCGTAAGTATTGGGTGGTCTCCGGAGGCCTTAAGAACTCTTCCACTTGCAAGCTTTATTTCATATATTTCCTCATCACTATCCCTTTCGGCAACCAGCATGATCCTTGAGTAGTCGTTATGGCCCTCTTTTGTGTCGTAAACTTTTAATGGTATTCTTTTGAAAACTTTTGGAAGATCCTTCACTCGAATCCTGAATCCCAAATCACTTATGACCTCTGTCTTCTCGTGAAGACAGTTCACATCGTATCCCACGCCTCCGGGGCTTATAACGCCTTCTTTCACGTCAAAAGCCGCCACTCCACCTATTGGGAAGCCATAACCTTGATGGCCATCGGGCATTACTATTGAATATTTATAAATCCCTGGAAGCATGGCCACATTTGCGGCCTGTTCGAGGGTTCTATCTTGTCTCATTTTTTGGATTAGTGCATCGTCTGCATAAACTCTCCCCGGCACTCTCATCCTTTTATCGAACTTCGGTATCTCCCACCTAATCTTATCTATTCTCTTTAATGGGATCTGCACTCTTCTCACCCCCAACTTAAATAGCTCTCAAAATTTTAAAAGATTGCGTTATTTGAGGTTTATTCTTCTTTCTTTTGGCACGTAGTTTTTAATTATACCGTCTTTTGCTTTTCCACAACCGAGGTAGTACAAGCCCCATTTTAGTATTACCCATCCTCTCATTTCAGTTGGGGCTTTCAAGTCTTCTCCACTCAGCCAAAGCTTGGCATCTTCTTCACTAACTTCAACGACGTTTTTCGTGGCTTTTGGACCAACTAAAAAGCTCCCCTCTATAGTTAGTCTTATTCCATCGCTTTCAATTTTTCCAAAATAAATCCCCCTGTCTGTGTGAGTCTTTGGATTAAACCCGCAGGGCTTATAGGCATAAACCCTTCTGCTCCTTTTTACTTCAAAAATCAGATCTGGAGCGTACCCATACTGCTTCATTAGTATTTCCTTAACTTTTTTGCTCATGGTTTCCTTATCTTCGCTATGAAGAACGCTTCCGTGTTGTTGTCCTGTGGATGAATGCGGAGACATTTTTTCACCTCCTCAGAATACTTCTTCCCTTCAAACTCCAAAATAGGGGGCGTTGACTTTAGAGGCAAGTTGATCTTCTCAAGTCTGGCGTCGGTTTTAGAGAGTAGGTAATCAACGACTTCTTCGTTTTCGAGAGGGTCTATAGTGCATGTTGAATACACCAAAACTCCACCGGGCTTTAGAGCTTTGTAAGCGGAGATTATCAGCTTTTTTTGAATGTTGGAGTATCTTATAACCTTCTTCATGCTCCAATCCGTTAAGAATTTGAAGCTTTTTCTTATCATCCCTACACTTGAGCAAGGTGCATCGAGGAGTATTCTATCAAAGGTATTTTCAAATCGCGAAAAGTACGTGCCGTCTTTGACAGTAACCCTTGCGTTAAGCACTCCAAATCGGTTTAGATTTGCTATTAAAACATTAGCACGCCATTTTTTCAGATCATTAGCTATTATGCATCCTTCGTTCTTCATATACTGTGCTATTTGTGTCGTTTTGGCTCCCGGAGCAGCCGCCATGTCAAGGATAAGCTCTCCAGGCTTGGGATCTAGAACGACGGGTGGTATCATTGAGGAGGCCTCTTGGGGAAAGACCAGTCCAAGGGCGTACTCTATCATGTCTCCGAATTCTCTGGTGTTAATAAAGAAGCCCTCCTTCACCCAAGGGATAGGCTCAAGCTTGTATCTCTCTTCCAACCTTGTCTTAACGTACTCTAGGGGAGCTTTGAGGGTGTTAATTCTTATACTCTGCCTCAAGGGTGCCATCATAAGCTTCCAGAATTCCTCCCCATCATCAAGCTTTTGATACCTCTCATAGAATGCTCTGTTTATCTTGGCAACTTCTTCCATGCAACCACCTCATATATCCGGGACAAGCTGTGCCATCCATTCTCCACTGGGGAGCTGTTTTATCTCCATATCGTGGTAGGTTATAGCTTTGACTTCTTCTTTTGGCTCATGCTTTTCGCTTAGCTTTTCTCCATAGGCTTTTGCTTTGAGTTTGTATCCCCCTTCGGTTTTTTCTATCTTGACCTCAAAATCCCTAAACACCAGTCCCTCCGTGTCATGGAGAATGAGGAGTTCTTCAAGGAAGTTGTAAAGCAAGGAGTATAAATCTTCCCCCTCAACTTCGATTTCTCTTACTTCTTTTTTCTCAACTTTCTCGACATTAACCATCACATCAAAAAGAGCAATTGCGACGGCTTCAAAGGCCTCTTCCAGAGTCTCTCCATACCCCCTTATCCCAATGTCGGCAGTGTGCTCATAGTGCTCCCACCTTTTCATTTTCTCACCCGATAGGTTAATATTTCCCCAAGTTTATTAGGCTTTAGGGAGATTGCCATGAGAGAGATAACACCAAAGAAGATTATGGAAATGAAGGGGAAGGAAAAGATTACGATGGTAACTGCATACGACTACCCATCAGCGCTTCTAGCGGATAAAGCCAAAATTGACATTATTTTTGTTGGGGATTCATTGGGAATGGTGGTCTATGGGGATCAGAACACCTTAAATGTAACCATGGAACAAATGGTGTATCACACTAGGGCAGTTGCAAAGGCCGTTAAAAGAGGATTGGTTCTCGCTGATATGCCCTTTATGAGCTATGAAGTTAGTTTGGAGGAAGGGATGAAAAATGCCGCTCGGTTAATTCAGGCAGGAGCAGATGCGGTGAAGATTGAAGGCGGTTACGATCACAGAAAACTCGTGAAGAAGCTCGTTAGGGCTGGCATACCTGTTATGGGACATACCGGCTTAACTCCTCAAAGGTACCTTCGTTTGGGAGGTTACCATATAACGGGAGAGAGCGAAGAGGAAATTGAGGAAATACTTAGGGATGCAAAGGCACTAGAAAAAGCGGGTGCTTTTGCAGTTGTTTTGGAGTTCGTTCTGGCGGATGTAGCTAAGCTGGTAACTGAAGAAGTCAAAATACCAACAATAGGAATCGGCTCTGGCCCTTATGTAGATGGCCAGGTTCTGGTATGGCACGATCTTCTCGGTATTTATGAGCACGTGCCTCCATTTGTAAAGAAATACGCAGATTTGAGGAGTATAATTCAGCTGGCACTTGAAAATTATAGAGAGGAAGTGAAAGAGGGTAAGTTCCCAAGCGGTGAACACTATTGGGAGTTCCTTGATAAGGATGACTTTGAGAAAAAGAGGAGAAAAGTCATAGAACGCCTATTGGGGGAAACATTTGATGAAGGAGTTTAAAGTCCGCAGAGAACTCTTTGCCCTTGAAGTGCCTGGGGGATATGCGGATAAGATTGGACGTGGAGAAAGCTTTCTTGACTGCTCCCTCGGCACAAATCCATTTGGAACCTCCGAAAGGGTAAAGGAAAGGTTGAAAAACTTAGAGATAGATCTCTCTGCTTATCCAGATGTGAGGTATACCCACCTTAGAAATGCCCTTGCGGAGTACTGGAATATCGATGAAGAGAGTATTTTCTTTGGTTATGGGACTATCGGATGCTTTGAAAAGGTGAACAAATTTGTCATAAACCATGGCTCTAAGGTGCTTGGAATTTCTCCGCAGTATACAAGGTATATAAGCGACGTACTTGCCATGGGAGGTTCCTATGAGTCGGTTTCTCTAAAAAAGGAAAACAAGTTTAAAATCGATGTCAGTGAAGTCGTGAATGCCCTCAATTCAGATTATTCTCTTCTTTACCTTGACAATCCCCACAATCCCACGGGACAGGTGTTGGGGCTCAAAGAAGTCGAGGAAATTGTTGAGGATGCAGAGAGAAAGGGTGTTCTTGTCTTGGTGGATGAAGCCTATGGAGATTTTGTTGAAAAAGAAGAATCAGCAATAAACCTTGAGTATGATAATCTCATTGTCCTGCGCTCTTTTTCAAAAGGCTTTGGACTGGCATCTATGCGGGTAGGATATGCTGTTATAAAAAACCGAAAGCTTGGGGAGCTTTATAGAAGGGTTGATTTACCGTTTCCGATAAGTAAAATTGGGGAGATTCTGGCAGTCGAAGCACTTAGAGATCAAAAATTTCTAAAGGAGAGCAGGGAAAAGATAGAGATCATAAAAAAGAAAATTATCAGAGCCCTTGAGAGACAATTCCAAATAGCTGAAACCCATATGCAGACCCCGATACTGCTCTTGTGGGGAGAGGGAGATACCTACCACTATTTTCTTAAAAAGAAGGTATTAACCGTTAGAGGTTCCGTATTCAGATCTTTGGATGATTCTTACGTGAGGCTCAGGATTCCAAAAAATGCCGAGGAGTTATTAAGCCGTCTTTAGCTCGCTTTTAATCCTGCTGACCATAAAGGTTCCAATGGTTATGAGTATAAACCCTGACAGATGATACAGTGTAAACGCTTCCCCGAGGAGGATTGCGGCCCCTATTGCCACTGCAGGAGCGGGCGTTATTATTGCCGTTGCCTTTGAGAGGTTTATTCTTTTTATTGCTAGGTACCATATCACCTGACCAAATGAGAGTATTATCCCCTCTGCTATGGCAAGCTTTGAAAACTCAAGGTCAGAAGAGAGAGCAAGTAGAAAGAGCAACAGCCCTCCAAAGGTGTTCCTAAAAGCTGCTATAAGGAAGGGGTTGTATGGGAGTTTTTTTGCTATTACATGTCCGCTCTGCCAGAAAAGGGGGACTAACAGGAGAAGTAAATCTCCTTTTCTTGGTATTAGCGTCTTTCCTTGTGTTATCACCAAAAACAAGCCAGTAAGAATTAAAAATGACCAGAAGACTTGGTGTTTAGTTATTTTCTCCCTTAGGAAAATGTATGCAAGAACAAACGAGAAAAGCACCTCCGCTCTTGTTATAAGAGAAGCATTTATTGCAGTGCTTAGCCGAGCACCATAGGAGTAGGCTATATAGGCTAAAGCAGTTCCGAACACTCCTACCAAAAAGGCTCTTGGGACATACTGCGGATTTTCTTTCACTTCTCTCCAGCTGGATGTGAGTAAAACGATTGGCCAGAGGATTAAAGAGGCTATTAGAGCAGAAAATGCCGCAAAGCTTAGTGGGTTGGCGGGATTTGCTTTGATTACCACAGGCTCTATACCATAAAGAAACATGCCGAGAAGAGCCAAAAGAGTTCCTTCAGTCTCTTTGTTCATCCCATCCACCCAAGAGGATGAGATTTCTCTTGTACAGCTCAAGGATAAAAGTGACAAGTCTTTCGTATAGTGGTTCAGCCTTTTCTCCAAATTTTTCTCTCACTTTCTTCCCTATTTGTTCTATTGTCCTTGTGCCGTCGCAAAGTTCCCATACAAAAACCCCTATCTCATCAAGTTCTATTCTCCTGTAGTCACCATGGAGCTTTCTTGCGAGAAAATCCAGTTTGGATGTCATGGGAATTAAAAGATAGTACTTCCCTTCAATCTTCTTTAGTTCGATTCCCTCATTTCTCTTGGGGATAAGCGTGAGATAGTTCTCCATATCTCTATTCACCAACGGAGATGAGAAGAAGAGGTTTATAAGGGTGTTGGCGCCGGGGCAGGGATTTGAACCCTGGCGGGCTTAACGCCCACGGACTCTCCAGGCCCGCGCCTTCCCAGGCTAGGCTACCCCGGCGCTAAAAATAATGAGAATCATGAGATGAGCTCAATCTCGATTGTCACGTCTTCAGGAACACGAATCCTCATGATCTGCCTCATAGCTCTCTCATCAGCTTCAATGTCTATGAGCCTTTTGTGAACCCTAAGTTCGAACCTATCAAAAGTTGCACTTCCTTCCCCATCTGGACTCTTTCTTGTGGTTATCCTTATCCTTTTAGTTGGAAGTGGAATGGGGCCGCTCATTCTGACTCCTGTCCTCTCTGCAATCTGCTTGATTTGATCTGTAACCTCATTAAGAGCACTTATGTTTGTGCTCGCAAGTTTAATTCTTGCTTTTTGCATTTTTGCCACCTCTCTAAGTTCTAATGGGAAAAGTAATAATTTTAAAGGAAAAGGCTAGAGAAGGGCTTCACTCGCCCTTCTGGATGGATATGACCATACCAGCGGCGACTGTTTGACCCATGTCTCTGATAGCGAATCTACCGAGTTGTGGTATCTCCTTAACTGGTTCGATGACCATTGGCTTGGTTGGCCTGAGAATTACGATAGCTGAGTCACCGGTCTTGATGAATTGCGGGTTCTCCTCAACGATGTTACCGGTTCTTGGGTCAAGCTTGGCCAAGAGTTGCTCGAATCTAACTGCGACCTGGGTTGTGTGAGCGTGGAGAACTGGTGTGTAACCGATTGTGATTGCTGTTGGGTGGTTGAGAACGATAATTTGGGCCTTGAATGTGTCCTTTGGTCTGACAACTGTTGGTGGGTTGGTTGTGTGACCAGCGACGTCACCTCTCTTTATGTCGTTCTTACCGACACCTCTGACGTTGAAACCAATGTTGTCACCTGGAAGAGCCTCTTCAAGTGGCTCGTGGTGCATTTCAATGCTCTTGACTTCACCTTGTATGGGCTTGTGGAAGATTGTTGATGCTGGCTCGAAGATGACTACATCTCCAACCCTAAGTCTTCCGGTTTCAACTCTACCAACTGGAACTGTACCGACACCCTTAATTGAGTAAACGTCTTGGATTGGGATTCTAAGTGGCTTGTCAACTGGCTTCTCTGGCTCTGGAATCTGGTCAAGGGCCTCTATGAGTGTTGGGCCGTTGTACCAGGGCATCTTGTCGCTCTTCTTAACTACGTTGTCACCTTCCCAAGCGCTGATTGGGATAACTGGGAAGTTCTTGTAACCGAGCATTTGCAAGAGCTTTGTGACCTGTGTTGCAACCTCTTTGAACCTCTTTTCGTCGTAGTTGACCATGTCCATTTTGTTGACTGCAACGATTATGTGGTTGATACCGAGTGTTCTTGCAAGGAATGCGTGCTCCTTTGTCTGTGGCATGACACCATCTGTGGCTGCAACGACGAGAACTGCAGCGTCAGCTTGGCTTGCACCGGTAATCATGTTCTTAACGAAGTCTCTGTGACCTGGAGCGTCGATAATGGTGATGTATCTGTGTGGGGTCTCGAACTTGGTATGGGCAACGTCGATTGTAATACCTCTTTCTCTCTCTTCCTTGAGTCTGTCCATAACCCAAGCGAACTTGAATGACTTACCCTTTTCACCCATTTCCTCGAACTTCTTGATGATCTGCTCTGGAATGTTGGCTGTGTCGAAGAGCAATCTTCCGATTGTTGTACTCTTTCCGTGGTCTACGTGTCCGATAAACACTATATTAACGTGTGGCTTCTCCTTTGCCATCTTAACACACCTCCAAAGTTATGCCTAAGTCTATTCATCAAAGTGGGTTTTTAAAGCTTTCTCTAAACCTCAGCTCTCTCACGCGGGAAACCCGCATTCTTTTGAGAGAGCCTCATGAGTTCATGGTGGGATAAAAATTAGGGTTTAAAAAATTAACTAAAATTGGACAGTGAGTTCTTAGGTATCAAAGGCAAATTTCCAAAAGAATAGCGTCTATTGGAGTATATCTACACAAAATCCACGAAACCTAACGGGATGTACCTCCCAGGACCCCAAATCTACTTTTTGATTTCAAACCAGTCCTCTCCCTTCAGCATTTTTTCTTTCCAGTAGGGAAGTGTTATCTTTGAGTATTCCAAATTTGGATCGTATACAACTACAACTTTATATCTGCCCTCCCATGGAAAATACCAGTCTCTTACCCCGTCTTGCTTGGGATTTACACCCCAAGAGAACCGATAGTTACGAAGGATTTCATCTCCAGGATGAAGAACTTTAAGGTTCTCGTCTGTTGGGGACAAAATAGAGGGTCTTGGCCCAGTGTACTTAATTTGAGTCCCATTTTCAAAATAAATCTCTATACGTAAGCTTACCCATCGTATTGGTGGGATAACTCTAACTTCATTGCTCCCGGTGTTTTTCAGAGTAACAGTTATGTTGAAGTTTTTGCTTGAAGTTAGGACTTTTGGAGAAACAACTACAGAAAGCGAGAGATTTCCCTTAGAAATTGGAGTTGTACGTGGTTCTGTCTCTTTATACCATTGTCTCCCTTTTAATTTTCCAGGGATGTCGAACACCACGAGAGAAAAAATGAGAATAACAAGAAGGAAGAGCACCATACGTTTTTTCATAACTTGTTCACCATAATTACGTTCGTTGTAAAAACTTAAAACTTTTTAGACTTCAAATTAGAGCAGCGAAGAGACTCTTTGCCTCCCCTGTAGGGAGACCTTTTACGCCTCATTTTATCCCCCTAATAAGGGTTTGCAACCATATAGTTAATAACATCAAAACCCAAATGTCTTTTGGTGACAAAGAAATGGGCGTCTATATCTTCACACCGGAGGATCTTTTGAGATACGAAACCATAACCAAACACCAGCTGGAAGTGATTAAAGAGTCCATATTAAAGAAAGAAGACATTCTCGTCGTTGGGACAAGTAGGGCCGGTAAAACAAAGCTGATCGAGGCGATGATTCATCTCATTCCAGAAGAATGGAAAATAGCCGTTGTTACTGCCTATGGAGAGTTTAAGCCTTTCAAGAAGAACATCCATGTGATAGACACCGAGTTTAATGAGAAAAGCACCAAACACAGGACTAAGGAGGTTATAGAGGAGATTAAGAAGCTCAATCCCGACTACGTTGTTATAGACACTCTTCATACAATTGACATCCCATACCTACTGGATAAAATAATCGATGATTATCCATTTATAATTTCCTCGCTTGTTATCTCAAGGGACTTAATTGAGGAAATAAAACATTGGCTTAGAATAGACGACAAAACCCTTGCAAGGTTTGAGCTGGTTATTGAGCTTTACAGGGATATAAAGAGCGGCCTTAGAAGGGTGAACGCAATTTACAGGGTTGTAGAAAAAGAAGGAAAAGTGGAGCTTGAGAAGATCGCCTAAGCTTTTGCTTTCAGCTCTTCTATTACTTCTTTCAAATTTTGGAGCATCTCTTGGATGTCTTCGAAGGTAATGTATCCCATGTTGCCGATTCTGAAGGTCTTCTCCTTTATCCCTTCACCGTATCCTTTGGCAAGCTCGAAGCCCCTCTGCCTCATGGCTTCATAAACCTGGTCACCTTTTATCCCTGGCGGAGTGAGCACGGCAGTTATGGTTGGGCTCTCGTAGCCGGGTTCAGCTAGGATATCAAGCCCAATTTCTCTCACTCCGTTTCTTATCATCTCGCTCCTCTTCCTGTACATATCAAGCCACTTCTCTTTCCCGCCCATCTTTTCAATTATTCTAAGCACAACGTTTAGGCCAAACTCTTGGGGCATTGCCGGGGTTGAAGGTGGCCCCTGCTTCTCGTTTTGGACTTTAATGTACCTTGGAATGTCAAAATACCAACCCCTTTCTTCCATTTTATGAGCTATTTCAATGAATTCCTCGCTGAAAGCTCCAATGGCTAACCCTGGAGGAACTCCAAAGGCCTTTTGGGAGCTTCCAAAGACTACATCGATTCCCCATTTGGTGAACTTGATATCTGCTCCACCCATTGCACTCACAGCATCCACGAAAACGAGCTTATCGTGCTCTTTTGCCACTTTGGCCAATTCAGGAAGTGGATTTAGAACACCAGTTGAGGTTTCATTGTATGTTATTGTCACAGCTTCGACATCGGGATTCTTCTTTAACGCTTCATCAAGGTCTTCTGGCTTTACTGCTTTTCCGGGCTCATATTCAAGGGTCACCGCTTTTCTTCCATTGGTCTCTACAACTTGTTTGTATCTTTTTCCAAAAGCCCCGATTATTGTCACAAGAACTTTTCCGCCTTTGGAAACACCGTTCCTTATGCTTGCCTCCATCACTCCAGTACCGGAGCTTGGGAATAAAAGTACTTCTCCTTTTTCAACTTCAAGGAACTTCTTGAGCCTTTCAACGGTATCGACGTGCATCTGCTTATACTCCTTTGCCCTGTGGCTGAACATCTGAACCTTCATTATCTCAAGAACTTCCGGGAAACAGGCGACGGGACCAGCTGTAAAGAGCTTGTATTTTGGCTTTACTATCTCATAAACTTCTTTATATGCTTCTTCAAACTGCATAGCACCACCCAATTGAATGATACCTCATTGATTATAAAAACCTTTATATACCAACCACCAAAAAGCTTTCAAGTCGAAAATCCAAAACTTTTATAAGTTAAGCAAAGTGCTTACCTTTAGATTACGCTCATTTGGGAGGTGAGAGGTATGGCTTTGAGACCAGCCAAGATTGACAGGTACGTTGATAAGCCCGCTTATACGAGGAGGGAATACATTAGAGGTGCTCCTGGACCGAGGATTACCATATTCGATATGGGGAACCCCGCTGGAGACTTTGAGTTTGAAGTCAGCCTTCACACAGCCGAACCAGTCCAGATCAGACAAAACGCCCTCGAAGCTGCTAGAACCCAGCTCAACAGATTCCTTACTAAGAATGTTGGTAGAAGCAACTTCCACTACAAAATTAGAGTTTACCCATTCCAAGTGCTTAGAGAAAACCCAATGGCTACCGGAAGAAAAGCTGACCGTTACGGAAATGGTATGAGAAGGCCCTTTGGAAAGCCAATAGGACTGGCTGCAAGACTTAAGAAAGATCAAAAGATCCTCACAGTTAGGGTTAACAGGCAGCACCTGAAGTTTGCAATTGCAGCAATGAAGAGAGCAAGCATGAAGTTCCCATGCAAGTGCTACTACAGAATCTACGACAAGGAAGGAAACGATGTAACAACTAAAGTCCTTTCAACACTCTGATTTTTTGGTATTTTTCACCATACATTTTTCTCTGCAAGGTCTGGTAAACATTTCTTGTCTCTACTCTGGCGTTCTCGAGGGGTTTCTATTCCGATCTGAGAGTATAGAAAATTGGACAAATTATCCAATAAATTTATATACCCTAGTGTTCTTAGTGTTGTTGGACAAATTATCCAAGGTGAAAAGCATGAAGAGAAATGCCCTTATAGCACTATTACTTGTATTCGGAGTGTTTATTGCTGGATGTGTGGGCCAAAATCCCACTGCATCAACACAAAGTACTCCGAAAGAGACACAAACAACGAGTTCTCCTGTTGAAAAGTACCCCCTAGAAGTCACAGACTTTGCAAATAGAGAGGTGAAAATAGAAGCTGAACCCATGCGTATTGTATCCCTCGCTCCTAGCATTACAGAAAGCCTCTATTTCATTGGGGCATTGGACAAAGTCGTTGGAATCACGACATGGGATAACTACCCAGAAAATGTTCAAAAAGGCCGAACAGTGGTTGGAGACATGGATCCCGACATCGAAGTAATTGCCTCCTTAAACCCTGATTTAATAATAGGGCTCAATTATCACCTTAAATACCTAGATCAGCTGGAGAAGATCGCCCCTGTTTTAATAGTTGAACCTCAAAGCATAGAGGAAATTTATACCGCTCTAGAGCTCCTTGGAAAAGTGGTCAACAAAGAAGAACAGGCCCAGAATGTTATAGCTGAGATGCAGGATAGGATAGCCGCAATTCAAGAAAAAGTGAGGGGAGAGGAAAGACCCAAAGTTTTCTACATTGTCTGGGCTGACCCATTGATGACAGCCGGCAATGGGACATTTATTGGGGAGCTGATAGATCTTGCAGGAGGAGAAAACCTTTTCGCAGACCTTCAAGGGTGGGCTCAGGTGAGTGTTGAAGAAGTAATTGCCAGAAATCCAGATGTAATCATTCTCCCTCCGAGTGCAGGGATAGCTGCAAGTGATTTATGTGATGGCCCGCTTGCAACTACCAATGCTGTGAAAAACGGTCAGGTATATACCCTTAGCAGTGACGATATAATATCAAGACAGAGCCCAAGGATAGTTGAAGGATTAGAGGAGATTGCAAAATTCTTGCATCCAGAGAAATTTGGCTTTGAAGCCCAACCTCTGGTTTGCGAAGCTAGTACTGGTTAATTTCTCTTTCTTTTTAATTTCCCAGAATCTTTAAAAGCCTAAGGGATTATTTCTACAAGGGGAGAAGATGGAAAGAAAGAGGCTTTACCGGTTGTTGCTCCCAATAGTTGTAATTCTGGCTATTTTGTACACTTTGGGCCTCATAGGGATCGTGCCCTTTACAATAAGTTACTACATCACAATTTTTATGATATTCTTGTTTATTTTCCTCCGCTGGGAAGCTAGGATGAGAAGATAACATTTAAGCAGTTTTTTCCTTTTTACCAAGGACTTTTTAACCTCCAATGAAACCACCAAAATTATAAGCACGCTTGATATTTCTATTTATATGTTGTTGAGATTTGAGGATTTAAAAAAGGTCGGCGAAATTTACATAAACCCCAAGAATCTTAAAATCATGCCCCTTATCTTAAGAGATTGGCAAGATTTGCTCGCTTTAGATGAAAAAACTTATGGAACCTATTCAAGGACAATATACAATCCCTACGAACGCTTTTTAGTTAAAACTCCTGAAGAAGAAAAGAAGGCCTTACAGCTTGTGACCCTTTATAACGAATTCATCAATAATCCCTTGAAATTCTGTCATAAGGAATATTATGAATATCAACTCACTATAAAAGCCTTTGAGGGCCTTCCTTTTGCAAACGGCTGGGTTGGCTCTGGAGTTGTCCTTGTGGGGGAAGCTCCTGGAAGACAGGGATGCGGATTAACAGGTATATGCTTCTACCGAGATGCTTCTGGAATGCTTCTTCGGAAGACCCTTTTTTCCCTTGGTATAAATCCAGATTTCGTTTATATTACCAACGTCGTAAAGTGCAACCCGCCAGAAAATAAATTAAGGGGGTTTGATGAGAGGGAGCTTTCCCTTCTAGAGAGGGAGCTCGCGATAGTCAGGCCCAAAGCCGTGTTTGCTATCGGCCGGAGTGCTCATAAAGCATTAGAGAAACTGGGACTCAAAGTAATTTATCTTCGACATCCTGCCTGGTATGTAAGAAAAGGGTTGAGAGAACCCAATGAGGAAATTCTTGAGGAATACCAAGTGATAAAGAGCTCTTTTAATAAATAGAAAGATAGCAAAGTATAATAAATTCTTAGCCTGAACAAATTAAAGGCATATCTTTATATAGTATGAAAATCAATTACAAAATAGTTGATATAATTCAAGAAGAATCTTTATATAATTAAATGGATTCTAATTTGGGATATTAGGAGGTGTTATTCTTGCTTACCAAACATGAAAGGGAAAGACAAGATAGAGAGATTAGGCTTCTTGGGCCAGAAGCCCAAAAAAAGCTCAAAGAGGCCAAAGTAGCTATTGTGGGCCTTGGAGGATTGGGCTGTCCTGTAGCTTATTATTTGGCTGGTGCCGGTGTAGGAACTCTTCTGTTAATCGATTGTGAAAGCCCCGAACTTAGCAATCTGGATCGTCAAATACTTTACTGGGAAGAAGATGTGGGGAAAAATTCCAAAGTGAGCTCTGCAAAATGGAAACTTGAACGTTTTAATCCAACAATAAAAGTGGAAGTTTCCGAAAAAAAGTTATCAGAAGAAAACATAAAGAAAGTGCTAAAAGGGGTTGATGTCGTCGTTGATTGCTTAGATAACTTCCATACCCGATATCTCCTGGATAGATACTGTCAAAAAGCAAAAATACCTTTAGTGCATGGTGGAGTTAAGGAGTTTTACGGAGAGGTCACCACAATTATTCCAGAAGAAACTCCAAGTTTGGAGGAGCTATTTCTAGGATTTGAAGATACAGAAACAGAAAAAACGCCAATTTTGGGGTCACTTGCAGGAATTATCGGTACTATAGAAGCAGCAGAAGTTGTAAAGATTATAACCCACTGCGGGGAATGCTTAGCCAATAAACTGCTCATTGTGGACTTGGCTACAGATTCCTTTGAGACAATAGAACTTAACAAGCCAAAAACATGATAAAAAGGAAAGCAAACTAGGCTCCGAACTTTTCAGTTCTTCCCATTAAATCCATCATCATCGATACTATGTACTTTCCTCTTATTCTCCCTATTCCTCCACGCATACACTCCCTCTCGCCAAAACTCTCTGTGTAATCTGTCCTAACTCCTCCACCGGCCATTAATAGAGGCACTGGATCCCCACTGTGGTTCTTAACTTCACAGGGTGTTGAGTGGTCTCCTGTGATGGCTATGACTGTTTTCTCAAGGTCAATGTTCTCTATTATGTATCCTATCATTTCATCCGCTTTCTCAATCATCTCTACCTTTTTCATCGGATTGTTATCGTGACCAGCTGCATCAGTTGGCTTGAAATGGAGAAATACAAAGTCATAGTCCTTCAGAAGCTCAACTACCTTCTTTGCCTTTGCCATTGGGTCGGTGTTGTATTCACCTGTAGCCCCCTCGGGAGTGTAGACGTCAAACCCTATTGCCCTTGCAACCCCTTTGACTAAAGCAGTTGCAACAACGGCAGCTGCCTTAACCTTCCACTCTTCGGTGAACTTCATTGGGATGTTTGGATAGGTTCCGGCTCCGCGAATGAGGAGGTAGTTTGCAACTGGTTGTCCTTCCTTTCTTCGCTTCTCGTTTATCGGGTGCTTTTCAAGAACCTCATGGGCTTTCTGCACGAACTCCTCGAGAATCTCTGCGACCTTCTTGCTATCCTCATCGGCATATTCAAATTTGTGTGGTGGCTTTCCGGCATCGTGGGGGTCGTTTTCACCAACCTTATACCCTTTGGCCATGCCTTTAAGCACGAGAACCGCCCTGTGACCTGTTGCTCCGACAAATATGAAGTCCACCGGTATTTTAACGTTCTCCTGAATGGCCTTTGCAAGCTCGTGAGCTTCTTCTGTGCTTATTCTTCCAGCTCTCCTGTCAGTTATTATTCCGTTCTCGATTGTGGCAAAGTTAACTCTAAATGCCAAGTCGTCCTCATCTAGGTCTAATCCCACCCCTAGGGCCTCAAAGAAGCCCCTTCCTCTGTAGGTTTGATATGGATCATAACCGAAGATTGCCAGATGCGCTGTGTCGCTCCCAGCGGGTTTACCCGGGGCTATGGGGTCTTGCTGCCCGAGAATTCCGATCTTTGCGAGCTTATCCATGTTTGGAGTTTTTGCGTACTCAAGGGGAGTTTTCCCATCAAGTTCTTTTACGGGTCTATCTCCAAGCCCATCAAGAATTATAAGAACTCCCTTTCTTTTCATACCCTACCACCTAGGGTGAATACAGAGAGAGAATTAAAAACTTTATGAGAAACCTTTTTAATATCAATGTTTTCTCCCAATTGAGGTGAGAGCGTGAAGCTAATCTGGGCACCGTGGCGCATCGAGTACATTCGTTCACCCAAGCACAACGGATGCATATTTTGCGATTTCCCCAAAGAAAACCGCGATGAAGAGAAATTGATTCTCTACAGAGGTAAGCACGCCTTCGTCATCATGAACAACTATCCCTACAACCCCGGGCATGTAATGATCGCTCCTTACAGGCATGTTGGACAATGGGAAGACCTCACCGATGAGGAGCTTTTGGATATTATGAAGCTTTCCCAACTCATGATAAAAGCCCTTAAGAAGGCTATGAATCCAGACGGTTTTAATATGGGAGTGAATCTTGGAAGAGTAGCGGGAGCTGGTATAGACGACCACGTTCACCTCCACATCGTGCCAAGGTGGAATGGTGACACTAACTTTATGCCAGTAATAGCTGACACGAAAGTTATCCCCGAGTCCCTTGAAGAAGCATACAAGGAATTAAAAAAGGCCTTAGAAGAAGTTTTAAAAGAATAATTTCCCTGACTTAAAAGATTAAATCAAGTCTACTCGGCAACGCTTTTCCACTTTTCCTTTGTCATCTTCAGGCATCCTGGTGGCATGAGTTCTCTCTCAGGGCAGTAGCCCAGGGCTATGCACCTTGGTCCGAGCTTTGCCCATTTTATTATCGGCTTTAGCTCTTCTATCTTGGCTATTTCCTTGAGCATTTTCCATGCAACCTCTCTTATCTCCCACTGTGCCCTTTCACACGCTCTAAAGCCCAGAAAATGTTTGAGTTCTCTCAAGTTCATTGTGACCACGAGTTTGGTTTTTACTGCTTGGGGCAAGATGAAGCGTGCGTCCTCTTGGTGTATCCCTTTAGCATAGGTCTCTTCGTAAAGCTCTATTGCCTCTCTCATAAGCTTTTTCCATTTTTCATATAACTCTGGACTTTCTTTAATGCTCTCAGGAATAACAAACGTTTCTTCAACGTCTTCTGGATTTATCTTAATGTAACGCATTGACTGTTGGGTATAGCTTGCTAGTCTATGTCTCACAAGCTGGTGACTACAGATTCTTGAGCATCCTTCAATTGCAAAAGTGAAAGTTGCGTGTTCCAAAATTGATTCGTGCCCGTAGCTGAGAACCCTTGGTAGATGCCTCTCCACATCTGCCATTGTTGTCTTTTCGAAGGCTTCACTTTCCCATTTATCCCAATAACTTATTAGAGCTGCCCAGGTTACTGTTTCAAGAGGTTTTGGAGTGTAGTTTACTAGCTTGACCTTTAGACCTTCCATCACACACACCTGGAATAAAAGGGGGAGACTTCCCTTATTAGCCTTGTTGAAAACTTCAGCAAAATATAAGTTTGGTTTGATTTACATTTATCCACTAGCTTTCAGAAATTTTTTGAAAATTTTCGCCATAGGTTATTTTCTAACGACGAAATAGTTATTAAAGAAAATGCCAAGCTTTAGACGGTGATGCACATGGTAGTGAGTTTAGCTGGAAGGGATATACTATGCCTTCAGGACTTTACAAGAGAAGAAATTGAGACAATTCTAAAAACAGCTGAAATGATGAAAATCTGGAACAAAATTGGGAAGCCACATCGAGTTCTCGAGGGCAAGACTTTAGCTATGATCTTTCAAAAACCCTCTACAAGGACAAGAATAAGCTTTGAAGTCGGTATATACCAGCTTGGTGGATATGGGCTGTATTTAAACGCCCAGGATCTCCAATTGAGGAGGGGAGAAACGATAGCAGATACAGCGAGAGTTCTCAGTAGATATGTGGATGGGATTATGGCAAGGGTTTTTGATCACCAAGACGTTGTTGATCTTGCAAAATATGCAAGCGTTCCCGTCATAAATGGTCTTAGTGATTTCTCACACCCATGCCAAGCTTTAGCTGATTACATGACTATAAAAGAGAAAAAGGGAAGAATTGAAGGGCTTAAGGTTGTTTACGTCGGCGATGGCAACAACGTTGCCCATTCCCTCATGATCGCAGGAACGAAGCTAGGTGCAAATGTTGTTGTTGCTACACCGGAAGGTTATGAACCCGACGCAAAGGTTATAAAGTGGGCTGAGCAGAATGCTGCAGAGAGCGGGGGAAGTTTTGAGCTTCTCCATGACCCGGTTAAAGCAGTTAAAGATGCCGATGTGATATACACCGACGTCTGGGCTTCAATGGGTCAGGAAGCTGAGGCCGAGCAAAGAAGGAAAATATTTGCTCCATTCCAGGTTAACAAAGAGCTCGTTAAGCACGCAAAGAAAGATTACATCTTCATGCACTGCCTCCCAGCCCACAGGGGAGAAGAAGTAACCGATGATGTAATAGACTCACCAAACAGCGTTGTTTGGGATCAAGCAGAGAACAGGTTGCACGCCCAAAAAGCAGCAATGGCTTTGATAATGGGTGGAATTAAGGTTTGATCTCCTCTTTTTTCTTCAAAATTTAGAAAAATTTAGAATTAAATCCGGGATAGGACTTCTGGCAGGTCTTTTACACTTTTGACCACAAAGCCTCTCTCATGTATTTGCTCGATCTTTTCTGCCTTGGGATTTATCCAGCATGCGTACATTCCCACACTTAATGCCCCCTCAAAGTCTTCCGCTCTGGTGTCCCCAATATGTATTGCTTCGCTGGGAGGTATGTTGAAGTGTTTCAATGGTGCTAGGAATGCCTCTCTCATGGGTTTGTAAGCTTTGACTTCATCCGAATAGAACTGCTTGGTTATGTAATCACACACTCCAAACTTTTCCAAGATGAGCCTTGTGTATGCAGAAGGCCAGAACATCACATTGCCAGTGGTAGTTATGATGTACTTTCCATGGAGCTCCTTTAGGGTCTCCTTTACGCCGAGAAGGACAATTTCCTCGCCAACGGTTAGGGTGGCCTTTGCAGCGGCCCTCTTGATTATCTCCACTTCAACCCCCAAGGCTCTTGCAAGAAGCTCTTGGCTTTCCTCTAGGGCTTTTTCTGGATTGCCTCTCGTGTCCTTTCTTATTCTTTTGATTTCTTCTCTAACCTCAAGGATTTTCTCCATGACTTCTTCTTCTGGTAAATTCAAGAGGTCTGAAAGGGCCTTTCCAAGGGCTTTAATCATTACTTTGATATCCAGAAGGGTGTTCCAGACATCAAAGGAGATCAGCTTTATCATTGCTATCACCTTAGTGGTATTGAAAAAATGGATTAATTAAGTTTAAGTTTTTGATTGAAGAATTTGGGTTCTGGAGCCCGGGGTTTGGTAGCCCCGCGGGGATTCGAACCCCGGTCGCGGGATCCAAAGTCCCGCATGCTTGGCCGCTACACCACGGGGCTGCGCCCAATCACTACTTTATGGTTGCATTTATAAATTTTACTGCAGAAGAAAAGCTAGAATATAATCTCTTCCTCCCCAATACCCAATGAGAACTTTGATATCACTTTCTCGAACTCGCTTTCAGCTGTATATACAAATCCGCACGTGTGGCATTTCAAGTAGTTATCCTCCACACTCAGCTCGGAGAAGCAGACTGGACAGCGGTATTCGCTCCTCTCAAGCTCTTCAAATATCTCGTTTCTCATAACCAGCATTTTTAGGTCGTTTTCCCAATCCTCGTGCACCATTCCCCAGTACGGGGTGGATACTGGATAATAATCCTCAAGTATCAGGGGGTTAATGCCCAAACTTCTGATCCCGGGTGGTAGCTTTTGAGCAGGTTCAATAGAAACCACGAACTGGTCATAGAACTCTATGTATTGGGATCTTACGCTTATACCCGATGTTATCCTCTTTTTGAGGGGATATATCTGGAGAAACAGCAGGTCGTTTGAAGGCTCAAAAAATACAGAAATCCCCACGTCCCTTCTCTTAAAGAAATATGAATATTCATCTTCACCAATTTCTTCGCCAATGAGGGAAAAACCAAGCTTTTTCAAGGCCCTATTAACAAAAGAAGGCTTTGGGAGAGACTTACGAATAATTAAATGCTCCCCTATCCATCCGGCTAATGCCATTGAATAACCTACATAAAACTGCCTCTGGATTCTAAGGTAAGCCACACTAGGCACTAATTTCATCGCTCTCAAGAATAATCTTGCTTTTCAAGTATTTATCTTTTTTGCTGAATTGAAAGTTAAGAGCCAAAGAAATCCTCTAAGCTGATGACTTTTTTGCCTCTTTTCTTTTTAGATTTGATATCCTTCTTCTCTTCACTCTCTTTGAGCTTGGTCTCCTTGGCTGTGCTTTTTTCTTCTCTCTTCTTTTTCCACTTGCCGTTTTCTCTGAGCTCATCCAAATATCCGTTTTTCTTTGTGATTTTTCCCGTCCTTTCTGCAATCATTCTTTCACAGACGTCCATAGCACCAAGTGCAAGAAGGGTTCTCTGGGTTTCTGGAAATACATTCTGGAACAGGCTCTTTATGTCTTTTTCTGTAATACAGATTCTCTGTCTTGTGTAATCTATAACGTTATAATGGGTAACCAGCATCTTCGCTGTGGGTAGATATTTCTCAATTGCTCCCTTTGAGACTGTGAGAACTATCTTGCCCCCGCATTTTGGACATTTTCCAGTTAGAGGTGGCCTCCGGTATTTGGTGTTACACTTCACACATCTAAATTCTTGCCTTGTAAAGCTTCTTAGGTTTCCTCTTAAATCTGGCACTATGTGAGAGTTTATTATAGTCTCAGCTACGTGGTGCTCGTTCACTGCTCTAATGCGTTCTGCTAGGGCCAACTGCCTGCTTACCTTGTCTTCCATGTCTCCTAACTGTTTGTAGAGGCTCATTTTTGGACCTAAAGCTATGTCGTCTGTATCGTGGGTAAACTTTAGTCCCTCGTACATTTCTGGCTTGCCCAAACGATCTTCCACCCTCTCAATAACTCCAACTAGCTCCTTTGGAGATTTAAGCTCATAAGTTGCTCTGTAGAACTCTAAAGGATAGTATCTGGCTACATCCATATTGTGAACTTCGCTATCAACTTCTCTTGGGTCAAGCCTTGTAGTTACGACGAGGGGAGCATCCATTTTTCCTCCACGTTTTTCCGGCAGATAGTAACGTGAGAAATTAAGAAGAGCATCGAGAAGGAGCATTACACTGTCTTCGTCGCCATCGCAGTTTCTCCTCTTTGCTGCGTGGTAGTACGGATGAGCATAGCCAACGAGGGCATCAACGAAGCCTATAATCCTTCCAATGATTCCAGCTGATGTATGGGGAGCTAGGCCGATCACTAGATGCCCTATTAGATCTTCCATTTTCTCAACGTTGTAAAACCTCGGCAATCCGTAGAACTTTTCAAGAAGGTCATCTATAAACTTTGCAACTCTGACTAGATACTTTCCGGCCTCTTTTGAAAGAATTACATCTTGGACTTTGAGCTCGACTATCTGATCCTCACTTACAAGGGGCTTTCCCTCAAAGTCGTGGGTATAGCCAAGCTCCTTTAATTTTTCGACACTTGTCCCTATCTCCTTAGGTTTGAAGTGGGTTATCGGAGCATCTGTGGCGTCAAATCTTATGGTGCCATCCTTAAAGACGTAGACATCGTTTTTTGCCCTTAGTATTCCTTTTTCGAGAGGTTCTGCTATTTTGTGGGCGGAGCTCATACCCATTACGCCTTTGAGCCTGTCGAGAGTGTAAACTCCAACATTTTGCATGGACTTGTTTAATAGTTCTGATGGATTTATCTTTCTCTTGCGATAAGCTTTCATTTCTATACCACATTTTGGGCATTCCGTGTCGATTGTTGATTCAAAGCCACATTTAGGGCAATGATAGAGTAGCTTAGCCTCGCTTCCACATTTAGGACAGGTGGGATAGATATCTACATGACCGCAACTGGTGCATTTGAAGTGTGCTATTTCAACTTCTGCGGTTTTTCCTTCTTGGGCAGCTTTGTAAATATCTCTCGAACTTCCTCCGGCTAGTCCTATCGGGAAAAGAACATGAACTGGGGGTTTCATTTTTCTTTCTTTTGCCTTTTCTGGTCTTCCCATTCTTGCCCCTATCCAGCTGATTCCTCTGTCTCTAAGCTTAACATCACTTATCTCATTTATCAGATCTATGGGAGTGTAGAATTCTTTGAATTCAATTTTCTTCTCTAAATTGGCTAAAGGAGTTAACAATGCTGCTGACCATGGATACTCAATTATAACGAGGTCCTCAGAGACTTTATGCTCTATCCCAAGGAGCTCCAGATATCTCTTGGCCTTTCCTAGAGATTTGAGAGGGATTTCAACTCTTTTCGCATATTTGAAGCCTCTATATTCTTCCCAATCTACCCTAGCATTTACGAGGGCATTTTGAAGAGAAATAAGCTCTTCCGCCTCTAGGGTATTCCAGTAAAGTGTGTAGTAGGGATGAAGGGGTATTTTGAGAATGCGCGAGAGGTGTATAGCGTCTTCGACTGAGGGCTTTACTTTGACCGGATCGTGAAGAAGCCTTCCCAAAAATTCTGGATCTAGGTCAAGATAATCTGCAGCTTCCTCCACAATTTCTCGCTCGTTTTCCTGGAAAGGTTTGAGCTCAAGTTCGTAAACTTTGTTTACCGCTTCCACAAATTCCTGAATCCACCACTCTTCAACATAATTGGCAGGTAAAAGGGTTTGATTGTTCTCCACAAAGTCTCCAAAGGCTATAAGTGCATCTCCAAGGTATAGAATCTCCTCAACTTGATCTTTCAGTTCGATGGCTCTGTAATAATCGTCAACTCTCACAACGCTTCCATCTTTTAACTTTACAATAGGCCCCTCAATAGTGGTCACTGGGGTCACAATTGCCCCTTTCCCGGGCCTTTCGGTCTTTATTTGTGTTCCTACAGCTAGGAATTCATCGACCATTATCATGACTGCTGGATTTATGCTCCACGTTGCGAATCCACTCACTCTGCTCCTTCCATAGCGGAGCCTAAAGCCACCGTTTCTTGAAGGTTCAGCAAAAAGAGGTCTCCCGCCTATTATTTCTTTTGTGTATTTTGGATTTGGAGCTATGTTTTTTCTGAACTTCTCGTAGAGCTCGTAGTAAAAGCCTTTTTCCACCTTTATGGTGGTTTTTTCTAGGTTCTCCTCTTTAACTTCTTCACTCTCTTTGTTTCCTCCTTTTCCCTCTCCGCCACCCTTTTCTTTTGCCTCAACGAACTCCTTTAGCCATTCCCAGCCCTCAATGCCCATTTTGTCAATATACTTTACAAGCTTTTTCGCCTTTTGGAGAACACCTTCTGCCAAAACGAGGATTGCTCCTCCCCTTAGATGGTTCGTTTCTACTCCGGGAACGTTTCTGTGGCTTACCTCTACGTCATCGGTTGCTTCTCCAGTTATCTCTATTGGGATGTTCCTCACTGCTAGACGGACTTCCTCTGGTGAAGGGTGATATTGGAGTCTTGTAACGGCTCTGTGATAAAGATCTACCTCCTCAACATATCTCTCTATATGTTCTTCACTTGGCTTAAACCTATCAAGGCCGAGCTTCCTTCTGACGTAGTCTCCAACAAGAACACTTAGGGCCTGCGCTGTCCCTCCGCTACTTCTAATTGGACCGGCATAATAAATTGCAAGGTAATTGGTACCGTCTGAGTTTTTCTTTATTTTAACATCAGCTATTCCTTCAAGAGGAGCGGAGACAATGCCCTCAGTTAGAATCGCCAGAGCGGTTCTCACAGATTGATCGGCAAGTTTCTCTTTGCTCTCAAACTTTCCAAATTTTCCTTCTATTATTTCATCAACAACCTTAAGAGCGGCAAGTTCTTTTCCATATTCCTTCACGAGCTCTCTTATTCTCTCGGCAACTCCCTTTGGACCCACAAGACTCTCAACTCTCCCCGCCATATCGGTTGCCTGGGGGACTTCAATGTCTCTCACAGGATCTTTCCCTTGAGCTCTAGCTTGTTTGGCTATCTCATAAGCTTTGTCAATCTCCCTTTGCAGGGATTCGAAATATCTTCTCATATCTTCGCTGTAAAGCTCCATATTATTTCACCTCAGACGTCACACCACTTACTAAAGTCCACTATCATTCTTAGCTTGGCAGTCTCCACATCTATAATTGGAACTCTGGCGGGAGTTGGAACGATATTAACCATCTTCTGGAACTCCGTTTGAGCTTGCCAGGTTGCCGAGTTTATTAGGAAGACTCCTCTGTATATCTGGTAGTCCAAAACGTGGACATGACCCATCTGAACCAAATCTGGAACACTCTCTATGACAAGCAGGTCCTCTGGATCAGGAGCTATTGGGACTTTCCCTCCAAAAGTTGGGGCTAAGTGCCTTAGTTTCAAAAGTTGCACCATGGGCTTTACGGGCTGATGGTGGCTCATATTTGGAACATAGCTAACAACATCCTCTATTCCTCTACCGTGAACAATTAGAAACTCTCTTCCATGTAAATCTATAACGGCGGGATTGCTTATTATGACAGCATTCTTCAGTTCATAAAGGGGCTTTGCATATTCTCTATAAAACTCCGGCTGTGGCAAAGCTGTTCTCGCAGCATCGTGGTTTCCCGGGCCTATAAACATAGTTATATGATCGGGGACGTTGGAAAGCAAATTGGCGAGAGCCTCGTATTGATCAAAAATATCAGGTATGCTTAGTTCGTTGTATTGACCTGGATATATGCCAATGCCATCAACAACATCACCGGCTATTATCATATATTTTATCCTGCTAACTATCTCCTCTTCAGCCTTTGTGTTTACATTCCCGTTTAGCCACTCCAAAAACTTCATGAATGCCTTCTCACAGAACTTGTTGCTCCCCACGTGTATGTCACTTATCAGAACGGCGTACACTTTTTCTTCGAGCGGTGGTTTTTCCTTTTTATACAGCGGGACATCAGGGAGGTAAATGTTTTCTGCAAAAAATATTCCTCTTTTTGAATACCTCCCCTTGAATGCCACTACACTGTCGGGCATTATCTCAAAGGCTTTTTTGTAGTCCTCTTTGTCTCTCCCTATGAAGACTTTTATTATTCCGGTTAAGTCCTCAACCTCAAACATATATCCGTTTCTTGTTTCTCTTTTTGAGTTTACGAGCCCTATGATTGTTATGTCCCCTTCGGGGTTTATATAGCTCAGTTTTCCTATATCAATAACACCAGAAACTTCGGGATTTTCACGAAGTATTCTTCTCATCTTTCTCAGTCTGCTTTTGAAATAATTCTCATAAACCTTAACAATAATCTCTCCTTCCTTAGTTGTCCCGTTTTTAGCCTTTGGCGGCTTGAGCTTAACGTTTCTCACGTCAAATTTAACCTTGAAGTCTGGCTCTAGCTTTTTGGCAATAAACTCAAATCCTTCTTTTGGAGAAACCTTAAAGTCGGCATAAACGGAATAAGCTTTCTTTTCCTCTTCGGGTAATTCTTCCTCAGCTACCAAAGGAACCCCATATTCCTCGAAAATAACTTTTCTTTTAACTTCTCCATTTTCTCCATTCTCTTCTCCATTAGCCTCAAAAGGTTCCTCTACTTCTTCTGCCTCTTCCACCTCTGCAAATTCTTCTACAATCTCTTTGTTATCCCCCTCAATTGTCTCTACTTCTTCTACAAATTCGCTTACACTTTTTTCGTCTTTCTCCCCTATTTCTTCCATTAGAGGCTCTTTGGTAATTTCGGAAGTGGCATATCCTTGAGTTTCTGGAATTTGAGGAGGCTTTTCAACTTCTTCCTCTCTGCTTACAGACGCTGGAGTTTCTAATGCTTCCTCGGTTTCTGGGATTTCTAACGTTTGTTCCCCTTCAAATTCTTCCGAGCCTTTTTCTTCAGATTTTTTGCCTGTCATGAACTTCTCTAGGTGTTTTGGTTTTGTTATAACTCCCTTAGACTCTAAAAACTCCTCTGCAATAATCTCATCTATTATGAAAGTCCCTTTTGCCTTTGCGAATTTTATAAGTTCTGGGAGGGTAAAATCCTTGTTGTAGTGTTCAGACAAAAGAAAATATGCGGGGGGAGTTATTAGATAGCTGTTTGATATCAAACCCCTCACAAGTTCATCCATAGAACAACCTCCTCTGCTTAAGCATGCTTACTGATATCAATGGCCTCAATGTCTCTTCAAAGCGGTAGATGTTTTTAACTTTATAGGGTGTTATGTTGAGCCTTATCTCTTTTGTTCTTCCGTATCTGCCCTTGCTGACGACCTTGGCATTGATAATACCGAGCATATCCAGCTCATTTATCAAATCGCTTATTCTCCTTTGGGTTAAAGGCTCAAGGTCGAGGTAATCACAGAGATCTTTATAGACGGAGTAAACATCGCCCGTGTTTGCCGGTAATTCTCCGTTTTCGTCGAGGAGGACTATTGCATAGAGCAGAATCTTTGAATGTAGGGGAAGTGTTTTAATTACTTCCTCCATGGTATCTTGCTCTATCTTTTCTTGGGCTTTCCATACGTGTCTTTCAGTAACCTTTGGAGCCATTTCTCTCTCCGCTATCTCCCCGCTCACTCTCAGCAGATCAAGAGCCCTTCTTGCGTCTCCATGTTCTCTCGCTGCCAAAGCAGCACACAGAGGAACAACAGCTTCATCCAACACACCGTCATAAAAAGCCTCTTGAGCTCTCTGCATAAGTATGTCCCTCAGCTGATTAGCGTCGTATGGTGGGAAAACAACTTCCTCTTCGCTTAAACTTGAGAGAACTCTTGGGTCGAGATATTCCTTGAACCTCAGGTCGTTTGAGATACCTATTATGCTTACTTTTGCTTTTTTAAGTTCCGTGTTTATTCTTGTTAAGGAATACAGGATGTCATCGCCGCTCTTCTTAACCAGCTTGTCTATCTCGTCTAAGACTATTATCACAAAGCGCTCTCTCATATCCAGCACTTTCTTTAGCTGTGCATAAACTTCATCAGTTGGCCATCCTACAAGGGGAACCTCTACACCGCTCTCCTCTTTGAAATGGTTAACTATGTTCGCTAGAACCCTATACTGGGTATCAACAATCTCACAGTTGAGATAAATAACATCTACTGGAACATTGTACTTTTGAGATATCCGCATCAAATCCTCAGTTACATACCTAACGGTAACCGTTTTTCCAGTTCCTGTCTTCCCATATACAAATATGTTTGAAGGCGTCTCCCCCCTTAAAACAGGGACTAATATGTGAACGAGAGTTTCTATCTGCTCTCTCCTGTGTGGAAGTTCTCGGGGGGTATAGCTGTGCCTCAAAACATCCTTGTTTTTGAAGATCCGCTGTGTGTGGAGATATTTTTCAAAAAGTGATCTTAGGTTGGTCTGTCCTTCCTGTAACATTCCTCGTCCCTCCATTGGAAATATATCCAATTCTTGACAATTTGACCAATTTTTTGGTCTTCTTAGTTATTATAGCACAAATTTGTGCCTATTTTTTGCATTTTTTCATTTTAATTCAGTATAATTTTAACACCTTTTAAAAGGTTTCCACTGGAAGCAGATGATCCAGAGGAAGGCATTTCATAGGTTATAATCAGGGGTATATATGCTTTGTTGAGCAAATTTATGACTAAAATCCATGGAGCCTTTAAAAATATTTAGACTTAAAGTAAGTTTATAAATAAAAAAAACTCAGCGGAGCATCCCTTCAAGATTTTGGACATATTCTGTGCTTCTCTTTATGTCGGCGAAATATTCTCTTGCTTTCTCAATGTGGCCTTTTTCTACCTTTTTACCGTCAGCTAAGATGCTTGCGGGAGCTAAAAGCTGAACTGCATATCTCAAGCTTGTCTTTTCTCCGAGCTCTGCCAGATACTCTAAAGCTTCCTCTGAAATCTCTATACCTTCTTCTCTCGCTCTTATCTTCACGATTTCCTTGACTTCCTCCTTTTTATAGGGTTCAGTGTTGATTATTAGTAATCTGTCGAGCATGTCTATTGGTATTCCATGGGGTGATTCTAAGTCAGTTCCCCTTATCTTTGTGATGCCCCTGTTGGTTGCTAAGATTAGAATGGGTGCCAGCTCATTTTCCATGGCTCTAGCTAAGAACGAAAATGCCTCTATGTCAAGCATATGGCATTCATCTATGAAAAGAACTCCTGGCACGAGAATGGCTTTTCCTTCCTCTATCCACTGCTTCACCATTTCATCAACTTTCTCTCTTATCTCATCTGTAATCTCAAGTCCTCCCCCAAAGAAGAGGCTGAATATTCCACCAGCCCGACTGTTTACGAGATCCAAGTCATGGAGAGTCACTGTATATGTGAATTCCTTAATCTTGAGCACAGGTCCGCTTGGCATTTCGATCTTTTTCTTGAAGAATAGCCCTTCTTCTTCCTTTGTCGTTCCGAGTTTTGAAATTCTGCCTGTTTCGGCATCTATTTGAATAACATCTCCCTCTTCTACTCCCATCTCTAAAAGCTGGTATGCTATCTCTCTCCCAGCCCTGATTGTTTTTTCATCGTCTTTGGTTTTTAGAGTAATTACAACGGACTCGGGGATTTCTACATAGGGATTAAAGGGATGTTTTGTCTTGTTGACCTGTATTCTCTCTACCTTCCCTTCGTAAACCTTTCTCTCCTCGCTTATCCTAACTCCAATTGCCCTTCTCAAAGCCTGCTTTAGGAATTCGGTCTTTTTAATTTCAGCGGAGTATATCTCGCTTCCAGAGATCTGAACAAAAGGCACATCCTCTCCAAGTTCTCTTGCTATGCCCATTGCAATGGCGGTTTTTCCACTCCCTGTTGGCCCTGCAAGGAGAATTCCTTTGCCAGCCAGCTTCCCTTTCTTTATGAGCTTAACGGCAATTCCTGCTGCTTCTCTTGCCCTTGTTTGTCCTACCATCCCGTCTGCAATGAACTTGGCTTTACCGTTTTCATCTAATCCAAGCCCTCTTATGTGGGAATGACTGCCTATTCTCTCAAATCTGTGGGTTGCGACTTCTTCAATAAGTGGCATCTCTACCTCCCCCCTAAATTCTTTAGAAACCGTTTGTAGTTAAAATACTCATGAATTTAAAAGGTTAACGTTGCAAAAATTCCAGTGGAAAGGCATCTCTTACTTAAAAACTTTTCTATAAAATCTTACTATTGTTTATGGTATTGCGAAAAGTTTAAAAAGGTCGGGAGGAATATATTTAAAAGGTTTTCGATTGGGGTGGGGCTATGAAGCGTTTAGGCAAGGTTTCTCATTACGCCAAACAGGGTTTCTTGATACTCCGTTCAACATTTGCACCTGCACTAAATGATCCTGTAGTGGATAAGAATCTTCAGGTTATTGGAATTGTTAAGGATGTTTTTGGTCCAGTTAATTATCCATATGTTGCTGTAAAACCCCGTGTTAAAGATCCTCAGAAGTATGTTGGGGAAGTTTTATACGTTGATGAGCGCAGAAAAAAAGCTCCTTCTAAAGCTGGTAAAAAGCATAAGGGGAAGGTCAAGAAAAAGCGCCCTGCCCCCCAGAAGAGGGGGTGAGAGTTTTTGACTCAACTTGGAGGTATTAAAAGATGCCCTATTTGTGGTTCGGAAAGCTTGATTTATGACCCAAGTAGGGCCGAGATTGTTTGTTCCAGCTGTGGATATGTTCTGGATGAAGAGATTATGGATTTGGGGCCAGAGTGGAGGGCTTTCGAGCCTGGACAAAGGGAGAAACGTTCTAGGGTAGGAGCACCGGAAACTGTAATGCTTCATGATAAGGGACTTTCTACAGATATAGATTGGAGAAACAAAGACATCCACGGGAGCGATATCTCAGGGAGCATTAGAACAAAGATATACCGCCTTAGAATGTGGCAGAGAAGGATGAGAATAAGCGATGCTATAGACAGAAATCTTGCGTTCGCTTTGAGCGAGCTTGATAGAATGGGTTCCCAGCTGGGACTTCCTAGGAACATAAGAGAAATTGCGGCGGTTTTGTACAGAAAGGCCGTCATTAACAAGCTAGTTAGAGGGAGATCCATAGAGGGAATGGTTTCCGCTTGTCTTTACGCAGCGTGTAGGATTGCAAATGCACCAAGGACCTTGGACGAGATAGAGGACGTATCGAAAGTTGATAAAAAGGAGATTGGGAGAAGTTACAGGTATCTGGCTAGGGAGCTCAATCTTCGACTAAAACCAACCAGCCCTATTGATTACGTTATAAGATTTGGAGATCAGCTCGGGATAAGTGAAAAGACAAAAAGAAGGGCGGTAAAGATACTAAATCAGGCAATTGAAAAAGGTCTTACAAGTGGGAAAGGTCCGACAGGAATAGCTGCAGCTGCTATTTACATAGCGAGCCTTCTTGAAGGGGAAAAAATGACCCAAAGAGAAGTGGCTGAGGTTGCGAGAGTTACAGAAGTTACGGTAAGGAACAGGTATAAAGAACTTGTGGACAAACTTAATATACGCATCCCCACTTAAACAAGTGGGGGAAGAAATGAAAATAGGAATACTTAGCGATACTCACTACCCCGACAAAACTTCCTATCTTCCCGATTTAATTTTTGATGTTTTTAGAAATGAGGGAGTAGAGCTAATAATCCATGCTGGGGATTTGACATCCCCTGAGCTTTTTGATATTTTTAGAGAAATAGCGCCAGTAGTTATCGTTAGGGGAAACTTAGACAAGCCAATTTTTCCAGAGGAGAAGGTTTTAGAAATCGAAGATCTGAAAGTGGGCATCATCCACGGCCATCAATTTCTCAGCTTGGATGAGCAAAGTCTCAAATACAAAGCCCTTGATATGGGAGTTGATTTGTTAATTTTTGGTCATACCCATAGGTTCTTCTACAAAAGCTATGAGTATATGGGTAAAAAAGTGCATCTCCTTAATCCCGGCTCCCCAACGGTTCCAAGAATGAGTGATCCAACGTTTCTCGTTGGCAAGATAACGGGTGAACGTTTCAAATTTGATATCTACAAGCCGTGGGAAACAGAGTGGAAATACCCATAATAGAAAAGACAAAAAAGGGAAAGGCTTTCAAGCCTTAATTGCAAGCTTAATGTCCTCGGCTTTGACTGTCTTCCTGCCGGCGTGTCTAGCGAATTCAACAGCCTTCTTTCCGAGCTCGACTGCGTATTCTTCGAGGTACTCGGCGAGTATCTTGGCAGCCTCTTCACTAACTCTCTCGGCACCAGCCTTTCTAATCAATCTGTCAATTGGGGCAATTGGCAACTCAGCCATTCACAACACCTCCTTGGGAAATTCTTCATTCTTATTTTTTGAATTAAAGATATATAAACCTTTCGATAAAAGCGGCCATTTTCACCCTTTTCATCTCCCATTTTCTTATAAATAAATAGGAACTATTTAAGGGAGAGGTGAGATACCCCATCTCTGGAAAATGTTTTCCTATATAGACAATCAGCGAAATTTAAGGTCTTACCCAGGTAGGGAAAGTTGTGCATAAGAGCACTCACAAAGATTTTTTGCTCACCTATTGGAAGACCTAATTTATTTTAATTTCTCGATTGACAAAAGACGTACCTTCACTTTTTGATACACCATCTCTTTGCCACTTATTAATTAGCTCATCCATAAGAAATATAAAGACCTAGTACCAAAAAATAACTTAGTCAAGAATGTTTTTGGGGTGAAAAGTATGGGACTGTTTGACAAGATTATCAAAAAAGAAGAAACAAAGAAGGAACTTGGAACGGGAAGAAAGAGAGATGTCAGACGTGAAATTGATGTCGTCCCTCTGGAAGAGGATGTTATAGCGAAAACGATTGTTGAGCCGGAGATTAGATATGTCAAGAAGATTGTTGTTACTAGTTACAGCGATTTGGAAAAGATTTCTGAAGAAATACAGGCAGGTAACATTATTATCGCCGATTTAACACCGTTGGAATCAAAACCTGAAGTGCTTGCAAAGGTTGTTGAGCAGATAAAGGGGATTACTCAAGCCCTTGGCGGAGAGACGGCAAAAATAGCAAAACACGAGATTAAGATTCTCATTACTCCTTCAGACATTAAAATATACAAAGGTTGAAAGGCTTCTTTAACCTTTATAAATCCTCTATTCTTTTTGATCTTGGTGAGTTGAAATGAGCGAGATACATGAGGTTAGGCTTGGCGACTGCCCAGTATGTGGGGGAAAGAACACTCTGAAGGCTCTTAATCACATTCATGAAATTCCATATTTTGGTAAGGTGATGGAGTCTACGATAATATGCGAGAAGTGCGGGTATCGAAATGCCGATGTAATGATACTCGAAGAGAAAGAGCCCAAACTTTACAGTATCAAGGTAGAAGAAGAAAAAGATCTCTTTACAAGGGTTGTAAGGAGCAAAAGTGGGACTATTGAGCTTGAAGAGATCGGGGTTAAAATAGAGCCTGGACCAGCGAGTCAGGGGTTTGTAACGAATATAGAAGGTGTCCTCGAGAGGACTAGGGAAACTCTGCTAATGGCCAGGAACTTTAAGACCCAGGAAAATGACGAGGAAAGTGTAAAAAAGATTGATGAACTCCTCTCATATATTGAGGAAGTGAAAGAGGGCAAAAAACCCCTAACAGTAAAAATCATGGATCCCTTTGGGAACAGTGCATTAATAGGGGAGAAAGTCAAGAGCAGACTTCTCACAAAAGAAGAAATCAAAAAACTCAGCACAGGGCCTTACGTAGTATATTACCCTGAAGAAGAAACCGAATGAAGGCTAGATAAAGTGAACTTCTCTCACGGTGAGGTCTTCGAGAAGAGTTTTAACCCATGGCTTCCTTGTCCTGCTTGAAAGGTGGATTATTCCCTCTACGTGAATGCCATAAAGCTCCTTCATTTTTTCTCTTGTAAGGGGTTCTCTAAAAAGAAACGGCTTTTCTATGGTAAAGGCATAGCCGTATTCTTTTATATACTGTTTAAGCCACTTTTTACCCTCTTCTTCGCCATAGACAAAACTAAGCCCACTGGTATCCTTCGTTAACTCCCACAGTGTTTCAAAATCGGCTTTAATAACTTCCCCGACTTCAAACCCTCCAACAATGCTCCCCCTTTTAGTTAAAACTTGTTCCTCACTAAGGCCGAGTTTTCCCAGAGTTCTTCTTAAGAAGCTTAGGTCTCCTCTTGCGATATAGAGAAAAACAGTATCCCCTTCCCTAAAAACAGGGGCTTTTCTTATTTCATGATACTTAAGCCCCCTGAATATCAGCTCTCCATAAACCTGATGGAGGGCTATTACATGCTTCACACTCTCACCGAGTCAAAAAATCCAGAAGGGAGTTATAAATATTTGGTTCTTAAGGATGCTCTTATTATGTCGCTCACAACTCCAGAGGCAGTCTCTTTTATCCCTGCCCCAGCTCCCCTAATAACTAACTCCCCTAATAAATCGCTCTCTATCAAAGCAACGTTTGAAGTACCTTTAACGGCTAGGGGACTGTTCATGGGTAATCTTCTGGGCTTTATCTCCACTTTCCCATCTTCCACAAGGGCAACAAGCCTTGTAACAGATCCTTTTTTGAAGTTATCCCTGGTTTTCTCCTCCGATATTCCCTCTATACCTTCTATGTAAGCTTTTTTGAAATCAAAGGGGTAAAAGGCTATGTTGTGCAGAATGACCCCCTTATAACCTGCATCAATTCCTTTGAGATCATTTGATGGATCTCTTTCTGCTATTCCAAGCTCTTGGGCTTTTTTAAGGGCTTCTTCAAAGCTCATGCCTTCTTCTACTGCATTTAGGATAAACGTTGTTGTGCCGTTGAGCACTCCCCAAATCCTTTCTATAGAATCAGCGAGTAGAGCACTCCTAAGGAGGTGTATTATAGGCGTCCCCGCCATTACTGTAGCCTCAAAAAGGTAAGGCACATCTTTTTCAGACGAGACCTTGAGGAGTTCTCTATAACTAAAAACCACAGGTGGTTTGTTTGAGGTTACAACGGACTTTCCATTCTTTAAAGCCTCCAAATGCCATTTTGCTGCGTTTTTGTCGTTGGTAACGTCAACCACCACATCGCTGTCGATTTCTTCAACAACCTCAGAAGCTCCCAACTCATAAACCTCATACTCATTTCCCCAGAATTTAAGCGAACCAAAACTTTCCTTAGTTTCCAAAGCCTCTTTTAGGTCTATCCCGTTGGGATCCCATATTGTGGCGGTAGAATCGGTAATGCTCACTACCTTGATCTCGAGGTTGTATTTCTCTTTGAAATACTGATGCTTGTTGAGAAGTACCTCAGCAACCCCTTTCCCCACGTTTCCAAAACCAATAAGAGAAAGGGAAATTTCCTTCATGCCTTTTTCACTATTACCCTTATGAGGTCAATGTCTCTAATCAACCCTATTATTTCTCCTTCCCCTTTGACAACGGGTAGCTGCTCTATGTGTTCCCTTGTCATTATGTTTGCCACTTCATAAACACTCATATGTGGGGTTGCAAGTTTTAGTTCGGTTGTCATAATTTCTTCTACTGGCTTTTTGGGAAGCTGAAGTTCTGCCTTCTCAAAGAGAAGCACGGGGTGGCTCTCCAATATCCACTCCTCCTCGCTGGAAGCTGCTAACTCCGCACTCTTCATAACCCTCACAATCTCGCTGTCTTTGAGGAGATCTGTCTCGTCGATAATGCCTATAAGGTTCCCTTCATCATCTATTACGGGCAAAGCCATGGAGTTTGAAAGCAGCAGTGCCTTTAATGCCGCCTTTAAGGGCGTTCCCCTCCAGACAACGCTCACATATCTCTGGTAATAGGGCTCAATTTCTATCTCCTTCATCTTTTCGTTCTTGGAGAGGTACCTTCTTATTATATCTCCCACCGTTAGAATACCCACAACCCGGTTTTGATCATCCACTACAACAACACGCCTGTAGTCGTATTCAAGCATCAGCTTAACGGCCTTTTTCAAGGTATCATTGGGATGTACGGTAGGAACATCTCTCTTAACGAGCATTGCGAGTTGATCCTCATCAGGGTGCAAAAGAACACTTTTTATGCTAACTATACCAGCAAGCTCCTTTGTGCCTTTTTTAACTACCGGAAAAGACCTAACTCTATGTTTTTTGAAAAGATCGAGTGCGTAATTCCTCGTTGCCGGAAGTTCAATTACCACTGGGTCTGGAGTCATGAGGCTTTTAACTTTCATTTTTCATCACCGCTTTTATGTAGGAAGCCTTTTCACTATTTAAGTTTTTCACTTGAAGAAGTGTATTTAAACTTTGCACCTCTGAAAGGCAAGTTCTGCGTTACCGCAAAATTTATAAACCCAATGCCGGGAGTTGTTAGTGGTACGGCGGTCATAGCGGCGGGGTCACACCCGGACTCGTTTCGACCCCGGAAGTTAAGCCCGCCAGCGATCCCGGGTGTACTGCCCTCCGAGAGGGGGCGGGAAACCGGGGACGCCGCCGGCCACTCAAATTGCCCGGGTGGTGTAGCCAGGCCCATCATGCGGGACTGTCACTCCCGCGACTCGGGTTCAAATCCCGACCCGGGCGCCAAAATTTTCTTGCTTCTACAGTTCTAAAAGTCTTTTAATCTCGTCTAAATTCACTCTTGCTGTCATGTCGATGTTTATTGGAGTCACGCTAACTTTTCTCTCAACTTTAACTGCATACATATCCGTTCCCGGCTCTAATGCCTCCTTAGGGCACTGAGTTCCAACTATCCAGTAGTAGGGATTCCCCTTTGGGTCTATGCGCTCTTCAATAGAAGGCCTATACATCCTTCTTGCCAGGCGAGTAAAAGCTATCTCTGTTCTTTCATTTGCATCATAAGGGACGTTAACGTTCAGCATATCGACTCCTTTGGGGAGGCCTTTCTTTAAAACCGCCGTTGCAATCTTTCTCAAAAAATATTTGGCAGTCGAGAAGTCTATTTCCTCGCCTTCTCCAAATTTGTGTTTTTCTCTATTAACCTCTAGGCTTATAGCAATGCTTGGTATCTCTTGAGTTGCAGCCTCTATTGCAGCGCTTGCAGTTCCGGAAACTGTTATCTCGGTGCTCATGTTTTCTCCTAAGTTTATACCACTTATTGCAAGGTCGAACTCTCCAAATCTAGCCATAGCAAAGATAACGCAATCAACGGGCATCCCATCTAATGCATAGGCTGCTTTTGCGCCGCTCATACTTATTCTTTTAGCCCTTAAAGGCCTGTGAATGGTCATTGCCCTCCCACTTGCGCTCCTTTGAAACATTGGGGCAACTACGTAGATCTCTCCTAATCCCTGAAGGGCCTCTACGGCAGCTTTTATTCCTCTCGAGTGGATTCCGTCATCATTTGTTACAAGTATCTTTGCCATCTCTACCCCTCTCCGTTTTCAGCTCTTTCTGGGAGAGAAAGGTATGCAACTATTTCCAGTATCTTTCCTGCCAAGATTATGAGCACTCCAAGTCCAAAAACGATTACCAAGATAGCTCCTAGAAAGTACAGAGAACCTGTTGTCTTAAATACATCAACACCACTTTCAGCTGCGATCTCTTCATAGCTCTTTTTAAGATAGTAGGAACCAAGAAGGAAGAGGATCCATGCCAAGAGTGCTCCCACTAAAAATGTGGCAATTACATGTCTTAATGCCCAAAAACCCTCTTCCATAGCCCTGAAAGGCATCCCTTTGAATACTGCAACTCCAATCCCAACTAAAACAGCAATTATGAGTACCAGAAATGCCCCCAAACGGAGGATAAGTGCTACAAGGTAGCTTCTAAAAATGTCTTCTCTTCTGAATTCGTCGGAAATCTCCTTTACCGCAAATAATATCATTACCATCCCTGCTATCGTAACTAAAACCCCTACCCTTGGTATAAGGCCTCCTAGGAGGGAAAGGATTGCTCCTATACTCCCATAAGTCTTGGCTTCCTTTAAGCTCATAGCTCTCACCTACTGCCTTTTGGTTTTATCATATATGAGGGTTTCCATCAAACTTAAAAAGCCATTCTCTAAGCTTTGGTAGGTGAGAATTAATGACGTTTTGGACAAGCGAGGACAACGTTGCTGGAAAAAGGGGAACTGCTCTCTACATCATTCTACCTACAATTGGATGTTACAGGTATAGAATTGGAGAAGCATGTTATATGTGTTCTTATCCGGCAGAAGCTCCCAAAGTCCCTTGGAGTCAAGAGAAGCTTGTGGAGTACTTTAAAAAAGCCCTTAAGAAAATTGAGGGTAAAAAAGGTCCAGTAGCAGTTAGGATTTTTACATCTGGGAGTTTCTTTGATGATGGTGAGCTAAAGCGGGAGACTAGAAGGAGGATTTTCTCGATACTGGCGGGGATGAATAATGTTGAGGAGATAGTAGTGGAGAGCAGGTCAGAGCTTGTGAGATATGATGCAGTCAGAGAGCTTGTTGAAATTATCGGGGAGAAATACTTCGAAGTTGCTATAGGGCTGGAGACTGCAAATGATGATGTCGCAGATGTGAGCATAAATAAGGGAAATACCTTTGAAGAGTTCATACGGGCTAGTGAGATAATTAGGGATGCTGGAGCTAACGTTAAAACATATCTTCTCTTTAAGCCGATCTTTTTGAGTGAAAAAGATGCAATTGAAGATGTAAAAGAAAGCATAAAGAAAGCCGCTCCATATACGGATACGTTCTCCATAAACGTGACCAACATACAAAAGGGGACAACTTATGAGAGGCTATGGGAAAAAGGAGAATACAGAACACCTTGGCTTTGGAGCGTTGTCGAAATCTTGAGGTGGGCCAAAGAGAACTTTCCAGAAAAGAGGATACTGAGCGATCCTGTGGGAGCTGGTTCAAAAAGAGGGCCTCATAACTGTGGTAAGTGCGACAAAGTTGTTGCAAAGGCGATTAGAGACTTCTCAAACACCCAAAATCTAAAATTCCTCAAGAACATTGAGCATGACTGTTTAGATGAATGGGGGTATATAGTTTCCGAGGGGTTGCTTGACTGGCAGCTCCAAATCTGGTGAGCATCTTTACAAATGTAAACCACATCCCCAAAAATTCCAAGCTAAAGAAGGCTGTTTAGTGACTATTACTGTACAATGTGGGCATGTTTGTTAGGAATTCGCTCAAAAAAAGCAACCTACAGACCAAATTTATTCATAGATGAGAAAATTTTCGAAAACTTTAAATGTTTTACATACGTAAAAACACTTAGCAAATCGCAGGTGATGATTATGGCAAACGTCGAAGTCAAAAAAGATAATTATCTGGCTGTTGGGAAAACTGAAGCAGTCGAGATAAGCGTTGACACTTTCCTCTGCAAAGGATGCGGCATTTGTGTTGAGCTATGCCCAAGAAAGGTTTTCGAGTGGAGCCAGGAACTTAGTGAAAAAGGCGTTCATTATCCAATTCCAGTGCATGCAGATAAGTGCGTGAAGTGTAAGCTCTGTGAGCTCCTCTGTCCGGATTTTGCAATAGCGGTTAAGTGGTGATAAGATGATAATCCGAGGAGACGAGCCCGAACAAATAGGGCTCTTAAAAAAGCTTTATCCAAAGGGAAACTACTTTATGCAGGGCGATGAAGCTATAGCTTATGGAGCTCTTTTTGCTGGGTGCAGGTTTTATGCTGGTTACCCAATAACTCCCGCAAGTGAAATTGCCGAAACAATGGCAAGAGAACTTCCAAAACTCAAGGGTTACTACATCCAGATGGAGGATGAGATAGGGAGTATAGCCGCTGTTGTTGGAGCATCTTGGACAGGCCTTAAGAGCATGACTGCAACTTCTGGCCCGGGCTTTAGCTTAATGCAGGAAAACCTTGGATATGCTGTATTTACAGAAACCCCTTTAGTCTTGGTCGATGTTCAAAGAAGCGGCCCCTCGACTGGTCAGGCAACAAAAGGTGCCCAGGGGGATTTCTTCCAGGCAAGATGGGGAACTCATGGAGATCATCCAATAATTGCAATCTCTCCAGTAAGTGTAGAAGACAGCTTCTGGGAGACAATAAGGGCATTCAACTTGAGTGAGAAATTCAGAATGCCCGTGATTCTTCTCGCTGATGGGATAATAGGGCACACGAGAGAACAGATAAGAATCCCTGATCCAGAGGAAGTTGAGATAATATATAGAAAGCTTCCTGCTGATGAAGAAGAGGCGAAGTATCCGTTTGGAGACGTTCACGGGGATTTAATTCCCCCAATGCCCCTCTTCGGCAACGGCTATTTTACCCACGTTACTGGCTCTACGCACAAGGAAAATGGCTTGAGAGATGTTTATACTCCTGAAGTTCACGATCGCTTGGTTAGAAGGCTCCACAAAAAGATAGAGATTCATGAAAAGGAAATCCAAAAGTGGGAAGAATACTACACCGACGATGCGGAGATTTTGCTTGTGAGCTGGGGAGTAAGCGCGAGGCCATCACTTGGAGCAGTAATAGAGGCCAGAAAGAGAGGGATAAAAGCTGGACTCATTGTCCCGAAGACCGTTCATCCGTTTCCAGAAAAGAGAATTAAGGAACTCTCTAAGAGAGTCCACGCAATTCTTGTGCCCGAAATGAACCTTGGACAGATGATACTTGAGGTGCAGCGCTTCGTAAGGGAAGAAGTTCCAGTTATTGGCGTGAACAAGATAGGAGGAGTCCCATTAACAGTAGAAGAGATTTTAAAGGAAATAGAGAGCTCAGCCGAGCGTTCTCGTCACCGTTCGGCGGATTAGATATTCATCATCGCTGAATAAGGTTGGTGTTTGGATATTTAAAGGTGATGTGTATGGCAAAACAAATTTACACGAAGTATGAAATGGCTAAGTACCTTCGGAAGGAAGCCCTTCCAACCGCACTTTGTCCCGGATGTGGTGGGGGGACTGTGTTAAATGCCTTTGCAAACGCCATAGACCAGCTAAAAATCGACCCGCGTGACTTAGTTGTCGTGAGTGGGATAGGGTGCTCGGCTTGGATAGCCTCACCGTACTTTCTTGCTGACACTCTGCACACTACACATGGAAGGGCTATAGCATTTGCGACGGGTGTTAAGGTTGGTTTGCCCGATAAGAAAGTGGTTGTTATAAGCGGTGATGGAGACCTAGCGGGAATTGGAGGAAATCATCTTATTCATGCAGCAAGGAGAAACATTGACATAACTGTGATTCTTGTTAACAACTTCATATATGGGATGACCGGTGGGCAAGTAGCACCAACAACTCCCTTCGGAGCAATTACCACCACAACACCTTATAGAAACATTGAGCATCCATTAAAAATAGCTGAAACTGTGGCATCCGCTGGAGCCTCTTATGTGGCAAGGTGGACTACCTTTCATGTTTACCAGTTAATAGAGAGCATAAAGAGGGCATTGACTGTTAAGGGATTCTCGCTTGTTGAGGTAGTTTCTCAATGTCCCGTGCAGTTCGGAAGAAGAAACAAGATGAAGACTCCAGCTGAGATGCTTCGCTGGTTTTCAAAAAATGCCGTACCCATAAGCAAAGCCAAGAACATGCCCCCAGAGGAGCTTGAAGGCAAGATTATCATTGGGGAATTTGTAAACAGGGAAAAGCCTGAATTTACAGAGGAACTCAATAAGCTTATTGATGAGGTTGCTCAATATTACAAGCTGGGTGGTGAAGATGCAGATTAGGTTAGCAGGTGTTGGAGGACAGGGAGTCGTTCTTGCGGGGATAATCCTAGGGGAGGCTGCGGCCATAGAGGGACTTAACGTTATCCAAACCCAGGATTATGGCTCTCAAAGCAGGGGAGGGCATTCAATAGCGGATTTGATAATCTCAAAGGAGCCGATCTATGATTTGATGGTCACAAAAGCTGATATTCTCGTTGCTCTTGCCCAACTCGGTTACAATTCAACAAAAGACTCTCTCCGTGAGGATGGGCTTTTGATAATTGACACCGACCTTGTAAAACCTGATAGGGAATATGTAGGCGCACCGTTCACCAGACTTGCTGAAGAAAAAACGGGCTTGGCTCTAACGGTCAACATGGTTGCACTTGGATATTTGGTTGCAAAAACGAATATTGTGAAAAAAGAGAGTGTTGAAAAGGCCATAAGGAGAAGGGTTCCCAGAGGAACAGAGGAAATAAATCTAAAGGCGTTTAGGATAGGTTATGAGGAGGGATTAAGATGAGATATCCGTTTCCTGTAGGTGCTGCGGATTTTATTCAGGGAGATGAAGCTATAGCAAGGGCTGCTATTTTAGCTGGGTGCAGGTTTTATGCTGGTTACCCAATAACCCCCGCAAGCGAAATTTTTGAGGCAATGTCCCTTTACATGCCCCTTGTTGATGGCGTAAGCATTCAAATGGAGGATGAGATAGGGAGCATAGCCGCTGTAATAGGTGCTTCGTGGGCCGGAGCCAAGGCTATGACTGCAACTTCCGGCCCGGGCTTTAGCTTGATGATGGAGAACCTCGGTTATGCGGTAATGACAGAGACTCCCCTGGTTTTGGTAAACGTTCAAAGAAGCGGCCCCTCGACTGGTCAGCCCACTTTGGCAGCTCAGGGCGATTTAATGCAGGCTATATGGGGGACCCATGGTGATCACAGCCTAATAGTTCTAACACCAGCAACGGTTCAAGAGGCCTTTGACATGACAATAAGAGCATTTAATCTTGCAGAGAAGTACAGAACTCCTGTTATACTTCTAACCGATGCTGAAGTGGGACACATGAGGGAGAGAGTCTACGCTCCAAATCCGGACGAGCTTGAACTCATCTATAGAAAGCTTCCTGCTAATGAAGAAGAGGCGAAGTATCCGTTTGGAGACGTTCACGGCGATTTAATCCCCCCAATGCCGATCTTTGGGAAGGGGTATAGGACATATGTCACTGGATTAACGCACGACGAAAGAGGAAGGCCCAAAACGGTTGAGGCAGAGGTTCATGAGAAGCTCATAAAGCGCATTGTTGCCAAGATAGAGAACAACAAGAAGGACATCATTGATTATGAGACCTATGAACTGGAAGACGCTGATATAGTGTTAATAAGCTTTGGGATCGTGGCAAGATCTGCTATGAGAGCCGTTAAGGAACTCCGCAAAGAGGGTATAAAAGCCGGATTGCTCAAGCTTAATGTGATCTGGCCTTTTGACTTTGAACTAATAGAGAAAATAGCCGAAAATGCAGAGATAATGTACGTAGCGGAGATGAACCTTGGTCAGCTCTATCACTTGGTTAGAGAGGGAGCCAACGGGAAGGCTGAGGTTGAGCTCATAAGCAAGATAGGCGGTGAGGTTCATACCCCTGGAGAGATAGTAGAGAGAATTAAGAAGGATTTGAGGTGAGGAAGATGTACCTAAAACCCAGCTACGATATTAGGGACAAATACCTTAGAAAAGACATGCTTCCCACGATATTCTGCCCGGGATGTGGTATTGGAGCGGTTTTACAGTATACCCTCAGGGCTATTGATGATCTCGGTCTAAACCAAGACGAAATAGTGTGGGTAAGCGGTATAGGTTGTTCCTCAAGGGTTCCTGGCTATGTGAACTTTGATGGCCTCCACACAACCCATGGAAGGGCATTGGCTTTTGCAACTGGGATCAAATTAGCAAACCCTGACCTTAAAGTGATAGCTTTTATGGGCGATGGTGACGCTGCCGCTATAGGTGGAAACCACTTAATTCACGCCATAAGAAGAAACCTTGATGTTACTGTCATTCTCATTAACAACTTCACGTATGGGATGACCGGTGGGCAAGTAGCACCAACAACTCCGAAAGGTCTTAGAGGAACGACTGCTCCATATGGAAGCTTTGAAAATCCATTTGACATTGCCGAGCTGGCGGTTGCTGCTGGAGCAAACTACGTTGCAAGGTGGAGCGTTTTCAACTACTTGCAGGGGATAAACAGCATAAAGAAGGCTCTGCAGAAGAGGGGGTTCACTTTGGTGGAATTCTTATCTCAGTGTCCAATAAGCTTTGGAAGAAGAAACAGACTTAAAACGGGTCCGGAGCTTATAAAGTGGTATCAGAAGATAACAGTTCCCATAAGTAAGGCCAAGAACATGCCCCCGGAAGAGCTCGAAGGTAAAATCGTCATTGGGGAGTTCGTAGACAGAGACAGGCCGAGCTTAATAGAGGAATACGAGGCATACAAGAAAAGGGCAAAGAAAATGATGGGGTGGGAAGAATGAGAAAAGAAGTCCTTATAGGTGGCTTTGGTGGACAAGGAGTTATCTTAGCAAGTGTTATTCTTGGGAGGGCAGCAGCGGTCTACGAGGGCCTTTATGCAGTTCAAACCCAAGCTTATGGACCGGAATCAAGAGGAGGAGCAAGCAGAGCTGAAGTTGTAATAAGTGATGAGCCCATAGACTATCCCAAAGCACTGGCTCCTGACTATGCAATTTTGCTTTCTCAGCAGGCTTATGAGAAGTACCTCCCCCTTGTTAAGGAAGGAGGCTTTGTCATAGTTGAGAAGGACTTAGTTCCAAATAGAAATGAAGAGCTTGAGAGAAACTTCAAGGTTTTTGCGCTTCCCCTAACGGAAATAGCAGAAGAAACCACCGGGCTTAGCCTGACAATGAACATTCTAACCCTCGGACTCCTAGTTAAGCTTACCGGTATCGTGAGTGAGGAGGCCATAGAGAAAGCCGTTCTTGATTCAGTTCCTAAGGGAACCGAAAACATAAACCTAAGAGCCCTCAAAAAGGGCTTTGAACTCGGTGAAAAAGTTCTCAAGGGGGAGATTTAACTCCATATTTTTATTTCTCCTCAAAATAAAGAGAAAAAGCTAAGCTGGAAGACGTTTCTTTTGGATGTACTCGTCTATAGACCTTGCCGCTTTCTTTCCGTCTCCCATGGCTAGAATAACAGTTGCCTCCCCCCTTATAGCATCCCCACCAGCAAAGACACCAGGAATGCTGGTCATGAGGTTTTCATCGACTATAAGGGTTCCATCGGGGTTAGTCTTTAAAGCTACCGCTTCTTCGCTTATTATCCTATTGGGCTCAAGACCAATGGATATTATGACGGTATCGGCTTCAATCGTGACGTACTCACCAGTTCCAACTATTTTCCTCTTTCCTTTGGCATCCCTCTCCTCAAGAGGTCTCATCTTCTCGAATTTAACAGCCTTCACCTTTCCGTTCTCGTCTCCAATGAACTCAATTGGATTTAGGAAGAACTCGAACTTAACTCCTTCCTCTTCTGCATGCTTTATCTCCTCTATACGGGCAGTCATGTCCTCTCTTCCACGGCGGTAGGCAATAATAACTTCGCTCCCCATCCTGAGGGCGGAACGAGCTGCGTCCATGGCTGTATTCCCCGCCCCAATCACGATGGTCTTCTTTCCTATAGCTATAGGCTCATCATATTCGGGGAAGAGGTAAGCTTTCATGAGGTTTATCCTTGTGAGGAACTCGTTGGCAGTGTAAATTCTGTCGAGGAGGATTCCGGGAATATTGAGGAGCTTTGGCGTTCCAGCTCCAGTTCCTATGAAGACGGCATCGTACTCCTCAAGAAGCTCTTCGAGGGTTACCGTTTTTCCCACTATGTGGTCGAGCTTTATCTCAACACCCAACTCATGAAGTTTAGCTATTTCTTTGTCAAGGATCTCTTTTGGAAGTCTAAATTCAGGAATACCGTAGATGAGAACCCCTCCTGGCTTGTGGAGGGCTTCAAAGATAGTCACCTTGTAGCCCATTTTTGCTAGTTCCCCAGCACAGGTAAGCCCTGCTGGGCCTGAACCTACTATCGCTACCTTTCCTTTTATCTCATTCTCCTCGGAAACAAATTCTTTAAGGAGTTCTTCGTCTATGCCGTGTTTTCTTGCGTAATCTGCAACAAACCTCTCAAGCTTCCCAATATTAATAGGATCCCCAACTTTACCCATGACGCATGGTGCCTCACACTGTTCCTCTTGAGGACATACCCTCCCGGTAACGGCTGGTAGGGTGTTGTCGTTCCATATTACACGGAGAGCATTTTTAACAGCCTCATCTGGATTCTCAGAACTCTCACGGAGGGCTTTTATGAACCCTGGAATGTTTATGTGAACAGGGCAGCCTTTAATGCACGGAGCATATTCAACTGGGCACTGGATACATCTCTCGGCTTCCTTCACCGCGGAGGCAAAGTCGTAGCCCATATTAACCTCTACAAAGGTCTTTATTCTTTCTTTAACCGGGATCTCCGGGGTAGGAACGCGTTCTTTGATAAGCTTTGGTCTGGCCATTCAGATCACCCCCTTCTCTCTCAGCTTTGCAATGTAACGCTCCCTTGCAAGCTTTTCCTGCTCTGCAAAGCGGGCGTTTCTCTTTATGGCATCATCCCAGTCTATCTTGTGGGCATCCAACATGGGCCCATCTCTGCAAGCAAACTTTATCTCTCCGTCGTAGAGAACTCTGCACGAGCCGCACATGCCTGTTCCATCGACCATTATCTGCCTAACTGTAACGATAGTAGGAATTCCATAAGGTTTGGTTAGTTCAGCGAGCTTCTTAAGGGAGCCGAGTTTTCCACCGGCAAAAACTATGTCAACTCTATCCTGTGCTATGAGTTCCTTTACAACATCTAGGTAGTGACCCTTCCTCCCAACGCTACCGTCTTCCGTTGTGATGTAAAATTCATCTGCAACTGGCTTCGCAAGGTACTCCTCGGGATATGTGTTGTTCTTATTCTCAAAACTGTGGATGGCTATGGTGTAATTGCCTGCTTCCTTCATAGCTTTTAGAGTAGAGTAGCACTCCGCCTGTGCACATACTGCATCCGCAGCGAAGACAACGTTTCCATAGTGCTTCACTTCAATTGGCTTTCCAAGGGGCCCAGTTATGCTTAGAATTTCATCCCCAACATGGAATTCGTGCCATAACTTGAGAGTCGTGACTCCATGTCTTCTTATGAACATCCCTATCTTTCCGTCCTTTGCATAGTAAACTGACATCGGTACCCTTTCCCCCCTCTCATCGGGGATTAAAACGACGAACTGTCCAGGCTTCCAAGATTTTGCTATGTGAGGGGCCTCAACCTCCATGAAAAAGTCAATTGCACTCAGATTTTCCTTTTTTGTTATCCTATAACCCATAATGCACCACCTTGTACACATGTTTTGGTTTGTACACTACAGTTGCTAACCCTTAGTTTATAACTATTTTTTAAACCGAAGGTTAACAACTGAAAGTATTTTCAAGTATTAAAAGTGGGATATGTCGCAACGCTTATTTAGACAGTGGGTTATCCTTTATCTGGCATGCTGATAAACAAAACAAAGGGCAAAATCTGGAGTGGAAAAGTCAAAGTTGCAGATACGTTCTTTAGGAGATTCAGGGGGTTAATGCTAAAACCAACCATAGACTATGCTCTCGTGTTTATTTTGCCAGCGGAGACAAGGATAAATGCCTCAATCCACATGTTTTTCATGCTTCAGAGCATAGATGTTATCTTCTTGAACTCTTCCCGAGAGGTGGTAGATCTGAAAAGGGCCCGTCCATGGAGGATTTATGTGCCGAGGGAAAGCGCTAAGTATATAATTGAAGCTCCCTTGGGAGTAGTGGATTATTTAAATGCTGAAATTGGGGATGAAATGGACTGGAGAGTCGAAGAGGAAAGAAAAGCTGTTCCCTCTCCCGTTGAAGCACTGAACAAAATAGACATAAAGAGTTCAAACAGCGCAATAAGCCTCGCAGAGCCCAAACCCAAGCTTAAGGGGGAGTGATATGGATAATCTCCCTATCAACTGCATAAGGAACAAAATCAAAAGCCGTTCCGAGCTTTTAGATGAGCTCTACTCTCTAATTCTCTATGGCTCAGCCGTGAGAGGGGATTTTGTTAAAGAGGTAAGTGATCTTGACTTTTTTGCTGTTGTTAAAAGCACGGATGAGGTTCTGCCATCGTTAAAAGAAATTTTAGAGGAGTGTACTAAAAATACAGGTGCGGTTGAAGTTGATTTAGCATGGGAGTTCCTTGAGAATCTCAAGGACCCTCTCAACAAAGGAGTTCCCTTTAAGTTTTTAACCATTTACCAGGAAGATTTCTTGAAGAACCACTTGGTCATCTATGGAGACGATATAACGCAAATTCTTCCTAGATATAGGTTTGAGGAACTCGTCGAATGGAGGGTTAAAAGACTTCTCAAGCTAAGTGAGTTAAACGCGAGAAACTTAAAAATGCTCCATATAACTGCAGGAGAGGTTACAAGACTTCTTGCTCTCCTTAATGGTGCAAAAAGCCTAAAAAAGGAAGATATTCTCTGGGCACTTCACAAGCTTAAAGACGAAGATGCTCTCTCTGTATACACCTCTTATCTCAACAGGAGGAGCACGCCATTTGATGAGAATTTTTTGAGAAACTTCATCCTCACAAGGTGCAACGAAATTTTGAGAAAGCTTAGCCTCAAAACACAGCAAAATCAATTGCGATATTGAACTGATACGGCGCATATGGTCTTACTTTCCTTTTTTCAAGAACTTTTATGCTCTTTCCAAGTTTTTCTGCAACCCCGTTTATCTTTTCTAGGTGCTCTTCAAAGAGATTGTTTTCATGTGAAAATCCGTAGTAATGAACAACTCCACCTCTTTTAACGCTCATCATTGCTTCCTTTAAGAATTCATGGGCGAACTTGGGGAGGTTCATTATTACGCGATCGGCTTTTATTTGCCCAGCTACTTTTCTCACATCTCCAAGAATTGGAACAACATTTTCAGCTTTGTTCAGCTTTTTGTTCTCTTCTAAATATTTTATGGCCCATGGGTTTATATCACAGGCAAAAACTATCTTTGCTTTCTTTGCGAGAAGAATTGAATACGGCCCAACTCCTGCGAACATATCAAAAACGATCTCTCCCTCTTTAGCCTTCTCAAAAACCCTCATTCTTTCTGTTGCAAGCCTAGGGGAGAAGTAAACCTTCGCGACATCTAGCTTTAGTCTTATCCCGTTTTCCCTGTGGATGGTCTCAGTTCTCTTCTCACCAGCAAGGTGTATGAGCTCTCTCACCCTATATGCTCCTGAAATCCTGCTTCCTTTTGCAAAAACAGCCTTTATATGCTTGTGTACTTTTAATATTGCCCTTCCAATGTTTTCTCCATAAAGGATGAGCTCTTCTGGAAGTTCTATTATAGCGATGTCTCCTATTATATCGAAGGATGATGGAAGAAATGGCTTAAGCTCGGAAGGAATTTCTACAACTTCCCTATAGTTGTGAGGTCGCCTTTCGGCTTTTTCAAAAGTTTCCTCAACGGTTTCAAATCCTTCTACTTTTTCTTTTACAGGGAATACCACAAATTCTCCCTTATGCTTGACCTTAAAATTAGTATCCAATAAGCCAAGTTCGATGAGCTTTTTTCTAACTTTCTCAGCCTCTTTTTTTGGAACCTTTATCCCCAGCATTTTCATAACTAAACTCCCGCATAAGCCCTTTAAAAGGGTTTTGAGCGAAAAGTTTTTAAATGCATCTCAACGTTAGGATATTGGACGCCCCGGTGGTGTAGCCCGGTCAAACATGCGGGCCTTTCGAGCCCGCGCCCCGGGTTCAAATCCCGGCCGGGGCACCATAAGAAACTTTTGCTGAGCAAGGGCGTGTTTAGTTTCACCCCCTGTTATTTAAACAGTATTTGACTCTGAGGAGGATTTTCAGACCATAACACATTACCCCAAGCAGGATTCGGGTTACAGTAGTCTTTTTCAGAAAACAGGGGATCCTACTGCCAAACCACGTTGTAAACGCACCCCAGAACCCCTCATGAGGATTCCTACGCCTGTACTCTTCTTCAGAAAACACTCTGTCTCTCTTCTTACTACCAAAACCACCTGGAGCGTTCTTAGTTTTCTTAACAATCGGCCGATAACCCTTTTCCACCACAGTGTTCAGAACTTTCTTTGAATCATAAGCCCCATCAGCATAAAAATTCCCAGAACCCCCCGGCAGGAGTTCAATCAGCTCGTTCTCAGAAGTTGTGATCTTCACAGCAACCGGATACAGTAAACCCGGCAGGATTCTCGTTATTGCCTGAACTTCTATCCTGCCCTTTTTTTATTTGTAATAATGGTTGAGTCTGCTTGAGTGCTGGCGTAGGGTAATTTCTGGAGTTTTTTCAGGAGGTGGTTTGTCAGTTCTTCGAGGTTCAGCTTTTTCTCCCAGTTGTGGAGGGTTGAGTAGTGAATGTTTGCTCCGAAGAATTTTCTGCCGTAGTGCTGGGCGTCTCTGAGAGGTAGGTTGTAGTATTGTTTAAAGAGGAGTATTGCCAGTATTGTTTTTACTGGAAATTTTTTGGATTTTGGCAGGTTCTTCAGCTTTCCTTCTGATTCGAAGTCTGCTAAAACGTCAAGAATTGCGAATGCCACGCTTTCAGGGTCTTTGAGTCTGTGATCCCATCTGGGGATCACGACAACCACCCGAAAGAATTCAGCAAAAACCCTAATAAAGGTTACTATAAACACGCCCTTCTGGAGGGTGAGAGGTGAGGATAGGAATCCTTCCGTTGGTGATGAAAGAGGTTGAAGAAGACGTTCTAAAAGCGGTGGGGGAGTATATCAAAAAATTCTACTCAAAATTCGGGTTTGAAGTGGAAATTTTGCCTCCCTTAACTGCAAACGATCTCTTCTTCTCCTACAATCCAATTAGGGGGCAATTTCTTGGAAGATTCTTCCTTGCAAAGGTTGCGGAGCATAGAAAGGACTTTTTGGCAGTTTTAGGAATCACGGATGCAGATCTCTACGAGGAGGGCATGAACTTCATCTTCGGACTTGCCAATCCCTACTTAAAAGCCGCCATAATATCACTAGCTAGACTAAGGGCAGAATTTTATAACGAAAAAGATGGGGAGGTTTTAAAAGAAAGGGCCATAAAGGAGGCAATGCACGAACTCGGCCATGTGTTTGGGCTTAGTCATTGCGAAAATCCAAGATGCGTAATGTATTTTTCAAATTCAATAATCGACACCGATTATAAAGGGAAAGACTACTGCGAAAGATGCTTGAATAAGCTAAAAAGAAACCTGGAGGGAATAGAATGATCGAGATTGAGCTCAAAGGGTACGCAGATGAGGAGGTATTCGAAAGGGTTAGGGAAACATTTAACTTTATGAGAAAGGAAATACACGAGGACATCTACTTCAACCACCCATGCAGAGATTTTGCAGAGACAGATGAAGCATTGAGGATAAGGATAAAGCGCTTTAATGGCCATTTTGAGGCATTTCTTACATACAAGGGACCCAAGATCGACAGAGTTTCAAAAACCAGAAAAGAGATAGAGGTCAGCATTGAGGACGTTGATGCATATCTTGAACTTTTAAGGCTTCTTGGCTTTAAGGAGGTTCTCACAGTGAAAAAAACTAGGGAAAAATACTACGTGGAGAAAGGTGTTACCATCACGTTAGACGATGTAGAGGGGCTTGGAAAGTTCGTCGAGATAGAAAAACTTGCAAAAGATGAGAAAGAAGTGCAAAGAGAAGTTCCAAGACTTATGGAAATTCTAAAGTCTCTGGGAATTAAAAACTTTGAGAGAAAATCTTACCTAGAGCTGCTGATGGAAAAGCTCAGCTCTTCAACAGGGCTTTAAGGACCTCTATGAGTTCTTTATCATTTAGGGCAGCTTTTTTGAGAAGCCCTTTCCTTTTCAATTCAGCTCCTATTTTTACGCTGATAGGAATTCTGATGCCAAGCTTCCTTAGATAATCCGCCTCCTCAAAAACCTCCCTTGGTTTTCCCTCCATTACTAGCTCTCCCTTATCGAGAACTATTATCCTATCAGCGAAATCAAATAGATATTCAGTGTTGTGCTCAACCAAAACTATTGTAATCCCCTGCTCCTTGTTTAGAAGGGTTATTAAGCTCAAAACTTGCTCCCTACCAATAGGATCTAGCTGGGACGTTGGTTCATCAAGCACAAGAACCTCAGGCTTAAGGGCTAAAACACTGGCTATCGCAAGCCTCTGCTTTTGTCCACCACTTAAATTTGGAGGGAATTCCTTTTCAAGACCTTCAAGCCCAGTAATTTTTAATGCCCAATAAACCCGCCTCCTTATTTCCTCCACATCCAGGCCAAGGTTTTCAAGGGCAAAGGCCACTTCTTCCTCAACGGTCATGTTGAAGAGCTGAGAGTCAGGATTTTGGAGAACAAGCCCCACGATTTTCGAAAGTTCTGCCACACTAGCTTCTCTAGTGTTGTAGCCCTTTACAAAGACATTGCCCTCAAAATCCCCTCTTATTGAATGGGGGATTATCCCGTTAAAGGTTAAGCATAAAGTAGACTTACCGCTTCCACTTGCCCCTAAAATGCCCAAAAATTCTCCTTTTTTAACCCTAAAACTAATATCCTTGAGGGAATACTCTTTTGCTCCAGTGTATTTAAAGCTCAAATCTTCCACTCTTATCATACCTACTTCCTCTCCACGATTCTAGGCACCATTAGAACAACGCCAAATATAAACACCAAGGTTGAGAATATCTCAAGCCTCCCAATCCACATGTGAAGGATAAGGAGAACCTTAACGTCCAGCGGCAAGCTGGGTGATGTTATCCCTATGCTTAACCCAACGTTTCCCTGAGCCGAGGCAACTTCAAAGAAAGCGTCTGCCAAGCTGGCTCCAATCCTAAGCATGACCCATACGGTTCCAATTAGCAAGAAAGCAATGTAGGTCATAGTAAACCCTAAAACCTCCTGCAGGTCTTCTTCCGTAAAGATATAGTCGCCAATTTTCCTTTTTATGACTGCCCCCTTAGGGAGAATAGCCTGCTGAATGGTCCACTTCAAGGTCTGGAACGTTAGGGTTATGCGGATGAGCTTTATACCTCCCGCCGTACTTCCAGCACCTCCTCCAACTACCATCAGAAAGCCTATGAGAAGCTTTGCCAGCTCTGGATACTGGGATAAATCGGAAATGGAAAAGCCAGTACACGTTATAGCAGAGACTGCATGAAACACAGCTTCTCGGAATGATTCTCCAATTGTCAATCCATCGTAAACCATAAGCCCATATCCAATGAGTGCTATAACAGGGGTTAAAAAGAAGAACATGTACTTAACCTGAATATCCCTAAAGAAGGGCACAAGAGACCTTTCTTTGAATAGTTTATAGTGAACGGTGAAGTTTGTTGCGCCCATTATCATAAGAAAAATCGTAACTGCCTCTATGCTAAGGCTGTTGAAAAACCCTATGCTCAAATCATGAGAGCTCATACCACCCGTTCCAAGCCCGGTCATTGAGTGTATCACGGCATCAAAGAGCCCCATGCCATTTATGTAGTATAGATAAACACCTACAACTGTCAAGACGGCATATATCTGGAAGATTATCTTTGATGTATTTGCTAAGTTTGGGAGGATTCTCTCGCTTCTGGCTTCCGCTCTATAAAGTCTCGCCGCAGCAACTCCAGGACGAATCAAAATAGTTAGGGCAACCAGCACTATACCAATTCCACCAAGCCACTGCATCCAAGCTCTCCAGAAGAGGATTATATGGGGGTAGCTTTCGAGATTGCGCATCATCGTTAACCCCGTTCCAGTCCAAGCAGACATGCTCTCAAAATAAGAGTCAACAAAGCTCATGCCCGCTATTCTCATGAACGGAACCACACTTACAAAAGAGGCAAAAAGCCAAACGAAAGCCGCAGAAATCATTGCCTGTCTCAGGTTTACATCCTCTATGTGTTCGGAGTGTCTGGCAAGCCATGCACCAAAAAGGATACACGCCAAACCAGGAACAACAAAATAATAAACGTACTTCATCTCTTCTCTGTAAATCCACGTAATTAGGACTGGGATTAAATAAGCAACACCTATACCTTGAAGGAGCGCTCCTATGAGATTTCTTATGACAAAGATGTCATCGGCGATGTTGATGTACTTCCGAAGCTCTAGCATTGGGTCACCACATTGTTTAAGGAGAATAGGGCGTTAAAAAATTTTCGAGAAATCAGACAACTTTTTTAAAAACAAAATAGAGAGTGAACTTAGGTGGTAAAAGTGGAAGACAAAATTGAGAATCTCCTCAAAGCAGGTGAAATTGCAAAGAGGGTTAAAGAAGAAGTTTTGAAGCTAATAAAACCCGGAGCATCACTTTACGAGATAGCCGAGTTTGTTGAAAATAGAATAACGGAGCTCGGAGGAAAACCAGCTTTTCCGTGCAATCTTTCAATAAACGAGATCGCCGCTCACTACACCCCTTATGTGGGAGATAAAACTGCAGTCAAAGAGGGCGATTACCTAAAAGTTGATCTGGGAGTTCACGTTGATGGCTACATAGCAGATACAGCTTTTACAGTGAGAGTAGGAATGGAAGATGATGAGCTAATCAAAGCTTCAAGAGAAGCCCTAGAAAATGCGATAAGCGTCATTAGAGCCGGGGTAAAAATAAACGAAATTGGGAAGGTTATAGAAGAAACCATAAGAAAACACGGCTTTAACCCAATAGTCAACCTCAGTGGGCATGTAATAGAGAGATATAAACTCCACACAGGCATTTCAATTCCAAACATCTACAGGCCGCATGATAGCTATGAGCTCAAAGAGGGGGATGTTATAGCGATAGAGCCCTTTGCGACCACAGGGGCTGGGCAGGTAATAGAAGTACCGCCCACGCTGATATACATGTACCTCAAGGACCGGCCCGTTAGGCTACCCCAAGCAAGGAACCTCTTGAGCTACGTTAAAAAGAACTTCTCCACCTTACCCTTTGCATACCGGTGGGTTCAAAAGCTCATGCCGGATGCACAGCTGAGACTAGCATTAATACAGCTCGAAAAAGCCGGAGCGTTGTATGGGTATCCTATCCTGAAGGAAATACGGGGGGGACTTGTTTCCCAAGCAGAACATACTGTAATAGTTGAAAAGGACGGGGCGTTGATAACCACGTAGTTTTGTTCTGCTTTTCATCTTTCATTCAGTTTTATGAAGATTACATCCTTTTATATGGACAGCAATTTATTTAAGAAAATTCTCAGGCTTAAATTACAATTCAAGAATTGTAAACTGTTTAAACGAAAAATTTAAAAATTAGATGTTTTATTAACAATTGGTTATTAAATTGTAGATTCACTTCCAACAACTGCTGGAGGTGATGGGGATGAGAGAGATTAATGCACTATTGGAGAGGTTGAAGTTTGGAGAGACAGTTCTTTTGGAGCACAATTCCCTAACCACTCCTGCACGGGGACTGTATTACCTCGTAAAATGGGCTCAAGAGAAGAACTACCAAATTATAATAGATGATGTCCTAGACACTCTATACCTCTACAGCATACAGATAAAGCTCTCAGGACTTGACCCAAGTATTTTAGACAGTGTAAATGTCATTAAAGAAGGAGGAAGAATAGAGGTGGGCAATGTAGTAAAAAGACTTCCAATAAAAGAAGCGGGAATTCAAGAGAAAGAATACGCCAAGGTGTTTGATCCATTGCTTGAACAAGGCAGGATCATCAATCCAGTAGTGGGCACTGAAAAACTTCTGCTTCTCTCCCCATCAAAACGAGAAATCTTAACCATTCTAAACACAATCTTGTCCTACACGGGAAATGAAAAAAGAATTGCATTCTATTTCATCAACACAGACCTTTTAGAAAAAAGCAACCCCTGTGTAATCCCCATGTTAGAAGAGATAGCCACTACAGTAATAAAGGTGAGCAAACAAGGCAGAGAAACCCTCTTTAGCGTTGTAAAATCAGTAAATAATGAGATTGATGGAAAGGAAATAAAACTATAAAATCTTTTTCCTGTTTCTTTACTCGGCTATTGGCGCCGGGGCGGGGATTTGAACCCCGGCGGGCAAACGCCCAGTGGATCTCGAGTCCACCGCCTTCCCTGGCTAGGCTACCCCGGCGCTCGATTTTTAGTAAAAAAGAGCAACTTATAAACCTTGCTGGTTTTGAGGAGCAAAAATGTAAAAAGTAAAGGTCTCACTCCTTATCACTGCAAGATGCCAACCCGCAGAGCAAAAGCAATGGAAAGTCCTCTAAGCCTATTTTTCCCTCAATAAGCTTTTTTCTTACAAGCTCTCTAATATCTATCATTGTATCACCACCGGTGGCGAAGAAAAGAAGCACTTTATAAATTTTTGTGACTCAAATAAGGACACAATGTACATAAAAGAACATTGAAAAGGAATAGCTCAGCAGACTCTCGGCACGGGGTCGCCAACGGGTGGCTCCATAAATCTCTTCCCACCTATGCCAGTCTCAAGGAGAACTTTGCCACGATATTGATCTATAACTTCCCCTATAATCGCAGCATCTCTGCCGAGTTCGGTTTTTCTCATAGCTTGAAGAGCTTCCTCCGCGTATTCTCTCGCTACAACCATCACGACCTTTCCTTCATTGGCAACTTCATATGGACTTATACCAAGCATGTCACTAGCAGCCCTTACCTCGGGCTTTACTGGGATATCACTTTCCCTCACCAGAATTCCAACGTCGCTCTTTCTTGCTATCTCGTTCAGGGCGTTGCTTAATCCGCCCCTTGTGGGGTCTTTCATTGCGTGAATGTTCTCCCACCCAATTGCTTCAGCGACAGCTTTTACTACTTCCCATACGGGGGAAACGTCGCTCTTAAGCTCCGTCTCAAAGGCTATCCCCTCTCTATGGCTCATCAAAGCTATCCCATGATCTCCAACAGTTCCGCTGACCAAAACAATATCTCCCACCTTTGCCCCAGCATCGCTTATCGGCCTTTCAGCAATTCCAATTCCAGCCGTTATAACGAAAATCCCTATCTTATCTTCGACGACTTTGGTGTCTCCGGTGACTATAGGAACTGGAACTTCCTTTGCAGTTTCATCCATTGATTTTAGTATTCTCTCAAAGTCCTCTCCGCTAAACCCCTCTTGGATTATCATAGAATTTGCAAGCGCTAAAGGTTCTGCCCCCATTACGGCTAAATCATTCACCGTCCCGCTCACAGCCAAGCGACCTATATCCCCTCCGGGAAAGAAGAGCGGCTTAACTGTGTGTCCATCTATGGTAAAAACCAAATGCTTATCTCCAAAGGGAATTGTTGCGGCATCGTCTAAGGCATCTAGCCCTATCCCACCGGCTGATTTCAATGTAAGGTTTTTGAGAATCACATCTCTAATAAATTCCTCCATCAACTCTCCACCAGCTCCGTGTTCAAGCTTTATTCTCATATTCACCACCTGCTTTTTTTTTCTCTAAGGGAACCCTTTAAAATGTTACTAAGGAGGCAAAAAAGAGGAAATCAAAGTATCAAGTCCTCTTTACTCAGATAACCCTCCAAATAGAGACCCCCAAGGAAAGCCTGGCCGACGTTTGTCCCATTGTCCCCCCTTGGTACTTCGTACGTTGAGTAGAACCTCAGACCATTGCCTTCCACGATTTTTCTTATCGTTTTCACTATGAGTTCGTTGTATGCAACCCCTCCGCTTATGCCAATGTTCTTAACTCCAAACTCCTTGGCCTTCTCAACTGCAACTTCTCCAAAAGCCCTACCTATGGCCAGATGAACTGAATACGCTATATCCGCCGGATTTGCTTTGCTCTCGAGAACCTGTTCAAAGAGTTCCTCAACCTTCAGCTCTTCCCCCTCTATGGGAATGCTAAAGCCCAGATCGTTTTTGCCCTTAAAGGCAATTCCCTCAAGCTTCATTGCGGGTTCTCCTTCGTAGGTTCTCCTATATGCAACGTTGAGCAGAACGGCCATCGCGTCAAGAATCCTGCCGGTTGAGGAGGCATAGCCAACGTTTATCTCCCTCGCGAGCTGGTTAAGTATTACGTTGAACTCAACCTTCCCGTATCTGAGGTTTTCAACAGCTTTTGGACAGTGCCTTTCGATGATCTCTTTTACTTCCTCTACGCCATAGAGCTTGCTCAAAATTCCCACTAAAGCCCTAAGAGGATAATAGCTTGCTAAATCCCCACCTGGAAGAGGATAATAGCTTATATGGGCTAACCTCTCAACGTCCTCATAGCTCAAGTATAAAACTTCACCGCCCCATGTGTTTCCGTCGCTTCCATAGCCAACTCCATCCACCGCTATTCCTACTATCTCGTCAAGATTGTTTTCAGCCATAACAGAAGCAATGTGAGCGTAGTGGTGCTGTACTTGGATAAATTCTGCATTTTCCTCTTCCGCTATCTCCATTGCTAGTTTTGTGGTATTGTAAAGCGGGTGAAGGTCAGCAACCACAAGGTCAAACCCCTTAACCCTTAGTATTTTCTTGAAGTGGGCTATGGCACTCCTCATGAACTCAAGAACTTCAACCTTTGAAGTGTTTCCTACGTATTGGCTCGGATAAACCCTCGAGCCCTTTACCATTCCAAAAGCATTCATGAGCTCTGCCCCAACTGCCAACCCCGAATACTCAAAAGGTATATCTATTGGCAATGGAACAAATCCTCTGCTCCTCCTTATCACCGCTCTCTTACCATCAACGAACCTGATAACGCTGTCATCTGTTCTGTTGAGGATTCTCCTATTGTGCAGTAAGAAGTAATCAGCTAGATCCTTAAGCTCCTTAAAAGCCCTCTCGTTGTCTATCACCATCGGCATTCCAGGGTAATTTGCCGAAGTCATGACATAAACAGGGCTCTTTGAGTAGTGGAAGAGGATGTAGTGGGTTCCAGCATAAGGGAGCATCACACCTATGGTAGGCAAACCCGGGGCTAAAGCCTCCGGTAGTGGGAAGGGTTCTTTCTTCCTTAAAGCCACTATCGGCTTTCTGTAACTCGTGAGTTCTTCCTTCTCCACATCACCAACTATTGCAAAGCTTTCTACCGTTTCTAGGTCTTTAGCCATTATTGCAAATGGCTGCTGAGGTCTTAGAATTCTCCTTCTCAGCTCTTTCACCACTTCCTCATTGGTGGCATCGCAGGCTATGTGAATTCCACCTATGCCCTTTATTGCCACTATATAACCTTTATCAATGAGCTCTGCGGCCTTTTTTAGTGGATCTCCTGTTATTTCCCTTCCATCGTTTGTGTAGAGCCTATAACTCGGCCCACATACAGGGCAGCAAACAGGTTCCGCGTGATACCTTCTATTTAGTGGATCTTTGTATTCACCCTCACAGTAATCGCACATGTCAAACTCCTTCATTGTGGTATTTACCCTATCGTAGGGGAGATCCTCAATTATGGTAAACCTCGGACCGCAGTTTGTGCACACAATGAAGGGATACATATACCTTTTATCCGTGGGATCAAAAAGCTCCCTGAGACAATCATCGCATATGCTCACGTCTGGAGGAATGACAGAATCCCCACCTCCCCCTCCGTTGGAACTCTTTTCTATGTAAAACCTGTCAAATCCCTGAAGTGGGATTTCTTTCACATTTATCCTCTCAACCCTCGCAAGGGGTGGTGCCTTTTCTCTAAGGTCTCTCAAGAAGGCCTTTACTTTTTCTTCTTTTCCCTCAACTACTATCTCCACTCCAGCATCGCCAAGGTTTTTAACGTACCCCCTTAGATCATGTTCATGAGCAATTCTGTAAACGAAGGGTCTGAATCCAACCCCCTGAACAATTCCCTCAACGTGAATATGATAAGCTTTCACTACCTCCACCTGTTTCAAAATTAGAAAAAAGGAATTTATATCTTTCCAAAACCAAAAGTTAAAAACTAATGAAGAGTTTTCAACCAAAGGTTTGAAGCTGGGAGTTTTTGAAAGAAGAAATAAGTGGGTTCATCAATATCCCTCATAAAGCCTATATGCCAAAAACCTTGGCAGACCCGCTTCTACTATCTTCCTCGCTGCAGCATCTACGTCATATTCGACCCTTTCGAATATTACTTCATTGCTATCCGTGTCTATGAAGGCATAAGCCGCCCTCCAGTCACCATCCCTCGGCTGTCCCACTCCGCCGGGGTTTATTATCCTTCTGCCTCCAATCTCTTTGAGCATCTGCATGTGTGTGTGGCCCACAACAAGGTTCTTTTCTTTGAAATACTTTAAAACCTCAATGAACTCACTGTCAGGAAGCCAAGGAAAGAGATATTCATCCAGAGGTGCTCTTGGGGAGCCGTGGATTATCAAAAAATCTTCCTCATCTATTCTAAAAAGCTGCCTCACAGGGAGCCTTCGAATGAATTCAATGTTTTCACTGCTCATTACTCTTTCATGCCATCTTATTGCCTCCCTTGCATAGGGATTAAAGCCCCATGTAATGCCAAAGGCAACAGCATTATCGTGGTTTCCTCTAACACAAATGATATCCCTCTTTTTCATCTCCTCCCTGAAAAATTCCACAACCTCATTGGGATTTGCCCCATAGCCCACTAAATCACCCATGCAGAATATCACATCCGCATTCTTTACCCTTTTCCACACAGCCTCTAGGGCTTCAAGGTTTGAGTGGATGTCGCTAATCAATGCTATCAGCATGTTATCTGATCAACCCCAAAGATTAAATCCTTTTCTCAGCAGACTTCCTTAACCTTTCCAAAGTAGCTCGGGCTCTCTTCATAGAACTCCTCAATGAGCCTCTGGAGCTTCTTTGAGAGTTCTATCTGAACTCCCCAAGAACCTTCGATGTAGCCTTTAGCCGCCATTCTTCCGAGGAACTTTTTCATCTCTTCGCTCAAAGGTGAAGGCTTACATCTTGCCCACGGAGTCCCCGGCAAGGGCATGAAATAATGAGCTCTAACCTTTCCGCCTTTTCTCATTATCCACTTCATGAATTCAATGCTCCTCCTCTGGCTTTCTTCATTTTCGTTTGGCAGGCCGACTATGAAGTCAACAACCGGCTCTATGCCGTATTCAAGCATATACTCCACCGCCTGCCTCACATGCTCCGTTGTATGTAAACGGTGCATAGCCCTAAGCATCTCATCGTCGCCACTCTGGGCTCCTATAGCTAGTCTTCTGTTGTCGGCATATTTTATAAGAAGCTCAAGCGTTTCAGGCTTAACGAACTCCGGTCTCACTTCACTCGGAAAAGTCCCATAAAACAGTCTCCTCCCCTCTTTTCTAAGGGGCTGAAGAGCTTTTAAAAGGGCCTCAAGCTTGTCTAACCTCAACACCGCTCCCGGACTTCCATAGGCAAAGGCGTTTGGAGTTATGTAGCGCATGTCCTTCATTCTTCTTGAATACTTCACGATCTGATCTATCGGCCTGTGCCTCATACGAAAGCCCTTTGCATAAGGAGTTTGGCAATAGTAACAACCAAAGGGACAGCCACGACTTATTTCTATGGGGGCTATCAGATAAGAGCTTTCAGCAAAGGGAGGGAACTTAGTAAAGTCTTCAACCTTCGCAAAGCCCGTAAAGGCGAATTCGCCGTTGAGATAAAATGCAAGCCCCTTAATTTCCATGAGCTCTTTTGTTATCCTAAAGCTACTCTTTTTAAGGGCAGTTAAAAGCTGGAATATGACTTCTTCCCCCTCCCCAATAGCCGCTATATCAAAACCCATCCTTAACGTATGCCTAGGCATTGCGGTTGCATGATAGCCCCCAGCCACCAATAAGGCGTTGGTTTTTTCTTTTAGGAGGTTTACTTCTTTCTCAACCTCCCAGATTTCCTCAGTGAAGAAGGAGTATAAAACAACCCTGGGCTTCGCCTTTAAAATCTCATTAAAATCCTTTGTTATTAAGAGCTCACCAACATCAAAGCCTTGAGATTCAAGTGCGCCCAAAAGATGCACAAAAGCGTTGTGATTTCGCCTTGTCATTCTAATAGCTATCTCATACATGGTATAAAGTCAGAAGTGGATTTTTAAATGTTTACTCAAAAAAGAACAAAAGAAGGGGGAGGCCATCAGGCCTTGATTGCAAGCTTAATGTCCTCAGCCTTAACGGTCTTTCTTCCGGCGTGCTTTGCAAGGTCTACTGCCTTCTTGGCGATCTCCATAGCCTTTTCCTCAAGGTGCTCAGCCAAAACCTTAGCTGCTTCCTCACTAACTCTTGGAGCACCTGCCTTTCTAATCAATCTGTCAACTGGGGCAATTGGCAACTCAGCCATTTCCCACACCTCCTAAAGTTGTCTAAATTGGTATTTGCATTTTATTTTATGAAAGAAGTTATATATAAACCTTTCGGAAAAGAGCCCCTTTGAGAGCAAGAGAGGATGAGCGGTCTTATAACAAGGCATAAGCTAAACATCTCAAGGGCACTTATCGAGAGCATGACATTCTAAGGGGTATAATTTCCACAGTCTAAAAATAAAGGAATCACCACAGTTGCTGATTTTGTTTACGTTTATCAAATAACATGATGTTCTATATTAACAAAAACATGGAACACATCTTGATGTTATTGCCGAACTATTTTGACATAATTTTCTTCGACAATTAACTGAAAACGTAACGTTTATATATGAACACTGGCACATATTTTACCGATAATGTACATGGGAGGTGACAAGTGTTATGCTTGGGGCAAAGTTGGTGCTTTTTGTGCTACCAACACTGATAGTTTTGTGTTCGGTGGTAATATACTACGCCAGTGGTAAGAAAACTTAGGAGGTGTGAAATGTGGCGAATGCATATGAAATGCTGAAAAACCCCGTTGCACTCGCAGCATTTTTGTTTACCCTCCTGTTGCCAATATTCGTAGGATTTTTAGTAATGAGGAGAACAAAAACAGAAGAGGACTTTTTTGTCGGTGGCAGAGCAATGAACAAAATTGTTGTGGCGCTCTCAGCAGTTTCTTCGGGCAGATCTTCATGGCTTGTCCTTGGTCTTAGTGGAATGGCTTATGCAAGGGGAGTAAGCGCTGTCTGGGCTGCAGTAGGTTATATCGTTGCGGAAATGTTCCAATTCGTTTACATGGGAATAAGACTAAGAAAATTCTCAGAGAGGCACAACTGTATAACAGTTCCCGATTATTTTGAGGAGAGGTTTAAGGATGAATCCAAGATCATAAGGCTGGTGGCTTCAATAATCATTGCCCTCTTCTTGACCGCTTATGTCGGGGCACAGTTTAATGCAGGAGCGAAGTCACTTAGTACTGCGTTAGGAATGTCCACATTAACAGCGCTTTTAATTGCCGCACTCATGATCCTCATTTACATGGTCTTAGGTGGATTCATAGCTGTTGCATACAACGATGTCATAAGAGCGGTAATAATGATATTCGGACTAACCGTGCTTCCTGCAGTTGCTGTAGCCAAAGTAGGGGGAGTAAACGCAATGCTTTCAGTTCTTAAGGCACTTGATCCTAAGTATATTGATCCGCTCTCTCTAGGAGTAGGCGGTCTTATAGGATTTTTAGGGATTGGTCTGGGATCTCCAGGACAGCCCCATATCATTGTTAGGTACATGTCAATTGACGATCCCGATAGACTTAGAGCATCAACCGTTATAGGTACCTTCTGGAATGTAGTTTTGGCTTGGGGTGCAATCTTTGTTGGTCTGGCAGGAAGGGCTTTATACACAGATGTCAATATGCTCCCCGATGCAAACGCAGAGATGATATACCTCGTCCTTTCGTCAGACTTCTTTGGACCTCTCCTCTATGGATTACTTATGGGTGGAGTTTTTGCAGCAATACTATCTACCGCTGACTCACAGCTGCTTGTAGTTGCCTCTACCATAGTAAGAGACTTTTATCAGGAGATCATAAACAAAGGAGAGCAGTTAAGTGAAGAGAAGGCAGTCTTCTTAAGTAGAATAGTTGTTTTTGTAGCGGGTATATTCGCAATGCTGTTGGCATACTTTGCAAAGGACATCATTTTCTGGTTAGTCCTCTTCGCCTGGGGAGGACTGGGAGCGGCTATTGGCCCAACCCTTATAGTCTCTCTGTACTGGAAGAGGATACTGTCAGGATAACTGGGGTATCACCTCCTGAAGCCATTCAGTCACATCACCAGGCGGTCCACCAAACCGAGAATGAATTCTAACAAAATTATACCAGAATGAAAACAGAAAAACAAACCTGTGAACCCTCCTCCAGTCTCTAGCCCTGAAGTTATTCCAGAAACGCTTTGTTCTCTCTTTAACAGTCCTAAACCAGCGCTCAACACAGTTCCTCGGCCCGAAAGTCACATGCAGATAATCCAGCCCGAGAGATTTAAACGCTGATTTATACCACGGCCCTTTGTCAACCAGGAAAATTGGCTGTCCCTCGCAGGATTTCAAAACAACTAGAATGAAGTCCCTGGCAATCCACCAGTTCCTAACGCTTGTAATCCATACTGCTAGGATTTCTTTGCTCTCAACGTCGATTGCAGCCCAGAGAAATCTCTTCTGGCCGTTGATCTTTATCACTGTCTCGTCAATTGCGATGAAGTTTCTCTGTTTTTTGACTGCGAGGATTTTCGGCTGGTAAACTGCTTTCGCGAATTTTTGGACTGTTTCCCAGACTGTTGTGTGGCTGATTTCGAGGATTGTTCCTACCTGTCTGTAACTTAGTCCGTGCAGGTACAGGTTTATTGCCCTGGTTTTCTTTTTTGCTGGGATTTTGTTCCGGCGAAAGGTTTTTAAGACTGAAACCAGTAAGTAAATAATGGTTTCAGTCCTCATTTCTCTCCCCTTTTCTGAAGAGGTATCAGAAACTTAAACCTAACGTCCCACTGCTTATCCTGACAGTGTCACCACTAAATGGGGAGTAGTTGCGGGAATGGTAGTAGGAGCACTGACAACAATAATTTGGAAGCTGTACATTAGACCAATAACTGGGCTCTACGAGCTCGTACCAGCGTTTATCTTTGCCCTCATAGCCACAATATTGGTTAGCCTCATAACGGAGCCTCCTGAGAACGTAGATGAATTAATGAAAGACATGCTAGAATGATTCTCTTTTTGTAATTTTTTCCACTTTATTTTTAAATGCAATGTTATTCAAAGCAAAAACTGTATGATTGATTGTTTAAAATCCAAAAATTCCAAGGAAAGAACTTTTTAGATGGGAGGGCAAAAGACAAAAGGTGATAAACATGCATCCAGAGGGATTCTTGGAAGTCATTACCGGACCAATGTTTGCAGGAAAGACGAGTGAGCTCATAAAGAGAATCGAAAGGCAGATGTTTGCAAAGAGAACGGCAGCACTCTTTAAGCCCTCGATAGACAACCGCTACAGCGAAGATAAAGTTGTGGCTCACAACGGACTCAGCTATGAGGCCTTCGTCGTTCCCACAACCGAGGAAGGAGTCGAGATGATATACCAGAAAACCAAAGAAGAGGGCTTTGAAGTGATAGGCGTTGATGAAGTTCAATTCTTTCCGATGTCGATTGTGGAGACCCTAAACAGGCTCGCCGATGAAGGAGTCTATGTCATTGCCAGCGGCTTAAACCTAGATTTCAAGGGAGATCCCTTCGAGGTTACGAAGGAGCTTCTGGCAAGGGCAGACAACATAGTTTACCTGACGGCTATATGCACTGTCTGCGGAAGAGAAGCCACAAGGACGCAAAGGCTTATAAATGGAAAGCCGGCTCCGAGGAACTCACCCCGGATACTCGTGGGCGGAATGGAAGCTTATGAAGCAAGATGCAGAAGGCATCATATAGTACCTTAAAGGACGTCGAAGCTTATCTCGAGGAGCTCTTTGCTCTTCCTAAACCGGACTTTCCTGATTTTTATCTCCCCTATTTCGCCAGTTGTCTTTGTGTGCTCCTTGTTGCATGCGTTGACGTTCCAGCCTTCGATAACCACAACTCTAAGGGTTCTAACTTCCTCCGGGATAGGGAAGAGGTCGTACATGTCCTCTCCAAATTTTTTCTCAGCCTCTTCCCTTTGAAGCTCATAGATGCGTATGGGAGCGTTTTCTTTGATTTTTTCATTGGTTAGCCTCTCTATTTCTTTAATCTCCTCTTCAGCTGGCTTTCTGTTGAACTTAACCGTTAGCCTTCCATGGTTGCCGTTAACATAAACGCTCGCCGTCCATTTGGCATCTTCACCTAAAACCTTCACCACAGCACCTTTAAGGACATGCAGAGCTGTGTGGGTTTTGACTTCCATCTCAATCACCCAAAAAATTAAATCAGAGGATTACAGCGATAATTATAGAGTTGACATTCGTCCTCGTGGGACCAGTTATAAGGAGAGCTTTGCCCCTCTTTAATGCCTCGTAAGCATTGTGCCTCCTGAGAAACTCCTCAACATCAAGGTTTTCTTTTTTGAGGAGCTCAAGAGTATAGCTGTCCACCAAGCCCCCAGCAGCATCCGTAGGACCATCGGTGCCATCAGTATCCACAGCCAAAACTGCAACACCTCTAAGGTCTGCTATCTTTCTCGCTATGCTCAAGGCAAACTCCTGATTCGGGCCTCCAAGACCCGCTTCGCCCTCTATCGTTACCGTCGTCTCGCCACCGGCTATTAGGACGCAGGGCTTTTCAAAGGGCCTCCCTCTGTGGTAGATCTCCTCAATTATTGAACCAAGGGCTACGGCAACTTCTCTGGCCTCTCCCTCAAGGGTCGTTGTGAGAATATGGGCATTAAATCCAAGTTCTTCTGCCTTTTTCTTTGCGGCTTCACAGGCTAATGAGTTGCTCGCTATCAGGAAGTTGTGCACATTGGGTAAATCCTCTTTGAGCGTTTCCTCTTTTTCTCCCTTCAAACCGAGTTCTATGTGCCTTCTTACGCTTTCAGGGAGCTTATCCCAAAGATTGTAGAGCTTTAATATCCTATAGGCATCCTTAAACGTCGTGGGATCCTTCACAGTTGGTCCCGAGGCTATTGCCTCAAAAGGATCACCAACAACATCAGAAAGGATGAGACTTATCAGAGTCCCTTTAACGAGCTTTGCCAGCTTGCCCCCTTTGACCTTTGAGATGTGCTTTCTGACAGTGTTGATTTCATAGATTTTAGCCCCGCTCTTTAGAAGGAGCTCGTTAGTCTTCATCTTGTCTTCAAAGCTTATGCCGTCCTCAGGCAGCATGAAGAGAGCGCTTCCCCCACCGGAGATAAGAACGAGGAGGATGTCCTCTTTGCTGACTTTTTTGGCAAGCTCTACTCCAAGCTGAGCTCCCTTCATTGAATTCTCGTCCGGTATTGGGTGCCCCGCTTCAACCACCTTAATCCTTTTTAACGGCAATGAATAGCCGTATTTTGTCACTGCGATGCCCTCAGCAATTCTTTCGCCCAAGAGCTCTTCAACGGCCTTCGCCATAGAACAGGCAGCCTTTCCAAAGGCTAAAACATAGACTTTCCCTTTTATTGGAAACTCCTTTCCTTTAACGATGAGCTTGTTATCCTCAACTTTTAGGGCCCTTTTGACCGCTTCGTAGGGATCGGCGCTCTTTATTGCCTCTTCCATGAGTGTGAGGGCTATTTCCTTGGCTTTAACATCCCCGTGGGAGAGAAGTTCTTCTAGATTTACCATAAGTATCACCAAGCGAGGATGGGTCAGACAAAATATAAAACTTAAGCAGTTTTTAACAATATGTGCCTAACCAACTTTACACCTTTCTCCCGAAAGCCTCGCCCTTTAGAGCGGAGAGGAGGTCAGAAGCTTAACTACCATGTGCGAAACTATACTTTCACAATTTGTAAATTTTGTGAAAATATACTTTCATAGATTACACAATTTATGAAAGTCTAATCCCCTTCGCACATCTCCACCAACATAGTGGCTCTCTCATATAGCCGTGGAAACGAAAGCCCACTATGTACTCTAAAGTTGCAATTTTACCTTCAAAAGTCTTGATCCTCATTGTGAAGGGGAGGTTAGAGCAATCCTCAGGAGTGGATCCTCCACCCAAAACCTCTTTCCATCAGACCGTATGAAACCAGCCTTTTCAAGAGTTTCCAGATACTTGTAGATGTGCTGAACTCTTTTGGGGGCTTCACCTATGTTATTCAGTTCTCTGTAAACTTCTGCACCTCTGAGAGCGCTTGGATAGGCCCTAGCAAGAACCTTAAGTATACCAACATAGACAGGACTGTTATAGACGTTTAAGAAAGCCTCTAAATCCTTTTTCCATTCATCAAGAGCAAAACTCCTGGTCTCCTCAAGAGCCTTTGAAAGAGCTTTCTCAATACTGATACCTCCCCTTATGAAGTTTACTGCAGTGAGGCCGTAATAGGAAACAAATCCTGGAACACCCCCAAGTTCTTTTACTGCCCTCTCAAGTTCAAATTCGTCAGTCACTTTAATCCCATAAACCCTAAAACCGCTCTTCAAGAACTCCACGCCTTCTCTCACGCTCCAACGGGGAAGAGTGAACACCTCTGCTGAGCGCATGAAATTTGGCTTACTTGCTTCTGGGTTGAGATACTCCATGAGAATTCCAGGCATTGAACCTGTGAAGACTATGGATATGTTAGGATAGCTGTCTGTTATCTCTTGGAAAAAGCCTCTAAAGTCCAAGTTCTTCAACCTTGCGAGTACCTGAGCCTCATCAAAAACAAGAAGTCCTTTCTTTGCGTTTTTAGACAAAACCCTTAAGAGTGTAGAAAAGTCCGATGTGAACTCCTCAATGCTAGTCTTCCTAACTTCAACAGAAAATCCACGGAGGGAAAGAGTGTAGCTTTTGCTTGTAGTTATCAGCTCCATCGATGTTCTCTTCGGCTCTATGTCAGAGATTGAAATGGCTCTAGCACCAATAAAGCGGGAAAAGTTAAAGTATATGTAATGATATCCTTTTTTCTTTGCGAACTTTTCAGCGGCTACACTTACAACACTTGTCTTCCCTACTCGTCTAGGGCCTAGGAGAACTGAGGTATTACCCCTAAAGATGGCCTGAAGAAGTCCCTTGAGGACATTTTTATGACCTTCTCCCCAGAGACATTCCTCTTCTATAATAGGTCTCGTGCTGAAAAAGTTTTTACATGCCATGTAAATTACACCCCATGTAAATTACATTCCATGTAATAAAAGGTTTTCGCTGGAAGGGGTCAAGGAGGGTGCCTCACCGCTAAGCTGTCATCACTTAATCTCATTATCCACGATTAGCACAACAAGGACCTCTTGATTTGGGTCTTTTAACTTCTCCACTAGCTCCCGCTTAATGTCCTTCGCGGCTTTGTTCGCTTTTATGGCCAGAGTCCTACCATCAACGTAGTCGCTCTTTCTTATAACCATGGAAATCTCATTTTCAAAGCTCAGCCTTTCATCCCCAAAGGCCTCAATCTCATCCACAAGATCGTCAACAATTATCCTAATCTTTATTTTCTTCCCGCTTTTTAGGGCTTTTTTAAGCTCATCTCCAAGATCCCTTAATCCCTTGTTAGCCTTTATGCATATTATGCAGTCTCCCCTAGGCGTTAGATAATCCTCTCTGGTTATCTCCAGAGTCGAGCGGTGTGTAGCCTTGACGTTCTCATGGCCATAGCAGACGATGGTTTCCTTAATCATGTAAAAACCTTTAAAGGGAAGCTTTATAAATTTGGCTGGGAAAAGTTTAAAACAGCCTCACTTGATTTGGGTGTGGAAATTAAGATTATCGGAGGGATGAGGAATGGGAAACATTAAGCAAGGTTTCATTAAGAGAACCGCGAGAGAGCTCTTTAACAGATATCCAAACGAGTTCACAAGAGACTTCGAACACAACAAGAAAAAGGTTGAAGAGCTCACAAACGTCACAAGCAAGACCATAAGGAACAGAATAGCCGGCTACATAACAAGGCTTGTAAGGCTTAAGGAAGAGGGAAAAATTCTCTAAATCAGTTCTCTCTTTATCCTTTTTAAATCCTCAAGGATATCTCTTGGGAGGATCCCTTCAAATTCCTTTAAAAGCTCATCAAACTGCTCCTCGCTTTCCCTAGCAACCCTGCGCATGAGGTTCTTTATGTAAGCCTCGGTAAGCATTCTCACTTCTTCAAGCTCGCTCTTCATTCTCATGTGCTCCTCTATTTTCTGCTCTATCTCACTTAAGAAGTCAGAAAGCTCCCTGATTTTTTCTTCCAATGGTTCCTGGGACTTTATGAGCTGTTTTATCTCCTCATATTCCTTTGTTTGTCTTGGAGCTTTTGGCTCGTACATCTCGGTGCCGAATGAATAAGGAGTTAAGAGAACCTCAAGCCTGATGCCCCGCTTTATTTGGTAGTACTTTCTAGGCCTGCCCCTTGGAATCTTCTCTATCCTGCCCTCAATCAACCCAGCACTCTCAAGGATCCTGAGGTGCTCAAGGATGGCCTTCTGCCCCACTCCCAACTCCTTCGAGAGTTCGCTTACAAAGTAAGGCCTCTTCGTGAGCAGGAGCAATATCCTCCTTCTTGTTTCGTTTCCAAGGACATCGAGCAATCTTCCGTGCTCCTCCATGATCTCACCCCATGATGACAGTGATACTCTTCCCTTATCTAACTTAATGTAAATAAAAATCCTACTTAAATCTTTTGGTTTTAACTACACAAAATTACTTTAAGGTTGAAGGGAGAATATATTTTTGGTGATCTCGTATGAGGGTTGTTGGGAGCATTCACCTGGTGAACGACACCTTTGCAAACGTTTACCTAATAGAAAGGGCAGAAAAGCTTTTACTTATAGATGCTGGGCTTCCGGGGGAATATGGGAAGGTTTTAAAGTACATAGAGAAGCTCGGCAGATTTCCAGAAGATGTAGAAACAATAATAGTGACTCACGCCCACTACGACCATGTGGGCTCTTTAAAAGACCTTAAAGACGCAACCGGTGCAAAGGTCGCAGCTCATGAGGAGGAAATTCCCTATTTAACCGGTGAGAAGACATTCCGACGAGAGATTAATCCCGTGGAAGTGGAGGTAGTTCTGCATGACGGGAATGAGATTGAAGGGCTGAAGGTTATTCACTCTCCCGGCCATACACCCGGGAGCATTTGCTTGCTTGATTTGGAAACAAAAGCCCTTTTTGTTGGAGATCTGGTTAGGGAAGAAAATGGGAAGCTAGAGGAGATTCCGCATCAGTATTCACTTGATCCGATGAAGAACAGGGAAGCGATAAAGAAGCTTTTGGATGTGGATTTTGTGCATTTGCTGCCAAGCCACGGGAGACCGATTCTGAACGAGGGGAAGGAGAAGTTGAGGGAGCTGGTGGAGAGGCTTCAAATCTAATACTCTTCGAAAGATGAACCTTTTCTAAGCTTTAAGTTTTCCAAAGGTTTAAGGATGTTCCCAGTTTAAATAGCATAACTATTACACCATTCTACTATTAGCATTCTTTACTTGTATTACTATTTCTTAGTAAGGGTTATATATTTGTTAATTGTTATAATCTGGATGAATTATTGTCCTGCAGTCTATCTTAGAAATAACGCCCTATACGTTGGAATTCCTTATTATCTCTGGAGGGTTGAATATGTACCATGACATTGAAAAGAAACTTAAGGAACTTAAACCAAAGATGAAAGTTGATGATGCAATCAACGTTTTTAGAGATATCTTTGTTGACGTTTGGAGTTTTGATTATCACGATGAACCAATTCCAAAGACTGAACTCAATGAATCTGTTGCCCAAAATACCGGGGTAATCAAGATAATCGCAAAGACTAATCCACCAGAAGAGGACAGCTTCTACATTGTTTATGCCCAAAGCGATAGCGATACTGTAAAGTACAGGCAGAGATTGGTGAAAGACCTACTTGATTTCACGTATTCTTTAAACTTAGAGTTTGCAAACTTTCTTATTATTCTTGACTATGGCGAATACTGGAAGCTTGTTGTGCCTGTTTACAGAAGAGAGCTTGAGAATGCCAAGCTTAACATTTATGTGATTGATCCGGAAGAAAGGAAGTTTAGGACGCTTGTTGAAAATTTAGTTGCAGTTGCTGAAGAGTTGAAGAAGTTTAAGAAACATCCACCGGCAATTCAAATAAAAACGATCATTGATGAGTACATGCAGGTTAAGCCCCTCACGGAGGAGTTTTTCAAGGAATACAAGAATTACTATTACAAACTTAAGGGAGAGATAAAGAAGCTCTATGGAAAGAAGCTTGAAGAAGTTTACATGGGAGAATTACCAAAAGAGATATTTGTTGAAAGAGCCGCCAAGACATTTGCCCATACTTTCTTTAACAGACTAATGTTTGTTTATTTCCTCCAGAAGAAGGGGTGGATTGTTGAAGAATCGGCCCTTAGAAAGGATCTCCAAGAAAAAGTCAATATTAAGAACTTTGTAAGATGGCTTCATAACCAGTGGGAAGAATATGGTGGCGAATTTTACAAGGACTACCTTAGGGTCTTGTTCCTCTATGCAATGAACACTCCAAGAATGGGATATGAAAGAAGAAATGTAAAAGAAATTCAAAATATTCCTTCCCCAATTGTCAGAGATGTGTTTACTTATGGAATTCCCTACTTTAATGGTGGTCTCTTTAGTCATGTTAAAATAGGGGGCGTTGATTTAGACGAGATAATAACTTCCCTCCCCGATAACGTGGTAAAAGAACTCATCTTCCATTTCTTTGAAGAGTACAACTTTACAGTAACAGAGGAAACCCCATATGAAGTTGAAGTTGCAGTTGATCCAGCAATGCTCGGAAAGATTTACGAATCTTTGATTGCCGAGGAAGAAAAGGCTTTAGAGGAAGAAGAGAGGAGAGTTTCGGGAATCTTTTACACACCAAGAGCAGAAGTGGACTTCATGTGCAGGATGGCGATTTATGAATATTTAAAGAGAAATATCAAAGTCGATGATGAGCTTTTGAGAGAGTTTGTCTTTAAACCAGTTCATGAATGGGAGCCGAGATCGTTGCCATGGGAGATAGTTGAGGCACTTGAGGAAGTCAGGATAGTCGATCCAGCGGCTGGAAGCGGTGCTTTTTTGGTTGGCATGTATCATCTCCTAACGGAGCTCTACGAAAAAGCCAACGTTTCGGTAGATTACAAAAAGAAGCTTGAGATAATCAGAGAAAACATCTATGGCGTTGATATTAAGGAGTGGGCAATAAGAGTTGCTAAGCTCAGGCTATGGTTAGCATTAATTGAGAAAGAGGAGAGAATTCCCAACGAGCCTATCCTGCCGAACCTTGAAACCAAGCTGGTTGTTGGTGATTCTCTTGCTCCACCACACATAATTATTAAGGGAGAGAATGGAAAGAAAATTGTCCTCGATATTCCCCTTTCCAAGTGGCGTGAAAGCTTAAGGCAAAAAGCCGCAAGAAGTGGGCCCGCTTTCTGGATAGTTCAGTACAAAGAACTTGCAAAGAAATACTATGAGGGTAGGGAAGTAAGCTGGAAGAGTTTAGAGGAAACCAAGTGGCATGTCCTTGAAGCTTTTGCGGAGGACGTTTTGAAAGAGCTAAAGGATTCAAGGGAGAGCAAGGACAAAAAAGCGTTTAAACTTTTGCTATCAGCGATTAGAGAAGGTAGAATTGAAAAGCCGCCCTTCATCTGGGAGCTTGACTTTCCGGAGGTAATGCTCTACAAGAAGGGCTTTGACATCGTGATTGCCAATCCGCCATACGTTAGACAGGAGAAGATTTATCCGGAGTACTATGATCTTGCGGAGTTCGAGATGCTCAGCAAAAAGGAGCAGGAGAAGCTAAAGAAGGAATACAAGAAGAAGATAATCAATCACATGGAAACAATAATCAAGGAGAAGTTTGAGCATGAGATGCGTTTGAATAAAAGGAGCGACCTGTACGCTTACTTCTTCATTCAGGGTGTTAACTTGCTCAATCCTAAAGGTGCGTTGGTTTTTATTACATCCAATTCATGGCTTGATGTCGATTACGGAACTCAACTGCAGGAGTTTTTCCTGAGGTTTACCAATTTGAGAAGAATTATTGATTACACAACGAGGTCTTTCGAGCAGGCTGATGTTAATACGGTAATTACAGTTCTGACGAGAAAGCCTAAAGAGCTGTTCAATACAGTTGGTGACGACTGCGTGAACTTCATCCTTCTGAAGAAAAACTTTGATGAGCTGGGTCTTGAGATAATAGACAAGATGCTCGATTGCTATGTTGGGAAAGTAAAGGAAGTTGAGGTTTTTGGCGGAGAAGTTTACAGCTACGAGGACGATGATATTAGGGTTAGGAGCGTTAAAGCTGTAGATTTGGCCAAGATGGGAGGCATTGAGATTGGTAAAAAAAGCATGCTCCTCGGGACTTACAACATCTTCGGGGAGTACAAAGGTATGAAGTGGGGCGGGATACTCATCAGGGCTCCAAGGATATTCTACGTGATTCTGGACAGGGGTAAGGGGAAGCTTGTGAGGCTTGGTGAGATCGCCGAGGTCAGGAGGGGATTCACAACGGGAGCGAATGAGTTCTTCTACCTTGAGCCGATTAAGAACCCTGTGGAGTGGCCGGTCTGTCAGGTTTGCGGAAGGGTCCATAAACCGGATGAAGGGTTAATTGCCGTGAGGAACAAGGCGGGATGGGAGGGCTACATCGAGGAGGAGTTCTTGAGGCCTGTCATAGTAAGTCCTCGTGAAATCAAAAAAGCTTTGGTCGATGTTTACGAATTAAAGATGAGGGCATTAATCTGTAACGAATCTTTAGATTCGTTAAAGGATAAACTAAAAGTTCATGTTCTGAATTACATTAGATGGGGAGAACACATGGGTTATCCCGAGCGAAGAACTCTTAAGAGTAGAAAACCTTGGTACAAATTAGTCCCACATGATGCTCCAGATGTTTTATGGCCAATGATACACAACGATCGGCTAATTGTTGGGATGTTACGAAACAAAGATATTGTAGTTGATCATAATCTCTTTGAAATAAAAGCCAATAAAAACGAATCGCCTATTGTTCTTTTTGTGTCTTTGTTTTCGACTTATCAGGCACTCATTAGAGAACTTCTCGGGCGTTCAAATCTCGGAGAGGGAGCATTAAAAACTGAGGGCATTGACATTAAAAAACTCATTGTCTTCAAAAAAGAAGCTTTAGCTGAATCTATGGATCGGTTAAACCAGATTGTCAGAAAATTAGGAGATTATAAAATTAAATCCATCTTCGAAGAGCTCGGTCTTCCAAAGCCCAACCGCGACTTAAGCAACATCAATCCAGACGACGTTAGCCTAGACAAGGTAATGCCTGATAGGAGAGCTTTGGACAAGGTCATCTTTGAAGCCCTTGACCTAACCGAGGAAGAGCAGCTGGAGGTTTACAGAGCCGTTGTGGAGCTTGTGAAGGCGAGGCTGGTGAAGGCAAAGACGTTTTCGGGGAAGAAGGGGAAGAGGTGAGTCTTCGTGGATTCACAGGTTTACCTTCTTTACATTCCGTTAAAGTCCGAAATTGAGATATCTACTGTAACGGAAGATGAGATACAGGCAGAGGAACTCTCTGGAGATGAAATACAGAGGTTTCTTGATTTTATTGAAAAAGACATACTCAGACTAGCAAAACACAGTTATGACGAGAATGATTTTAAGCGGAGCTTAGTGCGTAGAATAAAAAGGATAATATCACACCAAGACCCAGATGAGCTTGAGACTATTCTTTTGGACTTCCTTGAAAACGGAACAGCCACTTCAATGAGGGCTGAGGGAAAATATGTAATCGCGATACTCTATGGAAACATGCTTTATCTCATACATAGTAAAATTAAAGAAAGAAGTATGGGAAGAGAGAAAAACACGGAGAACTTTAAGATTTATGAGCGTTTTTTGGACAAGGACAACCTCTACCGCTTTGTCGTGTTTATCCTTGAGGAGGATAAACTCAAAGCTAAGATGTACCTCAAACACGAGTCTAATAAAACATTTTTAGAGTGGCTTGGAATTCCGCCGAAAAAACGACCACTTCCTGAGAACCTAACAGTAAAGTTTGTAGGCACTTTTGGAAGCTATAAGCTCTCTGTAGAACTGGATATTGACACTATTCTAAAATTAGAAGAGAGAATGAGGGGTGGAACAGCGATATATGGAGATGTTAGCATTGACCTAAACGAGGGGAAATTAAAGGTGGGAGGACTAACCCTAACTATTGACTACGGAGTACTTCCAGCATTTAGAAAGAGAGTACCAAAAGAAAAACTTGGTGAGCTGTTTTATTATGTTAAACAGTTACGTTCTGACTGGGATTATCAAATAACATATCTTGAAGAGCTTCCGAGTAGACTCCAGAAACTCCTTGGCAGCCTGATTTGGAATCTACATTTAATGCTATTAAGGGAAATCCACCTTATGAAGAGAGGATTGATGGCCTTTACCACAAAGACACACAGAAATTGGTATTACCAAAAGATGTGGGGGATATGATCCTCGTGTATTTTAACAAAAATTATGAAAGATTTATTGAATTATCGCCTGAGTTTCTTAGGATAATTTCAGAGAGGATCCTCGAGAACAGCACTACAAAAATAATGGTTCTCAACAAAAACCTTAGTCCTGACTTTCCAATTCAAATTGATAATATCTACTTGTACAACAGGCTTTCTTCAGAATTTTCAGAGCTTCTCAATGCACTACCTAAACAGTCAGATGGTTGGAGGGATTTATCCCCTACCTATCGTACATTGCTAAAGCTGTCTATTCTAAACTTCCTTGGGAGCTTTAGTGGGCAGTATTACATCTTCCAGAAGGTGCTAAAGTATTTAGAAAAAACAAAACGAGTTGTGAATATTGACATGGTTCCCGAAATAGAAGGGATAATGGAGTTTAAAGGACGAGATTTGTTCTATAAAGATGGCTTCACGCCAAAAGATAGCTCGGAAATTGTTCAGGAATTATTGGTGGATATCATTACAAAACTAAATGAATTCCCCTTTAAGTTCTATGTGGTGGGAATAAACAAAGAGTCACGAAGAATAGAGCCTCTAAAAGAAGGTAACTTTTGGGATGATATTATCAGGAAGGATATTTACGAACCATTAGGAGATACTCTCGAAAAAGAAGGTATTTAAGTAACAGAACCTCTCAAACTCCCAGTAAAAGAAGGATTTGTATTGTTATTCTCCGTAAAGTGGAAAGACCCATTCATGAGAGAAAAACAAATCGCAGAGGGATTCAAAAATCTGATAACTTCTCATAACCCACTAAACTTTTAAAACAGTATGTATGAGGGATTAAAGGATGTACGAGCTCGACAAGGCAATATTTGAAGTCTTTACGGGCTCGGGAGGAACGTTTGCGGCTAATCTAAGGCCCTACCTTAGTCTGGTTCTTGAGATTTATGGAGCATTCGAGATTATTCACAGGTTTATCCAATGGCGGAAGAGAGAAGAAAGGAAAAGGAACCTCAAAAGATCCCTCGCACTCACGTTCCAGAAAAAACTCAACAAGGCTCGTAATGATATTGAAAAACTGGCAGATGATGTCGCATACGCGTTTGGAGCACTCTTCATATACTCTGTGGCAATACCTCCCTTTGAGCCTAAAGAAAAGGCCAGAGACATAATCAAACAGCTCGAAAATGATTACATTGAAATGACAAAGAGCATGGGGGAATTAATGAGATTGGTTAAGAAACACGAAAAGATGATAGTTTCAGCCCTTGAGCTGGATGAAACCCAAATTATATTGCTGGAAGGTTTAATCGAAGCTTTTGAAAAAGAAAAGCCTGATATCGAAGCGCTCATTGATTATCTTCCTTTAATTGTCCACGAAATGCAGAAGACCGAAAAAGATAGAAAGGCTTTCAGCCGTGAGCTTGCTAAAGGAATGGGAAAGTTCAACTCCACCTCTGGACTCATCGTGATAAACCACGCCCTCGGAATCAACCGGCGGTACAAGCGGTGCTTCAAAAAAGCAGCCAGACACGGGCTTAAAGAGTTCTCTCAGAAGTTCAATGAATGCCGATTTGGTTAATTTCAGATAGTTCTCCGACTGTGATCATCTTAACGCTTTTCCAATGCAACCCCTTTCCTCAGGCGGCCGGAATCACAGGGTGTAAAACAGATCCGCCCCTTTCAGAACTGTGAAGGCCTCGTACTTAACCCCCCAAAGCTCAAGAAACTCCCTGAAGCGGTAAGTGTGCTGGATGGGCACCGCTATCACCCATGCACCCCACTGTTCACCGTTGAGTTCCTTCAGCAGGCCGCTTTTCATATCCCTCCCCTTCAGCGCGTACTGGAAGCGCACCCGTTCTTTTCTTGGGAGGCCGTCCAGAGTGAAGCGAAAGATGGTGTAGGCTTTCCCGTTCATGAGCTCTGCGAGGTTTTTACCGTGGCGGAGGGAGTGCCCTTCTATCAACACCCCCAGGCTCGCGAGGTTGTTGGGGTCGAAGAGCTCTTCGAGGCTCATAGCCCTAACGTCGAGTTTTTCCCGGGGGATTATTGTAGAGAATGCCCCCTTCAACTGGAGGATTAGCTCCCTGAGCCGCAGGGGTGGAAGTTTTTTTCGGGTGAGTATCATCAGATCTATATCGTTGGGTTTCTCCTTTCCCAGAACCGTCGAGCCGTAGAGGACTACGTCAAAGACTTCCTCATGACTTTCAAGAAAGGCTCTTACCTCATCTTTGAGGCGCTTGGAGTGGGAAAATGGAAAAGGATGTTCAGATTTTGTTGTAGAGTTGGTGGGCGTCATTTTTCAGCACCTCCACCCATTCTTTTGTGGCCCTCATGAGGTATGCCCTGCGGTAGTTGTTGAAGTGAAAGTCCACGATATCATAGATGTCCTGATATCTGGCCTGCAGGATTCTAAAGCGTTCAGTGTGGTTTCTTGGGAGCTTCCCGGTGTCCCGGAGGATTATGTAGTCGCAGATTGCCACAAGAGCCTTGAAGTAGAGGTTTAGGGCCGAGTTGTAGTGGCCTTTGTTGAATAGGTAGTCCGCGTCTTCGAGGTATTCTCGTGCGTTGTCTTTGAGTTCTTGGAGATTGACCATGCGATTCCCTCCGTTATCATGATAACCAACAGCAAGTATATAAAGTTTTTTGTTATCGTGATAACAGAAAAAACGAGAATATAGGTGGTTGTTATCATGATAACTTCCCGCAGGTAAGACTGATCATAAGATAGAACCCGGGTTCTAGAAGACTTCAAAAATCTCCAACCAAGTGATACTCTATCACCAGTGATTGGGTGTTCACCTCTACAGAATTTGAATAACGACACTGTCAGGATAAGCAGTGGGACGTTAGGTTTAAGTTTCTGATACCTCTTCAGAAAAGGGGAGAGAAATGAGGACTGAAACCATTATTTACTTACTGGTTTCAGTCTTAAAAACCTTTCGCCGGAACAAAATCCCAGCAAAAAAGAAAACCAGGGCAATAAACCTGTACCTGCACGGACTAAGTTACAGACAGGTAGGAACAATCCTCGAAATCAGCCACACAACAGTCTGGGAAACAGTCCAAAAATTCGCGAAAGCAGTTTACCAGCCGAAAATCCTCGCAGTCAAAAAACAGAGAAACTTCATCGCAATTGACGAGACAGTGATAAAGATCAACGGCCAGAAGAGATTTCTCTGGGCTGCAATCGACGTTGAGAGCAAAGAAATCCTAGCAGTATGGATTACAAGCGTTAGGAACTGGTGGATTGCCAGGGACTTCATTCTAGTTGTTTTGAAATCCTGCGAGGGACAGCCAATTTTCCTGGTTGACAAAGGGCCGTGGTATAAATCAGCGTTTAAATCTCTCGGGCTGGATTATCTGCATGTGACTTTCGGGCCGAGGAACTGTGTTGAGCGCTGGTTTAGGACTGTTAAAGAGAGAACAAAGCGTTTCTGGAATAACTTCAGGGCTAGAGACTGGAGGAGGGTTCACAGGTTTGTTTTTCTGTTTTCATTCTGGTATAATTTTGTTAGAATTCATTCTCGGTTTGGTGGACCGCCTGGTGATGTGACTGAATGGCTTCAGGAGGTGATACCCCAGTTATCCTGACAGTATCTTGAATAACAACCACTAACTTTTTATGGGTTGTTATTCAAAATTAATATCATGAGACCAATTACCCAAATACTCCTATCTGAATTTGGGGGTAAAGTCATTACGAGAGAAGAGCTGGGAAAGCTTTCCACTTATTTGAAAGTAGATGATGTAGATTACCTCGTAAACTACCTCATTCAGTATGGTTACATCATAAGAATTCTAAGGGGACTTTATTATGTTAAAACGCCAGTTGAGTTCTCTTTTAAGAGCTCCCCCACAATTTACAAACTCCTCTCATTAGGGATGAACAAAATAACGAAAAACTGGTACTTTGGCTTATTCACAGCATTGGTTCTAAATGGATTAACTCACGAGCACTACACTACAATCTTCGTAATCAACGACAAGATCGCAAGGACAAAACTCATTCACATAAACGGAACTCCAGTCAGAATAATCAAAACCAAAAGAGGGCTATTCGACTTTGGGATAACCAAGAAAAATGGTATGCGAATTTCTGATTTAGAAAAAACACTCTTAGATTTCCTCTACTTTGGAAATTATGGAACGATTTCAAAAGAACTGGCTTTAAGAATCTGGAGGGAATACAAAGATAATGCAGATTGGAAGAAGTTGAAGAAATATTTGGAAAAATATCCAGAGTCCATTGCAAAGGTGGTTGAAAATGCAAGATAATGAACTTCTCTTTAAAATTAAGGAAAACGAGAGGAAGGGCTTTGCCAATTTTGTTTCCAAGAAGGTTGGTATTAAAAACATAGACTTTATTGAGTGGGACTACATCATCCATACCATACTCAAAGAACTTGAAAAAGACCCTTATTTTAGAGAAAATTATGTTTTCAAAGGTGGAACATGCTTGGTTAAATGTCATTTAGGCTATTACCGCTTTAGCAGGGATTTAGATTTCGCTTACAAAAACAGTAAAGAACTCCAAGAGATGTCAAGAAGCAAACTCAAGAAATTCTTAAGTGAAGAGACGGGAAGAATTGCTGAAGCACTGAATTGCATTGCAAGAGATTTAGGACTAGACTTTAGATACAGAGGCCATGACGACTTTAACAATCACCGCTACTTTAGCTTTTTGATAGGGCCCGGCTGGTTTAGGGAGATAATTGCCTATTCTCCAGCGGGAGAGAAAATAAAACTTGAGTTCAACTATGCTGAAAAGTTTGCATTTAAACCCAAAACAGCTAAAGCGCACACTCTCTTATCATGGAAAAAGACGAAGTTGAAAGTTACAGATTATGAGAAGTACATTGAGTTTCTTGGGGATTATTACCCCATTAAAGTCTTAGCTTACCGAGATAAAGAAATCTTAACTGAAAAAGTTAGAGCCATTTTGACGAGAAAAGAATTCAAACTGCGTGATTTGTATGATCTTTACAAGCTTTATCAAGCTAAAGGTTTGAAAATTAAAAAATATGAAAAACAAATAATAATGAAGATTGAGAATTACCTCAGCTTGAGCAACAATGCGCGTGAGAACCTCTTGAAGACCTTTGAAGAACTTAAGCGAGAGGATTACTTGAATGTACTCAAGCCAGAAGTTGAAAAAGACGCTATCCTTATTGTTGAGAAGTTTGATAAGGACAAGTTCTTTGAGTTTGTAGAATCTCTCAGGAGAGAATTACTGGAACTGGTTAAATCAGAGAGATTTGCCACTCTCATCAAGAAGGGGTGATACAAATGTCTGCGATTAGTCTCCTAAATAAATATGGTCTTGTTGACAATCAAAGAGTAAAGCTCCTTGATGTTTTGAAGGAAGTTCTAGTATCCGGGCAGTACAAACAGATAGATGTTGCAGTTGGTTTTCTTTTCATAAGCGGACTAAGGGAAATTCAAGAAGAGCTTGATGAATTCTTCTCCCAAGGCGGAAAAATGAGGATAGTAATAGGAAATCAAACGGATAAAGAAACCTATGAGCAGCTCAGCATGGCCTATCACTCTCTTGAAGTACTTAAGAAGATTAAAGAAAAGAGCCAAAGAAATAAATCCAACCTTGACGAACAGGCTGAAGATTTGGAAAAGAATACAAACTTTATGGAGCAGACTGAAGAAAATGAAAGGTTTCTCAATAAGCTCGTTTCATGGCTTGAAAAGGGAAATATTGAAATTAAAGTATATGTTAAAGAGTTCATGCATGCAAAAGCCTACCTCTTCTATCCCAAAAGTGAATCTATTGCTCCAATTGGCCTTGTTGGCTCAAGCAATTTTAGCCTTGCTGGATTCTATGGGAATACTGAACTAAACGCCGGATTGTTCTCAGTCCATTTTGAAAGCTTGAGAGACTGGTATGAGAAGCTCTGGGAAGAGGCGGAACCTTTTAATCCAACGCTTATTGAGATCATTAGAAGAGGGTGGCCCGGACAAAAGCCAGGGACATTCCCCTTGCCTTACGAAGTTCTAATAAGGAGTCTTTATGAGCTTTACAAGGACATTATTGACAAGGACACTGGCTTCCTGATTAGAGGTCTCTATGATGTCCTCTATGACTTTCAAATGGATGCAGTAAAAAAGGCAATCTCAATAGTCAATAAATATGGTGGGGTTTTGATAAGCGATGTTGTTGGTTTAGGAAAGAGCTACATTGGATTAGCACTTTTAGAGCACTTCTCCCTCCTTGATTTGTTAAATGGAAGACCCAATAAAGTTGCAGTGATAGCGCCTCCTGAGCTCGTCAGGTATTGGGAAGAATTATTGAGGACATACAACATTGAAGGTAAAGTCTTTTCAGCAGGTTTGCTTCCAAGAAAGGAAACATCACCAGAGAAATATAAGGACATGGAAGAGTACATTAAAACCGTCAACACTGTTCTTGTGGATGAATCTCATCACTACGCAAACACAGCAACAAAATCTTACAAAAATCTCCAAGAACTCCTTCTTGGAAAGAGGGCAATACTCCTAACAGCCACTCCATACAGAAAACAATATCGCGACATAATAAACCAAATTAGATTGTTTAGACCTGAAAGAAGGCATCCTTTTCCAATAACACCTCAAACCTGGGATGATTTAGTTAGAGCAATTGAAAAGGGGGAAGTTGATCCATCATATGTTTTAAGAGAGATAATGATTAGAAGAACTAGGCATGATATTTTGAAGCTTTACGGAGGAAAAGATAATTGTATCAAAATCAGAAACAAAAAACTCTGTTTCCCAGAGAGGAAACTAAAGACTCTCGAATATAAGATTTCAGAAGTTTATCCTCTTGAAAAAGTTCCAGAGGAATTAATTGAGAAAATCTCTGAAAACTCAAATATTGAACCTGTTGACATTTACACTCTGTTCTTAGCAGGCATAAATTCGATGAGATATGCAAGATTTGCGCTTTATGAGTATGTTAAACCACAATTTAGAGACAAGAACCCATACACGGACTTATCTGTCGTTGGAAAAAATTTGAGGGGACTAGAAAGAATTCTTTACCTGAAACGTCTGGAGAGTTCGTGGTATTCAATGTATCAAACCCTTCACAGAGACGTCATCAAAACCAAAAACTTCCTAAACTTTGTTAAGCATGACTTCATACCCGCTGGTGATGAGTTTAACGATGTCCTGTTGGGCAAAATAGGTGGCAATGAAGCTCATGTCTTAAGCGATGAGGAGATAGAACACTTTATTAGCGAATACAAGAAAGTTAAGGAACCGGTATATAAAGCGGGGGCTTTTGACATTAAGAGGTTAATTGAGGACTTAGAGCATGATTTAGAGAAACTTGAAGCAATGGAACAGGTTCTTAAGCCTCTCAAGGAATATCTTGAACAGAAACCACAGAGAGATCCAAAACTCTCGAAATTAGTTATGCTCATAAATGATTTAATGTGGAATAAAAAGCAGAAGATTTTGATTTTCAGTGAGTTCGAGGAAACTGTGCAATGGATATACAGAGGACTAAAAGAGCTTAAATATACAGAAAAATACTCAATTGAAGCCGTAAGCTCCAATACAAAAGGAATTCTTGACAAGATCAGACGTTTTGCCCCTAAATCAAATCATTATGAGACAGAAGATGAGATCGATATCTTAATTTCGACGGATGTTCTCAGTGAAGGGCTTAACTTACAGGATGCAAATATTGTGATAAACTATGATTTGCACTGGACACCAATAAAGTTAATCCAAAGAATCGGTAGGGTTGATAGAATTGGAACAGAACATGATGTTATATATGTTTACAATTTCTTCCCGGAGAAAGCTCTAGAAGAAAATCTCGGGCTCCTTGAAAAGGTAAGAAGGAGAATAGCGGAATTTAACAATGCATTGGGCGCTGATGGCAAAATACTTGAGGAAAGCGAGGAGTGGAGACCCTCGGCAATTGAGGCCATCTACCGTGGAAAAATTGAAGAACTCGAGACTGGAGTTGACATCCTTTCTGTAACGACACTTGCTGAGAAACTTGTAAGAGAGTTCAAAGAAAGCAACAAGGAACGCTTTGAAGAATTAAGGAAGAGATATTCAATGAGAAGCGTTGCCAAATACAAAGGGAATGAGTATTATGCATTTTTTGTGTGCAGTGATGGGATAATCTCACAATACTTCATCTACAGAAAACAGGGCGATATTTGGATTCAGCAGAATGTCTCTCTTGAGGAGCTCTTAGAAAAAACCAAACTTGATAAGGATACACCGCCATTTAATGACTTCAAGGAAATGGACGTCTACTATGAAATCGCTAAGAAGGTTTTAAATGATTTCAATGAGCTTAGAACTATTAAAACAAGCAGTTTGACGTTTAAAAAGCACCCAAAAGCCCCGAAAAACGTGAAGAAGATCCTTAGTAAACTTTACAATAGGATGCAGAGAACTAAAAACGAGTCAGAAAGAAGATATTTGGGTAAGCTCATAGATTTAGTAAAATGGGGTTATGCCCATCATGAACTTTTTGCAAGAGCCATAAGAGAGATCAACCCAAATATGGCTACAGATAAAATTATCAAAGCCTGTGAATCCTTAATAACAAAATATCAACTTCCCCTAAGGAAAGATGAAATAGAACAAAAGAAAGAAGAATTAGGCACAAAAGGAGTTAAACCCCATATTGTTGCAGGCATTCTCTTTGTTCCAGAGGTTTAGAGCTGCTTTTGTATTTCTTGGTATTCTCTTTCCTTTACGTACCTCCCTGAGACTGCAATAAAGCGTTTTGGTTTCACAATCTTCGGATACTTTTTAATGTTCTTTAGAACTACTGCCATCCATGGCTTTGGTCTTTTTCCTTTTGTTCTCCATCTTTCAGAAGTTTTAATATATTCCCTAAATTCTTTTTCAGTTAGAAAAATCCCATCTTTGTACTTTTCTAAAATCTTTACTGGATTCTCAAAGAGCTCAATACTTTCAATATCTGCTTCACCATAAAATCCTTGGTCTTCTCTTGAGGCATAGAAGATGATTTTCATGCCAGGCCTGAGTCGTGTAAGAGTCGCTGGCTTTACAAAGACGTCTTTCCCTTCCTCAAGAATTCTTTTCAATAGAGGCTTTGGAACTGGAAAGGTTGCTCCGATAATCTCTTCCTCCATAGTGCTCACCTTTAATTTTCTTGTCTTTTCTGGAATAAATATCTTTTGGAACAAAATGCTTATTTAGAATGCTAACTAAGAAAATTTGGGTGATTATCATGACCTACTGGCTCTGCATTACAAACCGTGACAATTGGGAGGTTATTAAAAAGAAGAACGTTTGGGGTGTGCCGAAGAGGCATAAAAACACCATTGCCAAAGTAAAACCTGGTGACAAGCTCGTGATTTACGTCAAGCAGGAAAGAAAAGACAAGCAAATCCTCGAACCTAAAATCGTCGGCATTTTTGAAGTAGTAAGCGAGGTTTTCACTGATTCAAGCAAGATTTTCAAGAGCCATGTTCCGGGCGAAACCTATCCATTGAGAGTCAAAATCAAGCCAATAAAGCTCGGTGAAGTTGAATTCAAGCCCTTAATTCCAAAGCTGAAGTTCATTACAAACAAGAGAAAGTGGAGCGGCCACTTGATGGGCAAAGCAATGAGAGAAATTCCAAAAGAAGACTACAAACTCATCGAAGAACTAATGAAAGAATAGATGCTGCCTTCACTTTAATTTTTGGTCCGATGCCGTCAGAATAACTGTGACATCACGTCTGAAACCATTATACCGGTTTTTTAGAGTAGATGAAAAACTAAAAGTTAAACGCTCCAACCTCAAATCTCCCCTGGCAAAACTTTAACCCCCAGCTTTGCTGCAAGTCTTCTGAGCTTCTGATCAAAGCTCCCTAGGTAGCCTTTCTCCAATGCATGGACAAGAATTACCATGTCATTAAAACGCGATAACGAGAGCTTTTCTCTTTCAAGAAGCTCAAGGGCACGAAGAATTACCTTATGGTCCTCCACAAGCCCCCTGAACCTTGGGTCAGAGGTATACTCCGCTAGCATCATCTTAGACTCCTTAACTGAAAACCCCTGATTTTTAAAGAACCATATATACTCCTGAAGCACTATGGGAGGGATGTACCATTTATCGAGGGAATCCAGAAGATTCCTCGCCTTTTCATGAAATCCAGAGTCGCTAAACGTGTCATAAATCAGAACATTCGTATCTATCACTGCATGCATTCCTTCATCCCCTCTTCTATAGATTCCTCGATTTCTTCAGGGGTTATCTTTTTGCCAAGCTTAAGTGTTTTCCTCTCTTTTTTGAGTCGCTCTATGACGATCTTCCCATTTTCAAGCTTCACCTCGAGCAGCTCACCTTCTTTAATCCCAAGAGCTTTTCTAATCTCTGCAGGGATCGTTATCTGATAGTTCCGGGTAACTTTCGTGACTGGCATACTATACCCACCTAACTAGTAGTCCAAAGTTTATACTATATTAATCTTCCTCCTAGACATCGCAAAAATTCAAAAATTGAAATAAAAATCAAAGAAGTCCGTTTAAAGCTGGAATCTCCTCGGGCTCATAATCTTTCAATCTTCCCTCCAAGAAATCCTCATATCCCTTAAGGTCAAGCAGGCCATGGCCGCTTAGATTGAAAAGTATAACCTTCTCTTTTCCTTTCTTCTTTACCTGAAGTGCCAGATCAATTGCGGCCTTTATAGCATGGGCACTCTCTGGAGCTGGGACTATTCCCTCAGCCTTTGCAAAGAGAGTAGCCGCCTCAAAGACTTCCGTTTGATGATAGGCTAAAGGTTTAATGATTCCATGATTAATAAGCACACTTAACGTTGGAGCCAGGCCGTGATACCTCAACCCTCCGGCATGGATGGGAGGAACGTAGTAGGTGTGGCCAAGGGTGTGCATCTTCATTTTCGGAGTAAGCCTCCCTGAATCCCCATAGTCGTAAGCATAAACTCCTGAAGTCATGGTTGGAGCGGCTTTGGGCTCAACCGCTATGAACTCATACTCTTCTTTTCCCTCTAAAACATCTTTGACAAATGGGTATGCTAAACCAGCGAAATTGCTCCCTCCCCCTACGCAGCCGATTATTACATCTGGTTCCTCAAATTCCTTCATTTGCTCCTTTGCCTCGAGGCCGATAACTGTTTGATGCATAAGGACATGGTTTAAGACACTACCAAGAGAATAGCGGGCGTTCTCATCTTTTAAAACATCCTCAATGGCTTCACTTATCGCTATACCAAGACCTCCGGGATGATTTGGATCCCTAGCCAAGAACTTTCTCCCGACTTCCGTCCTATCGCTCGGACTTGGATAAACTTCAGCCCCATAGATGTTCATTAGAACTCTCCGATAGGGCTTTTGCTGGTAGCTCGCCCTAGCCATGTAAACCCTGACCTTTAGGCCAATAAGAGCCCCAGCAAGGGAAAGAGCCGTCCCCCATTGACCTGCTCCCGTTTCGGTTACAAGTCTCTGAATCCCTTGCTTCTTAGCATAATAGGCCTGAGCTAGAGCGGTGTTTATCTTGTGGCTTCCCGTTACCGTTGCTCCTTCGTATTTGAAGTAAATCCTTGCCGAAGTTCCAAGCTTTTTCTCAAGATTCGTTGCTCTAAAAAGGGGCGTAGGGCGTCCAATTTTTGCATAAAGCTCTCTAACTTCTCTAGGAATCTCAACATAACGCTCCTTGCTCATTTCCTGCTTTACAAGCCCCTCTGCAAATATCCTAAGCAGCTTTTCTGGCTCTATGGGCATTTCTGTCTCCGGATCTAATGGAGGCTCCAAGGGTTCAGGAAGGTCGGGCAAAATGTTGTACCAAAACTTTGGTATCTTCCCATCTGGAAGAACAGCTTTCATTTCAACCACCTCTTTCTCTTTGTAAGTCCCAAAAGTGAGGGAATAATCAGCGTAAGGGATTTAAGGCCAACAAAAAGAGTCAAGCTAGAAGTTTTAACTAGAAAAATGCCGGAAAACCTGCCAAAAACAATCCCGCCTGTTAACCACTAACCCAGAAGAGAAAAGGGTTCCATTACAAATTCCAAAAACACTCACTCCTTATCGACATAGCTCTACTAGATGCACTTACTCCTTAAATGTTCTTTGCTAAAATTGTTGTAGATATGACAAGTCTTTAAAGAAAGATATGGACAAGTTTGCCAGTCTGTCAAAGAATTAAAAAGTTAAGGCCTCACTTCCTGAAGAGCAGAGGGAGGAGGAGAAGCCCGACAAAGACTCCCGGTCCACAAACTCCATTTTGTGTACCTTGTGAAGTAGTGCTCGAGCCCTCTAGAGGGGATGAGGGAGCTGATGACTTAAGCACGATCTCCCCTTTTGGAAGTGTAACGTTGAAAGGGGCCCCAATGCACTTGAGCAGAGTTGGACTATCGCTCTCATCGTAGGCAACCCAAGTATAGACCCCGTTCTTCTTGTACCAGCCTATATGGGAGTTATAGCCGGCTTTTCCCTTCTCCGCAGCCTCCACGATTGCATTAAGGTCTTCATCACTTATCTTCACTATTCCATTCTCTCTCAGCCACTCAAGCTCAACCTTAAGGGCTTCGCTGAAGTTGAAGGAATATGCATCCACAACCCCCAATGGAGCATTTACAGTTTCGGTCTTAAACTGCAGTTTATCAAAGGCACACGAAATGCCGAGCTCCTTAAAGAGTGCCTCAAGCTCGTTCAAATCGCTCTCGCTTGGCTTCTCCTTTCCATAGTCAGCTATGTAGATCTCAGCGAGGGGGAGCTTAATCACCTTGGAGGGCTCAATGTTATGATCTTTCAAGCACTTTTCGAATTCTGGAGTGGGCTTCCACGTGCAGAGCCCATTATAGCAACCACAGCTTGTCAGTTTCAAACACTCATACCACTCCCTGTAAACACAGGGCGTAACTATTTCCCTTGCAAGGTCTCTTGTCGTGCAGACCTCTCCGGAGCATCCACCAGCAGCACAGTCCAAGTTGCTCTTGCACTCATTTCCTTTTCTTGGACTTATCTGGACATAGAGCGGTCCTTTTTTGAAGGTGTAGTTTTCCACCTCCCAACCTAGAGCCTTAATCTGCTCTAAGCTTTCATTGGAAATTAGCAGGGGGGATTCGAATGAAGAATGAGCATAGGAGGATTCAAAGCCCTTCGCAGGTATCTGAATCCTAATCCACAGAGAAGAGTTAACCTCTTTCAGAATAACTCCAACCCTTCCATCATAGTGGGAACGGTAAATTATGCTTCCATTGTCAATTATTACGTTTTTCGCGTTCTCCAGAGGGCTTAAATCGTAGGAAATTCCGGGCTTGTTTAGCCTGACCTCAACAGCTAAGGAATCCATTGGATTGTAGCATGAACTAACTAATGGCACAGCCAATAGGAGCAGTAACAAAACAAGAATCCCTTTCATGATCTCACCAGATAAGAGTTCGACTTCAAAGTATATACACCTATTTGGCAGCTTCAAAAACAATTGAAGCTATGGTAGCATTTAAATCTCCAAACGATTATAAATTTATCAAAATCAAAACGTTTTTATCTTTCTATTTTACAAATTATAATTGGTGATTCCTATGGTAGTGGAAGATGAGGTTTTTAATGATGTACAAACAAACGGTATTATTGGGCCACATTCCAAAATGCTCGGTCCAGTAGCAGACGGTGGGAGAATAATTTTCGTAACAGCCCCCGGTTGCTGGGGTCCTATGATAACGCCAACCATCAGGGGAGGACACGAAGTTAACGTTCCAGTTGCTGTAGAGGGAGCAAAAGTTGGGGATGGAATTGCGATAAAGGTAAAGAGCATAAGGGTTCTATCGAAAGCCGCATCCTCTGGCGTTGATACAGTTAGAGAAGGGGCTTTTGTTGGAGATCCATACGTTGCAAAGAAATGTCCAAGCTGTAACGAACCATGGCCTGAATTTGAGGTCATTGGAATTGGAGAAGACGCGATAAGGTGCAAGCACTGCGGCTCTCCGGCTTCACCCTTCAAAATGGTCAACGGATATACCATGGTTTTTGACCACAACCTCGGGGTTGGAGTTACCGTAAACAAGGAAACCGCAGAGATGATTGCCAAAGATGCATGGGAGTGGCATTCCCTTCCCAAGAATTCAAAGCAAGTGCCAATACTAATCTTTGCCAAGGCAGATATAGTTGGGGTTCCTTCAAGAATGAGACCTTTCCTCGGTCAGCTCGGAACGACACCAGCCGTTGATATTCCAGACTCTCACAATGCCGGAGACTTCGGCTCCTTCTTGATCAACGCCCCCCATCCTTATGGGATAACCAAAGAGGACTATGAGACAAAGTTAACCGATGGCCACTTAGACGTTGATTCAGTTAGAGAAGGAGCGATAATAATAGCGCCGGTAAAAGTTGAGGGAGGAGGGATTTACGCTGGAGACGCTCATGGAATGCAGGGAGATGGAGAGGTAGCGGGACATACAACCGATGTCACTGCAGAGAGTGTCGTTGAGGTCTCGGCTATTAAAAACATAAACCTAGACGGCCCTATTTTGTTACCCCCCGAGGAGGACTTGCCTCCTCTCGCAAAGCCATGGAGAAAAGATGAGTGGGAGAAAGTGCAGGATTTGGCAAGAAGATTTGGAATTGAGCCAGAACCAGTCGCCCCAGTCCAGATCATTGGTTCGGGACCCACTATAAACGAAGCAGCAATGAGAGGTTTCGAGAGAGCAGCAAAGCTCTTCGGAATGAGCTTAGAGGAAGTTAGAAATAGGGTAACGATAAGCGGTGCCGTAGAGATCGGCAGACTTCCCGGAATAGTGCAGGTTTCAATGCAAGTTCCGCTGAGTGCTTTAGAAAAAATAGGGATAGACGAGATAGTGGTTAAGCACTATGGTCTTCCCTACTGATCTTTTGTTTTTACCTCAATTTTAATTGGAGTTGGATTTTTGAGATCCTTACAAATATCAAAAAATTTTAGATTATCTCAAGTTCTATGATCTCTCCAACCTCAAAATCCCCACCAATAAGTTTAACCTTCTCCTCATTGCAGTAAACTCCAACTCCCTTCACTTCTTTTCCATTAGCAAATACCTTAAAATCTGCTTTAAAAATCCCTACGCCATTTTCAAGAATTTTCTCAGCTTTCACCGTTTTTTCAAAAAGTCTCGCCTCACTTCCATTAAAAATCGCTCCGTAACGATAATGAGGCAAACCTCCTTCAATCTCCCCAAAGGGCGTCATCCCTCTCCCTTCAGTTTTTAGCGGTTTAAGCCAGAGATAATGGGTGGTTTTTTCAACAACCTCAAATTCCCCTCCCCTAATAACCGGAACAAGAGGCCTAACCTCAGGAAATATCGTTAGTCCTCCTCTTGCCCTATATCGATCTTCACACCATCTAAGCTCAAAATGGGCATGCTTATCGCTCCAAGGTGAGAAGAAGCCCGAAAGTCTTAAGGATCCAATTTCGTCCCCAAGAAAAGCCTTCTCACCCACTTTGAGCATAGGTTCTACATGAAGAACCTTTAAGCAAAACTCTCCAACCTCAAAGATGAGAAGGTAGTCATCCATAACCGGGATGTATCGAGGAGTTTTTATCTTCCTCACTTCAACTAGCTTTCCTTCCTCAAAAGGGAAAAGAGCCTTTTCCTCAAAGTACACATCAACTGCAGTTCCGAGTTCATGGCCGATGTATGGAGTGTCAAAGAAGGAATACCTAACATCTGGGACTTCCAACCATAGATCCCCTGCCCGGGCTATTCTCATTTACTTCACCTCTATGAACTTCCAGCCTCTTTTGTGCACTTCAATCCCCTCTGTCCTCACGTTCAACCGTTTTATGAGCTCTATGAGCTCTTTAACGAACCGCCAGAACTTATCATCGTTAACCATAACCTCGTAGCTTTCGGGGAAGTTTTCTTTTAATAGCTCTCCAAATTCCCTTCCAGCGGCTTTCAAATTAAGTATTTCAAAGAAGTAGTAGTCAGCAACATCCTTTGTATCCCTGATTATCTCCCCCACATCAGTAATCTCGGGAATAATCGGGCTTATAAAGGTGTAGTTCTTTATACCTTCTTCTTTTAGAGTTTTCAGTGCATCTACCCTGAGCTTCTGTGAGGGAGTAAAGGGCTCTATAAGCTGTTTCTCCTTCCCTTCAAAGCTGTTTATCGTTAATCCAACCTCAATTTCATTGAAGAGCTTGAAAAGGTCAATGTCCCTGACCACAAGAGGAGATTTTGTCAGAATGCTGAGCTTATTTCGCTTGTTCATCATCTCAAGGGTTCTCCTCGTAAGCCTGAGCTCCTTCTCTATAGGCTGATAGGGATCGGAGATGCTTGACATCACCACATCTCCATAAACCCTCTTCCTTGCCAGCTCCGGGGCGTTAACCTTTACCTCCACCCATGTGCCCCATTCTCCGTAGTGCTTCCATTTGCAGATGAACTTTGCGTAGCAGTATTTGCACGCAAACTGGCAGCCAACGTATTGGTTTACAACGTAATCTACTCCCGGAATTCCGCTTTTTGTGTAAATGCTTTTTGCTTTGATTTTGATAACCCTCATCCAAACACCTCGATAACTTTGAGAAAGCTAAAGAAAGCTGAAAAGAGCACTAAACCCAAGAAAAGTCTATAGAATGTTAGCAGTTTCTTCTCTTCAAGCTCTCTGAGCCTAAGAAAAAGGTAAAAGGAAGCAACCCAGAGTGCAAGCTGAGCTAGAAGTAAAGGTGCATCATAGGGGTACTGACCTCCTCCCCGCCTTGAAAGGCGAGGGTTCCAACGAGCTAACCCCTCGCCAAGTCCGGGAAGGTTTTCGGGCGCATTGCCTACTCCCGTTGCCGGTTTCGGCTCAGCCCGAGGGGAGGGTCTTCCCCCCATTACCCCTACCGGCAAAGCCGGATTGGGGTTATCGCTTTGGCCACCTTCAGGGTTTTCAACTACTCTAAAGCAGAGTGGTAACGTGAAACCCCTCGTCTCATCGGGTTGTTTTGACTGGCCCCTCTGGGGCCTTATTACTCCTAGAAGTTTAAAAGGGTTTCGAGTGCTTAAAGGCTGTTGGGTAGTGCTTGCCCCCGCCCTGAAGGGCGAGGCTTTCAAAAGAGAAATGTAAACCCCATATGGAGCATCAAAATTAGCAAAAGCTACTGCCCCGGGCTGTGCCATCATTGAGATTGCCAAAGTGAAAAACAAAAACCTCAGTCTACTTCTCTCCATGACAGCACCAAACTTAAATAAGCTTTGGAGTTTATATCTTTTGATGTTCGGCAGCGAAATTTATTCAAAGCGCTTTTGGGAAGTGGACTTTGTTAGGGGAATAGCGTTAATCATGATGCTGATATCCAACTTTGTTACTGATTTGCAGTTCTTTCTAGGCTATTCAGAGCACAAGGTTTTCTGGAAGCTCTTTGCCTATGCAACGGCATCCCTCTTTGTCTCGATTTCTGGCCTCTCACTATGGATAAGTCATGCAAGAGGAAGAAAAAGCATGAAAAAATATTTTCTCAGATTTGCAAAGCTTTTTGGTCTTGGCTTGCTCATAACCTTCACAACATCCCTACTATTGGATAGAGGAACGATTTATTTTGGTGTTCTCCACTTCTTGGGTGTTGCGAGCTTGCTCGTTATTCCCTTCTATCCCCTTGGATGGAAAAACCTCTTTCCTGCAGCTTTCTTTCTTCTGGGGGCCCAAATCATAAAAAACATTCATGCGGAAACTCTGTTCATCCTTCCCTTAGGTATCACCCCCCATGAGTTCTTCACGCTTGACTACTTCCCTATTTTTCCATGGTTTGGGGTTTTCCTTTTGGGGACTGCAATAGGTGCGTTAACTTATCCAGACGGAAAAAGAAAGTTCAAAGTGAATACCCCAAAAAATCCCTTTGTTGAGTTCGTCTGCTTTCTTGGAAGAAACACCCTGAAAATTTACGTTATCCATCAGCCCGTATTCGTGGGGTTGCTCTTACTCCTCTACGGTGGTTTGCCCAATTTAGGGGTGTGAAGTTATGAAAACCTATGTCAAAAATATCCTAAAAACCCTAAGCATCCTTGCAGACGAGATAGTTGTTGGGATATTCTTGCTTTTCATTCTCCCAAAGGCCGGAATAGAAGTGCCGTTAAAGCTTACCCTCGTTCTAATTGGTTTCTTGATTTTTAAGGACCTCATAGCCGTTAAGTTCCTATGGGAGGTTTTCGAAAAGAGAATTGAAGTTGGACCAGAGGCATTAATTGGGAAAGAAGCCCTTGTAGTTGAAGAGCTAAACCCAAAAGGTGTTGTAAAAGTTGGAAACGAGCTTTGGATTGCAGAGTGCATAAACGGAACAGCCAAAGAGGGAGAGAAAGTTAAAATTATTGATGTTAAGGGGACTAGGCTCCTCGTGGAATGCCAAGCGTAACTAGAATCATTGCAATCTCTTCTGGGTTATTAGTGGTAAAAGCGACATCAAGGCCCCGTTTGTGGACAACAATGCATCCCTTTGCGGGAAAATTAAACCTTATTGGCGCCCAGCAGCTTATCCAGCCTTCTTTAACCTCAAAGCTCTCAATTTCTTCAATTTTTATTGTCTTTCTGAGGATAATTCCAAAAGTGCCGCGAAGTCTTATCTCCCGCTCGTCTATCTCGATTCTGAAAGTTAGCAGATCGGACAAAATTAATACCATTGCAGCAAATATTATCACCATTACTTCAAAGCCTTCTCCTTCATGGTAAGTCGCCCAGAGGCCAGCTGAGAGACCTACATAAGCAGGGAGCGTGAGAAAAAAGACAAACCTGCTGAAACGCTTCTCTTCATAAAGCATCAGCTCACCAAAAGAAAAGAGGAATTAGAGTTTAATAAAACTTTCCCAGGTCTTTGTGTCCTTCAAACCATGACCTGTTGCAACCACAACGACACTTTCGTCTCTATCTATTATTCCCTCTTCCCTCATGTTCTTAGCAAGGGCAAGGGCAGTGGCTGAGGAAGGTTCCACAAAGAGGCCCTCTTTCCCGAGCATTAAGCCCGCATTCATGGCCTCCTCATTTGTGACTGTATCCAGATAGCCCCCACTCTCATCAATTGCCTTTATGACATTCTCCCCATCCACTGGGGCTTTAACTGCTATAGCTGAGGCAACTGTTGGCTGTTTTTTCCTCATTGGCTCAATTGGCTTTTTCTCTTTCCAAGCCCTGACTATCGCATCGTAGCCTTCAATCTGAACCCCTGCAATTTTCGGCAATTTTTCAATAAGCCCCACTTCGTAGAATTCCTTTGCAGCCTTCCAGACGGCTCTTAAATGAGTCCCAGCACCGATAGGCACCACAATCCAGTCGGGAGCGTTAAATCGGAGCTGATCAAAGATCTCAAAGGCCGTGCTCTTCTGGCCTTCAACTCTGTAATGGTAGTTTCCCGTAAGGTAATAGTCCTCTTCCTTTGCCATCCTCTCGCTTTCCGCAAGGGCTTCATCATAGGTGCTTCCGTGAATCTTTATCTTTGCACCATAAACAACTGCTTGAACGAGCTTTCCAACCGGAGTTCCCTCTGGAACCACTATTGTCACTTCAAGCCCTGCCTTGGAGCCATAAGCAGAAATACTTGCAGCCATGTTTCCTGTCGAAGCGACCACAACTTTTCTTGCGTGGAATTCAAGGGCCTTTGTTATCTCAACACTCGAGCCCCTATCCTTGAAGGCCCCTGTTGGATTTTCTCCCTCATTTTTGATGTAAAGCTTTCCAAAGTCAAGCCTTTTCTCAAGGTTTTTCATTCTGTAAAGTCTTGTACCTCCTTCATTGAGACTAACAACTTTCCTAAGATTTGAAACCGGGTAGAACATCCAGTACTTCCATAACCTCGGCGCCTCTCTAAACCAAGCATCATTATCTTCTATAAGTTCTCTTATTCCGGCATAATCGTATTTCACATCCAGAGGAGCGCCGCAATTTTCACATTTGTAAATCCCACTCGCTAAGGAGTATTCTCTGCCGCATCTGGTACATTTTAACACTGTCTCAAACATTTTAACCACCCTATTGATTTTACACTCTTACCTCAGCCAGCTCCACTTAAATCTTTTGGATTAATGAAATTCAGCTCACTTATTAGGGAGAAAGTTTAAGTATCTGATGGTAAGAACATATTTGAGGTATGTAAGATGACAACTAGGCATTTTACAAGCTCAGTTATGCCGATGCCTTTGTTGTGGCAACTGCAATTGAAACAAATTCTCGAATTCTAACCGGTGATGAGGAATTCAGAAGTGTAGAGGACAAAGTAGAAATAGAATGGCTCTAATCCGTTATCCCTTAAATCTTAAGACGTGAATATCTCTAACAACTCTGTGTCTCTCTTCAAAGTCCGTGTATTTCCCTAAAACTTCAAAACCAAGCTTCTCAAGCCATTTCCTGTCCTTCCGGTAGACCCTCCCATTATCGAGTTTATACCCCGGAAATACAAACACGACCCTTGCATTTCTTTTTAAAACATCCCTAAAACCATCAAAAACCTGATAATAAAACCTGTCCAGCTCGTTAGCAAGCCTTATTGCCTCCCCTTTTGTGGGATGGTACTTTAAGGGCTTGCCCATATACGGCTCGGTGACTATTGCATCAAACTTAAGTCTAAAGCACCTCTTGAGCTTTCTTGCATCACAAACCTCAAGATGGGCCGTTCTTTTGACCCTAAACTCCTTCTTCAGCCATTTTAAATTTTCTTTTGCTCCATAAATTGCCCTCGGATTGGAATCACTCCCATAGGCGTTGAGTCCCTGAAGCAAAAACTCTTGCACTATAGTTCCTATCCCGCAGAATGGATCCAAAAAGTTCCCTTGCCTCACTTCACTAAGATTCACCATTATTCTAGCCAAACGTGGGGGAATAGAGAGAATGGGCCTCTGGACTGGCCTTTCAACATCCAGCTTTTTGAGTTCAAATGGATCAGCAACCGCTATTGTCTCTCCTACGTAAAGCTTCTCTCCAAAGAGGAAGACAAAATCCTTAACCTCGGGAAAACCCTTCAAGATAAGTTCAGCTGGCATTGCATAAACCTTGGCCGGCTTGAAAAACTTGGCAGGGCCGTAAGATTTAAAACTTTTCTTTATTTCACTCCCAAGCTTCCTCCAGAGCTTCCAATCCTCCTTTCCATAAATGCTCACGGTAAAATGCCTTGCATACTCCAAATCATCTATTGCTCCCTCCTCTCCCACAATTTTCACGAGCTTTAAAGAGCCCCCAAGTCTGTGAAAAAGTCTTTCTATACTTCTATCACTTTCAAAAACTATCCAGTGTCTAGAGCTCTCAATAACCCTAACCTTTAGTCCAAATCTTCTCGCAAAGGCCCAAAATTCAGCCTCACTAAGCTTAGGGTTCTTCCCATAAATGAGCGCATACATGATGGAGAGTTCATTGGCATATTTAAAAAACTTTGGAGAGAAATACCGAGACTCTGACCTCCTCCCCGACCTGAAGGGCAGGCTTTCAGAAAGGTGGTGTATCACATCTTGAAGTCCTTCAATTAGCTTAATTCTAACAGTATTCCCCCAACTTTTGAAAGCTAAGTTTATTTATGGGAAGAGCTTAGACATCATGGTGGTGTAACTTATGAAATTTGAGGTTATTATCCTTCCAAAAGTCTCAAAGAAGTCTAAGAAATACTTATCAAAGTCTCAGTTGGAAAAACTGAGTGAATTCTTTAAGACTTTGGAGTTTGATCCTCTTCCAGTGGAGCGATATGATATCAAACCTGTTAAGGGAAAGCACTCCGAAATTGGAAAGGGGAAACTCTATAGTTTTAGAATTGGAGATTATAGAGTGTTTTATACTATTCTTTGGGACAAAAAAGCGGTTGTCGTAGTCGATATTAAGCCTAGAGAAAAGGCATATAAAAAGTAGTCAGTCTAAACCTACCTTTTTTCTAAACTCTTCAATGCTTAACCCTTCCCCGCTTTTATAAGCCTCCTCGGCTTCTCTTATGAGTTGATTAGCTTCTTCATCATCTATTTCTTCAGCTTCTAACTGTTGGGCTTTTAGTTTAAGTAATTCAATCTTAATATCCTCTAGCCTTTTTTCAATATCCTCAATCTCTCTAATTAAGTTGCGAACATTTATAACCTCACTCATCTTTTCACCACTATTACCTTTCACTTTAAAGTTAAAATACTTTACCCTCACTTTATCCTTACAGTATGGGAATGCTTAAATTATCCCTTTGCTCAATAGAATGTGGGGTGTCTTATGAGCTTAGAAGAGCTTTATCGCTACCTTCGATGGAGGATGGATCCCGAAGATGAGAGAGCCCAAATAAGATTTCGGAGGATTGTTGAGGTCTTCGAAAAACTGAAGAAAGAAAACTTACTTCCCAACGAACCTAGAGTTCTCGACTTATGTACAGGCACCGGAATAGCAGGTGTTGCAATGGCAAAAGCGACAGGTGCAAAAGCTATTACTGTTCTTGATGCGAGAGAAGAAGACCTTAAAAAAGTTAAAAAGTGGATTGAGATAGCAGGTTTGGATTTGGAGCCAAAGATAGTTGTCGGGGATGCGAGGGAAGTATCAAAACTCGTCGGTGAGCATGACATTGCTCTCCTTTGGGGTCTTACAATGCCGCATTTTGATGCCTTTGATGCTGTAAAGCTATTCGCCAATGTTGCCTTAACCCTGAGCAAGGATGGAATCTTTCTCCTTGAAGAGTCGGACAGAGTTTATGGGATATTCTACCAAATCGGATACAAAGACATACTCATTGAGACCAAAACAGAGGAATACACTCTTATGTCAGTTCACGAAGGCTATGATCCAATTAGAGGTGTCTTTAAAAGAACCTACTACAAGCTTCCCGGGTTTGAGAAAGTTAGTGAGCAGGAGCACAGGCTCTGGGACTTGGCTTCCCAGCTAGCAATTGGAAGCGTGTTCTTTAAACAGCATCGCCTTATTTCAAAAATGGAGCACGGCATAAATGGGGTATCGAACCTAATTTATCTAAAAGGGCCAAGAAGAAAGATAGCAAAGGAGTTGGAGGAGGGTTAAATGCTATTTGAAATTGAAGTTCCAACAAGAGAGGAATTCGAGCTTATTGACATAACACCCGTTATAGAGGAGAGGGTAAGAAAATCTGGGATAAAAGAGGGGATAGCAGTTATTTTTACAAGACACACTACAACAGCCCTCTTCATCAATGAGAATGATAGTGGCCTTCTTGAAGATGTCAAAGAGTTCTTTGAAAGTTTTATCCCCAAGGGGAAAGGTTACAAACACGACAGAATAGATCACAATGCCCATTCCCATCTGAGGAGCATCCTTCTGAATCCAAGCCTTGCAATCCCAATAAAAGACGGGAAGCTCTTGCTCGGGACATGGCAAAGCGTGATTTTTGCTGAGCTGGATGGACCAAGGAGAAGAAGAGTTTTTGTGAAGATATGCAGGTGCTGATTTATTTTGATTTGTCTTTTGATTTATGAATTTTAAATTTTAAAATGACCACTTTTGAGCAGTATCTCCTTGTAGTTTGAGCATTCTATTGACTATTGGTGATGTGTGATGTTCAGCTTTGAGAGCTTGAGAAAGTTTTGGGAGAAGGAGAGAAGACCTGAACTTCAGAGAGAGCATGCAAAATACGAGGCAGTAAACTTCCAAAGAAGAATGCTTTAGCGCTCACTAAAAATTAAGCCAGATAAAAGGCTCTGGCGTGGCCTCATTTTTTATTTATCCAAGGAGACCTAGAGAAGATATCTGAGGAGTGCATCTCAATTATCCATCAACTAGCTGGGGATCCTCCGATTCACCATGTCTAATCCAAAATAATGAACGAAAGTTTTATTATACCAAAAAGTAAACAGAATACAAGATAATATTACCCTAATTAGCTCCCCTGACTACTGATCATTTCTAATCAGAAACACTATATGATTTGACCAACAATATATGATAGTGGGATGAAGATGACAGAAGATCAGGATGTCAAGAAGCTCTCAGAGGAGGTCAAAACTTTAAGAAAAGCCCTAAATGAACTAATGACAAGCTTTGAAATAGTTTCAAGGCTAGCAGAAAATTATCTCCGTCTGATTAACATCTATGCCCAATATGGTGGGTTAGGAATAGACGTGGTCGTGCCGGAGATAAGGCATGATCCCATAGCAAGAGAAATTGTAAAGATTCTCTTTGATTTGAGAAGTGCAAACATAAGCCAGATTACTCAAGAGCTAAAAAGAAGAAGGGGTAAAGCTTCACGAAATACCGTCAGAGAAAAAATACACCACTTAATTGACCTTAACGTTGTTGAAGAGGTTGATGGTGAGAAGGGAAAAGCATATGCACTCAGAAAGGAAGTGCTCAATAAGTGGTTTGATTTGATCGGAATCCCAATTAAGTTTGACCAAACAAAATAATTATTGAGGTGATTGATATGGAATTTGATGAAAAATTTGGTGAAGAGATAAAGAAAAAAATTGAAGAAGCCATGGAAAGCGAAACAGGAGCAAAGAAATTCATTGAACAGACTATTAGGGATCTCACGAAGGAACTCAGAGAAGCTAAGAGCGAGGAAGATGTAAAGCTGATAGAAAAGAAAATCGAAATGCTTGAAGAAATGCTCAAAGCCTACCAGAAGGGCAAAGGAGATGAGGAAGACATTAAGGAACTTCAACAGGTGCTCGGAACTGTTTCAGAGCACTTACCAAAGATCATGGACTCAATTTTTGGACCTATAAAGGATCTCCTAAACGACGTTTATGATCCAGAGAAGGCAGAAAAGTTCGGTAAAAACGTTGCAAACTTTTACAAAGAGCTTGTAGGAGCCGGAATGGATCCAGATAAAGCTTTCGAACTTACGAAAGAGTACATGGAAAGCATGAACATCATAAAGACTCTCGTTGCGGCGTTTATGAAAGAGAGGATGGGCAAACTCGAAAGCCTTAAAGACCTTGGGAACATCGGGAAGAAAAAGAAGATAGAGATAGAGGAGGAGTTTGAGGAGGAGCTCTGATGTTTTCGCTCTTTTTTTCCTTCCTTCGACTGCTCATGATAATTCCGAAAACACTGTGGCAGCTGGCAGGGATGAAAAGAGCTATCAAGAAAGGAAAAAGAAAGTTTAAGAAAACACTGATTAAAAACGGCCTCCCCAGAGAACTTGCAGAAGAACTTGCAAATGAATACGCCCTGTTGGATGAAATGCTGAGCATTAGAGGAATTTTAAAGCTAATCAAGACTTCCTGGCGTACTGAGCGTAATACGCCAGCTTTTCTAAAAGTTCGTTAAATCCTTCATAGGTAACCAGCGACAGCATTATTGGTTCTTGCTCAAGTCTCTTTTTGATGAGTTCCTTAAGCTCCTTGGCTTTTTCTCTAGGCACAAGATCTATTTTATTGACAACTACTATTATTGGCTTATCGTACCTAAACTTCAGCAGATGATGAAGCTTTTCCATTCCTCTGTGAAGGCCATATTGGGCATCTATCATGTGAATAACTATATCTGCCGAGGCAATTTCGTTCAGGAGCTCCTTGAACTTCTCCTCGCTTAGAACCTTTCCCCTGAGCTCATGTTGTGGATCATACAGTCCAGCCGTATCAATTAAAACCAGCTCATCGGCGCCCCCAAGGGGGTTCTTCATTGTTTTAGGAATCTTAACGGTTCCAAAGATTCTTCTAATTGTGCCTTTTGTGGTGCCAGGGATAGGCTGTGTTTCGGATATCTTCCTGCCCAAGAGAGCATTCATAAGCGTTGACTTGCCAACGTTTTCAGCACCTATAATCGCAACCTTTATCATCTCTCCCACCCAAACTATTTTCACGATAGTTAAGTTATAAGGGTGATGGGAGTGAAGAGAACCAAGTTCGGTCACAACTATTATTACATCCTTACGATTGACGAGCTCAAAAATGGCAATTTCAGGGGAAAAAATGTAGTAATAGAGGGAATTGTAGAGGACAAGCCAAAGATAGAATTCCTCCCCATGGAACTGCCAAGTTATAGAGCAACTTTCCACATTTCCGGCTTAAAAATAGAGTTCTCCGGAACTCCCAACGTAGGTAAAGGAGAGACCGTTAAAGTTTACGGAAGATTCGTGGGAGACGGGATAATAGCTAAAGCCATTGAAACAGAAAGAGTCCTCTACGTGACGGAGGAATAGGAATGCTGACCCTTTTTATAGAGGCTGGAAAGTTAAAAAAGCTCCCCAGAATGGGGTGGTTGCTTAGAGGAGTTCAAAATCCAGAGAGCGTTGCGGAGCATGCCTTTAGGGTGGCTTTTATAACTCTATTCTTAGGAGACGAACTGAGAAAAAAAGGGGTAAAGATAAACGTCGAGAAAGCACTGAAGATAGCCATCCTCCACGACCTTGCCGAGGCGAGGATCACTGATTTGCCCTTTGAAGCACAGAAGTATGTGGATAAAAAGAAAGCCGAGAGAAAGGCCATGGTAGATATCCTCGGCGCTGAAAAGGTGGAATACTTCAAGCTTTTTCAGGAGTACGAAGAGGAAAAAAGCCCAGAGGGGAGGCTTGTTAAATTTGCTGACAAGCTTGAAATGCTTCTTCAAGCATTGGAATATGAAAAAACTGGGTCAAAAGGTCTGGAAGAGTTTTGGGAAGCTTTGGGTTATTTGAAGAAAAGTGAATTTTACTCATACTTTAAAGAGCTCGTTGATGAGCTGGAAAAGCTGAGGTGATTTTATGGCCCTCGAGAAACTTGGAGAAAACCTCTATCTCTACCCTGGAAGCCCTTCAACAATGGTAAAAGTTGAGGAAAACGTGGTTATTATTGATCCGGGAAATGGGAGCAAAAGGCATAAAGAACTCAGACGAGAACTGAGGAAAATAAACCTTGAGATTGATTACATGCTCTCCACTCATGGACATGCCGACCACATAGCCATCGCACCGAAGCTTGGAAAGCCCTTATTCATTCACAGATATGAATTTTCTATAGCCGAGAGTCCACTCAACAGGGAGCTCTTAACCTTTGGCTCAAAGGCACCAAAAGGGTTTTTGGTTTATCAGTTTCCGCAAGAAGTCAAAGTCCACGGAATTTTTGAATGGGGCGATGTGCTATTTGGACTAAAAACAATAGAACTTCCCGGACACTCGCCAGGAATGACGGGCTTCCTAGACGAGGAAAACGGTGTTTTATATGCCGGAGATAGCTTTTTTGGTGAGAGGGTTATTCAGTCAGTAGGCTTGCCTTATTTAATTGAGCCAGAACTTTTCAAGGAGTCTATAAGGAAATTAATGAGCTACGCAGAGGAAGGCATTCTGCTCATTCCTTCCCATGGAAGGGCTGTAAAGGGGGAAGACGCCCTAAAACTGCTTGAACTTAATCTTCAAAGAGCAGAGGAAGGAGAAAGAAGGATTCTCGAGCTATTGAGAGAGCCAAAAAGTGTAAGCGAACTCAGCTATGCACTCGCAAAGGAATTCGGAGCAAAAATAACCCCCCAGATACTCGCTTTGAATCAAGTCCCAATAAGGGCAATTGTTGCAGAGCTCTACAATCGGAACCTCATAGAGGCAGTCATAGAAAACGACCTCAAGTGGAAGCTTAAGGAGTGAATCCATTTCCAAAACAAATATAGTAATAAGGACAGAATCTGCAGGTATAGTCCTTCCACCCCTCTGGGGGAACATCTTTTTCATAATGTTTTTTTATCAGATAGAACTGTTTTACGGTCTCTTTGAAAAGCTTTTCGTCGTAGGGCACTTCAAATGCCTTAAAGTTCTTGCCCCTTACTATAGGGAACCTAGAAAAGTCTACATCCTTCAGAACCTTTTTCGGCTCCTCATGCAGCTTAACATAATACAAATAGCCGTATTCACTTTCTGCCCACCTTAGATAAACGTTCAGCTGGGCCAAATGGTAGTCATAGGGAAGCCTTGGAAGGGAAGTTTTTCCTTTTATTTCTATTGGAAACCGCCTGAATGCATCTATTCTCCCGTGGATTTCAAGGCCTAGACGGGGAGATTTTAGCACTATGTGTTTCTCAAGCTCGAACCCAAACCTCTTTTTGAGTATCTCTCCAAGAACGTTGTGGGTATTAACTCCCTGCTCAAGCCTCACTTTTACGAATTCAGGCCACTTTTCCTTATACCCCTTGAGACGAAAGTAAACCCTTCTGGGGCACGTCATCGCTTCGCTTGCATAAAACTCAAGTAGCTCACTCATCCCCGCTCCTCCAAAAGGTGTTTAAAGCGTCAGCTAATACCGACGTCATCATTAACTCAGACTGGGCAAGGCCCATCATCCGCTAACTAAGAATACTTCTGAAGGTTTAAAATATTTGAGGTAAAAAGAAAAGATTAACTTCTGCTTTTTAGAAGAGACCCCTTCTTTATTGAGTAGCTGAGGCCATAAGCGGGCCACAAACCGGGAGGCATTGAATAGTGGTGGAGGTTCCTGAGTATTTTCTCAGCGTGCTCCTTTTTATCGGCAACTATCCTCAGCTTGTCCCTTGTGAGTTCTACAGTTCCGTTTGGTAGCTTGAGAATTATCTTATCCCCGATTATATCTGGCTTGGCCCTCATTAGAAGAGCCTTCAAGTCCCTATAGGCATCTTCCGTTATTTTCTGTTCAATGATGCCTTCCTTCTTTTTGGATTTTAATATCTTACTCAACCAAAAACTACTCGAGGATTCATCATCCATTGTCAAACTCTACCTCCGGTGAGGTTCTCAGATAATTCTGGGGAATAATCCTTTTTAAGCTTTTTCTATCGTTTTTTGCCGAAATGACCAAAAAACATCCAAGTTCAAGAAGTTAATCGCTACCACCAATTAACTCGAGGAAAACGATATAAACCACCCGGCAAATTTCCTTTGATGGCCAGAAAGACTCAACTTATAAAACCCCGTATAAGGGAAATATTAAGCAAAAAGCTCCCTTCAGAGTTAGTTAATCTTCTCCCAAAGCACTGGGTTCAGTTAGGGGATGTTCTAATACTTCCTCTAAGGGAAGAGCTCCTTCCATATAAGTACGAGATTGCAAAGGTCTATGCTGAGGTTCTAGGTGTAAAAACAGTCCTCAGGAAAGGAAGAATTGGCGGAGAGTTTAGAGAGACAAACTACGAGATAATCTACGGAAACGACCCCATAACAATCCACAAAGAGAACGGCATCCTATACAAGTTTGATGCTTCGAAGGTAATGTTCTCCCCTGCAAACGTTAAAGAGAGAGTCAGAATGGCAAGCATAGCAAAACCGAATGAGCTTGTGGTGGATATGTTCGCAGGAATAGGCCACTTAAGCCTGCCGATAGCAAAGCACTGCAAAGCTAGAGTGATAGCGATCGAAAAGAGCCCCTATACCTTTAAGTTCTTGGTCGAAAACATCGAGCTCAACAAAGTCCAAGACAGGATGACAGCCTATAACATAGACAACAGGGAATTCAAAGGCGAAAACATAGCAGACAGGATTTTGATGGGTTATGTTGTTAAAACCCATGAATTCATCCCGAAAGCTTTAGAAATAGCGAAAGATGAAGCAGTAATTCATTACCACAATACTGTTCCAGAAAAGTTGATGCCGAGGGAGCCCTTTGAGACTTTTCAAAAAATAGCCAGAGAACACGGCTACGAAAGCGAGCTTTTGGAGAGCAGAATAATCAAACGCTACGCTCCAGGAGTTTGGCATGTAGTTTTGGACATAAAGGTCTTCAAGAAATAAGGCTTTCATAGGTAGCCCAAATAGTATAGCAGCCCTTCTCGTCTTCCTCAATGGTCACGCTTTTCAACAAGCTCCCATATTCTTTAATCAACTCTTCTACCACCTTTGGGATCTCCTCAAGGAAAGCCTTCCTTTTTACAGTTATCCTCATCAGATCACCACAAGCCCAAAAGCGTCAAGTTTTTTAATGCTTTCCCAAACCCTCTTTCGGTGAGAGAATGAAATACAGCTGGGAAGAATTTGCGAGAAAAATGGGCGTAGAGCCAAAGATTTTGGAAAATAAAGAGGCGAGACTCTTAAAAAAGTTTGTGAGCGATTTAGTTCCACCAACTCACTGTCAGGGCTGCCAGGGGCTAGATTTAAGTATAGAGAATCCCGTTCACCATCCATCTTATGAGTTAACACCTGCATGCAATCACGACTGCATATTCTGCTACTCCAACGTTGCCCTAAAGTTGGGAAGGGCTCCAAAACCAGGCTACTACGGATGGGAAAACCCGTATGCAATCACCGTCTCCCAATACGGGGAACCCCTCATGAGTCCAAGAATAGTCGAGGTAAACAGGCTTTTGAGGGAGAAATTTCCCAATGCAAGATTAGACCTGCAGACGAATGGATCACTATTAACTGAAGAGCTCTGGCAGAAGCTTGACTTTGATCTAGTGATGATAAGCCTCGACGCCGCTTCACGAGAAAAGCACAAAATGATAACCAATGCCGACACCTTCGAAAACGTTGTGAATGCTCTTAAGATCGTGGGGAAAGACAAAAGCGTGCGCTCCATAGTTAGAACCATCTTCATGCCCGGGATAAACGACGAAGATATTCCAAAGATAGCGGAGCTTGCCGCTTCCCTTGGCATAGATGAAATGATGCTCCAGCCCCTAACGATACACAAGCTTAACGAAGAGAGACTTAAAAGAGCGGGTTTGGACTTTGAGAGAGCGGAGAGCATAAGGGAATACCTCAAGGCAGCAATGGAAGCCAAAAAATACATAGACGTTAGGATAAGCGGCTGTCAGCTTGCAATTTACAAGACCATGGATGCTTTAACACTTTTCAGCGCAAGGCGCATAGGAAGAGATGTCGCGCCGATAGTGAAGAGAAAGAGGGTCGAGCTCGAAGAAACCTGTGACGGATCAATAAGACTCAGCCTTGAGAAGGGAGTAAATCTAAGAGAGCTGGCCTCAAAGTTAGAACGCTTAAACATCCCCTATGAGCTAAAGAAAGAGTACATCAGGTTCTTAGATGAGGAAACAGAAATAATCGTCTTTAAGAGTGGAAAAGTATTGGTAAAAGGAGTTACAGAGGAGAGGGCAAGGGAGCTCTATGTCAAATACTTCGGTGAGTGAAATGCTGAAGTGCTCCCTCTGCATAAATGATGAGAGGACAGCGAAGATTAAAATCGTTGATGGAAAGCCTCTCTGCAAAGAGTGCATCAATTATTTAGCCCACAAGCCGGATAGAGAGAAGATAAGGGCAGAGCTTGAGGAGCTTATGGGCAAAGTAAATAAAGCCATAGTGGCTTTCTCGGGAGGAAAGGACAGCACCGTTGCATTATACCTTGCAAGGGAAAAATACAGAGTAGATGTGGAGGCTGTGATGATAGATCATGGCTTTATAGCGAAGGAAGCGATAGAGAATGCAGAGAGAATAGCCGAATACCTCAACGTTCCCTTAACTATTCTCCGCTACGATTATTCTGATATATTTAGGGATGCCCTTCTCAAAGGCAAATCTCCCTGCAAGAAGTGCTCCTCAAGAACAATGGAGAAGCTCAGAAAATATGCCTTAAAAAAGGGCATCAAATACATAATAACTGGGCATGAATTACCTTTTGGACACCACCCCTACAGGCTGATGAGCGATGGAGTTGTGCAAATCCGGCTTTTGAGTCTCATGAGCGAGGAAGAAAGGTTTGCGGTACTCAAAAATCTCCCCTTTGAGCTCCCAGAACTTGCCGGATACACCACCAACTGCCTGATTCTTGGGCCCGCACTTAAGAGGTACTACGAAAAGCACGGCTACAGTTTTGAAACGAGAAGGATAGCGGCACTTGTCAGATATGGACTGATCAGCAAAGAAAAAGCCTTAAAAAAGATCAGCAAACCAGAAGTCCCTGAAGAAGTTGAGAGGCAGGTTTACAGAAGTTTGAATATTTAGGGTTTGGAGCAATTCATCCTAACTGCCTTTTTGATGTGAAAAAACACTTATTTTAAGGGGCAATTATTCTGTATGCCCTAACGCTCCCGTCTCTAAACCTTATGTAAACAGTTTTATCTTCAAGCTGCACAGAATCCGGGGTCTTGTCGAGCTCTTTGCATGCTATCTTGATCAAATGCTTGCTTGTGAAGATACAAAGCCCATTTTTCTGCTTTCCCTCTTCATTCGCAAGGAAATAGGCAACAGCAACGTATTTATCATTCGCATCAACCCAGAAGCCTGCGCCAAGGGCACTGCCATCAATGCTTGCAACACGGGCTTTTCTAACCTTGCCTTCTTCGACAAGATACAAGTCTCCATTGGTTCTAACCCATAAAAATTTTGTCTCAACATATGTCGCTGCAAAATAAAGTTTATCCCCAATAATTTTGACCTTGGATATTACGAATCCTCCCGGAATGCTGGGACATATTTCAGTGAGAACCCCTCCAGCAGTAGCATTTACCACATAGACACAGGATTTAACTCCTTGCTCATAACTCCCATGCTTAATGAAGAAAACCGTGTCATTTTCGTAGTATTGAGGCAAAGTCATCCCCCTAAATTTTCTCTCCCATACAGTAGTAAGGTTGTAGTCCAAAAACAACATCGAAGTATCCCCAACAGGATCACCCGGATAATAAGCGTACAGCAGGATTCCGTCTGGAAGACAAAGATACTCACCAGTAACACCCTCCAATGTATAGTTAGCCAGAATTTCATTGCCCTCCACTATAGTGAAACTCACATAGCGGGCAAGATGATACCGGTAGGAATTAACTTTCACTTCAAACTGGCACTGTTTAAGAAGAGCGTTATAGTCCTCAAAACTATGACTCGATGCGTCTTTTGACTCTATTATTAAGTCTTTAGGAAGAAAGTAAAAAGCCAAGATCAATATTAGCAAAACTCCAAATCGTCTCATTGGTTCACACCTATCTTAAATGTACAAATTTCGTTAATTCCCTCTCCAATTACCCATTCATTCCAGACTAAGATTCTAGATATAGGTTCTTTTGTTTTCCAACATTTAAAATTCTTGAAATCATAAACACAAATGCCTTTAGATTCTCGGAATAAGCCAGATGTTTTTATGTCAAGATATGTGAAGGCTATCAAATCATTCTTTGCCACCGTGATCTCTTTGATTAAAGATGGAGTCTTCAGCCTTTTGTAAACTGGTGAAGCCACAATCTTCTTGAGTTTTCCTTTAAAATCAATAATGTATATTCTACCGGTGTATCCAATAACATACAAATAACCATCATGAGCTTTCATTCCGGCAATACCCCAATCATAGAACTTTCCTTCATAGTTCCTAAGGTTAATATGCCACTTGAGAGAACCATTGAGAGAAAACGCATAAATGTCACCGCCAGCTATGAGTGTTCCTCCAGGTTCTGTGCCACCAGTTGAAAAGAACAGCGTATTGTTGGAATACTCAAAGTCGCTGATTGCATATCTTGTAGTTATGTTCCATATGAACTCTCCGTTTTTGTTGAGAACTACCGCAGAACCATTAGTAAAGGCATCATCGGTCTCAAACGTTAAGATATACCCTTCTGGAAATGTATAAATCAGTGGGTACGAATCAGGAGGAGCTTTTAAAGAATACAGTAGACAGCCTTTAGTACAAACATAATACTCAATAACTTCAAAATTGTACTTCCCTCTAACGGAATGACGAGTAGAATAAAGCAGAAGATTTCCCAAGTTGATGGCAAACACCAATTCAGCTGAATCAACATCTTCAGGCACATCAAGCTTGGTAATTGTAAAATCACTCAGATTAATATTCAAAGCCTCAGAAGCATTTATTATTGAGAGCGTATCTCTTACAAGAAATGCCCTTTTTGCATCTGAAAATTCTTTGATAACTTTTCCATTTGTTATGTTAAGGATTAACAGGGCATTATCCTTAAGGATTGCAGCTTTTCCACTCCAAACACCAATCAAAGATCCACTATATTCCCATTCGCATTTGCTTCTCTCACTTAAAATATAAACTGAACCGAGTAACAATAAGAGAAAGAAAAAACCAAAAAATATTCTTTGTGTTTTCAAATTTTTCATGATATCTCACCTATGGCCATATTGTTCTGTTCGGCTTATCTTCATGTACAAAGTTTTGTGCTTTGCTGGGATCACATGCAAAACATCCTCCACAATGAGTGTTACACCAGTGGCACTGGCATCCAATCAAACAGCTTCTACAGCAATTTAAATAGTTTTCAAACACATCCAATTCATAAGTTCCCCAAGGGACCAAATTAGGATCTGGAAGATCTGCCCTTCCAGTTGTTAACCAGCAGTGAGTAGCATCACATTCAAACTGCCAAATTATATCGTGTTTTACACCAGCACTATCATACGCACTGAAAAACCACTTGACTTGGATAGAATGGACAGGAGATCCTCCCAAAATTGGATCATAGGTTAATTCTATTGCCTTGTCCCAATATTCGTGTATATTGGACGTTGATGTGAAATCATATGTACAATACTCATCATAGAAATAATTCATATTGGGAGTTGAAGATGTATACATACCGACCCACACAGCCGCTTTCTGAAACTCGTAGAGGTATGCTTGAGATGGCAGTAGGGGACTTGATTCTCCAAAGCAATAGCGTAGTGGACATCCCCAGCCTTTGTTTATACCTACATCAAGTGATAAAGGTTCTATTCCCATTATTTTCATAATTGTTTGTTTTTTTCCAAGTTCTTTAAGGTTTTTGAGTGTTTGCAGTTTATCCCTCTCCTTCAAGTAAGCATAAATTCTGTCCCAAATGTCTTTCCTATGCTGAATAAGCTTTACCGCATCTTCGATTGTAGTATTGCCGGATTTTATACCTTTAAGAATCTCCCTAAGCTTCATATCAGCCTCTATATACTTATCAAAAGTCAGCTCACCAGCTTGTCTATAATAAGCAATAAACCAGTCCAAGTCAATATCATTTCTGACAGGATGAACCTTCTCAACATACTCTCTGACTAACTCATCCTCCCTAGGAAGCTTATAGTACAGCACTTCCAATCCGTAGGAAGTTTTACGAGTGTACTTCTTGATTAACTTCAAGCTTAACCTCTGACGTTTATAAAATTCCAAATCACTCTTTAAAAACTGAACCTCGTCCTCAAGCTTGACGATTTTTTTCAAGGGTTTCAACGCTTTTAGTTCTGTTGAGTTCAGCATAAAGCTTCTGTAATTTTGCTTCTTTTTGGTTAATCACTTTAGTCAAGTTTTCAATTTTTGCATTCACTTCACCCAATGCTTTATCTACATCGAAATTCTGACAAGAGCAGCTTTCACACTTCTCGATCTGAACTTGCAAGTTCTTGACTTCTTGAAATTCTCCAGCAAAAGCAAAACTACTCAAAAACAACACTCCAGCCATGAACAACACTACCCACCTTTGCATTCGCCCCCCCCAAAGCACAACTTCAATAATACTATACGCAAAAGTATTATAAAAACATTTTGTCTCTATAATATCCATAACTAAACTAAGGATAGTAAAAATAAGGCACAGCAGAAACCTAATATATCCCCTCCGCCCAATCTAATTAAAGGGAAATCGTATGAATACAGAAGAAGTTATATGGGGAGCCCTTGCCCTTATAATCCTCTACCTCGCATGGAAGACGATAGCTCCTCTGCTCTCAGCAATATTCTTCGCTGGAGTTTTGGCCTATGCTATGCTGCCCATCCACAAGCGTTTTATACAGAAGACAACACCAAAGAACTCCGCTTTGCTGCTAACAGCATTCGTTATTGGAATCTCCGCCTTGATAACAGCCGAGCTTGTCCTAATTATAAAGAATCTTATCATGTCTTTTTACGAGGACATAATGACCTTTGTTTCGTGGAGCCTGGAACTTGAACTCCCGTTTGGAATGCACGACATTCTCCAAAAGCTTTATGCACAGCTTACTCCAAAATTAACAGAATATGTCCAGAGTTACGCCTTTTCAATCCCAAAATATCTCCTCCAGCTTGTAGTTTTCTTGGCAACGTTCTACGCTTTCCTCGTAAACTCTGAAGAGATAAAGAAGCAGATACATGCCTTAATTCCAGAAGGACACGAGCACTTGGCAGAAAAGCTCTTAAAAAGAGCGGATGTTACACTTCAAGCCCTCATCAGGGCGTGGCTTCTCCTAAACATCGCCAAGGGAATCATAATGACCCTTGGATTTGTGGGCTTTGGCATTACAGACTTTCCAACCGCCCTGCTAGCTGGGCTTTTAACGATACTCTTCAGCTTCATTCCGCTCTTTGAAGGATGGATGATATGGCTTGCTGCAGCTATCTATTTGCTCAAACAGGGAATTGTGCTAAAGGCAATCGCAATATCGGTTTATGGAGCCCTGCTCGTCTCTCCCACACCGGATTTCACAATAAGGCCAAAGCTTGTCGCAAAAGAGGCTAAGCTCGATGAGATAATGGTGCTCGTGGGTATGATTGGAGGAGTGTGGGCTTTTGGAGTTAAGGGACTTATAATCGGGCCAATAGTGCTTAACCTGGTCTCTGCGTTGCTAAAAGAGTGGAAAAGACTGACCTCCTCCCCGTCGTGAAGGGCGAGGGTTCCAACGAGGTCAGCATTCATTACAACGCCCCCTCTGTGGCACTTAAACAAACCTCTAAAGATCCTCCTGTTTGAGTGTTGCTGGCCACAGAGAGGGCAAGTTTTTGAAGTGAAAGCCTCATCTGTGATTATAACCTCAATACCATACTCCTTGGCAACTTCTTTTAAGCGTTTAATAAGGTAGTTAAAACGCCACACGTGAGAAAGCAGGAAGTTCTGCTTTTTACCCTTGTTAGAGTTCCTTGTGATTTCCTTTGGATGGCCAACCACGATTTTGCTAACGCCTAATTGGTAAAGCCTCTCGACAGTTTGTCTCACGGCAGTATTAATGTAATGCCTCGATTGGAGTTTTGCCTTCTCGTGCATTTTCTTGAGTTTCCTGCTCTTCTTCACTCCACTCTTATTGAGTTTGGACTGGTAATCAGCAATCCTCTTCTGCCAGTAGAAGGCAATGCTTTTTAGCGGTCTTCCATTAACGAGAAAACTCTCACCATTCTCCACATAAACAGCAATCAAGTTGTTTACTCCTAAATCAATCCCCGCTGAGAGATTTCCTTTCGGCTCTCTTGGAATTTTAACCCACTCTTTGTCATTCAGCCTTTCCTCTACTGTGAATGAAATGTGAGCGTACCACTTTCTCTTCACGTCGTCATAAATTATCTCCAGTCTTCCCTGCTTCCCCTTCAAGTGTATTCTGCCCTTGAACTGGATTCTCAGCCTACCAAATTTTCCGAGCCTCCTCAGCTCGATAAGGTTCCCATCAATCCGATACTGGTCGTTCCTGAGTGGAATTATGAAAAGTCTTCTGCCGTTATCCTCCTTGACGAATTTTGGAGGTTTTGGCTTGAACCACCCGGGAAGTTCTCCAGCCTTTTTCTTCTTGTTGAGTTGGAAGAAGCTCCTCCAGGCTTCGGCGTTTTTTCTGGCCAAGGTTTGAACCGTTGAGCCACCAATCCAGTCTTTGAAAGTGTAGTAGGCTTCTTGTTGAGTCCCTAGAAAGTCTATTTTACCAAATTCTTTAAACTGTTTCAAGCGTTCGTAGTTGATCCTATTCAGACTGTTGCTGTGGCTTGAGCTAACTCGAACAAAATCTTTTCCTGCTCTTTTGAAGGCTGGAGTTTGACCGTTACGCTCCTTTTCACTCTTCTTCACCGGTTTCTTTGACTTTTTTAATCCACATTTTTATGGCTTCGCTTACCGCTATCCCAAGTGCACCCTTTCTAACCCCGTACCTCCTTGCAACAGCCATCCGAAATTCTCTCTCAAGCTCATCATCGATAACTATAGTCATCTTTCCCATATACATCCCTCAACATACATATGGCATTAGAAGTATATCAAAGCTCAACAGAGCTGATGATTTTTACTCCTTTTTCTTCCAGCTCCTTGAGGGCTTTTTCCTCGTCTTCGGGCTTTATTCCCTTAACGGCATCCCTTATGAGATAAACCTCAAAGCCATGCTTTAGAGCATCCAAGGCAGTTGCTCTAACGCAGTATTCTGTAGCAACTCCACAGATGTAGACCTTTTTGACTCCCTTCTCTTTTAGAACTTCGGCAAGTTCTGTCCCCTCAAAACCGGAATATGCTTCCTTGTCTGGTTTGTCTGCCTTTGAAATGATTATTGCATCTTTAGGGAGATTAACCACTATCTCTGCCCCTTTGGTGTTTTGAACACAGTGGCTCGGCCACGGTCCTCCTTGCTCCTTGAAGCTTATGTGGTTTGGCGGATGCCAGTCCCTTGTTGCGACAATCAGGGCCCCTCTCTTCTTGAACTTCTCAATAAGCTCTTCGATCTTTGGGATTATTTTGTCTCCCTCTGGAACCGGAAGGGCTCCCCCAGGCATGAAATCCCTCTGCATATCAACTATTATCAACGCTTCCATTCTCACACCTCCAGTTTATCCTTAAACTTTGACATATCTATCCCCTTGTCCAACCCATAGAGGTAGGCAATTATTTTCTTATCCAAATCCCCATACCTTTCAGAAAACTTCTCTAAGTCCTCAAGGACTTCTAGATGACTCCACCCAAGCTTTTTGGCAATGTAGTCTATCATCTCACCAAAAACATCTTCTCTCTTCTCCTCTTCTTTAAGGACGTCTTCCTTAATTATGAGCTTTTCCCCTTTTTGCTCTATAATACCTCTATTTATGGCTTCCTCAACCAAGGTTTTAGCCTCGCTGTAATCCATAAGTCGCAGCTTAAGTACGATAGTTCCTATTAACTCAGGCTTTGAAAATTCATTCGAGCCTTTATAGAGGATCGCATACTTCAAAGCCTCCACAAATTCCACCAAGAATAAATAGGAACTCAAAAAATAAAAACGTTTGCCAGATTAAGGCCCTACTCCTCCTCCACCCCAGAAAAACATCTCAAACGGGAAGTCAAAGAGTTCCGAAAGCCTCCCCCCTGGAGATTGAGGATACACAAAATAAGCTGTTTTAAGGGCTTTCACGGATTTTCCGTCCACTTCGTATATATAAAGCTTTACAACAGGCAGAAGCGGATATCCTTGAGCTACTACCACTTGGTCAATCCTTTTAACTATAAAACCCTCTCTCTTTGAATCCAAAAGTTTATACCCCTTTAAAAAGCCTATAGATGGCGTTCCAAGTTTCTTAATTCCATCCACATCGAATTTGTAAAACTCATCGTTCCTCATATCCTCAAAAACGCCACTCGCAGTTAAGTGGCTCCCGGTCATTGTGAAGGAATAGAGGGATAGATAATAATCAATCGCTTTGAATGCAGAAACCGACCAAATTAAAAGGCCTATTAAGAGCCACGGAAGAAACCTCTTAAAAAACGGCCAGATACCACCCCTTATCCTGGCAAGCTTAAATTCTTTCTTCAATAGATAATTTCTGTTCAGATATGCTCCGTAAAGTATTATCGCAAGTCCACCAACATAATAAAAGGCCATCGTAAGGAGATAAGCACCATATTCCGGACCGTGTTCAAGGTACACCACTTTTTCCACCTCAGATAATAAAAACCCTAAAAATTTAAAAAGTTTTTCAAGAATGTAAAGGTTTATATTTCGGTGAAGGCAAGTGTACCTTGGTGATGATAATGGAGCAAAGGACACACCTCTTAACTTCAAAAGAGTTTGTTGGAGAGCCCGTAAAAATCGAAAAGGGCTATGCAGAGGTGAAACTCAAAACAAGAGAGGAGATGAAAGTTGATGAATACGGCCTAGTTCATGGTGGCTTTACATTCGGTTTAGCTGATTATGCAGCGATGCTTGCTGTTAATGAACCCACTGTAGTATTGGGCAAAGCAGAAGTGAGGTTCACAAAACCCGTAAAAGTTGGGGATGAACTTGTAGCCAAAGCAAAGGTAATTGAAGATCAAGGAAAGAAAAAGCTTGTCTCCGTTGAAGTCTTCAACCAAAACGAGGAAAAAGTGTTAGAGGGGACATTTTACTGTTATGTCCTAGAGAAGCACGTTCTTGAATGAGCCCTTTTCTTTTCAACCCTTATTATAGATGGACTCCTCAAAAAGCTTAGTTTTCCAAAACATTTTTATATTTAATATCGAAATTCGATATCGGTGCTCGATATGATGCGGCGCATTATTCTCGGCTTTATGGGACTGCATATACTCCACCATGCAAGCAAAGAACCAATAACCGGAGTTTTCATGATGAAAGAACTTGAATCCCATGGTTATAAGGTAAGTCCGGGAACGCTTTATCCTTTGCTCCAAAAAATGGAAAAAATGGGCCTTCTTAAGAGCAGATGGGAGGTTGAGAATGGAAGAAGGGTAAGGCTCTATGAAATAACCCAAGAAGGGATTAAAGTATTAGAAGAGGGAAAAAAGAAAGTTAGAGAGCTCTGCAGGGAAATTTTAGGTGATGAAAAATGAAAGAAAGAAAAATCTTTGGAATAAGCTGGAATGTTTTTCTCCTCGGAATTGTCAGCTTTCTCAACGATATGAGCAGTGAGATGATAGCACCGATAGTGCCTACTTACCTGACCGATGTATTGGGAGTTGGAAAAGCGGCAAGCGGTTCGATTATGGGGCTTATAGAGAGCCTAAGTTCCCTTTTTAAGGTTCTGTTTGGTTATGTAAGCGATGTATTCAGAAAGAGAAAAATCTTTGTCGCCCTAGGTTATTTACTCTCAACGATTTCAAAAGGAGCTTTAGCTTTTACACGCTCATGGTGGGATTTTTTAACTCTCAGAGTTTTGGATAGGGTTGGAAAAGGCATAAGAACAGCTCCCAGAGATGCTCTAATAGCGGAATCTAGTGAAAAAGGAAAGAGCGGCAAATCTTTTGGTTTTCACAGAATGATGGACACTCTAGGGGCAGTCGCTGGCCCTTTAGTTGCTATAGGGCTATTAGCGTTTTTAAGAAACTACCCTATAAAGACGGCGTATCGCTATGTATTCCTGCTTTCAGCAGTGCCGGGTATTGTGGGAGTTCTCCTTGTGCTGTTTCTAGTCAAAGATAAAGGAGAAGAAGTTAAAAAGAAAATAAAAGGGATATCAGCCCTAAAGAGCAAAAACCTCAGGCTGTTCCTAGTGATTGTTGCCTTAGCTGCCCTTGGAAGATACAGCTATGCCTTTACCTTATGGAAAGCTAAAGAACTAGGGTACAGCGTTATCCAAGGACTGGGATTCTATGCTGTGTTTAATGCAATCTATGCCCTATCAGCATACCCTATAGGCTATTACTCAGATAAGCTCAGCAAAAAAGCCGTTATAACATTAGGATTTGGAGTTGCAGCATTAGCATCACTTCTTTTTGCATATTCCATAAATTTGCCAATGCTTCTTCTTGCTTTTGTATTCTATGGGGTTTATATGGCAATTGAGGACACAATTCCAAGGGCCTATATGGCAGATCTGGCAGGGGAATTTGAGAAGGGAACAGTAATAGGGGCATACCACACCGTCTTTGGGATTTTTGTTTTTCCTGCCTCCCTAATAGTTGGCTATCTATGGCAGGCGTACTCCCTAAAGGTGGGCTTTATCTACGGTGCTACAGTAAATCTCATAGCAATGCTTCTCATGGCCCTCTTCGTCAAAGACTGAACCTTGTCAATTTTCTTTTATTTTTCATATTTTGTTGAATATATGTCAATATTCAAGGTGATAACACATGATTTTTTGTCAGAAAGACTAAAAAGCTATAGCGAGAAAAGAAAGTTAGAGCACAGAGGGGCTGAGAATATGAAGAGAATTCTGATCATCGGGACAGGGGGAACCATAGCGAGCGCAAAAACCAATACTGGATTTAAAAGCATCCTTACCATAGACGAGATTCTTGAAAAAGCCGGCATAAAGCTGAAAGATGGTTATGAGATAGAGACGAGGGACATTTTAAATATCGACAGCACCCTTATTCAGCCCGAAGATTGGGAGAGAATAGCAAAAGAAGTATACAGAGCACTGGAAGATTACGATGGGATAGTAATAACACACGGAACTGATACTCTAGCCTACACCGCCTCCATGCTGACCTTTATGATTAGAGGCGTTAACAAACCCGTGGTTTTAACCGGTTCAATGCGTCCAGTTACTGAGGAAGAAAGCGACGCCCCAAGAAATCTGAAAGCCGCTATAAGATTCGCAATGGAGAATATTTCGGGAATTTTTGTGGCTTTTATGGATAAAATAATGCTCGGCTGTAGAACTTCCAAAATAAGAGCCTTGGGCTTAAATGCCTTTATGAGCATAAACTATCCGGATGTGGCCTATGTAAAGGGAGAAGAAGTTATTTACAACCTTCCCCAAAAGAGATTCAAACCAAAAGGAGAACCCGTGCTTGATACAAAATACGACCCAAGGGTGGTCTTTATTAGACTCACTCCGGGATTAGATGGAGACGCAATAGATGCCCTCGTAAAAGCTGGATACAGAGGCATAGTGCTCGAAGGTTACGGGGCTGGGGGAATTCCTTATAGAAAAAGAGACATCCTAAGCAAGATAAGGAAAATTACCCCCAAAATCCCAGTAGTTATGACCACACAAGCCCTTTACGATGGGGTTGATCTGAACAAATATGAAGTTGGGAGAAAAGCCCTTGAGGCGGGAATTATTCCAGCAAAGGACATGACAAAAGAAACAACAGTAACAAAGCTCATGTGGGCTCTAGGACATACAAAAAACGTTGAAGAAGTAAGAAAAATACTCCACACAAACTACGCCGATGAAATAGAGGGTTAAGCTTTTTCGAGCTTTTCTATCATTTCTTCAGTTATCGTGAGAGGCTTCTCAACTTCATAGATGTCATTAAGCTCCCAAATGACTTCCCCTTTGTTTATGGCTTTAACATAGCGCTCCGCAAGTTCTTTTGCTTTTTCAAAAGAATCAGCCTCAACGATTCTCCTTACGTACCATTTCATTTCCCCATACCTAAGTTTGAACTCCGCCATGTACATGGTTACCACCAAATAAAAATTGGAGTGTGGGTATAAAAGGTTTAACTTCTCTTCAGCTTCACAACTTGCTTTGCAAACTCCTCAAGAACTTCCTTTCTCTTGCCCTCGAAGAATTTTATTGAACCTGCAAAGCTGTGGCCGCCGCCCTCAATCCCAGCATCAGGGAGCTTTTCTTGAAGTACTTTTATTATCTCGTTGAGATCAAAGTTGTACGCCTGCATTCCATCGCTTGCCCTAACAACCGCAAAATCTGGACCGTAAGCGAGGGTTAGAATTGGAGAATCTTCTCCATACTGCTCCTTGAAGTAATCATGGATCAGCCCGCTGAGCTTTCCCGGAGACGGATACTCAAACTTTGGAGCATATAGCTCTACATCGATAGTGTTGAATCTTATTCCATTTGGCAATACAATGCTCTTAACATGAGGCAGAGATGCCTTGAGGGCTTTCTCCTGCTTAGCCTTTACCTCTGGGTAGATTGAGTCCACTAGCTTCCTATGCCTCTGCAGGTTGCCAGTGAGGAGAAGGATCTCATCTATAATGCCATGTCCATCCATGAACTTCCAGTAGTAGGCTTCGTGGTCAATTACCTCTGCTATTTTCTTCAAATCCTCTTCTTCAAGACCTTTGCTTTCTTTGGCTATCTTGAGATATTGCTGGAACTCCGGAGCGTCGCTTCTATCCCCAGTTCCAGCTATAGCCGGAAGGTGCTTTATTTTGTCCTCAACCGGTGGATAGATGAAGCGAGCTATTTCAGTTGCAAGCATTCCCGCCGTTAGCTCATAGTAGCCCCTCTTTACTAGGTGAGGATTAACGTGTACGTCTACGTATTCATCCACCGCAGCCTTGTCCTCGCTTATAAAGTCTCTCGGATCGTGGTGGTCAATAACAACTATTGGAACCCCGTAGGCTTTTATACGCTTGTAAGCGGGGATATCCTCGGTTGTGCCCCCGTTATCGACTATCACAAGGAGCGGAAGCGGATCTCCAAAGCGCTCGTGATCTTCTATCATAAAGATTATGTCCTTAAGGACATCCTCAAGTTCATAAAACGGAGCTCTGCTCGGCCTTCTCTTAAAGAACTTCCATTTTGCCTGGGGATCTGGAGAAATCTCTTCCAATAGTGGCACTATAGCGTATTCAAGAGCCAAACCAGCTGTGTAGCCATCCGTATCTGCGTGGTGTCTCACAATTATAGGTCTTCCCTCAAATATTGCCTTCCTTATTATAAACGCAGCTTTCATGATCTTTGGTTTAAGCTTCTCTAGGACTTCGCTCTCAACAAGAAAACCAACATCCTCAGGCTGTGCCCTCTTGTTGAGCTCTTCCTCTATCTTCTTCTTAACCTCCGCAGCATCTGGACCCCATAGACGGGACATATCGCTTATTTCTATTTGAATCTCTCCCGCATGGAATGAAACCTTCCCAATTACTTCCACCATATCCCCAACTTCGATGTTAGGATAAGCCCTAACTCCCGGTGCCTCAAAAGCGGCTGCCCACGTTATACCTGTACCATCCGTTATCGTGAAGACCGTTGGACCTCCGGTAACTTGTATTTGGGTTATCTTGCCCCTAATTCTTACAGTTTTTCCAGCCATTTCTTTGGTTAATGCTCCAATATCCGTAACAGGAAGCTCTTTCCTAACGACTACTTCCTTGTAATGCCTCAAAGCAGATTCTATAAGGTCTATTTCCTTCTTTTCAGGTCTGACGTCTAATACTTGAACAAGAATCTCTTCCCCGGGGGTGTATTCCTTCTTTCCAAGAAGATCTTTCCTCTTTATTAATCCTGTCACATGAGGATTGAGCTTTACGAATACTCCAAACCGCTCCACCCTCTCGATAACACCCTTGTAAATCTTGCCTATTTCTACATCCTCGTAGTCACAGGTCTTGTCAAGAACGTAAACCACCTTGTACTTCCTTTCACACTCTGGGCACACCCATGAGGTCTCCATCCCAGGTTCCCAAGGCTCCTTAATCTTTCCACAAATGTCACAAGCTAACACTCTCCCAGTTCCTCCACAGGTTGGACAGGTGTCATAAACAGGAACAACTCCTTTTTCGTGGCACTCTGGACAAGGAATCTCTTCTACCTCCTCTTCAACTCCAAAATAATCCAAATTCCTGTAGCCTTTAAGCTTGTCTCCCAATTTAAAGTCCGCCGGAACATAACCCCAACCGTTACACACCTCACATTCCTTCTCGCCACTCTTTACTTTCCCGCTTCCATGACACTCGGGACAATCCTTCACCGCCATCTCTCACACCTCTCACAAAAGTAGACTATTCAATGAGACTAAGGCAAGCTTATAACTCTTTCTTTTATTCCTCTTTTGAGAAAAGCATCCAAAAAGCGATCATAGAGAGACCGTACAAGATACCAGTTACAAAAAACGGCATTACAAGGGATAAATCAAAAATTTTCCCACCTATAAGCTGACCTATGCCAAAGGTGGTCGTCCATGAGAAATTTCTTAATGCTACAGCAGTCGCTCTTTCCTCTTTAGTGAAAAAGCGCATCATAAATGAGTCCCATATTGGATTGACAATGTTCATAAGTATAGTTCGGATTGTATAAATCGCCGCTGCAATCGGGAAAGATGGAGAAAGGGGGAGTAAGAGTATCAACAGTGTGGCACTTCCATTGAAACCTACGATCGTTTTAACACTCCCAACTTTGTCGGCAATCATGGGAAGAGTGAATGTTCCAATCCCCATCACAAACTGCTGAATGGCAAAAAGACCACCAATGCTCTCCAAGCTGGTTCCAAAACGTTTGTTGAACCATAGCCCCATATAGGGTATCGTAACCCCAGCCCCCAAGCCAATTAAAGCCGATGGGAGGGAAAACTTTGCAATTTTGATCACAAGCTCCCTTTCAAACCTGAGTTTCTTTTCCTCCCTCTTCAAAACTGGAGAAACCATAAAAATAAAGAAGCCTTGAATCGGAACAAGTAATGCAACAAACAAGAGCGTCATTTTATATGGGTTTGAACCATCGAACATCTTGGGTAGTAAACCACCCAAGTACATCCCCAATGCAGCGCCTATCGTTCCCAAAGCGGCATTTAAGCTGAAGAGGTAGTGCCTCCTTTCATCGCTAGCTTCTTCACTTAAGAGGGACATCACTGCCGGTCCCTCAAGTGCCATTCCTATTCCTAACAAGACAGATGCAAGTGCAAAAGACCAGAATTCTGGAATAAACACTTGAAAAAGCCTGGCAATAAAAAATATGCCCACTGCAGCCAGGATAGTTATTCTATATCCAAGTTTAACACTGATATATCCCGAACCCAGAAGGGTTACCGCTTGAACTAGGGTGGAGATTGAAAAGACAACTCCTATCTGAGAAAAACTCATGCCAAGCGAGGAGTAATAAAACGGAAGAATAAACCATGCGATATTACCCCCTAACCAGGCTAAGAAGGAATAAACGACAACAAGCTTGGCATCTCTGCCGAATCCTCTGTAGCTTTGGAACATCGCTTTTTTGTCATTTGTCTCGTTTATAAACTTGTCGAAACGCTTAAACTTTGTTGTACCTAGCGAAGAAGAAGTAGAATATCAGGGTGGCTGTCACGTAGAGGGTTGCCGTGGCATAGAAGGGATAGCTAAGGGAAATTGAAAACAGTATGCCTCCTATATAATTCCCCAATCCCCTCATGAAGGTGGAAAAAGCCCTTCTAATCCCCGCAGCTGTTGCCTTTTCCTCAGTTGTAAAAAATCCCATCATGAAGGCATCATTTATAGGCCACACAATGTTCATAAGGATTGAGCGGATGATATAAACAAACGCTGCCAAGAGGAAGAGTTCCAACGATGGGAATATCCCAAAGAGAAAAGCAGCGATGCTCTGAAAGAGGGAAATAGTCTTCACAGGGCCGATTTTATCTACGAGCTTTGGAAGTATGAAAGAGCCTATGCCCATGACCAGCTGTTGGGCAAAGAAAACTCCGCTTATAACCGCTAACGTTTGTCCAAAGCGAAGGTTAAAGTATAAGCTCATATAGGGAATCGTTATTCCTGCTCCCAAACCTATCATTGCCGAAGGAAGTGAAAACTTGAGGATCTTTACAACAAGTTCCTTCCTCCAGTTTATACGTGGATTCTTTACTGGGACGTCTTTGATTACCAAAAGGATCGGGATTACAATGGCAAACTGGAGAATTGCCAAGGAAACAACAAGCCTGTATGCGAGTTCGCTTGTTATTCCAAAGGTTTCCACAAAGAAATCGGGAGCAAATCCGGCAATTAAGACCCCCAGAGCATTTAAAATCGTTCCAATTCCAAAGCTTATAGAAAAAGCATGATGCCTCTGCTTCTCTCCCACTTCCTCACTCAGCAAAGCGTAAAAGTTGGGCTGCCTTATTCCCATATTAGCCCCTATTAAAAAGAATCCCAGAGCAATAACGTAAAAGTTGAGTGCCAAAACTTGGAGTATTCTTCCCATCAATCCCAAAAATGCCCCGAGAATCAAAGTTTTCTTGTAGCCAAGCTTGAGAGACACCTGACCAGCGATCAAAAAGAAAAGTCCACCAACAAAAGTCTGGATTGAAAAGAAAATTCCCATTTTATCCATCCCATAGCCTAAAGCCCTAAGGTAAAAGGGCATTATGAATATGGAAAACTGGAGGAACAACTGGCCTGCTGCATTGGCTGCTATTAACAATTTTGCATCTCTGTTGTAGCTTCCAAGCATGGTTGAATTATATATCATAGCGTTTATAAGCTTATCGAAATGAAGCAGAAAAGCTTAAATACACTCCAGAGATGCCCTAAACGGCTAAAATAAGAAGAGCCATTCTAATCCGTGCTACAATCAGAGTTCGGTAAAATAAGCGTTCTTACAAAAAGTAAAGGAAAAGGCTAAGCTTTAGACATAAATTCGTCCACAGCTTTCTTTGTATGTATGTAGTCTTTTCCTGCCAAGATTATAACTTTGAAGTTTGGATTGTTTGGATTGTTCAAAATAGCGACTACGTGGCCCTTGTTCATTATGTCGTTTTTGAGACCCCCTATTGTTGCTGAATCATAGTTTTGTTCTAAGACCTTCCAAGCTTTGTTGCTGACCCATCCTCCAATTATTATCACATGTTTGTCGTTTGGAAGACTTGAAAGCTCTTCATCGGTTATTATGAGGGAGTTAACATCGCCTACAACCTCGGCTTTTGTCGTTTCTACCGTGATCTTCTTCTTGACTGTAACTGTCCTCAAAAACCTGTAGCCTGTTATCCCCGTTATAGCCCCATTGTTATCCTTCTCAAATACTGGTGAGATGCTAAGGGCGAACATAGGAAGGTTCAATACATCCCCATCTCCTAAGGTTACAACTGGGAATCCGTTTTCAGGGTCAACATGGAGATAGAGGGTGAATAAATAGTTTGAGGGATCGATATCCCAGACCCACTGTCCTTTGTACACATCCCCATCTTGGTATTTTGTGGTTTTTTCATAATATTCATATTCATAAGTAACCTGCTTGGTACCGCCAATCCCTATGAAGAAGTCCGAAGGAGTAAACACAAGAACTTTTTGAGCACCTTCCTCCAGCAGGGTCACAATCCTTCCACTGGGATAAGCATCGTAGATCTCAAAGTCCTCCTGACCTTGGGAATCCACATACATAATGTAATACTTCTCTTTGTAGAGTGTTTGAGTCTTTTCCAGCCCACTGGGGTATGTTATCTCTACAAGGGTCTTTTTCTGCTCAGTGTCAATATCAACAAAGTAAATCCTCCATCCATTTACTGTTAATGTGCTCCCAAGAGACTTCGAATCACTTTTCTCTTCATGGGAATATATGTAAAGGGTGTCCTTTCCGTTTTCAACCGTTGATACGAGTTTTGAGTTCTCCCCACCAAGGCTTAGTGGTGTCGTGTTCTCATTGAATATTATCTCTACACTTCTATCCCCGAACTGTGCCTTCTTTAACGTTGAATTGTAGAGAACTCTTGAAAAGTTCACTGCAATAACGATTTTATCTCCCTCTGGGGTTTCTCCGAGAACTAGGCCCACATCAGGCATGTCGGTTTCACTCAACTTATAATATTGATCGTTATCTGGGATAATAACACTCCTGTACGTCACTGGAACCTCAACGTATGTGGAGTATGAGCTCGGTTTTATTCCCTTAAGGACTAAGAATGCTCCAAGCCGTGCTCCAGCAATTGCGTCTTCGTTTATATGAAGGGGTTGATTGTTCACAACCTTTGTAGTGGGAAGCACGATAACGGCATTTGTTGAGTCTATTGAAAAGCTGTAGGCATTGGCTACTCCTACACCAGAGAGAAAGAACAACAACGCCATTACAAAACCCACGGTCTTCTTCATATTTGTCACCTCTATATCTTTTCAACTTTGAATTTTATTAAGATTTGCCTAGCTTACCAAATTTCTCAATAGATTAACCAAGGTCAGCAGAGAAATGCCAACAAATACCCCTTTGAGGTACTTGGGATCCATTTTAAGAGCAGTCTTAGCACCTAGCCATGAGCCAATAATGACGGGCAACATAAGAAGCATTCCAATAGAATAGTCCACACTGCCGTTTTTTGCATAGTTTATGAACGCAACAAAGTTGTTGAAGAAGATAATTACCTTTGCCATTGCGTTTGCCCTCAAAATATCTACCCTAAAGAACATCCTCAGGAGAGAGATTACCACAAGGGTAGATGCTATTCCCAAAACACCTATGTAGATGCCAATTGCCAGGCCCACAATTGATTGAGACAGCTTTCCACTAAGCATAGGCTCCCCTTGTGGCGCTTTTAATGTAAAATATGTCCCTATTATAAGAAACACCATCACTACAAAATTTGCGGCCTCCTCAGAAATACTCAGCAAGAAAACACTACCAATGTAGGAGCCAAGCAGAGAAAAGAGCACAATAGTTAAAGCTGTCTTTAGATTTAAAATGCCTGCTTTAAGGTATGTGAGAGAAGACACAAGTGTTAATGCCGCAATAATCATCTTTAATGTTCCAACAGCGGTTTTTGCGGGAATATTGAAGAGAGTGAGGATAAATAAGGTTATTAAACTCCCTCCGCTCATCAAAGAACCTATAAAACCTCCAAGCCCCACCATAAGTAAGAGAAGGACTTCTTCCATACTAGCTCGCCAGAAACACTTTTGGCATAGAAAAATAAAAAGCTTTATATGAGTTTTTATAACTCAAATAGTGCGATGATGAATGAATCCAATGCTGAAGAGATGATTGACCCCAGAGTGGCTGAGCGTGAAAAATGGAAAGCGAACTTAAAAAGCTAAACGAAAATATGGCAAAACTCTCTAAGCAAGTAGATGAGATACAAGAAGAGTTAGACAAGAAAAACAAACCCGATAAACTTGGATGGGATGATGTGGTCCAGTACGGCATAGGCAATATCGCTAACTTTTCATTGGGACAATACATCAGCGCCACAATCATTGTGAGTACTTTTGCAGTTATAGGGGCTATAGCTGTTGATCTGGTGAAGTAGATGATAATAGTTACTGGAGACAGATACGATGAAGCTCTAACGGATAGAAATTTTGAAAAAATTTTATTCCCAGAGTATGGAAAAAACAGAGAAAAACTTAGGGAATTCGTTAATAAGCTAAAGGGCGACGAAGTGATTGTAACCGCAAGCTTGGAGCTTATTGATCTCATACTGAAGAGATTTCAAGGGGAAGAACATGTCTTAATTTACTCAAACACGGGTAAAGGGTTAACCTTCAAAGAAGCTTATGAGCTGAGGAAATACCTTGATTTTGATCTGAGAGGGGCGGAGATAACAAACACAGAAAAAGTGAGCGTTCTCTTCTGTGAAGGGAAGACCGATTCAAAGTTCTTTAAAGCAAGCTATAAGAAGATCTTTGGCTTTAAAGAGGCCAGAGAAGTTCCTCCTAATTTAGTGCTAATTGAAAAGCTTTTCGAAAGAGACAACTACGAGCTAATAAAGAACAACGGATACATTGCCATAATCCCCAGTGAAGGGAACGCCGGAGTAATAAGAAATCTTGGGAACTTCTTGAGAGCAATGGAAGTCTTTGGATTTCATGTTGGGAAAATAGGCATTGCAATTGACATAGATGAAAGCAAAAAAGCTGTGATGGATTCCATAAGAGGCAAACTCTCATCCTTCAAGTATAGCAAAACAAAGAAAGGTTTTAAAGTTGGAAAAACTGAAGTCATTCCCCTCTTAATCGGGAGCAAGATAGACCTCGGCCCCTGCGTGGAGTGGCAAAAGCCAACGATTGAAGACTTTATGCTGGCGATTTTAGAAGGTGACAAAACTTTCAAAAAGCTGGAGAGAGCCATCAACATTTTATGCATAGACTTAAAGCGAAAATTGAAACCAAAAGAGGTTATTTATTTAGCAATAGCTGCCAAGAAGTTTTGGGGAAACCTTGAGGGCTTTTACGAGATGAGTATAATGAGAACCCCAAAGTGGAAGGTCGAGAAAGTCCTAAAAGAAAGCAAAATATATGAGAAGATGGAAGCGCTCTTACCATCTCTCTAAAAGGTAGTCTTTCTCCTTTAAGAATGTCTCCGCTCTTTTCAGAACTAGTTTTTCTGCCTCTTCTGTTGTCATGTCCTTTGTTTTTTCCACGAAGTCTGCGGTTTTTGCAAAATATAGCGGCACTAAAGGTTCGGCATTTTTGAGTATTCTGTTTTTATATGCCACTGCCCCATCAAAGAGAACGTGACTCCATAGGACGTCATCGAAGTCGAACGTTCTTAGTGCCTCTTTAACTTTCTCAAACGTTTCTTTTGAGAGTGCCCTCTCCAAAATCTCCTTATTTTCCTCGAAAAGATTCCTTGCCCTTTCTTTTAACAGGTCTAAGCTGACTTTGACAGGTTCTGGTTCTCTAACTTCCATCTCTCCGAAAACCGGAACCGGTTTTATATCCCTAACGTTTTTCCATTTATCCTCATACTTTTGCATCAGCATAAATAGAGTTCCCACGACTTGGTTGAACATTGGGCCTAGAGAAGCTGCTGGATCCTTTGGATCGTGAATTTTAACTCCCAGCGCTGTCTGGATAACTTTAAAGCCTTCCGCTATTGCAGTAGTGGTCAGAAATATGTCCACTCCAAACCTTGCTACATCGCTTTTCCAAATTTCTTCATCGGCAAGATAGGTGTCTATAAGCTCTGAGCTGATTCCAAAGTCTCCTCCTATTGGCTGTCTGACGTTGTATCCGTAGAGAGAGGCTGTCATTGGGTACGCTATGTTGTTGGTTATTGTTCCGTCATATTTGTGCCTTAAATACAGTGGGGCAACGAAGTGATAGCCCTCTTCAATTGGCTTGGCAAATTTGTAGATCCACTCTGGAGTTATGCTCCTTAGGTCGCTATCGACAAACACCACTGCATCGGCTCCTTCTTCCCTTGCTATCTCTAAGACCTCTTTCATGGCACTGCCCTTTCCTGGTATTGGCCATTTGTAAACCAAACTCCTTACTTCAACTCCTTCAGGGACTGGAGTTTTCATGACAACTTCTCTTGTACCATCTTTACTCCCACCGTCTGAATTGATAATTAAACCTCCCCCAAAATACCTCTTTAGTCCTTCTGCGGCTTGTCTAACGACGTATCCAATTGTATCAGCGTTGTTATAGCTTGGAATACCTACAATGACTTTCATCGCCCATCACCAAAATACAACCATTCATAGTGGTTTAAAATGAAAAATGCTTAAATACCTTTTGGTATTTAATAACCATGAGGGTTCCCCATGGGAAAGCTGAAGGTTGGAATAATAGGATGCGGAAATATATTCAATTTAGCCCATAAAAACGCCCTAAAAAACATTAGAGAAATAAAAGTCGTTGCTTGCATGGATATAAAGGAGAAAAAGGCAAAAGAAGCTACAAAGGAGTTCAATGCAAAACCGTATACAAATTTAGATGAGTTCCTCGATTTGGATTTAGACGTTGTTGAAATCCTAACCCCCACTTACACTCACGCTGAACTGGCCATAAAAGCCCTAAAAAGCGGTAAACATGTGATTGTAGAAAAACCCATAGCTCTTACAACTGAAGAAGCTCAAAAGATGATAAAAACCGCAGAAAAGGAAGGATTATGGCTTTTGGTTGGCCATACCAGAAGATTCGACAAGAGATGGGTGCAGATAAAGGAAGTGATAAAAAAGAGAAACATAGTACCGATGCAGATAAGAAAAGCGGAAGTTCAAAGACTGCCGTTTCCAGAGACTGCATGGTACTGGAAGCCAAATAAAGGGGGAGGAGTTGCAATAGACTTAGGCGTTCACGTTACAGATTTTCTCAGGTGGTATTTCGAAAGCGAACCCGTAAAAATCCTTGGAATCGGAAAAGCCATAAGAAAAGAGGCAAAAATTAACGGAACATACGACCACTTTGTGATGATGATAGAGTTTGAAGGTGGTAAAACAGGATTGGCAGAAGTAAGCTGGGCTTATTCGTATCCAGCCCGTTATGGTGTCTTCTACCACCACCTAGATGTTCTAGGAAAGAACGGAAGGATAAGATACACTCCCCTAGACACCCCTGTTGTTGGAGTGGTAAAGAGCCACTTTGAAATGCCACGCTTTTCACCATTGCTCTCAGCGTTCCCTGAGGCATTTGAAGCCGAACTGAGACATTTCTTCAGAGTAATAATGGGAGAAGAAGAGCCCGTGATAACTGCAAAAGACGCACTAATAGCCCTCCAAATGGCAGAGACGGCGATAGAATCAGCAAAGAGAGAAGAACCATTGGAGTTTAAGGGGGTGATAGAATGATAAATGTTGGAATAATCAGCTACGCTCACCCCCACGCACTTAGGTACGGAACAACTTTTGCCTCCAATCCAAAAGCAAGGCTCTACGCAATATCTGGTGATGGAGCAAACAGAGACGTGGCTAAGTCAGAGGCAGAAAAGCTGAAGGCAAAATTTTACCAAAACTACGAAGCCCTCCTCAAAGACAATAAGGTAGATGCCGTGTACATAGCGATTGAAACCTATAGACATAAAGAGGTTGCCATAAGGGCTGCCGAAGAAGGGAAGCACATACTTTTAGAAAAGCCTATCGCTTTAACTCTCGAAGACGCCGATGAAATTATTAAAGCAGCTAAAAAAGCCGGTGTAAAACTCATGGTTCCCTTTAATCCAAGGTTTACAACACCCCTTAGAAAGGCAAAAGAAATGATAGAAGCCGGAGAGATAGGAGATCTGGAGTACATATATTCGATTTCGGAGTACGTCAAACCCCCAATCTTCCTTGAAGGCTTGGACATGAGCTGGTTCTTAGACGTTAAAAAAGCAGGCGGCGGTGGGTTCATGGACACTGCACCACATGGGATAGATTCTCTGCTCTGGCTTACAAACAGCGAACCAAAGAGCGTTTACGCAGACATTGGTTCAAAAATATATGGATTTCCAGTAGATGATATAGGCACTGCAGTGCTGAGATTCAAAAATGGTGTGGTGGCAGTTCTAAACGCTGGATGGGGCAATCCGAAGGGATACTCATATGGACTGGAAATCAAGTACTACATACTCGGAAAGGAGGGATTCCTTGACGTCAGAACTGCATATCCCGACTTTACCGTGTATCAAGACAGAGCAGAAAAGATATACTGGGAGAGAGCCGATGTTAATGGCATCGTGAACTCATTCTTAGAATCGATAATAGAAGACAAAGAGCCACCAATAACTGGAGAAATCGCCAAAAAGAACCTAAGGATAATTCTAGCCGCTTATGAGTCTTCAAAAACTGGAAAAGTTATCAAGCTCTGAGTTTCCATTTTCACATTTTAAATACAACTACAAAAAGTGGTTTATATCACAAAATTTATATATTTTGAGTTAGCAAAATTAGGATGAGCAATTCAGAGGTGATAGGCCATGAGCCGAAAGGTAAGGTTGGCAGGAGTTTTGGTTTTGGTTCTTTTAGGAGCGATAGTAAGTGGGTGCATTGGGGGGCAACAAACCACAACACAAACTACTCAAACAACCACCGAAAAAGTCACAGTAACATGGCTTTCAACACAGCTAAACCCCCCAGAGGAGAGGGCTTTTGTACAGGAGCAATTAGTTAAAGAGTTTAAGGATCAAACGGGAATTGATGTAAACTTTGTACCTATCAGCTATACCGATCTAGCCACAAGACTTGAGGCGGAGGAAAAAGCAGGTAAGGTGACCATCGATCTGATAGCTGATCTCCACGGTGGATTGGACTTTTTTGCTTCCAAAGGATGGCTTGAAGACCTAAGCGGAAGAAAACTTGAAGGAAGAACATTCATAAGCACCTTTGAGAAATATGCAACCATAAACGGAAAGAAAGTTTACATCCCATGGATGAGTGCCACCTATGTAATGGTGGTAAACAAGAAAGCCTTTGACTACCTTCCAGCAGGACTTACACAAGAGGATGTTATGAAGGGAACTGAGAAGTGGACATATGATGCTCTTCTCGAATGGGCCAAGAACTTGAAAGATGCAACAGGACAACCACAGCTCGGCTTCCCAGCTGGACCAAAGGGTCTCTTGCACAGATTCCTCCACGGTTACATCTACCCAAGCTTTACCGGCTATCAGGCTAAGAACTTCGACAGCCCAGAGGCTGTAGAAATGTGGAAGTACCTTAGAGAGCTCTGGCAATACGTCAACCCAGCAAGTACAACATGGGACGCTATGGGTGAGCCACTCCTTAGAGGGGAAGTTATGATCGCCTGGGATCACACCGCAAGAATAAAGAACGCAATAGAAACCAACCCAGATCAGTTCGTAGTAGTCCCAGTTCCAAGGGGACCAAAGGGAAGAGGATTCATCCTTGTAGTTGCCGGATTGGCAATTCCAAAGAACGCTCCTCACCCAGATGAAGCATGGAAGTTAATTGATTACCTCACAAAGCCAGAAACACAAGTAAAGATCCTTGAGAACGTTGGATTCTTCCCAACAGTCCAAGAAGCAACGGGAGCTATCCCAAGTGGACCACTCAAGATACTCGCCGAAGGTGTTGCGGCTCAATCTGCAACTCCAGATGCGGTAGTAGCAATGATTCCAAACCTCGGTGAAAAGGGAGGACAGTTCACAAACGCTTACAGAACCGCCTTTGAGAGAATTGTCCTCAAAGGTGAAGACCCAGAAGCAGTAGTTAAAGAACTCGGTCCACAAGTAAAGCAGCTCTTCCAAGAGATGGGACAAGAGATTCCATGAGGGAGGTACCATGAAGGTCAAATCCTCCTACATTCCTTATTTTTTAATTTTACCTGCATTTGCGTATCTGCTGTTTTTTGTTGGGTATCCTCTTGTTCAAGCCCTCTATACCGCGTTTACCCAAAACGGACAATTCTCCCTTGCAACTGTTAGAAAAACATTTGCCGATCCTTATTTTTGGGATGCCTTAAAATATACCATAGCCCTTGCGGGAGTTATTGTCCCAACCCAAGTTGGGTTGGCTCTTATATTGGCCCTTACGGTTAATAGGGCGTTTAAAGGGAAAGATTTCACTATTTATGCCCTCACGATCCCGTTAACTATAAGCGATGTAGCTGCGGGTTTGATATGGTATTCTATGCTTTCTCCAAGCGGATTTTTGAATAAGCTTCTTCTAAATATTGGACTTATCCATCAACCCATCTACTTTTTTGGGTATCAATATCGTCATATGGAGTTTTTGGCTATTGTTCTAGCCGAGCTTTGGAGAGCAACCTCAATAGTTTTTGTTATAATTCTCGCCGGGCTTCAGATGATAAGCCACGAGTATCTAGAGGCAGCAGAGGTCTTTGGAGCAGATTACTGGACAAGGCTGAGGAAGATAGTGATTCCCCTCCTAAAGCCAAGCATCCAGAGTGCTTTGATAATCAGAACCCTTTTCGCAATGCAGATATTCGGTATTGTATGGATTCTAGCCGGGAGAGACATTCCAATTCTAGCTGGAGAAGGTTTCTACAGACTAACAGAGCTCAAAGAATACGATGTGGCATCCATCTACGCCTTGGTAATAGCAGGGCTTTCAATACTACTTGGAGCACTCTATATTAAGTTCATGAAGGCTGAATACCTGGAGGTGAGAAGATGAACGACGAAACAAAGTTTATGCTAAAAAGGCTAGCCTTCTATACGTTTATTTTTACCGTGGTCGCTTGGATAATAATCCCAATAATAATCTCAACACTCTATGGCTTCGCACTTCCCGGAGATTACTATGACCCCAAGAAGATCTTCCCAACAAGCTTCACAATAAAATACGTTAAAACCCTTCTCTTCACACTCGGGGCGTTAGATGGCATTAAGAACAGCGTTATTGTGGCATTAATCACAATAGCCATAAGTTTTGCCCTTGGAATTCCTGCTGGTTATGCAGTTGCAAAGTTTATCTTCCCCGGAAAGGACACCATAAAGCTGTCGATAGTGGCTCTTAGAATGTTCCCAATACCCGTAATGGCAATTCCCCTCGTAATCCTCTACATAAAGCTCAACCTTATTGATACATTATTAGGGGTTGCACTTGCCCATACGGCAATGGCGCTTCCCTTTGTAGTGCTAATAACCTCAAGCATCTTTGCAGGTGTTTCAACTGAGCTTGAGGAAGCCGGCATGGTGTTTGGACTTACAAGACTAGGCTCGTTCTTTAGAATTACCCTGCCCTTAGCATTACCAGGTTTAGCGGCTGCAGCTATGTTCACCTTCGTCATGTCGTGGAACGAGGTTTTTGTAGCGTCAATTTTAACGCTATCTCAGAGAACCCTCCCCGCTCAAATTCTGTCAATAATGGCTGGAGCGAGTGGAGGGGCAGCACCGGATTACTACAAGTTCGCAGCGGCATTCATCATGATAATACCCGCTATAACGTTCATATTCTTTGCTAGGAAGTATCTGGTAACAATGTGGGGTATAACACTAAAATGAGGTGTGAAAAATGGTGGAAGTCAGGCTTGAGAACCTCAAGAAGTATTTTGACAACGGAAAGGTAAAGGCTGTTGATGGAATAAACCTAACCATAAAAGACGGAGAATTCCTCGTACTCCTCGGACCGAGTGGCTGTGGAAAAACGACAACACTTAGGATGATAGCAGGCTTAGAAACACCAACAGATGGAAAGATATGGTTTGGAGACAAGGACGTTACTTACCTTCCCCCCAAAGACAGAAACATATCGATGGTTTTCCAGAGCTATGCCGTATGGCCCCATATGACGGTTTATGACAACATAGCATTCCCATTGAAGATTAAGAAGTATCCAAAAGAGGAGATAGACAAAAAGGTCAAATGGGCTGCGGAACTGCTCCAAATAGAGGAGCTTCTCGATAGGTATCCTGCCCAGCTCAGTGGTGGGCAGAGACAGAGAGTTGCCGTTGCAAGGGCAATAGTGGTTGAGCCAAATGTTTTACTCATGGATGAGCCACTCTCAAACCTCGATGCAAAGCTCAGAGTTGCAATGAGAGCGGAAATCAAGAAGCTCCAAACAAAGTTAAAGGTCACCACAATATACGTTACCCACGATCAAGTTGAGGCCATGACAATGGGCGATAGGATAGCGGTGATGAACCAAGGAAAGCTCCTTCAAGTCGGGCCCCCAACAGAGGTTTATTTGAAGCCAAACTCAATATTCGTCGCAACATTCATAGGCGCTCCGGAGATGAACTTACTTGAGGTAAGTGTTAAAGAGAATGACGATTCCATTATCCTAGAAGGAGAAGGGTTCGAAATTCCACTTTCAAGGGACTTTAAAGAGCTCCTAGAGAAGTACATAGACAAAACAGTTATCTTCGGTATAAGACCCGAACACATGACCATAGAAGGCGTCTCATCTCTAGAGCACGTGAAGAGAAGCACAACAATAGAGGGAACAGTTGACTTCGTTGAGGCTCTAGGAACAGATACGATTGTCCATGCCAATATAGGAAACGGCCAAATCATAAAGGTAAAGCTCCCTGGACACATACCCCTTGAGGTCGGGAGTAAGGTTAAAATAGTGATTGACTTGGATAACATCCACGTATTTGACAAGAACACTGAAAAAGCCATAATATGAGGGAAAGTAAATGGAGGAAGGCGAGCTCAAGGCGCTCTTGAAGGAGTTGGGATTGAACAAATATGAGGTCAATGCATACCTTACTTTAATCAAGCAAGGGCCCCTCACAGCGGGCGAGCTCGCCTCCCTCTCAAAAGTCCCTCAGCCAAGGATATACGACGTTGTGCGGAGTTTAATGGGAAAGGGCTTTGTTGCAGTAACAAGTGAAAGACCAAAGAAGGTAGTTCCACTCGATCCAGAAAAAGTTCTAGGAGCGATGGAGAAGAACTACTTGAAAAAAATAGAGCTTGCAAAAAGAGAATTAAAGGCTATGTACACTCCGCGTGAAAGCCACAGAGAAGTGATAGTAGTAAAAAGCAAAACAACCTTGGAAAACTACATAAAGGAGGCAATAAAGAACGCTAAATATCATCTCTCTCTTGCAATTCCTTCACAGCTTTTAGAAAAAGTGACACCCCTTCTAAAGGCAAAAAGCAGGGAAGTCACAATTGATCTATTTGTGTACGGAGAAAAAGAAGTCCCAAAAATCGCAGATAAGATCAGGGTAAGAGAAGTAGATGATCCAATAATAGTAATACAGGACAAGGCATTGGGCATTTATGTCCCTCCAGAAGCGTTCAAATCAAGAGAACAAACAATAAAGGGCTACGCCTTAATAATAAGGGACAAAAACCTCCTCTTCATGCTTGATAGGTACTTCTACCATGCACTATGGCCCACTGGAGAACTGATTTACAAGAAGAAAGGAAAAATAAAACTTCCAAAGAGTTACATACACATCAGATCTCTTGTAGAAGACATAAGGGAACACAACCTAATCGGGAACGAAATAGAAATATATGGAAAGTTTGTAAAGACTCAGAAACCCGTCCATTTAACTGGAAGAATAGCTGACTTCTTCGAAAGTGAAGGAAAAGTAATCTCAAACATAACCATTGAAACAAAAGATGGGAAAAGATACGTAGTGGGAGGCTGGAATGCATCCCTCGAAGACATTGAAGCCGATATATTGATTGTTAAAGATTAAATTATCAGTGATACAAGGTCTCTTATTGCTTTTTCTGGGTCTTTGGCTTTTGTGACGCCACTCGCTAAGAGAACTCCAACCGTCCCCAATTCTAGAGCCTTTTTCACATCTTCTCCCGTTGAGATACCAGCACCAGTAAGAACCTTAACCTCGGGGTTTACCTTTTTAACGAGTTCTACCGTGTTGGTTATTACCTCAGGCTTTGCCTTACTAACCGGGATCCCAGTGCCGATCAGCTCTGGAGGCTCAACAGCAACGTAATCCGGATTTAAAGCAGCAACTGCTGCACTAACTGAAGGATTGTTGGTGCAGACCATTGTCATTAAGCCGACTTCCTCAGCCCTTCTTATTGCAGCCTCCAAATCCGCGAGGATCATTCTGTTTTCAGAGTGGTTGAGTAAAGTCCCAACGGCTCCGGCCTCTTTTACTGCCTCCGGCAAAACGTGGCCTGTATGACTGCCGGGCTTTATTGGGTCTACATGCTGGGCAAAAACTGGAATCTCAACTTCCTGAGCGATTCTATAAAGATCAACCAACTGTGGAGCTACTACTATTGTTATCCCCGTCTCCTTGTAAACTTTTTCTGCCGCCTTGGCTATTTTTAAAGCCCTTTCTCCAGTGGCCTCAATATATGTCTTAAAATTTATAGCTATAATCGGCTCCTTCAACATCTTTTACCACCTCTTTTTTAGACAAAATAAAGGAAAAAATTAAAGCGTCCAATCAACCCCCAAAATTCTGCTGTATTCTGCCAAAACTCTTCTAAGGTATTCCTTAGCTGTCACAACTTTGTCTTTCTTAAACTGATCTGCCCACCTCTCGTTGCCAAACTCTTCTGCACCTTTTGCAACCAAGTCTATAACCCTCATTGAATCCCAGAATACCGGCTCATAACCTGCCTTTTTGAGGAAGTTGACAAGTTTCCTTATTGTTTTCTTGGCCTGTTCTTCCATATCCACATTTTCCCCATAAGCTTCCATAAAGAGTGCCTTCAACACGGGCTTTGCCCATCCACGGTGAAAGCGACACCAACCAACGTTATCATACCAGTATTCATAAAGGGCACTGGCGACTATCTTATTTGCAAGCTCTTCAGGCTCTAAGAATACCCCAAACTGATAGAAAGTCCAGTAGCGACCTTGGATTGGTAAAGGAATGTAGTTCCCAATAGCCCAGTACATAGTGGGTACCATCTCTCCGTTTATCCCTATGGGCGTGTAAACGCCATAGTCTTTGAAGCTTTCCCCGTAGCTCAATCTATCCTTGAATTTCTCATCAAGTATCTCACTAGCCCTCCTTATGCCTTCACCAATTATCCTGGCAATTTCCGTTTCAGCAAAAGCAACTCTGTGGGCTAATTCAGCAACAAGCTTGGCATTCTTTTCACTAGTCTCAACGGGCTTTAAGAGAAGAGAATCCTTATCAAATTCAGGCTTGTCGCTAATTCCAACTTCTTCTGGCTTGAGCAAACCTCTATAAACCAGTTCCAAAACCCACGCAGCGGTACCTCCAAAGCTGATCGCATCAAACCCCATGGCATCAACAGCGTGAACGCTTATATCGCTTGCCCTAAGGGTTATCACACCGCTTAAAGGCCCATTAGCTTCTCTCGGCTCGTACTCTATGTGGTGACCGTTGGCGTATTTCTTACACACTACTGGACAGGGTTCCCCACAGTTAGTCCAGTTTTTGGGCTCTATTGCCTCTTTGTTAAAGGGCTCCCAGTAGTATTTCATTATGTTTTCATGGATTTTAATACGCTCTTCTTTTGGGATATATGGCATCTGCCAGTTTAGTATGGGCACGAAATCTCCTTCGGCTGGATAGTTCCCTCCAAAGGTTCCTCCCGTCTTGAGCTTGGGGTTGTACTTGTATTTCACAGTTTTTTCCGATATGACTTCATTCATAGGTTTCTTATGAATACCCTCCACTATCGGCCTTGCCACCTTTATACTGCCTATATCTTCCTTTGGAAACTTCTTTCTTGCTTTTCCCCCAAATATTATGGCAACAACATTGTGAGCCCTCAACAAAACGCTTCCAGTTCCTCCCCTAGCAGCCCAGTCCTCACTTCCGACGACTCTTTTGCCGTTTCTCAAAGTTTGAGAGAACACTGCTCCCATATGCGTATTTAGAGAAGCAGGCCCAACACAAGCTATTCTATACTCCATTCCATCAAACTTGTCATGGAAGTTATCTATGAGGTATTGAGTGAGAGCATAAACCCCCTCTTCCCCTTTGTAGTCCTTCCATATTTCGATTACCTTTTCAAGCTCTATCTCGTGGAGCTCAACATTCAGGTTTTCTCCGTCATTGGAAAGCACTATTACTGTGGGCTTTTCCCTTTTGCCCTCAAGAACCACAAAGTCTACTCCAACCCTTTGAAACTGATAAGCCGCACCGCCCATAGTTGATGGGAAAACCCCTCCGTACTGGGGCGATCTGTAAACAAAAGTCATTCTATGAGAACCAGGGAGAACAGAACCAGCAAAAGGTCCTTTTCCAAAAACCATAACGTTCCTCGGGTCATAGGGATTCTTGAGCTCGTAGGTCTTATAAACTTCATCGTGCAAGTACAAGGCATAATCAATTATGCCGTAAATTCCCTCTCGCTCAAATTCTTCACTTTCAACTTTCTTTTCATCGAGGTTTATCTTAAGCACTGAAAACCTCATATCCCTCCCTCCCATATCACTCTGGGTGTTATGTAAAAGAGCAAATTATTTAAGATTTTTGGATAATGCAAGTGAATTTCATAGATTCTTTAGAACCAAAAAAGAAAATTAGCAAAGGAAGATCAAACCGGCTCAAATCTGTCCTTAAGCTTCTCTAAAACACCTGGCAAAGTTGTGTATTCCATTTCCTCCAGCGGTAGGCGATGTGGCTCAAAGGGTCCATGTCTCCTTATGTAATCTGCAATCTCCAATGCCTTCTTTCTTGCCTCGTCAAATGCAACATCCTCAAAGAGGTCAACCGGACCTATCAGCTTTCCATCCTTGTTGATCTGCCATCCTAACGCTACAACCCTTGGAGGTCCATCGAATCTTGAGGGAGTTGCATACTTGAGGGGAACGGGCATTATTGGGCCGTTGTGACTTCCTCTCATCCATCCACTTACCAAGTGTGGGAATGCAAATGGCTCCAAGACTTCTCCAAGGGCAGGAAGACCGCTTTGAGCCCTTACTATTGCCACTGGGTCGTCTTTTCCTACGTATTCGCCAGCAATTTCGTAAAGCTTTTCGGTGCTTATAACAGCAACCGGCTCATCTTCAGGGAGCTTGTGCCCTTTCTTTGGATACACGCGCTTTATTACGTATCTTGACTTTGCACCTATCAGTGCCAAAATGTCGTAAAGCTCCTCCGGCGAGTTCATAATAACCCTCTTGTGCTCCTTTATGTCCCATATCTCAAATCTAAAGCCCATGTGCATGTGGGGGTCAATGACCAGTCCAGCAGTGTTGAAGGGATCGGCAAACATCCTAAAGATCGGCAGGTTGAATGCTCCCGGCTCTGTTTTATCCATGTGGAATGTAACGATAGGCTCGCTTTTTCTTAGGGTAATCTCCATCTCGGCCACTCCTGGGCCCATTCCTCTAACGTTCCCACTAAAGGCATCTTTAAGTAGATCCTGACCAGCTCCGTAGAGACCGAGTTCTTTTGCTATCTCAGTCGCTTCTTTAAACACGTTCCAAGCTAGACCGTGTATTTTCTCACTGTCAACACCGTGCTTATGCGTCATAATAAGCTGCAAATCATCACCGCAGTATGTGGCATAGAAATCAATTATTGTCCCTTCCTCTTTTGCCTTACCCAAGAGCTCATTAGCCTTCTCGATAAGGGCTGGATGAACCTTGCAGTGTCCCGGCCATCCGCCAATATCAGCCTTTATCACGCTGATAGTTATCTTTTCTCCAACTGCCATGTGACATCACCAATAATACGTTTACTTTCGATCTTATAAAATTTTACCACCATAAAATATATCACTCTCAATGATACCAAAGAAGAAAAGGGTAAAAGGTTCAGCAGATATCAGTCCAGCCGAATTCCTCTTTTGCGACCTTTATAAGTTCTTTAAGCTCTTCTTTCTTGATGTTAACGCTGCTTACAGCACCCACAAGGGCTATAATGCCATGAACCTCTTCCTGCACCTGAATGACGTCGTCACTTATCTTTGTAACTTTAAGCTCCCTTCTGGCAACTTCCTCCTCCGTAATCCTAAACTTATCCTCCCCAATTTTTACGTGCTTTATCTCGGTCATGGATATCCCTCAAATAATATACGCTCTCAAATCTGATAAGCTTTCCTATTATGATTTCTGTGCATATGCACAAACTTTATATGCATCAAACTTCATCCATTTTTGGTGATGTACATGAGAATTGCAATACCTGCCGAGGATAACAGGGGCTTAGAAAGCAACGTAAGTAGGCACTTTGGAAGGGCTAAGTATTTTGTTTTTGTTGATGTTGAAGAGGGAAAAACAAAGAACGTAGAGGTTGTTGAAGTGCCCTTTGATGAACATAGCCCAGGAGATTTGCCGAACTTTATCAAGGAACACAATGCCGAGGTAGTTCTAGCTTACGGAATGGGGAGGAAAGCAATAGAGTACTTCAACCAGCTTGGCATCGAAGTTGTTACCGGAGCTTATGGAAAGATCAAGGATGCTGTTGAGGCATTTATTCACCAAGTTCTCGAAGTAGACCCTTACTGGAAAGAGAAGATAGAAAGAGAAAAGGAGCATAAAGGGGAGTGTGAAGAAGAAGGGTGCAAATGATCACTTTTTAATACAGTGTTAGAAATAAAAATATCACACGATCATTCCCTCAGAAGCCCCTTGATTATAAGCTCCGCTGCTTCCTCTTCACTCAAACCTTTCGCCATTAGCTGCATGAGCTGAGCCTCGTTTATCCTTCCTATCGAAGCCTCATGAGTGAGTTCAGCTTTGTCATTCTTTACCCTCAGGAGTGGCACTGTCTGTACATCTGCTCCGCCCTTAACTATCTCGTGACACTCTACATGACCTTTTGCATAGTCTCCGAGACCGTAGGCTTCATTTATTACATTTGCCCTCGCGTTGTCAAAAGCTATCACCGTAGTCTTCAGGTTTGCCCGCGAGTGATTCCCACTCAAATACGCAATCTCCTTAACCTCAACAGAATCGTCTTTAATAGCCTTTACCTTGGAAACAAGTTCCGTCACAGCATGATCGTCCAGTTTAACCTCCATTTCAAGCTTAAGCTCTCTGGCACGATGCTTTGTTAAAGAAAACTTCCCACTATATCTCCCTTTTCTCCCAACTTCAACCTCTGTTTTGCTGATCATTCTCACTCCTTCTCCGTGCACGTGTTCGTCTTCATAAACTACCTGCGCCCCTTCCTCAATCTTAATCTTTGCATATGCATCGTGGGTGAAATCTTTAGCATATGGGAATATGCAGTGGGAGAGAAATTTAACCTTTGAAGCTTTTCCCACGGCTATATCAAAAACAACCCTCTGATAACCTTCATTTTTTAGAAATCCTGTGCACAGATGGATTGGGAAGGGGAGTTCAACATTATCTTTGATTTTTATGCTTGCTTTTACCCCGTTTTTTATCTCCTCCCCAACTATTTCAACGCCCTCAACGTTGTTTAATCCGACTATTTTTTCTCCGCTTATTATTATCGCCGCTATCCTATCGCCGAAGAGAGATGTATCGAGGCCTTCTTTTTCATAAACCTCTACCAATGCTTCGTATTCCCTCACTCTGTCCATTTTAATGACCATCACTCATCACTTCCAAAAGCGGGCATTTACCACAGGCTCTTTTGTAGTATTCAACTACCTCATCCGAAAATCCCTTTCTAATGACTTTTCCACCACACACAAAGTAGCTGAACTCTGTCTTCCTTGCAATGTCCTCATGATGGGTGATTAAGATCACAGTTGTGCCAATCCTCCTCAGGTGATCCAAAATATCATCTATTAACTCTCCCGCCGTTATGTCCAGTCCAGAGTCGGGTTCATCAAGGATCGCATATTTTGGCTTTAGGAGAAGGATAGACGCAAGTTCAACTCTCTTTCTTTCTCCTCCGCTGAGGCTTTTATCAACAAACCTGGAATGATAGAGCTCATACGGTAAGCCAACTACCTCAAGAACTTCCCGCACTTCCTCTTTATCCACACTCAATTTTCCTCCCAGTGTGAGATACTCCTCAACCGTAATTCCATCGTAGCGTGCCGGCTCCTGCCAGAGCAGGGTAATACCGAGCTTGGCCCTTTCCGTTATGCTAAGGGGAGTTATATCTCTCTCATCCAGCAGAACTTTACCTCCAGTTGGCTTTATAACCCCCATTAGAATATAGGCTATAGTTGATTTCCCGGCCCCATTAGGGCCTAGGATAGAATAGCTCATGCCTTCCTTAAACCTCATGTTGATCTCTTCCAGTATTTTCCTGCCGTTTATTGAGTAGGTCACGTTTCTCAAGAGCAGCATGTGTATCAAAGAAGTTTCATGTGAATGGAATTTAAAGTTTTCTGGACAGCTTTACCCAAAACTCTTGGTTGAGAACCAAAACATGTGAAAAAGATTTTAAATGAAAAAATTTTAATATAAATGGTGGTTGAAATGAGCGAAGAAGTTAAGATGGAAAAGCTTCCTAAATTTCTGCCCAGCTGCCACAAAGAAGCTGAGAACCTCGATATAATCTTTACATGCTCTGGAGCGGCAAGTGTGGGAAAAATAGGTCATGAGGTTGGGGTTTTGCTAACCAACGCCGGTCAGAACGCGAGGCTCTGCTGTACAACTGCCGTTGCTGCCGGCTCGGAAATGCACCTCGACATAGGAAAGAGGGCAAGGAGGGTAATCGTCATAGACGGCTGTCCGATGAAGTGTGCAACCAAGGTTATAGAGAAAGCTGGGATAAAGATAGACCACAGCTTTACCGTTACGGACTTCGGAATAGCCAAGCAACCAACCCTCGACATAAGCGATGAAGACGTTCTCAAAGTTGCCCTGGCGATAGCTGAGAAGGTTGGAATGAAACTCAACGTTAAACCTTAGGTTGAGAACCTTTACATTTGAAAATCTTTTTAAGTGAAATTTTTCTCATTTATGCTGGTGATGCATATGAAGGGTCTTATACTCTGTGTTTGCCAGGGCACATGCCCATCCTTCCAGAAGATGAACGTGTTTGAGATTTTAAACCACTTCAGAAGGGAGAAGAAAGTTGACTTTGTCGCTCTGCACCCACAGCTCTGCGCTACGGATGGGGATAACTTCTGGAGGGCTTTGCTTAAGAACGGGGAGGACATAGAGAAGCTCTTTGTTGCTGGGTGCGATCCAGTTATGCAGAAGAAGATGTTTGGCTGGACGTTTAAGGAGCTCGGATTTAATGACCACAAGTTCATCGGAATAGAGATCAGAAACATGACCACGGAAGAAGCAATCAAAGCAATTGATGAAGCCATGAGCGTTGATACTCAGGAGGGATAAAGATGGCAAACAACTGGTACCCGATAATTGACTACGACAAGTGCACTGGCTGCTTGACTTGTGCAAACTTCTGCCCGCATGGGGTTTACGATGCCTCCGGGGACAAGCCCAAGGTAGTGAACCCCGATGAGTGCGTGGAGTTCTGCAGGGGCTGCCAGAGGATATGCCCAACAGGAGCTATAAACTACTTCGGAGACTCTTGATCACTTCTTCTACCCGTTTTCCCGATTTTACTTTGATTATTTTAATCCCTCCCTCCTCAAGTATCGTCTTTCCCTTCGGGCAGTCCATAGGTGTCAAGAGGACGTTTAGTCTCTCGCTAACCAAAAACAAGGCAACCTTGGAGCCTGCACCATAAGGCTCATCCTTATAGAGATTTTCCAGAACTTTTACATCTTTGATTTCTCCATCCTCAAGTTCCATCAATGTGAAGGTATCTGCCCTCACAAGGCTTTCGTGGATCTTATCGTCAAGACCGCCTTTTGAAGTTGGGAGGGCAACTTTAACCATTTTCCCCACCGCAGATTGTGTTCTTCTCCTCACACCTTCCTGCTTCGAGCTGAATCGTTACGTGGGTTATTCCAAAGTTTTTGAGTCTCTCCGCAATATCATCTATGAGCTTCTGGGCCTCGCTGAGGGGCATATCATTAACCTCAACGTGGCACTCAAAGTGGATTTCCTTCTCTCCCACCCTCCAAGCGTGGAAGTGGTGTGCATTCTTAACACCGGGGATGCTCTCAATTTCGTGTTTTATCTCCTCAAAATTTAGATTTGGTGAAGCCTCCATGAGTACTTCAACACTCTCCCTGAGAATTTCATAGCCCTCACGGAGGATGTAGAGCGAGATTAGAACTGTGACGAGGGGATCAACCCAGAGGACGTTCCACTTTATGATAGCTATTCCACCAATCACAACGGCGACTGAAGACAGTGTGTCACTCAATAGATGGAGATAAGCGGAGCGGACGTTCATGCTCTCGTGTGCATGCTCGTGGAGGAGGATAACCGATATCAGGTTGGCCAAAAGGCCTATTAAAGCTACTCCAAGCATAAGAGGCCCATTTATGGGTTCGGGGTTTTTAAACCGCTTATAGGCCTCAACAAGGAGGAATAATGCTACACCAACAAGGACGGCAGAATTGACAAAAGCAACTAGGATTTCGGCTCTTTTATACCCAAAGGTATACTTTTCGTTCCTCTCGCGCTCGCCAATCTTTACGGCCAAATAGCTCGCGAGGATGCTCATTGAGTCGCTGAAGTTGTGAAGGGAGTCGCTTAAAAGAGCTAAACTCCCAGAAAGAATACCGCCGATGACTTCAGCTAGTGTTATCGTTATGTTGAGGACGAAAGAAAACAACATTCTGCCCTTGAGTTCTTTGTGGTGATGTTCCATTATCACTCCCACTCTCAACTCTTGAGTGACAGTATAAAAGATTTTCGAACGTTAAGATTTGCATGGAAAAAGGCTTTTATTTGAGATGGCGTTCATTTTTAAAACGGTGGTACTATGGAGCGTCTTGAGTATTCTGCACATTTAAAGTGGGACGGCAACGTCGGGAGCGAGGCAAAGGTGAGGGAGTTCACATTTCATATAGATACAAACACCGATGGTCATAACAAGGGACCAAACCCGACGGAGTACCTCTTAGCGGCGATAGGCGGTTGTATAACCGTCAACTGGGGGAGGCTCATCAAGAAGATGCGCCTCGACGTGAGGGGCTTTGAGGTTGAAGTTAGGGGTTGGCGCGGGCTTGATGAGCCCCAGCTGAAGGAGATAACTTACAAAATCACGGTATTCACGAACGAGGACGAGAAGAAGATCATGCGCGTTAAGGAGCTGGCTGAGAAGTACGGAACGGTTTTCAACACCGTTGGAGCAGAGAAGATAAGGGGGGAGGTGGAGGTAGTAAAGCCAGGGGACTAAAGAGCCTCCGCTTTGCTTTTCTCATTAAGCTCAACACAGGTCTCAAAGAGGCACCTTACCCTCTCCGCAAGCTTTAGATAGAGGATGAGGAAAATTATCTGGAATATTGGAAGTGTAGCCGCTGGAATGGCCACGAGGGGTTGGAAAGCGAGCGTCGCTATCGCTATAGCCGTTCCGTTGTTCTTCCCGACGCTGAGGAAGGCTATCCCCATGTGTTCCTTGTAGCTCAGGCCGAGAACCCTGTCCAGCCACGTTATGACCCCGAGCATGATGAGCATGTAGACCGTGTTCACAATAGCAAGCTCAACGAGGAGGGTCCATTTGCTCAGCAGGAGCTGGGCCTTCATGAAGAATATCAATCCCACAAGGAGGAGCATGGTGCTCATTGTTATCGAACCAAAGAGCGGCTTTAGCTCAAGGAACCTCTCCTTGCCAAGCTTTCTCGTGAGGAGCCTCCTCGTGAGGTCGCCGAGGAACATGGGGAGGATGAGGACTATGAAGACCGTCCTGAGGAGCAGTGAGAGGGGAACAGGGACGTTGTAGGCACTGCCGAGGAGCTTTATCCAGAGCGGGAGCATGATCGGGATGAGGAGGAAGTTAACGCCGAGCGCCACCGTAGCAACTTCAAGGTCTCCTCCGGCTAAACCGGCGTAGCCTATGCTCATGGATGAGCCAGGAACGAGCATGACCAGGAGAAAGCCGAGCGCCAAGTTTGGGTCATGGATGAAGCCCTTTACGAGGAGAAAGGCCACCACTGGGGTGAGGGCAAAGTTGTAGACGAGGCTCAGGAGGACGGGCTTTGGCTCCTTGAGAACTTTGGGTATCCTCTCAAGGTTGAGGTTTATCATCATCGGGTATATCATGAGGAAGACGAGTATTGTAGTGAGGTTGCTCAATCCCTCTTTGTGGGCCTTAGCAAAGCCCGGAAAGGCCAGTCCCAGGGCCCAGCCTACGGCTATTGCTATGAGAGAGTACCACAGCAGGTTTTTCTTAAGGTTGTTTGCGAGCTTGAAGAACATGTGCATCACCTTCATGATATTTTCTTCATTTGAAACTAAACTTATTTGAATTTGATATCATTTAAAAGCATTGCTGGACAGAGCTGGGTAAAAGGCTCAAGCGAGCCAGAGAAAGCCCACCACCCTTCCGTCCTTCACGAGCTGGACCTTGGTGCCCAATCTCCCGAACCAGTAGGCACCGATCTCCACCTCTTTGGGGTCAACATCTTCCCAGAGCTCACCAATTATTTCCTCCTCAATGAGCAAGGGGACGTGGAGGGTTCCGCAACGGCACTTCCATGCAGCACCTTTGCTAACTTTCTCAAGCAGATCTCTTGCTTTTGTCTTGATTTCCTCGTAATTTGACTCTTTTTCCATCACATGTCCAAACCTTCCAACCTTCCACTTCCATCCGGGAACTCCAAACGGCATCTTAACCACCTCCAGTTTTTCTGAACTATAATATCACAATACTATTTATAAAGTTTTCTATAATATTCTAAGCAAAAGTCATCTAGAGCGGTAATTTTATAAGGGTTTAATGGTTAAGCATAATCGGTGAGGAAAGATGCCAAAATGGATGATGGGAGAAATGAGGAACCTGAAAAGTATGATGATGCTCCTCAAGCCTCTTTTGGCTGAACCAAGGAGAAGCATCATCAAAATCCTGAGTGAAGGGGTTAAGGGGACAAACGAAATCTATCAAGCACTTCAAGAGAGGGGATTGAACATGCCCCGCTCAACGCTCTACTACCACCTCTCTGCCCTTGAGGATGCAGGGATAATCGAGATGGCAGGTTATAGGGAAGAGGGTGGAGGAGCCCCTGAGAAGCTCTGGAAGCTGAAGGTTAGAAAAATTGGGATAGACTTGGTTACTGGAGAAGTGTTCAAAGAGTGAAAAGGCTCTTCTTACCTATTATCTCTTCCCTGCTCTTTCCGGCCTTCAAGTCGTCGATTAGCTTTAACACACGGCGCTTTATCTCGTCCCTTACTTCGCGGTACTTCTCTATTGGGTGGCCGTAGGGATCATCTAACCCCCAATCCCAAGTCTTTTCTGGTGGAGCATAAGGGCACTTGTCGAGACAGCCCATTGTGATGACGATGTAAGCTTTATCAGCCATCTCTTCGGTGTAGAGCTTCGGGTACTGGCCTTCGAGAGAAATTCCAATCTCTTCCATGACCTTCTTCGCTAGTGGGTCTATCTCTTCGGCAGGCTCCGTTCCGGCGCTCATGGCCTTGAACCTAGGGTCATCGTTGAAGTGGTTGAAGAAAGCCTCTGCCATCTGGCTTCTTGCGGAGTTCTTCACGCAGACGAAGAGGATGAGCTTTTCTTCCATTTTCTTCACCACGATGGGGTTAGAAACTCATTTTAAATATCTTTCCGCAATAATCTATAGAGATCAACATAAATGAAACAAATATCATTTGAACTTTCACCTTTGGTTTTAAAAAGACTTTTATTTGAAAACTCCTTCAACTCAAATGGGTGCGGGAAATGGGCGAGAAAAAAGGGTTAAGCTTCTTTGAAAAGTACCTCTCACTCTGGGTGGCTTTCTGTATAATGGCGGGCATAGTTCTCGGCAAGGTCGCCCCGGCAGTGCCAAGAGCACTCTCAAAGCTCACGGTAGCGAACGTCAACATGCCCATAGCAGTCCTGATATGGGCGATGATCTACCCCATGATGGTCAAGGTGGACTTCTCCGCAATAAAGAGGGTTCACAGGGGACAGATGCTCAAGGGGCTCACAGTCACGTGGGTGACCAACTGGCTGATAAAGCCTTTCAGCATGTTCCTCATAAGCTCCTTCTTCATAGGGACGCTCTTCTCCATCAAGCTCGGCCTGATCGAGCCCTCACTTGCCAAAGAATACATAGCTGGGGCAATACTCCTCGGTGCTGCTCCCTGCACGGCAATGGTCTTCGTATGGAGCTATCTTGCAGATGGAGATCCGCTCTACACGCTCGTGCAGGTTGCAACAAATGACCTCATAATTCTCCTCGCCTTCGCTCCAATAGTCGGCTTCCTAATGGGCCTCAACGAGGTTCCCGTCCCTTACGACACGCTCCTCCTCTCGGTGGTGCTCTTCGTGGTCATTCCGCTAACGGCAGGCTACGTCTCAAGGAGATACATCCTCACAAGGAAGGGACCGGAGTGGTTTGAAAGGGTGTTCCTGCCGAAGCTGAGCACCGTCTCCATCGTGGGGCTCCTGCTGACGCTGATACTCCTCTTCTCCTTCCAGGGGAGCATAATCCTAGAAAACCCACTTCACATAGCCCTCATAGCAATCCCACTGACGATACAGACGTACTTCATCTTTGCGATAGCCTACGGGTGGGCGTGGCTCTGGAAGCTTCCACACAAGGTTGCAGCTCCAGCATCATTCATAGGAGCAAGCAACTTCTTTGAGCTAGCCGTGGCAGTTGCAATAGCCCTCTTTGGCCTTGAAAGCGGAGCGGCCTTGGCCACGGTTGTTGGCGTTTTGGAGGAAGTGCCAATAATGTTAAGCTTAGTATGGATAGCCAACAAGACGAGAGGCTTGTTCACAGCTAAATTCGAGTCTGGAAGTTCAGCACTGGTACTTGCAGAGGAGTAGCGGTTTTTTTTCTCTGCTTTTAGCTTTTGATACCAAAACCTTAATCAATGAAGATACCTTCATCAATTCTGGGATGCGCCATGAAGGTTGAACTTCCCGTCCCAAGGCTTAAAGGTGAGATGAGCGTTGAGGAAGCGATAAACCTGAGAAAGAGCATAAGAAGATACAAAGATGAGCCATTAACCCTTGAAGAAGTCTCCCAGATACTCTGGGCCGCGTATGGAATAAATGCCTGGGGTAAAAGAACTTCTCCAAGCGCAGGTGCTTGCTATCCATTTGAAGTTTATGTAGTAGTCTCAAATGTCGAAGGGCTTAAACCGGGACTTTACCACTACGATGGCAAAGCCCATACTCTGGAATTGATCCGCGAAGGGGACTTAAGCAAACCCCTCGCTAGAGCATGCCTCAATCAAAGGCACGTAGAAACAGCTCCGATAAACATCATCATAGTGGCGCACTACGAAAGGACGACAAGAAGATACGGGGAGAGAGGGTATAGGTATGTGCACATAGACGCCGGACACATTGGGCAGAATATTTATCTGCAGGTTACCGCTTTGAAGCTGGGGACAGTTGCTGTAGGAGCTTTTATAGATGAAGAAGTTAAAAAAGTGCTTGATGTCCCAGGAGAGCCCCTCTACATATTCCCAGTTGGAGTTCCAGAGGACTAAAGCTCGCTTGCCTCGTAAACAACTGCACCGCCCCTCTCTTCAACCAATCTCGCATCGTACCTTTTTATTTTGCCGTTGGTGTTTATCTCCATGATCACCTTTTCCGGAGAAAGCTTTTTATCTGTTGTGAACTCCTTTGTCTCTATTGCCTGTGTAAAGAAGTCCCCACTCCGATCGAACTTAAAGACGAGTGTATTTCCTTCAAATTCATAGCCTTTGTAAACCGCTCCTCCCATTCTGAAAGTGGCTTCTAGAGTAATGTATTTTTCCTCATTAGCGTTGTTAATCACGTACCCTCCCACAAAAACTATCGCCAAAACCAAAATTCCGAAAAACGCTTTCAGACTTTTCATAGTTTTTCACCTAGAATACGCTCCGTTTAAAAATTTAAAAGAATTTTGACAGCTTCAAATATCTTTGAAGCTAAATTTTGTGAAGCTCTTCAAATTTGAGGAGGAGCTCGTCCTTAGTTCTTATGAGGTTCTGCCTTCCGACTTCCCGTCCGTCCTTGAGGTAAACGAGCGTGGGGACGTTCAGAATGCCGAACTGCTCCACAAGTTCCCCCCATTTTTCTGCATTCACATGGATAATCCGAATGTCATTGAATTCGTCAGCAAGCTCTTCAATGAAGTTCTCAACCAGTCTGCACGGGGGGCAACCTGGAATGGAAAACCAGAGCACAATCTTCCCCCTGCTAAGATCAACCTTTCCATCGTATTCGAGTATCATACCAACACCACCATTATTTTGCCTTCAAAGGGTAAAAGGATTGTCAGATTTTAACGCGCTTGAGCATGAGTGAGTTCGTGACCACGCTGACACTGCTAAGGCTCATGGCCCCGGCGGCCCACTCGGGCCGGAACTGGACGCCGAAGAGCACGTAGGCCAGCCCGGCCGCGAAGGGTATCAGTATTGTGTTGTAGAACATTGCCCAGAATATGTTCTGCTTTATCTTTGAAAGCGTCTTCTGGCTGAGCTTTATGGCCCTCACGACGTCCCTCGGGTCGTTTCTCACAAGCACTATGTCGCCGCTCTCCATCGCTATGTCCGTGGCGTTTCCAACTGCTATTCCCACATCTGCCTGAGCTAGGGCTGGGGCGTCGTTAATCCCGTCCCCCACGAAGATGACGGTTTCTCCCTTCTCCTGGAGCTTCTTTACCTCGCTGGCCTTATCGCCCGGAAGCACCTCCGCTAAGATGTAGTCCACGCCGAGGGCTTTTCCAATCGCTTCAGCAGTCCTCCTGTTGTCGCCGGTTATCATGCCGACCTTCTTGCCCATCCTGTGCAGCTCCTCAATGGCCTCCTTGGCGCCCTCCTTTATCGTGTCAGCAACCCCAATCACGCCGGCCGTTCTGCCGTCCACCGCCACTATTATCGCCGTCTTTGCCTCGTTTTCCAGCCTGTGAAGGACTTCCTCGATGCCCTCTATTGAGCGGCCGCTTTCCGCGAAGAGCCTCCTGTTCCCTGCCAAAACCTCTCTTCCGCGGACTCTGGCCCTGACGCCTTTTCCGGTGATCGCCTCAAACTCCTCCGGCTCTTCCGCCTCTATCCCCAGCTCCTCGGCCTTCCTCACTATGGCCTCTCCAAGCGGGTGCTCCGAGCGCTTCTCCGCCGAGGCCACCAGTTTCAGGAGCTCCCTTTCGTCCATGCCGAAGGCTATCACGTCCGTGACCTCGGGCTTCCCCTTCGTGAGCGTCCCGGTCTTATCAAAGAGAACTATGGTTGCTTTTCTAGCTATCTCCAATGCCTCACCGTTCTTGATTAATATTCCAAGCTCGGCCCCCTTCCCAATGCCTACCGTTAAAGCTGTTGGAGTTGCTAAACCAAAGGCACACGGACAGGCTATGACGAGAACGCTGAGTAGAGTGGTAAAGGCAAACACCAATGGTCTATCGGCTATGAAATACCAGTAGGCGAAGGAGAGCAGAGATACTGCGAGGACAGTGGGGATGAAATAAGCAACCACAGTGTCAGCCAGCCTCTGCACTGGAGGCTTCGTGTTTTGGGCTTCTTCAACTAGTTTTATTATCTGAGCGAGGAGTGTATCCCTTCCAACTTTTTCCGCTCTAATCTTGAGGACGGAGTTCTTGTTTATAGTCCCTCCGATGACCTTGTCTCCCGCCCGCTTCAGGCTTGGGATGGGCTCACCGGTTATCATTGACTCGTCTACGTAGCTTTCTCCCTCGATGACAACCCCATCGATGGGAATCCTTTCACCGGGCTTTACGATTACCACGTCCCCGGCCTTGACCTCGCTTATCGGGACTTCGATCTCCTTCCCTTCCCTCAGGACGGTTGCCTTCTTCGCCTGGAGCCCCATGAGCTTCTTTATTGCCTCACTAGTCCTCCCCTTTGCCCTTGCCTCAAGGTAGCGTCCGAGCAGGAGGAACGCCATAAGGAGGACGCTAGCCTCAAAAAAGTTGAACTCCCTCGGGATTACCCCAAATGTCGCTAGGACGCTCGTCAGGTAGGCCGAGCCGATACCTAAAGCGTACATCACCTCCATGTTGAGGGTCTTGTGCTTGAGCGAGGAGTAGGCCTTCCTGAAGATTCCCCTGCCGGCGTAGGCTATTGCCACCGTCGCGAGGAGGAAATGGATGTAGATCAGGTTTTCAACATAAATTCCAAACCTCTTCAGCTGCATGGAGAGAAAGAGGGGTATTCCGACACTCCAGGCCACTATGAGGTTGCGTTTCATCTCCCTTATATGCTTTTCCCTCACTTCCCTTTCGATGTCGTGGCTCTCTTCACCCTCCACGCCCAAAAACTCGTACCCCACGCTCTCAACGGCCTTCTTAATGTCATCAATATCAACGAGCGAAGGATTGTAAGAGACCCTTGCGCTCTCAGTTGCAAGATTAACGCTCACCTCCATGACCCCAGGGAGCTCCTTTATCGCATTTTCAACGGTCTTAACACACATCGCACAGGTCATGCCGCCGATTTTGATCACTGCATTCCTGCGCTCCCTTATTACCTCATATCCCACTTCTTCTATAGCCCTGATGATCTGATTCAAGCTAACCTTTGACTCATCAAAATCAACGAAAACCGTCTCACTGTTCAGGTTTGCCTTTGCAGTTCTCACACCATCTAATTCAGCCAAGGCCATTTCTATGGTTTTAACACACATGGCACAGGTCATGCCGTTAACTTTAAGAGTTATCCTCACACTCACCACCATTATTTACTTCGTGATGAAACTTATGGGCATTATTCATACCAAAATGTAAAGTCCAACCGAATGTCTTTTATATTTTGGTAACCAACTTCTTCAAGTGAGGGGGTAATGATGAACAGGCTGGACGACCTTGACCTCAAACTCATATACCTCCTAATGGACAACGCAAGGCTCAGCATATCCGAGCTGGCTGATAGGCTTGGAGTTAGCAGACCCACAGTTAGAACAAGGCTTGAAAAGCTCGAAAAGGATGGAATAATAGAAGGCTACACCATAAAACTAAATCCAGAACTTCAAAGAGCTCATAACGTGATCGCCCTTGTTGTTAGAACAGAAAAGCCAGAAAAGATGGATGAATTCGAGGAGATAATCGAGATAAATCGCTTCACAAGCACGAAGTACCTCATAAAAGTCGCTGTCAATGCTATGGAAGATCTCAAGCGGGTCATCGAGGGGACGGGCGTTGAAGTCCTCGAAATAATGCCAATCCTTGAGAGCAGAGAAAAAAGACTCAAACCGAAAATAAAGGTGCCCTTCAAGTGCGATTACTGTGGAAAAGAAATCGTGGAGGAGCCGATAGTCTACAAGTACCGCAACAGGGTCTACTTCTTCTGCTGTCCGACCTGCCTCCGGGAGTTCAAGAAGGCAAGGGAAAATTTGGAGAAAGTTAAACTATCCAAGGAGCAGAAGGTAGAGGATGCTCACGAACACGAGCACCATACCCATGGCTAAGTCCCCTCTTCCACTCATTTTTGAGAGTTTGTTGACAGCTTCGCCGAGCTTTGCATATCTGCTTCCATAGTGGAACCCCAACGTAACTAATGCCAAGGGAAGCACTGAAATCCCAATGAACACTCCCAAGAGTACTGCCCTAGTGCCTAAGGAGAATCCATCAGATAACAAAGAGGTTACAAGCAAATACGAGGGAAGAACACACGAAAGAGAGAGAAAAGACAGTATGCCACCCACTAAAAAAGCACTCGGTGGTGATGTGGCCCTCTCAAGAATTCTGTTGCTTTTCTCCCTCAGGGGGTTGCTTGGGGATATTTTTACATATCCCAGAGATGATGCTATTTTGTAGGCCCCCACTAAGATACCAAATGCCACAACAAAGTACCTTAGACCCATAAATTTTCCGTGGAGGTTCATCAAGACGGAGGCTATTATGGTATATCCCAGAAAAGCTCCCGCAGTAAACGAAAGTCCAACTTTGAGAACCTTATTTTTGTCGATCAGGGCTATCATCGAGAGGAGAAACACAATCATCAGGAAAATAGAGGGCCTTAATGCATTCAGAATTCCAAGTGCTATTACGGAAAGGGTCGTCAATCCCGTAAATTCGTTTATGGGCTCGGCTAGAACTCTTCCGTTCATGCTTAACAGCCAAAATAATATCAAGATGGTCTTTTTCATTTTGTGGCACCTCTTATGCAACAAGTTGCCAAATTTTATGGAATGACACTGAGAACATTAGCATAAAAAGTCCTTTCACAGCACCAATCCCTCAAAATATGAATAAAAGATAGGCAAGTCATGGGTTCTCTTCTTCCTCTTCTTCAAAACCCATATACTTCTCACATGCCTCGTGCATTTCCTTCATTTCTTTCCAGTTAACACCCATGTGCTCTTCCATCTCCGCTTCCATTTCTTCATGGAGCTCGGTGAAGTTCCCATCGGTCATGTACTCCTCCATCTCCTCGTGTTCGTCCATCATGCCGTGCATGCCGTAGCCCATCATTCCCATGCCCATTCTATGGCCGCCCATTGGGCCAAAGCCCCAGTGCGAACCGGTCTTCTCTCCTATGTCAAACCCGCCACTGTGGGCTAGGCCGTACGGGATTGCTATGAGCGCCCCAATTATGAATCCGATTAATAGCGACTTCCATTCCATCTTATCATCCTCCTGTTTCTTTTTCTACTTACTACTAAGTGAACACAATATTAATAGGCTTATCATTCCCAACATGGCAAGCAAAAAGTTGTTCCTTTACCAGAATGGAAGGATAATCTTAATTGGAAGTTTGCAAAGATAATTAACAGGCGAGAAGCGTGAACCCCGCGAAAAAATATGATAGATTTGCAAAGATTTATGATCTGTTTGAGAGCCCGATGGAGATACAGGCTTTTTCAAAATACAGGAAAAAAGCCCTAAGTCTTGTTAAAGGCAAAGTCCTCGAGATAGGAGTAGGAACGGGAAAGAACCTCCCATATTACCCAAAGGATGTGGAGGTTATTGGCATAGACTTCAGCAGAAACATGCTTAAAAAAGCCGAAGAACGGAGAAGGAAGGTCAGGTTAGAAAACGTCAAGCTTTTATACATGGACGCCCAGAACTTGGAGTTTGAGGATAATACCTTCGACACTATAGTTAGCACTTTCGTCTTCTGTACAGTTCCGGATCCAATTAAAGGACTAAAAGAGGCTTACAGAGTCCTAAAACCCGGAGGAAGGGCAATATTTCTTGAGCACATGAAAAGCGAATCAAAGCTTCTCAACGTCCCTCTCTACCTCATGGAGCCCTTCATAAGAACGCTCCTCGGAACTTCTCTGCTGAGAGAAACTCAGAGAAACATCGAAAGGGCGGGCTTTAAAATAGAAAAAGTTGAGAACCTCTTTTATGATATCGTGAGGCTGATAGTGGCGACAAAACCATAAAAGCAAATAAAACACAAAAAAAGCCTATGGACTTCACAGTTCTGTCCAAAACCTTTTATTTCAAACATTTCGTTAAATAACCATGAGTTGTTTCCTATTTTTCAAAAAGCAGCTTTGCCGCAATCGAAAGATATATATGCGCTTTTATTCACTAATGTGTAAGTGGTGGTTAGAATGGAGGAAAATTACACAAAAATGGGTATTTATGATGACATCGTGCAGACGATAGGTAACACTCCCCTGGTGAGGCTCAGGAAGATAGAGAGGTACTTTGGCCTCAAGAATGAGCTGTATGCTAAGGTGGAGTTCTTTAACCCTGGAGGAAGTATAAAAGACAGAATCGGGAAATACATGATTGAGGGTGCAAAGAAAGAGGGTAAAATCGTCGAGGGAGCCGTGATAATCGAGCCAACTTCTGGAAACACCGGTGTAGGTCTCGCACTTGTAGCAGCGGATGAGGGCTACCTGACGGTCTTCACGATGCCCGATAAGATGAGCATCGAGAAGGAACTCCTTCTCAAGGCCCTTGGAGCGTTCGTCATAAGAACACCAACGGCCGTTTCTCCAAGTGATCCGAACTCCTATTATAAAGTCGCCGAAGCTGTAAGAAACCTCATATGGAAGAAAGAGAGAGCCATTAGTAGGGAAGAACTCAGGGAAATAGTCGAATACGTGCAAAGACTCGTTAGGGAGGAAAGACTGGAAGAGCTGGAGGCCATCCTTGAGGAAAAGGTCGAGGAGACCCCCTACGCCTATATACCCAACCAGTACTTCAACAAGTACAACCCAATAGCTCATTACGAAACGACCGCCAGGGAAATTTGGGAGCAGACCAATGGGGAAGTAGACTATCTCTTCGCTGGCATAGGCACCGGAGGGACGATAACTGGAATTGGGCGCTATCTGAAGGAGAGAAAGGATATCAAGATAATCGGGGTTGACCCTATCGGCTCGATATACAACCTTGTGAAAAAAGGAACGAGTTTAGAGGAAGCTGTAAAGAGGGCTCATCCGTACCTCGTCGAGGGAATAGGGGAAGACCTGTTACCAGATACTGTAGATTTGAACTTAGTTGATGACATAGTGGTAGTTAATGACCAGCAGGCGTTTGCAATGACTCGCTTCCTTGCAAGGAAAGAGGGCATTTTAGCAGGAGGCTCTTCGGGGGCAGCTCTCTATGGAACCATAAAGTACCTCAAAGAAAATGGTGTTGAGGGCAAGAAGGCCGTCGTGATATTCCCGGATACGGGAAGAAACTACCTGACGAAGATCTTCAATGATGAATGGATGCTGAAGAACGGCTTCGAGATTGACGATGAAAAGGTTCTGGAGGTGCTGAGATGAGGTTCTCAACCAAGGCGATTCACATAGGCGAAGAACCAGAGAGAATGCAATACGGCGATGTGGTATCCCCGATCCACCTCTCAACAACCTTTGCAAAGAAGAGCGTAAAGGAGGTTGAAGAGGGCTATGTCTACTCGAGGAGCGGCAATCCAACGAGGGACAGTCTTGAGAGAAAGTTAGCAGCGCTTGAGAATGCAAAGTACGGACTTGTCTTCTCCTCCGGGCTTGCAGCCGAGTCAACGGTGCTTCTGGCGCTGTTAAGGAGAGGGGACCACGTTATAGCGTTCGACGACCTCTACGGCGGCACGAAGAGGCTCTTCAATCAGATAATGGAGCGCTTCGGACTTGAGTTCACCTACGTCGATGCGAGAAATCCAGAGAACGTTAGAAAGGCAATAAGGAAAAACACGCGGATGATCTGGCTTGAAACTCCCACAAACCCGCTCCTGAAGCTTGCGGACATAAAGGCGATAGCAGAGATCGCCCACGAGGAGGGCATCATAGTGGTAGTGGACAACACCTTTGCGAGTCCCTACTTCCAGAACCCCCTCGACCTCGGAGCGGACATAGTGCTCCACAGCGTCACCAAGTACCTCGGCGGACACTCGGATGTCGTCGGTGGAGCGGTTATGGTAAACGATGAGGAGCTCTATGAAAAGCTCAAGTTCCACCAGAACGCGGTTGGAGCGGTTCTTTCGCCCTTCGATTCCTGGCTGGTCATGAGGGGCATCAAAACTCTCTCCCTCAGGATGGAGAGGCACGAGAAGAACGCCATGGCAATAGCGAAGTACCTCGAGGGGCACCCGCTGGTTAAGCGCGTTTACTATCCAGGTTTGCCGTCTCATCCACAGCACGAGCTCGCGAAGAGACAGATGAGCGGCTTCGGTGGGATGCTTTCATTTGAGCTTAAAGGGGGTCTTGAGAAGGCCATAAAGTTCGTTGAGAGCTTAGAGATCTTCGCACTTGCTGAGAGCCTTGGCGGAGTGGAGTCCCTTATAGAACTGCCGGCGATCATGACGCACGCCTCCGTCCCCAAGGAAGAGAGGGAGAGAGTGGGGATAAGAGACTCGCTCATCAGAGTCTCAGTTGGAATAGAGGACGTCGAGGATCTCATCGAAGATCTTGAGAGAGGGTTCCAGGCGGTGGGAGAATGATATCGACTCTTGATGAGGTCAGAGAGTTTCTAAAAAAGCTCAGCTTTGATGAGAATTCAATAAATGAGCTTATGGATCAGATAGAGTACTTCGAAAAAGAAGCCCCGGAAAGGGACGATATTGTTAGAGACTATCTTAGAGAAGAGTGCATACAGACAATAGTAGAGGAAATAGTCAGTGAAATCATGAAGCTGAATAGAAAAGGACTCAAGATACTAGACGTTGCGGCCGGTTCCGGATTCTTTACTGAGAGGATCAAAAAGAAGCTTGAAGATAACGGAGTCGATGTAGAGGTCTATGGGTTGGATATAACTCCAAGCATGTTGAAGAGACTTAAGTACAAGGGCATAATCCCCATATGGGGCGTCGCCGAGAAAATTAAGGAATCTGTCAATATTGCAAACAAACAGTACAATATAAATGCCCCAGAGAAATTTGATGTTGTTTTATCCACCTTAGCATTTCACCACTTTCTAGAACCAGAGAAAGTGCTAAGAAGCATGAAAGAGGTTCTAGAGGATGGGGGAATTGTGGTGATAGTTGATGTCCTTAAACACGAGCATGAAGAGCTTAAAGAAACTTTGAAGGACACCCACCTTGGATTCTCGCTGGAGGAAATCAGGGAGATGGGTTCGAGAGTATTTAACCTAACAAAGGTCAACTATATGGATGTTTACTGTGAGGTTGGCGATATTATAGTTGGCTTGTATAAAGCCGTGTTTGCCTGACCAAGTAGTTTCTTTTTTCTGCTGTTTCTTTTAGCTTTGAGTGAGCTTTTAAGAGTCTTCTTCTAATATTATGCTCTGCTATAAGTATATTCAGCATTTTCCCTAAAATCCCATAGTGGAGAGTATGGTAAACGCTCTCAACACTTAGAGTTTTGTCATCCACAAGAATAGATATCATAAAAGGAAACCCAACACGCGGCTGTCCCTGACGGGTTTCATTTTGATACTTAAGAATAAAAAATAGAGAGATCTTCAGCCTTCCAGGATTTTTCTCTTCCTCCTTTCATATTCCTCGTCGTCTATCTCACCTCTGGCGTATTTTTCATCGAGAATTTCAAGTGCCCTCTTCTTCGAGGCTTTTTCCGTTCTGCTTGTACTTTCTATCAACCACTTGACAAGCCATATTATCCCGACTATTATCAGAACCCAGAACAACAGCATGAAAATCATGCCGAACCATCCAAACCAGCCAAATCCCATCATATGATGCCACCCCCATTCTTCTCCAACATGAACCAAAAAGTCTCCACCAATGTTCTCAAACATCATTTTTCTTTCACCAATGCCTACTCTTTTTCTAAAGACTATATGGTTTATCTCTATCGAAATGGAAATAATCAAATCAAAAATTTTCCAAAAATAAAGTTCAAGCCTTCAAAAACCTTGCATTTATGGCAACTATAACTGTACTCAAGCTCATTAACAAAGCACCTACAGCTGGGCTTAGCAATATCCCATAGCTGTAAAGTGTACCAGCTGCTAGGGGAATAGCAAATGTGTTGTAACCAGTAGCCCACGCTAAATTCTGCACCATCTTCCCATAAGTTGCCCTCGCAAGGTGTATTGCCGTTATCACATCCCTTGGGTCATTCTTGACGAGGATTATGTCTGCACTCTCTATTGCCACATCGGTTCCAGCTCCAATAGCTATACCTACATCGGCTTGAATCAAAGCCGGAGCATCGTTTATGCCATCCCCCACCATTGCAACTATGAACCCGTTTTCCTGGAGCTCTTTAACTTTCTCAGACTTCTGATGAGGCAAAACCTCTGCAAAGAACCCGTCTAAACCAAGCTCTTCCGCCACCCACTTTGCAACTTTGGCGTTGTCTCCTGTAAGCATATATGCCTTAATACCCATCTCGTGGAGCTTCTTTATAGCTTCCCTTGACTCAGGTCTTATCTTATCTGCTAAGGCTATTGCTCCTGCAAGCTTCCCATCTATTATTAAGAAGACCACGGTCTTACCTTGCTCAAGAACCTTATCAACACGCTTGTCATCTTTCCAAAGGCCATTTTCCTTCACGAAATTGGGGCTCACTACAAAGACTTCTTTTCCGTTAATAATACCTTGAACTCCTTTACCCGGCAGAACTTTTGATTCCTTGACTTCGTAGGATTCGAGATTGAGCTCCTTTGCCTTCTCAACTATACCTTGCGCAATTGGATGGCTTGAGTGGGCTTCAAGGGCAGCAGCATATTTTAGAATTTCGTATTCTTCAACGTCTTCCAGTGGGATTACATCAGTTACCTCAAATTTGCCCTCTGTTAGTGTTCCAGTTTTATCAAATACCACCACTTGGACGTCTTTAGCTCTCTCAAAGGCCTCCCTGTTCCTTATAAGAATTCCTTTTTTGGCTGAAATCGACGTGGAGACTGAAACAACAAGTGGAACTGCCAATCCAAGAGCATGCGGACAAGTTATAACCATCACCGTCACCATACGTTCAAGGGCAAAGACAAAGGGCATTCCCATATAAAGCCACGTTCCGAGGGTTATACTACCCGCTGTAATCGCTATGAGCGTGAGGTAAAAAGCAGCTCTGTTCGCTAAATCTTGGGTTCTAGATCTCGTCTCCTGGGCCTGCCTCACCAGCTCGACGACCTGCATGAGGTAAGTATCCTTCCCTGTCTTCTCTATCCTGACCTTTATTGCGCCTTCGAGATTTATTGAACCGCCTATAACACTGTCGCCGCGCTTCTTATAAACAGGTTTTGACTCCCCCGTGAGCATTGCTTCGTTTACACTTGTCTCTCCCTCAATTATGATCCCGTCAGAGGGTACTTTCTCTCCAGGCTTGACAAGGACAATATCCCCCTTTTTTAACTCACTTACTGAAACATCTTTTATTCCCTCTGGGGTTATTAAGTGAGCCTCAGTTGGCATGAGCTTTATCAGCTCTTCTAAGGCTCTTGAAGCGCCTAAAACAGAACGCATCTCGATGTAGTGGCCTAAAAGCATGATGTCAATAAGCGTGGCAAGCTCCCAATAGAATGTTTTTCCAGGCAACCCAAAGGTGACAGCGACACTGTAAGAAAACGCTACCGTAATTGCCAGGGCAATTAACGTCATCATCCCAGGTAGTCTCTTCTTGAGTTCTTCTACCATACCATTAAGAAATGGCCAGCCACCGTAGAAGTAGACCACTGCAGAGAGGCCGAAGAGAACGTAACGATCGCCGGCGAATGTGAACGTAAACCCAAGGAACCGCTGAATCAGAGGAGACAAGATCAGTATTGGAATCGTGAGTATTGCAGAGACTATAAATCTTCTCTTAAAGTCCTCCATCATCATTTTGTGATGCTCAGCATGTGAGTGCCCATGATCTTCGTGGCCCTTATGTTCGTGCTCCATATGATGATCATGTCCAGCGTTTTCTTCCATCACGCCCTTATGCGTGTGCATACTGCTCTCCGCCTCATGATCTATGTGCATGTCATGACCCATTTCATTATGACCTCCATGTCCCCTGGCTCCGTGGTGGACATGCATTTTTTCTTCATTATCTTCTTCCATCACACACCCCTCCAAATAATTTCTGATTTTAACCAGGTTAATGTTCCTGAAAAGGAAATCAGACCCTATTCACAACATCTCTAAGGATTTCTTCCACTTTGGTAGCGACTTCAATGAGTTCCTCATTCCCGGCTACACTCATAGCAATTGTTGGGAGCGTGAGGCTTACGTGAGTTTTCCCTTCTTTAACATAAACAAGGATGTTGCAAGGTAGGAATGAACCGCTGTTTGGATCGATTTCAACAAGTTGACTGGAGAACTCTGGGTTACATGCCCCGAGAATGACATAAGGCTCCATATCCAGGTTAAGCTTTTCTTTAAACAGCTTATCCACCCTTATCTCGCTGAGAACTCCAAAACTTGCTTTTTTTAGTTCCTCTCTAACCTTTGCAACGGTTTCATCGAACCCCTCCCCGACCATTTTTGTGTATGTATACCCTTTCTCCATTTCTCCCATTCCGTGCATTTCACGGGCGTGTTTTCCACCCATGCTCTCATACCCTTTCCATGGCCTTTGCAGCCGCCTTTCATTTTTCCTTTCATTCTCCCGTTCATTTGAATCACCTCTTGTTTTCTTCAATGTTATGTATATCTGGAAATAATATGAAGATTATCCTTTACAAATCGGTAATTGAAACATAAAAAACTTCCAAAATTGAAAATATATCGAGGGTATTGATTAAGCTTTTGGTACTCACGAGCCTCTTTCCCCGGAGGCTAAGCCTGAACTTCCGTATGACATCCGGAGGAATAACCTTTCCACTCGGGTTCTTGAAGCAGAGAGCATCGAAGGAACACATCCATTCCTGACATTATATTGAGCGAAACTCAAACCGGCAAGGAGCACCATGACAAGCCCGGCAATCCCCCATAATTACCACATGCACCAGAGCAGCTATTTCACCTATCTGTATTGACCAAAGTCCTCTCAACGAGACCTAAGGCATCAGAACAAAGTGGAGCGTATATTCCGCCCATATTGCAACTGAAACATGAAGCGGTAGGGTTTTCTTCTTTCGTAAGCTTTCTTAGTCTCAGACCACAAAAGGAGACTAAGAAAAGAAAAAGACTCCAATGCGTAAAGCACATCATCACCTCAGAATCCTCATTGCATTGAAGACCGCTATAAGGGCAACGCCTACATCCGCAAACACAGCCTCCCACATTGTTGCCTCCCCAATAATTCCAAGGCTTATGAATGCCAGCTTGACACCGAGTGCTAGTATTATATTCTGCCACACTATTCTCTGAGTCCTCCTTGCGATTTTTACTCCCCTAGGAAGCTTTGAAGGCTTGTCATCCATTACGACTACATCTGCAGTCTCTATTGCCGCATCACTTCCTAGGGCTCCCATAGCTACACCCACATCAGCTCTGGCAAGCACTGGAGCGTCATTTATGCCATCTCCAACGAAGACTATCTTCTCATCGCCCTTTTTCTTTCTCTCAAGCTCCTCAATGACCTTAACTTTATCCTCAGGTAAAAGCTCTGCGTAAAATTCATCGATGCCAAGTTGTTTGGCGATTTCATCAGCTACGTCCCTGTTATCTCCAGTGAGCATAATGACTTTCTTGACTCCAAGGCGCTTGAGCTCCTTCACTGCAATCGGCGAGTCCTCTTTTATCTCATCTGAGATTATTATATACCCGGCATATTTGCCATTGACTACAATGTGGGCTACTGTTCCCTTAACATGGCATGTGTCGTGCTCGATGTTGAATTTATGAAGAAGTCTGTCATTGCCAACCATTACCTCAGTGTCATCTATCCTCGCTCTGACCCCATGTCCAGCTATCTCCTCATGTTCCTTAATTTGAGTCTCGTCGATTTCTCTTCCATAGGCCTCCTTTATTGCCTTGGCTATTGGGTGGTTAGAGTGAGCCTCTGCTAATGCCGCGAATCTTAAGATTTCATCCTCACTGAAGCCGTTTCTCGTTTCTATCTTTGTAACCTTGAAAACACCCTTGGTTAGGGTTCCAGTTTTGTCAAAAGCAACTACTGTAGCTCTGCTAAGCGCATCAAGGAAGTTTGACCCTTTAACAAGGATTCCTTCTTTGGCAGCTCTTCCAATTCCCCCAAAGTACCCTAAGGGAATCGAAAGCACAAGGGCGCAGGGGCATGAAATAACTAGCAGAACCAAAGCCCTATAAACCCACTTTGAAAAGGGCTCTCCAAATGCTAGTGGTGGAATCACTGCTACTAATGTTGCTAGAGCTACCACACTTGGTGTATAACGGCGAGCGAATTTTGTAATAAACCTCTCTGTCTTAGCTTTTCTAGCACTCGCATTTTCCACGAGCTCAAGAATCCTTGTAATCGTTGATTCTCTGAGCTCTTTTGTCACCTTTACTTTTAGGAGACCACTCAGGTTAAGCATGCCTGAGAGGATCTCATCACCTTCTCTAACAGTTTTTGGAACGCTCTCTCCAGTCAGGGCGGATGTGTCAACGTTTGAAGTTCCCTGGATAATGATACCATCAACTGGAACTCTCTCACCCGGCTTGATTAGAATTATGTCCCCAACTTTGAGTTTTTCAGGCTTTATTTGAACAACTTTATCCCCTACAAGGAGGTTAGCGTACTCGGCCTTCAGGGCAAGGAGGGACTTAATCGAACGCCTCGATCTATTTACCGCCAGATCTTGGAAGAATTCTCCAACGACATAGAACAGCATGACACCAACAGCTTCAGGGTATTCCCTAATAGCAAAAGCTCCCAGCGTAGCTATCGCAATAAGGAAGTTCTCATCAAATACATTACCGCGTATTGAGTTGATCACAGCGTTCCTGAGTACTTTCCATCCGACAAGAAGATAACTCATTGTAAAGATCCCTAACACGAAGGCATTGTCCATGTCGTAGTAGTATCTCAAGACGATTCCAATAACAAACAACATGAGCGAGGGTGTTATGAAGTAGAGCGCCTTCTTAGGGTCTTCGTCTCCATCATGATGGTGCTCGTGGCCATGCTCGTGCTCTTCAGCGTCTATTACCTTCACGTCTGGTTCGACTTTCTTGATTATTCTCTTTGCCTTCTCTATATCCCCCTCTATTACGGCCTCTTTTGTAGCAAAGTTGACCAGAGCAAACTCAAAGCCTTCTTTTTTCAGTGCTTCCTCTATTTCGTAAGCACAGCTTGCGCAATCAAGGCCTTCCAATTTGAGCTTTTTAGGCATACCTCACTCCCTCACATGTTTCAATGCAATTTTCAAGACATCTTTGATGTGCTTATCATCCAACCTGTAGAAAACGTTCTTCCCATCTTTTCTGTAAGCGACGATTTTCCTGTCCTTTAGGATCCTCAACTGATGTGAAATGGCAGACACTGAGAGACCGGTAATATTTGAGAGGTCACATGTGCACAATTCTTCTTCTAGAAGCGCAAAAAGTATCTTCAACCTAGTTGGGTTCCCCAAAGCATCAAAGAAGTCTGCAATGTCTAAAATCAATTCCTCCTCTGGTAACTTCTTTTCAACCTCTAGTATCTTATCCATATGTTCCTCATATACTTTGCATATTTCTGTCATTTCATCACCTCCATATTTGAACAATTGTGCAAATATTTATAAACTTTGTCCCTCATTTACTATCACTAATGCTAAAACAATAAAGCTAAAACTATAAAACAACGAATTTAGAAATTCTACTATAAGTTCACAGAAATGGCACAATTCTGTTCGCTCAAAGAAACTCCTAGAAACTCAATGAAACCTTTAAATTCCACCGTTTCCCTAAAATATAAAGACCTCCCACGTATAATTGAGGTGAGAAAACATGATCTCAAAAAGAGTGATTGGTGCATCACTCTTTGCTCTCTTATTGCTCGGAAGCATAGGGCTGGCAAGCAACGTGACGATGTCAAATGAGACAGCCTCTATTGACAATGAAACAACAGTAATGGGCAATGTAACTGTAGATATTACGCTCAATGTGAGCTTGGCGGAGCAAGCTTATGGTCTGTTGCTTATTATCGAGAAGCTCTCGAACTATGTTACTGTTATGATTAACGCTACCCTTAATGTAGACAACGAAATTCTTCAGGAGTTTAATGAAACGGAGGCTCTCAGAGAAGCCGCATGGGGGGCTTACAACAGCTCAAACTACCAACTTGCAATAGAGCTTGCAATGGAAGCCATGGAAGGGTATAGAGATATAATTAAAGAACTAATGCCAGAAGAAGAGACAACTAAAAACGAAACTGAAGAGTACGAAGAGCTTATAATCGAAGCTCAACAAGAACTTAGAAGGGCACAAGAGTACCTCTCCTATGTAGAGGAGATCCTAAATGAGGCATCGCAGTTGGGAATAGATGTCTCACTTTTCCTTGAATTATATAACCAAACAGCAGAAGCTTACGAAAAAGTTGAGATTGACATAACTAACGGAAATCTTACCGCACTCAATGAAGACCTCAAGCTTGCTGAAGACCTCAGAGAAAAGCTGAGTGAAGCAATTGAAGAAGATTTAATCCCACAAATGCTCTCAATGAAAGCCGATGAAATCTCAATAGTATTTGTCTCCAAGCTGAACGTGCAACTAAACAGAACAATTGAACTCATGAACATGATTGAAAACCTGACACAGATTTCCAATGTTACATATCCCCCAGGGTATGAAGAAGAAATTAGGGATATCCTGAAAGATTACCAAGAAGAACTTAGGGAGATTGTGGAAGAGGTCAACAACCTCATAGAAGAAGGAGAATACGACGAAGCCCTAGAACTAATAGAAGAAATCAATGAAGAGCTGAGGGACATTGTAAACGAGATCAAAGAGGTTCGGGAAGAATTTTACAAGGAGTACTTGGAGAAATACTGCGAGGAATATAGAGAACAGGGCGAGGAAGGACATTATGAGAAGTACTGTGAGCGAGGAGAATGGGAGAGTGAAAAAGAAAATCATAAAGAGTATGAGGAAAATGACGAGTACAAAAAGGAGTATGAATGGGAAGAAGAGAAAGATAAAAACCATGGAGGAAACTACACGGAAAAATGGGAAGAAGATCATGAAGAAGAGAAAGAAGAACATGAAGAGAACTATACAGAAAATTGGAGAGAAAATTGGGAGGAATATAACTTCCCAAAAAATGATGAATCCAACGAGCCTGAAAAAGAGGAAGAGGACAATTAATAACATATGGAGGGATTTCAAGTGAACAGGAAGCTTGTAGTCAGTATACTCTTGCTTTTTGTTTTTTCACCCCTTACTTTAGCCCAATATACAGTAGAGAACATAGAACTTGCCGTGTATGAAGACGGGTATGTAAAAGTTACCCAAATAATAACTCCCGATGAATATACTGTGGTGGTAGACGTTCCCCTAATAGGAGGAAACGCTAAGGGCCTAATGGTTAGAGACGAAAATAATGAACCCCTCTTGTATAAGTTAAATAACTCTATCTTATCCATTTATTTTGAGAATGTTACTAATATCCTAGTTACTTACTACACTCCTGATTTGACATCTAAAGATGGTCCGCTTTGGAGTATTAATTTAACTTCCGAAGTCCCAGTAACGATTGATTTCCCTGAAAATGCCGTGATAGTCGGGTTAAATTCAGTTCCCCTTAAAATCGACAAGAACAAACTCATAATGCCTCCCGGAAACATCAGCGTTTCATACGTAATCGAAAGAAATCCTTCCTCTGCTACTTTAGGAACAGAAGTCGAAAGCAATCCCCCAAGTCCACCCCAACAAGGAGTACAGCAAGAAACAAACACAAAATGGCTCTTTTATGCAATACCGATCTTAGCAATACTGATCGCTGGAGGGTATTTATTAATCAAGAAGCAGCCGTCAGAAAGTTCTACAAGCAGCTTCTCCCTACCATTAAACAGAGAAGAGTTCCAGAAGAAAATCGAAGAGATGGATCTCTCAAGAGACGAAATGAGAGTTTTGCTGTATCTCTACGACAGGGGAGGCAAAGCGCCTCAGGCAGAGATGAAGAAGATGCTCAACATACCAAAGACGACCGCGTGGAGAATGTTCAAGCGCCTTGAGGAGAGGGGTCTGATCAGGATCTACAAGAAGAGGCGGGAGAACTGGGTGGAGCTCCTTTTTTAATCTCCCTTCGATTATCTCCTTTTCAGTAAGGCTTAAATAATTGCCCCGCGAATACTGTCCCATGCCAGAGATTGTTATTGAACCTGCCAAAGGAACGCCGGAAGAAGCCGGGCACTTCGCAGAGCTCATGCGCATTTCAGCTCCGGAGTTTTTTCCAGACCTCCTGGGGAAAAAGTTCAGGAAGTTCTTTGTGGGGGCTTTCCTCGAAAAGGGGAATCTTTTCAGCCATAAGCACGTCGTTTTTGCGAGGTTCAAGGGGAAAATAGCCGGAATGCTCCTAAGCTACGACTGGAAGGCGAAGAATAAAGAAGAAGGCAATACCGGCTGGCTCATGATGAAAATCCTCGGCTTCGACTTCCTCAGGCAGCTTCCGGCCTTCATAAGCTCCATCTCTGGGAGTGGAAGGCTTGAGAAGGGCGGTTACTACATCAGCAACGTAGCGGTCTATACGGACTTCCGGGGGAGGAAAATAGGAAAGGCTCTGATGCTGAAGGCGGAAGAGCTTGCCAGGGAAAGCAAGGCTAAGAAGCTCGCCCTGGACGTTGAGGTGGACAACGAGGTGGCGATAGCAGTTTACAAAAAGCTCGGCTATACCATCGAGAGGGAGCATGAGATTGGGCTTGGGGGCAAAAAGTACCGGTTCTACAGAATGATGAAGCCGCTCTAACCCCGGTAGTTCTTCCCCATTCAAAAAGCAGTTACTTGTGGATTTCTTCTCTGGAGAGCACGTACGCTCCAAGGAGCATGATCATGCCAAAGACGACCTTCAGTGCCGTGAGGCTCTCGCCAAGAGCTAGGAAAGCGAAGAGAGCACCTATGAGTGAGGAGGTCGAGAAAATTGCTCCCGTCCTCATCGCACCGATTTCTCTAAGGGCGAACAGGAACAGTACGAGGGAAAAGCCAATGCTGAACGCACCGACGGTTAAAACGTACGGAAGGCTCTGGAGCGGGATGTAAAAGGGGACTCCAATTAGAGAGGCTAGAGTTAACAGTGCACTTCCTCCAAACAGCCCCTTCAACGAAGTTACCAGAAGTAAATCCTTCTTAACGCTCAGGAGCTTGCTCAAATTGTTGTCTATTGCCCATGAAAGACCTGCCAAGATTATTAAAATGTTCCCGACAATGCCCTTGCTCAGCTCTACTTCCCTAAAGTTTTCTGTCGAGATTACAACGGCTCCAATTAAGATTAAGAGAATTCCGATAATGCTTCTTCTTGAGGCTCTTTCCTTAAAGACTATAAGAGCTATTAAAACAGTAAACAGCGTCTCGGTGTTGAGTAAAAGGGACGCATTAACAGCTGTTGTCCTATTCAAGCCAAACATGAACGAAAGAGGGGCTAAGAAAGATCCAAAAAGTACTATAAAGGCTAATATTAAAATGTCTCGCTTTGAGAAGAATTCTTGAGTTTTGACCCTGAATTCAAGCCTCTCAAGGATTTTGCCCCTGAGCGGCGTAAAGCGAAGGAGCATTAAAACTATCCCCGCCGTTAGATAGATACTTCCCGCTATTATCATTGGATGAACATTTCTAAGGGCGATTTTATTCAGCGTTGAACTTATTCCAAAGAGCAGAGCAGCTAAAACTGCACTCACATAGCCATAGTGATGCGTCATGATGACAAATACAAAAGGGGAGGTTATAAACGTATTTCACACAAAACGAAAAGAGATAGCACGGAATAGCATTGTTCGAACAGCTGTGCCCATACTCTGTTCTAAGAGGTAAAGAGCGGACTTTCATCATTCAATCACCACGCTAATATTAAGAAGATAGAATAATTCACACTTATCAAGCTAGATATCAAATTGAAGGGGATAAACAGCAATATTGGGCTGAACAGCAGTGCAAAGCAATTATTAGGATACGTGTTGAAAGTTAATTGAGTTTAGGTATTTCGCAACCTACGTAATATGTCGTTTGGTGGAGAATAGGAGGATGGATGTGTAAGCGCCAATGCTTACTAGATTTTGAGGGCTTATCTGAGGAAGTATCGTGGTGTCAGTTTCAGGTAGTTACAGGGTTATTTTGGACTTTCTGGCGTTAATTCTGAATAATAGGTGGGGGTTCTCAGAATTAACACCAGCCAAAATATCTAGATGAGCGAAAAGCTTATTACTCTAAATTGAGGTTATATTAATGAGGTGGTTTATGCATGGAGAGTACTGTAAAAATGGTACCTCAAGAACAAATTCAAGACTTCAAAGCTCAGAACCTTTTTATACCAAGGATTTTGAAAGAAAAACCCCCACGTCCTATCACAATGTCTAAAACCGGTCCATGTCCCCCCAAAGATCCGTACTTTTAGTTTTTATTTTTTCCACTTTTAAAACAGGTGATGTTATAATGAGATTGGCTTTAATTAAGCTTCCTATGGGAGCTCATCTTAGTTCTCATCCACCTTTAGGAATAACATATTTAGCATCTTATATTATTCAGCATAATATTATAGAACCATCAGATATATGTCTTTGTGACTTGGATTTAGTTCTACGCAATGCCTATTTTGATGGATTGGATATTTTGCATCTTTCCAAAGGAGAACTGCTCAAGTTACTTGCTGACACGATCGCAGGATTAAATTGTGAGATAATCGGATTTACAGTATATAACCATAATGTTAGATTATTGTCTGATATAGTAAAAGAAATACGAGATAAAATCCCAGATTCAATAATAATTATTGGAGGTCCCTTCCCCACACTCTTTCCTAAAATGGCCCTCAAGTATACTGGAGCAGATTATGCCGTTATTGGGGAGGGTGAACAGACACTATATGAACTTCTTAACTATCTAGCAACTGGCAAACCAAAACTAAACCGAATCAGAGGAATTGCATATGTGGATAAAGAGGGAAATATTAAACTCAATCCTAGGAGAGAACTTATTAGTAACTTAGACAAGATTCCGTTTCCAGCATTTGACCTGCTTCCTCTTGATGAGTATTGGGAATTCGATTACTTTCCTTCACTTCCACTGATAACTTCAAGAGGGTGTCCCTATCAATGCACTTTTTGTTCAGAACGCATAATTTGGGGCAAAACTGTCAGATTCAGAAGTATAAAAAATGTAATAGATGAAATAGAGAGAGATATATACGATTTTGGTGTAAGGGAAATATTGTTTTATGACAGCACCTTTACCCTTAATAGAGATCGTACTATAAATCTTCTTAAGGAGATAATTAATAGACGTCTTAATGATGAGGTTAGGTTCTTTGCTCAAACTCGTATAGACTGTATTGACAAAAAACTTCTTGAATTGATGAAACAGGGAGGTTTTGCCATGATTACATTTGGGGTTGAGACGGTAATAAAGTCAAGCATTGTAGAAGCTAACAAAGGGTATCCTCACTATATAGACGTTATTAATCATATTAAGGAACTAGTTAAACATGCCATTAAACTTGGGTTATATGTCAATGTGAATTTCATTATAGGATTCCCCTCAGAAACAAAAGACGAATTGCTCAAAGAACTTCAGTTGATTAAAGAATTACGACAATATGGGGCAATTCCCCGAGTTCATTTATTAAATCCTGAAGGAGAGCTACTTAATAAATACAAAGATGAATTAATTTCTAATCCAACTTATTATCGGGAGTTTTCCTCCCCATTAGAAGGAATCTCCGAACCAATTCCAGAAATTGATTCAGACTATTTCATTATACCTCCAAAGAATCTTAGCATTGATGAATATGTTAGTCTTTTTGAAGAGGCAATGTTTATAAGCGGTAGCATTGAGCCGGCGGGGATTTATTTATGATGAGGATAAAGATTGTTGATCCATTAACTTACTTTTCTACAGAAAAACTAAAAGAAAAAATCATTGAGCATTATTATCCTCCAAATTTCCCATTTTTCTTTACTTATCATTCTCTTCAGACACTTTTTGCGTACATTGTAAAAAAAGAAAATATTCTTGGAGAGATAGCAATGGTCAAAATTGGAAGGATCTTACATGTTGAACGTATTCTGTTGGATGAAGGAGAAAATGAGTTGGAATCAATTCTTTCTTTGATAAATACTTTTGCTACAAATTACCTAAAAGCACAAGAGGTTAGATACTATGTTTTAAAAGAAGTCAGTGGTGACATCTTCTTTCCTGGATCTAATACAGTTATAGGATCTCTTATTCCTACTAAGTACTACCCTCTCTTTAAGAAAAAGCAATTTTTGGAAATAGATTGCAGAATTGGATATCAGATAAAATCACTAAAAGACGTGGCAGATGTCGATACCTCTGACATCAATTTAAGTATAGGTATGGAGCCAAAACGTTACTACGAATTTCATGGAATACCAAATTATCCGGTAAATTTTATTCATGAAATATATGGGAAATTATTATCTCCCAACTTTTTTGTATTAAAAGCAGCTTTTAAAAATAGGGACATTGCTCTCTTTCATTGGTATCCAAATTACTATAGATTACTAAAAGACAATCCCATGATATTGTTTAGTGATATGAACGAAAATCAAATATCAGAAATTATACAGCGACTAAAGGAGGCAAAGATATTCAAAATCTTGTTTCATCCTAATATACTCGGCAAAATTGATTTAAGAATTGTCTTGGCCACTATAAAAGCTGTGTTAGATTTCCTTCATGAACAATTTGGTATAAAGCATATTCAAATTGGCAATTTTAATCCTTTTACTGAATCTTATTTAACATCGGCTTTACAAGAATTAGGAATGACCCCTATCTATGAATTTAGGACATTTTCATGGTGCACTGGAGGTGTGTGTGATGGATAAATATTTTGTTCCCAGACCTAGAATTATAATGAAAGAGTATGGTGGATGGTCAACACTGTATGATTTACGAAAGAGAAAGAGCCTGGACATTAACAAGGAGGGGGCTTTACTCCTTAAGCAGATTATAGGAAAGAGAGTAAATGAGGTACTGACTAAATTAGCAAAAGAACTAACACCAATTGAGATGGAATCAATTCAGAAATTCCTTGAAGAACTAATTCATGAAGGATGGCTTAGTATCTCCACACAACCAAGTAAGTTAAAAGTTATTAGGGGACCATTAGAAGCTGTCTATATTGAAGTGCTCAGAATTTGTAATTTGAACTGCAATCATTGTTATCTCCCAGAATGGAAGTCTAAAATGTCCTTTAATGATTTTTCACTAATATTGAATGAAGCATCAGAGTTGGGTGCATATAAAACGAGTATAACAGGAGGAGAGCCATTATTACATCCCGATATCTACAAAATGATCCAATACGCATATGATCTTGAATTTGACGTCAATCTCCAAACTAATGCAACACTTCTCACAAGCCATATAGTACAAAAGCTTACTAAGTACGATGTTTCAATTACAACTAGTTTAGACGGATTAGAGAATGTCCATGATGAGTTTAGAGGTATGAGTGGTGCATTTTCACGCACTTTAAGTGGAATACGTTTGGCCAAAGAGGAAGGATTACCAGTAAGAGTTAACGTCACATTGCACTCAAAGAACATTGATTCAATCCGTAAACTATTGTTGATGCTGAATCGCTTAGAAGTAGATGAAATAAATGTATTCTATCCTATCTTTACGGGGAAGGCCAAGACCATGAATGACATCGTTCCATTTTTGAAAGCTGTAAAAATTTTGTATGAAAATGAAGACTTAATCGGTTACAAGAAATACTATAATATTGCTATGTATAGTGGAAACTGTACTTTTTGTGGTATAGCTGAATGCTTTTTATTTATTACTGCTAGAGGAGACGTAACACTATGTCCTGCATTTTCAGGAGATGAGACATTTTATATAGGAAATATTCATCAACATACCCTATCTGAGTTATGGAACAGTAAAAAAAGAAGGGATCTCTTAGATAGATTGCAGTGCAAATTAATTCAAGAATGTCCCTATTCCAGAGGATGCAAAGGCGGATGTAGATCAAGAGCTTACTATTTCAGTGGTAAAAATCCATCTGCCCCGGATGTTATCTTCTGCAACCTCTGGAGGCTCTTGTTTTCGGAAAATATCAAAGAACCTCAGAGTTGAGAAAAATGTCCGAGATAATAATCAAAATAGAAAATCTTGACCTCATTTACAAGCGTGGCCAAGAGCGCATCAAAGCGTTAGATTCAATTAACTTGACTATCAGCAAAGGTGAAAAAGTTGGCATACTGGGTCCCAACGGGGCGGGGAAGTCATCACTAATAAAAATTTTGGCGGGAATTATTAGGCCTACATCTGGAAATGTAATTTGTTTAGGTTTGAACCCCTTTAAAGACCGTCGTAAATATCTGGAAAAAATTGGAGTTGTTTTTGGGCATAAAGGTTTTTTAATCCCAGATGTACCTGTTATAATGTCTCTTGAACTCGCAGCTGCAGTATATGGTGTGCCTAAAGAAGAATTTAACAAAAAACTCAAAGAATTGACTGAAATTTTAGGAATTGAACGAAGTCTTCTAAAGCGCCCTCCTCGCTTGATGTCCCTTGGTCAAAGAATAAAATTTGAACTAATTTCTTCTCTCCTTCACGAACCCGAACTTCTTATTCTCGATGAAGCCCTAATCGGAATTGATGTTGTGTCAAGACATATTATAAAAAACTATTTGACAAAAATAAACAAGGAACTTGAGACCACAATTTTAATTTCATCCCATATTTTATCTGACGTGGAAGATTTTTGTGATCGAGTCATAATACTGAACAGTGGCAAGTTAGTACTTGACACGAGCATAGAACAGCTGAAAAAGCGGCTTGGACAATTAAAGCAAATTGAAATGCACGTAATTTCCGAAGCTTATGCACCTTACGTAGCGGAGATGCTCAAGAAGGTCTCTTCTGATGTTACAGTGGACGGGACATTTGTAAAGTGCAGATTGCCATCTGAAAAAGTCAATGAAATTTTAACACTCATGTTAATGCCCAACAATCACAAATTGAACATTATAGAGGACATTATCATTAAAGAACCTTCTTTGGAAGACATCATTAAGAAGGTGTCTAACTATGAATAGGCTGTCTTGTGTAATCAACGTCCTCTTAAAATCTGCAGTGGAAAGGGTTAGGCTGTATAAAACCGACTTAGCTCTCTATTTAGTAGCATGGTGTGGATTTACCGCTCTGTTAATGACCTTCTGGACTTCGGTGTTAGCCAATTTTGAGATTGTGACCTTTACACGTGGAGAAGTGCTTGCATTTATAGGGATGTACTATATTGCATGGGGCATCGTTTCTTTTTTCTGGGGTGTACGGGATCTTCATGTTTACATTGTAGATGGCACAATTGACGTTTACCTGACCAAGCCCATAAATCCTGTGTTTTTAGTAATCTTAACAAAAAGCCATGCTGGAGTAGTTTTGGAAATTCTTACTGGAGTGATTCTACTCCTAATATCAATTCCACTATTGCCCAACCCAATAACTACTAAAAACATTTTTTTAAGCATTATTTTCCTCTCAGGAGGCGTAGCTCTTTATGCTTTAATCTACGGGGCTTTGAGTATGTTGGCCTTCTTCGTAGGTAGGATGGAGCACACTATTGAGCTAATTGACTACGCCTATGAATACACGTATTATCCGCTAAATTTTCTACCTAAGGGTCTGAGAAGCATTCTTACTTGGGCATTACCCTTGGCATTCTTAGTCACACTCCCTACTCTCAGTTTACTTGGGAAACTATCGACTAAGAAGCTCATAATATCAATCATCGGGGAGGGTATTCTACTCATCGTGTGGTTTGGGATTTTTGTGGCTGTTTTCAAAAAGGGCTTAGAGAAATACACATCTGCAGGAGGATGAGTGTATGAAGCTCGCAGTGGTGAAAACTCTTGTACAGGTTCATTTTGAGAAGCTCAAGACGTATAGGCGGGATTTTTTAATAGGGTTTGTTTCTGCTCCCATACAATTTCTCTTTCTTGTAGCTTTTTGGAGCTATGTCTATAGAACCTTCTCTCAAAAAACAGATATACCTACACTTAACGTAACGATTGCTTATTATGCTCTTCTCCTTATCTATGATAATGCAATCTCAGCATTAAATATCTCTGGAAAGCTCTCTAGAGATATATTTACGGGCAGAATTGATGTACTTCTCTCTAAGCCAATTTCTCCCCTGCTTAATTATGCCATTGAAGGTTATGTAAGATACCTTGTTTTTATACCGGTCTACCTCATTGTTTACTTTCCTATTGCGATAAAACTTGGTTTAAAATTTGACACTGAACATATTCTGGTAGCTTTCTTAGTTTTGTTGGCCTCCTCTACTATCAAGTTTTTAATAAGCTCTCTACTCGGCTTAGCTTCTGTATGGACTGGTAAAATAGTAGGTATAACAAGAATATATCAATTTGTTGAGTTAATACTCTCTGGAGGATTTGTTCCCTTATACCTTTATCCTGAGCCACTAAAAAGTATTGCAACATTCCTTCCTTTTTATTACCTCGCATACGTGCCAGTAGTGATTTGGATAGCTCCTGAGCTTGTTGCTCCTTCAACTTTTGTACTGTTGACTGTGTGGATTGTAGTATTGCTCTTCTTGGTGCATGTTATAACTCATCGTGCTTTATCCTCATATCAGTCTTCGTATGGATGATTTTTGGTATTTCGCATTGGCTCATCCACCTATTGTGACTGAAAGGTTTTAGAGTTTTCTTCCTGAGGGCTTATCATGGCAAGTGCCCCCAAACTCCTATATATCATGAGATTCTAATTCTTTTGGTGTTGTTTGGGTGAGAATAGCTGAATGGATGTGTAAGCGCCAATGCTTACTAAAGAAACCAACACTCCCAACCTGACTACGTTATTAAGGAAGAATAACCTGTCAATCACATTAAAAATTAACCCCGGGAGGATTAATGTTAAGATGGTTGAAATTAAGGCTGAGTAGTAAGAGTTAAACTCTTTCTTAAACCCCCAGAAGACGATTAACAAAAAACTAAAGGATATGAAGTAATCAACCATCATAATATCGCCGTCCAATAAGTCCATGTTATCTTAATGTCAATCCGAGTATTAACTCTCCCAGCATAAGTTATTGTGACATGCCCCGAACGGTCATCCGGATTTAAAGAAAAGTAGTCCCAGTCAAAATAAGATTTGTCAAATGCATCATATGCTTGAATTTTTATGGAATGAAATGTCATAGGAAGTGGTAGAGGTACATCAGAAATTTCGACGGGAATAGTTTTGGGACCATCCCACTCAAGATATAATGGGCATGCATACTCTGAGCAGTGTATAAGATCAAGCTTGGCATAAGCATAGAATTTGCCATCCTCAGCCGTTCCAGAGGCTGTGTAAATGTGTCCGGCATCACCTACTTGAAGGTGCAAGGTTATGGTGATGTCTTTGAAATATACTACCTGTTCTGGGCTTATTTCCTTTTGGTTAGTAGGTTCTGCTACTGTCATTTGGGCAGTCCCCACCAAACCTAACACTAACAACCCCAACAGTAAACCTAAGAGTTTTCTCCTCATTGAGGAGTCTCCTTACGAAGTTCTTGTGTTATAGTATAATGTTTTCAAATATTATAAATTTTTCGCTCCAAGTTTTAAATACTGTCATGATAAGCAGTTAAGGTTAAGTTTTTGGCAGTAGAAAAAGAAAGGAAAGAGAAGAACTAAAACCATATACTAGGTGGTTTCAGCATTAACTAGCTGCAGTGTTCTCGTACGTGAAAATATTAAAAAATCTTTTTTTACTAATAACATTGGGGAGAAGTGTTAATGGCTAATTACGCAATAAAGGCTCACCGCTTAACTAAACGCTATGACTCAACATTAGCACTCGACTCTTTAAGCTTTAGCGTAGGGCAAAATAGGATAATTGGACTAATAGGACCAAATGGGGCTGGAAAGACGACTTTAATAAAAATTTTAACTACTCAGCTCAAGCCTACATCAGGGAAAGCCTACGTTCTGGGCCATGAAGTGGGAAAGGGGAGCACTGAAATAAGGAAGAGAATTTCCCTTCTACCTCAGGAGGTCAAAGCCCACTTCTACACCCTCACGCCTTTTGAGTATATCTACCACTACCTTAGAATGCGCGGGCTGAAGAGGCAAGAGGCAAAAGAAAAAGCCCGTGAAGCTATAAGAGAATTCAACATAAGCTATGCCGACAAGCCAATGGTAGAGCTCTCGGGCGGGATGGTTAGAAAAGCGCTGGTTGCTATGGTCCTTTCCTTCGACGCTGAGCTGTACTTCTTGGACGAGCCTACAGTCGGCTTAGACCCCTCGGCGAGGTTCGAACTCTGGCAGATTTTAAGAGAGAAAACCAAAAGTTCAACGATTTTTCTGACCAGTCATTATATAGATGAGGTCTCAAAGGTCTGCGACGAGGTAATTCTGCTTGACAAGCGGATACTGCTCCAGGGGGAGCCCGAGGATATCGTAAAGCACTACTTGCCGCGCTTTAGGAAGAAAGTTGTGCTGTTTGAGTACGCGGACGTAGGAGAATATGCTGTCAAAAAAGCAGGGAAATACACTTTTGTTTATCCGGAAAGCGAAAGCGAGCTTGAAGAACTCACAGAATCGCTCATCTCCAGAGGAGTGCCCTTCAAAATTGAAGAACTTACAATTGAAGACCTGTTCCTGCTGGGGTGGTCTGATGATTAGCGTAATCGAGTACTACGCCAAGGCCCTCACGAAGAGCAGGGCTTCCCTTATAAGCTTCGCCGTTAGACCGCTCTCCTTCATATTCCTCCTGACCGTCGTGAGCGGTGGAAAGCTTTTCCCGACGGCACTCATTGGTGGAATGATCAGCTTTGTTGCCGGCGTCGGGATAGCCGACCTAGCCATAGAGATAGCGGGAATGAAAACGCGCTCAAAGTTTTATGATATACTCTCAACCCTTCCGGTGCATCCGCTGAAGCTCGGCCTTGGAATTTCAGTAGGGATGAGCATTCCCGCGTTGCCTTACTTGGTCATTCTCATCGTTACTTTAACCTACGTGAGGGGACTTTCTCTCCTGAGAATAGCCCAAATAATTCTTCTCTTAGCGTTTTTATGGCTTTGGAGTGTTTTCGTTGGACTCTACATAAGTGTGAAGCTCAAGGAGCCGATAGTTATAATGAGAGTTTCGAACATCACTCTAACAGCTTTAACGGTCTTCGCCCCAGTTTACTATCCCATTGAAGTTCTTCCAAACTTTGCCCACAAAATTATTCTCTTTTTACCGACGACAAGCTGTGCATACCTAATTCGCTCACTTTATGAGCCATTAAGTGAGTGGAAAATCGCTTTAACGAGCTTAACACTGTGGACTTTGCTTTTCGGAGTTTTGGCCTTTAGGGATGGGATTTTCAAAGAAGAGTGAACACTAGAGGGCACAGCACGGCATTTTTGAGATGTCCCCTTTGAAGGAGAGCGCCGCCAGCTTTATCGCCTCGCTCATCGTTGGGAAGACGTGAAGCGTGTCTATAACCTTATCCACGGTCATTCTGTTTCTAATTACCATAGCCGCCTCGTGGATCATCTCAGCAGCGTTGTAAGCTAAGATGTGAACTCCAAGGATCTCCTTCGTTTTTGCATCAACGACCATTTTTATCAGGCCCTTTTCTTCACCCAGGATCAATGCCTTTGGGACGTTCGAGATCTCTACCGTTCTGCATGAGCATCTTGTAATCCTTTGAGCTTCTCCATCAGTCAGACCAACGCTGGCAAGCTGTGGATCCGTGAAAACAACCCTCGGCACTACTCTGTAATTCATCTCAACACTTTTGTTTTCTTCCAGGGCGTTTGTTGCAGCGGTAAAGCCCTCCTTGGCGGCGACAGTTTCCAGCATTGGTTCACCTATCACGTCTCCGGCGGCGTAGATGTTTTCACCGGCCTTTAGGGTTTTATCCACGATCACAAAGCCCTTTCCGTCGGTTTTAACGTCCGTGTTTTCAAGACCAAGACCTACAGTGTTAGGCTCCCTTCCAGTTGCAAAGAAAACGTACTCCCCTTCAAACGTCTTTTCCTTTTCCATAACTTCCGCATGAACCCTGACACCATTTTCCGTCCTCTCAAAGCGTTTTATCCTCACGGAGGTGTTTACATCAATGTCCTCCTCCCTTAAGATGCCCTCAAGCTCTATTGCCAGTTCAGGCTCAACTGTGGGCATTATCCTTATGCTTCTCTGCAGAAGAGTTACCTCGCTCCCGGCCCTCGCAAAGATCTGGGCGAATTCTAAGGCTTGGGCTCTCCCACCGATGATTACAACTGAGTCGGGAGCCTTTTCAAGTTCAAGTGCCTCAATATGGGTCAGAATTCTGTTCTTAACGTCTTCAACACCGTCTATAGTTAAAATTCTTGGCTTTGCACCCGTTGCTATGAGAGCTTTCTTAAATTTAATCTCTCTACCATCTACTACAATTCTATGATTCGACTTAAACCTTGCTAAACCGTTGATATAGTCAACGTTCTCTAGACTCTCCAGAACTTTCTCATACTTCTCTCTCCTTAGCTTTTTTACGAGTTCATCCTTTCCGTCCAGCAGTTTTCTAAAGTCAAACTCCTTAAGGGTGAAGCCTAAGCCGGAGTAATGATTCACTAACGCCCTTTTCTTAAGCTCCAGGGAGGTTAGGAGATACTTAGTAGGAACACAGCCAACGTTTACACACGTCCCTCCAAGTGAACCATGGTTAACCATGAGCGTCTTCACACCAAGTTCATCGGCTTTTAAAGCCGCAGCGAAGCCTGCTGCTCCGCCTCCAATAATAACAAAATCGTATTCGTTCATCATGTTACATGCCGGATCAATGGGCATTTACTCCACCTCAACTTCGTAGCCGTATCGCTCTATTGCCCTTACAATGTCTTCAAGCCTTGTCTTTTCAGGATCGAACTCAACAACGGCAGTCTTCTTCTCAAGGCTGACCTCTCCCTTAGCTCCAACACTCTCAATTGCCTTGCTTATCCTCATAACGCAGTGCTGGCAGCTCATATTAGGTATTTTCAATATAGCTTTCATCATTTTGCCATCACCAGAATTACCTTAGAATAGAACATTTATTGCCCTTATCTTTTTCAAAGTGGGAAAAAGTAATCAAAAAAGTTTTAAAAATTGAAATTATAGGGACTCGATAATTTTGATAACCCTTTCCTCCATGGGCTTCATGAGCTTAACCACTTCCTCCCCCGCTATCTTCCATGCCACACTGGGCAAAGTAACGCCGAGGTAGTTTCCGTCCTCTCTGCGGTAGCCAAAGCCCGTGCAGGGGAGCAAAGCTCCTATGTTTGGGTCTATCTTCACAAGCTCTGCCACGAGTTCTTTGTCACATATGAATAGGAGATGATAGTCCGCGACAATGCCGTCCTCCCTCTCGACGATAGCCACAGGTATTCGCTCCCCTATGAGGAGAAAGCCCTCCTCCTCAAGCCTCTTCTTGAAGCGCTCCCATAGGAAGTCAAGGTCTTCCTCGAACTTTCTCACATAATAGAACACTCTCACACCTCCAGGAACATCTTCTTGTCGCTCGTCTCGACCATTATGCACTTTTCAAAACTGTATTCCACCCCTACTTTCTCTAAAAATTCCCTTATCTCCTCACTCTCGGCTCCAGGCTGGAACCAGAGTTTTTTGAAGCCTGCTTCAACAGCCTCCTTCGCCACCTGCAAACCTACTTTAGGTGGAACTACAAAGACTATGACATCTACATCCCTTGGAAGCTCTTTGATGCTTTTGTAGCACTTCACGCCTTCAATCTCATCGTAATTCGGATTCACTGGAAGGACTTCAAAGCCTTTGCTGAGGAGATCCTTCAATATTATATTCCCATACTTAGCGGGGTTTTTGCTTGCTCCAACGAGAGCTATCTTCTTGAATTCTTTCACATTCATTTTCCTCACCAAGCTTGAATTACGGTTCACCCTTTTTATACGTTTTTGGACAAAAATGGATAAAAGAGGATCATCCAGTGCTTTTTAATCTGGAATTCCTTGGAGCTAAGGAAGGTTCTTTGCCATATGCCCTTAAGACAAGATAGAGAGCCACTATAAGGTAGCCGAACTGGAGTATCACCCTTCCCCACTCCATCTTCACTGAGTAGCCGAAGAGAACCGCGAAGATTGAGCCAATCGCTCCCTTGTGGTGGAACACGCTCTCCTCGGGAATGCCGAGGTTGTAGGCTGTCTCCTCAATAAAGCCGAGGTGCATGCCCTCCTCTTCCGCCCACTCAATGAGCTCGTGGGTTCCGTAGCCGGCTAATCCAGCGGCAACAAACACGAGCAGTATAGAACTGTAGTAAAAGAACGTTCTGAGGTTTATTCTCATTCCTACCCCATAGATTAGGTATGCCAAAACCAAAGCGCTGATAACACCACCTATAAGCCCCGCTAAAGTTCCTCCCAAGTCCTGGGTGGCGAAAGGCGTAAGGAATAGCACCGTCTCAAGACCCTCCCTGAAAACCACTATGAAGGTGAATCCTATTAAAGCGAAGGGGTTTATGGCCTTGCTTACCTTGCTTTCTATTTCGGCTTTGATGTTCCTTCCTTTGGTGGCCATCCAGTAGATCATGCTCGTTAGCACTATAACAGCCAAGTAAGAGGCAACTCCTTCAAAGAGCTCCTTCTCCTCAAGGCCTCCATAGAGTGCAAGGATTGCAGCTCCTAAAACTACGCTGGCAAGTGCCGATAATCCAACTCCAGTCCATACGTCTTTGATTTGTCTCTCCCTACCAGTACGTTTAAGATAGGCAATTATGATAGCAACAATTATCGCAGCCTCCAATACCTCCCTAAATGTGATTAGGAACTGCCCTATCATTTTTTCACCCCCAATTTTAGACCAACCTAAAATAATTTTGTTGGCTTATTATTTTTACCCTTTCAGAATTGAAATTTCGAAATAGCAAAAGTTAAATGCACCCATCCACAAGAGAATTACCATTTTTATAAACCAGTTTACTTTTAATATCGAACTATAACTTTATGACATCCGACATAATTCAACAACTTTGAGAAGCATGGCTTAATGGGCTTAGCAATGTGAAAAATTTCCAGAATACTATTTAACAAAAAATAATAGAATAAGGAGTCAGATCTTTCCAACTAGGTCGAGGCTAACTTTTAAAGTCTCTTTGCCTGGCTCCCAGCTCGCTGGGCAAACTTCTCCCGGGTGTTCTCTTACATACTTCGAAGCTTTAAGTCTTCTAAGTATCTCCTTGGCACTTCTCCCTATGCTGTTGTCGTGAATGTCCATGCTGACAACTTTTCCATCCGGATCTATTATGAAAGTGGCCCTCCACGAGACCCCTTCGTCTTCTATGTAAGTTCCAAAAAGCCTGCATATCTTCCCTGAAGGATCAGCTAGCATTGGATAGCGCACCTTTTTGATTGCAGGGGAATGATCGTGCCAAGCTTTGTGAACATAAGCTGTATCAGTAGATACGCTAATTATTTCAGCACCTTCCTTCTTGAACTCCTCGTAATACTCAGCGAGCTCTTCAAGCTCCGTTGGGCAAACAAATGTAAAGTCCGCTGGATAAAAGGCTAGAACAACCCATTTGCCTCTGTAGTCCGAAATCTTGAGCTTTCCTATTTCGTCTTTCTCCGGGAAGTAGGCATCGGCCTCAAAATCGGGAACCACTTCTCCAACCCTCACCATTTGGTTCACCTCACGATTAATTAGGGTTGCCTAATTTAAAAAGGTTGTCCTAACAAAGTGTGAAGTTTTGAACTTCGAAGCTTTTCACTTCGAAAGGATAAACTTAAAGCCCCAAAGCAGAAACTCCACACGGTGGTAGCATGAAGCTCAAAGTTATTCTCGGAACGGCAAGGGAGGGGAGGAAGAGCGAAAAGGTCGCAAGGTACATCTTGAAGAAAGCGGGAGAACTCGGCTGGAAGGCAGAGCTGATAGACGTAAAGGACTATCTCCTATGCTACACCCACCGCTGGAACGTAACGCCCGAGATGGAGAGGTATAGGTTAAAAATCCTTGAGGCCGATGCCCTTGTAATAGTTGCACCCGAGTACAACGGGAGCTATCCGGGTGAGCTGAAGATTCTCCTCGACACGATTTATGACGAGTATGAGGCTTTGCCGGTTGGAATCGTCACCGTATCATCAGTTACTGGTGGAGTGAGGCTTCTTCAAGAGCTTAGATTAGCGGCGGTAAATTACAAAATGCTCCCCATCGGACAGGTTCTGTTTTACAATGTCGATGACCTCTTTGAAGGTGAAGAACTTAAGGACGAGAAATACAGGGAGAGAGTCGATAGAGTCCTCAAGACGCTTGAAAAATATGCAAAGGCGCTAAGGCCAATAAGAGAGGAAGTGAGAAAGAAGCTGGCGAGAGACGAAACTCATCTCTGACCTCAGTCGCCCACCGTGGCGAGGTGGATTCCCAGCAGCAGGAGGAAAACGGCCACGAGGGCGATATGGATAACTCTCCACCGCCTCAGGAGCTTCACTAAGTGCTTCAAAGCCCCGCTTTCCTTCTTCCGCGCGGCCTTCTCAATCTTTATGTGGACGTACCTCCCGTAGAAGCCGCTGATGTTCAGCAGAACTAAAACAATGGCCATTCCAAGTCCAGTCTTGCCGCCGAGGGTGGAGTAGTCGGTGCATGTCGCGAAGTGAGCTAATGCCAGCAACGTTCCCACCACGGTGAAGGCGTGGTGTATTGTCATCGGATAAACCGGGCCGAAGAAGGTAACGTATGGCCTCTCCGGCCTGACGACTATCCCCGGCTCCCCCTTCCTGTGCTCTATGAAGAGCCTCCTCTTCGTGAGCGCATAGTAGGCAGTGCCGGCGAAGATCAATGCCACCCCAAAGGCGGCCAAACCGCCGAGTTCCGCCTCGCCTTCGCCTTCACCGCCGTTCTCGTCCGCGAGCACAAAGCCAGGAAGGACGATGAGGGTTAGGAGTACCCCCGCCAGAACCTTCTTGGCAACTTTCATTTTTCTCCGCCTCTGCCCTTCATTCCAAGCAGGAAGTAATGGTACGGGTAGACATCGAACCGCTCAACCCTCGCGAAGCAGCGCCTCAGCATTTCAATCGCCTCCTCTTCAGCTATCCTTTCTTCAATTGGAGGCCCCCTGGGCGTTGGGATTCTTTTCCAGTCTATGACGATAACGTAATCGTAAAGCCCGGAAGCACGCCTTAGGAAACTTTCAGGCCCTTCAAGCTCGTGGAGGACGTTGGAGAGGAATAGAAGATTACCCCGAATCTCTGGGAGCTCCGATGAGTGAATTGGAACAACGTTCATTATCTTCTCTTCTTCAAGGCGCTTTTTCAAGTAGTCCAGTCTCTCTTCCCGCTTTTCCACAGCGTAAACCTTCTTAAAAAGCCTTGCCAGGGGAATCGTGAAGTAGCCGGTGCCGGCTCCAAAGTCTGTGGCAACCTCTCGATGTGGGATCCTTGATTTTATGACTTCGATGACCGGTCCAATGGGCTGGGTTTTCCTTCTCAATTCGCCGTGAAGGTGATGCACTCCAATCACCTTAAGGTAGTACCTTCCAAAGCGATTAAAGGTTTTTCCATATACCTCCTGTTTGAACCAGTTAGCTGTTGTCGAACTGGCCTCCTCCCCGCCCTGAAGGGCAAGGCTTTCAGAAGAAAAAAAGTAAAGTCCCCAATAGCGTCTAAGAGACTGGCAGAGATGGGAGACTTTGAGACTCCGCTTAAGGAGTACGTGAGGCTCGAGTACGTGGGCAAGATAATAGCCGGCTACCTTGAGAGGGGATACATTCCAATGACGTTCTGATGCTCAGAGGTCTCCTCTGAAGTAGATCGTTGCAGGACAGCCGCTGCACTTCTTTCCGTAGAGGTAGCAATCGGTGCAGACCTTCCCGCAGGGGGCTACCTTCCTAACGGGGTTTAGCTTGAAGTCCACGAACTCAGGATATGCCGGTGAAGAGCCGAGGGAGACGTCCATGTCCTTAACAGCCTCAAGCGGGCGTATCGTGTTCTCTATCGTGGCCTCAAGGGCCGAATGGTTTTCTGCTATGATGGCGAGGTTGAGGTTGTATTTCCCCGTCGTGGTGGCAACGAAAACCGTCCGGGGGCACCTTGCAAACACGTCCGCGAGCTTTTCCGCCTCGTCCATGCTCCTCACTCGAAGATTAACGACTGCAGAGACGAAGTTCCTCTTCTTTATGTTGAGCAGGGCCTGGACCCTCAGGTCACCGCGCTTCCCCAGCCGCTCAAGCCTCTCCCTCGCGGAGGGGTGGCTTATGCCGAGCTCCCTGGCTATTTCGCTTACCTTCGCCCTCCCGTTTTTCCTCAGCATGCGGTATATCTCCAGGTCGCGCTCGTCCATGGGACCACCTTCATTTTGAAGGTCTTTACCTAAAATTTCTTGGGAAATGAATATAAGCCTTTTGAATTCATAAAAAATTGAGGTGATGCAGATGGAGAGGAACGAGGGAACCCTCGATAGGGCCATTAGAGTGGTTCTTGGTTTGATCCTGCTCGGCCTCTGGGCGGCGGACAAGGTGCCCTACAGGACTCTGGTACTGATAGTCGGACTCATAGCGTTGATAACCGGACTTACGGGGTTCTGTGCAATTTATAAGCTCCTTAGCATAAGTACCTGCAAAGAGTGCTGAGGTGAAACCGTGAACCGCGCAACCAAGGCAATGATAATCTCGGGCGAGCTGCTCATATTAGTTAGTCTCGCCCTGATGGTAACTGGCCTATCCATGAACAGCCCATCGTCAAGCCTCGGAGGCCTCATCAGCTACGGGACGGCAAAAAGAGTCCACACGCTCGCGGCGTACCTCTTCATACCCCTGTTCTACGTCCACGCCACCTCGGGCCTGCTCATTGCCCTAAACCTCGTCAAGGCGTTCAGAAGCGAGAGGGCACGGAAGATAACCCTTGGAATCTGGACCGCAGTGGTGGCGGGAGTAGTACTGGTGTCACTGATTCCACAGGGCTCTCCAACGTTCCCCGGCTCGGTGAGTGCCTCCAATGCCACGACCCCCGAAGGGCTGACCCTCGAAGAGGTGGCAAAACACAGCACGGAAAGCGACTGCTGGATTGTGATAGGGAACGACGTCTACAACGTTACCTCCCTCATAGACACCCACAGCGGCGGCAGGGAGGCTATAATTAAGTACTGCGGAACCAACGCCACCGATGTCTTCTTCTCAAAGCACGACCAGAGGGCTTACGAGGTTCTACAGAGCTACTACATCGGCACCATTGGAAACACCACAGGGAAAGCATCGGGTTCGAATACCGCCATAGAGGAGGGCGAAGAAGACTGAGCTTTAGTTCTCCCTGTTTCTGTCCAGGATTTCAGGTTTGCTTTTTTCAATATCGAAAGACATAAAAGCTCCATAGCGTATTATTTTAAAGGATGATGTACATGGATGAAAAGTTTAACTCCCTAAAACGTCTCAACCTCATAGCCGGGGTATTCCACCTCATACAGGGCATCCTGATACTCGTGCTTGCCAACGATTTTACCGTTACCATAACACGGAACTACCTGAAGTTCGACGAAACCACGAGGAGCCTCATAACAGTCACGGAAAACCTCTTTGATGTTAGACTTGCCTACCTGATAGCTGTTTTCCCGTTCCTGACGGCTCTGTTCCATCTGGCAGTTTCAACGGTGCTTTTTGACTCCTACAGGGAGAACCTTTCAAAGGGCATCAACCCGTACCGCTGGGCCGAGTATTCAATTACCTCGTCCATAATGGTGGTCATCATAGCTCTCCTGGTCGGCATCTCGGACTTTGGGACGCTCCTGCTGATATTTGGAATAAACGCGGCCATGATATTCTTCGGGTACCTCATGGAGCTCCTGAACCAGTACACGGAGAAGGTGAAGTGGAGCCCCTTCATCTTCGGTTCCTTTGCAGGACTTATACCCTGGGTAGTGATCTTCATGGTAATACTCCGCTCCAGCCCGCCCGACTTCGTCATATGGATATTCGTCAGCATAGCGGTGTTCTTCAACCTCTTCCCCCTCAACATGATACTGCAGTACAAGAGGGTAGGAAAGTGGGCGGACTACCTCTACGGCGAGAAGGTTTACATCCTCCTGAGCCTCACCTCGAAGACCCTCCTTGTGTGGCAGGTCTTTGCCGGCACGCTCCAGCCCTCATGATATTTACCTCTGGTGAACCCTTATGGAAGAGGAGAAGGTTATACGGAACCCTGTCCCCTGGGAAGGCTGTTTTTAAAGTCGGCCAGTGGGCCTACAGCCCTGCGGGGGTGCCCACATCAATAATGACAGGCAGGCTTGCTGTAAAGAAAGCCCTCGGGGTTTGAGCGGGATTTCAGGGGGTAGATACATCCGCAGGAGGTGTCTTCAATGTGGTTTGCAGTTCTTTCATCGGACGAGGTGAGGAGAAAACCCGTTGGAGTCAGGCGACTCGGGAGAGACCTGGTGTTCTGGAGGGACAGTTCGGGAAAAGTCCACGCCCTGGAAGACTTCTGCGTGCACCGGAGGGCCAGGCTCTCAGTGGGGAGGGTTATAAAAGACAGAATCCAGTGCCCCTTTCACGGGTTTGAGTACGACGGCAATGGTAGGGTGAGGCTTATACCGGCCCTCGGGAAGAACTACAAAGTTCCTGATAGGTTCAGGGTTAATTCGTACCCGGTTTATGAAAAAAATAACATAATATGGCTCTGGTTCGGAGAAGGAGAGCCGGAGAAGGAGCCAAAGTTCTTCGATGATATAGATGAGGGCTTCGCCTACGCGGAGTTCAGAGAGCTCTGGAACGTCCCGTTCCCGAGGGCGGTTGAGAACCAGCTCGACGTCATGCACCTACCTTTCGTCCACAGAACCACCATAGGGCGGGGAAACAGGACCCTGGTCCACGGCCCCGTCGTCAAGTGGATAGACGAAGACAGTTTCATTTTTTACGTGTTCAACGAGGTCGATAGGGGGCAGAGGGTCAAAAAACCCGAGGAACTCAGCGGGGAGGAGTCGAGGGTTTACCTTGAGTTCATCTTTCCCAACCTCTGGCAGAACCACATAGGTGAAGGTATGAGGGTGGTGGCCTTTTTTGTTCCCGTGGACAGGCAGAAAACCATGATATACCTCCGCTTTTACGTGAAAATGACGGGATTGAAACCCGTTGATTCCATCATAGCCCGTTTAAGTATGCCCTTAAACAGGATAATCTTCCACCAGGATAAGAGAGTTGTGGAGACCCAGGAGGGGGACATAAGGAAAGATGTCCTCGTCCAGGGTGACCTGCCCATAATGGAGTTCCGCAAAAGGCTTTATAAGGAAAAGAAACTGATTGATTTCCTTTTTGGTGGGGGTCAGTGAGATGTCCGGAGTGAAAACCTACGACCCGACTTCATGGAAGCCAAAGCGCCTTGACCTCCTGCTTTCAGCTGTAATAGCCTTCTCTCTCCCTGCTGTGGCGGGATGGCTCTATGATCTGAGCGGGGCCCTCATACCCATGGTCATATACTATTCCCTCGCCTGGGGCCTTGTGAAGCTGAGGAGAGGGGTTATAGGCTATGGAACACCCCTCCCGGAAAAGCCTCCCAGGTGGTTCTATGTGAACGTCCTTGTAATACTCACGGCCCTATTCTTTGCCTACCAGGCACGGATTAGAGTTGAGGAAGCTGACCGGTTTGGTGTTCTCCTTACGGCACTTTTGTGGGCTCCGGTGAATGCTTCGACCGAACAGATACTCTGGCTCTACCTGTTTGATTCCTGGGACCTGTACCCTGAAAAACCCAGGCTCAGATATCGCATCGCGGGTCTGGTGTTCTTCGCCACCTTCGTGGGGCTAATACACACGATGTTCTGGACAAAGTTCCTCTATGTAGCGAGCCCCGAGGGCCTCTTTGGGGTGGCCTTTGTGCTGATGACGACCATTTCAGGGTTCATCCACATAGTGGTATGGCGTCAGTCCGGAAACATGGTTTTCACGTTCATACCACACCTCCTTCTGAACCTCGGCCCGCTCTTCTGGACGGGCTATAGCATAGTACCATACCTGTGGAGGTGAGAACCTGCGTCTCTGGTCGCTCCACCCAAAATACCTTGACGCCAAAGGGCTCGTGGCACTCTGGAGGGAAGGTTTACTGGCTAAAAAAGTGCTCGAGGGAAAGACCAGGGGATACAGAAACCACCCGCAGCTTGAACGTTTTAAAAACCATTCAGAGCCGTTAAAGGCCATAAACGCCTACCTCTTTGAAGTATGGAGGGAAGCGGAAAGGAGGGGCTACCGCTTTGACATCAGGAAGATAGAGGTAGTGGAGCTCAAGGAAAAGGTCCCGGTCACGAAGGGCCAGCTGGAGTACGAGTTCAACCACCTCCTCAAGAAGCTACAGAAAAGGGACTTAAAGCGCTATGAAATCCTGAAAAGAGAAAAGAACATCGAGGCAAACCCGGTGTTTGTGGTGGTTGAAGGCGGCGTAGAGACCTGGGAAAGGGTTGGGCACTAATCCACGTATATCATTTTTACCGTCATCCCGCCGTCCACCACAAAGTTCACTCCCGTTATGAAGCCCGCTTTCTCGTTGTCCGCGAGGAAGGCGCACATGTGAGCTATGTCCATGGGGTCACCGACCCTTCCGGCCGGGTGCTGCTCGTGGTCAATGGGCCTCAAATTTGGCTCCCTCCTTAACTTGGATTTCTTCCACCGTGAGGTCTCTATCCACCCGGGGCTGATTGCGACGACCCTTATCCTGTAGGGGGCAAGGCTTATGGCGAGGGCGTGGGTTAGGGCTAGGAGGCCTCCCTTCGAGGCCGAATAGGGCTCAGTGTTCGGTTCCGACATCAGGGCCCGCGTGCTTGCGATGTTGATGATAACTCCCCCTCCGCGCTTCTTCATCTCTTCAGCAGCATAGCGGGAGCATATGTAGGGCCCGGTGAGGTTCACCCTTATGGTTCTCTCCCACTCCTCAAGGGAGCGCTCGAAAATGCTCTTTCCATCGGGCTGTATGGCGGCGTTGTTCACGAGGATATCAACTCCCCCGTAAAGCTCCACGGTTTTCCTCACCATCTCCCTCACTGAGGCTTCATCCCCTACATCTGTTTTTATGAAGGTTACCTCAAGGCCCCTTTCTCTAAGCATCTGCTCTCTTTCAATTCCGGCCTCCTCGTCTATCTCCGCTATAACAACCTTCGCGCCGTTTTCGGCAAAGAGCTGGGCAATGGCCGCTCCAATCCCCTGGCCCCCGCCGGTTACTATGGCGACCTTATCCTTAAGGTTGTAGCACTTCATTTTCCCACCTCCAGCTTTTCGGGCTTTGTTTTGCAAATGGAAGAGGGATTATAAATAATGCCGAAAGGTTAATATTTCCTCCCCCAAACTTCCTATGGTGAAGTCCATGGCTGAATTTGACCGCTACTGGAGAATGCTCTTTTTCTTGGTGTGGTTTTTCCTGCTGAGCCTGTATGCCCTTGTCGTTTTGAGGAATGAAAGCAGCACGATTACGTTCAAGGTGGCCCTCTTCCTCTCCCTGCTTACGCTCCTTGGAATAGTGGCCCTCGTGGCCAAAATAAAAAAGATGGTCAGTAATTTTTCGTAATGACTTCAAGGTCCGAGAGGTGGGCCAGCTCTTCGGGTATTGCCTTCTGGGTGGCAATTTCCCTGAACACGAGGGCACTCGGTCTCAGGTAGCGCTTCTTTGTCTCGAAATCAACGTGGACGAGCCCAAATCTCATCCTGAACCCCTGGGCCCACTCGTAGTTGTCCGTCAGCGACCAGTGGAGGTAGCCCCTAACATCCGCCCCTTCCCTAATGGCGCTGTAAACGGCTTTGAGGTGGCTGACGAGGTAGCGAGGTCTGTACCTATCTGCCGCATCAGCAATTCCGTTCTCTGTTATGAGCATCGGGAGATTATACCTCTCGCTAAGCTCTTTGAGAAGTTTTTCAAGGCCTTCAGGATAGATTTCCCACCCGAAGTCGCTACATGGCCTGCCTGACCTTGCGTAGCCTTCTCTAACCCCCATAAACCCATAGCCCGGAAGGGGTCTGATGTGCCTACCCACCTTACCAAAGGCAAAGCGGGAATAGTAGTTTACTCCAAGCCAGTCAACTTTTCCCTTCAGGTCTTTCCGGGTCGAACCTCCATGGGCCTTTCCAAAATAGACGGCATCAACGAAACTGTAGAGATTGTTTTCCCTTATTTTCCTTACCTCCTCCGCGATATCCTCGCTCAAAGGTTCGAGCCATGTGTATGCGTAGATTACCCCCACTGGCTTCTTTGAAAACCTCTTGATGGCATCGTATGCTCTCGCGTGGGCCTGTACCATGTTCCACTTTGCCTTTTCTACAGCCTCAAAACTGAGGTAGCCCGGCGGAAAGCCCGAGGTCGGGCGGGAATATCCGTTTTCATAGACTACGTTGGGCTCGTTCATTGTGCTCCACATGTCCACCAAATCGTCAAGGTGGTAAGCAACGAAGGCGGCAAACTTTACAAACTCCACCACTGCACTTTCGTCCAGCCACCCGCTTGGGGCCCTGTCTGGGCCGAGCTTTCTTACTGCAATTGGGTCGTGAATCCACAATGGGAGAGGCCAGTGGTAGAGGTTGAGGATGAACGTCTTGCCCCTCTCCTTCCAGTCCGAGTAGATCTTGCGGTAATGTTTGAGGGCCTCCATGTTGGCCCTCTTTTCAAGCTCCTCTATCGCCTTCTCAGGAACTTCAATGCTTACTATGTTGCCGTCCTCGTCCTTCTCGACATCAACCTTCACGTCAAAGGTGGGCTCCGGGAAAATTCTAGCCCACTCTATACCTCCCCTTATGGCATCCATGCCAAGGCTTTCGGCTATATCGTGGTCCTGAGCGTAAAGGTGCCAGTAAGCAGGCCCGTTCTCAGGGAGGTCACCACTAACGAGGCCCGTAGCTATGTTCTCTCTATCGTGAACCCACACCCACCAGTCACTGTTGGGTACTTCGCTTCCTTCCAGCCCCATTTCAAACTGGAATCCGGACCAAGAATAGCCAAAAAGAAAATCTTTGGGGAACTTGTACATCTTTCACACCTCCAGAAAGTCCTCCCACTTTTTATAGACAGTTGGCACACTGTCTACCAATATCTTTGTGTACTCGTGCTTCGGGTTGTCAATAACTTCTTGCGGAGTCCCTTCCTCCACTATTTTTCCTTTGTACATAATGAAAACCCTGTCCGAGATGAAGTAGGACAGGCCTATGTCGTGGGATATGAAGATTATGGAGCTCCCCAGTTTGTTCCTTAGATCCTTGAAGATCTCCACTATCTTGCCCCTCGTTGAAACATCGAGCATTGAAACCGCTTCGTCAGCTATTAAGAGTTTTGGCTTAAGGATCCAGCTCCTCGAAATCATCACCCTCTGCAGCTGGCCTCCCGAGAGCTGGTGGGGATACTTGCCCAGTATCTCCTCTGGGTTTAGATCGACAGCCCTTAGGGATTCTTCCTTCAGACTTTTCCCTTCCTCTGACTTTGGATCAACGCCTATAAGTTCTAAGGCTTGGTCAAGAACCCTATCCACCTTGTAGAAGGCATTGAAGCTCCCCATTGGATTCTGGAAGACCGCGTGGACCTGCCTCCAGTACTCCTTCAGCTCTTCCTTCTTTTTTATGTCCTTCCATATGTCCTTGCCATAGAAAAGCACCCTTCCGGAAGTTGGAGATATTAGTCTCAGAATTATTTTCCCAAGGGTTGTCTTCCCTGAGCCGCTCTGCCCTATCAGTGAGATTATTTCCCCCTCATTGACGGTAAAGGATACGTCATCAACTGCCCTGACCTCTATTTTCTTTATGAAACCTGAAGTGAAGACCTTGGTGACGTGGTCACAGACGAGCATTTCTTTAGACATCTTTTCTCCCCTCCTGGTACAGCCAGCAAGCTACCTGGGACTCACCAACCGTCAGAAGTGCCGGTTCCTCCTTCTTGCATATCCCCATGGCATATGGGCACCTCGGGTGGAACCTGCATCCGCTCGGAGGATCTATCAGGTTTGGTGGTTGTCCGGGAATGTAAGAGATTCCCTTTTCCCTCCCTTCCGGCTCTATTGAAGCCACGGAGTTAATAAGACCCTGAGTGTACGGGTGGAGGGGCTCTCTGATTATTGACTCCGTTGGACCAACCTCAACGATCTTTCCGGCGTACATGACGGCTATGCGGTTTGCTATCTGTCTCACCGTGGATATGTCGTGGGTTATGAAGACGATGCTGTCAACGAATCCGAGCTTTCTGAGTTTGATTAAGGATTTTAGGACTATCTTTTGGGTCGTTACATCGAGTGCAGATGTCGGCTCATCCACTATAAGAATTTCCGGGTTCAGGAGGGTCGCCATAGCCAGCACGGCTCTCTGCCTCATGCCCCCGCTAAGCTGGAAGGGATAGAGCTCAATAACGTAATCTGGAAGATCCAGCTCAACGAGCCTCTCTTTTGCCGTCTCCACCGCCTTCTGGAAGCCAATATTTCTATCATGAGACCTCAGAACGTCATAGGCTATTTTTTTGATTTTTATTGTTGGCATAAGGGCATTCAACGCGTCTTGGGGAACATAGGCAATGTGTTTGCCCCATAGCTTTCTTTTAACTTCGTCCCTATTCCTGAACTGGCTTATCTCGAACCTCTTCCCGTCCCTGCTTATAATCTCAAGTCTGCCCCCCATGTACTGCAGGGGTGGAGTTAAATCCATCATCATGGTCTTCGCGAGGGTTGATTTCCCGCATCCACTCTCACCGACCAGTCCGAGGATATCGCCCTCATGGATCTCAAGGTTAACGCCATCAACCGCTTTTACGAGGTATTCTGTTGTGCCCTTTAGCTGGCGGTAGTATGCCTTCAGGTCCTCCAAAATCATTCTTCTCTCCATTGCCACCACCCTACATCTCCCTCAACCTTGGGTTGAAGACCTGCTCTATCCCTGTGGCTATGAGGAGCAATGAAGTTGAGAGCGCCACAAGCAGGACTCCCGGAGGTATAAAGACCCACCAGTGTCCCAGGAAGTACGATTGAGTTACAGCAGCGAAATAGAGCATCTTTCCAAGGGTCATTATGTGTATCGGCGTCAGTCCCAGTATGCTCAGCCCTACTTCCGCGTTTATTCCTATGTTCATGAAGGTCACGAAGGACACTATAGTATAGGTGGTGACGTAGGGAAGGAGGTCAAATACCGCTATTTTGAGGTCTCCGTATCCCGTCATCCTTGAGAAATGCACGAAGTCCCTTTCCCTGAGGCTCAGGAACTGTGCCCTTATTGCCCTCGCAAACCACGGCCAGGCCGTTAGGGATATTATCACCGCCACCAGGGTTAGTCCCGCGTTCTGGAGGCCGAGGTAGGTGGCTATAATGATGGCAAGCAGCACGTTTGGTATAGTAATAACGACGTTGGTAAAGGCCATTAAGCTCTCGTCTATGAGACCGCCTTTTATTCCTGCTACCACTCCTATTGTGAGGCCTATAAGAATGGAAAAGATGCCCGTGAGTGCACCCACGTAAAGGGAATTTCTGATACCAACCACTACTTGAGCGAGGATGTCCCTGCCAAACTGGTCAGTTCCCAGAAGGTAGTAACTACTTGGGGGAGACGCGGGGGGCCCGGCGGGACTAAATGGGTCAACTGGATAAAGGTAAGCTCCAAACAGTGAGAGCAGAATCTCAAACACCAGTATGCTAAAGCCTATCACGAACCTCTTGTTTCTGAAAAGTACGTAAAATATCTCCCTGTTCATGGTCTCACCTCATTCTCTAGCTCCAAGCCTTATTCTCGGATCTATAAGCACGTAGATGAACTCCACTATGAAGTTCGCAAGCAGCAGTGTCCCTATGAGTATCAGGAAGATTCCCTGTATCAGGGGGTAGTCTCTGGCCCCAAGAGACCTGGCGAGAAGAATACCCATTCCCTGGTAATTGAAAAGCTGCTCTGTAATTATCTGTCCTGCCATGACTGTTCCTAACTGAATTGCTATCCCCGTCACCTGCGGGAGCAGGGAATTTCTCAGGACGTATCTAAAGATTATCCTGTCATCAACGTTGAGCATTTGGGAGAATTTAACATAGGTTGACCCCATCTCCATCGCTGCAAGAACCCTCATGCCTATTATCCACCCTCCCGTGCTCACGAGGGCTATTGACAGAAATGGAAGTATGTAGTGGTGGAGGTAGCTTTTTATGAACTCCCAGGTGAGGGAAGGAGCCAAAGTTGGATCGTATGCCGAGCCGGAGGGGAACCATCCGAGTTTAATTGCAAATACGTATATGAGCACCATCGCCATCCAGTAATAGGGTATCTGAGAAAGCACTATGCCCGTCGATACAACGCTCTTCTCGAACAGCGTACCCCTCCTGTAAGCTGCCCTTGCACCAAGGTAGTTTCCAACAGTCCATGCAACTAGAGTCGCCGGCACAAGGAGGAGCAGGGTCCATGGGAGGTGCCATGCTATTAATTTTGTCACCGGCTGCCGGAAGGATGATATCGAAGTCCCGAGGTTTCCTGAAAATGCGTTTTTAAGGAAGTCCAAATACTGGACATGGAGAGGTTTGTTCAGTCCGAATTCTTCAACAAGCCTTCTCTGGTACTGGTCGAGGAGCTCCGGAGAGAGTGAACCTTGAGAAAGTCCGGCTATAATCTGTTGTACTGGGTTACCCGGTGCTATTCTGGGAAGAACGAATGCTATGGTCACAGCCACAAAGTAAGTAGCGAGTAAAAAAGAAAGTTTAATGAGGAGATATCTGTATATTGGTCTCATTGGGTATCACCTTGTCAGCTTCTTAGTCAGCTTCTTACTTTGACAACTTCCTCGCCCCAATTATGATGAGTATGACGACTATCACAATTCCCAAAATGCCTATGATGAACCTCGAACTGCTCACCGGCGTCTGTGGTTGTGTTTGAGTCTGTGTCTCTGTTGTGGTTGAAGAGGTTGTAAATGTCTCCGTTGGGGTAATCTCTGGTACAAAGACCCCTTTGAGCTGGGAAAGGACTTCACTGTTTGGTATTAATATTCCTCCTTCATCCTTGGGCTTAGCCCATTTTGGCGGGCTGACCGGCTCTCCGCTCTTTGAGAGGCCGAAGAGCAGCCATAATGGAAGAGAGTACTCTCTGTATGGAGCCACCTCCGTCCACCAGGGATTGTCTTGATTTGGCCATCCCTTCCAGTACTTTTCGCTATAAGCGTACCACTGCACAGAATACGCTATTGGTATGGCCGGAATATCCTCATAGATGAGCTTCTGTATCTCCGTGTAGTACTTCATGAGCTCTTCGCTATCCTTGGCCTGTGCAGCTTCTTTGAGGAGCTCCAGGGCTTTTGAGTTGTTGTAGAATCCCCAGTTGGCTGTGGGGGGAGTTAGTCTCGGGTCGAGAACATACCTGTAAGTGTCCCATGGGTGGTAGAATGATGGAGAACCTGTCCACCCCAAAGCGAGTGTGTAGCCTGCGCTGTTGATCATGCCCCAGTAGGCACCATAATCAACGGGGTTTGCCACCACGTTTAGCCCGATTTTCTGGAGGCTGTTCGCTATTAGATCAGCAGCTATCATCCAGTCTGTCCATCCGGTTGGTATTATTATGTTGAGCTCAATCTTTTCACCACTGGGGGTCTCTAGGAAGCCGTCCCCATCCACATCCCTGTATCCCGCCTGGGCGAGAATCTCTTTGGCTTTCTCCGGATTGGGAGTTATTTTTGCTTCAGGGTTGCCCCAGTACTCCTGAGCTAACGTCGTGTTCAGCCACTGCCTGTAGTGGGGAAATACCGTGAACACCAGCGACATTGATGGCTGCTCGGAGTATCCATAGAAAGCCTTCGTGAGGACTTCCTGATAGTCTATTGCATAGGCAATGGCTTTCCTCAGGTTGGGGTCCTGGAGGAGGGGGTCTCTGTGGTTGAAGTAGAGCATAACGAATGCTCCTGGCCTGAAGTAAGGCTTGCTCTTGTAGAAAGTACCTATCTCCTTGAAGTTGCCCACGTTGGGAATAAATATGCCCGACCAGTCAACGTTTCCCTGTCTAAGGTCTAAAAGTGCCTGTTCGTTGCTCAGGTAGATTCTATGTACTACATATTTTGGACCTGGTAGGCCAAAGATCTCTTTACCCCACCAGTCGTCTATCCTTTCGTAAACAATTCTGAGCTCATCAAAGTAGTAAAGCTTGTAGGGACCGGAGACTACTTGTGGGAGGTTTATGGTCACGTCTCCACTCTCGGTAGAAACTACGTCGTCGCAGACTCCTCCACAGTTTCTCCAGTCTATAATTTGGTTTCCAACCTTCTCATAGACCTGCTCGATTATGTGTTTTGGAGCTGGAGCAAACTGGAGGGCATAGAGGAGAAACATTGGAAGGTTTTTCTCCTCGCCGATTGTGAACTGAACTGTGTGAGCATCAAGGGCCTTTACATCGCTTATATACGGCTCTGAACCGGCAGCGGGACCAGAACCAACTTCTTTTGAAAGCCTGAAAGTGTATTCTACATCCTCTGCAGTTATTGGTCTTCCATCGCTCCATTTTGCCTCCGGACGTAGCTTAACAATCAGTGTTGTCTCGTTTACCAGTTCAAAGCTTTCACCTATAATGGGAACCCATGCGTTCAGACCCGCTATGTACTGGAATAGCGGGAGGTACATGAAACCGCCAGTTACGTAAGTTCCCCAGGTTTGTGACGGGGAGAATAGATTCCATGTCGATGCTGGACCCCATTGAGCTCCTGTAGCGAAAACAGTCTCCTCTCTTGGAAGTGAAATTTGGGCCCTTGCAACCGGAAATGCTCCTATATACACAATAAGAATCAAAAAGAGGGCCATACTACCAATCTTCTTATGATGGCTCATTATTCATCCCCCTTGTTCAAGTTTATCCTTCAGCAGTTCTTCCTTAGTTTTTTGTGTTTATAAGCTTTTTTATAAATTCGAAATAATTTATAAAATAGAAAAAGTTTTATAGAGATAATCACTAATTCTATGCGGGGATGCCTTATGAAGTACTATAAGCACTTCTTTGGAGGTTTAATGATACTGCTTCTACTGGGAAGCTACGCCTCAGCGCTGACGCTTCCAGAAGCAAAGCAGATTGCCAGTACGCAGGAAGCTGGGGATACAGTCCTTCAATGGAGCCCAAGCAATCCGTGGCCCGGTGCTTTGATTACCAGAAGTGATAATACCACCATTTGGATGGAGCCAAACTTCTGGAACATCGCTGGAGGGGACGGAGAGAACTACATGAGATTCATAAAAGCAACTGACGAAGTAGCTTTCTACGTCAACATGACCAACGTACAAACAAACTGGGGCGGAAATGCTTTTGCCACCCCAAACGTCCTCATAGTTGGTAGGGCTCCAAAGACCTGGTGGGGTAACAAGCCGGCAGTGGGAGGCTACGGGTGGTTCAGCCTTCCATTGAATGGTGCAGACATTGATTCCATCTCTAACGTGTGGACGAGGGTGAACTTTGAACTTGCCAAAGGCCAGAGCACCCTTGCAAGAACCGGAATTATAATGTGGTTTGAGCAACCGAACGGCAACCCTATCGGTGAAGTTTACATTGCATTCTCCGATGACTATGGTGGAATAGTGAACACCCAGTATCCACCGACAAACATTGGAACACTCACAGATAAAGTCTATGTTAATGGTCTGGTAATGGAGATAACTTTTACGATCCAGAGAACTTGGAACTGGGATCACTTTGTCCTTGAGTTTATCCCTGACCAGCCAATACCGGAGGGGGATGTGATTATAGACGTCAAGCCATTTGCAAAAGCCGCGGTGCAGGGAATTGTGGATGATCCATACTCCTCCTGGACCGCAGACCAAATAACCTGGACATCAATTGGTTTTGGAACTTACGTCGGGAGCAATGGGAATGCCTTTGAGATTGGCTGGATACTCCACGATGCAGAACTTCTTGAGTCGGCTTTCACATTAGAAGAAGCAAAGCAGATTGCTTCTACAGCAAACCCAGGGGATACCGTTCTCCAATGGGCTCCCGGAGGCTACTGGGCGCCTCCATATGACGACAATGGAGTTACAAGGCAGATTTGTACTTGGCCGGGTGCTTTGATTACCAGAAGTGATAATACCACCATTTGGATGGAGCCAAACTTCTGGAACATCGCTGGAGGGGACGGAGAGAACTACATGAGATTCATAAAAGCAACTGACGAAGTAGCTTTCTACGTCAACATGACCAACGTACAAACACAATGGGGAGGTATAGCATGGGCAACGCCGGCTGTAGTTATTGCAGGTAGAGTTCCTCCGAGCCTTAGCGGAACTGAACTCCCGGCTGCGGGAGGCTATGAGAACTTTTCATTGCCAATGCCATCAGTTAATGTTTCGAACTATGAAAGCATCTGGGCCAAGGTTGACTTTGAGCTCGTTAAAAGAGAAGACACTCTGATAAGGGCAGGCTTGGTGATGTGGTTTGAAGATGCTAACGGAAACCAGCTAGCGGAGGTATACATGCCTTTCTTTGATGATTACAACGGAATAGTCGGTGCCCAGTATCCCCCAAGTGAGGTCGGAAGTGTAAGCGCGATGGTCTATGTAAACGGAGTAGCCAGAAATGTTACCTTCACCGTTCAAAAGGCATGGAACTGGAATAACTTTGCATTTGAGTTTATACCAGAGGAGCCAATAGCAAAGAGTTCCGGTGAAATTCGCATTGATCTTAGAGCAATTGTGGACAAGGTAATCCAAGAAATAGTTAACGATCCGTATTCTAACTACAATGAGGAAGATATTGTATGGAGCTCCCTTGCATTTGGTACTTACAGCGGAAGCCAAGGAAATAGTTTTGAATATGGCTGGATACTCCACGATGCAAGAGTTCTACCGCCAGAAGCTGTGGAAGAAGAGGAAACATCTCCAGAGGAAAAGCCTTCTCATGAACCATACAACGTAGTAATGCTTAGCTATTTCTATTACCACCATTATCAGAAATTAATGGAAGCATACGAAGAAATCCTTGAAGGAAATACCACTGTAGAGGAAAATATCCTGAATACAACGGAAATCCTTAGAAAACAGGCGGAGGAGAACTATCAAAAGGTCATTGAACTCTCGCCAGGAACACCTTATGGTGGATTTGGAAATATAAGAACATTAATATATTTAAGAAAAGCTTACGTCTCTATTAAAAATGCAAAAGAGACTCTAGAGGGAGCATTACAGTATTCTAAGCTGTTGCAAGAATACGAAAAAGCCTTAGAACAAGCAAAGATGCAAAAAGTAGGTGAAAAAATACTTAATGAGGCAGAAACCGCTAAAAACACCTCGGAAGAGTATTACAATAAAGCTCTTTCCCTTCCAGCCGGAGATCCAAGCATAGTCTTCTACATAAATAAGGCATATAAACTTCTGAACTACGCCGTAAAAACTCTAGAAGATAACATACTTCCAACGCCACTCTTAGCAATACGCCAGGTTGCGGCGACTGCTGAAGAGGGAGATGTTCAGTTTACTTGGTGGGATCAGTGGCTTGAGGAGCCGATACAGCTGAGTGACGGAAGAACAGTGTGGATGCAGACGAACTTCTGGAACATCGTTGGTGGAGAGGGAGAAGTCTTCATGAGATTCATAAAGCAGACAGAAGACTTCGCCTTCTACGTTGACTTAAACAACGTACAAACACAATGGGGCGGCATAGCATGGGCAACACCCGAAGTAATATTCGCGGGTAGGGCTCCAAAGACCTGGTGGGGTAACAAGCCGGCAGTGGGAGGCTACGGGTTCTTTGACCTCCCATTACCAGCATCAGATGTTTCGAACTATGACAGAATCTGGGTCAAGGCAGACTACGAAGTTGTTAAGAAAGAAGGTTCATTAGTAAGATTTGGGCTCTTGCTGTGGTTTGAAAATGCCGATGGGTGGCCGATTGCAGAAGTTTACATCCCATTCTTCGACGACTTTGGAGGACTAGTCGTGGACAGGATACCAGCCGGGCAAGTTAATACAGTAGTAGCGTTAAATGGAAACACTTCCAGTGTGACGTTCAATGGTCAAAAAGGCTGGAATCCGGGAGGATGGTGGAGCTTCGAGTTCCTGCCAGAGCAGGAGTTCCCAAGCTCAGGAGAAATCGTAATAGACATCAAACCAATAGTAGACAAAGTGCTAGCAGAATTAGGCAACCAGGACGTCACTTGGACTTCAATATCTTTAAGCTCTTACAGTGGAAGCAGAGGAGATAGTTTCAACTACGGCTGGATAATCAGAGATGTAAGACTTCTCCCACCAGAAGAGGCACCGGTGTTGGATTAGACCACCTTTCTATATTTTTTGCATTTTTTATAAATTTTTTGTGTAATATAATAATGACAAGATTTATATAAAGAAGAGACAATTTTCATAGTGGTGATGCTTAATGAAAGAAATATGGAAGGCAGGCATGTTTGTTTTTGTTTTTGTCTTGATGGTTTCGACGTATGCGTCGGCAATGACACTTTCAGAGATACGCCAGGTTGCGGCGACTGCTGAAGAGGGAGATGTTCAGTTTACTTGGTGGGATCAGTGGCTTGAGGAGCCGATACAGCTGAGTGACGGAAGAACAGTGTGGATGCAGACGAACTTCTGGAACATCGTTGGTGGAGAGGGAGAAGTCTTCATGAGATTCATAAAGCAGACAGAAGACTTCGCCTTCTACGTTGACTTAAACAACGTACAAACACAATGGGGCGGCATAGCATGGGCAACACCCGAAGTTATCATCGAAGGAAGAGCACCAGCCCAGTGGTGGGGAGACAAAGCTCCAGTAGGAGGACACGAATACCTAACCTTACCAATGCCCGCTGCTGAGATCTCTAACTATGACAGTATCTGGGTCAAGGTAAAATATGAGGTGGCTAAAAGAGAAGACACCCTCGTGAGGTTTGGGATAAATCTCTGGTTTGAAGATCCTAGCTCAGGAGCGCCCATTGGTGAACTTTACATACCGTTCTTCGACGACTTTGGAGGAATAGTCGGGGACAGAACCGAAGTGGGAGAAGTCACCTCAACGGTAATTGTAAATGGAGAAATGAAAGACATGAAGTTCACCATCCAGAGGGCTATCTCTGGTGGCGGTTGGGGCGTTCTGCTGTTCATGCCGCAGGAACAGCTCCCGCAATCAGGAGAGGTCATAATTGACATAAAGCCCATGATGGACAAAGTGGTCGAGCAAATGAGAGACTTCTTTGGAATGCCCATTGAGAACCAGCAGTGGACTTCAATATCTGTGGGCTCATACAGCGGTAGCGAGGGAACGGCCTTCAACTATGGCTGGATAATTTACGAAGCGAAGATACTCTCTCCAAGTGACGCTCCCAAGGTTATTAAAACTGTGGTAACTGAAACTAAAACCATAACCGAGACTAAAACTGAGACTAAAACAGAAACTATAACCGAAACCAAGGCTGAGACCAAGACAGAGACCGTAACCCAAACAGTAACTGAGACCCAAGGAGGGATCTGTGGACCTGCCGCCCTTTTAGGGTTAGCACTAATCCCGTTATTCTTAAGAAGAAAGAAGTAGAGTAGCTTTGTTCTTTATGTTTTTATTCTTTTTTAGAGAGGTGAACCAATATGGAAAAAGTAATCTACGGCAAAATCATTGGCATCACGATGGTTTTGGCTTTATTCCTCGGGTGTATCGGAGGGAATACACAGACAGATATGGAGAAGACCTCTCCCACTTCTACAGCCGAGAATTCCCAGGTTCAGCCCACTACAACCACTTCTCAAATAGGGGAGGAGATAATAAAACCTAAAGCCAAGTTCCCCGAGGGATACTCCGATTTTGGAGGATGGAAGGAAATGAGACTCGAACCTTCTGGGTACTTCAGGGTTGAAGTTGTGGATGGAAAGTACTGGTTTGTTGATCCGGAGGGGTATGTCTTTCTTTCAAAGGGCATAAACGCGATAAACTATCTGGGAGATCACTCTCCCAAACTGGGGTACGCCCCGTATTATGTTAACGTACTCCGGAAGTACGGGGACATAAACCTGTGGATCAACACCACCGTTAGCAGGATGGTCGAATGGGGATTCAACACTGTGGGAGCGTGGTCTTCTCCCGAGATGTATGAGTATTTCCCCCACACCGTTCTTCTGGATATCGGGGCAAAATACGGGTTTAACTGGGAAAAGGGCACTATGCCGGACATTTTTAAGGATGATTTCGAGGATTATGTGAGGAAAGCGGTTTACTTCAATGTTGAACCATTGAAAGACAACCCCATGGTAATTGGGTTTTTTACAGATAATGAGCTCCGTTGGGGTCCGGACTGGAGATCAGGCAACCACCTTTTGGATGATTTCATAAATCTTCCTCCTGATGCTCCAGGAAAGAAAGTAGCTGTAGAAGTTCTGAAAGATGTTTTTAACGGTGACATCTCCAAGCTGAACAGGGAGCTTAAGACGAACTACACCTCTTTTGATGAGCTCCTTAGCTATACTGGAAAGCTCCCCTCAACTGCCCCCTTCAACGAAGCCAGAAAGGAGTTCGTGAGGAGGTACGCCGAGAGGTACTTCAGTGTGGTAACAAAAGCAATAAGGGAAGTTGACAAAAACCACCTCATACTCGGGGTGAGGTTTGCGGTTTCCCCCTTCATAAGACCGCCCGATGAGGTTTTTGAAGTTGCGGGGAAATATGTTGATGTTATTTCCTTAAACCTTTACAACTTCCAGGTGGCGCCGAAGGACTACCTCGACCATATACACGAAATCACAGGAAAGCCCATAATGATAACGGAGTTCTCCTTCAGGGCTATGGATTCAGGCCTCCCCAACACCAAGGGGGCGGGGATTACGGTGGAAACCCAGAAGGAAAGGGCTGAATACACCAAACGCTTCATAGAGAGCTTTATAAAGCTCCCCTATGCAGTCGGCTACCACTGGTTTAAGTGGTCAGACCAGCCGAAGGAAGGCAGGTGGGACGGTGAGAACAGCAACTATGGCCTCGTGAACATTGAAGACGATCCGTATGAGGAAATGGTTCAGATGTTCACTTCCCTCAACAAAGACCTTGAAAGGATCCACAAAGAAGGTTAATAGGGTGACTGCCATGATGGACAGAGAGTTTTTATGGGGAGTTTCACAATCGGGCTTCCAATTTGAAATGGGTGACCGCTTCAACAGGAACCTGGACACAAGGAGCGACTGGTGGAAGTGGGTTAGAGATCCGGTTAATCTCAAAAAGGGGCTCGTGAGTGGCGACCTGCCGGAGGAAGGTGCCAACAACTACGAGCTCTACCCAATTGACCACTCACTGGCAAAGGAGCTCGGGCTCAACGCCTACTCCCTCAACGTGGAATGGAGCAGAATATTCCCATGCCCCACGTATGGAGTCGAGGTGGATTACGAGCTCGACGGCAACGGGCTCGTTAAGAAGGTGAAAATAACCGAAGATGCCCTCAGAGAGCTCGATGAAATCGCAAACAGTTCAGAGGTCTACCATTACATGCGGGTACTCACGAACCTGAGGAAGCTGGGCTTTGAAATAATCCTTACCCTTGCCCACTACACCCACCCGATATGGCTCCACGACCCCGTCGAGTCAAGGGACGCAAACCTGAAGAACGAGAGGAACGGATGGGTAAACCAGAGATCAATAATCGAGTTCACCAAGTTTGCGGCCTACCTCGCCTACAAGTTTGGGCACCTCGTGGACATGTGGGCCACATTCAACGAGCCAATGGTGATGGTTGAACTTGGCTACCTCGCCCCTTACTCCGGGTTCCCGCCGGGAGTTATCAATCCACAGCTCGCAAAGAGGACCATCATTAACATAATAAACGCACATGCGAGGGCATACGATGCAATAAGGGAGTTTGATAAAGAGAAATCGGGAGGCAGGTCCAGAGAACCCGCCCAAATTGGCATAATAGCCAATAACGTAGGCACTTCGTATCCAAAAGACCCAAATGACCCGAGGGACGTTAAGGCCGCTGAAATGACGGACTTCTTCCACAGCGGGCTCTTGCTACAGGCACTAACCAAAGGGAACCTGAACATCGAGTTTGACATGGAGACGATGTTAAAGGTGAACCACTTGAAAAGACTCGACTGGATAGGGATGACCTATTACTCGAGGGAAGTTGTTGCCCATTCCGAGCCCAAATTCCAGGAAATTCCGATAACGGCTTTTAAAGGCGTCCCAGGATACGGTTACTCATGTCCACCAAACGAACTCTCGGCAGATGGACATCCGGTCAGTGATCTTGGATGGGAAGTGTATCCTGAGGGAATTTACAACAGCATAAAGGCCGCATCCTCCTATGGAAAGCCCGTTTACATAATTGAAAACGGAATCGCCGATTCTAAAGATATTCTCAGGCCGTACTTTATTGCCTCCCACATAGCTTACATAGAAAGGGCCGTTGAGGCCGGTTTTAATGTTGACGGATACTTCCACTGGGCACTGACGGACAATTATGAATGGGCAATGGGCTTTAGGATGAGGTTTGGCCTGTATGCCGTCGACATGATTACCAAAGAGAGGATTCCCAGGGAAGAAAGCGTTAGGGTCTACCGAGAGATCGTGGAGAACAACGGCATAACGGGTAGAATTGAAAAGAAGTACCTGAGGGGTGGGGGGTTATGAAAACAATAGCTGTTGATGAAGAGACCTGGAACGCAATAAAGAAGCTCAAAACAAAGCTCGATGCTAGGTCCTACGATGAAGTCCTCAGGATTCTAATAGAAACATGGCATTCCACTAACTTAAACCGAAAACTCGACGAAATAGGCCTGGACGACGAAGAGAGCGAGACAGCCCTGAAAATACTAAAAAAGCTAAAAGAAAAGGAGGAATAACCATATGAGAATTCCCAAGAGGATAATGTTTGATAGCTACTCCCTCCTGAGGATGCACATGAAAAGAAACAAATCACTGCTCGAGCTGACTCTCTTGAACTTCGAAGTCCTTGTACCACAGATCAGCATATATGAATACCTCGTCACAAAGGCTTTCCTTGGAAAAAATCCCGACCACGAGATGGCATTATTGAAGGAAATTTACCACATAATCCCTCTGGAAGATGAAGTAATCACTAAAAGTGCCGTAATCATGAAAAGTCTCCTGAAGAACAGAAAGAAAATTCCCACCATCGATGTTTTCGTTGGGGTTACGGCTATAGTGAAGAACGCTCTGCTGATAACGGATGATCCCGGCCGCTACAAACCACTCGAGAAATACGGGCTGGATGTAATAAGCATCGAAAAGTTTACTGAAGAGCTGAACCTCCTCGCCGTTGGACTCTCTGGGGAGGATTCTACAGCCAGTGCGATAGAAAAACCTGTAGGAGGAGATTCCAATGGATAAAAAAACTATAGGGATGCTGGTGTTAGTGATAATGCTTGGGGGCTTCATAAGCGGGTGTCTTGGAGGGGACACCCAAACGACATCGCCCTCTCCGAGCACAACCCCAGCCACCCAGACCACTCCAGTGACATCTTCTGAGACTTCAACAACTCAAACGTCCACCTCGACTACGCAAGTACCTATGAAAATTGAAACGAACGGGAGAACCTGGGAGTTGTTATGGCACGATGAGTTTGATGGAGAGATGGTAAACGAGAAGTACTGGACGTTTGAGATAGGAAACGGTCAGGCATATGGAATCCCCGGATGGGGAAACAATGAACTTGAATACTACTCCCCGAACAACACGGTGGTGGAGAACGGGACGCTCGTAATAGAGGCCAGAAAAGAGTGGGTAACCGACGAGTATGGAACCTTCATGTATACCTCCTCCAGGCTCAAAACCGAAGGCAAAGTTGAGTTTGAACCCCCTGTGAGAGTTGAGGCCAGGATGAAGCTGCCAAAGGGTAAAGGGCTCTGGCCAGCTTTCTGGATGCTGGGGACGAACATAAGGGAAGTCGGATGGCCCACATGTGGTGAGATAGACATAATGGAGTTCCTGGGCCATGAGCCGAGAACTGTTCACGGCACAGTCCATGGGCCCGGCTATTCAGGAGGAAGAGGAATAACTGCAAGTTATACGCCCCCTGAAGGAGTCCCCGACTTTACCGAAGATTTCCACGTCTTTGCCATTGAGTGGTTTCCCGATAGAATAGAGTGGTACGTGGATGGAGAGCTCTATCATGTGGTTACAAGGGCGCAGGTTGAGAGCGCGGGTAATGAATGGGTCTTTGACAAGCCCTTTTACATAATCCTAAACCTCGCAGTCGGCGGAAACTGGCCGGGAAGACCTGACGCGACTACAAAGTTCCCGGCCAGGATGTACGTGGACTACGTTAGGGTGTACAGGTTGGCCGATAACTAAAGCCGGGGGAAGAGTGATGATGGGGGAGAACTTCGATTCAAAGGGGCGCTTCATCATAGAGAACTACAACCGCTGGAAACCATTTGCGAGCTTTTTACCCGGAATAGCCGGAAAGAAAGGGATACCGATGTGGGTGTTCTATGTGAACAGGGGGCAGTGCATAAGCTCCTTTGGGCTACGGGACAAAGACCACCCGATAATGGAGTTCAACTCCGCAATTAGGGCCTATCAAAGCGTGAGGACTCTTGGCTTCAGGACTTTCATCAAGTTCCCAGAAGAAGGAATATTCTACGAGCCTTTCGGCCTCTCGGATAACGGGAGAATAAAACAGAGGATGCACATCGGGAGAAACGAGCTGGAAATAGAAGAGATAAATGAAGATCTGGGGCTCAGCATAAAGGTTCTCTACTACACCCTGCCCCAGGAGAAAATACCGGCCCTCGTCAGGATTGTCACCATAAGAAACATCTCCCCTGCCCCAAGAAAGCTGGAGATACTTGATGGAATGCCCATGATCATCCCCTACGGAGTCAACGACTACGTCATAAAGCACATGGCCACCCTCGTCAAGGCGTGGATGGAGGTCTTTAACCTTGAGAGGAAGATGCCCTTCTTTAAGTTGAAGTCCTCCACAGAGGATGTCCCCAAGGTCACAGAACTTACGGAGGGAACATTTTACATCTCATTCGTCAAGAGAAACGGAAAAAGCGAGCTCGTAAAGCCCATAGTTGATCCCAACGTGGTTTTCGGAGACGATACATCCATGATAACCCCTGAAAACTTCATTAGGACTCCTCTAAGGGAACTTCTCAACAGAAAGCAGGTCACATTCAACAAAATACCCTCCGCGTTCTCTCCGGTCGAAGTGGAGCTGAAGGCTAACGAAGAAGTAAAAATCTACACTGTAATAGGTTATGTGCCTCACATATCCTTTCTCGACCACTACGGGCCAAAATTCGCAGACGAGAAGTACCTTCGGACAAAGTACGAGGAAGGCAACGGCATAATCAAAGAAATCGTGCGCGACATCTGGACCAAAACCTCCTCCCAGCTCTTCAATGAGTATGTGAAGCAGTGCTACCTCGATAACGTCCTGAGAGGTGGTTATCCAATAGTTCTGAACGAGGGAAAGCCCTTTGTCTATTACCTGTACCTGAGGAAGCACGGCGACCAGGAGAGGGACTACAATTACTTTGTCCTAACCCCGGAGTATTATTCCACCGGAAACGGCAACTACCGGGACGTTAACCAGAACAGGCGGGAAAACGTCTTTTTCCATCCCGAAATCGGGAACTACGACATAAGGTTCTTCATGAGTCTCATCCAGGCGGACGGGTACAACCCACTCGTCATAAACGGAGTGAAGTATCACTTCGCCTCAGAGGACACATCCTTCCTTGGGGACCTCGTGGATAAGCCAGAGGCTTTAGCCGAGGCCCTAAAGGAGCCATTCACTCCGGGGAGGCTTTTAATGTTCATGGAGGAGAACAACATAAAGCTCAAGGTCTCCGAAGAGGAGTTCTTAAGAACACTGCTGAAGCACTCCGAGGAGGAGATAGATGCTGTCCATGGCGAGGGCTACTGGTGCGACCACTGGACATACAACCTGGATCTAATAGAGAGCTATCTCGGCATATATCCCGATAGAAAGCGGGAGCTGCTCTTTGAAGACCGCAGCTACACCTACTACGACAACGCAATGGTCGTGCTTCCGAGGTCTAAAAGGTACGTGCTCGAAAACGGAAGGGTCAGACAGTACAACTCCCTCATAGAAGACAAAGAGAAGAAGGCCCTTATCGAGTCGAGAAAGGAATACAAACACGTCATGAGGGCAGGAAAGGGAAGGGGCGAGATATACAGGACGAATCTTGCAACAAAGCTCCTCAACTTAGCACTCGTCAAGTTCGCAACGCTCGACCCGGCCGGAGTTGGGATAGAGATGGAAGCTGGCAAACCCGGATGGTACGATGCCCTCAACGGGCTTCCGGGACTCTTTGGCTCCTCGGTTGGAGAAACCACAGAGCTTTTGAGACTCCTCGACTTCCTGATTGAAACCTTCGAGGAGTTCTCCGAGGCCGAGCTCGATATCCCCGTGGAGGTTTGGAGGCTCTTCACAGAAGAGGTCAAGCTCGTTGAAGAATACAATAGCAGAGAAGACGAGAAAAAAGACCACTGGCTCTGGGAGGCTCTTTCAGACCTTCGCGAGTGGTACAGAGAGGAAACGAAGCTCGGCTTCGATGGAAGGGAGGTCAGGGTTAGGGCCGGAGAACTTGTTGATGGTCTGAAGTTTCTCCGCGAAAAGCTGACAGCGGGCCTTGAAAAGGCGATAGAAGAAAACAACGGAATAATGCCGATGTACTTCTACTATGAGCCCATAGAGTACAAACTCAACGAAAACGGAGAGATAAGAATACTGAAGTTTGAGCAGAGGAAGATGCCACTCTTCCTTGAGGGCGTTGTCAAGCAGATGAAAATAACCAGAGAAAAAGACCTCCTAAAGGAACTCTACCAGAAAGTAAAGGAGAGCGAGCTCTACGACAGGAAGCTGAAGATGTACAAGCTCAACGCACCTCTGAAAGACTGTTCAATAGAGATAGGAAGGGCAAGGGCCTTCACCCCTGGGTGGTTGGAAAATGAGTCCATATGGCTCCACATGGAGTACAAGTACATGCTGGAGCTCATAAAGAACGGCCTCTACGAAGAGTTCTACGACGACTTTAAGAACGTAATAGTTGCTTTCCTTGATCCGAGCGTTTACGGGAGGAGCCCGCTTGAGAACTCGTCCTTCATAGTCAGCAGTGCTTACCCCGACGAGTCCCTTCACGGAACGGGCTTCGTGGCAAGGCTTACAGGGGCAAACGCTGAGTTCCTGAGCATCTGGAAGAATATGTTCATAGGAGACAAGCCGTTCACCGTTGAAAACGGCGAGCTCAGGCTAACATTTGCACCGGCACTTCCAAGGCGGCTGTTTGACGAGGAGGGGAAGGTGAGCTTCAACTTCCTTGGAAAGTGCAGGGTCACCTACCACAACCCGGCTAAAAAAGACACGTGGAAGCTCGACCTAAACAGGGCAAAAGTAATCCTGCACCTTGAAGACGGGAGCAGAGTAGAGGTGAATGGAAATACACTCAGGGGAGAGTATGCACTGATGGTCAGGGAAGGCAAAGCCAAGGAGATCAACATTTACCTGCCGGAGGGTTGAAGCTGGCACCGTTGGCTTTTTCCTTTTTGATACTCCCAGGAGGTGGTAAAGATGAAGGTTGCCGTTGTTACCGGTGCATCAAAGGGAATAGGGAGGGCCGTTGCAAAGGCTCTGGCAAAAGAGGGTTATAAACTTGTACTTGGTGCGAGGAGCGTTGAAATGCTCGAAGAGCTTTCCAAAGAAATAGGGGGTGCTTTCTACTCCTACTTGGACGTCTCGGATCCAGAAAGCGTTGCGGAGTTTGCGGAGAAAGTCCTTAAGGAGTTTGGCGGCGTTGATTTGCTCGTTGCAAACGCAGGAATCCCAATGGGCGGAAGGCTGGATGAGGTTGGCGAAGAGGACATGAAGAAGGTTCTGGAAATCAACACCCTCGGCGTCTGGAGAACCATAAAAGCCTTCCTGCCGAGTTTGAAGGAGAGAAAAGGCACTGTAGCGGTCGTGACTTCATACATCTCAACAATGATCCTCCCAAATGCTGGACCCTACGTCGCGAGTAAGTGGGCGGCGAGGGCAATCACAAAGACCTTCCAGCTGGAAAACCCTGAGGTGAGGTTCATAGAGCTCCGTCCTGGAAAAGTTGATACCTACTTCTACGGAAAACCTGGAAGAAAAATAGAAGAAGGGTTCATGAAGCCGGAAGACGTCGCGGAGCTCTTAATCGCCCTTCTGAAGCTCCCGGAGCATGTGCTCGTTGAGGAGGTGCTCTTCAGATCAATCTATTAATCCGGGCCTTATCCTTTTGTTTTTCAGGCCGCTCAGTCCTTTAAGGCTCACTTTTGGACGGCAGAACCACGAGCCTAACGCTCGATGCTTTTATGGGCAGCGTCTCCCTCACAGCTATCGTCCCGTCGGTGTTGAGGACTTTGAAGGCCGCCACCTTTATCTCCTTGCCGGTCTGGGGGTTCCTCCCGGTGAAGACCTCCACGTAAACCCTGTCGAGGTAATCAGCTCTCAGAGTGGTTGGGCCCGAATCCTCGAGGAGTATCAGCGTCTCGCCGTTGGCACTGGTTATCACGTAGAGCCTGATCTCGGCCGAGCTCTCTTCCATGCCCTTCCACACTTCAGGTATAAACGGGCCGTTTCCGAAGTCGGTGATGTTGATATCCTTCATCGCGGGAACCTCCTCAAAGGGTCCTCCAAATGTCTCCCTGAAGATGCCGTTCAGGAGCGGACTGAAGGTGCACGAGCAGGCCTCAGCTGGCGTCTCCACAGAGGCCTCGACGGAGGTTATTGCGTTCTGGAACGCGTCCAGGGCCTTTTTTGCGTCCCTGGCTTCGACCTTTGTTCCGCCCATCCTAACGTTTACGTTGACGAGCTGTTCAGCTAACTGTTTTAGATCGGCCTTCATAACGAGGGTCTGGAGTGTGTACTGGCCGGGCATCAGGTAGAGCTCCTCCATCGGGGCGGGGTCGTAGGGGCCGGTGCCGTAGTCGGTCGGGTCGAAGACGAAGGGCGCTATCTGGGCCCCAGCGCAGAGAACCTCGTCGAGCGTTACCTCGTCCGTTATCGGCATCAGCTCCATGTAGTTCTCGTCGAGGGGTAAAGGCCTGTAGCAGAAGCCCCCATCGTCCGCTATGCCGAGCAGGGTCGTGTTCACCGGCGGGACGGTGTAAATACCGTTCTCATCTGGAGAAACTTTCATAACTGTCTCTCCCGTGTTCGGATCCACCATCCTTAAAACTCCAAGGTCCCTACCAGCGACCTTTATCTTCATGCCGTCCCTCGCGTTTATGTGTATCGCCACCTGGCCGGCGCTAACGGTTCTCCCGCCTTCTCTGATCGACCTGAGGACGCTTCCGGTTCCGGGGTGGTATATCTCCACGCTCTCAAGCTCGTACCCCTTGAGGAGGGAGTGCATCTGCTCCGCCATCTTGGCGGAGTCCATCTTGAGGGTCTTTCCGTTCTCGGTGTAGAAGAAGTCGCCCCTCATGTTGTAGAACCCCTCGATGGGCTCGCCGGTTGTGGCGTTCTCCCAATAAGAAGTCTCAACTGCCCCTACTTCCACAAGGGCTCTTAAGTTTAGAATCTCGTAGTACTTAAGCTGAGCCAGATTTTGGAGAAGATAAACCTTTCTTTTGATATCGCTCTCGTTTGCGACCATTTCCGATAGAATCTCTGCTGATTTTTCCCAATTTTCGATCTCAGAGCTTTTTACCTCTAAACCCAGCTTTCCAAGTTTTTCTTTAGCGTCAACTATCTCTTTGTCGTAGAGCTCAATCAATCCTTTGAGCTTTTCCTCATCGGCTTTCAGGTCATCCTGAGAAAGCGTTTCTGTGGGGGCACTAGTTGGGGTTTCTTTTGAAACTGTACTTGTGGTGGTTTCCTTTGGGGTTGCGGTTGTTGGGGTAGTGGTTTCCCTAGTGGTGTTTCCTTGATTTATACAGCCTGATATAAACGCGCCAAATACTATAACACTCAAAAGCAGAGCAAAGCCTGCAACTTTTTTCATTTTCATTTTTCAAACCTTCTTTTAGTCACGAAAAAGCAAAAATCAAAAAGAGTAAACTCCGTCTAGTGACTTATAATAGAAGTTACTTGTAAGGGTATATAACAGTTGTGCTTTACAAAGAAGAAAAAGGTAAACATAAAACATAACAAAACTACGCTCACAAAAGCTCTTCAACGAGAGCCATTATGTTGCTTCTGGCCTTTGCCTTCAGCCTCTCTAGGTGATCACTCAAGGCCTCTCCAATGCCATGCACAAAGAGGCTCAAAGCTTCTTCCCTGCTCAATCCACGGGAGCGGAGGTAGAAAAGAGCATCTTCATCAAACTGAGCAACGCTTGATGAGTGGGATGCAGTCTCTATCTCCCCGGTATCTACCTCAAGCATAGGTACGCTGACACCAAGGGAACCCTCGTCCATGATGATCACATGAGAGCTAACTTCACTCGAAGAGTTCTTAGCCTTTTCAAAAACTTTCGCTACACCTCTGTGCACTACCCATCCTTTCTTGTAGGAATAACCGTTTATTTTTGTTTCACTCTTACTTTTCTCCCCATACTGAAGAACATTAGTGAGGTAGTCAACGGCTGAGCCTATCCCTATGGGAATTCCCCTTAGGATAAGTTCGCTTTCAACTCCTTCAAGGGAGTAGTCCTCTCTGTGATGACTCATTTTTCCTCCTTTGACTATCGTGAATCCTCTCACTTTCGACCTTTCACCAAGTGTAGCCCTCAAGAGATAGTGTGACAGAGATACATGATTCCCGACGGTCAAAATCTCAGCTTCAGCATTTTTAAGTCTGAGCTCAACTACAAAGGATTTCGCCCCTTTTTCAGAGAGGTCATAGATTATTATAGGCACATTGGCGTTTTCCACCTCAATGCTTAGGTGATGGCTTATGAAAGCATTTTCAGAGAGGTGAGAAACTATTACAAGCGGCTCAAGCAAGCTTTTAGTTACCCTAAGTTTATACGCTTTCTTGAGGGCATAAAAGTGAAAGCCCAAAATTCTTGACTCTTCTGGCTGAGAGAGACCTAGGGTTCCTTCTTCCAGTTCAACGCCCTCTGGGAGGTCAAAGTTTGACTCACTTCCCGAGAAAACCACGTTAGCCTTAATTCCTACTTCTCCCCCCTTTGCTTCGGTGGGGAGATTAAGGGGCGAGTTTTCTTCAAAGAGCTTCCATTTCGTGTAGCTCCTTATTGTAGGACTATCCCCATACTTCTGATAGGTGAGCTTTTCAAGTGCTTCTGCAGTTATTGTAAATGACATCATCCAACACCCCCAACTTCACTGAACTCGAGCTCTATAACCTTCTTAAGAACCTCAACGTACTCAAAGGGCAACCCTTCAAGGATTTCACTTATAAAGCCAAGCACTATAAGGCTCTTGGCCTCTTCTTCTCTTATGCCCCTCGCGTTAAGGTAGAAGAGCTTATCTTCACTAAGCTTTCCAGTTGTTGCCTCGTGGATTATGCTGGCTGAAGGCTCATCGTTCTGATTGTGCGGATAGGTGTAAGCTTTGCTCTCTTCATCAAGAATGAGCGAATCACATGAAACTGTAGCAGTTGAGTTCTTTGCTCCCTTGGCTATCCTAACAAGACCACGGTAAATGTTTACTCCTCCATTGGCACTTATGCTTTTGGAGACTATCTTTGAGCTTGTATTTCTGCCCACATGAAAGCTTTTTGCTCCGGTATCCTTTAGGAAAGGTCCATTGCTGAGTGAAACTACATATTGGGCAGTCCGGGCGTTGTCGCCTTTTAGAACACTTGATGGATAAGTGTAGGTTATTCTGCTCCCTATGCTGCCCTCTATCCACTCGACGTAGGCGTTGTCCTCTATTATTGCTCTCTTATTGTTGAAGTTGATCACGTTCCTGCTCCAGTTCTGTATGGTGGTGAACTTGACCGTGGCGTTCCTGTGGGCGTATATCTCGACCATGCCGTCGTGGAAGGAGAAGCCCTTGTACATCGGGGCGGAACAGCCCTCAATGAAGTGGACGTAGCTTCCCTCGTCCGCAATCAAAAGCGTGTGCTCGAACTGTCCCTCGAGGGCAGAGCCTATGACGAAGAAGGCCTCTATCGGGAAGGGCACTCTAACCCCCTTCGGGATGTAGACGAACGCCCCGCCGCTCCAGAGGGCGTGGTGCAACGCTGAAAACTTGTGCTCTCCAGGCGGAAAGACCCTTCCGAAGTACTTCTTCACCAAATCGGGATATTTTTTAACGGCCTCCTCCATGGGAAGCATTATGATGCCCTTTTTCTCAAACTCATCTTTGAGCTGGGAATAAACGCTCTCGCTGTCGAAAACTGCAGTTAAGCCAGAGAGAAACTTCTTCTCTATTTCTGGGATGTTAAGCCTCTCAAAGGTTTTTCTAATGTTTTCTGGCAAATCATCCCAGTCCTTTACCTCCTTCTGTAGCTCCGGTTTGGTATAAAGAATAAGGTTGTCCAAATCAAGCTCTTCAATACCAACAACCCATTTTGGCATTGGAAGCTTTTCAAAAAGTTCTAAAGCCCTTAACCTATGCCTAAGCATCCACTCTGGTTCTTTCTTTATTCTTGAAAGCTCCTCTACAGTCTCTCTGCTTATCTTCCCCTTTAACTCTATTTCCTTAGGGTATGGGACAGCGGTGCCGAGTATTTCCTCAAGGGATCCAGCCTTTAAAATTTCTTCAAGCTTGGAATATTCGCTCATAATGCCTCCACCGCCGCAAAACCCCTCTCCTCTATCATCTTTACCAGCTCAACTCCACCAGATGCAACTATTTTTCCTTCCTTAATAACGTGAACCCTGCTGGGCTTGAGGTGCTCTAAGATTCTTCCGTAGTGGGTTATCAAGAGAATAGACGTGCCTTCTTCGTGAAGTTTGTTTATAACATTGGCTATCATTTTTAAAGAATCAACATCAACTCCGCTGTCGGGCTCGTCCAAGATAAGAAGCTTCGGCTTCACAAGGTATGCCTGAAGCATTTCAAGTTTTTTCCTCTCTCCACCCGAAAATCCAACATTCAAAAATCTTGCAAGTATTGATTCATCCAACCCAAGCTCTTGAACAGCATTAAATATGAGCTCATAAGCTTGTATCTCATCCAGTCCCTTGAGGTTTTTCAAAACTCTCTGCAAAAACTGGATAACTTTGACACCTTCAACCTCCACGGGATGCTGAAAGCTTAGAAAAATTCCCTTTTTAACTCTCTCTTCGGGAGGCATGTTAGTTATGTCTTCCCCCTCAAAAAGTATCCTGCCATCTACTACTTGATATTTTGGATGACCTGCTATAGTCAAAGCGAGGGTAGATTTTCCACTTCCATTTGGGCCCATAACGACGTGGAGTTCTCCATCATCAACGGTGAGGGTAATACCCTTTAAAATCTCCTTATTTTCTACTTTAACTCTCAGGTTATCCACTTTCAACATGACCATCACCGTCCATTATCGGTACATTTTTGTGTAAGAGAAAATGCTTTTAAAAGTTTTCTACACAAAAGTGAGTAATGAAAGCAAAATAACAAAAGAGGAATGTCTAAAAATTTTCAGTCCTTTTGCCAAAGTTCTGATCTTGATAGATGGACTAAAAGAAAGCGTATATAGTTTGTACTTAAAAACACTTGACAAGAAAAATTAAGAAAAAGACTAAAGGAGCTCCTTCATAGCCTCGTAGCCGAGCTCAAAGGCCCTGATGTTGGCCTCAATTGCTTTCTCCGGCACGCTGGCCTTGACAGCTTCAAGCATCGTCTCCTTGTCTATCGGAAAGTCCGGTAGAGCGGTTAAGGCCCCCACGAGGACGACGTTTTGAGCCAGTGCCGTTCCGGCCTCTTCGGCCAGCTTGAGCGCATCTATTTCATAGAGCTTAGCTCCAGAATTTCTGATGTTTTCAACTATCTCCTCGTAGGTGACGTACTTGTCTATCTTGCCCTTAACGAAGTTCTCGGTCTCGTAGGGGTGGTGTATGAGGCGCGTGTTGGTTATCACAGTCCCACCGGGCTTCAGGAAGTAGATGTACCTCAAAGCTTCCATGGGTTCGAGGGCGAGAATAACGTCCGCCTCGCCGTAGGGTATTAGCGGGGAAAGGCCCTCGCCTATGCGCTGGTGGACTATCACTGACCCGCTCCTCTGGGAGAGGCCGTGGAGCTCGCCGCTGACGACGTGGATTCCCTTACGTGAGCAGGCTTCGCCGACTATGTTGGACATGAGCACTATTCCCTGGCCGCCGACACCGCAGTAGATGACGTTCATTGCCCTCCCCTCCTCAGCATAATCTGCTCCAGCTCGCGATAATCTTCAATAGTCACGTAGGGCTTGTCCTCACCGCCGTAGAGTATCGCCGTCGAGTGTATCGCGTTGTGCGGGCAGAGCTGGGCGCAGACGCCGCAGCCGACGCAGACCTCTGGAAGAATCTTCGCCTTTAAGTCCTCCTCGTCTATGACTATCGCCGGACAGCCGAAGTCCCTTATGCAGTTGTAGGCCCTCTCGCAAGCATCTTTGTCCACGAAGTAGGGAACTATCTTTCCTCCAGCCCTTCTGAACTCGCGGAAGTGGTAGAGGGCGCATTCTCCCCGTGAGATGACGACGGAGAGGCCATCGTACTTGAGTGCCTCCCTTAGCTTGCCTATGTTCTTTCTCGCCTGGAAGGAGTCTATCACCACTATCTTCTCGACGCCAAGGCCCCTTAGGACAGACTCTATGTCTATCCTCCTCTCGTAGGGGTTCACCTTCTTTGGGCTTCCAGGATGGGCCTGCTGGCCGGTCATGGCCGTAACGGCGTTGTCGAGGATTATGAGCGTCATCTTGGAGTTGTTGCGTATTGCATTAACGATGCCCGGCAGGGCCGCGTGGAAGAAGGTCGAATCGCCGACGACCGCGACAACCCTCTCTTTGGCAGAGTGCTGGACGCCGTGGGCTATCCCGAGGGACGCTCCCATAGCCAGGAGTGAGTCCGTCCAGCCGATGTGCTCTAAGGCTAACATGGAGTAGCAGCCGATGTCGTTCGCCAGGTAGTAGTTCACTATCCTGCCCATCGCCCTCCTGAGGGCCCAGAAGGTAGCCCTGTGGGGACAGCCGGCGCAGAAGGTCGGCATCCTCGGCGGGGCGAGTTTAGCGAGCTCCCACATTCTCTTGAAGTGCCCCTCGTAGTCGAAGGGTAGTTCTTTCCCCAGAACCTCCGCGAGGACCTTTATGACTATCGGTACGTTGTACTCCAGCATCTCAAGGAAGTGGCCGCTCTTCTTGCCGATTATCTCAAGCTCTGGATTCCTCTCCTTCGCTATCTCCCTCACGAATCCCTCGATGTAGGGGGAGAGCTCCTCGACGATGACGACCTTATCGAGCCCCTCGATGAAGTCGCCAATAAGCTTCTCCGGAATCGGGTTCAGGACGGAGAGCTTGAGGACGTAAGCTTCTCCGCCGAGCTTTTGCAGGCTCTCGACGACGTAGGAGTACGGAACGCCCGAGGTTATGATACCTATTCCCCTCGCTTCCCCAGGCTTTGCTTCCCTGAGCTCCTTCCCATCGAAGTGCTCCACCCTGTTAAGGGCCAGGAACTCCGGGTCTTCCCTCATCTTCGCGATCTTCTCAAGGAGCTCGGCCTTGAACTTTCTAGCTAAAGAACCGACGGTTGCGTAGCTCCTCCTGTTTTCCTTCCACGAGAGCTTATCGAATGGGCTCCTCTCGAGCTTCCCGACCTTCACGAGGCCGCTCTGGTGGTTCACCCTCGTCGTTGTCCTGACCAGAACAACGCTCCCGTACTTCTCGCTCAGCTCGAAGGCCTTCTTAACCAGCTCATAGGCCTCCTGGGGGTTTGAAGGCTCGAGCATTGGGAGGTAGGCAGTGTAGCCGAACCACCTTCCGTCCTGCTCCGACTGGGAGGAGTGGGCGTAGGGGTCGTCCGCTATGACCACCACGAGGCCGCCCTTGACCCCAGTATAGGCGAGGGAATAGAGGGTGTCAGATGCAACGTTCCCGCCGACGCTCTTCATTGACGTGAAGCCCCTCAGACCGACAAAGGCCGCTCCCGCGGCCGTTTCGAGGGCAACTTTCTCGTTGGCGGCGATCTCGACAACAATGTCGTTGCGGTAGTGCGAAACTCTTTCAAATGTGTCAAGAATCTCTGTTTGAGGGGAACCCGGATAAAAGGCTGCAACTTTCACATCAGCCTCTAGCGCTGCTCTTACAATAGCCTCGTTAGCCAGCATATACCCCATATGGGGTTCCTCTTTAAGAACCTCTTTCAGGGACATAGAGACACCAAAATAATTTAGACTTCAAACTATAAAGATCTTTCTTAGAACAAAAATGAGTAAAAAGGTGCAAAAATGAAATTACTCGCCCTGCATCAAAAGGGATGGAAGCTTTGGAGCTCTCGCAGCTAACTCCCTGTCAAGCATGAATACAATCTGTGGACTCTCTTTGGCAAATTTCAGCTTGTCCAGTATTTTCTTTACGCTTGCCTCTTCTTCGACCTGTTCGTTAATGAACCACTCTAGAAATGCCCTTGTTGAGTAATCTTTTTCCTCCTCAGCCAAAGCCGCTAGTTCGTTTATACATTTGCTTATGAACTTCTCGTGCTCATAAGCAGCTTCAAAAGCCTCTATTGGGCTTTCCCATTCTTTTGGGGGTTGTGGGATCTCACTAAGCTCAACTCTCCCGTTTCTGTCGTATATATAGTTGTAAAATCTCAATGCATGCCCTATCTCTTCCTCAGCCTGAGCTTTCATCCAGTTGGCAAAACCCTCGAGGTTCAAATCGTCGAAATATGCCGCCATAGCAAAATATAGGTATGCCGAGTAAAGTTCTCTGTTTAGCTGTTCATTTAGAGCCTTTAACATTTTTTCACTCAACATAGCTACCACCACTTACTCTTACTTGTCAAAATATTTTAAGATATTGGTTTGAATTCATTTCTCCTTTATGTTACCTCCCACTCTCCAGACACTTGACAAATGCGTTCCACATCTTGAAAGGCCCAGTAACACAAGTCATATAGCAGTTGCAGTCAAACTTAACATCTGCACATTCGAGTACGGTACATATGTTGGCTGGATCTTTGGGGTCTACAGCATCAAGGGGGGCTAAACATGGGTGCAAATCACCCCATCCCAGTTGAGGAAGAGTGTTCCGAATGTCATTTGCATAAGCGTTTATTGAAGCCTCAGTCACAACAGCATTAGTTTCGGGCATCGGAGGCCAAGGAGTGACACAAGGATATCTTTCTATGGCATCCCAGATTAGATGGAAGTAGTAAGCGAAAACTACAGCAGGTCCAAAGTTTTTACTTTCAAGGCAGCACAGCCTGCAGGTTTCACCTTCCACAACGCCAACCATCGAGGCCTTAAGCTTACATAACTCACAATCTTCTGGAGTTGTGTTACCCTCTAAGCTCATGGGTCCGCGGGGATAAGTATTGGCGTGCATTGTATCAAGTGCTACCCCACCAAAACTGGCAGAAAAACCATTATATCCAGCTCCATTTTTAAGGATGGCATTAATCCCCGGGAAGAAGGGGATTGTTAGATTCCTATTCTCTGCCATTGCAACCATAAGGGATGTAGTTGAGTTACCAGATCTGAGGAGAACCTCATGAAAACCATAATCAAGTGGAATATTAAGCCTCCCCTTTGCATCAGTCCTTCCAATTTCTTCCCCATCAACCAAGACAGAGACATTGGCAGCATAAAAGCCCGGAGGCATAACTACATCAATAGAGAGGGTTAGAGGTTTCTCTTCTAGGACAGCTCCTCTTGGTTTCGGCACCGCAAAGTATCCTGCTATTAAGATGAATCCGATTAAGATCAATACTAGTCCTCGCTTATCTTTTCTCCTATAAATGATACTACCTCCCGTCCCTACTGCAACGCCAAGAATCACAAGAAAAACAGCCCAATTAAATGTGCTCTTCTCGGATTCTGGGACTTCAGCTGGAGGATGGCTCGTATTCTCTACAAAGAAAGAGAAGTAACCATCTGAATCTGTCCAGATCGTTCTCCCTGAAATGTTTATAGGTGCTCCAGGCATATTGATCTTTCCATAAATAATCGTCCCATTTTTCACTCTAAGGGACTTTTCCCAGAGGAGTTTTGGCTTTAGATCACTTATGATTACTGTATGATTCATGTAAACATCCTCACCGTCAAAGTAAACCGCCGTCAGGTTGTATTTTCCAGCCAAAAATGTGGCATTCCACTGTATTTCTTCACCCCACCTAGCAAGCTTCTTGTTTATGTAGAGGAAAACTGGACCAGAAAAGTACTCCATTGGTGTTACCCAGGCCTTAACAGTCCCGTTTTCGTAGAGGAGATGAACTTTTGGCCTCAGTTCTTCGAGGAGTACTAACTTCCCCCCTGAGCCGACGTATCCGCCACCAAAATCGTGTGTAAAGGCAATGCCTGGGAAAGTTGTATACCCTTCGGGATAAGACCTTTTCTCCACCCTTTCGACTACCGGTTCTATCTCTTCCTCACCACGCTTCACTTTCAAGACTTTAGTGTATCCCCCAAGGGGGATTACCTCAACGGTTCCTTCCTCCCTCTCGAGCGTAGCTTTTCCAGTCCACGTGATGTTCCTTGGGCTGAAGAGAACTAAATCCCAGTCGGAGTTCATCACGAGAACATAGCCACCAAAGAGCTTTACATGGAGAGGCCGACCTATAAGCTTTAGGAAGTGGAAACGCCCGCTGGAGGGCTCAAACATAACGACACCTACCATTTCACCCTCCATTATTGCCGCGTAAACGGTGAGGTTCTCATCAACGGTTATCCCGTCCGGAACGAGGGTAGCATACTCCGAGGGGAATCTCCAGACGTAGTAGGTACCGTTCCCCAAGAAGAGCACCCCAACGCCGCCCTTGGGTTCATTCTTAAATTCAACGGTGAAGTATATCCTATCAAGTACTGGGAAGACGTCGTAAATTCTGAAGGTCTCGTTGGAGAGGCGATAAAAAGCTATGATGCCATTTTTCAGCACGCCAATTCCACCAGTTCTGTTTAGCATACCTGCAAAGTAAGCGGTATTTCTTTTGGCATAAACGTGGATAAACTGGAGACCTGGATATTCCCATACGTATAGGGTGTCATTTTTCGGATCAAGACTTAGAGCAGGTCCCCAGTCAGCAACCATATAAACTTTGTCTCCAACAGAGAGGCCGTTGAGAAGGTAAGGCTGCTCCCAGTATATGAAGTGAGTCTCATTGGTCTTAAGCCATACCCTTTGCCCATAGGTGCTGAAGTACAGCCCATCAGGGGAGAGCCTCGGATGAAGTATCATTCCTCCAACATTCCATACAAATACCTTCCCGGAGGCTACAGGCGGGAGTGTTAGCAAAAATAGGAGCACAACACAGAGAGATCTTTTAGCACTGGACAAGGCCTTCACCTCAGCATTAGGTAATCTTTAAATAAAAAGCGAATTGATGTTTTCATAGAGGCCACTCTCAGAGTATCACCACTCATCTGCACTCCTGCGAGAGAAATCGTTGCTTGAATTAATTTTAATCCAGAAATTTCTACCCTTGCCATTTGAAATGAGTGTAGAAACCCTAAAAAAGGCAAGGAAGAGTCTTTTAAACCCATCCTTAAGGCCTCCTTTTGGAGTTTTAACTGTATATCTATACCACCTGAAACAATATAAAGTTTGCTTTTTCAAAAATAATGTTTTGAAAAGTAAACTATTACCACAGATCAAGAAATTATATACCTTTGCAAACTTTTCAGATTATGCCCTCTCTTCTAAGCTCATTCCTTATTCTTTCAAACTCTTCCAGTTTTCCTTGTGTTACTACTCTCTCCGGTCTGAAGGGACAGTCGCAGTAAGGATACTCAAGAAAAGCTTCATAGGTGCCTATTTTCCTTGCTATCGCAATTATCTCCTCTTTGTCAAATCCCAGGAGAGGTCTGTGGACTGGAAAATCTACACTCATGGTCTCGAAGTAAAGGTTTGTTAGGGTTTGTGATGCTACTTGGCCGAGAGAATCTCCAGTTACTATTCCAAGAGCCCCTTTTTCCTTTGCTATCTCCGCTGCCCTTCTGAGCATGGCAACTTTACAGACCACACAAGTCCATTCTCTTCGGTTTATCTTGTTTAAGGTGACTACGTAGGGTTTGAGAATCTCAAAATGGTTTTCCACAATAAGCTCTATTGGCTCTGGAGAATAGTCATTGAGGATCTCCACAACTCTCTCAACTACTTTCCTTGCGTTTTTTCCCTGATCAAAATGGATCGCTATTATCTCAGCTCCTCTTTTTAGCATTAAAAAAGCGGCAACGGGGGAGTCTATTCCTCCGCTCAATAGAACAACAACTTTTCCCTGCGTTCCAACAGGTAATCCCCCAACGCCTTTAATCTTCTCAAAGAACACGTAAGCTTTCCCATTTATTATTTCTATACCCACTGTAAGCTCTGGATTCTTCAGATCAACCTTCCACCCAAATTCCTTGACAATAAATGCCCCTATTTCTTTGTTGATTTCCACAGAAGTTTTTAAGAAGGTTTTATCAAGTCTTTGGGTTTCAACTTTAAAGCTTTTGGGACTAAACCCCTCAAGGGCTTCCTTGAGATATGCGGGGACTTCATCATAGTCCATAACCCTCGCAGGAGATACAGACACCACTCCGGGGACTTTGGCTATTATCTCCGCTGCCTCATCTGGTGCATCGACGAGAATTCTTCCTCTTATTACCTTGATCTTCCCCCCTATCCCTTTTCTCTTAAGAATCTTCTCAATATTCTCAGCTAATTTTCTCTCGAATTCTCTCCTCTTTCCCCCTTTTATTGCTATCTCACCGTATCTTACGATTATCACTTCAACCACCCAGATATCTTGCAAAGATGTTTTTTGCTTCCCTTTCCTCTTCAGCTCCCCTTACGACCATCCTGCCTCCCTGAAATATAAGTATCTCATAATCCTCGTCTTCAAACTGAATAAACTGTGAAGTCTTCATGTACTCAATGCCGAGCTTCTCTAGCCTCTTCGCCAGCTCATCAAAGTTTATTTCCATTCTTTCTGGAGGTGTTACTTGAATTGAACCATCGCAGAGCCTTTCTATTTTTATTCGTTTTTCTAGAAATGTGAACTCTTTTCTTACACATGCAGGGCAGTCTTCCCTTCTAGGCACTTCAACTTTTTCAAAGTCCAGAGTTTTTGTATCAAAGAACATGAGTTCGCTTTTAACCTCTTCTCCAAGCAAAATCTTCGCCGCAATGCCAACGGCTATTGAAGCCGCTAAGGGCGGAACATAACTCATAATCCCCGCCACGGCGCAGGTGGGCATGGGTCTAGAGGGCAACTTTGGCATAAAACACCTGAAGCATGCCGTTTTGCCTGGAATTATCGGCATTATATTTCCATAGGTAGACAAGACTCCCACGTAAATCCACGGCTTGTTGTTTTTGACCGCGTAGTCGTTTATGACCTGCCTCGTGTAGATGTTGTCGGTTCCGTCAATAATAAGATCGGCCTCATCCAAGAGGCTAACTGTTGATGGGTTCAAATCTTCAAAGTACCCTCTAACTCCAAACTTTTCCTTTAACGCGTCCACCTTTGGCTTTCCAACGTCTTCCTTTGTGTAGATTGTTCTTGGAAGATCGCTTTCATCTACAAAATCCCTATCTATGACGATTATCTCTCCAACTCCAAGCTTATGGAGAAAATAAACTTCCCAGCTCCCTAAAGCTCCCGCTCCTACAACCGCTACTTTACTCTCGCTTAGCTTTCTCTGCCCTTCAATACCTATGATAGGGAAGTGCCTCGAAAAGTCCATCATTGCTCTCACCGAAAAAAGTATGAAAGGGGGTTTATGAACTTAATTGTTTTTAAATTAAAGCTCCTTGAGGAGTTTATATATGACTGAAAAGTCAAGCTCTTCGAGATTCCTTTCAAAGGCAAGCCTGTAAAGCTCTTTAACGAGAACATTCAGTGGAACTGTCTTTCTGGAACTAATGGCAAGGTCATAAGCATAAGACAAATCTTTCACGAGATTTTTGGTGGAAAAGTGAGTTGAATAATCTTCGTTGAGAAGCTTTGCCTTCTTTGCCTTCAACACTACAGAGTTACCTGCACCGTTCTCAAGAACCTCTATGAGCTCTTCCTTTGGAATCCCGGCTTTCTCTCCGAGGGCTATCGCCTCACCCAGAGCCGCCATAAAGGTTCCAAGCACAAAGTTGTTTATCAGCTTGAGCTTCGTAGCCTTTCCAGTCTCCTCGAAGTAGAATATCTTCTTCCCGAGCTTCTCAAGGTATGGAAGTACTTTCTCAAAGGCTTCCTTCTCTCCACTCACGAGAATCGTCAGCTGACCGTTCCTTGCTGGAACAACGCTTCCAATAACGGGGCTTTCGAGATAGATAGCTCCAGCATTTCTATAAAGCTCGTGGAATTCAAGAACTCTCTCGTGGTGATTGGTGGTAGTGTCCACTATTATCTTTCCGCTGAGATCAAGCTTCAAGAGTTTTTGTGAGACCTCCCAAACAGCGTTGCTGTCATAGAGGGAGAGAAAGATTACATCCGTTTTCTCAGCAACTTCCTCTGGAGTTTTGGCTATGTTCTTAAAACCCTGTGCTTTTTCTATTGTTCTGTTCCAGACGAGGAGCTCGTACTCCTCTGATAATCTCTCTGCCATAGCTCTCCCTATGTGACCAAGACCAATCCACCCGATCATGGCTAATCACCCAAGACAACATTTTCAAAAATTTTTATAATCGCTACGCCCAAAATCTTAACGGTGGTGGCATGGAGTTCTTTGAGGTTCTCAGAAAGAGGAGGAGTGTAAGACGCTCCCAGGACAGGCCTGTGTCGCATGAACTCGTGGAGAAACTCCTTGAGGCGGCTTTCCTCTCGCCGAGTTCCTTCAACAAGAGGCCCTGGCACTTCATCGTGGTTGACGATAGGGAAAAGCTCAATGCCCTCTCAAAAGTCAAGCTTGGGGCTTCGGGTTTAGCCACAGCTCCCCTAGCGATCGTTATCACCGCGGACGAAACCAAAAGCGACGTTTGGATTGAAGATGCCAGCATAGCAGCAGAGCATATACAGTTAGCTGCCTTCGACCTCGGTTTAAGCTCCTTCTGGGTGCAGATAAGGAACAGAATGCACAGCGAGGACAAAACGGCCGAGGAGTACGTGAGAGAGCTTTTGAGGATTCCTGAGAACTACCGCGTGCTCTGTATAATCGGGGTGGGCTATCCAGCAGAGAAAAAGCCGCCCCACGGGGAGGAAGTCATGGAGTGGGAAAAAGTAAGCCACAACGAGTTTGGAAAGAGATTTAAAGGTTAGAACCTGCCAGAGCCTTCAGTTCTTCTATAAACTCTTCTGTCTCCTCATCAAGCTTTTTATTTACAATAACCTTCTTAAAGAGAGCTTTTTTCCCGTATAGCTCTTCCATTTGAGGGAGGCACTTCTTTGAGCTCCCGGCGCAGGTCGTGAAGAACACCGCTTCCTTTATTTTCTCCCTGTTCCGGAGCAGGTAGGTTCTTATTGCAGGCGTCACCCTGCTGTTCCACGTCGGCCCACCGAGAATCACGAGGTCGTAATCGGAGGGATCCTTCTCAAAGCTTATCTCCGTAGTCTTCTCCCTCGTGGCTTCGTAGCCCGCTATGAGAAAGCCAAGTATTCCCTTCCGGCTCTTTTTGTCAATTATCTCGTCAATCTCAGCATTGAGAGCTTCCGCAACTTTTTTTGCAACTTCCCAGGTATGGCCGTCACGCGAATAGAAGGCCACCAGAACTTTCATAGTTTTCACCTCAAAGCGGTAAAAATCAGCCCTGAGCCCTTCTCCTCCTCAACACGTCGGAAAGGAGCTCCCCATCAACACCGACGTTTTCCGTCTCGTTCTCATGGATGATCACGCTGACGTGGTGAACTCCGTAAACCTCCCTGACGACTTCCGTGAGCTTTTTCACAAGCTCTCTCTTGGTTTCTTCATCCGCTTTAGGGCCCTCAACTATTATAACCGGCATGTGAATCACCTTTAGACAGTTTTGACCTTAATATCTAAAAAGATTTTTGACCGTCAAAGATTAGTTTGAAAATCTCAAAGGTCACTCTAATCTATTTCATTTAGAGTAAAACTCCAAAATAGAGGGCACATAACTTTTTAAACTAAAGTTTCAATTGAAACTTTGATGCGCATGAAGTCCGAAAGACCCTGCGACCTGGTATCGGAGCTTTACTGGGTTATGAGAAAAGTCTTTGAAAGGCAGCTTGAAGACATCGGGGTAAGCTTCATGGAGTTTAAAGCACTTATGCACATCCAGAGGGTGAACTCGCAGTCAGAGCTCATAAAGGAGATGGGAGTTTCGAAGGGTACAGCTTCAAAAGTCCTCAAGTCCCTGGAAGCCAAGGGGCTAGTGGAGAGAAAACGCGTGATGAGAGGCTATACCGTTGAGCTCACGGAGAAAGGGAAGGAAGTCCTCGAAGAGATTAGAAAAGAAGGGAAGAAGGTGGAAGAAATTATGCTCTCAAAAATGAATGAAGAAGAAAAGTCTCTGCTCATTAACCTGCTCAAAAAAGCCATAGAGAGCATGGAGGAATTTAAATGAGTGAAAAATCCACGAAAGGTGTTCGGATTTTAAGGGGAGACCCGAAAAAAGCGCTTGTAAAGCTTTCGATACCCATGATGGTAGGAATGTCGGTTCAGACGATCTACAACTTGGCCGATGGGATATGGGTCTCAGGCCTGGGGCCAGAGTCCCTGGCAGCGGTAGGGCTGTTCTTCCCGATATTTATGGGAATAATATCCCTCTCAGCGGGCCTTGGAATAGGCGCAAGCTCTGCAATAGCGAGAAGGATAGGGGCGAGGGACAAGAAGGGAGCTGACAACGTTGCCGTCCACTCCCTAATTCTGACGCTGATTGTGGGTGCTGGAATAACTCTCCTCACATTTCCCACCATTAAGGGAATCCTCATGGCAATGGGAGCAAAGGGGAAAGCAATGGAGCTGGCATTGGAGTACTCACGCGTTCTTTTAGCCGGAGCCATTGTGGTTGTCTTCAACAACGTGGGCAACGGTATTTTGAGGGGAGAGGGAGACGCAAACAGAGCAATGTACGCCATGGTCCTCGGTTCGGGCCTTAACATAGTCCTCGACCCAGTGTTTATCTACACCCTGGGCTTTGGCGTTGTTGGAGCGGCGTATGCCACACTGCTCTCAATGATAATCACCTCTATCTTCATGGCCTACTGGCTCTTTATAAAAAGGGACACCTACGTGGAGATAGCCTTCAATGACTTCTCTCCGAGCAGGGAAATTTTAAAGGACATCCTCCGGGTTGGGGTACCAGCTTCTCTCGCACAGCTTACAATGTCCATAGCGATGTTCTTCCTCAACAGAGTGGCCATAATGGCCGGCGGTGAGAACGGAGTTGCGGTCTTCACAAGTGCATGGCGGGTTACGATGCTCGGAATAGTGCCCATACTCGGGATGGCGTCAGCAACTACGGCCGTTACCGGAGCCGCTTATGGAGAGAGAAACATCCAAAAGCTTGAGACCGCTTATTTATACGCCATAAAGCTCGCCTTTGCAATAGAGCTTGGCGTGGTGGCGTTTATAATGCTCTTTGCCCCGCAGGTTTCGTATCTCTTCACATATTCAGAATCCGCCCTCGTGATAAAGGAAGAGCTGATAAAGGCCCTCAGGACTCTGCCCGTTTTCCTCGTTCTCACACCGTTCGGCATGATGACCTCAGCGATGTTCCAGGGGATAGGGGAGGGCGAGAAGTCCCTCGTCCTCACGATACTTCGTACGGTTATCATGCAGGTTGGGTTTGCCTACTTCTTTGTCCTTTACACGGATTTTGACCTCAGGGGAGTGTGGATTGGCATTGTGCTCGGGAACATGACGGCAGCGATAGTAGGCTTCATCTGGGGAAGGATTAGGATAAAGCACCTGAAAGAGGCCTTCGGCGCTTCTTAGGCTTTGACTTTATGTTTTGGAAAGGAGTTTTCTCTTTAGTTTTTCACTCTGTAAAAGATAAATGTCATAAAATCTCTTGAAAAGGTAAAAACGGTGATACAAATGGAGGCAAAGGTCTGCAAGTTCTGTGCCGGGGACAGGCTTGATGATGTTGTAAAGGCCCTAGAGGAAAAGGGCTACTCCGTGGGCGTTGAGGGATGCATAGGGCTCTGCGCAAAATATGCGTGCGGGAACATCAACGTTATAGCTGAGGAAAGAGAGATATCCGTGAAAAGCTTTGAAGACTTCATTAGAGCCCTGGAGGAGTAAAAATGGCAAAGGCCCTGGTGATAATCTCGGGTGCGGATGAAAGGGCCCTCGTGGGGTTTATGTGGGCAACCAACGCAATAAAATACAAGTGGGTTGAAGATGTTGAGGTCATCCTTTTCGGCCCGATAGAGAGAGCAGTGGCAAGAGGAGACAAGCGCTTTATCCCCTGGATTGAGAAGCTGAGGGAACTTGGAAAGCTCCCTGTGGCGTGTAAAAGAATTGCAGAGCTTGAAGGCTTTGAAGCTTCCCTGCAAAAATACACAAAAGTAGAGTACGTGGGAAAAATTATAGCAGAGCATTTAGAAAAAGGCTACACACCGATGACATTTTAATGAAAAATCCTTCAAGAAAAGCCTTTTAATTCATTTTTCCACATTTCTTGGGGTGAAAGCGTGAGAAAACCCATTATGCTCCTAATTGCTCTCGGGCTTTTCATAAGCTTGGTGAGTGCAGGTAGTGTGAGTTATGGGGATTTGGAGTTTTACACCATTTCAAGCGAGAAAGAGCTTGAGGCTTTACTTTCAGCTCATGATGGGGAATACTTCTTTATCTTTTACCATTCAGAAACTTGTCCGGCTTGTAATTATATGAAAACCAGCGTCTTCCCAACACAAAAAGCCAAAGAAATCCTAAAAGGCATAAATTTGATTTCAATTGACGTGTATAAAGGGAGGGCATTAACAAACCTTCAATACAAGATTTATGATAAAGTTCTCGTTATCCAGCCAGACAATACTGGATACTACACGCCAAGGGAGAAAGGAGAGCTAATAAATGTCGGCGTTCCAGGCACACCGACGATGGTAATATTCAAAGCTGAAAATGGAGATAAGATTCTAAAAGGGGTAGCCGTTGGAGCTTTAAACCCTGAAGGTTTAGAGTTTTTTGTGCGAAGCAGCATTGGTAATGAGAATTCAAAAGAAGAAAATAAACGCTCTTCCGCAGGCAATTTATCTCTAGCACTCCTTTTACCTATATTTTCAGCTGGAATTCTAAGCGTGTTTTCACCCTGTGTGCTTCCTCTTATAGCGGGAACTTTTTCACTCCTCTTTGCAAGAAGGAAGGTTGAAGTTGTCATAGCAGGTCTCATTGTCTCTTTCTCTTTGCTCGGGGCTTTGGCAGGTAGCTTAGGCTCTTATATATCCCAGATTAGAGGGGCTCTCTACCTCATAGGCGGTCTTGGCTTTATTCTGGTTGGGGTATCGCTGATAAGTGGTAATATTAACCAAAAACTCCTCAGATTTATGCCTTCTCCCGCAGATAGAATTTCATCGAAGAATGGGTACGTTTACGACTTCCTATTAGGTTCTGCACTTGGAGCCACTTGGATTGGATGCATAGCGCCTTACGTTGGGTTTGCTGTTATTACAGCGGCATTAAGTGGAAGCGTCTTAAAGGGGATAGTGGTTATGGGTATTTACGGTCTGGGAATGGGACTTACAATCTATTTAATCCTTAGCTCAAAGGACTTAGCCGAGTGGATAAATGGAAAGTTTCTATCGAACAGACTAAGCCTAACCAAGGAGAAGAAAGCTAAGTGGGAAAAAATTCTAGGAGCCGTGATAATTCTCTTCGGACTTCTAATGCTTACCGAACTAACTCCCCTTAAGCTCTGGAGTGCGCTATTTGAAAAGCTTGCAAAACTTTAAGGAGGTGGTCAAATGTTTAGATATAGAAGAAAGGTTGAAAGGCCCTTAAAAGAAGTTGAAGAAAAGCTAAAGACAGAGCTTGAGAAAAAGGGATACAAGGTTGTACTTGAATTTACGCCGAGCGACGTTGTGAAGGCAAAGCTCGGCGTTGAGATGGAGCCTTATAGAATCCTTTACGTCTGCAACCCAAAGAAGTTCTACGAGATGACGAAAGTGGAATACGAGGTAGGTTCTTTTGCTCCCTGTCCAGTCTTGCTCTATGAAAAAGAAGGAAGCGTATACGTTGCTATAAACACTGCGGATGATATTATAGATGTCATCAAAGAACCTCTTGAAGACGTTAAAGCAGTCATAGAGTCTCTTTGATTTTCTTTTCCACAATTTTAATAAGGTTAAAATGCAAAATTTAATGAGGTGATTTTCATGCAAAGAGCTCTTGTAACTTTAACCCCCTCAGAAAGCAAACGCTTGATTGCTAAAGCTGTCGTTGCCCTAGAAGAAGTTCAAAATGCGTTGAAGCATGGTTTTGTATACATAGCCACCGGCACAACCACCGCGTACATAGCGGAGGAGATTCTTGGAGAGAAAATTGAAAAAGAAAAATGGACAGTAGGTACAATAAGTAAAGGGAGAACCTGTGTAACGGCCAAAAAAACCTGGCCAAAACACCTAGTATTGTACAAAGGAAAGCCCTTCGAAGGGGAGCCTTTAGAGGCTTTGAAAGAAATGGGGCCGGATGACGTCTTTATCAAAGGAGCAAATGCTATCGATGTTAATTGGAATGTGGCAGTTTTTGCGGCCGCTCCAGATGGAGGCACAATTGGCAAAACATATGGATGGACGATAACCAAAGGGGTCTTCACGATAACCCCGATAAGCCTTGAGAAGTTCACTCCAACACCCGTGGAAGTGAGTGCAAAGATAACCGGAATCCATTCATTTGACTGGGGAACTGGATTATATGCTGCTCTTGTACCTATTCCTCATGCAGTCCCCATAACTGAAGTTGAGGCATACGAGATCCTTGCCAATGTTGATGCGATTCCAATAGCTGCCGGCGGTGCCGGAGGAGCAGAAGGAAGCGTGACACTTGTACTTGAAGGAGACGATGAAGATATGGAAAAGGCAAAAGAAATAACAAAAGCAGTTAAAGGAGAGCCTCCGTTAAAGCCATACACAGAGGACTGTTCTATCTGTGTATTCGCAAAGATCTGTGGAATTGGCAGTGGAGCTTTTTGATTTTCTAATATTTTGTCACATTCTCCAACTTTTTGTTCAAAATAAACGTGTCTTCCTTTTTTATTGCCCCTTCAGGTATCATGAGAGGAGCATGAACCATTGCAAGAACCATGCCCTCCTTAGCTTCCATTGCTCTATGAGGCACAACTATGGTTGTTATTGGGTCCTCCTCTATCAGAAGTCCAACCCCATGTGTATAGCCGGTTATGTAGTAGTCTCCGAGATTTCTGGATTTGTAGATTTTCTCAATTTCTCTTTCTACCTGGATAAACCTAACCCCGGGTTTGGTGTTCTCCGCTGAAGTTATGTAGGCTTCTTCCATAGCTTCCATGGCGTTTTTCGCCCGCTCGCTTATTTCTCCTACTGGGAAAGACCTGGTTATGTTGGCATAATAGCGATTCCAGTCTGCACCTATTACCACCGAGACAATACTCCCCTCCCTAATCTTAACGTCCCTGAATGGCTCTGCATGTGCCCTTGGAGTTGCTGAGACGTAAACTTTTGGCTCTTCACTTCCGTTGAGCATTAGCTCCCTCATTATTTCAGCTGCAACTTCAAGTTCTGTTTTTCCGGGTTTTATTTCTTCCTCTGCAACTTTCATCCCTTTTACCGCTATTTTCCCAGCTTTTCTTATGTTCTCTAGCTCCCACTTATCCTTGATCATCCTAAGCTCCATGGAAAGGCCTCTGACATCAACGATCTCCACCTCAGGGTTGAGCTTTTTAAAGAGTTCATAGAAGAGTATGTAAGCATCTCTCTCCACGCTGAACTCCATACCTATTCTGCTGTATCCATTTCTCTTTATCCACATAGTTACGTTGGCCATAAGGTCTTCCGTTTTTTGGAACTCTATTACATTCTCTATCCAGCTTCTCTGTTTGAAGAGTTCAGCTTCTCCCTTGGCAACGATAACTAGTGGATCTCCCTCCGCGGGAATAAGAAGGCTTGGTCTGAGCCATTTAGTCCCAGTGAAGTAAACAAAAGTCGAGAGTGTCCTTATTACTGCCCCATCTATTTCATTTTTTCTCAAAAGTTCTTGGAATCTTTCAACTCTCTTTTTAAAAACTTCCCTTCTCATGTAATCACCTTCACCAACAATTAGTTTCAATAAATAAAAAGATTTAACCAAGTTTAATAACAAGAAACTTCAAAGGCAAATTACCAGCGTTTCTAACAGTGTGAGGGATATCCTTTGGGAGAAAGACGAGAGTGTCTTTTCTAACTTCTTCACTCTCTTCCCCTACCTCAACCATTGCTTTTCCCTTAATGATATAGATAAAAGCATCTACCGGTGTGGTGTGTGTATCAAGAGCCTCTCCCGGTTTCAGTGTAACCAACATTGCCTTTACATTTTCCCTCTTGAGCAGAGCCCTAACGTCAGCCCCATAAGGATTCTCCATCCTTTCAGCTTCTTCAGCTTTAACTACAAACACCTTAATCCCTCCAGTCCAAAAGTCTTTTCTCACCCTCTATGGCTTTGTACGGGGCGATATCCATCGTCATCTCGAGCGTTCCAATGTATTTGCCGTTTTCGTCAAAGAGGGGCACGTATTTGATGTAGACGTACTTTTCTCCAAGTTTAAGCCAAAAGGTGGCCTCTTTCTTTCTCCCTTCTTTGAATGCCTTCAGGATTTTGTTAACTATATAAACACTCTTTGGTGGGTGACAGAGCTGAACTGGTCTTCCAAGCACCGAGTGTGTCCTTATGAATATCCTCTCACCTGGTGAGAAAAATCTCACTCTATCCTCTTTATCTATGAATGTCACGTCAACAGGCAAAGCCTCAAAGATAGCCTTAAGCTCTTCCAAACTTAGATAGCCAGTCCCAAGATCTATGTCTCCCTCTCTCTTCAGTCTAGTCTTGTCAAACTCTAGAGGCTGACCTCTAAGAGCCTGCTGAACTTCCTTTGGGAGACCAAGGAGTTGCTCAACACTAAGCTCCGGATCAATTTCCCATGGGTGCAAAGGTTTAACATCCTCAGAAACACTCCATTCAGGTGGTTTTACTTTGTAATACCCAATTTCTTCCTCCTGCATTCTTATGGCCTTCCATTCCCCTTCGCTGAGGAGAGCTTTTAGCGTTGGATAGAATATGTTGTTTTCTCTGAAGACCATGTCGCTGAGCGCGAATGCTGCCTCACCTGCCTTAGCTTTGAAGCGCTCCACGAACTCCTCCCAGGGCATCTCGTCCCTCTTTCTCAAGAGTTCGGCAAGTTGCTTTATCATTACCCTTATTTCATCATGTTTCGTCCAGAGAACCGTAGCTATAGCCGTTAAACCTCTTCTTTCTATATAAGGAAAGATAAGCATCTCCTCACGATTGTAGTGTGTGAAGCCAACCTTTCTGAGGTTGTTCACTATCTCCTCAAGGACTCCGAGAATTTCTTTACGCATACGTTCGTCCTTTGTTGTTGCTAAAGTTCTCGCATAAAGGTTAAGCATTTCGGCATCTTTCATAATCTCCTTGTTCTCCTGATAGAGGGTTTTTAACGGATGGCCGTCAGGTAATTCCTTCTCTTCTAGTTCTTCAGTCCCTTTAACTGCTTCTCTGAACAGTTCCACGTGAAGGTCACACATTTTAGCTATATCCTTGGCTGAAATTCCTTCTTTCACAAGCTCCTGTTCTATAAGGGGAATTTCAAGAGGGGAGATGTTGCTTAAAACTTCTCTAAATTCCTCTTTGAGCTTTTCAACGCTCTCTCCTTCGTGGATTCTAAGTAAAAGGTTCTTAAGCTGTTTTTTCTTATACTCACGGTTGCTTAAAAGCTCTGTCATTCTACCTACCCCCAAACCTTTTTCGATAACAAGTCTAGACCGTAGAGGACCTCATCGTTCCTCTCTTTCAGTCTCGTGCGAACATCAACAGTTCCAAGCACCTCAAAATTTACTCCCCTGAGTATTTCCACAGCTTTCATATCTATCATCTCATGACATATGTCATATCAAATGTTTTTAAGCCTTTCTGGACAAATTTGTCCAGCAAAGTTTATATGTCACATGTCATAAGCGAAAATGGTGAAGCGGATGATGTTGGATGTGAGAGGACTAAAACCTCCCCAGCCGGCGGTTATGATATTAGAAAGCTTGGAAAAAGTCAACATAGGAGAAAAGCTTGAGGTGGTTGGCGATAAGCCCTTTGTAGATATGATACCCAAGCTTGAAGATGCAGGATATGAAGTGGAATTGCAAAAGATGGGGGAGTTCTTTATTCTGAGGATTACAAAGACAGAAAGTTCTAGAGAGCTAAGGATGGAAGTGGAGGAGTGTGATGAAAACCTCGAAGAGATATCAGAAGACACCAACGTAGCGAAGATACTCAAGGTTTATCCAGAATCACTCGACATACTCGTGAAGTATGGCTTTTCACCGCTCCAAAACCCTGTACTCAGGAAAACTCTTGCAAGAACCGTTACCCTTAAACAGGCTAAGAAGCTCATTGGTATGAGTGACGAGAAGTTCAAGGAAATGATGGAAGAGCTCAAAAAATTGGAGAAAAAAGATTAGTCAATTTCCTCTGCAAGAGGTGAACCCTCTTCTACTTTTATCCTCCTGCTTAACATATCTCTAAGATCTTTTTCTGGATCGCTTATGAGCTTCAGCTCGAATTGCCTCCTTATAGTCTCGAAGACGGTCGGAGTGAGGAACTCCGGCGGCTTGGGTCCGATGTAGATACCCTTGATGCCGAGGTAGAGGAGCGAGTACAGTATCGCTATAGCCTTCTGCTCCATCCAGCTGAGGACGATGCTGACCGGGAGGGAGTTGACATCGGTTCCAAGCTCGTTCGCTAAAGCTATTGCTATCTCAATTATCGAATAGACGTTGTTGCACTGGCCGAAGTCGAGAAACCTCGGAATGCCCTCGATGGTGCCGTAGTCCCTCGCGTTGTAGCGGAACTTGCCACAGGCAGCGGAGAGTATAAGCGCATCTTTCGGAATCAGCTCAGTGAGTCTCTCGTAATAGCCCATACCCTTGTGAGGTGTGTCACAGCCACCGACAACAAAAATGTGCCTTATCTTGCCCTCCTGAATCAGCTCTATGAGTCTGTCCTTCATGGCCAGCACGTTTGTGTGGTGGAAGCCGGTGAGGAGCTTTCCACCGTCGTAGGCTTTCATTCTCGGAGTTTTGAGGGCCCTCTCTATAACCGGCCCGAAGTCGTAGTCCTCTATGTGGGGGACTCCTTCAAGGCCTGCTATTCCGACTGTGAAGATTCTGTTGGCGTAAGCCTTCGTCGGCTGCTGGACGCAGTTGCTCGTTCCGAGTATGACACCTGGGAACTCCGCGAACTCCTTCCTCTGATAGAGCCACGAGCCTCCCCAGTTGCCGTGGAGGGCCTTAAACTTCCTCAGCTCCGGGTATGCATGTGCCGGGAACATCTCGGCGTGGGTGTAGACCTTAATCTCATCTTCAAGACCTCTCTCCTCAATCTGCCTGAGGAGCTCATAAAGGGCCTTGTAGCTGTGGCCGGTGACGAGTATGCCGTGTCCCTCGACCGTTCCGGTCGGGACTTCGACAGGCTCGGGCCTTCCGAAAGTCTCAACGTAAGCTTTATCGAGGAGCTTCATGGCCTCGAGGTGAACCCTTCCGTTCTCGAGGATCAGCCCAAGAAAGCGGTTCTTGTCAAAGTTAACATTGGTGAGCGTGGAGTAGAGCGCTTCCGCCAGAAAGTGGCCTATCCTCGGATCATCGTAGCCGACCTCAAGGGCGTGGTAGTAGTAGGCTGAAGTGCCCTTTATGCCGTAGAGCAAAGCTTCTTGGAGTGAATTCAAATCCGGATCCTTTCCACATACTCCTTGAACCGTACACCCGCCTGTTAAACTCATTGAACATTGATTACACAACATATCATATTCCTTTGGAAGCCTTATCGCCATTTATATCACCTCCATTTTATGACACATGTCATATCCTCGATTATTATTGAAATTTTTTACATAAAAGCTTTGCGGTTTATTAACCTAAAGAGGCGATATGACTTATGTCATTACAACTTATGGATTATTTTGACAGAAAAGTTTAAATATTCCATGTGTCATAAAATAGATCATGAAAACAAATGCCTTTGATGCTGTAGCTAAGTATGTATATCCAGCCCTTCGCAGGCGATTAGTGGAAATACTAAGGGAAAGTGGACTTAACCAAATTCAGATAGCTAAGCTTTTGCATATAACTCAATCCGCTGTTTCGAGGTATCTAAGAATGAACAGAGGTGCCCTCATAGAGGTGGAAAAATTTCCAGAGATTGATGAGAAGCTGAAAGAACTCGCAGAGAATATAATGAAAGAGAAGCCCGATGAGTATTATATCCACGGAGAACTCGTCAAGATCGCTGTTGAAATGCTTGGAAAAGGTTACGTTTGCTCTTTCCATTCCAAGGTAGACCCGGAGATAGATCCAAAGCTCTGTAGAATATGTATAGAGACCTTCGGGTAGATTTTACCGCAAAGCTATCAGCAACGCAAAAACCATTATCAGCATTATTTCATAAGTTTCTATTAGAGCTACAGATGGCCATTCAATAAGAGTTCCAACAATTGCAAGGATAAAAAGCAGGAGTGAAATATTTCTAAGCCTTTCCTCACTTCCTAAACCATAAAGGAGCATTCCGAGAAAGAACTGGACAAAAAAGTATGTGGAAATAAAGACATGGGGTCTAGTTCCTCCAGGATAAAGTCCTATAAGCGCCAGAAATATTGCGGCAACAGTTATATACGCCCCTCCAACGGTCTGAAGTTTTGTTTGAGAAATGAGAATCAAGTATACCGCAAAAAGCATTACAAATATTGAAGAAATGATCAGCCCATAATTATAAATCCAAGGTGAATTTGCTTCCACCGTTCCAAGATCACTAAGTGCGTGTTCAAAAAACGAGAACCACCTGTTTCTTGAGATTGCCCAAAAAGTAAAAAGCCAATAAGATATCCCTCCCGCTATCCCGGAATACTTCAAGATATCAACTCTCATAGTTTAGGTTTAGTTTTGGCTGAAAATAAATCTTTCTTGAAAATTTTTTCACAAATTCATTTTTAAATCTCTTCACTTGAATTTTTCTTGGGGGTGAGAATATGGATGAGCTGGAGATGATTAGAAGAAAAAAGATGCTTGAGCTCATGAAAAAAGCGGGGATGATTGAGGTCAAACCTAAGAAGCCAAAAGTTGTCATTGAGGTCATAACTTCTCCCGGTTGCCCATACTGTCCAATAGCATGGGCAATGGCTCAAGAAATAGCGAGAAAATATGAGGGTGTGATAGCAAAGGAAGTGAGCGTTGCAACTCCAGAGGGACAGAGAAAGGCGATGGAGCACAATATCATGGGTACTCCAACAATTTTGATAAACAACCATGTTGAATTCATAGGTGTGCCGAACTTTGCTGAATTTGAAAGAAGAGTCAGGCAGTATCTTTCCGCATAAACTTTAAAAATCGCTCTCTTTTAATTTCTCCCATGTTTTTATATGGAAAAAATTTTGAAATACAAAAGACGAAAGCCCTTAAAAGTCTGGAGGAAGCTCTTGAAAAAGACCTAGTGGACAAAGATATTGTTTCCCTTTTAAAGAAGGTAAATTCTCTTGAAAACTACTTCACAACGTCCTCATGTTCTGGCAGGATAAGTGTCATGCAAATTCCGGATTTCGGGGACAAGCTCAATGCAATATGGCTTGGCAAGTGGCATCGAGAAGTAGAATTAACAGAGGTGCTTGAAGCAATAGAAAAACACAGGGAAGGAATGCTCTGGTTTATGCTTCACAGCCCAATACTCCACATTTCTGCAAAGACCCTAGAAGATGCTGTAGAATTGCTTAACTTGGCTATCTCCTGCGGTTTCAAGCATTCAAACATTAAAAGCATAAGTCACAAAAAGCTCGTAGTGGAGATTCGCTCAACTGAGAGAATGGATGTTCCCTTAGGCAAGGATGGAGAACTCTGGGTAAGTGAGGAGTATCTTGAAAGAATAGTTGAAATTGCAAATCTTCAGCTCAGAAGAGCCAAGGAAAAACTTAGGAGACTTGAGAATGAAATTGAAAAACTTAAGAAGTAGAAGAGAAGACTTCAGAACTCAGTTTCTTCTTCCCCTGGTCCCTTTCCGCCTTCCTTCTCTTTCTCAAGCTTGCTTGCGGCAATGACGTCGTCGATTCTGAGTATCATTATTGCAGCTTCGCTTGCGCTCTTTATGGCTTGCTTCTTGACTCTCAATGGCTCAATGACGCCTCTCTCGAGCATGTCAGCTGGTTCCCCAGCAAAGACATCTACACCGATTGTTGAGCTTTTGTCCTTGTGAGCTGCGGTTACTTTCACTAGGACATCAACGGGGTCAAGCCCTGCGTTCTCTGCAAGAGTTCTTGGAATTACCTTCAATGCATCGGCAAATGCTTCAATAGCGAGCTGCTCTTTACCACCAACTTCTTTTGCATATTCGTCAAGCCTTATTGCGAGCTCGATTTCGCTTGCTCCACCACCAGCAACGATCTTTCCGTCTTCAACGATGTCCTTGACGACTTTTATTGCGTCTTCGAGGGCTCTCTCGACTTCATCAACGACGTGCTCTGTTCCTCCTCTAATGAGGATTGTGACGGCTTTTGGATTCTTGCAGCCCTCAACGAACACCATGTTTTCGCCAGCGACTTTCCTCTCCTCAACGAGCTCTGCATAACCTAAGTCATCTGGTGTAAGGTCTCTTACGTTTGTAACGATCTTCGCACCTGTTGCTTTGGCGAGCTTCTCCATGTCGCTCTTCTTAACTCTTCTAACGGCTAGGATTCCTGCCTTTGCGAGGTAGTGCTGTGCTAGGTCATCAATTCCCTTCTGGCAGAAGACAACGTTAGCCCCTGTGGCAACGATCTTGTCGACCATCTCCTTGATCATCTTCTCCTCTTGCTCAAGGAATGCCTGGAGTTGCTCTGGGCTTGTGATTCTAATCTCAGCGTCTGTTTCAGTTTCTTTAACTTCAAGTGCTTCATTGATAAGTGCGATCTTGGCGTTTTCGACCTTCTTTGGCATTCCTGGGTGGACTCTTTCCTTGTCGATAACGACACCCTTAATGAGTTGAGTGTCCCTTACGCTTCCACCTTCCTTCTTCTCAAGCTTGATGTTGTCAATGTCCACAATGTACTTGCCATCAACTTCCTCTGCAACTAGTTTTACAGCATCAACAGCAAGCTTTGCAAGGTATTCTCTCTCTTCCTCTGCCGCTTTTCCAGTTATGGCGGTTGTTGCTGCCTTCATGAGTATCTCTTCATCCATCGGGCTAACATCCTTTGCAATGCTCTCAAGTATCTCCTGAGCCTTTTCAGCTGCAAGGGTGTAACCCTTAACGATTATCGTTGGGTGGATGTTCTGGTTAAGCAACTCCTCGGCTTTTCTTAAGAGCTCACCAGCGATGACTACCGCTGTTGTGGTTCCATCTCCAGCTTCCTTGTCTTGGGTCTTTGCAACTTCGACCATCATTTTAGCAGCTGGGTGCTGGATGTCCATCTCGTCAAGAATAGTTGCACCGTCGTTTGTGATGACTATGTCACCAAGGCTGTCAACAAGCATTTTGTCCATACCTTTTGGACCAAGGGTGGTTCTTACGGTTTCAGCAACGATTCTTGCTGCAAGAATGTTCAATCTCTGGGCATCTTTTCCAACATATCTCTGGGTTCCTTCGGGAAGAATCAATATTGGCTGGCCTGCAAGTTGGGCCATCTCCACCCACCCCCGACTTTTTTTATTTCTTATCTGCGGGGAATTTTTAGTTACAATGTGTTTTCATTCCGATTATCCATTCCTTTGTGCTATTTATAAATTTTTCGGTCAACCTTTTTAAGCTACTCCTCAAACAACACACGGTGAAAGGGATATGGAAGAGTTTAAAAAAGCATTAGAAAGTAAGGACTGCCAAAAAGTCCTCGAGTACCTTGATGATTACCTAGAAATTATTGAAAGTGAAAAGGAGCTTAGAGATCTCCTCCAAGAACTTGAGGAACTTGTCCTAGAATGTGAGGAAGAGGCTTATGAACTCGCTCATGAAATTGCTCATATCTATGCCCACTTAGATGAACTTGAGAAGGGACTAGAGGTTTACAAGAGGCTCGTGGAGAAGTATAAAGACCAAGGAGAAAAATACCTAGATGCTCTCTACCATCTTGCAGATGCCTATGAACATTTTGGAATGCCAGATAAAGCTATAGAGACATATGAAAAGCTTCTAGAACTTGAAAGGAAACTTGGAAATAAAAAAGAAGAAGCACTAACACTGGCACACATTGCAATAAACTATGATGAGCTTGAAGAAACAGAAAAGGCAATAGAGTTAATGGAAAAAGCAAGTGCAATGTTTAAAGAGCTTGGCGATGAGAGGAACTATCTAGTAAGTTTGCTTGATTTAGCCCACTTTTACTACGAGCTTGGGGACTATAAACGTGCTGAAGAGCTTATCTCAGAAATCTTAAAAACTCCCAGAGATGCAGAGATTGAAATTAATGCACGGATAGTTGAAGCCGAGATAAAAGCCGCACAAGAGGACTTCAAAGGGGCATTCCAATCCCTCAAACTAGCTCTCCTAAAAGCCTTAGAAGTTGACGATGAAGAGCTTTTCAGCATTGCATTTGATGCACTGTATAACTTTATAACAGAACTCTTCGAGGAAAAAATGTACAAAGAGGTTTATGAGAACATGGACAGTTTAGCAGACGCTTTTGAGGAGATAAACAAGGAATACGAAAAATTCTTCAAGGCTGTAAAAGAGCTTGCAAAACTTAAAGATGGCCTAGAGAATGAGTACGATAGAGTGTATGAAAGCATAGCTATAGAGGAGTTCAAAGAGTTGCTTAGTGAACTCAAGAAAATCGGAACAAGGGTCTTGAATATTAGCCTCTAGCCTCTTGCCATCATTGTCTTTTGTTTTAAAAATCAATTTTTTGGAAATACAAAAATTAAAAAAATATCTTCAAAATCTGGAAACAGTCTCAACTTCAGCACTTTCAACGTTTTCCACTTGAGCAAATGCTTCCGCAACTTCATCAAAGGAGTACCCTTCAGCGTCTTTTCCAAGCACGTAGACTTTAAGTGCGACTAACCCAAACGCAATCGGTTCTCTGTCAATCTTAGATATCCCATATTTGCTCCCAAACTTCTCCTCAAGTGTCTTTCTGATTGCAGTTTCAAGCTCGTCGAGATTCACTTCTGGATCAGTTGGCATAACCCTAATGATCCCTACCAAATTAAAATCGCTCATCTTCTTCACCTCAAGGTCCTTCCCATCCGCATTTGGGGCACTTGTAGGTTACCCCAAGGACACGGCAACTTTCACATCTCCATATAACTTCTTCCCCACAGTTTGGACATATGAAGTGGGTAGCATGCTCTCTTGGTGTTATCTCTTTTCCACATGACGTGCATACAGGGATCGTCTCAGCCATTTCAAACCACCTCCTTAGAAATGAGGTTTTTGTTACCGTGACTCTTAACGCAATAAAGGGAGTCCATTTATAAAACTTTCGAGAGGGTCAGACCATGCGAGTCTCTTCATCTCTTCTCTGTCGAAATCTCCCTCATCATCCCTAACAAAAATAAAAGAAGGGGCTTATAAATCTTCCTCAAAAGCCAAAAACTGTGCAAATTTTTGCTTATAGGCCAAAATTTCCTCTATTTGATCTTTATTTATCTTGTCTGACACACTGATCTGCTTGTAAAGAACCTCAAGCTCTTTTAGCACCCTCTCAAGTTCCATCTTTCTGTCTTTATAGCTTCCATTAGAGCTCTTTATCTTGCCCAAAAGCTTACCCCTCAAAAACGGCAAAACCTCAAACGGCCGGCCCATATAGGCCCAATATATACCTTCTCTTAAGATTTCACCTAGAATCTCAATTTCAGAATAGTTTATTTTCTTTTTCCTACCGATTGGTTTCCCACTCCCCCCTCATAGGTATCACCATCCTTAAGCAGAGCTTTTATTGCTGATTAAATTTTTGGCCATTTGTTTGTTAAAATGTCAGATAAATCCGAAAATCCTTGATTTTTGTCAATTTAATGCCCAATTCTCTTGTGCTATCTGTCACTAATTCAAACAAAGTAACGGAAGAAGGAAAGTTTACGATGGTTAAACTTTGATAAAACGCTTTTTTCAGATTTCTATAGTTTTCTTCCACGTGTTTAGATAAAATACCAGCATAATTTCTTATGGTCTTTATATATGAGCCATGTTTGCATCACAACCACGCTAAAGTATTGAATAGATGGCCCGTTGAGGATATAGAGTGACTATCTCCGTTTATCTAGAGCCTAAGTTTTACAGAAACGTAACTCTTAAATAGGTCTTTTGATGTATATTCTTATGCCATTATACACTAAGGCATGCAATATTGAAGAAAAAATGAAGGAGGCCGAAATAAATGAAGAGGTCTGGAATTTTGGCATTGTTGTTTGTTTTTGTTATGGTACTAAGCCCCCTAGCAGCAGCAGAAAAGGGCCCAGCAGCTGATGTTCTATACATTGGAATTAGAACTAACGAAGAGACCGGTATAACTGATGTGGCAAAAGGAGACCTCGACATCTTCCTATGGAGCGTAGGAGGAGCAGCATTCCAAGACTTGCCTTCAGATGTTCTCAACAACTTAGAGTTAATTAAAACCGCAAGCGGTTACAACGACATTGAAGTCAACCCCGTCCACGATGACGACAACCCATACCTAATCACAGTAGGTGAAAAGAAGTACTTCAACCCATTCGCCTGCAGGGACATAAGATACGCATTGAACTTCCTCATAAGCAGACAGTACATAGTCCAAAACATCCTCCAAGGATCAGGCCAACCAATGCTCGGTGGAATAAGACCAAGCACCGGTGCAAACGCATACTTCGAGCCAGTATACAAAGCCATGGGAATCACAGCAGTCGCAGACATTGCCAAATCACAGCAATTGGTCGAAAACTGCATGAAGAAAGCCGCAGATGAATTGGCAAAACAAGGTTATGAGCTTAAGAAAGGTGACGACGGCTTCTGGTACTTCAACGGTGAGCCCGTTACACTCAAGTTCATCATAAGAATTGAAGACCACAGAAAAGACCTCGGTCTTTACGTTGCCGACTTGATTGAGAGATTCTGGGGCTTCAAGGTAGAGAGGCTCCTCTGGGACAGAAGAAAAGCTTCAAGCACCGTATATGCCGGTGATCCAAAGAACTATCAATGGAACATGTATACTGCTGGATGGGTCTCAACAGTTAACATCAAGTGGCCTGACGACTACACAGCCTGGTGGTACACCAGCTGGTACGGATGGTTACCGGCAGCAGTAGGATGGCACATGCCGGAGGAAGATCTCATAACCTTCAAGGAGCTCGTTGACGAGCTTGGAGGAGCCGAAGCTGTTATCGAGAACTTCCAGCTCAAGTACTACAACACTCCAGACAAGCTTGCCGAACTTTACGACATGACAGAGGAGGAAATCACTAAGATTCTCGTTCTTGGTAGTGTTGAGTTTAATGGCAAGACTTACGAGATGGAAGAAGGTAACGTCGACCAGTACTGGGACTTGCAGAAGATCTCAATGGCCTTAGGTGTTAGAGACTCACAAAAAGTCTTCCTCGTCGAAACCTGGGAATACTTCCCAGTCAACAAAGAGAGGGTCAAGGCTATTGCAAGAGACGTTTCTTCAGGATTGTGGACAAGATGGAGCCTAATCACAGCAGAAACCCCAGACAAAGTAGTAAAAGTTGCTGAATTCTCAGCAACCGGAGCACTCTTCATGAGCGCATTCAACCCAGTTGGCGGTATTGATGATGTTTACAGCTCAGCAATATGGAGAGTAATCTACGACTACGCCATGTACACAGACCTATCAACCGGAACATACATCCCAGTCAGATGTGATTACAAGGTCGAGAGAGGTCCAGTTACAGTCCCAGACGACGCTGTAATTTATGACACTGTCCAAGACAAGTGGGTTGTTGCCCACGCTGGTGAGCAGGCCAAGGCCAAGATTACCTACGACTGTAAGTTCGGCAACTGGCACGATGGCCACCCAATGACAATGGCAGACGTTAAATACGCCGCTGCCTTCACCTGGGAGTGGTCAACCAAGGATGGTGACGACGATGTTTACTACGATGACAAGCTCTCCTCAGCTGCAGAGAGCCTCGCAAAGATTAAGGGTATTGAGTGGGTTGACGAGGACACTTACGTTGTTTACACTGACTTGACACACCCAGTTGCTGATGACGTTACAGCCAACATGAACGTCTTCTGGGCTTCACAGCCATGGCAACTCCTCTACGCAGAGAGCGAACTTGTTGCCAAGGGAGACGAGTACGGAGCATCACAGAAGTATTCCTTCAGTGAGGAGGCCGAAGGTGTCGCACAGCTCGACCTTCTCGTGAAAGACCACGTCGCCGACTTGAAGAAGGTTCTTGAGGCTTTGAAGGCCAAGAAGGCCGTTCCGTCAGCAATTGCTGATGATGTTAGCGATCCAACTGCTGGTTACGACGCAATAATCAACTGGATCAACAGCAAAGGACACGCTGTGATAAGCAACGGACCATTCTACCTTGAGAGCTATGATCCAGATAAGATCTTCCTTGAGCTGAGAGCCTTCAGAGATCCAACATACCCATTTGACCTTGACTACTGGAAGCAGAGATTAATCCTCGCAAAGCTTGAGCTCGCTGGCCTTGAAGTTCCAACTAGGATATTCACCGGCGATGAGTTGAAAGTTACAGTTAAGGCCAACATGGTTGAGCAATATCCGGAGACCGGTACAAAACCAGCTGACAAAGGATTTGTCTTTGTTGAAGTGAAAGACGAGAAGGGACAAACGGTATTCAGTGGTGAAGCCAAATTAGCAACAGCTGGAAGCTTTGAAGTCGTTATCCCAGGTTCAGAAACTGCCAAGTGGGAGGCCGGAAGATACGAAGTTTACGTCAAAGGTGGACTAGAAGAGGGCGTTGTTTCATTCACTGACAAGAAGACTTTAGTCGTCATCAAGAAAGAAGAAACAACATCACCAAGCTCAAGTCCAAGCCCAACAAGCTCACCAAGTCCAACTTCCTCACCAAGCCCAACGAGCTCTCCAAGTCCAACAGAGACAGGTGGAGGAATCTGCGGACCAGCAGCACTCATAGGACTAGCACTAGTCCCACTATTACTAAGGAAAAAGAAGTGATATCTTCTCTTCAAATTTTTTAATTTTATTTCTCCTTCTTCTTTTGATTGTCAGGAATATTCAATTAATATCAGTACCCTATTTCGATAAGGATTTAAACGCGTTTCTATGTCTCTGTTTGTGCTCATAAGCCTTTTACTGGACACTAAATAGAAAAATATATAAAGTTTTACAAACTTGAAAATGTTGATGAATGATAAAAAGCCTCAATGTACACATTTGAATGGAGGTGTGTAAGTTGGGATATGGGAAATACATTGCAATTAGGCTCCTTAATGCACTGTTAGTTCTTGCTTTAGTTACTTTACTGGTTTCAGTGCTCTTTACGAAAGTTGCAGAGGAAGACATAAGATCCACTATTCAAGAACAGATAAATCTCAAGCTGAGATCTAACCCCGAACTCCAAAAACAATTGGCGGCAGATCCAGAAAAAATGAAAGAATGGTATGAGAGAGAGTATAACAGACTTATACACGTGTATGAATTAGATAAGCCATTTTGGGTAAGGGTAGTACAGAGAACAAAAGACACATTAACACTCAACTTTGGCAATACAAAGTCTCCAATATTCGGAGAAACAGCAGTTAGTAAGATAATTGCAAAGGCAATACCAAGAACTGTCATTTTATTCACCACGGCACAAATCTTCGTTATTTTAATAGGCCTACTTCTGGGTGTGAAAGCAGCACAGATGGCAGGAAGCATATTGGACAGAGGAGTTTCAATAGTGGCAATGGTCACAAGCAGTATCCCAATGTGGTGGTTCGGAATGATGATGATCCTAATATTCTCATTCAAGATGGGCTGGTTCCCAAGTGGTGGAATGACCTCAATGCCACCCAAAGAAGGTTTTGCATACTACCTCGACGTCCTCTATCATATGATTCTCCCAGTAACCACAATAGTCTTTGTTCTATTTGGTGGATGGGCCTGGACGACCAGAAACATTATGATTGGTACAATGCAGGAAGACTTCATCATGGCTGCAAGAGCAAAGGGTGTTCCTGAAAGAAAAGTCATTTACGGACACGCTTTAAGAGCCTCAGCTCCGCCAATAGTGACAATGACAATATTCAGCCTTCTTGGTTCAATTGGTGGTGCCATCATTACCGAGAGTGTTTTCAACTGGCCAGGAATGGGAAGATTGTACTGGACTGCTTTGCAGCAAAACGAAACTAGATTATTAATGGGTGTAACGTTCGTTACAGTGGCATTATATCTGATAGCGATGATCATTGCAGACTTGGCTTATGGATACCTAGACCCAAGAGTCAAAGTTGGTGCATCCCAATCAACATGAGGTGAAGAGCAATGAGGTGGGTTGACGTAAAAGCGAGCTTAAAGGATTTCTGGTTTGAATTTAGAAGACAAAAAGGTGGATTATTTGGACTAGCGTTGCTTTTCCTGTTGATATTTACAGCCCTTGCAGCCCCATATATAACCGAACCAGACATCCCCAAGAAGTGGACACAGTATTGGGAAGGAAATCCCGTAACGGTGCCTCCAGTTTGGTACAACTACTTTACAACCAAAAAACTGGCTCCTCACGAAGTTTTAACGGCAAATGATCTCAAGATAACCGCTGATGGGCAGGACATCGGTGGAGGAATGAAGTACTATAGTTTTGAATTCACTTATGAGAACAATTACGATGTTCCACCCTCAGATATCATAATAAGGAATATTGGAGTTAAGCTAGCAGATATAAACTCCCCTGCTCAAATCGTTGTCACGGTGATAAGACCCGACGGAAACAAGATAGAACTCCTTAACACTGAGCTAAGAGAAGGTTCCATATACCAGTTAGCAAAAGATGGAAAAGTTAAAGCCGCAGTATTCCAATGGGCATCCCAATTTGAAAACCCTGAAAAGATCGCAGAAGGAGGAGAGACCCTAAAGAACACAATGGACACCATGAAAGTAATATTTGCCAAAGCCCAAGAGGGCATTTTAACAAACCCCGAAGCTCTTAAGGGAACATATACTTTCCAAGTAGAAATATTTACATTCACAGAAGGAGATCAAGTAGATTTAAGCACCACGCAGGTCATCCTCTCAGGAAGAACATATGGACTAATGGGAACAGATTACAAAGCTAGAGACCTTTGGGCAGGCCTTGTATGGGGAACGAGAGTATCGCTCACAGTAGGTGTTACAGTAGCAGTTCTTACGGTTCTTATAGGTATATTCTACGGAGTTACAAGTGCCTATCTTGGTGGATGGAAAGATGAGTTCATGCAGAGAGTTAACGAATTCTGGGCTTCAATACCAACATTACCAATACTTATCCTCCTTGGTGCTGCATTCAAGGGACACGTTAGCCTTTGGACAATAGTATTCCTTATGGTAGCCTTTTACTGGACTGGGATTGCGAAAGTTGCAAGAAGTATGGCCCTTCAGATTAAAGAGCAGACTTATGTTGAAGCCGCAATAGCTCTCGGAGCCGGTACTGGGAGAATTATCTTCAAACACATAATGCCCCAGATTATGCCTTATGCTTTCGCTGCAATGGCTCTTAACGTTCCTGGCGCAGTTTTAACCGAAGCGTCACTTAGCTTCCTTGGATTAGGTGATCCAACTGCAGTTACATGGGGGCAAATACTCTACGATGCACAAACACAGAGTGCTACAATTAACGGATACTGGTGGTGGGTTATTCCACCCGGACTAGCGATTACATTAGTAGCATTCACTTTCGTGTTGATTGGTATCTCACTCGATAGGGTGCTCAATCCAAGACTGAAGAGGCTGTGAGGTGGATAAAATGGCCAAAAATGTGCTTGAAGTTAAAGATCTTAAAATGTACTACTTCACTTCAAGAGGACCTGTGAGAGCAGTTGACAACATTACCTTTGAACTCAAAAAAGGTGAAGTTTTAGGCCTAGCAGGGGAAAGTGGATGTGGAAAATCATCACTAGGTTTTACACTAATGGGAATGCCTACTCCCCCCGGAAAGATCATCGGAGGAAGCATAAAGATCGATGGCAGAGAGATCGTTGGGTTGCCTGAAGAGGTTCTCAGAAGAGAAATCAGATGGCAGAAAATCTCAATGATATTTCAGGGTGCCATGAACGCCTTAAACCCAGTTTATACTGTCGGATACCAGATGATAGAACCACTAATATATCACAAAGGTATGACAAAAGAAGAAGCCCTAGATAGGGCTATGAGATACTTAGAGCTAGTTGGACTTGCTCCGGAGATAGTTTATAGGTATCCACACGAGCTCAGCGGTGGAATGAAGCAGAGAGTTGTTATTGCTACTGCATTGCTCCTCGAACCAGAGGTTGTCATTGCAGATGAGCCAACAACAGCTTTAGACGTAGTTGTCCAAGCCCAAATCATAAACCTCATGAAGAAGCTGAAAAAAGAACTAGGCCTGTCGATGATATTCATCACACACGATTTGAGCATTCTTGCGGAGATAAGTGACAGAGTAGCAATAATGTATGCAGGAAAGATAGTAGAAATTGGAGACAGCGAAAAGATATATTACGAGCCAGCTCATCCGTACACTCAAAAACTCCTAGCTGCAATCCCAAGATTGCATGAGGACGTTGAGAAGCTTGAGTTTATACCTGGACAGCCACCCAACTTAATACATCCACCAAGTGGATGTCGCTTCCATCCAAGATGCCCGTATGCAATGCAACAATGTAAGGAACAAATCCCAGAGCTGAAAGAGATTGAGAAAGATCACTATGCCGCATGCTGGTTGTTGTGAGGGATGAAAAATGGCGGAACCAATATTAAAGGTTGAGAACCTCAAGAAGTACTTCCCAATTAAGAGAGGCTTACTAGCAGGACTTAGAGGTGAGCCCCCAAGATTCGTTAGAGCGGTAGATGGCGTTAGCTTTGAAGTCTATAAACAAGAGGTTTTTGCACTAGTAGGGGAGAGCGGATGTGGAAAAACCACCACTGGAAAACTAGTAATGAAGCTATTAGAACCCACCGAGGGAAAGATTTATCTTGAAGGACAGGATGTAACAGAACTCAAAACTCAAGAAGAGATCAAAGCATATAGAAGAAAAGTCCAGATGGTCTTTCAGGATCCATTCTCATCAATGAACCCAAGATTCAGAATATATGATGTGCTAGAAGAACCGCTCTTGATTCACGGAATTGGTGAGACAAAAGCAGAAAGAGAAGAGCTTATTTACAAAGCGCTTGAAATGGTTAAAATCGTCCCACCTGAAGATTACGTAGGCAGACACCCCCACATGCTCTCGGGAGGACAGAGACAGAGAGTAGCTATTGCAAGAGCCTTGATACTTAACCCAACCTTCATAGTGGCAGATGAGCCAGTCTCGATGCTTGACGTTTCAATTAGAGCAGAAGTCCTTGAATTGATGAAAGAGCTCAAAGAAAAGATGGGCGTTACCTACCTTTATATCACCCACGATCTATCAACAGCCAGATACTTTGCCGACCATATTGCGGTCATGTACCTAGGAAGAATTGTTGAAATGGGGCCTGCAAAAGTGGTAATTGACAATCCAATACACCCATATACAAGAGCCCTACTTGCAGCAGTCCCAGAGCCAATTCCAGAGAGGAGAAATATAATCAAGGAGGTTCCGATTAAGGGTGAAGTTCCAAATGCTGCAAACATTCCACCAGGCTGTAGATTCCATCCAAGATGTCTCTACATGGAGAAAGGACTCTGTGATGTCAAACACCCGCAATTAATAGAGTACGAGCACAACCACTGGGTAGAATGCTGGCTAGCTGGAAAAATTTAATCTGTTCTTACCCCAATCTTTATATTTTTGTTTCTGAAAATGCCTTGTGGGTGATATGATGGTAACTTTTAAAGATGCACTTAGATATCCTCTAATAAAAGTAGGACTGCTTTTCTTATTCTTGGCCATCATACTCGCTTTTATCTCTATGTATGGAATTCCAAAGAGTGGCAATTGGCGTGGAAATTTACAACAGGGACAGCATTTAATAGGAGACTCTCAATTTGAAAAAGAGTATTTCATAAACAATAGAACTCTCACATTATATTCTCAAAATGCATCGGTGATCATTGTTCATGGAAATAAAGTTGACGTATACAGATTAAACAATAGTTCTGTAACGTTAAACCCACTTTCCCAGCCACAAATAAATGTAGAGAGCGGAAATGTTTCTTATGTGTACGATGTGGAAGGAGTCCAATATCCTTATTCCCCCCTAGCATGGGTAGCTTTCATCTCGATGCTGGTGGGAAGTGCTTTAAGTCTTATCGGATATGTAAGATTTATGGAAGAGCTAAAGGGAGGTTAGAAAATGAGAGAACTAAATTTTGAAGAGGTTATCGATAGGCTCGTCTCATTTATAAAAGAGAAGACAGAAGAGGCAAAAGCTAAGGGAGTGGTAATTGGGATAAGCGGAGGAGTAGATAGTGCAACCGTAGCCCACCTTGCAACAAAGGCACTCGGAAAAGAAAATGTACTTGGCCTTGTAATGCCCTATTACATGAATCAAGACGTTGAAGATGCTTTATTAGTATGCAAAAAACTTGGAGTTGAACATAAACTCATCAGCATAAAAGAAATCGTAGACGAGTTTGAAAGGAGCATTGGCTTTGAACTTGACAGAGTTTCAAAAGGTAATTTAATGGCGAGAACTAGAATGATACTTTTATATGCCCATGCAAACTCAAGAAACTACCTTGTTTTAGGAACTTCCAATAAAAGTGAGTTTTTAACAGGATACTTTACAAAGTGGGGAGACGGAGCTAGTGACTATGCCCCATTAATCAACCTATACAAAACAGAAGTTTGGGAAATTGCCAAAAGACTTGGAGTTCCGGAGAAGATAATAAATAAAAAACCGAGCGCCGGCTTATGGGAAGGGCAAAGCGATGAAGATGAACTGGGAATTAGCTACACACTTTTAGATGAAATTCTCTATAGGTTAGTAGATTTAAAAATGGAAAAGAACAAAATTGCTGAAGAACTAAATGTTCCAATAGAGAAAGTTGAGTATGTCGAGCATCTACTCAAAAAAAGCGAGCACAAAAGGAGGCTTCCCATAGGGCCAGAAATTTAACGGTGAGATGCATTGAAAAAAGGATATATATTAGTCTTTTTAGCCGCGAGTATGTGGGGAACTCTTGGAATTTTTGCTAAATTGCTCTATGGCTTCGGATTGGACCCCTTTACAATAACATTCTACAGGGCATCCATAGCGTTTACCCTTCTTTTTGTTTATAATCTTTCCAAAGGCTTTCAGGTTAAAAAGCATAGACTGCATTTTTATGCATTCTATGGATTTTTTGCAGTGTTTCTGTTTTACATATTGTATTTCTATACTGTCAAAATTTCGTCGGTATCTTTGGCAGTCCTTCTGCTATATTCTGCTCCAGTCTACTCCACAATACTGGGGTATTTCATCTTCGGTGAAAGAATCACCCCCATAAAGCTTGCAGCACTTGTAATGGCAATAATAGGAGTTCTTCTAGTTGTTAATCTCAATGAAAACAGCGTGAGTAGGCTGGCTATAGTATTAGGCCTTCTATCAGGGTTTACATATGCCCTCTATGGAATTTTGGCAAAACTTGCCGTAAAAAATGAAAAACCAGAAGAAGCCCTTCTTTACACAATAGGTTTTGGAGCACTTTTCCTAGCACCGTTTTCAAACTTTAAAATTCCCATTTCTTCTTTGCCATACCTTTTCGGACTGGCATTCTTCCCAACGTTCTTAGCATATATCCTATACAACACTGCACTTAAGGAAATAGAAGTTAGCAGAGCATCGATAATTGCTACGGTAGAACCAGTAGTTGCTTTAATCCTTGCTTATCTTATATTCCACGAAATCCTAACGATCAAACAAATGATCGGAGCCACACTAATAATTCTAGGTTCTCTCATGCTGCACATAGAAGAAAGGAATGAGAAAAATCAAATATAGAAGTAGCGCTCAAGTTCCCATTCTGTAACCTTTATTGTCTTTCTGTCAATCCCTTTCTTTTCTAAGTATCTCTGATAGTCTTCCCATTCCTTTGTTTTGTATTCCATAAAGTTGCGATAGGCCTTTCCAAGGGAATCCTTAACTACTTCGTCCCTCTTCAGTTCTTTGAGGGCTTCTTCCAAAGTAGTGGGTAAGACCTCTATTCCTAGAGACTCTCTTTCTTTTTCACCCAGCTCATATACGTTCTCTTCTACATAGGCAAACGGTTCGATTTTATGTTTTATTCCATCAATACCCGCCATTAAGATAGCCGCAAATGCGAGATACGGATTTGCACTTGGATCAGGACAGCGGTATTCTATCCTCGCTCCATTCCCCACATACGCGGGAACCCTTATCAGTGCACTCCTGTTTTTATATCCCCAAGAGATGTATACTGGAGCTTCATACCCCGGCACGAGACGTTTGTATGAGTTAACAGTAGGGTTAGTTACTGCCGTTAAAGCTTTTGCATGCTTTAAAATGCCACCAATGAAGTAAAGGGCTTCGTCACTTAATCCTTTTTCTCCCCTGAAGATGTTATTTCCATCTTTCCAAAGACTTATATGTAAATGCATTCCATTGCCGGGCTTACCAAAAAGGGGCTTTGGCATAAAGGTAGCATAGAGACCATAACTTTCTGAAACTGCCTTAACCAGATACTTGAACCTAACTATATTGTCAGCAGTTGTCAATGCATCTGCAAAACGAAAATCTATTTCATGTTGGCCCGGGCCAACCTCATGGTGCAGAACTTCGGGAATTAACTTGAACGCAGGCATATAATGGGCTATGACTCTCTTCATTTCCTTTGCCTTGTCCAAATTAACAAGATCAAAATAACCTCCTCCATCAGGAAGCTTGAGCTCCCATGAGCCGTTCTTTTCAAAGAGATAAAACTCTGGTTCAGGCCCTATATACGCTGTTATTCCCATCTTTCTCAGTTCTTCCATGACCGAGTTCAGTATTCTCCTAGGATCAGCATGGTAGGGCTTTCCATCTTTATATATATACCCAAATACCTTTGCAATCCCTTCCCAAGGAACTTCAACATAAGTAGTTGGATCTGCTTTGAAAAGAAGGTCACTGTCCTCTATTCCCTGAAATCCCGGAATTGAAGAACCATCAAATGAAATTCCATCAGTCACTGCTTCTTCATACCTTTCGATTGGAACTTCCATGCCCTTTGGAACTCCATTTATATCAACAAAAATTAGCTGCAAGAACTTAGGTTTGCTTGGATCATGCTCGATAAGAGATTTAATCTTGTTCATTTTTACTCCACCTCTACTAACGATCCTTTCAATATTAAACATGCAGTTCTATACAATGTTTACAATATAAGCTTTTCTACTGAACTTTTGGCAAAATGCCAAATGAGCAGAGCCATGCCACATTTGTGTCCAAAAATTACCATGTTGAATGAAGAATTTGACTTATTATTGTTAAAAATATTCCAAAGAAAGTTTTTTATTCTCGTCCAAAAAGAATACCAACATGCCTAAAGAAGACGAAATGATCCAAAAAGAACTCTCACGGCTAAATTTCCACTTACCCAAAAGTAGAAAGAGCCTCAAAACTCTCCTCGAGGAAGACGAACCTAAAGTACAGCTTAGAGATGGCCAATTCCATTTTTTTAAGAAAGACGAACTAAAGTATCTTAGCACTTTACTTGATAAGGATGAATATAAGTCCCTTTATCTCCCCATAATACTTGAGATTACCCCGACATGGCACGGCTACTTTAGGGTTAGAGGAAAAACTGCAGTCAAAGTTATTGAAAAAATACTTGGGACATATGATCTTTTGGAGGAAAAAAGTGAAGTAATCCTCCCACGTTATCTCATACCAGAAATTCGAAAAAAGTTACCTACAACAACAACCTATGCATTTATAATGGAGTAAGACGGAGGGATAAAAATGGATGAAAACAAAATTCTGCTTCATTATTACATGTTCACGATTCCCCATATAACAGTTTTTGCTGGAGCAATACTGGGTATTCTTCTCATTTTACACGTTGATGTAAGGAAGGCACTGGGAGTATTCGCTACTTTTTATGGGGTCCTACTTATTATAATAGCTGCAGTAGTTAGAAACCAGTTTTCAAAATTGCCACTATACCGAATAAGTCTGTTGTTTTTTACAATATTCGCACTCTTAGGCATCATATTACTTATAATGTGAAACTTTATATTTATCGAATTACAAATTATCTAGGGGAAGAGTTATGAAGAGAATCATCGCAACTATCGTAACATTATTGATATTCTCTTCCTTGGTGTCCTCCCAATACCTATTTTTCTCAACACTGGAAGGCAGTATCACCGTAGTCTCAGGGGATTATAGAGAAGGAACCCTTACTATTGTGAATAATGGAGACAAGGAATTTCAAGTGGTGAGTTATCGGAGATATTATGCAGTCGACGAGAACAATAGAGAAGTTTCCGGGATTAAGCTGGAGATATATAAATCCACAGGGGAGCCTGTATCTCCCGGAGTTTTATATACATATTGGAAACCTGGTGAAATAAGAACCCTTAGGTATAGAATTCATGTCGATGAAAGTGTAAATCCAGGGAAGTATACTCTCTTTATAATCCTTTGGGGATTTTCAGGGTCAGGGGAGATAAGCATTATTACAGTTCCCGTCTCACTTGAAGTTACAGACATCCCGCTGATATTTAAAGAAACCATTATACAAATAAAAGAGCGTGGTGCCTCAATTTTTCACGTATTAAATGGAGAGACACTGGAAATACACTCGACAGTTTATAATCTCAAAAGTTCCCCAATATTTGTAAAAGGAAGTGTGTATCTAGAAAAAGACGGAAATCGGTATCTTAAAAAAGACATAGCAGCGAACTTAACTCCGGGAGAGAACTTAGTCCAAGTGAACATTTCAATCCCATATGAGTTTCCTTCTGGCCACTACAAGCTGGTATATACCCTTGTATATCCAAAAGGAACGTATTTGTTCTCAAAGGATTTCTACATATCCTTCGGAGTTGATCTAGTAGATATCTCCCTAGAAAAAACTCAAATAATGGAAGATGAGCCCAATACCGCGTATTTTACGATATTATCTGAGAGGTCTATTCCAATAAATCTCAGCATTGAAGTGTATGGAGCCAACAACAAGCGTATGTACAACCAAACCAAAGAGATCACACTTAACAAAGGCAATAATATTGTAAAAGTTCATTTACCCCCGTTGCCTCCAGGCAGCAAAAAAATAATAGGGAAGATATCTTTTGGAAGTATGGAACTCGATCAGGGCTCTTCCAGTTATGATATATTGGCATATCCGAAGATTGAAAAGATTTCCTACCAAGAGCTCTCCCTAGCTCCAAAGAAGGGACAGGTTAGGTTTTTAGTGGAAATTAGCAACAAAAACACTCACGAGATAAAGGGGCTTTTATCCTACAGCTTTTTTAGCACTAACGGTACAATATTAAAAGGCTCCAAGGATCTTATATTGATCCCCGGTGATAATGAGGTAGACTTTATCGTAGAACTTCCTCTGGGAGAAATAGACTACGAAATTTCTCTGAAAAGCAACGGGAAAGAGCAAAAAGTTAATGGAAAGCTAAAACTGGAGCTTCCAAGCCCTACAACTACTTCTCCAACCCAAAGTTCTTCTTCATTAAAAAGCTCTTCTACTAGCCCGATTCCTCCTAAAGAAACTTCAACAAAATACTATGTCATTGCAATGGCCTTGCTTATACTGCTTCTCCTACTCCTCTTTAGTTACTACTCAAAATCCAAAAAACCAAGAAGAAAAAGAGAGCGATCCAAACCAAAGAGGAAATCTCCATTAGGTAAGTTCAGAAAACCAAAAAAACCAGAGATTAAAGAGTATAAGGAGTTGCCCAAAAAATGACCAAATCTTTATAATTTCTTTCCTTTAATTTTAACATGGTGAGGGGGCTGGGGCTGTCGGGTCTTTGACCCGAGGAAGTTCCGCCCACCGCACCGGGACCGCGGTGCCGCAAGGCACCTCCCGAAAGGGAGGGCAACGGCGCAGAAACGACACGTCCCCCAGGAAATGTGGATGAAAGCGGTGAAGGGGCTCGCAAGAGTCCCGAGCTAACCCGCAGACAATCCTGGGGGGAGCGGTGAAACGGCCGTCCCGCGGGGTGCAAGGCCGAGATAGGGGCGATGAGTTCCCGGTGTGAGCCCCGTGGTAGGCCGCTTAGTCGAATGCCCCTTAATACAGAAGGCGGGCTATAGCCCCCTCACCTCATCTTTAAATCTAGAACAGAGGCCATTAAAATTAGAGCTCCTCCTATTATTGTTCTTACTGTGGGTATCTCTCCAAGAATTAGCATTGCATAAACAACTGCACTCAAGGGATCAATATAGCTCAAAAGAGAGGCCTCATTTGCTTCCACCTCCTTAAGACCGTCCATATAGATTAGAAGAGCAAATGCAGTATGAACTATCGCAATAATCCCAACAATGGATAAGGAGTAAATAGAGATTTTTAATTCATCAAAAATCCCTACTAACGGAAAAAGAATCAACATAGCAAAAAAGAGTTGAAAAAACGTTAAATACGAACTTTCAATGTCCCTTAGGTATCTGCCTAAGATAGTTACACCAGCATAGAACAAAGCTCCTAAAAACGCAAAAATTATTCCCAAAAAATCTTTACTTTTAAGAGAAATCTTTCCTTGTGTTCCTATTATAAACGCTCCCAGAAATGCTATTAAAATAAGAATTGCTCTTTTTATTGTTATCTCTTCTTTAAGAAATGTTGCAGACAATACAAAAACTATTACTGGTGCTAAATAATAAATGAGAGTTGCTTTTGCAATGTCCGTGTACAAAACTGCCGAAAAGAAAAACACCCAGTTCAATCCAAGCACAGCTCCCAATAGAAATACCAAATGCACTTTAGGCTTTATTTTTGAGAACGCTTTTTTGATCCACCTCGAATCATTAAGAGTATAGAAAAACAAAAAGACAAAGCTACCTAAAAGCACTCTATAAAATGCCAATTTTAAACCGCTTAAATTTGAATACCTAGCAAAAATCCCTACGCTTCCCCATATGACCATAGAGATTATTATTTTAGCTCGTCCGTAGATCATAAGTTGTCCTCCGTGCTCTCCTTCCATACCTTGTATGCTTCCTTGACCTCTTTTTCTCTAAATTTAGGAACGGCATTTTTAAAGGGATCAAAAGACTCCAAATCTTTCTCACTGTTTCCTATATATGTGGCAATTAGGCCTACCTTTGAATGAAGAGAGGAAGGTAGACGAAGAATTCTCTTTACATCAACAGTCACCCTTCCATCAAAATATGCTTTTGAAAATGTTGTAGATAAGCTGAACAGTCTTAAAAGGGTCTTGTACCCAACTCCCTGAGGAAAGGCTGTCAATAGGGCTTTTCTCACAAAACCTTCATAAATCTCATCCCTATTCTTCATTATTATATTGATTTGTTTCTTATTTAGACCAATGTTCCTCAAGTGGTACTCAGAAATCCTCCTAATAAAATAACCAAACCTCAATCTAAAGACCCTATAATAACCCGAAGACAGCAGTATCTTTCTTTCCTGAATATCTTCGAAAGTAATTTCTTCAGCACTAGAAATATAGCTTAAAATTCTTTCTCTAGCTTTTGAATCTAATTCAAGAGCCCAATCATCTAAAACTCTAATATGGTAGCCTCTCCCAGAATAAACAACATGGATATTTTCAAATCCAAAGTCCTCTCTCAGAATAACGAGAGTATCCCTCGTCAATTCCTTGGCATCTTCAAGACATATCGGGCATACCTTCCCTGCTTCGTGATCACATCTCTTTAAAGGAAGATCTTTTGCATCTATGTCAAAAACCAACTCTGCCCCAAGCCAGCCACTCATATTTTTTGGATCATCATATAGTGCCACGCTAGAATAGATTGAATAGGGGGCCGTGATTTTTACATAGTCTTCTAGGTCTTTAACATCTTGAAATACATTTTTCCTATCATTAGGGCCTTCGCCAGTATGATCAAACCCAAACTCCCTATTCTCTAAGGTATCCAAAATAAATTTCGGGATTTTCTTTGAATTCCATTCCCTTGAATAGTATTTTACCCTTTCCTCCTTGCTGACTTCTCTAAATAGGTTGTTCATTCTCTTCACCTTCATTCTTTTTCCTACTTAAATAAAGCTTCCTGAGGTAGTAGGTCAACGGATTTTTGATGTATCTGCAGTCTTTATCTGGCTTACAGAGTTGAGGAGCACTAGAACGTATTTTTTCACAGTTAGGAGGAAAGTACCACGTTGAATTTCCACTGTCCTCTAAACTCGGCTCCAGCGTGTAACCAAAGCCCAGGTGATACCATATGTTTTTGATCTCGTTCGGCTGATCCTGAAAGAGAGGTGGCTTGCATCTATTGCCTGCCTGAATTATCAAGGGTAAGATTTCTTCCTTTATTACCTTTAGATCCTTGACGCAATCTTTCACTTTAACATCCCTTTTAGGAGGATTAGGGCATATCCTAGCATAGCTCAAGAAAGAAGTCAGCAATACTGTTATGGCATAATTTCTTAACCCACTCGGAACTCCGCCCAGTGCTATTTTCACGCAAGGAGGGAAGAAATCAAAACGTAAAGGCTGAGCAGTAGTGTTAAACTTCTCAACCCTTTCTTTAAAGTATTCTCGAGCAAGCTCACTCAGCCTAGAATAAAGTTCCACGTAGTAGTGAGGCAATTCTTCTCTGATATCATAAAGAATGTTAACAGCTTTTTCGAGATTTTTCTCAAAGCTCTTCTTCCATAAATCAATCACTTGAGCTCTATTTAAATACACATACCCATTTCTTATGTAAAAACCCTTAAGAGATCCTTCATTTAATGAAAGAAATTCTTTTAGAGGTATTTTATACTTGAGGATTATTTTCTCCTTTTCTTCAGAGGGCAATTCTTCATGAAGAGTTTTCTCAATTATTGTCCTATCCCTCTTTGGGATCTCATTTTCTGATGATATTTCTAAGGGAAGTGCGAGTTCCTCAAAGTTTTCTGAGGATTCTATCTTTGTCAGATATATCTTTAAGTTCGCCTCTTTAACCAGTTCCATCTCCACCCCATAGGGAGAAAATGCCAACGCTCCCAAGAGTGCATAAAAGCTTATCAAATCTTTCCAATCATTCAAAGTGAGCAGGTAATCAGGAATTTTATCGGTATTTATCCATCGAACTCTCTCTAAAGCCAGCTCTATGTCCAGATAGTTGGGAATAATCTCGAGTAGCTCGTTAATGGTCTCAAATTCATTCAACAACTCTTGGGCTCGTTTCCCAAATGGGTCTAACATTGGCTCACCTTTTAGAATACTGTCCATTTCACAATAAAACTCTTTTGTTGGTAAATTATCGTAAAGGTTTATCAACTTATTAGAAATTTTACAATGTCATAGGCATAGCAGGGCATGAATATCCAAAAACCTTATATTTTAAAGGGTAGTAAATTTAATAGACGAATAAAGAGTGTGAAGTATGCTAATAATGGTGATTCATTATGATAGACGATTTTTCGAGGAGAAGGGTAAAAAGTGGGATCCCAGGATTTGATGATTTAATTGGAGGGGGATTCCCCGAGGAATCAACCGTCCTTATAACAGGTAGTACTGGAACTGGAAAAACTACTTTTGTAGCTCAATATATATACAAAGGCGCAGAAGAATATGGAGAGCCAGGAGTTTTAGTAACCTTAGAGGAGAGAGCAAAGGATATCAGGAGAGAAATGGCACAGTTTGGATGGGACTTTAAAAAATATGAAAAAGAAGGATTAATAGCAATTGTAGATGGTGTTAGTGCAATTTCGGGAATACCCTCCGAGGAGAGATTTGTTCTGGAAGATAGACTCAATGTAGATAACTTTTTGAGATATATATATCGGGTTGTTAAAGCAATAAACGCAAAGAGGCTTGTTATTGATTCTGTCCCCTCCATAGCATTCAGACTTCAAGACGAGAGAGACATTAGAGAAGTTCTACTAAAGCTAAACACAATTCCTCTCGAGATGGGCGTCACGACACTCCTCACTACAGAAGCTCCTGATCCAAAAGCTGGAAGAATAAGCAGGTATGGAATAGAGGAATATATTGCAAAAGGTGTTGTTATTCTCGATCTTCAAGAGAAAAATATAGAGCTTAAACGCTATCTTTTAATCAGAAAAATGAGGGGAACCAAGCATTCTATGATAAAGTATCCTTTTGAGATAACCGATCGTGGAGTTGTTGTATATCCCAGTGGTGAAATCTATTAAAAGGAGGGGCAACATTGAATCTAGAGTTAGGTTTTTCACCCCAAGGGGAAATAGAAGAAAGGGGAGAACGAGTCCCCACAGGTATAATCGACTCCCTATTAATGGGGGGGATACCAAAGGGCAGTGTTGTTTTGTTAATTGGAGACCCAAAATCAGGTAAGACCACTTTTATAACCCAGTTTATGTATAATCAGCTCGTATCTGGGGCAAATGTTATAGGACTTCTCGTGGATGTATCTCGATATGAATTCATAAGCAATGCACTTGACTTTGGATGGGGATTGATGGGATATTTAAATGATAAACTCTACATCCTTGACGCGTATACCCAAAGACTACGTGGTGGACCAAAATTCTCATTTACCGAGGAGGTAATACCAGATATTAGGGATACTTCCCAGGTAATAGATGTAATAAAGGATTTAACCACCAAGATAATTTTGAACAACCCTCACATTGATAATCCCCCGGTAATTGGAGCAGTTTCATCTTTAACTCCTATGTTCTTTGAAACTGAAGAGAAGCAGATATATAAATTCTTGGAGGATTTAAAGGCATTTGCTCATAAAAACAAACAAGTGTGGATACTAGAAATGAACTCAGGGGTAGAAGAGCCCCATGTTGAAACAATAATTAAGGCAATAGTAGATGGAATCATAGAAATGAAGCTATTTGAGGAAGGAAAGACTTTGAGAAGGTATTTAAGAGTATATGGGATGAGAAGAACACGCCATGTCCTTTCTTGGATCCCTTACGAGATAACAGAGAAAGGAATCATACTGCAGAATCAAAGTTTGTAAGTGCCGTTTGAATCCTGGGCCAGCTCACTTTATCAGCCAGAATAGGTACCTACTCATTGATCCATAAATTTTTTAACTCTACTTTTATTACTATTAATCATGATTAAATTAACAAAACTTGAAATAGTTTTAATAACAGTGTCCGTTCTTTCTATTTCGTTACTTTACCTAATAGGAGCAGAAGTCACTAGTCCAGTATCACTAGAAAAGGCAGAGAAAGGTAAGCTAATAAACTTTACAGGTATTTGTGTTTATTCGCAAAAGGGCTTTAGCGTCCTATACGATGGAAAAAACACAATCATCCTATATGAGACTTTGAAAACAGACGAAAGTTACAAAGTCGTGGGCAAACTTCTCGATGAATCGAAACACGCTGTAGAGGCTCTAGAGATACACGAAGTTTCTCATAATGTTTTAGACTTAGACTCCCTTGAGGGAGCATTCTGGAAAGACTCTTCGTGCTATCTTTTAACACCTCAAAGAATCAAACTAAGCAAGTGCTTAAACATCACCAAAGGAGAAAAAGTCACGGCTTATGGACTCTTCTATGGAGACAGGTTCCATGTTGTCGATTATACTCCTAAGGGGCTCTTGAAAATGCCTGTAAATGGAATGCCCTTTAGAATTAGAGGCGTTGTAATTCGGAACATAACCCCAATAACAATATGGAACGGAAGTGAGGAGATTAAGGCGTATCTGCCCTACAAAACCAAGATAGAACTTGGCGATGAAGTTGAGATAACAGGAATTGCAAGGTTTTACTCCACACTCACCATCTATGTTAATTCTCCCAAGGATGTAAAAGTTATCGGAAAGGCAAAAACGGTACCTATTGGAAAAGAGACGACTGGAGAGATAGCACACGGGATATGTCAGGTCACAAGAGACAGTATCGCCTTAAGTTTAAACTGTACAGAACTGAAATTATATGGATTCTCAGCTAACTTTGGGGACATTATAGAGTTCTACAGCATAAGAAGAAAAAATTCTCTATATTGCATCAGATGTATGGTTAAAATCCCGAGAGAAAAGCTTCCAAATTCAATTTGCGCCCCAATCTCTGACATTCCACTCAAAATACACGGAAAAGTGAAATGGGTAAAAAGATATAAAAACGGATTTGGGCTCGCTAACGTTACCTACAAAAACTGTTGGATATTGCTTAAACTACCCAAATCCCTGGGAATCTCTCCAGAAATAAACGAAACACTTACAGCTTTTGGTTTTTATACCACATATCGAGGAGCACCTGCTTTTGAAGTACCATCAAGGGATGACATATGCTTAAATGGGTCATGTTAGGCATTTTATTTGGTACAGTAACAGGCATTACACCCGCATTACATGTTAATACCCTAGCCTCCATTGTCGAAAGTTTCCTAACATTTCCAAGAGGGTTTTCATATGTGGTGCTTCTTTATTCAATGGGCTTAACGCATACGTTCTTAGACGCATTTCCTTCAACATTCTTTGGTATTCCAGAAGAGGAAACATCGATAAGCGTTCTCCCAGCCCATAAACTTGCCCTTCAAGGCCAAGCCCTTGAAGTCATAAACATATCTTTAAAAGCAAGTCTTTTGGCTGCAGTATTCTCTGTTTCCCTAGCATTTCCCTATGTTTTATTAGCGGAACACTACACAACTCTTCTTGGGAAAATTGCTGTGTTTCTAATAGCTTTCTTTCTCATAATCACAGAAGAGGGTGTAAAACGGATATATGCCCTTCTAATTTTCATCCTTTCTGGAATCCTTGGGCTTGTTGTTGATAGGCTCCCTCTTAGCGAACCATATTTTCATGTTTTTGTTGGACTATTTGGAGTTCCTGCGATATTGTTTTCTCTGAACAACAACCAAAAGATTGAAATAGGAGACCCGGAAATTCAGATGCCAAAAAAGAGGTTTTTAAAATTTTCCTTTATTGGGACATTTTTTGGAATGTTGGCTTCTCTTTTGCCTACTTTCACATCATCTCAAGCTGCACTCTTAGGAAGTTTTCTCTCAAAGGATGAACGTGCATTTTTAACAATAGCTTTCTCAGTCAACACATCAAACTTCATTTTCAGCCTCGTAAATTTTTATGCAACTGGAAAAACCAGAAACGGCATCTTAGTTTTAATTAAGGACATATACTATCCTCTAAGCTCCGAAGAGCTATTCATCCTGCTACTTGTGACTATAATAACCAGCAATATTGTCAATCTCTACGGTATACAGCTTTCAAAGATTATTGGAAAAGGAATATCAAAAATTAACTACACAAAACTAAATTTAGGAGTGTTGATTTTTATAGTAGTTGCCTCTCTCTACTTTGATGGACTACTTGGATTGATAGTCCTTTTAACAGCTACGATAATAGGTGTCAGCGCCACAATTTTTAAAATAAAGCGGACGACCTGTATGGGTGTCTTAATGCTCAAGATAATGTTAAGTTAAAACCACAAAAAAGATAAAAGAACTAAAGCTCTTCCTTCTTCTCCTTTAATATCCTCTGGAACTCTCCATAATCCGTAACAACATTAACTCCTTCAAGTGTCTCGAAATATGCTTTCTTGATTTTAATCCTCCTAACATCAGTATATTTCATTTCTGGAGGATCATATGAGCCTGGCTCAACAACTTCGTCTTCTATTACATACGTTTTAATATCAGGCTGTCCTATATACTTCCAAACTTCATAAAAAACCTCTGGAGCTAAATGTATTTCTCCATCCACTTCTGTATAGTCTGCCCCAATTGCATCCAGAAACTCTTTTATTACTTCTAAGTTCATAGAACTCACCCAATAGAATATATAGGGGTCAATGGTTAAATACCTATCGCCTTAACTTTGGAAGGGTGAGAAAAATGAGTAAAGTGTATGTTGACGCTCAAGCCTATAGAGCAATTGAAAAGGGAGCAATGATTGTTTTTAAAAAAGGCGTGATAAGAACAGAAGGCGAGATTAAACCGGGGGATGTCGTAGAAGTTTATTCTCGAGGAGGAAAATTCTTAGGAAAAGGATTTGCTAATCCAAATTCAAACATAATGGTTCGGCTAATTACCAAGGATAAAGATACGGAAATAAACAAGGAGTTGTTCAAGGAGCGCATAAGAAAGGCAAACGAGTACAGAAAAAAAGTTCTAGGATACGACAAGGCATATAGAATGGTTTACGGAGAAGCAGACTACCTGCCAGGATTGATTGTGGATAGATTTAACGATATAGCATCAATTCAGATTTCAAGTGCTGGAATGGAGAGGTTTAAGCTTGATGTTGCCGAAGCGATCCTTGAAGTAGAACCCGAAATCGAAACAGTTTTTGAGAAAAACACAGGAAGGTCAAGAAGAAGAGAAGGCTTACCCGAGATAGAGAGAGTCTTGCTTGGAAAAGAAAAATACCGTACGATAATCAAAGAAGGGAGAGCAAAGTTCATCGTTGATATGCGAGGTCAAAAAACCGGATTCTTTTTGGACCAGAGAGAGAACAGAATTGCTTTGGAAAAGTACATCAAGGGCGGAGAAAAGGTACTCGACGTTTTCACATATACGGGAGGTTTTGCGATTCATGCTGCAGTTGCAGGAGCAGAGAAGGTTATTGCAGTTGACAAGTCGCCATCTGCAATAGAACAAGCAAAAGAAAACGCCAAGCTGAACGGTGTTGAAGATAAGATGGAGTTTATTGTTGGATCAGCGTTTGGGGTTATGGAAAAACTACAGAAAAGAGGAGAAAAATTTGACATTGTGATCTTAGACCCTCCAGCATTTGTTCAGCACGAGAAAGATCTCAAGAGAGGTCTTAGAGCATACTTCAACGTAAATTATCAGGGGCTAAAGCTCGTTAAGGATGGAGGGATATTAGTCACCGCTTCATGCTCCCAGCATGTTGATATGCAGATGTTCAAGGATATGATAATAGCCGCTGCGGCAAAAGCAGGAAAGTTCTTAAAGCTCATTGAGCCCTACAGAACTCAGGCGCCAGACCATCCGATATTAATGGCTTCAAAAGATACTGAATATCTCAAATGCTTGTTCCTTTACGTGGAGGAAATGAAATAAAATCCTTTTATTTTTGGCATCAGACCGTGGGCGTATCTTCATAGCTTTGCTCAGTGGAGGTGCTTTCTCCTCATCTGCCATATGGATTCTAAAGTCTTTCAATATAAGCTTTATCGCTTAACGAATATCAGCGAATGCCTGTGCCTAGTTCCCACTTTAAATTTTATATCTTGAACAAGATAACCAATGCGCTCTCCTTCTAAAATTAAACTCCCTAACAAACTCTGTTTATCAGGCAGAAAAAGCGCAACCTTTCCTTTTTCCTTCAAATATTGCCACCCTTCTTTGAGAATTTTTATAGAAAAGGCTTCTCCGTACTTACCCCCACCAACACCTTCTTTTTCCGTAAGAACACCCTTTGTGGGTTTTTCATAATATGGGGGTGCAGAGAATATCACATCAAATTTTTCCCCTTTTGGTACCAAACCATCAATAATCTCCCCTCTACTCTTTATTAGTTTTACCTTGGATTTATTCCGCTCAACATTTCTCTTGGCATATTCAAAAAACTCGTCGTCCACTTCAGTTGCCCATACATCACAGTTGAATAGTTTATCTGCCATAATAGCCATTAAAGCAGAATGTCCAGTCCCTATTTCTAGAACTTTCTCTCCCCCCCTTAGGAAAGTCTTTAAGAAAATAAAACGAGAGATCGGCGTTGTGATAAGTCCCTTAGGATGATATTCGACTTCAATACCAAAAATTGCCCTAGCAATTGCTTTGTTATACAGAATTCTTGCCTTTCTGTTTGATAAATTTAACCTACCCTTTTCATCAAGGTATTTTCCAAGCTCAGGGAAAATTTTAATCGCTTCTCTAACCGGCAGTCCAAGTTTTCCATCTTTCCACGAGGGCATGAATACAACTCTCTAAACAAATAATTAAGGTTAACGTCTAAAAGAAAGATCAAAGAAGGGATAAAGCGGCCATTATCTTAGCATCTTCGACCATATTCTCGATCTTGGCATACTCATTTGGCTGGTGAGCTACTTCATCAAGAGTGGCCCATACAACCGCTGGAATTCCGAGCTTTCTGAAGTAAGCTGCAAAAGTTCCCCCTCCGATCCCCCCGATTTTGGGCTCCTTCCCTCTAAACTTCTTTATTGCCTTCTGTAAAAGCTTAACAATCTCACTGTCCTTGGGAGTTGGGAGTGGGGCATCTAGCCTTTGCAGTACTTCTACTTTGATCTCAGGCAGTATCTTAGCATTTATCTCTTTTTTGTATTTATCTCTAACTTTCTCAGCAAGCTCTTGAGCATCATTTAGAATGTCATCTAAGTTATATTGAGGCAAGACCCTGCAATCAAAGACAATTTCGTGCTCACCGGGGGCAATATTGGGAGCATCGCTTGGATTTCCTCCCATAGTTGGTTCAAAAGTGCTCTCAGGAGGATCAAAGAGTTCATCCCTTGCATTGTACTTTTCATGAAGGAAATCATCGAGAGTTTTTGCATAATCAATAGCAACTCTATGGGCGTTTAGTCCCAATCCCGGCATGCTTGCATGGACTTGTTTTCCTTTAACCTTTATTTTTATCCAAAGAATGCTTTTCTCTGCAATCTCTATAAATGTTCCCTCTTCGTTTCCCCCGTCTGGTACTAGGACTAGGTCGTCTTTTCTGAATAATTCTGGATGTTCTTTCATTAACCATTCTAAACCATACTTGCTGCCGGTTTCTTCGTCACTTACAAAAGCAAGGATTATTGTTCTCTTAGGCCTAATGCCAAGATTCATTAAGGCCTTAACAGCGTAAAGTGAAGCAACTAGGCTTTGACCATTATCCTCACTACCCCTGCCATAAACCTTCCCATCCTTGACAAGAGGTTTGAATGGCTCCGTAACAGTCCACTTGCTTAAATCTCCAGGCGGAACAACATCTAAGTGCGTGAGAATCCAAAGTCTTGGACTTCTCTCGCCTTGTTCACCATAATAATATGCCAAGATATTTGGTCTAACACCGTTTTTTGCCCTTTCATCGGGCGCATTATAAACCTCAACCTTGTCAAAAGGCCAATCCTTAATAGTCTCCAAAAGCCTTTGAGCTTTATCGTACTCCCCCTCACCCCCACTATCAGGACTAATTGCCGGAATCTTAATAAGCTCCACCAAAGTCTCTACCATATTTTTCCTGAGAGCTTCAATTTCCTTAAAAACAGCCTCCACATTCATTTGCATCACCATTTTTAATTTTTAGTCTCTCTTTAAAGTAATTTTTGGTTCAAAGATAAAAAGCAAAAGAAGAAAAAAATCATTCAACTTCCTTCTTTCCCGTGAGATAGAGCCACACTGCTATAAGGGCAAGGAAAGCTACTCCAAGGAAGTTGCTGCTAGAGCCTATTGATGGTGCTTTATTTGCCACTATCAGGCCGGCAAACACTATGCCCATCAATGCCTCTCCAGCTATCAGTCCGGCTGCTCCAAGTACCCCAGCATCTGTTGGTTTTTCTTCCGCTTTTACCCCTCTTGCCTTTCCTACAATCCACCTGAGAAGGCCTCCAATGAAAATAGGAACACCCAAGCTTAATGGGAGGTATATACCAACTGCTACGGGCATTACCGGTGTTCTGAACTTTGAATTCCTCATGGCCAAGATTTCATCAAGGATTATTAGAGCTATGGCAATTCCTGCACCGATAAAGACCATATTCCATTCCAGAGTTCCAGTAAATACACCCTCAGTAACTTTAGCCATAAGAAACGCTTGTGGTGCCGCCAAAGCATTCTCCTTAGCCGTTGGTGTTCCAGCAATACCATAAGCTTTTATGAGTAGATTCAACACTGGGGCCATTACTAATGCCGCTGCAAAAGTTCCTATTACCTCAAAGACCTGCTGTCTCTTTGGGGTGGCTCCAACAATGTGTCCTGTTGCCAAATCTTGCATTGTGTCTCCAGCGATGGCTGCCGCTGTACAGATAACAGCTGCTACTAATATTGTTGCTGTCATGCCCCCTGTTCCACTAAGTCCAAGACCTTTAAGAACCAATGCCGTAAAAAGCAAGCTCATGATTGTAATACCTGACACTGGATTGTTTGATGAACCAACGACACCAGCTAAGTACCCAGCAATTGAACTTCCAAAGAAGCCTACAATAAGCATTATAACTGCCATAACTGCTGCTATACCAATGGAGTGGATTATGTGACCATATAAAAGGAACAATGGAACAACAAAGGCTGCAATAAGCATCAATACTGTAGTCATTGGCATGTCCTCTTCAGTTCTTAGGATCATTTCACCACTTTGCTTTCTTTTGGTAGCCTCAAGTCCTGCTTTTATACCCCTCATAATAGGACGTCTAAGCTTTATAAGGCTCCATAGCCCGCCAACAACCATTGCTCCAACTCCCATGTATCTTATTTTTGTACTCCAAGTAACCCATGCAAGGTCTAAAGCACTGAGTCCATTTGGATTGCCTGTCTTGGCAACGTAGATTGGTATCGCGATAAACCATGCAATTGCGCCACCAAGAAACACAAGGAATGCTATGTTAAGACCAACAATGTATCCCACACTAAGCAGAGCTGCTGAAAGGTCGCTTCCTAAGTAAAGCACCCTTGAACCAACCATTTTGGCTGTCTCAATTGTACCTGCCCAAAGACCTGAACTCCCTAGAAGCTTGTAGAGTCCACCAAAGATGCCACCCACAAATATAGGTTTTGCGTGAGAGCCCCCTTTGTCACCAGCGATAAGTACCTCAGCACAGGCAGTACCTTCCGGATAAGGAAGTCTCTCTTCTACGATAAACGCTCTCCTTATCACAATTGTGAAGAGAGCACCCAATGAACCGCCCAATGCCGCTATGATAGTTACCAACCAGTATGGAAACTCTGTGTATGTCCCTAAAACCACCAAAGCTGGAAATGTGAATATAACACCTGCCGCCAATGATTCACCTGCAGATGCCGCTGTTTGAACCATGTTGTTTTCGAGAATGTTCTTGTCCTTAAATGCCATTAATATGGCCATAGATATAACCGCAGCAGGAATGCTGGCACTAACTGTCATACCAGCGTACATGCCGAGGTACGCATTTGCGGCACCCATTATTATGGACAAGATAACACCTAAAATAAATGCTTTAACAGTATATTCAGGCAAAGACTTTTCTGGTGGGACGTATGGCTTAAACTCCAAATCCAACACCTCCAAGACTTTTTGGCATTTTAATTCCATTGATTTGCATATAAAATACTTTCGGTTCTATGAAATTAAATTCAATGTTAAATTTAGTTACAATATTGTCTCAAAACTAGTATAAACGATACTCTTAGTTCATCAATGCTCATTATATGAAAGTTTGTTCACCAAATTTCCATATCAGGATTATCCATAGAGCTTATATACACATTTACTCCTACTATTAATATCGCTAAAAAGCGGAGGGAGGGAAATTGGTAGAGATAATCTTTTTGGGAAGTGGTGGCGGAAGATTCATCACAATAACACAGTTCCGGCCTACCGGTGGGTTCTTTATAAATTCGAGTAAAAGGATATACATAGACCCTGGACCCGGGGCATTAGTTAGAGCATGGAGGTACAAGATAGATCCAAGAAAGATAGATGTACTTTTTGTTTCTCACCGACATACAGACCACTGTAACGATGCCGAAATTCTGGTAGAAGGGATGACAGTCGGAGTTACAAAAAAACGGGGCGCGCTTATAGCCTCAAAGAGCGTAGTCTACGGAGACGAGAATCATACCCCTGCAGTATCTAAATACCATCTGGATTCATTAGAAGAAGTCCATATCCCTAATCCGGGGGAGAGAATCCAGCTCGGAGAAGATGAGATGACAATAACTCCCACGGTACATTCAGATCCTTCTGCAATAGGGTTTATATTAAAAACACGTGTCGGAAAAATAGGATACATCCCAGACACGGAGTACTTTGAAGAGCTGAAAAAAATATATGATGGCGTTAGGCTATTGATAGCCTCAGTAACAAGGCCAACGAATATGAAAATTCCATATCACCTCTGCACTGAAGATGTAATTTACATGCTGAAAGATATGAAGCAAAAACCAGAGATGCTCATAATGAGTCATATAGGCATGAAAATGCATTTTGCAAACCCATATAAAGAGGCCAAGTTCATAGAAAACGTGACAGGAGTAAAGACTTTAGTTGCAAAAGAAGGATTCAAGGTTAAAATGGAGAAAACAGACATAAAATTAAGAACTCTTAGACCTGCTAGAGAGCTCTGACACTAACCTACTAACCAAGTTATATGCCAAGCTGAACAGCTCTTCTCTTCTTTTTTCTGTGATTCCTTCTACAACGACCCTTATTTTTGGTTCGGTTCCACTTGGCCTTACCAATACCCAGGAACCATCCTTAAGGTTTAACCTTATACCAGAAATCGTTACAACCTCTTCAATTTGATCCTTTAAGTACTCTTGCAATTGTTGTTTTGCTTTCTCAACAACTTGATGCTTTATCTCGTCTGGACACTTCACGTTCTTTTTAACCATGTAGTATTTTGGGATGTCCTTAACTATCTCTGAAAGCGGCTTTCCTTCCTGATCTATTATTTTTACCAACAGTCCAATTGTCACAAAACTATCGATCCATAATCCAAACTTAGGATGAATAAACTTCCAAGGTTCTGAAGCAAATATTGCATTATATCTTTTTATTCCATCATGAAGTTGACCTAATGGAACCCTGTATACTTTTCCACCCTCTTCTTCAACAACCTTATCGATTCTGAAGGAGGTATTTATTGAAACTACAACGTTTCCTCCTTTATGTTCTCTGGCATAAAGCCTCGCAAAAAGTGCTATCAAGGTGTCCTCCTCTACATAATTGCCTTTTTCATCAAATACTGCAATTCTATCGGCATCTCCATCTTGAGCGATCGCAAGGTCGAATCCAAGTTCCCTCACAAGGTTGCTTAAATATGCTATATTTTCATATCTGGGCTCAGATTTTCTACCTGGGAAGTAACCGTCTGGGTGAGAATTTAACGTAACAACTTTTGCCCCCATTTCTCTCAATAAATAGGGGGTTATTAAACTACCAGCACCATTTCCCATATCTAAGAGAATTTTCAATTTGGTCTCGTGATTTACATAATCCAATATTTCCTTAATATATTGCTCTCTCAAATCTAAATCTTTTACATTCCCAATTTCATTCCACGGGGCAATTTTGTAACTTTTAGAGAAAATTATTTTTTCTAGTTCCTCCTCTTGCTCCAAAAAGAATTCTATTCCTCTCTCATTAAACACCTTGATACCATTATCACTAGGCGGATTATGGGATGCCGTTATCATCACACCAGCATTTCCAAGCTTATTTGTAGCCCATGCAAGCATTGGAGTTGGGACAAGACCAATCCTAATAACGTCCACACCACTACTCAGCAAACCGCTTACGACTGCACTTTCGAGCATTGCACTTGAGGTTCTCGCGTCTCTTCCTACAACAACCGTACCATGATCAATGTAAGTACCAAGAGCCTTCCCAACATTTAAAGCGAGCTCTGGAGTAACTTTTGAATTAATAGGCCCCCTAATTCCCGCAGTTCCAAACAGCCTCATTGTATCACCACACAAATCTTAGGGGTTAACTTATATATCTTTTTCATCGGGCTTCCAACTGTAAATGGGCAACCCCTTATAATTCTCAAGCCTTAAAATTCTAGGCATAGAGTCAAGAGAAAATGGTAGAATATACACAGGAATTTTGAGTAATTGAGCTAGTTTTAAAATTGGCCTAATGATTTCTGGAGTCGGCCGGATGGAATATATAGCAACAGCGCCCCTATATATCTCCAAACTTGGTGAAAAAACGTTATCCACATAAGCCTCTAGTCCAAGTTCTTGAGCCTTTTTAACTGCCTCTGGATTCCAGTCTATAACTAGAACTTTTCTTCCAAGATTTTTTAATCTCAAAGCTACTTTAAAGTTGAATCCAACCCCTATCTCAACGAATTTCCCCTTTGGATGCCTCTCAGCTAGAAAGATAGCAAATTTCTCAAAGCTCATGAGAAATACAAGAAAAGGAGGAGTTAAAAAGTTTTTCAAAATATTGCTTTTCCGGTGGTTTTGTCGAAGATGTGGGTTTTCCTCATATCAAAAACAACATCAACCTCCTGACCCTCCCTAACACGAGACTCAGAAGAAAACCTACCAACAAAAACCAAACCACCAACCCTCAAATGAACAACCCTCTCCCCACCCAAATTCTCAACAATCTCAACCCTAGCCCTAACCATATTCTCCCCAGGAACCCTAACCTGAGCAAACACAGCATCATAAACATCCTCCGGACGAATACCAAAAATAACCTCCTTGCCAACGTAGTTAAGCTCTTCCAATACCTCAAACTGATCTGGAAGTAATTTAAGCCTAAACTCCCCAAAATCCACAAAACCATCCTCACTAACAGTAGCATCCAAAAAATTCATCGGCGGCGAACCAATAAAACCAGCCACAAAAACATTCGCCGGCCCATCATAAACCTCATCCGGCGAACCAACCTGCTGCAACACTCCCTGATTCATAACAGCAATCCTATCACCCATCGTCATAGCCTCAACCTGATCATGAGTCACATAAACAGTAGTCACCCCAAGCTGCCTCTGCAGCTTCTTAAGTTCTGCCCTCATCTTAACCCTAAGCTTCGCGTCTAAGTTACTCAACGGCTCATCCATAAGAAAAACCTGAGGCTTCCTCACAATAGCCCTCCCCAAAGCAACCCTCTGCCTCTGCCCTCCTGACAGTTCCCTCGGCTTCCTCCTGAGGAGTTCAGTTAAACCAAGCAACTCCGCAACCTCCCTAACGCGTTGGTCGATTTCTTGTTTGGGAACCTTCCTGAGCTTAAGCGGAAAGGCAATATTATCGTAAACAGTCATATGAGGATACAGAGCATAACTCTGAAAAACCATAGCAATATCCCTATCCTTTGGCGGAATGAAGACGCCCTTTTCCGGATCAGCAACAAGCTTATCCCCAATATAAATTTGCCCCCTCGTAGGTTCTTCCAAACCAGCAATCATCCTCAAAGTCGTAGTCTTCCCACAACCTGAAGGGCCAAGCAAGACTAGGAATTCTCCATCCCTAACCTCCAAACTCAAATCCTTCACCGCAGTAACCTCACCAAACACCTTCCAAACACCCACAAGCCCAACACCAGCCATCGCTTTTCACCTCTTGAGTTTATTTTTAATCAGTCGATTATATTACTCGAAAAAGTAAGGTAAAAATTAAAGAGAAGCCTATCTCCTCTTTTTCCTTAGTAATAGTGGAACTAGTGCTAGTCCTATGAGTGCTGCTGGTCCGCAGATTCCTCCTGTCTCTGTTGGACTTGGAGAGCTCGTTGGGCTTTCTGTTGTACTAGATGAAGAAGTCGGGCTCGGAGATGAAGTCGTCGGAGAAGTCTCACTTGGTGTTGGACTTTCAGTCTTAGTGGGAGTCTCACTTTCCACTGGTTTTTCTTCAACTCCAAGCAGAGGTATCATTTTTACTGTCGCCCTCTTTCCGTTCTCTGCATCATAGCTGCTCAACTGCTCCTCTTGGGTTGGTTTCACCCCTTCAGGGACTAGAAGGTCATATACTCTTGGTGCTACACCTGCTATTACAGCATTAACATCTCCACCTCCACCTTTCCATTCCTCGGCTTCTACGGCTATTGGTCTCCACTTATCTGGCCCATAGCCATCTTGCGAACCAACAAGAACGGCTCCGTAGAGGCCATAGGCTTCGTTTATTTCAATGTATTTCTTTGGAACTTCAACTACAATGGCATTTCTTACGGGGTCTGCAGAGATTTTAAGTTCTCCTTGAAGTGATTCTCCATTGGGTAACACAATTATGTTTCCGTAATCCCATCCTGCTATCCTCAATGCTATGTCCCACGGATGCTCTGGATCTAAGTCTACATTACTACCCGGCCCATCCGGAAACATCTTAATTGCCGAAGAGTTCCCGCCTTCTTTAAAGTCGAGGTAAACCTCAATTATCTGCAGACTGAAGCCATTTGGACCATTCCATGGGTTATCCCCAAGATCTGCAAAGTAAAACTCCAAAGTATAGGTGTCCCCGCTATCGAGCATTCTAAACTTAAGCAGGTCTAAGTGTCCCGGCACAAAGACTTTGTTTGTAGCGTAAGTATAAGTCCCAGGGCCATGATCATCTCCTTGGGGATCATTAACCTCCACTATAACATTAGTGGCTGTTGTTACGGGGATCATCTTCACCATCGCTCTCTTTCCATTCTCTGCATCATAACTGCTCAATTGCTCCTCTTGAGTTGGTTTGAAATCTTTTGGAGCTAGTAGGTCATAAACTCTGGGGGCTACTCCCGCTATTACTGCATCAGCTGGAGCTCCACCGCCTTTCCACTCCTCAGCATCAACAGCTACAGGCCTCCACTTATCTGGCCCATAGCCATCCTGAGAACCAACCAGTACGGCCATATATTCTGGAACTTTTGGAAGGTATTTCTTAGGAACCTCTACTATAATGGCGTTTCTAGCAGGATCTGCTGATATTTTCATTTCCCCTTGATAGCTAGTTCCATCCGGGAGAACAATTATGTTTCCGTAATCCCAACCAGCAACCCTAATGGCTAAATCCCATGGGTGCTCTGGATCTAAGTCTACATTACTACCCGGCCCATCCGGAAACATCTTAATTGCCGAAGTATTTCCACCTTCCTTGAAGTCAAAGTACGCTTCAATTATCTGCAGGCTAAAGCCATTTGGACCATTCCATGGGTTATCCCCAAGCTCTTTGAAGTAGTATTCAAATACATACGAACTCGGCTTTTCGAGGATTCTCACCTTAAGCAGGTCTAAGTGTCCTGGCACGAAGACTTTGTTTGTAGCGTAAGTATAAGTCCCAGGGCCATGATCATCTCCTTCAATGTCTTCAATCTCTGCAACTACAACCCCCTCAACTTGCTTTGGAAGTTTCACTTCTATTGGTGTTGTTATTATTTCAAGTTCTCCTTGATCATCGGCTGTTGAAACAGCAAAGTAGAAGTCAGAAGGACTGTCCAAGTAATCAAATGGAACGGTAACTTCAATTCCTTTGTCACTCTGTTTTACATCTAATTCGCCAACTTTTTCATTGTTTTCATAGTCTGTGGCCTTATAAACTTCCGCCTTTCCATCTTTCACAAGTATGTGCGTGGTTATCATAAGACCAACACTGTCTTTGCTGAATGGGAAAATATCATATCTAAGTTCATTCGGTTTGCTCTGGAGGAGTGTAAACGTATTGCCCATGACTTTTCCAGGCTCAAAGATGCTTATTTCAAAGTCCTTTGTAGTTTTGACAACAAAATGCAATCCCTGCTCGTCAAAGTAAAGTTCTATTCCCTCAGCAAATGGTGATAAGCTCGACCAGCTCTTTTTCTCCCCTTCTGGTAACCCTGTTAGCTCTCGTATTGTATATGGCTCTCCATTGGGGAAGTAATTCCCAAAGAGATAGCTAGGAATTTCGAGTCCAGCGAACTTATACATCTCGTAAAGGTACGTCTTAAGATAGCGATCAAATGTATAATCCTGCCCGCTGTCTTGATCACTTCCATACCACCAGAACCAGTCACTTGCCTCCGCTCTCAAGAGATATTCGTACGCAGTGTCCCAGTCGGCCACTTTATCTTTATTCTCAAATAGTGCCTTTCTTCCCAAGTAGAGCCAGTACCATCCTAAGTTTTCCTGCGGTTCACCTATCCATGTCGAAAGTGTCCCATCAACCCAACTGGATTCTGGCCACTGCATATTCTCTTCAACTCCAGCCATATCATAAAGCTCGCCGAGGCTTTGAGCCTTTAATAGGGCATTAACTCTCTCTTCCGTTGTGAAATCCAGTCTCTTCATGAGCTTTGGAGTAAGTTTATTGGCCTTATCTCCATACATCTGAATATACTCACTTGGAGTCACTGTCCTTATCAAACCTTGGTTCTGAAGCTCGGTAAGCTTCTTGTATAATTCCTCCAAGAAAATCTTGCCATCAAAGGGATAGTGCTCCCATGGATTCTCTCCATCCAGAGTAACCACATAAACAAGGCTCCCATCGTAGTTCTCTTTCTGCACTTTCAAAAGCTCGTTAACAAAGTCTTCTACAGCTTGATACTGATTCATTCCTGAATATCTGAACCCAACCCTATCGCTCAAATCATGGTTTCTTGGGAAGAGATATATCTTCTTGCCATTGAACTCAGCCACCCATGGCTTGTAGTAGTTTTCAATAGTGTTTGGAATTCCAAGAATGTCAAGAACCATCTGATCTGTCATTACCCACTTCCATCCATTGTTAGCTAGAATTTCTAATGTTTTATCATTTAGTGCGCTCTCTGCGGCCCATCCTCCTTGGGGCTCGACCTTATTGTCACCAAGATACATCTTGTAAAGCTCATGAGCCTTCTTTACGTGGGCATCAAAATCATTTTCCCATCCAAAGTCGTTGAGTAACGGCCCAATTGGATGGGCATAAGGAACTACTGTTACTTCAACATTGCCGTTTCCAAGAAGATAGTTTATCTTTTCGTGTTCTTCAAACGTGTGATTGAGAAGCCACATCTGGTGTTTTAGGACAGTAGCTACGTCTTTTCTCGTGTATCCCCCAACATCGACTTTGTCGTAAAGTGCTTTAAGTTCAGGAGTGTTAATGATATAATTGTAATCAATCCAAGCTAAGTTAAAGAGGACTGCCAAGTCTATATAATCCTGCTCCGTAAATTCACTTGTTATCTTTTTCTTTTGCTCATCTAAGGGCAAGTTGCCATACTGCTTGAATGCATTGTTCCTCTTTTCTTTAAGTTCTGTATATCTATCCCAAGGTTCCCTATATGGGTTGCCATCTTTATCTGCCACAGGTTCGCCGTTCCAAGGTATGGTATGATCAAAAAAGCCTCCCGGAGCTTGAAGCATGAACCATTTGTCTTCAAGTGTTAGTGGCTCTCCATTTGCTATTTTCTCCGTGACTATCTGATATGTATCTTTCTTGCCATTCATATAATCGGCAAGTTGGGCAATTAAAGAGCCCGATAGATCTATAGCCACATGGACATCTGGATATTTGCTAAGATAATTTGCCATTTTCCAGTAGTTATTTGCTGCATGCAGTCTAACCCAAGGTCTAGTATAAATATCTTGAACTGGATCGTAGTAGTACGGTTGGTGCTGATGCCACACAATAATGACGTTCAATGGCTTCGGTTCCTCTGCCTTTACTCCTACTCCAGCAATGCTCAAGGCAACTAAAAATATGAAAAACAATGCCAAACCTTTTTTCATTTCTATCACCTCATTCCTTCAATCCTCCGAGAGTAAGCCCACTCCTTACATAGTTTTGGGCTAGGAGGAACATGATAAAGACCGGAAGAGCAAATATCAAAGCAGCTGCAGCAAATTGATTCCACGAAATAGATCTCAAATTCGCAAGCATTGTGTATAGCCATACAGTTAGAGGATAGTTTTCTTGGTTGAGAAGCAAGTTAGCGAGTATAAGTTCCGTCCAACCTCCAATGAATGCGAATATTGCCACTGTTGCCAATCCAGGAAGAGCCATTGGAATAAGCACGTGCCTTATAATCTGCAGGTATCCCGCACCATCAACTAACGCTGCTTCGTCAAAATCTGGGGGAATTGAATCCAAGTAGGACTTTAAGAGCCATGTGTTAAATGGTACTCCACCAGCGGCGTAGATTACTGGCAAAACAAAGATGTTATTAGTTAAGTGAAGCTTTACCAACATACCGTACAGTGCAACCAATCCTGCTATCCCTAACCCTCCTGCAACCTGAGTAAACATCAAGTAAAAGTAAAGAACGTGCTCTCTTCCAAAGAACTTAAGTCTTGAAAATGCATATGCAGAGGGTATTACAAATAAAAGCGTCAAGATAACGGTAAGACTGGCTATTAGTAAACTTCTCTTCATGTAGTCTGGAACCTCTCCACCTACTTTTGCTAGGCGAATGAATGCAAAGTTAGTTGCAGTGAATGCAGCCTCTTCGGCAGAAATTATCCCTCCGTCTTTTACTACTACTTCCACGTTTTGAGCTTCATAGGTATTTTCGTCAATTTTGGTGAACTTTGAAAGATCTAAGGGCACCTCATTAGGAGAACTAACAGTTATTATTATCTTTTGTGCAGACACTTTAAGGTTTTTAACACCGCCGGTACTTTCAATCTGATGAGCATTTAGCTTTATCAGTTCACCCCTAACAATAATTTGGGTTCCATCGGGTTCTTTCCTCTCCTCTCCACCTTTTCTTTCAAGTATCTCTGTATCTATCAAGGTGAACCTACTCGAGTAGCTCCCAACAATCTTAGCCTCATGTAGCTCTATCTCATATCTGTTTAGAGAATCCTTTATAGTACCTTTTTTAGCATCTATTTCAAAGTTTGTTGTTTTTATAAGCCCCTCGGTATGACCAAAGAGCAGATCTCTGTAATTGGAGAAGGTTATCCTATCTGGAATTAAGTCAATTTCAGTGGTGGCAAGAGCTCCCGAGGGTTTAACAGAGAGCATTGCCATATAATAAACGGGGAAAAGTAAGATTGCTAAAACAAAAAGAGCTAATAAAGTCAGAGCAAATGACTTCAATAGCTCATCCTTTCGCTTTGGCAGTTCAATTTTAAGTTTCATCCCTTAACTCCCTCCTGTAGTCTCGTTATTCTCATGTTAACGAACATGTAAATTGCAAGAACTATTGTTGCTATGAGCAAAATAGCTGCCGCCCTTCCGTAGTGAGGAACCGAACTGCCGAAAGCCTTTCTATATCCATAAAGGAGGAGGAACCTATCTTCAAACAGTCCTGCATTGTAAATGAAGGGGACAAGGAAGTACTGAAAGCTCGCTGCGGAAGTTAGAATTGTGGCAAAAGCAATAGGTTTACTGACAATTGGAATAACCACCTTTGTCAATCTCTGCCAGTAACTTGCCCCATCGATAATTGCTGCTTCAATGAGCGTATCTGGAACACTCTGGAGGGCTGAAGTTATTACCGTCATCATAAATGGATAGGCAAGCCACACTTCAATTATGTTTAAGGCCACAAAACCCCAAGTTACACTCGTCATCCAGTCTGGTGGGTTTGTTATTCCTAAATCCCTTAATATTATATTAATCGGACCAACAACAGGATCAAACATAAAGCGCCATACCATTACAGAAAAAAGCAAGGGCAGTGCCCATGGAATTATCAAAAGGGCTCTATAAAAAAACTTGCCCTTTACGTATTTGTTATTATACAGAACACTCAAAAGAATCCCAACAACGACTTTCAAAGTCACACTAGTTGCCACAAAAACCCACGTCCACACAAAAGCAGATCTAAACTTTGGATCGCTTAACGCCCACCTAAAGTTTTCCAATCCCACAAACCTCAATGGCTCGGCGGTAGGAGCCTGTATTGGGAAGTTGCCTAATTTGGCATTTGTGAAAGCAATGTAAATGGAGTATAAGATCGGATAGATGTTAAAAAACAAGAATGCTATCATGCCCGGTAATATCAAAGCGAGAGCGGCGATTGTTTTTTTGTCCATTTACTTACACCTCCGAGAATTAGAAAGTGTAGAAAGAAAAAGAAAAGACACTAACCACCACTAAGGGCATCGAGTATTTCTTTCTGTGCATCCTGGAGTGCCTGTTCAATAGTCTTCTTTCCAGCTATTATATCGGTGATTGCTGTTCCGACTGGTCCCCAAACAGCACCCATCTCCGGGCTCTTTGGCATTGGAATTGCATATTGAACTGCTTGACCAAAGCCATAAAGTACTGGATCATTCTGGATCTCTGGGTCGTTAAGGACCTCAGTTAACACTGGGATATAACCGTTTTGGAGTGAAAGGGTCTTTATAACATCCGGGTTTGTTGTGAACCATTTAAGGAACGTCCAAATTGCATCCTTCTTGCTTGGATCGTTAAGCTTTGCAACGTAAATAAGCCTAACACCACCATATGGGTGAGGCCTGTGCTGCTCATCAATAGCCGGAAGTGGCACTATGCCAAAGTTAATTCCAGCGTTCCTAACATCTGGAATGCTCCATGGACCGTTAATCATCATTGGAGCTTTACCATCGTGGAATAAGCTTACTTGAGCGTTGTAATCTTGAGTCTTAGCAACATATGGGAATATCTGCTCAAAGAAGAACTTGAAGCCCTGAAGTGTCTCAGGCTTGTCAAGACCAGGAGTCTTTGTCTTGTCATCGAAGTAGTACCCACCAAACGCGTGCACCCAACCAGAAAGGAAGTATGGATCCATTGGGGTTGCAAGGCCGTAAGTACCTTCGGCTTCATTGTAGTATTTTTCCATAATCGCCTTCATCTCATCAAAAGTCTTTGGTGGGTTTGGAACCATGTCCTTGTTGTAAATTAAAGCTACAGTCTCAGCAGCATAAGGCATGGCATAATAATGTCCACCATACTCAATAGCATTTTGAGCCATTGGACTGAACTTGTTTAGAATTTCGGGAGTTATGTATTCATCAATCGGTTCAAGAAGACCAGCTTCAGCAAACTTTCCAATCCAATCGTGAGCCCACATAAAGAGATCAGGGCCCTGTCCAGCAGGAATTGCAGCTTTAAGAGAGGTTTCAAGATCAGCTTTTTGTTCAAGTTGAATATCGATGTTTGGATATTCAATCTCAAACTCAGCAATCAAATCTTCAAAAGCCTTGAGCTCATTTGGACCAATTGCATGCCATATAACGATTGTTACTTTCTTTTCCTCTGTTGTTGTAGTTGTTGTCTGGGTGGGAGAGCTCGTGGTTGTTGTAGTTGTTTGGGTTTGTGTGGTTTGTGTGGTGGTTGTTTGTGTGGGGCTTGAAGTGCCAGTCCCACCACCAATACACCCACTTGCAACCACTCCAATTGCCAGCACTCCAATCAACAATAAAGCAAATAGTGCCTTCTTCATGCATATTCACCTCAGTTGAATATTTCAAATTTAGTATCATCCTCAGTGATATATATACCTTACGCTTTGATGATCACAGAATAGCAAGTGTTCTAAATGAGACATCGATGAAAAAATTTGGAATTCTCAAGAGAGACGGCCAACAAAAAATGAAAACGGTTTTAGATCAACACCATCCAAGCCCCCCAGCATCAGTTTGTCGGGCAGTTTTTTGATCGGAACAGAGTTTTCCGAATAGTTTATTCCGATTAAAAGCTTTTCTTTCTTGTATATTCTCTCATAAAGCAACAATCCCCCCTGAAATTCCACAGGTTCAAATGCTCCAACCTGCAGTGCTTTGCTAGTCTTCCTCAGCCAGATAAGCTTTTTCACAAGATAAAATATGTCCCAGTCCCATTTTCCTTTGTCCCATTCCATAGGAGCCCTTGAACGCTCCATAAAAGGAGCTTCTGTATTTTTCATGCCAATTTCATCACCATAGTAAATAGATGGAATTCCCTTGTATGTGAAAAGAAAAACCAGGGCACAGAGGTATTTCCTCTTATCTCTAAGTAGACTGAGCATTCTGTCTACATCATGGTTATCTAGGAAGTTATACATAACATACTCCGCAGGACCGTAGTAGATACTCAAAAGCTCAAGCCAATTCAAGAACTGCTCTGCATTGATTTCTCTAGTAACAAAAAATCTTAAAATTGCCTCGTATAGCGGATAATTCATTGTTCCATGAAACTTGTTGAATATCCACAGCCTAGCGTCGTCCATAACTTCCCCAAATAGATAGACGTTACTGGGCAACTTTTCTCCAATTTCTTCCCATACTTCGGGCGGAACTCCGTGAGCAACATCTAACCTCCACCCATCAGCTCCTTTTTTAATCCAGTACTCCATTACATTCCTAATGAGTTCTCTTACTCCTTTGTTGTCGTGGTTTAAACGAGGCATCAACCATACAGAATAAAAGCTTTCATAGTTCCATTTAAGGGATTTAAGCCGCTTATATTTTTCATCCCATGGAAGTTCCGAGTTTAAAATATCAAAGAACTCCTTTGGAACAACTGGAAATCCCGTTATACGATAAAAATCCCTATACCCACTGTTTTTTTCGTTTTTCACCACATCTTGAAAGTAGGGATGGAAAAAGCTTGTATGATGAAACACCCCATCCAGGATAAGTTTTATATCTCTTTTCTGCAACTCCTGTACTAATTTTTCAAAAGCTTCATCCCCTCCAAATTTTTGAGCAACATGATAGTAGTCCACTATATCATACCCATGATATGTAGTTGACTCAAAAATAGGAGTTAAATAGAGAGCATTTACCCCCAGCTCAGTTAGATAGTTCATTTTTTGGATTATTCCTTCAAGATCCCCCCCATAATGGGAGGCACTTTTGAACCCTATTTCCTCCTTTGGATCATTTTTGGGGTTTCCGTTAAAGAACCGATCAGGCATTATCTGGTAAAAAATCCTGCTTAGGACCCACAAAGGCACCTTGTATTTACTCCCTTGCTCAGACAAATCGACATCGAAGTCCCCATATTCTAAAGTGCCCTCATCTGTTTGTAATCTAAAGTAATAATGCAGGTTCTCTTTTTTTGGAAGTCTTATTTCGAAGTAATCAAAAAGTTCATCATAGGCTTTCTTTGTCATCTCCCAACTTTTCTCCTCAATTAGAAACGCCTTTTTAACAAGTCCTTTAAGCGCTCTAAGGCGTATGTAAGTGTACTCGCCAAAAGAATATAAATAAATGGGAGCAGGAAAGTGATAAATTTCCTCACCCGAGAAAATTCTTGCCACATTGGCTTCTCTTTCAGCCTTGTATGAGAGTCTCTGGAAGTGATTCTTTTCCTGATTTTCTGGGTCAAGCATCTCCCTACCATCAACTGAAAATGAGTAATACCAAATTCCCTCGGGAAGCTCAAGTTTTATGTACCATCTATCCCCCTTTTCTTTCATTCTAAAGCTTCCTTCGTTGAATGCATTAAAATTTCCTAAAAGATAGGCATAGGAACCGCTTTTGGGTATGGAAAACTCCGTGATTCCAACCTTTCCAAAGTACTCATTATCTTTAAATCCGAAAATTTTATACATGTTAAACACCTCTAATGATTATGTATCACCTTTAATGTTTAAATTGTCGAAAGTGAATATTAAAAATCTTTAGGAGGAGAAAAAATGAGGGAAGAAGAAATAATTAAAATGCTTCAAAAGCTCGGTTTAACAAAATACGAAAGCTTGGCGTATATAACTCTTCTAAAACTTGGAACCAGCAAAGCTACAGACCTTACAAAAGAAAGCGGAATCCCCCACACAAGGATATATGACGTGCTAAGCTCTCTCCACAGAAAAGGGTTTGTAGACATTATGCACGGAACTCCAAGGATGTACAAACCCGTGAATCCAGAAATAGTTTTCGAGAGACTTAAAGAAGAACTCCTAGGTGATATAGAGGCTGTAAAAAATGCCCTTCTTGAACTCTATAAATCCGTACATGGAGAGGACATACCGGAAATATGGACTATCCATGGGTTCGAAAACACTTTAGAGAGGGCAGAGTACATAATAAGAAGCGCAAGACGAGAGGTACTAATAAATACTCCTTTTGAGTTTTTGCGATTACTTAAAGATGAAATTAAAAAGAGAAAGGATGTTATCTTTGTAATTGTAAGCAATTTTGAGGAACCTCCTGAATGGCTTAGCAAGGAAAACGTAATTTTAGCTAAAAGTGGAGGGGCTCCGTGGTTAATGGCAACTTGGATCATAGGAGATGTAGATTACGCACTCTTTTTTGGAGCACTTCCGAAGGATAGGAGAAAAGAGAAATTCTATTCCTTCTGGGGCAAATCTCCAAAGTTAATCCAGAACTACATGCATTGGTTCTACACAATGTACTTTGACAATAGTGAAGTCATAAAGCCTATTGAATATGAAAAACTCAAGAAACCCTTTGAAATAGCTAACATAAGAACCCTCATAACGATTCTTAAACAAGCAGGACTACCAAGAGAGATGGAAGTCATAGGACATTTTGTTGACACAAGAGAAGAAGCGACGATAAAAGGACAAGTTGTTAATTATGAGTATACATCCCTCACGGCCAATATAACTCTCAGAGATAAGAAGGGAAAAGAATGGAAAATTGGAGGATTGGGAAGTTACTTTGAAGACATTGAGGGAGAAAAGTTCATTGTGTTAGAATAAAAGGAATAAAGGTGAATCAACATGAAAATACTAATGCTTGGATTTGAATACTTGCCAGTAAAAGTTGGTGGGCTTGCAGAGGCTATTACCAGTATTGCAGAAACTTTAGCAAAGCTCGACAATGAAGTTTGGGTCTTTACACCATCTCATGGCCATATCGATGGAAAAAAACTTCTTGAGTTTGATATCAATGTTTATGGTGGTAAAGAGAAGATAAGTGTATACGAAAGAATTCAAAAGGGGGTTAGGGTATTCGCTCTAAGTAGCAACTTGCTCGACAATAAAGATGTCTATGGTCCTGGATGGGAAGGAATGCTTGGTAAAGCAGTTCAGTTTGGAAAAGCAAGTGTTGGTCTGCTGAACCATCTAATAGAAAAGGAAGGAAAACCGGATGTGTTACATTTCCATGACTGGCATACAGTCTTTGCTGGAGCTTTAATTAAGAAGTACTTCCAGATTCCAGCAGTCTTTACAATCCACAGGCTCAATAAATCCAAAGTTCCAGCCCACTATTTCCATGAAGCCCACTTAGGCGAGCTCGCTCCGTATCCGGACATCGATCCAGAGTACGTTGGTGCATACATAGCGGATGTGGTAACAACAGTAAGCAGAAGCTATCTTTGGGAAGAATGGAATTTTTACAAGAACTTTGAAGGAAAGGCCACCTATGTCTACAATGGAATAGCATGCGACTTTTGGAACGAGGAGCTTCTTGAAAACAGAGATTTACCAAGAGAAGAAAGGAGAAAGAAAATTTTGGAAAATCTGGGCCTAAAGGACGGAATTACTTTTATGTTCATAGGCAGATTTGACAGAGGGCAGAAGGGTGTCGACACACTTTTAAAAGCTATTGAATTCATTGCACAAAGCTATCCCTCTGAATTCTCGAAAATGCGCTTCATAATAATCGGAAAAGGAGATCCTGAGCTCGAACGCTGGGCCCACACTTTAGGGGCAAAATATCCAGAGAACATAAAGGTAATAACTGAAATGCTGAGAAGAGAATTCACAAGGGAGCTATACGGTAGTGTTGACTTCGTGTTAGTTCCTTCCTACTTTGAGCCCTTTGGTTTAGTTCAGATGGAGGCCATGTGCCTAGGGGCAATTCCTATAGGATCCGCTGTGGGCGGAATAAAAGATACCATAATAAGCCTAGATGAAGACAAAGAAAATGCTACTGGATTGCTAGTTCTCCCAAGGGATCCAAATGCCCTCGCTCAGGCCATTATAAGGATGGCCAAGTTCAGAGAAGAGAACCCCCAGTTAATTGAAAAAATGCGCCAAAATGGAAAGAAAAGAACCAAGGTTTTTACATGGGAAAATGCTTGTAAAAGATACCTCAGGGCATACAAGAACGACATAGACAAAGCGGTGGAGTTTTTAAAATAGGCATCAGTACCGAGATTTATCCTCACCGCTCGGAAGCGGCCAAGCTCATCATCTGCCACAAATTTTTAATTCTTTTTCCTTATAACATTGAGGTGGAAATATGGATTGTCCATTTTGCAACCCATCTAAAGAGGTTTTGCTCTATGAAAACAAACACGTTAGGATTCTCATAGACTCCTTCCCCGCAAACAAGGGACACCTTCTTATAGTTCCAAAAAGCCATGTTGAAAATTGGAGGGAACTTAAGGAAGAAGAGAAAATAGCCATAATGAAAGGTGTAGAACTGGCAATTGAGAAGCTAAGTGAAGCTCTAAAGCCAGATGGCTTCAACGTTGGGATAAACCTTGGAGAAGTAGCAGGCCAAACAGTGGCTCATCTTCACGTTCATGTGATCCCAAGATATAAAGGGGACACAAATTTCCCGCGAGGAGGAATAAGAAAAGCAGTTTTAGATGTTGAAGACGAGAATCTAAGTTTAAAAGGAAAATGGATCAAAAACCGACTCACGTCCAGAGAAAAAGAAATATTAAAAAGACTATTCGCTTACATCTAAAACCTCGGCTTTTTGAAATTCCACAATTTTCTTTGGGCTTAACTTGCTTAACCTGTCTATCCTCCCTCCTCCACCAACTACAAACTCTTTTTCAATAACTCTCCTATCCACCACGGTCTTTATGGGAACTCCCACTGGAGGGACTTCTCCAATTTTGTAGCCAGTAATCTCTTCCACTTCCTTTGGTTTTGCCATCCTGACGTTTCCAAAAATGTTTTTTAGTTTCTCCAGGCTTGCCTTTGATTTTCCATCTACTATGACCAGAAGAGGTTCATTCTCATTTACAATGAAAACTAAGGATTTTATAATGTTCTCCGGATTAATTCCTAAGAGCTCAACAACCTGCTTTACACTTTTTACCTCCCCTTGAGGTTCTATTATCTCTCCTCCTAGCTCCTTAACAATCTCCTCTACTCTTATTACCTTTGCAGGATATTTCTCTTCGTTCTTTTTCAATTTTCTCTCTATAGCTTCATCAAGATCAATGTTAAGCTCATGGGCCAGAAGGGTGAGATATATTACCACATCAGCCATCTCATCAGCAATTTTCTCCTTCTTCTTTGGGTCTTTGACACTTTGAAGTATCTCCTCATTGGTTTTCCACTGAAAGTGCTCCAAAAGCTCCCCTACCTCAACAACTAGAGAAATTGCAAGATTTTTTGGAGTATGGTATTTTTTCCAAACTCTTTCATCCCTAAACTTTACAACTTTTTTCTCGATCTCTTTAAAATTCATGAGTCCTCATCTCCCTTAGAAGTATCAAGTATTCTAGCAACTCTTCTAGTTCTTCCTTTGAAAACTTTTTCTCAGCATCTTCCTCTGGTTCAAATGATGATAGATAATCCTTTATTTTGTTTAGCCTCTCAAGCTCATCCTCCAGCTCAAGAGACCTCTTTGTAAACTCCCAGGAAGTATGGGGGCTCTCGAAAATCCTCTGCTTGTTGCTGACTATAGCTATCTTTACATTCGCTATTGCCTCATCAACCAATTCTAATAGTTCTTTTATCTTCATCTTTCACACCGTTGATAATAATCAAGTAAATTATTTAAAGTTGATTGAAAAAGTCAATATTGAGGATACTCATGGATTTCGAACTATTTATGGAGAGGTATGGATACAAAGTCCTCCTCATCATAATGTTCGGAATCGCTTTTGGAGTAGTCGGAGCAGTGCTAATTGCGCCTGCATTACCGGATTTATTAAGGGGGAGATTCTCCGAGGCTGCTCAAACACTGTTATTTATAATCCTCCTTGGGATAGCTATTGGAGGAATTGTCTATAAGACCCGGCCGACTGTGGGAGGAATTTTTGGTAGATATTGGTACAGGTGGAGGAGGTAGATGCTAATGGACTTTGGTTTATTTATGGAACAGTATGGGTATAAGGTTTTGATAATAATAACGGCACTGGCTCTGCTATTATCCACAAACTACCTCTTCTTCTACTTGGTAGCCATTGGAAAGGAAGAACTGGCCTATTGGATATTGGTAGTAGGTGTTTCCATTGCAGTTGCGATAATCCTTAGAAGCTCAAAGAGGATAATTACCGAATATAGAAAGTCTCACGAAACCGCTCACGGAAAAATCATGCAGTCAAAGAGGTGAGGGAAATGGATTTTGATCTCTTTATGGAAAGATATGGATACAAAATTCTCCTTGGAATAATGGCGCTTGTTATTATTGGGCTTTTTGCAATACCTGCACTTGGGATTGCAAGATTAATAAAAACGTATGGACTTGAAGTTGGACTCATGTTCCTCATAGTAGCAGCGGCTTATGGTTTTATAGTTTGGAGAAGATCAAGCGAAGCATATGCGGAAGCTCATGGAAAGTATTTCTACGACGATAAATGGTATAAAAAGAAATAGAATCACTCCTTGCGTGGATAAACAATCGCATCAAAAGGACAGAGCTGTTCGCAAAGCCCACAGCCAGTGCATATCAATGGATCTATTCTCATCTTCCCTGCTTCCCTATCAAACACGAGCGCTGGGCAGCCTGTTAACAGAGCACAAGCCTTACATCCAGTACACTTCTCCTCAATGACCACCGGTATTTCTCCAATCTCTCCCCTTCTAATCACTGGAATTATGCATTCTCTCCTCGCTATTATCACTGCCGGACCTTTGACCTGCATTGCCTCTTTTATAGCTTCCTTAGTGGCTTTTAAGTCATATGGGTCAACAGTCTTCACGTACTTTATCCCAAGTGCTTTTACAAGGCCTTCAATATCTATCTCGTTGAACTTTCTTCCTGTTTCGCTCTCTCCCGTGCCGGGGTGAGGTTGATGACCGGTCATTGCAGTTGTTCTGTTGTCGAGTATCATTACCAGAACATCCAAGTTTTTGTAGACTGCATCTATCAAGGGCTGAATTCCATTGTGGAAAAACGTAGAATCTCCGATGGTCGCTATTATCTTTTTACCCATGGCTATGCTCTGACCATTTGCGAGGCTTATGCTGGCCCCCATAACGTATTCGGTCCATATAGCTTCCAGCGGTGGCAGTAAGGAGAGTGCATAGCACCCTATATCGCCATGAATTGGAACTTCATCTTTTTTGAACTTTAACTCCCTAAGAGCATCAAGTAAAGCCCTATAGGACCCCCTGTGTGGGCATCCGGGGCACATTGTGGGGGGCCTCGATGGAGCTAAATTTTCGGCTTCCTCAACTTCTATAGGCTTTATGTATTCTTCCCCCTCCTTATCGAGAAGTTTTAAGAGGGCGTTCCTGACTAATCTGGGGGTTAGTTCACCCTCTAAAGGCAAATGTCCAGTGCGTTTGCCATATATAGGGACTCTTATCCCTTCTTCATAGGCTATTATTTTTATCTCCTCCTCCAAAAATGGTGCACCATCCTCCACAACTATAGCTTTTTTGACCCCTTTCAAGAACTCAACAATAAGCCTCCTTGGCAGAGGATGAGGAGTTGATATCTTAAGTATCTTAAATTTCTCTCCAAGCTTTGAAACAACTTCCTTCACGTAATTATAGGGGGCTCCCTCAGCTATGATCCCAATTTCACCTTCTCCTTCAACCCAATTAAAGCTCAAACTCTCAAATTCAGCCTCAATTTCTTTTAGTGTTCTATTCAGCCATTTATGTCTCTCAAGATTGCCCTTCATAGAAGCTCTTACGTATCTTTGAATGTCCTTTTCAAACTTTGGCTTTCTGTCAAGCCTAAGGAACTCTCCAACCTCGACATCAGCGGTGGTGTGATTTACTCTGGTAGTTGTCCTGAAAATAACGGGTACTTTGTACTTCTCACTTAATTCATATGCGTACTTTATTAGGTCATGAGCTTCTTGAACGTCTGCAGGCTCTAGAACAGGGAGTAAAGCAAGCTTTCCATAATACCTATCATCCTGCTCTGTTTGAGATGTATGTGGTCCCGGATCGTCGGCAACTAAAATGACAAGTCCCCCTTCCACACCAGAATAGGCGAGGCTCATTAGAGGATCAGCAGCAACGTTAAGACCAACGCACTTCATTGTCACAAGTGCTCTAAGACCTGCATAAGCAACTCCCGCAGCTTCTTCAAGTGCTACTTTCTCATTTGGTGCCCATTCAGCAAAGATTTCAGGATTTAGTTTTGCTATTGTTTCAATGACCTCCGTAGAAGGCGTTCCAGGGTAACCTGTTGCAAATGAGATACCGCTTTCAAGTGCTCCATATGCGATTGCCTCGTTTCCCATGAGGAGTTTCCTATTTGGTGACTTCATAACCATTGAGGAGCTTGAATTAGCAATTTCCATGCTCACCACCACAATCTCTTCGTTTTAAGCCTATAAAACTTATAGTTCGGAGAAAAACTAGGAAAATCGAAAATCTTTAGATTTTAGCCTCAAAAACCATAAATGTTCTCGCTATAGGGTTCGGATAAACTTGCCATTCAAAATCCCCCTTTTCTATAGGTATTTCCCCGTAAAGACCCCCTTCTCTAGGATCAAGACTCTTCCCCCGTATTTTAGTTTCCTCTATCTCAACCGTCATGTATCTTGGAAGCCCAATTCTCACAAAGCCTTCCTTCATCGCATAATCAATTCCCCACTTCACGGAATAAATCCCGGCATAAAGCTCTGCTATTCTGACAGCAACACTTTCTTTGCCTATAGCTAAGATCTCAATTCCGGTCTCTTCCCAAAATCTCTTTGCTAATGGCTGTAGATCTTTGCTTAGCTCGTGCCATATTGCTTTCCCTCTATCAGATATTCTCAATGCATCTATTGTCGGATCATCAAGTTTTCTGACTTCTATTCCGCCAAGACTAGAGTCTAAGTGAATAACATCTGGCTTTACTTTTCTTGCGAGCTTTAATGCCAAAAAAGCCTCATCCTTCAGCGCTTTCCTTCCACTGAGATCATACTCAAAGGGGTTAGAGTACTTTACGATGCTCAACTTCGCAGTCCTATATGGCTTCTCCACAAGAACAGCCGCAGTTGCTATTAGACCAATAGGATTATAATTTTCATCCAATACTGCTCCCCCGGTATCTGCAGAGACTATTCTCATCTCTTTTCACCTTTTCGGTTCCAAATGAGCCCTTTTGACTATCAATACTCCTGAGCCCGTATAAGCATCCCATATTTTTTCAGTTTCATCAAAAACTACTCTTGCCTTGAAAAATGGTGCATCCCTAACAAAAGTTTCAAATTCCCCCCCTTCACCCGCAATATGAACTTTATACTTCTCATTAAGCACCTTTAGCTCTTCAAGAGCTTTTTCGTCTATTTTTCTCCCCAACCATCTTTCATCTAGCCCATAGGCTGAAACTCCCACTATGACTATGTCAAAGCCATCTAAAATTAGAGTTCTCATGTATTTCTCGGGGTCGGCCTTCCAGAAAGGTGCAAAAAGCTTTATTCCAAGCTCCTCAACAATTCGTTCAGCCCTTTCCTTTTGATACTGGCTCGCCAATGCCCCAGCGACGATCCCATCTATTTTTAACCCCTCCAGAACCCTCTTCAAATCTTCAACTTCTCTCTCCTTCTCTCCTTTTGTAAAGCCCTTGACGATAGGGATTCCAATAGCCCTTGCTTGAAGCTCTGTGAGATGGATATTAGGAACGTGATACATATAGCTCTCATCACTCTCAGAATGCATGCTCACGAGGTATTTAACCTCAAATCCTTTTCTCAAAGCCCAGTAGAGGGCATATGTGGAGTCCTTTCCTCCAGAAAAAAGTACTGCAACCCTCATTTTTGACCCTCTTTACATTTTTGAAAAATAGTTAAATAGACCTTTTAAAAAATTTTGGAAATCAGAGATATTCCAAAGCTTTTTCTGTTTTTTTGTCAAAGAGGATTATCCTATCTTCATTTGGTATTATTGTAACTTTCTCCCCAAATCTAAAGTGCTCCCCCTCAGGAGCAAAAACCTTGACAAAGACGTCACTGTCAACTGCTACTGTAACTATCTGCTCCCTTCCTAAGGGCTCAAATGAGTAAACTTCCCCTCTAATGCCCTCTCTTTCACCCCTCACTATTTCCGCATCATGTGGCCTGAATCCAAAGAGCACTTCTGTTATGTTCAATTTTTTAATGATCTCTTTATACTGCCTAGGCACAGGGAGTCTACTCTGATATATCCTAAGCATATCCCCCTCTACTTCTGCTTCAACAAAATTCATAGGGGGGCTTCCTAAAAATCCCGCCACAAACTTGTACATGGGTTTGTAGTATACCTCATCCGGTTCTCCAACCTGCAAGATTTTTCCTTCTCTTATAATCGCTATTCTATCAGCCATTGCAAGAGCTTCTGCCTGGTCATGGGTAACATAAACGGCAGTAATGCCTAACTCTTTCTGCAATCTCTTAAGTTCTGCTCTAACTTCTAACCTTAAGAGAGCATCCAGATTACTCAAAGGCTCATCAAGCAACAGAACATCTGGTTCTTTGACGAGAGCCCTAGCTATAGCAACCCTCTGCTGCTGACCACCACTAAGCTGCCAGGGATATCTGTCTAGGAGGTGATCTATATGAAGCATCTTTGCAACTTCCCTAACTTTCTTTTCTATCTCCTCTTTAGGAGCTTTTTTGAGCTCAAGAGGGAATGCAATATTTTTAAAAACCCTCATATGTGGATAAAGGGCCCAGTTCTGGAAAACCAGGCCGACATTTCTGTCCTTTGGTGGGACTTCAGTAACGTCTCTTCCGTCAAAATATATTCTTCCAGTTGTAGGTTTGTATATCCCAGCTATTGTGTAAAGTAGAGTTGACTTGCCGCTTCCAGAGGGGCCAAGCAGGGCCATAAATTCTTTGTCTTCGATTTCCAAGGTTATGTTGTCAAGTGCCGTGAAGTTGCCAAACTTTTTGGTTATTCTATCTAGGGTTATCCTAACCATCTCCTCTCACCCCTTTATTCCTCCTGAATAGCCTTGGAGAAGCAACTGCTGGGCTGTGAGGAAAAACATGATGGTAGGTAAGAGATACAAAGTCCCAGCAGCAGCTATCAATGGCATGTGTGAGTACTCAGCTTCAATATTTGCTTCTATAAACGTTGCAAGTGTCTGATCAATCAGAAAGGTTCTAACGTAGATCAAATCCTGCCAGCCTGCTAAAAATCCAAACAATGCAACTGCAAGTATTCCGGGCTTTATTAGTGGCAACATTATCTGTCGCCATACTCTTATCCTTGAAGCACCGTCTATTATTCCCGACCATTCAAACTCCCATGGAATTGTATCGAAGAATCCCTTCATAAGCCAAACAGACATTGGTATCTCAAGGGCTGCCCTAGCAAGAATTACATAAAAGAAAGAGTAGAGCCTCACAAAGGAGGGCTCTTGAGGAAAGGTCAGCCTATACAGCAAATAAACACCCACAATTAAAGCAACTCCCGGGAAAGCATGGAGCATGAGAAGGAGAAGCATCATTAATTTTCTTCCCCTAAATTTCATTCTCGAAAGAGAGTACCCGGCAAGTGTGCTGATTAAGGTAACTATGCCTGAAACCCCAAGAGCAACTACAAGGGTATTCAGAGTTATTTTTAGGATATTCTGCCTTATCCCTCCAGTTATTGCCAATCTTCCTTGAAAAACGTTTATCCAGTTCTCAATTGTAGGTCTAAAAGAGCTAAGGCTCAAATTAGTAACCATATCCTTGCTAAAGCTTGAAATAACCAAAAGTGCAAATCCCAGTATTAGTGGAAGACTTGCAAAGAGTATTGTAATGATTATTATCCACTCGCCCCTCTTTGGCCTTGTTTCAACATCTCTCATTCTATATCCCCCCTAGGTTCATGAATCATTTTCTCAAACTGGAGCACTTTTAAGGTAACAAATCCCCCGATAATACCGATTATAGAGAGCAACACTGCTGCTGCAGCTGCCAAACCTTGGTCTTGCTCCCCTCTTCCAAATGCAGTATTGTAAACATAGAGGGCAAGTGTTGTGCCGTAGTCTCTGCTTACCAGATCCCACTGAACAAGAAGGAATAAGTGAGGATAGGTCGTCAATAAGCTCAAGAACTGCCAAGTTAATACGTACAGAAAGTGCCATCTCATCATTGGAACCAAGATTTTTCTGGAAATCTGCCATGCCGAGGCACCATCAACCCTCGCCGCTATAACAAGCTCCTTTGGTATCTGATTTAAAGCAGACGTGAAGACTATCATACCAAAGCTAACTCCCACAAGGCCATTAACAAAGATAATTATACTCCAAGCTCCCCAAGGAACTATTTGGCCCCATGGAATGGGTTGAGAAACCACACCAAGCTTCATAAGGATAGAATTCAAAGTGCCGATGTTACTCCCATGAAAGAAGTAGTACCATACCAAACTGTAAACAGCTATGGGAGACATTCTTGGCAACAACCACAGAAGCCTAATAGTTGAAGCCGAGCTCTCATTTATGAAAAATGTCCCTAAAGCTAGGAGAAGACCGCCAAAAACGTTTATAATAAGGGTTATACCCACAAAAACAACGGTAGTTAAGAGAATAGTTCTCACCAGCGGGTCATGCTGGAACATATGAAAGAGCCTCTGATAATTGTAAAAACCTACAACCTCGGTCAAATACCTCTCAATATTCCAGTTCCTCATTTTGGTAAAGCTTATGTAAACTGTGAATATTAGGGGGATCAGATAAAATAAACCAACCATTATAATCATGGGAGAAAGAAAAAAGGAAATGTTTCGAAGCTTTTCTCCTTTCATAGTCTCCACCTCATGGGAATTTCCAGTCCTTTGGAATTTCTCCTATTACTTCAACGTTCTGGGCTAATTCTGGATCTGCATTGATTTTTTGGATAATGTAGTTAACACCTTCTTCTGGCGTCATTTCACCTCTTAATACCTTATCCACTGCTTCTTTGAAGATATCAGCCAATGCTGGATACTTTGGATGTGCTGGGGCTAGTTTTGTGTACTCTAACATATAGCTCACATCGGCAAGGAACTTGGCGTTTATTGGGTGCACTGTGGTGGCAACAATGTCCTTTATATTATCTTTGACTTGAGGATCGAGATCGAGGTTGAGACTCTTCAGGTCGTTAAGCCACTTCTCATCACTAATCAACTTTGCGGCTTCTTTCCTCACTGGCAGATGAGCACTTATCACACTGTGAATCGCGTTTATGTCGGGATCACTTGCCTTTATTATCATTAAGAATGCTAATTTGTGATAGAGATCCTTGAGCTCATCGTACTTTGGATTTTGCTGACCGGCCTTGGAATTTATCATCCAAACAAATGGCTGGCTGAGTGTTACAGGCTTTAGACCCTTCTCTCCGGCCGGGAATAAGGTGTAAGCAAACCAAGCCTGAACTTCTTCAGGTTTCAATGGTCTCGGAGTGCCTTCTTTTCCATAATATTCCTTGGTCTGCCATTCTGTCCAATACCATGTACCACCTATGTCGAACAGAGTTCTTCCTTCAACTATTGCAGGATGAATCTGCTTTGCCCAGTCCCAGCTCATTATGTCCTTGGGGAGCAATCCATCTTGGGCAAACTTCCACTCTACATAAAGCCACTTGTAAACTGCTGGAACATCTAACACAAGCTTCCCAGAGTCTTCATTGTACAGTTTGCCGCCAAAGGCAAAGATAAACTGAATTAAGTCTGGATGTGCGGATCCTTTTCTGTGTATCAAGCCCCACTCTACTCCGCTTTCCTTTGCTTTTTTAGCCCAATAGTAAACATCGCTCCATGTGAATTCTCCGTTCTTAACTTTTTCTTCAATTCCCTCCAAGTTAAAGCCTATTTTTGCTGCAACGTCTTTCCTTATGTATAGAGGCCTAGCTTCTGTGTCCTGAGGTAGACCGTACAGCTTCCCATTGAATTTTGACGCCTCAATGAGTGAGGGATAGAAGTCCTCTATCACACTTTTGTATGCATTTGCGTATTCGGTTATATCAAGAATGTAGCCTTCGTCTGCAAGAGTCGGTAGAAATGCATAAGAATTCACAAAGAAATCTCCAGCTTGTCCTAGAGGTTGTTTGCTGAGATATTCTTGGTAGGCATCTTGGAAAGAAGCAACATAGTGTGTATCCGTTATCGTTATCTTTACGTTAACCCCATTTTCTTCCCAAACTTTGTTTATCCTTCTCGCCGCTTCTACAATCCCATAAACTCTCATCACGCTGTTGGGATCTCCAGATCCCCATGCAGAGAATTTTACTTCATTTACTCCATTGCTTTCGAGTGCCTTGCCTATTGCCAAGACATCCTTCACAAAATCTCCTGTTAGCTCAACGCTTGTAGTTCTGGTTTCTGAGGTCTTCTGTGAACCAATGCACCCACTGGCGATCACTCCAAAAAGTACCACCATTGCCAGCAATATTCCCATTTTTCCCTTCACAGCCACCACCTCGAAAAAACTCTCTGGGATTCAAGATGCCAAAAGTGGCATAAGCTTATTATAATTGGAGGTATGGTAGCAAGGCTACCGGTGATATTTTGGGACTCAGATTTTATAAACTTTATGTAACTTTAGTCGAGGCCTAGCATATACACCACCGAAAGTGTTATATATGGCCATAAAAGATTACAAACCAAAAAATATTTAATATTTATAAAATAACAACAATGGGGTGAAAACATGGTTCGTGTTGTAATATTAGGCCAGGGATACGTGGGGAGCATCTTCGCTCTTGGAGTTGAAAGAATAAAAACAGGAGAACTTGGCTACTACGGAATTCCCCTTCAGAACGAGCTCCCAATAAAAGTCGAAGACATAGAAATCGTCGGAAGCTATGATGTTGACAAGAATAAAATAGGGAAGTCCTTGTATGAAGTGGTAAAGAACTACTGGAATGGCAAAATCCCAGAAGCCCTCAAGAACATAACTGTAAGAAAAGGAATTCACCTTAGGAGCTTAAGAAACCTCCCCATAAAGGCTGAGGGGCTCGAAGACAGAATGACTCTTAAAGAAGCTGTTGAAAAACTTGTCGAAGAATGGAAAACTCTCGATGTGGATGTTATAGTCAACGTTTGTACCACGGAGGCTTTTGTTCCATTTGGAAACAAAGAAGAACTAATAAAAGCTGTTGAAAACGACGAGAGGGAAAGATTGACTGCAACTCAGGTCTACGCTTATGCTGCTTCCCTATATGCAAAGGAAAAGGGAGGAGCAGCTTTTGTGAACGCTATTCCCACTCTAATAGCAAACGATCCTGCATTTGTAGAGCTTGCTAAAGAAAGCAACTTAGTCATTTTTGGCGATGATGGAGCCACAGGAGCAACACCCCTAACAGCTGACATCCTAGCTCACCTAGCTCAGAGGAACAGATACGTTAGAGACATAGCTCAGTTTAACATCGGTGGCAACACAGATTTTCTGGCTCTGACAGACAAAGAGAGGAATAAAAGCAAGGAATTCACTAAATCAAGTGTTGTTAAAGATCTCCTTGGTTATGAAGCTCCCCATTATATCAAACCCACAGGATTCCTTGAACCATTAGGGGACAAAAAGTTCATTGCCATGCACATCGAGTACGTCAGCTTCAATGGCGCGGTAGATGAGCTCGTGATAACTGGGAGAATCAACGATAGCCCAGCTTTGGCTGGATTGTTAGCAGATTTAGTAAGATTGGGCAAAATGGCAGTAGAGAAGAAGGAATTTGGAACCGTCTATGAGGTCAACGCCTTCTATATGAAAAACCCAGGACCAAGGGAGAAGGGCAATATCCCCAGGATAATAGCTCACGAAAAGATGAGGATATGGGCAGGATTAAAGCCCAAGTGGCTTTAGCCTTTTAGCTTTTCTTTTAACACTCTCTCTGCAACTTCAAGAACTTCTTCGGGGGTTTTCTTAAAGCCTCCCCCTCTTGCTAAAATTTCACTCCCTCCTCCACCGCCACCAACTAATTTAATAACTTCTTGAAGAACTTCGTTCATTGAAACTCCTGTTACATCCTTATTTTTTGCTAAGATTAAGTAGTTTTGTCCAACTATCATGGCAACTACATTTGGGTTTTTATCAACCAAGTAAACGACGAATGCCTGGGCGTCTTTCATATCTACGTTCTCAACATGGGAGACAAGTTTTATCCCATTTATCTCCTCTGCTCTGGAGAGTAGCGCTTTGCTTTTCCATTCCCAGAGTTCTCTCCTAAGTGCAGTTTTCTCTTCCTCGAGCATTTTTATGTTCTCTTTAAGCTCTTCCACCCTATTAACCAGAGGTCTGTTTTTGTTGGACATCATGTTGAGACTATTCCAGTAATCTTCTAGAAGCTTGTCTGTGTGTATTAATGCCCTGTATCCGCATGCAAATTCCACACGCCAGATGGTTTTGGTTTTTCTATAAAAGTTGAGAACTTTTATGAATCCAACCTCACTGGTGTTCTTGACATGCGTTCCTCCACATGGTATTACATCAATATCCCCAATTTTTACAATCCTTATTCTGCCTTTTACATCCTTTGGAATGTCTTTTCTAAGGATTCCCCGTATGTCGTCTGGAAGCTGGTCATATTCTTTAACCTCCACAGGAAGGTTTGCCCAAACAATTTCATTTGCCTCCAATTCGGCAGCCAAAACGTGCTCCCACGTAAGTTCTTCATCAAAGTTGATTTCTATTTTATTATACTCAGGAAAAATCTGAAAACCTGCAGTGTCACTGTTGTACATCCTTTTTAGAACTGCAGATAAAATGTGCTGACCGGTATGTTGCCTCATATTTTCATATCTCCATTCCCAATCCAGTTCAAGAAAGACTTCTTCACCCACTCTTGGAATTTTGCCTTTTAACCTTCCCTCGTGCCATATCTCGTCTTTTCCCTCAACCTTTTCGACTTCAATTCGGAATTCCTCCCCTTTTATAACCCCTCTATCGCTGGGCTGTCCTCCCCCTTCTGGGTAGAAAATTGTTCTGTCCAGCTTCACCCTAATAGTTTTCCCATTAAGCTCGACAGCTTCTATCCTTGCAGAAGCCTCTCTTAGGTAGGGGTCAAGATAGAACAACTTGAGCGTCATATTTCTCACCAGAGAAGAATCTCAATAAAAAGATAAAAAGGTAACTAACCCTGAGCTTTAGCTTCAAGAAGAGCCTTAACTCTCTTTAACCTGAAGAAGTTCTCCCTCTCCATTTCATCAAGGTGCTGACTGATGTATTTTACAGTTTCTCTCATTCTCGGGATAATAATGTATTCCAGAGCGTTAACTCTCCTCTTTGTTTTTTCTATCTCTCTAGCAAGTCTCTTCAATGTTTCCTCAACTTCAGCCAGCCTTATGGCCAGCTCAAGTACTTCTTCAAATTTCTCGGAGGCAATATCGACCTTGGAGGAGCTTGAAACAAAAGCATAACCTCTCTCACTGGGATCTCTCTTAAATCCCTCTGCTTCAATTAAAGGTACAGGCACCCCCATAATGTTTCTTTTTTTAATATCTATCTCCTTATTTGGCCTTACACTAAGAGCTATCTCGCTAAGCCTTACAATTCCAGCATCTATCTCGGCTAATCTAAGCTGTTCAAATGCTTCTGCTATTTTCTGATTGAGCTCTCTTCTCAGTGCTAGAGCCTCATCGTATATTGTGAAGAACTCCATGATAAGAGCATCTTGCTTCTCTTTGAGAATCTTATGTCCTTTTTCAGCCAGTTTTATTCTCCTCTTTAGTCTTAAAAGCTCCATTCGGGTTGGCTTGACCTTCAGTATCTTCGTCATTTAGCTCACCTCAAAATAAAAGAAGTCAGGAGGAGTGCCTGTATTTTGGATGATATTTCTCTATGTACTTCCTCTCTACTCTCTTGAGCTCTGATTCTGGCAGTATTGATAAGAGATCCCATCCGAGATCTAGAGTCTCAAATATCCCTCTGTCTTCGTCATATCCCTGAGCAACGAACTCCCTCTCAAATCTGTCCGCAAATTCAAGGTATTTTCTATCGGTTTCACTTAGAGCTTCTTCACCTACAACTGCCACAAGATCCCTTAGGCTTCTACCTTCTGCATAGGCTGCATAAAGCTGCTGGCTTAACTGGGAGTGATCTTCTCTTGTTCTTCCTCTTCCTATACCATCCTTCATTAATCTGCTAAGGCTTGGGAGAACGTCAATTGGTGGATAAATGCCCTTTCTATGGAGGTCTCTGCTCAAAACTATCTGTCCCTCGGTGATATACCCTGTAAGATCCGGGATTGGGTGAGTAATGTCATCATCAGGCATTGTGAGTATTGGCATTTGAGTTATACTTCCTTTTCTTCCCCTAACCCTACCAGCTCTCTCATAAATAGTTGCCAAGTCAGTGTACATGTATCCGGGGTATCCTCTTCTTCCGGGAACTTCTTCTCTTGCCGCTGAAATCTCACGCAAAGCCTCTGCATAGTTAGTCATGTCAGTCAAAATAACTAAGACTTGCATATCATAATCAAATGCCAAGTATTCAGCGACTGTAAGGGCCATTCTCGGGGTGATGATACGCTCAATTGCTGGATCGTCTGCAAGGTTTAAGAACAGCACAGCCCTCTCAATTGCCCCTGTTTCTTCAAAGCTCTCTTTGAAGAAGTTTGCTTCCTCATAGGTGATACCCATTGCAGCAAACACCACAGCGAACTGCTCCTCTTCTCCTAAAACTTTTGCCTGTCTTGCAATTTGTGCCGCGAGCATGTTGTGGGGTAAACCACTACCGCTAAATATTGGGAGCTTTTGACCCCTAACAAGGGTGTTCATTCCATCTATTGCCGATATACCGGTTTGAATGAAATCTCTTGGATATGCCCTTGCCACAGGGTTCAAAGGAGCTCCATGAACGTCTCTCCTATCCTCAGGAATTATCTCGGGTCCACTGTCTATTGGCTCGCCGATACCATTGAATATTCTTCCAAGCATATCCATGGAAACCGGAACTTTAAGCGTTTCTCCCGTAAACCTAACCCTTGTAGTCTTCACGTCTAGATCTCTAGTCCCTTCGAAAACCTGAACAATAGCCAAGTCTTCTCTCGCCTCTAACACCTGCCCCTTTCTTTTTTCTCCACCCTCGACTTCTATTTCCACAACTTCACCGTAGGCTACTCCCTTAACGCCTTGAACTATCATCAAAGGACCGTAAATCTTGCTTATTGTGGAATACTCCATTCCAGGCATTTTTATCACTCCCCGTATTTCTTAAAGAGTTCTTCAAACTGCTCTTCTGTCTTCTTTATTAGTGAAGCTATTTCCTCAACGTTTGGATTGTACTTCATTCTTCCTATTTCTTCTCTAACAGGAAGCTTTGCAATCTCTTCAACCGGAACTCCTGCATCTATTGCCCTCATGGTATAGTGATAGAAGTTCAATATAACCCTCATCATTGTTATTTGCTTCTTTGGAGGACAGTAAGTGTCAACCTCGTGAAAAGCGTCCTGCTGGAGGTAATCCTCTCTAATCATTCTTGCCACAAGAAGAATGGCTCTTTCTCTCTCTGGCAAGGCATCTGGGCCGACGATTCTAACTATCTCTTCAAGTTCGGACTCCTTCTGCAAAAGTGCCATTGCCTCATCTCTCATTGCTTTCCATTCCGGATCAACATTCTTGTGCCACCAGTCTTTTATAGAGTCCACATAGAGGGAATAGCTGGTAAGCCAGTTAATTGCTGGGAAGTGCCTCCTTCTTGCCAGATCTGCATCAAGTGCCCAGAAGACCTTAACGACTCTTAAAGTGTTCTGTACAACTGGATCGCTCAAGTCACCGCCAGGAGGCGATACCGCTCCTATAACACTAACGCTGCCTATTCTCTCATCGCTTCCTAAAGTTTTTACTCTTCCGGCCCTTTCATAAAATTCAGCTATCTTTGAAGCAAGATATGCTGGGTAACCCTCTTCACCAGGCATTTCCTCAAGTCTTCCTGAGATTTCTCTCAAAGCTTCTGCCCATCTTGAAGTTGAGTCTGCCATGAGAGCCACGTTATAGCCCATATCTCTAAAGTATTCAGCAATTGTAATTCCCGTGTAAATTGAAGCTTCTCTAGCAGCAACGGGCATGTTTGAGGTATTTGCTATAAGAACAGTTCTCTCCATTAATGGCTTACCCGTTCTCGGATCTTTGAGCTTAGGGAACTCTTCAAGAACATCTGTCATCTCATTTCCTCTTTCTCCACATCCAATATAAACAACAACCTCAGCGTCACTCCATTTGGCCAATTGGTGCTGTGTTACGGTTTTCCCACTCCCGAATGGTCCTGGGATTGCTGCTGTACCTCCCTTGGCCTGTGGGAAGAAAGTATCGATTGTTCTCTGGCCAGTGATTAGCGGAACCTCTGGAGGAAGCTTTTCTTTATATGGCCTTTTCACACGAACTGGCCATCTTTGGTACATCTTAAGTTCCTTTATCTCTCCATCGGGGGTCTTAACTTTTGCAATAACCTCTTCTATTGTGTATTCTCCCTCTTCAGCGACCTCCACTATTTCGCCTTCAATCCCAGGGGGTACCATTATTTTATGCTCTATGATGCTCGTTTCAGGAACTACACCAATGATGTCCCCACCTACCACCTTATCTCCAACCTTCACCTTTGGCGTGAAGTGCCACTTCTTGTCCCTCGGCAATGCTGGAGCGGTAAGTCCTCTTCCAATGAAGTCCCCACTCTTCTCTCTCAAGATTTCTAGAGGCCTTTGTATTCCATCGTAGATTGAAGTCAACAACCCTGGGCCAAGCTCAACGCTCAAAGATGCTCCTGTTCCAACAACGGGTTCGCCAGGTCTAACACCTGCAGTTTCTTCATAAACTTGGATAACAGCTTTATCTCCTTCCAACCTAATTATCTCTCCAATAAGTCCAAGTTCTCCAACTCTAACGACCTCATACATTCTTGAGCCTCTCATATCATCAGCTACAACCAACGGGCCAGTAACTCTAACTATCCTTCCCATGTTTTTCACCTCTTTATCTCTACACCTATGGCTTTTCTAACGATTTCCCTCAACTGTTCCTCACCATAGAGTGATCCATACTTATCAGGAATTTGAAGGATTATCGGGAAAGTAACACTAGGAATTTCAATTTTTTGAGCTAACCGTTCTGTTATCAGGATTATACCAACATCTTCCCTTTCTATGAGTTCCTTTAGCTTATTTCTTGCTCTTTCCAGCTCGTTCATATTTTCTCCAAATGAGTACGCTTCGTGAACCCCTGCAAGCCTAAAACCAAGTGTGGTGTCTTTATCCCCGAGAACCACTATTTTCATGGCAGCTCACCTACTGCTTTCTTTATGATCTCTGCCCTCACACCATCCTCTATTAGCTTTGCTACTGCCTTGAGTTTTCGTATTTCGCTTTCTTTTTGAAGGATATAGCTCAAAGGTACTGCAATACTCAATGGATAAAATCTCGTCAGCTCCGCCATTCTCTGAAGTATGTACTTGTCAAATGCCCTCTCAAATGCCGAAATGTCCTCCAATATCTCTTCTCTGTACTCCCTTATTATTCTCGAGTACTCTGTGGAGTCTAACTCCGCTAAGACCATCTCAACGTCTTCCATGTTTGCAAGAGCCTCAAGAGTCTTCTTCTTGACCTTACCCCCCGGTATCAGAGAGTTTCTAAGTTTATCTGCCCCTATTCCATGGGCTTTTCCTCTAAGTATTGTGCTTAGGTTTATCTTATCGATTTTTAAGCTTACAAACTCCTGCAGAATTGTCTTTTCCTCATCTTTTCTTGAGGCGGCATACTTAGAGAGCTTCAGATAGTGGTTTTTGTAGAGTTCTGTTTCAAACTCCTCCGGTGTTATCTCCTTTAATAGAAGCTTTTGATAGGGTTCTTCATATTCTGTCCCCTCTAATATAACGAGTATTTCTTCGAAGCTCTTTGCCTCAGCAATGGCCTTCACTTTTTCAACCATCATACCAATTTCGTTTATGTAATCCCTGGCCACCTCTCCCTTTAGCTTTGCTTTAACAGAAGAAGAGATGTTTCTAACGTCCCATTCTTCAAGGAGAAGTTTAAAGAATTCTCTGGTTCTCTTGGGAAGAATCTTAAGGAGAAGCTCGTATACATCTGCTAAAGCCTTATCAAAAGCTCTATCTATGCTTTCGGAGTTTAAAGCTGGGAGAGAAGTTAAGTATGGCTTGTAATCAGTATCCTCTAGATTCATAATAAAGTTACTCAGAGTCTTTGATTCTGCCAATTCATTGAACTTTTGCTCTGTGAAAAGCCTTGCCTCCATAGCCCGGATTCTAGCGTTCGGGTATGAGTACGGGGTGTACTTCCACAAAATTTGTCCGGTTTTGTAAGCTACCCACGTAAATATGACCGCCAAACTTGTGTCGAGAATTGCTGTTATGGTGCTTACTTCCACGTTCCTCACCTAAACAAGGTTTTTGCTATTATGGAGCGGAGATCACTTTGGAACCTTTCTATTCTTGCTTCAAATGTGTTGTCTATCCTTATGCTTCTGTCGGAATTGTATATTACTACTCCTCCCATGGTCTCTATCGGTGTTCCTATTTCTATTTCAACGTCCTTTCCGAGCGTCTCTTTTGCATCCTTTTTGATCTCTTCCAAGTGTTTCTTCAAGAGGGATATAGTTTCTTTATTTGAAGCCACTACTACTTTTTCCTCTCCTAATTCTTTGATTCCCTGAATAATCAACTCTTTGAGGACTTCAAGATACTCCTCCTCTGGTATTGAAGTTAGCCTTTCCTTTAATGCCCCTAAAACCTCATTAATTAGCTCCTCCTGAAGTGCAAGCTTCTTCCTTCTGACCTCAAGCTTTGCATTGGCAATTATTCTTTGTTTCTCAAGTTCTGCCTGTGTTTGGGCTTTTCTGATTATCCATTCGGCTTTTGCTTTTGCTCTTTTTTCAGCCTCCTTTCTAAGTTCCTCTGCTTTTTTTTTCTGCCTCTTCTAGGATGTACTTTATTTTCAGCTCTGCTTCTCTGTTGATCTCTTCGATAATTAGCTTTGCTCCTTCCATTGAGGATTCCTCCTAGTAATAATAGGGAGAAGGCTCAGAAGCCAACTCCCGTAATTATGAGGATCAGAGCCCCAACGAGACCAAAGATTGCCATTGTCTCAGCCATAGCGGCAAATATAATCGCTTGAGTGAATGTCTTTGGATTCTTTGAAACTGCTCCAATTCCAGCTGAAGCTATTATACCCTGAGGAATTGCTGAGAGACCAGTTAGTCCAACGGTTAAACCTGCTCCCAGAAGGATAGCTGCCTTAATGAGGTTTTCTGTAGTAGTTTCGGCAAACTTAAATCCTCCTCCAAGTATCCCCGATACGAGAGCAATTAGGAACAGGGTTATCAACCCATAAATACTCTGAGTCATTGGGAGACCTTGCAACACCAGGGCATTTCTAAAGTTCTTCTCATCTTCTGCAACTGCTCCTGCTGCCGCAGCTCCAGCAATTCCAACACCAAATGAAGAGGCTGCTCCAGCTATACCTGCCGCAAGTGCGGCACCCAATGCAACGTAAACTATTGGCTCCATTTTCTTTACACCTCCTAAACCTCTAATTCAAGTTCAGACACTTCCCTTTTAGCTTTAAAGGGTTCAAACCTCTTACCCTCACCTGAGTAAAACGTTCCAAAAAATTCAACATAATGTAAACGTAAAGCGTGAACAAACGCTCCGAGGGCATTTATTGCCGTTGAAAATATGTGCCCTCCTACAAATACCACCAGACCAATTGCTATGCCTAAGGGCACTGGACCTATTTTAATACCCCAGATCATTGCCACGATTATGTTTACTACCATTGCTATTCCTGCTGTTGCCAATGCTAATGCCATTAACCTAGCGTAGCTCAGCCAGTTACCGATAAATCCAAAGAAGTCAGAGATCGTCATAAGCAGTCTCATCAGTATTGGCAAATCACTTCTAATCTCAGAGATTACAAAGAGGACAATACCTGGCAGTAAAAAGACTTGCCCTAGTACAATACTTGTAAACCCTGCCATTGAGAGTGCAAGAAAGATCACTCCCAAAATTATGAGCATCCACGGAAGTTGCTCTAATACTGCATTGACCGTTTCTTTGTTCTTTACTTTAACTATGAATCCCAGGGTGTAGCCAATAAAGAGATGAAGCAATCCAATTGCCAATGCTAAACCCAAAACAACTAGTGCTCCTCTCATCGGATCTAAAAGTGCTGGCACATTGATCCCTGCTCTCTGAAAAGCATCCCCAAAGTAACTGCCAAAGAGGATTCCCATTACAATAGTGAAAAATGCACTCCAAAGGAGAACATTTGAGAACTTGTAGACACCATCATTAAGCTTTTTGTGTCCCATTGTAAGCAGTGCGGCCACTACTGCTATTATAAGCCCATACATAAAGTCTGTCAACATGAAACCAAAGAAAAACGAATATGTGAACGCCAATATGGGAGTGGGATCCAGCTCGTTGTACTTTGGAACACCAAACATTTCGGTCAGCATTTCAAAAGGTTCAATGAATTTAGGATTCTTCAGCTTTACAGGTATTTCATCGAGTTCCTCGGGTGTTGGCGGCCTTACATTCACATAAATTTTACCGCGAGATATCTTGTTTAATCCCTCTAGAATTTTGGGAACGTCTTTTCTCGGTAGCCATCCAGTAAGGGCAAAAGTCATGTTTGTTCTTACTAAATTGCTCAGCATGTTTGCTTTTTCTCTTTCATTCTCCATGAGTTCTTGATAGAAAACCAACTCGTCGTGATACTTTTCAGCGAGAACTCTTGCTTCTTTTTCTGCCATTTCCAGTTCCTTATTGAGCCTTGTTATCTCTTTTTGAAGATCTTTTATAGCATCTTTTGGCTTTCCTACCACTTCAGGAACCTCAATTCTCTCAAAGGAATATTTCGCAAGAATGGGATTGGCTTTATCGTAGTCCCTCTTCAACAGGGCAATCACAACAAGAACTTTTCCCTTCAGATCTCTTGAAACATACGCTAATCTATCACTGAGAGCTTTTTTTAGTTCTTCAATAAGAGGTAAAAACTTGTCTTTTTCAACAAAACCTACAACTATTTCAACGCTTTTTGTAGGTTTGAGGTATTCAACTTCAATGTCCAATGCTGAAAGTAGTTCTAGGATTTCTATTTCCGTTTTTAATCTTTCTATTTCAGTATTCAAAGAAGTTATCTTGCTCTCAACGCTTTTTATTTCTGGCTCAGCATTTTCAAGAAAGCTTTCGATTTCCTTTATTAGGTTCTCAATTCCCCTGTATTTGTATTTTTTCTTTGGTTTTAATTCCGGAAAAATGAATCCTTTAATGCCACCTTTCTCCTGTTCCTTGTAGGATTTCAAGAAATCTATAAGACGGGAAAGACTAATACTGTAAGATGCAGCCTTTCTATAGAACTCATTTGGAGCATCTTTCTGGGCAATACTTACGTCAACTTCTCGAATCTCTAGAACTCCCTGCTCGTGCAGATAAGTCAAGATAGAATCCTTATATCTGTTTAGGCTCAACACCTCTATTTTGGCCATCTCTTCTGGTTTAAACATCTCTCATCTACCTCTAATGAGCTTTATTGCCTCTTCAATTGCTTGTTCAAAGTTTTGTGTGGCCTTAATCCTTATCTCCTCAAGTTCCTTTTCACCCTCTTCAGAAATCTTTTTTGCTTCCTGCTCTCCTTCTGATCTTTTTGCTTCTATAAGAGAGTTCGCCTTTTCTTGGGCTTCTTTTAGTATTTCCTCCTCAATTTTTTTAGCTTCTTCTTTTGCACGGTTTATTATTATCTTCGCCTCTTCTTTTGCCTTTTCAATTCTTTCTTCAGCTTTTTTCTCGGCATTCACAATTTCTTTAATGATTGTCTCCATGAGAAGCCCTCCGATGAATTTAATGAAAGTAACCAGTACAAAGGAGTGTTAAGTGAATGCTTTAAATAATTTATGCTCAAAGGTGCACAAAGGAGGACAGAAAAGATGAAAATTTTTGCATAAATGATAAAACAATAAAAAAGATTCAAGAGTTAATTTGGATATAATTCAAGTCTGCTCTTCACTGCTTTTCTTCTGTTCAAAGATTTTTTTGATTTCGTTTAGGACAGAATTTTTAGCAAAAACAACCACTTCACCCTTTTTGGGTAGTTTCGTATCCCCTGAGGGAATTGTTAGATTCCCCTTTTCATCATATATTGCCACTATAAGAGAGTCTTTTGGTAAGTTGAGGTCTTTTACTGACTTTTCTGAAATTTCACTTTCATCATCCAGACGGAATTTAACGATTTCTGCCCCCTCCTTGGGGAACAAAACTCTGTCAAACCCCGGAGTTGTTAAACTCCTAAAGATGTAGTTTGCAGCGATCTCCTCTGGACTTATTACTACATCAAAGTATTTTTTTAAATCCTCAACTCTTTCGAAGACCTCCTTATTCTTGGGTTTACTTATTCTGAGAACTGTCTTTATCTCAGGATTTAGATGCTTTGCAAGAATGCATGCCAATATGTTTGCATCATCTCTTCCAGTTAATGCCGCAAAAGCATCCGCTTGCTTCACATTAGCCTCTTCTAGGGTCTTATGATCCGTAGCGTCCCCTTCAATCACAAGCCCATTAATAAGGAAGGAGAGCTCCTTGGCCCTCTCCTTATCTATGTCAATTATTGTAACGTCATGCCCCTCATTTTCCAGCATTTTAGCTACAAGATATCCAACCCTTCCAGCACCCATTATCACAATAAACATCTGCTCTCACCTCTCTTCACTGAGGAGCACTTTTGCTATTTCAGCATATGCTGGCCTTGTTATCAATATCCCAATGAGCACCCCCAGTATTGTGGTGAAAGCAAAGCCTCTCAAACCTCCTACGAAGAACTTGAAGAGAAAGCTCATTGCAACTATTGTGGTAGTTGCTGATGCCCAAATAACGAAGAATGCTCTTCCCATTCTCTTAAGTATTCCACTTCTCTTTGTGATTTTTTCTTTCTTCCTTCCACCCAAGAGCTCGTCTGTTATTACTATTTGCTGATCAACTCCAGTACCTATGGCCGCTATTATACCAGCTATACTTGGTAGGTCAAGATTCCACCTTATCAGTGCAGCAACTCCCAAAATTGCAATAACCTCACTTAAACTTGTAAGCACTACTGGAATAGCTATCTTCGCCTTTCTGTAGTGGAGATAAACTATTAACCCAACTACCAACAAAGCCACTATTCCAGCCTGTACTACTTGTTTTCTGAACTGCTCTCCCAATGTGGGAGGAATGTAGTTAACTCCCTCTACAAAAACTTTTACTGGAAGTGATCCACTTCTCAAAACCACCGAAACAACCTGAGCCTGTCTCATTGCTGCAATGTCCTCCTTAGAGCCTCCAATTGAAATCGCCAATTCAGTGTGAGGTTCACCAGTCGTAAGTCCTTCTTGAAGCCTATAGGGCCCATAAAGGCCTAATATTCTTCTAATAAATTCATCTATAGCCTCCCCAGCTCTTGGTTCTCTCTTTTCAACTTTTATTCCCAAGCTCCTCAAGGTTGATTCAAGCTCCCCATTAACCCCTACAAGGATAACCTTTTCTTTCCCTTGGGCAAGCTTGGCTATTTCCTCAACGCTTTGATTTTTGTAAGGGATTACATCGATGTTAAAGGCTTCCTTAAGCCTTTGTGGTAGAGGTTTAGCATCAGGTACAAACTGAAATTCATTTGAGTTCATGACTGCGTATATCTCCTGTGAAACTATCAAAGTGGAATTTACCGGTGGATCAAGAAAGATGTCCACGGGATAGCCAACTTTTCCCAGCGCCAATTGTGCAAACTTTTCTGCAGCCTCTTTAGAGATTGAAAATGGAACGATCCAAGCCCCTTCTCTAGGTTCATAACTTACCTGATCTACCCTCTTTATGTCAGCCCCAGTTGCAAATATAACACCATTGAATTCAGCATAGAAAACACCCTGACGGTTTATGGTGTCTATAATGCTGTTTGCTTCTTCTTCTGTTACGTTAGCAACTCTTATTTTTATTATTTGATCTCCCCATGGCTCCAATGTGATATCTTTAACTCCAAGAGTGTTTAATCTATTCTCAAGAGAAATCCTAACCTCTTCCATAGTTGACTGGTCAACAGGTTTCTCAAGCTGTACGGTTATCTCAACGCCTCCACTTATGTCCAAACCATAAGTTATCCCCTGAGCAATTATTGTTAAGATCGACCCCACAATAACGAGTATGAGCAAAAGAACCCTGCCGTTCAAGAGGAGCTTCTTTAGATTCATTTCTTCTCACCCCTTTGTATGTACCATCTTAGCACTCCAGCATTGAGTATCCATGTGTTCATGAAGTCAGCCAACAATCCAAAAATCAATACAGCGGCTATCATGTCGATAACTTCCGCTTGAGAGATTACCCATAGTGAAGCTAAAGCTCCCAACGTGGTGGTGCTCATAGTGAAGCCCGTAGAGACCGCTGAAAAATAAGCCTCCTCAACGGTGTCTTCCTTCCTCCTCAAAAGCTTGGTGGTAAGGAGTATGTTGCTGTCCACAGAATAACCTATGAGCATTAGAAGAGCAGCGATTGTGGCTTGGGTTAGTTCCAAACCAAAGATGCTCATTAAGGCAAGGGCTATCGTCATGTCTGAAAGAGCTGAAAATATCACAGTCAACGACGGAACTGGAACTCTAAAGAACAAAAACACAACAACAGCCATTCCTAGAAATGCCAGAGAAACTGCTTTCAAGCTTTGTTCTTGGGCCGTTCTTGATAAACTGGGCCCAAATTGAGTTTGTGAGATTGCTGCATCTGGATATTTTGATTTTATGAGTTCGATCATTCTCTGCACGTTTACATCGGTAGATGCTCTTACTTCCACTCTTGTGTCCCCAGTAATGCTCTTAATTTCCCTAACAGTCACTTCAAAGTTTTCCGCTTTTAACAGGTTCTCAACATCTTTTGCGTCTGCATTCCCTCCGTGGATAGTTATGACCACTCCTCCCTTAAGATCTGTTCCGAGTGTTGGAAAATGAACCACCAATATTAAAAGCGCTACAAGAAAAACAATTAATGGGTAAGTTATCATTTTTTTAGGATCTGCGGTTGCGAGCTTTTTGAGAGTATTTTCGAGCATTGTGTTCACCTCTACGGATTTTTAATGTACTGCATTGTCTTTTTAGATACTCCACCGTAGCATTTAAAAATCTATTCAATAGCCACTATAAAGAACAAGTTTTAAAACCTAAGGTGAATAACTGGATTAGGTGATGCTCATGGACACCATCGGATATCACTATGTGGTTGAAGCTTCAGGATGCGATCCAGAGGTTCTAAAAGATCCAAACAGAATAAGAGAGATTTTCTTAGAGGCCGCAAAAGCAGGAAACATGGAAGTTAAGGCGAGCTACTTTTTTAGGTTCTCACCCACCGGGGTTAGCGGAGTTGTTATTGTTGCCGAGAGCCATATTTCCGTTCATACATGGCCAGAAGAGGGATATGCAGCGCTAGATGTTTACACATGCGGCGAGAAAGCAGACCCCGAGAAGGCCGTTGATTACATCCTTGAGAAGTTCAAGGCTCAGTACGCTCACGTCTCAGAAGTCAAAAGAGGTATCAAAGAGGAAGAAGGCACATTCACCCACATGATTTTAACATGGGAAGAAAAACTTGATAGAAGAAATGAGAGATAATCACTCCAAAAGTTTTTCGAGTTCTATCTTTATTTTCTCTATCTTGTCTCTGATATTTTCAAACTTGATCTTGTATGTCTCAAGCTCTTCAATTCTCTGTTTGAGCTCATGATTCTCCATTAATAGGTCATCCACCTTCCTTTCGAGCTCTTCTTTTTCTTTTCTCCACTCATCGGCAAGGCCCTCAAACTCTTCAACTTTCTTTTCAAGCTCCATCTTTTCGCGTGTTATCTCATCAACCAATCTTTCTAGCCTTTTGATCTCCTCTTCTTTTGCCTTGAGCTTTTCTTCAAGCTCTTTGATTTTTGCTTCCTCGGTTTTCTTGCCCTGCAGCTCCATGATTTTTACTTTAGCCTCTGCAAGCTCCTTTTCCAGCTCTTTCTTTTCCTTTTTAACTTTTTCAAGCTCTGCCTTTGTATCCTCAAGTTCTTTCTTTAATTTTTCAATTTCTTCCCTTGCCTTCTCCAAGCTCTCAAGCTCCACTGTCTGCTTCATCTTCTCAAGCTCTTCCTTAACCTTCTCGTACTCAAGCTTAAGCCTCTCATACTCCTGCGTTAATCTTTCGTACTCCTCCTTAGCAATTACTTCCCTAAGGCCACCTTTCTCAATAATTTCAATAGTTTTGATTAGCTCATCGAGCTTTCCTTGTTTTATCAGCTCGTAGGTTTCTCTAACAAGTTGCCCTGCTTTGCTTTCTCCCTTGAGGTGTTTTCTTATCGTCTGCTCAGTTCTGCCGAGCTCTCTTGCAATTTCACTTGTTGTCATTCCTGCTTTTTCTCTCGCGATTGCTCCAGCTGCAACGGCTAAGCTGTCAACCCATGTTAGCCTCTCCGCTGGATCCTTTATGAGCTCAATAACCTCTGGTCTAAAGAGTGTCGCAAACAAGAGGATACTTTCTAATTGGTGAATCTCCTGCCTTCCAACGGGGTTAAGGGGGATCTCAACTGTCATCGTTCTCACCCCCTCAAATTTCTACAATACCGCCCCTCTTCAAAACTTTGTTCGCATAAACTGTTATTCCCTTGTCGGTTATCTCAAATGGGTGTCTTCTCATCGAATGGCTAGTTCCCCTCATTTTCCACACTATAAGAGAGCGTTTAAGCTCACCATCGATCTCATCAAGGTCAAGTCTTATGATACCGTCAACACCGTGCTCTACTCCGGGCCCTCCAAATCCCCTTTCCCCAACGCTGATCTGGCTCACAAATATACTTGTACATCCTGTTCCAGCTAGAACTCTCTTGAGCTGAAGGATTATGCTCCTAGCCATAGCGGGCTTGTTTATATAGAGCGTTGTAACGGAATCAACAACGACCCTTTTGGCGTTGATGTCTTTTATAGCTTGTCTTAACACATCGATAAACTCCCTAATATCGGTTAAATCATGAACTATATACTTCTCATACTCCTTAGACTTTCCGATTCCGGCTGTGAAGGCATCTACCATGGCAAACATTCCCTGCTCTTCATATGGCTTGACATCCCATCCAAACTGAGCCATGTTTTGCCTAACTTGAACTGGATGCTCTTCAAGAGCCACATAGATTCCGGGTTCACCCATTTGTAGCCCATTCCATAAGAACTGTTGGCTGAATATCGTCTTCCCTGTTCCAGGTCCTCCGCTGAGCAAAACTACGTTTCTCTCTGGAATTCCTCCATGAAGTATCTCATCCATCCCCGGAATACCAGTTTTTACTCTCTTAATCACTTTCTCACCCCCACAACTGGTATTTATCTGATTTGAGCGAGTTAGAGAGAATAGTGATTTTAGTTACCAATTGGAATTATATATCAAGGATATTTAAAGTTTACGGTGGGAACTATAAAATTAACACTACTTGTGCCGCCTTATGAAGTCTCCAATATCTGTAATGTTTTTAATGAACTTCTTTTCGCTCTTTGGGTTTATGATGCCCAATCCGAGAATCACGCCTTCTTCGTTCAGGATAACCAGCTTTTTGCTTCCCTGCCACTTGTACTCTTTGACCCCTTCTTTAGGCACATCTTTGCCAGTTGTAAAAAGAAAAGCAGTTTTTGGTTTTAATACAGCAAAGTTCTTTTTGATGTCAACAAAATAAAAGAACTCAATATTTGGGTAAAACTTCTCGACAAGATTTCTATCCACCTTTATTGTACCCACAAAGGATCCAAATGCATAGGGCTTTACCCTTAGGTTTTCTATTTCTCTCCAAACTTTCTCGTTTACCGCATAGACATCCCTAAATTTTCCTTCAACTATTCCGAAAAACTCGTGTTTTAGCTCCCCAAACTTTTCAGCTTCCTTCATTATCAAATCAAACTCCCAAGAAGAAGCCCTTCTGTATCTAAGTTCCATTGTTTTCACCGCTCAAAAGACTGTTTAAGCTATCCAAATCCGTTTTTTCAAACTCTTTTTGAAATCTAAGACCGGTTTCTGCTACTTTCTCCCTCGTTATAACCTCCTTCCCTTCGCCAATCCCCGGACAGCTCTCATCATAATAAAGCCATAGCTTCTCCCCCTTGTACTCAAAAGGCTCTTCACCTTCAATGCCAAGGGGCTTATGAGAAACCATAAACGGGTAGATCTGGCAAATCAGGGGGTTGTAGTCGTGGACTTTACATCTCCCAGTCTCTGGATCGTGAAAAATACAACCAAGATCCCACTCCCTATATGCCAAAACAAAGCGTATTTTTCCCTCCTCTGCAGTTAAAAGGATAAACTCCTGCGGATCATGATTGTGTTTCATAATATTAGCTATATCATGTATCGTTAGGTAAATGAACCTTCCCCTACAGCAGTCCAAGCAGAACTTGCACTCAAATTTCACATCGTTCTTCATAGGCTTTGGTTTGAATCGCACTTTTTAATCCCTCATAAAGACCTCTCCACGAAACTTTTAAATCTCTCGGAATAGAAAACAAAATGTATGAAGATCCGTTCTATTATTTGGATAATTCTAGCAGCTCTCATGGTTATGTGTATCAGCCCTTCTAAGGTAGAGCTCAAAGACGTCCAGTTCTCAGAAACCGTAAATGCCAAACGTCTTTTTGAAGTTAACTGGGGTAGCAATGCCGCCAACGAAAGTGTCTCGCTGTATATAACTTTTGACGGCTGGAATGCCACAATTAAGGGGGTTCAAGAGATTGATCTCTCCCTAACCTCTTCAGCTGTGATTCCTCTTCTCTTTGAGAACTCATCGATCTTGAAGGTCAACATTGAAAAAATTGAAGTTTACGGAGCAAAAGCAAGTGTAAGAGGGTTTTATGATGGGAGATACGGCCTTCTGCTGCTCAACGTGAGCCCTATCAAAAGCACCCAGAGAATTAAGCTTTTCTACACTTTCCATTATCAACCCCTCTTCGATATTAACATGAGAGATCCAATTGAGTGGCACCTGAAATCAACCAAGGACTACTTCTACCTCCCCCCTGAGGCTTACATGTTCCTATCCAAGCTTAAGGGGAGTTCTACGATTAAGATTTCCCATTATCCATCCAGTTACACTCTTGCAGGTCTTTTGAAACTTCCAAATGATAAATACAAACCGCTCCTCCCAGAGGAAAGCACGTCCCATACAGATGGTGGGAGGTTTTACATTCTTTTGGGAAAGTGGAACGTTTATGAGAAAACAACAAAAATAGACGGGAGAAGTGTAAAAATTACGGCGCTTACTGATGAGCCAGATCCAACAGATGAGCTCGCAAAAATCCTAAAACTTTATTCTTCCTACTTAATCCCATACCCATACGATGAGTTTGTCTACATCAAAATCAAAGGGCATAGAAGTGAAATTGAAGGATTTGGACTCTATGGAGGGGCAGTAGGAACACAATTTGAGAATGTTATTCCTCATGAGGTTGCCCACAACTGGTTTGGTGAGTATGCAGAGCTTGGACTTTTAGATGAGTCATTCGCAACATACACATCATCTCTCTACAATTCAACGCCTGAGCAGCTGGACTACTGGGAGGGGATATGTCTCAGCTCAAGGGATAGAACACCAATAGTTGAGATCAATGCTATAAGAAACCACCAAACCAATCTCTATCAAAGAGGCGGATTCATCCTTCGCTCACTTCAGTTTGTGGTTGGGAATGAAACATTCTTTCAAGGGCTTAGAGAGCTCCTTGAGATCTGCCACGTTAAAGATTGCAGCCAAATTGAAGAAACACTGAACCTGATAAGAGAAATTTACGAAAATAAGACCGGAGAAGATTTAGACTGGTTCTTCAGGGAGTGGTTCTATACAGCAGATTATCCAAATTTCACCGTCTCTAGCTTAAAAGTCTCTCAAAATGACGGCTACTACACTCTAAGGCTCAACATAACTGAGGAGAATGGTTTTGCAATGCCTCTCGAAGTGGAGGTTGTAACTCTAAGTGAGAGCATCACGGAGAGAATCTTTGTTAATGGCTCTGTTATCTTGAGGCTTGAGTTAAAAGAAAAGCCATTCAAAATAATTCTTGATCCAAATGATTGGATCGCCAATTTCAACGGCTCTCCCTGTAGGGTTAACTGGGAAAAGTTTACATTTGAGAAAATCAAGAAAGAAGAAAGAGAAACAGAAGGGGTCAAGATAGTTGTGAATTGAATTTTTTGCCAAAATTAAATGCAAGAACACAAACAAAATTTTGCTATTCGGGCTTCTCGAATGTATAAGTAAGTGTACTGACCTCCTCCTCACCCTAAGGGACGAGGCTTTCGGAAGAAAAAGTAAGGTATCTATCTTCTCCAGATCATTTCAATATACATGCCAATTAGGCCAAGTTCAAATGCCGCTAAAAATAATGTTGATGCACTGAGACCTTTGATACTTTCAACTGCAAAATAAGCCAAGGGGATGCTCAAAAGAATTCCAGCCGTGCTGATAGGCAGGTTTTTCTTCAAAATCGCAGGTAATAGCATTAAAACAAGCATGAAGTACAATATCACGAAGGGGTACTTAACATGCCCAGTTAATAACGCCACTATACCCAAAAGACCTCCAAAAATGGAAACGAGGAGTAGGGAATTGTTTGTTTCCATTTTGCACACCTCCTATGATCCGATTATCGTACGTGTTTCCTTACTAATTTTTCAAAAGTTATAAATGCTAATACTCCGACAATAGCGTTCGACATCTTTAGAACAACAGTTCTAACAACTTGCTCGGATAACGAGCCCGCAAGGAAGTTTACTAACAGCATCATAATGCCCCACACTGCACTCGCTAGAATAATACCGGGAAATTCCTTCCAAGTTATGAGAAAATATCCCATTACCATGGGGAACGCTATCGTGCCAAAGGCTATAAGAGGCGGCGTGCTGTCCAATATCGCCAACACTGTAAAAAATAAAGATACTATAAGAACCAAATAAAACCTCTTATTCTCTAACCTCTTCATGATCTCCCCCACATTTTTATCTCTCCTACTCCCCTTCACGCATGTTTCTTTACTTCTTCATTTGCTAACAAAAATCCACATAATGGACACTATGACTGTAATAATTCCCCAAACCAGTATATTTAGCGAATCAAGCCCATGCCTATAGTTGTAAAAGGCAATTAACATGAAGAGAAAGATCAACGTAAAAAGTCCGGAAGCTTTTCGTTTGTATTGGAGGTTTAGCTTTTTTGAGAGGGTTTCACTAATAGTTGGAATCCATACTGCTATTGCTGCAAGAAGTAGAAGTTCGGTAAAATTGGTAGAGTTTGTAACTCCATAGTAAACAAGAGAGGAAAGGACAAAAAACATGCTGAGGACTACTGTTTTCAGATATATGCTTGGAGACATTGTTTTTACCCCCCGCTACTATGGTCCGGTCATGGGTTCACAATAACGAGCTGTTTGATCACAACATCTCCAATATCCGTATATACCACAGTACGCTCCAACCAAAAGCAATATTACAAGCAAGCTTAACGTTTTCCTCATTCGCTTCACCCACTAATTAGAGTGACTAGGATGTCCCTAACTCCTTTTTGCATGCAACCACTTCCTGAACCACACTCGTTGAGGAATTGTTAGCACGATTATTATGAATGTTACGACAAAGACCATGTAAGCGGGCATGTCTAATTTTCCGGCCTGCCATGCTCTAGCCCCTATAACAAAGAGAATAAAGTAAAAGAGTACTGACCGTCCAATTTCTTGTTTAACGATCTCGTCCATGCTCATTCCTCCCTAATCTTTTCTATTATGGCCGGTACTCTATCAGAGAATGGTTTGTAATTAAGGAGTTTCCCAATGAGGAGTGTTGTAAAGCTGAGCCCTAATGTGAGAATGAAGAACAATCCATTATTCCTTCGAACTTCATCCCTGAAGACTGTTAATGAAAGCAAAAAGCCCGCTGCAAGGCCAATCCAGGCGTAAGTTATTTGGGGGGCGTAGTAAAAGAGTTTGTCGCCAAAAGCATAGAATGTTGCAGCCACGCCAGCGCCGGCAAAGTAAGAGTACGCAAGGTGTCTATTGTATGGATAAATGAGGGAACCTATTGTGAATATTATCCCAAAATGCCACGCGAAAGTTATAATCCTGTTTTTGAACCTGTTTGGGAGAACTGTACGGAGGAGAATGAGGGTTACAAGAGCGAACAACGTTAAGTAATTCAACTCCTTGAAGGGCACGAGAATGTTAAGTACTCCAATTCCAATCACAAGAAAAGGAAGAGAAAAATACATATAAGCTGTCTTCATTAGTTATTCCCTCCTTAGCTTACCCCGTCAAACTTGCGCACGTTGTAAAACAAAATGCATATGTTAATTGGCCTGACTCTTCTAAAGCTAGATATACTGCTATACATACTGGACATGCGGGAGGATAGAGAGCACAACAACCATATACTCCCATCGCAATGAGTAAGTGGCATAAGACATCACAGGCTATCTCTCCAATTTCGCTTTGTATCCCTATCTTGCCTGATGAACCCGAAGACGTTGAAATTATTTCTTTTGTATTTAAATCGTATGTGATGGATGAGTTCTGAGTTTTTAGAGCGCTCTTGTCATAGAATGCCCTCTCAAGTGTGAATTTGGCAATATTACTCTCTCTATTCACATAAATGGACATCTTATATAATTGAGCAGGTAACTCCTCGTAACCAACTGCGATTTCTTTATTAATTATGGGGACCTGAACAACACGGCGAGGCATTAATATTTTGATAATGGCAACTGTAGAGATTGTAGAGTTATCTATTCCCTTTTCATTCTCGGCAGGGATCAATGGGACATATATCGCTTTTATCATTTCATTAGTGATGTACATTGTGACTCCATCTTCGTACACTTTATATCCCTGTTCCTGGGCTACTTTAATAAGCTCCTTGATGTCACTATACTTGGAGATGTCCACATTTCGCTTTTCCCAAGAGTTTACCTCTTGGAGGATAGCAGACAAAGATTTGCCACACGTTTTGCAACTTGTGCAGTTTGGAAGGGCTTTTGTTTGCTCTGCTTGACTAACTGCACTCCCTGCAACCATTCCTAAAACTAAAACCAAGACGAACAAACTTGCAAGTGCAATTCTCTTCATTCGCCCCCCCCAAGTATGAGGAAATCTTCACAAATAATAAGTACTCAAACTATATAAAATTTACCATTGGAAAAAACAAAAAGACAAAAGTAAAAACAACAAACCACTGAACAAAGTAAAAAAGAAAACTTAATAAGAGAGATGAAAGTGCACGACGTTTTAGCTCAGGTATTCAGATGCCCATCAAACTCTTCGCTTTTTACAAAGTTGGCGTATCCTTTCTTATCGAGCCTCTTACTTACGTAGGGGCCGTCTTTTCTATAACCAAACTTTCTGTAATATTCCCTAACACCAACGCCGCTTATGATGAGCATCTTCTTTACGTCGAACTCTTCCCTCGCTATCCTCTCCGCTTCGGCTAAAAGTTCTCTTCCATACCCTCTGTGCTGCCACTCGTATTTGGGTTTTCCACCTATCGGCACTAATGGACCGTAAACGTGGAGTTCCCTAACAATCGCTGACGGACAACAGTTTATCTCCTTTCTATGGGCCTTTTCGCTTGGAATTCTGAGTCTTATGAATCCTATTAAGATATCATTCTTCACATCCTCGAAGCTCAAGAAAATCTCTTGCCCTTCGCTCGCTTTATAATCCTCCCTCAGCAATTTGATGTGCTCAATTTCTGGCTGAACTCCAAACTTCTGCATCTGGTGACCAACTTCCCTAAAACGGATCTCTCTTGGCCTTATACCCCTCTTTATGAGCTCATTAAACACCAACTGGCCGAGATTGGAGTGCTTCACACCAGCCTCAACAAGCTGAACCGGGATATCTCTTTGAATCCTCATAACCCTAACCCATTTTGGAAGGAGTTTGTAAACCTCAACAAGCAGCTCAACGGCCTCTTCAGTTGTATAAGGCCTGTATTTCCCTTCCTTATACCATCTATAAAGGAGTGTATCCTTGGTGACCAAAGTTGGATAAATTTTAAGCATATCAGGCCTGAAACGCTCATCTTCGAAGATTATTTGGAAGGCCTTTAAGTCTCTCTCAAAGTTGCTCCCCGGCAAGCCCGGCATCATGTGGTAGTTTATCTTGAGACCAGCGTCTTTTAGGAGCTGTGTGGCTTTTACCGTATCCTCAACGGTGTGCCCCCTCTTAACCCTCTCATAAATGAAGTTGAAGACCGTCTGAACCCCAAGCTCAACTCTCGTGGTGCCGAGTTTAAGCATTCTGTCAATCTGTTTTTCCATGGCCCAATCGGGCCTTGTTTCGATAGTTAACCCAACCATTCTAACTTTTGCCTTCTCATTCTTCCTCTGTTCTTCCTCAAGATAGTAGTACGGCTTCCTGTGAGTTCTCTCCCAGGCTTTTCTAAAGAGGGGATCTCTATCAATCTCGCCAAAAAGGACGGCCTTTCTAATCTTTTCTTCAAGATTCTCGATATCTTTAAAGTGTGGAAAGTCATTCATAGCCTTGAAGGCCTCTTTTATGAACCACTCCTGATAGTCCAAATCCACAGCAGGAAACGTTCCCCCCTGTATGATAACTTCGACTTTGTCTATGTCGTGACCAATATCGTAGAGCTGTTTTAAGCGATTCATCATTATCAGATAGGGATGATAAGCGTTCTGAAGAGCCCTTAAGGCAGAGGGTTCTTTCCCCGTGTAGCTTTGGGGAGAGCCTTCACTTGGACCGCCGGGACAATAAATACACCTACCATGAGGACATGGGAAGGGCTTTGTCATCATCGCTACAACAGCCACACCACTTATCGTCCTAGTTGGCTTCTTTTTGAGAAAGTCCTTAAACTTCTCCCTCTCTTCTTTGCTCATCACCCTAAGAACGTCTGAGTTAGTGGGAATCTTTGATAGGTGATATTTCCTCGCTATCTTAACCTTAAACTTGTTAAGCTCTCTCCTATCCCTAATCTCACCAGATATTATAGCCCCTGCAATTTCCTCGCAGGCTTTCCTATATTTTTCTTCCATCCTCATCACGTTCATAAGATAGTACGGGCATTTAAAAGTCTTCACCTGAAAGTGTTTTAAGCATTAGAACGTACTAATTTCGGTGAAGAAAATGACAAGCAGAGACAAAATCGTAAGCTTTCTCGATGAGTTTCTAACCATAAACTCTTTTCCCGACAAATCACGCAATGGTCTGCAGGTAGAGGGCAAAGAGGAGGTAGAAAAGGTTGCCTTTGCAGTTGATGCCTGTATGGACACCTTTATTAAAGCCAAAGCTTTAGGAGCAGATATGCTGATAGTCCACCATGGCTTAATATGGGGAGGAATAGAGTACGTTAGAGGTCTTGTGCAAAAAAGGCTTAAGTTCCTTCTCGAAAATGAGATAAACCTCTATGCTGCTCATTTGCCCCTTGATGTCCATCCCAAGGTGGGCAACAACGTCCAGCTTTTGAGACTTTTGGGATTAGAACCAAGAGAACCCTTCGGAGAGTATAACGGACTGAACATAGGTTATACCTCAGAATTCGACGAACCAAAGCCTTTGCCATTGGTTGCTCAGATACTTGTAGAGAAGCTGAAAACTGACTACGTGAAGGCCTATGAATTTGGGGTCGAGGAAGTAAAAAGCGTTGCAGTGGTCAGCGGCAGGGGAGGATTTGCCATTCCAGAGGCCATAGAAAAAGGAGTTGATCTTTTCATAACTGGTGAATTTTTACACGATGATTACCATACGGCCAAAGAGGGGAGGTTAAGTGTTATAGCCGCCGGCCACTATGCAACGGAAACCCTTGGAGTTAAGGCCCTAATGCCCATCCTAAGAGAAAAGTTTGGGGTAAAGACTGTGTTTATTGACAATCCTACAGGTTTATAATGAAGCCAAAAATTCTTTTACTCTATCTTCAATTTTCTCCGGGGAGATAACCTCTACTTCCACTCCAAGTTCTCTGAGATATTCCTTTACCCAGCTGTTCCTTAAAGGCTCGTCTCTAAAAGGATACACTACCCAGAGGTGTTTAAAGCCAGCACGGTGGGCCTTTATTGCATTGTAAAGAATTCTCTGCTTTATCCATTTATAAGAGTTCTCAAACTCAATTGCCAGAATTTTTTCGTCCTCTCTTAGAATCGCCAAATCTATTCTCGCATTATCCATTGTGGGAAACTCTTTAACTGCCTTAAACCCCATCTCCCCAGCTATTTTGCTTAATTCTTCAGTAAGAGCTCTTATTTTGATCTTAAACCCTCCAAAAATTTGAAAAATTAGAGAGCCTTTTTAAGCTCTCCCAGAGCTTCCTTGGCCTTTAGGACGTTCTTTATCTTTCCTTGAGCAAGATCTTTCTTACCTCCTCCACCGCCACCGGCGACCTTCGTGATTATCTTTATCAAATCCCCGGCTCTATGCGGCACTCCATCCCCAACGCTGACCACAACGGCTTTGCTGTCTTCACTTATCAAAGCAACAACCCTGTTTGCCTTCTTAAGGCTCAGGGCAGCCTCCCTCAGATGATCTATATCCCCCTCAACCACGGCTCCAATGAACTCAATCTCCCCTATCTTTTCAACTTTGCTCTCGAGCTCATAGACTAAAAGCTTTGCAAGCTCCTTATTGAGCTTTTCAACTTCTTTTCTTGCTTGCTTCCATTCTTCAAAGAACCTCTCTGCAGTTTCTGGCAGTTTCTCTGGGGGCACTCTAAACACTTCACTCGTTCTGCTTAATATCTCCCTCTCCTTTTGCCACTCCTTGATGGTTGCTTCACCACATGTGAAGATTATCCTCTCCACCCCATCCTGTATTCTCTCAGTCCTTAGTATCTTTATCGGGCCTATTAAACCCGTTCTAGGCAGGTGGGTACCACCGCATGCCTGTACATCCCAGTCTTTAATGTTCAAAATTCTAATTATCCTCCCCGGCACAATTCCACCCTGGTAAAGCCTAAAGCCATACTTTTGCTCTGCCTCAGTTCTCGGCAACCATTCCCATTTTACCTCTCTATCTTCCATCACAACCCTATTTGCTAAGAGCTCTATCTCCTTGAGCTCCTCTTCGCTGATGCGCTTGTAGTGAGCTATGTCCAATCTAGCCCAATCCGTGCTTAATTGGGAGCCAGCTTGCCAGACGTGCTTTCCAAGAACCCTTACAAGAGCCCCCATGAGAACGTGAGTTCCTGTGTGATGCCTCATGTGCTGTATTCTCCTCTGCCAGTCGATTTTTCCGTGAACGCTGTCTCCCTCTTTGAAGTCTTCAGGCTTCTCCACCTTATGGAGAATTACTTTGCCAACTTTCTGGACATCAAGTACCTTAACACCATTTAGCTCCCCCAAATCGCATGGTTGACCTCCGCCCTCGGGATAAAACGCTGTCTGATCCAAAACCACCCAGTCATCTATTACCCTAAGCACTTTTGCATCAAACTCCTTCATAAACGGATCCTCGTAGTAGAGGGTTCTCGTATCTGGTAAATCTTGGACTAGCTCAAAGTCCACTATTCTTTTCTCCTCTTCTTTTTTGGCAGTCTTTTCAGCCTCTTTGGCAACTAGGCTGTAGAAGTTGTCCGGAACCTTGACTTTCATGCCTTCTTTTTCAGCTACTTCCTTAACGATTTCAGGAGTCAAGCCGTGGCTTTCATAGAAGAGGATAAGCTTTTCAAGCGGAAGTTCGTTGATGCCCTGCTTTTTGAGCTTCTCGATTTCTCTCCTGACTAATCCACTTCCTCTCTTTAGAGTCTCTGCGTATTTCTTCTCTTCTACATTCACCATGTCTAGAACAACGTCTTCCATTTCCTTAAACTCTGGGAAGGTCTTGTGTAGAGCCTTTATATGCATTGCAACTATTTCGCTGAGGGGGATTTCCAAACCAAGTTCCCTAAGGTGTCTTATGCTCTTTCTTATGAGTAGCCTAGCGAGGTAACCCGCTTTAACGTTAGAGGGAACAACGCCATCAGAAAGCATAAAGGTCAGGGCCTTTGTATGGTCGGCTATTGCGTATATTAGTTCGTATGGTCTAACGAGTCTCGTAAGTTCATCTGGATCAATTCCAACTCTCTTTGCAACCGTCTCTCTCAATACTCTCAAATCACCCATATCTTCAATATCAAACATTCCCGCTAATTTTGAGTTCTCCATAAGGATTCTATCGTCTATTTTCTCAATTCCAGCCATCTTTTTAAGGGGTTCAACCACATAGTCCAAGACTGCATCGTAGGCAGTTGGAGTGCCCTGACTCATCCAGACAAGCCTCTCAAGGCCGTATCCGGTATCAACCACTCTAGTCTCCATCGGGACGTATTTATCACCCTTAATCTCCACAACTTGAGAAGGATCAGCATCTGGAGGAGCTAGCTTATACTGCATGAAGACCAAAGTAGCAACTTCTAAACCGCGATAGAGAACCTCAAATGCCGGGCCAGCGTTTCCTCCACCAGCCCATGGGTTTTCCTTGAAGGTTATGTCCTCCCCCTTCATCCCTAGGTCTTTAGTGAAAAACTCGTAAGCGTATTCAACAGTCTCATCCATCCAATAAATTGGCTTTCCCGGATAGTTGAAAGCATGATGAGCCATCATCTCAAATATCGTGAAGTGTCTGCCGGTTATGCCGACGTTGTCTATGTCGGTGAACCTTATTGAGGGCTGGCTTATCGTGAGTGGATTTGCGGGAGGATCGGCTTCACCGCTTATAACCCATGGTTGGAAGTCCATTATGCTCGCTCCAACTAAAAGAACATCGTCCCTCCATCTGGGTAAGACGGGGTAGCGTTTCACCCTTCCATGTCCCTTTCTCTCGAAAAAGCTCAAGAACTTCTCACGCATCTCGTCAAGAGTATACTTCCTCGGTATGCCCGGGTTTCCTATGAATTCATACTCATCACAGGGAGGATCTCCGCAGGTTTCTCTATCAGGATCCAGTGTCCAGAAAGGCTTTCCACAGACCTTACAGGTTTTTCTTACCCACCCTTCTTCCTTAAACATCCTTGTACTCATATCCATGATCATGAGAATCACCTCTCGCATAAAGCTAACTCTAAAAATGAAGGGGTGCTAATTAATGTTTCGGTTCTTCCATTTGATCTTCAGGGATGGTGTAATAGTACATTATGCCCTCTTTGATGAAGAAGAACATGTCGGAACTTTCATCATGTACAACTCTTTCATCCATATCTATGGCTGAGTCTACGAGATCTTTGAGCGTCTCCATCCGTATTTTGGCATAGGGTATGAAATTTTCAAGGTGTCCTCGGCTTATCCACTTTTCGAGCCTCTTTCTCTGTTCAAGGTATTCCATAATGTCCTCAGGAATTTTTGTTTTCCTAGCACTCACCCACAGAACAAGGGAAAGCAGTCCAACTACTGAAGAAGCAATGGCAGTGGCCTTGTAGACCGTGCGCCTTTTCTGATTGACCTCCACGGTGTAGAGTACTTCTCTCGAGGTAGTCACGGTTGAGTTTTTTGAATCTCCTTTTATAGAGTAAAAGCCAGGATATGGGAAGTTTATCTCCCCCCTGAACGTCTGGTTGCCCTTAACAGAGACTCCGTCGATTTTACCTGAATACCTGACCTCGCCGACTAAATCAACACCTATCTCCTCCTTTGGTAACCTGAGGTAAGATCTCATTGCTTCAAGTTCTCGGTACAGGTCAGTTACGTTGAGCGTTATTGTCTCCCTGAAACCCCTTCCACTTTCGCTTTTGACGAGACTTGTATACGTACTCTCAAATATCCTGTTTTCGTCGTAGGCTATGTAATAAACAACTTTAAACGTCCTAGTGAGGGTGAGGTTCACTTCTTTGCCCGAAACATTGAACGAGAACTCCAGTTTGCTCTTTGAAAACAGGTCTTGAGGATACAGGGGGAGGAACACCAGAGAGCCCTCCGGCCACAAGGGGTTGCTCTCGCTGACAATCCCCATCCCACTTATTCTTCCTTCCCAGGAATAAAGGTTCTGGGTCACTATTCTTGTTTTCTGTACGCTTGAAGGGGTTGTGAGGTACGCATAGGCAGAGAAGAAGGCGGTCAGAAACAGCAAAACTGTGAGTGCAACTCCGTACTTCCTGAAAAAGAACCCCTTCTTATACCCTGCGGATAGCATATTTGTTCCTCCTCCTCTCGATTCTAAACCTTAACTCCTCCTTTACCCAGATAGGAAAGGATAGGATAGTTATAGCCAGTGATAGTATAATATTGAGTTCTTTTAGTATAAAAGGATTGACTTCATAGATACGCACGATCCACATCACGGGGAGAATCGAATTAACGGCATAGTCGTACTCACCACCGATGTCCTCACCAGGATGGACGAGTTCATAATCGGGAACTCCCTGTCTAAGAACCAGAACGGACAGCCTCCCAGTGTTCTTCCCGTTCTCGATGGATGGGGGAAGCAGGATCGTGAAGAACACAAGAGACACCAAGAATATCCCTAAAAGTCGAGGGAGGTTCACTACTTCTCTTGATCTCGACCTCCTGATGGAGATCCTAGTTAGTATTTTATCCAGCTTTGGGGAGTAGTAGATTATCTTAGGGAGCTCAGTCATGATGACTCCAATTCCGGGTATTAGGATCGTGAATAGATAAAATAGAAGTCTGACCCGCCTGTTGGGGTTGTGACGTGTCAAAAAGCCCAGCTTTGGGATTGAAAAGACGGCCTTTCCGTAAACGTTCTGCTGGGACACGAGGAAAGGATCCACATCTTCGTTGTTATCACCTTTCGTCTTAAAGTAAAGCGTCCCGTTCTTTTTGATAACGTCCACAACCCTGTGGGTAACGAAGGTTGTTTTGTCCTTCGCATCGGGAGGGTTAAATGCTATGACGTCCCCTACCTTCACCTGTGCCGGGTCTGTTCTTTCGAGCAACACTATGTCCCCAGGGTTGAAGTAGGGAACCATCGAGCCACTAAGGACTACCATAGGTGTTAGGCTTAGAAGATATGGGATAGCCATGGTAAAAGGTAGGACAATGAGCAGAAGTAGAAGCGAGCGGATCTTCACTCTTCATCCCCCAGCCAGAAGCTGATTGTCCTACTGTAGTTGCCTTCGAAGATAAACGTTATCCTGAAGGAGTAACTGTCTCTCAGCCCCATGTTCCTGAACTTGAAGGTTACTGGATACCATTTGCCGTCCCTAAGCTCTTTGTTCATAGGAAAGCTCGCTGGAGAGGTCTGGTTTATTCCCTCAACACCATAAAGACCTACCCAGAACTCTTCCAGCTTTCCTCCGCCATCCCAGCTTATTAAAACCCTCTCCAGAGTAACGTTCCCCTCAACGGGCCGGATCCATATGTTCGTGAGCATGCCTACGCAAGATAACTCATGGCACTCCACACCGCTATGTGATACCAACACAGTCTCTTGCGTATCTGTCTTCCAGCCCCTAGGAGTTACGTTAAAGCTCAGGTCCTTTGAAATCCCCCTACAGTAAAGGAACAGGACTGGATTGGAGTAGAGAACCTCAACTTCCGGCTTCTCCCAGACGCCGGCGGTTATGGTTACGTTCTCTATAGTTGCGGTGTCCGAGAAGTACGAAAAAGTACCGTAGTATGAGTAGAAAGAGAGAACCGATGATAGGATGACCATTACGATGAGAAGCTTCTTCATCATTTAACCACCAGCGAGGTTATTACGAGAAGAAACACCGAAAGAGCAATGATTAGGAGATTCAATTTGATGATTACCTCGATCGTGTTCAGAAGCCCTTCGTAGGAAATTTTCGTATTCGTCAGGCCGATGGATTGCCCGACAACAGCCGAATCATTGGAAACCGTCAAGTTGAGTATCTCCCGGGAGTTTGAGACCATCCTACTGGTTTTAGCAGTGTTCTCGGCAGAGATGAGAACACCTCCTGAGGGAGCATTCTGAATAGTCACGTAAATCATCGAGCTGTACATGACGAACGCCAATGCTACAAATAAAAAGAGGATGGAGAGCGACCTCATCGGCCTCGGCCTCATGAGGACTGGTACAGTGGAACCATTCCTGGCCCGTAGACGACAACGCCTCCTGGAGTGAGTACCGTCTGTCCTGGGGCTTGGGCGAGGGCGACGTGTATTATCATTTCGCAGACGTCACCCTGCCAGTCGTTCTGTGGGGTATTCTTGTTTTCAACCCCATTTATGGTTATGTCCAGTAACGCATAATCGACTCCATTGTTTAAAGGAACGTCGCTCACAGTGAATATCTGGTTGCTAAGCTCCTCCAGAGTACAGTCCTCACAGAGAGTTGTGTAGTTCAACCCGTGCTCATAGGCCAAGTCAGCTGTAATCTCTTCCAGCCATGTTCCTATTCCTGACTGGTTGGTATCTGATTCTGGCCCTACAATGTGCTTTGAGGAATTATAAGTGAAGTCCTGGCCCCAGAGATCAACAAAGATGTCCCCATCGTTATCCTCGTAGCACTTGAATTCAAAGGAAATCTCTATGTGGTCTCCCATGAGAGTGCCATTGTTGTATATAGCCACTTGCCCGTCTATTCCTGGATGATAGTCGGTATCTCCTGGAAACATGTATAGCCATATCCACTGGGAATTTGGATCCGGGTGGTCTGTGAGGTAGATGTCCAAAGTCCCAGCCTGCACGTAGTTCCCTTCACTGGTTTCGGTGTCCTGGTAGACCGCCCACGTGCCGTAGCCGGCCCCTGCAAATACAAGGCCGATGAGGAGGAAGGCCACTGCAATGCTTCTCATCTCTGGTCACCCCTGAAAAGAAGTAAAGGGGGTCACGGAGATGCTCCATCCTGCATGAGCTTGAACTCAACGTCAACAGTTACACTGTCTCCCTGTATCTCGTTCCCGACGGTAGTGGGTATGTACACCTCGATCTTTATATGAGCCATGTTCCCAGCGGCTAAATCTCCAAGTGAATAGTATCCCTGGCTCTGCCACCAAGAGAGGGTCTGGTTGTCTTGGAGAACGCCATCTACGTATACCGCAACGTAGAGGTTATCGTCGAGGACTGCATCATCGGGAGTGCCTTCAGCCTCGGGGTTGTCTCCACCACTCTCAGTGTATGTGACTTTCATGTAGAGGTCCCCATCAATCGATCCGAAGTTTTTGGCATAGAAGTCGACCCAGTCACTCCAGCCTGGGTACACATCGTTGATGGTATAGCTTGGTATGTCCGGGTCGTCGTACCAGTTGCTGCCTCCATCTCCTAGTTTAAGTTCCAGAGTCCCCGCGGCGATGTAGTTGCCGCTGCTTGTCTCGGTGTCGCTGAAGTAGGCCCAAGTCCCTGCTCCAACTCCAACGGCCATCAGGCCGACCAACAACATAGCAACAAACACTGCTTTCATATCCCATACCTCCTGTTGTGGGGGTGTATCCCCCAATTGAATACTATGGTTCAGCCGGTATTTAAGCCAACAGAAAAGAACTTACTAAAACATGTTACTGACGGATGTTAATGATGCAAAATTCAGTAACTATGATCCGGAACAAAGTTACTGGTGAGCTTTAACTCCCAATTTAGCCAACTGGTCACAAACAGATTTTTGATAAAAGTAAAATTTCAAAGAAAGCTGCGTATATCCCGGGTTATCTCAAAGAACTTTCTAAGAAAGGCTTGACCCTTTTCTGTTGAAATGAATACCTTTTTCCTACCCCGTTCTATTTCTTGGATATAGCCGTTCTCTATGAGGTACTCGAGGTACCTACTCGCAAGTTTGAAGTTGAGGTTAGCCCTGTATACTATCTGGGTTTTTGTTGCGCCAACCCCATTGGCAGCGCGGATTATATCCGCAATTATCTCAACTCTAGACCTCCTCATAAAACGACCTCCCCGAATGCTGACCCCAGTAAGTTTTGTTAATTTTAAGTAATGAGTTGTTATTATAAGTTAAGCTAGTAAAAAGTTATTATATAACAGCGTTATTCCTAACTATTTAGACTTCGTCCTATTTAACTTTTTCGGAATCTTGTAAATAAAATTTTCACTAATGCAAATACTTTATGACTTAACATAAAATAATATCAAAAATCATAAACACATATTGGATAATATTTAGGTATGATGCTAACTTGTTTTAATATTTTTAATAAGGAAGTATATTCTATAAGTTTCTTCCGAAACATTGATTCTTTGATTAGATATATTACATAACATTACAAGCCATATTCGATACATAAAGACCATGCAGACAGACACTCAGAGACTACTCACCGGGGAGGTCGATATCCTCAAACTCATCCTCATTTATGACAACAAATGGAATTTTCATTTTTTTAAGCGTCTCAATGAGCTGTTTGTGACTTTTTTCTAGCATTTCTATTTTGTATCTCAGGTTTTGATTTTCGATATAAAGGCTCGTGGCCTCTTCGGTTTTCATGTTGAGTTGTGTCTTTAACTCAATTATTTGCTCCTCAAGCTCCACAACAGAGCGTTCAAGTCGCTCTATTTCTTCATAGAGGTCTTTGCATAGTATTCTTTTTATCATTGCGGTCAGCCCCGCGAAACTTCCTCATCGGTCAGGGGGCTCCAGACTCATCATTCCGTTTTATACTTGACCATTTCCTCTTTTAACTTTTTATTTATTTTTTCCTTAAGAATGTTTATCTCATTTTGAAGTTCTTCTGGCCTCTCAATTTTCAGGTTCTCCAAAGCTTCGTTTATGTTCTCTAAAACATCTTTTTCTTCTCTGGGGATCACATCGATAAGGTTGCTGAGCATGCCTAAGGCTTCAATAGAAGTATTTTTGTCTATGAGTAGATCTTTCAACTTTTCCCAGACAAGAGCCCATACATCTCTATCCCACTTGTGAGAAAGGTAGTATTTGAAAAACCTCACGGCCTTGGTTTTTTCTTTTCCTTCCAAAACAAGAAAGCTTAACACTTGAGATAAGTAACTCCTAGAGGAAGAGTATGCTAAAATCTTTGCCAGTATCATGCTCACTTTATCCACTACCCATTCATTACGAGAAGATGAGAATATCCTAATCAGCTCTGGTACAAAGATGAGAAACTCATCTCCATTTTCGGGTGTTATATTCTTTGATAATTCATACAATTCCCATATCCCGTCTATAACTTCTGTGGGGTCGTTGCTTCTTAATTTCTCCAAAATCTTTTCCACACCTAGAGTTTTTGCGCCTTCATTGCTCCTGTCAATTCCTCCAGAAAATCCAACTTCTGTTTCTTCCTCTTCCTCGCCTATCTTCCTTCTTCTTATTGTGAGGGAACCCAAACTTGGTATGTAGAGTGTCTTCTCTTGCAGATTAAGAGGAGGGGCAGCATATTTTGGCCCTTTCACGATTCTCGGAAGATCATCAATTACTTCTCTCTTCTTCGAAAGGTTTATTTTGTGAGATAACCACCTCAGCATATCCTCATTCCCTATTAAACCCGCTATAAAGATGGCATCTTCATACTTCTCTTGTTTTACAAGCTCTTCAAGCAGTTTTAATGCCTCATTTATTCTTTCACGGTAGTACTCTCTCACAACCTCCGATAAATACTGAATTGCATTTTCAAGTTCGCTTCTTATCAGCCAGCTTCCCGATTTTTTGAGCTCTTTCATTTCCTTTATCCAGGGAATAACCCTTTGTATAATGTTCCCTGAATTCCTGTATTTTGCAACGATTTCCTTAACAAGCTGGAGTGTAACTTCCACCACTGTCTCATCAAGGCTCTCCATCAGAGAAGGTATCTTAGATATTATTTTTTCCAAAATTTCAGCAGCCTGAACTCCCATAATAACAGAATTAAGAAGTCCCCACAGCCCCCATACTCCTAGAACCCTTATTCTTTCGTCCTTAGAGAGAGTCATCTCATTAAGGGCGGTTAGTATTGAAGGATGGTATTTTATGAATTTCAGCCGTTTAAAAATCTCCACAAATCCAAGAAACACAAAGTCGTCTTCAAGCAACCGAGGAATACTCACCGCTTTAAAAATTTCCAACGCCTCTTCAGGAAATAGAGAGACTTCCGTTATTAAAGCCGATAAAACCCTCAAACTCAATTCTTGGACTCTTCTATTGTCATCAAAGAGGTTTTCAAGAAGGGGAGATAAGAGGATATCAAGAATCGATCGGCGTTTCTCTGCAGGCAATTTGGGTATAATTTCGCTTAGCACTTGTAGTATCCTTATCTTAACCGAATAATTTCAAGAGTCCACTAATTTAACTAACTCCTCTAGAGTTTTCTCATCTTCCACTCCTCTCTGAATAAGTTCACCACTATCTATCGATAAGAGTTCGTCTATCATTTTTCCATGCATCGCTCCTTTCATAGACCACAATTAAAAAATTAAAGTTTTGGAGTTACAAAGCATAATATTCGGGCCTTCTATCCTTGAAGATGTCATTAAACTCGTTAAGCTTCTTGTTCCTTGCCTCTTCGATGTTTATCTCAACGACTCCCACTTCTTCCTTATCTTCGCTTGCCCTCAGCAGGATTTCCGCTTTCGGTGAGTTTATTTGACTCATGCCTATAAACCTCAGCCCTCTCTCCTCTCCGATTCTGTTTGCGGTTATGCTGAATACTCTATTTTCAAGGCTCCTTATTGGCATAGCCCTTGGTGCATATGGAAGAACCAGATTAGCTGGATGGGCAACTACATCAGCCCCTTTAAGGGCAAGTGTTCTCATCGACTCTGGGAAGATCCAGTCAAAACATATCATAATCCCAACTTTTGCAATGCCTATGTTAAAAACGTGAAAGCCAAGATTTCCAGGCTCAAAGAAAAGCTTTTCCCTGTAGAAAAGATGGATCTTCCGGTATTTCCCAATGTAGCCCCATCCTATTGGCCCCACGATAACAGCAGAGTTGTAGAGCTTTCCCCTTTCATCTTTCTCAGCGGTTCCAGCCACTATGAATGCTTCATGCTCCCTTGCCTGCTCGACGAGAAATTGAGTAGTCTCTCCATCTGGGATCTGCTGGGCTATCTCTTCCACCTCTTCTTTTGTCTCAAAATTGTAGCCCACGTCAAAAAGTTCTGGAAGAACAATGAGCTTTGCTCCTTGCCTTGCAGCTTCTCTAATTAATCTTTCAGCTTTGCTCAAGTTAGCATTAAGATCCAAAAGCTTTGGCTCCATCTGGACAAATCCAACTTTCATTTCGATCCCTCCTTAATATTTTAAGGTTTCAGCGGTTAATAACTTATCGAACCCATCTTTATCCGAGTAAAGGTTTATAAAAAGAGAAAATCTTCATTGCACAATATTCCAGACTTGCAAAATTTTCTAAATCAACAGAATTGCCAGATACGCCAAGAAAGCCTTTCACAGTATCACAATTCTTGCTATAGACTCTCTAATCATCTCTAATCCGCTATAAAGGTTTAAAAGCCATTTATACAATTTCGACTAAAGACAAGGCTCTGCTTGACCAGATTTTCCTTTAATCTCCTTTATTTTGTTCTTTTTGTCTTTGCTATTTGCTAATTCCTTTTGATGGAAAAGCTTAAAAACCAAGCAAAGTGAGCTTAGTCTGGAACGATTATCGGGGTGATGATCATGAAGAGGAGACCAAGGAAATGGAAAAAGAAGGGAAGAATGAGGTGGAAGTGGATTAAAAAGAGGATCAGGAGACTAAAGAGGCAAAGAAAGAAGGAGAGAGGAATCATCTGATCTCTCTTCAATCTTTATATCTCTTTTAAGTGGTGATCATGAAAAGCTTCCCTTATGATATGCTTTCTCTTGAACTGAGAACTTCTTCTGAAAAGACTCTTGTTCTTGCAGACCCTCACATAGCTTTTGAACTTTCGAGGGGATTAAGGGTAAGGACGAAATTCGAAAAAAGCCTTGCTGAGTTTATAAAAGAAAAAGATCCGGATCTGGTAATTATTCTAGGTGACATAAAAGAACCCCTCGGAATGAATAGATTTGTCAAAAAACTACTGATGGAGTTCTTTTCTGAGATTTTGGATTACAACATTGTCATAACAAAAGGGAACCACGATGGGAAGATAGAAGAAGTCACAAAGGAATTCAAAAATGTAAGCGTTGTTAGTCATTTTATACTAGATGATATGCTCTTCCTCCATGGACATCAAAATCTTCCAAAAGTTGACTTTGAGAAAGCTTTTCTAGGACACATCCATCCTGCAATCAGCTTGAAGATCGGAGGAACAATCAAGAAGGTTAAATGCCTCTTTAAAGTCAGGAATTTTCTGATTTTACCCACGGTAAATCCATACATAGAAGGATTCGACGTAAGAGAGGGTATAAAGATGATTCCATTTTTGAAAGATTCTCCGTCAGGAGAGGCTTTTCTTGGAGATGGAACATATATTGGCAAAGTTGAGCTAAACCGTAAGGCTTAAAATGTATGAAGTTAAATATTCATAGGTGTGAGAGAAAGATGGGGGATGTATACGATAAGCTTGAGGGACTATTGAGGACGTTAGGATTCAAGAAAAACGAACTTAGAATATACCGCCTGCTCTTAGAAAAGAAAGCACCTATGAGGATAACTGAAATAAAAGAGGAGCTTGGAATAAGCGAGAGAAGTGTTAGAGAACATGTCCTCAACTTGTACAAGAGAGGAGTGCTCAAGAGGGAGCTTATTCAGAAGGGTTGGCTCGGCTATGTTTATTCAGCAGTCTCACCTTCAGAACTTTTGGCAAAACTTAAGGAAAATGTTGTCAAAAAGATAAATGAAATTGAGAAAGAGCTAAAAAACGATGATATCTAAAGATCTTAGTATTTCAACTGCTTTTTCAAGCTTTTCTTTCTCGAACTTTCCATACTCCTCTTCCAGAGCTCTGAACGCGTCTTCTTTTGGCATTATCTCTCCGAGCATTAGCAGCTCATGAAGCAAAACACCCATTTTTCTATCTTCCAATATTCTTCCCAGTTCCTCCCCTTTCTTTTCATCAATTTGCTTTATTGATCTTGGGGAGATTATGCCTTTTCTGTTCCACTTTAGCCAAGGTTCAAAAGTAAACTCGTGCCCCGTGTTTAGTCCTAAGAACTTAGAATCCCTTGACAGTCCAAGCATCACCAACTTTTCTGCCACTTCAAGATTCCTTTCAATACTGAGTTCTCCGAGATACTTCATTGTAAAGCCTCTGGCAAATCTTTCTAAATCCTCTTTCTTTCCCTTTGCAAGGGCTAAAGCAGTGGCCAGCACTGCTTTTCCTATGATTTCAAGGCTTTCTTTGCTTATCTTCTCAACACTATCCTCGCTTGAGTGATAAAACTTATCAGGCCAGGTTATGGGCATTACGCTTGGAATCCCAAAGAAGTTGAACACATCATGATCGCTTCCAACCTCATATGGATAGCTTTTGGCCTTCATTTTCGGCAGTGCACTCCCTCCAAAGCTCTCTCCTTCAGAATTTGCAAGACTGATATAATACTCCAAGATCCCAGAAGCTATTGAAAATCTTGACAATGGAGTTCTAATTACCATTATCGTTGAACCAGCCCTGTCTTCACTTCCTCCAACCATGTCAAGGTTTATTGCCACGTAATAATCATCAAGCTTTGCATATTTCTCTATAAATGCCTGCGTCCCATAATGCTCCGGAATCCAGAGGAAGGCAAAGCCAAAGCGGAACGAATCATCGTAAAGGTTGTTAAGCGCCTTAGCTATCTCAATCAGCATTGCCGCTCCGCTTGCATTGTCGTTTGCACCCGGCTTTGGGTGGCAGATGTGGGCTGTGAACAGAACATATGGTGCCTCTCCCACTCTTGCGTAAACAATTGGAAGAATTTGCCTCTCAGAGATCAGAGTGTCAACCCTGATTTTTGCCGTTACCCTCTCACCCTTCTTTAGTTTCTGAGTAACAGTGTTTGCAATCTCTTCGCTTAGAGCAACTGCCGGGATTTTCGCCCATTCTAAATCCCTCTTTGTCAGAAATAATCCGATATAAGGAAAAGCCTTGCCTGTTCCCTTTCTGTAAGCGATAAACGCAAGTGCTCTTTTTTCATTCGCCTTTCTGTAGTTTTCATGCCACTTCTCATTTACCATAACAATCTTGCCATTTGCATTTTCCCAGTCTTCCTCTCTTTCTATTGCTATAATTTCTCCCCCTACTTCTCCGGGTGGCGAGTGTGCCATTACTAGAAGGGGAGTTTTGGAAGTTGTTATTTTCTTCCCAATTATCTCCACTTCCCCATAAATTAGATCCCATGCTATTGGAGAAGAAAGGGTTAGATGCCATTTTTTCCCGTCATAGGAATCTTCAAGTAGTTCCGCTTTTATGCCGTTTACCCTAAGCTCTTCGATTATGTATCTAGCTACTTCAACCAGCTCTTTGGAGCCTTGTATCCTGTGAAACTTGCTTATTTCTGAGATATACCCCAAAACATTTTCCGGATTAAAAACTTCGGCTTCTTTCAAGAACTCTCTCATTGATAACACCAGAATAAGGATAGAACAAAACTACCAATAAAGTTTACTTTTTTCTTTTGAAAGCCTCGCCTTTCAGGGCGGGGAGGAGGTCAGTCCTCTTTACTCAGCATTTTAGGAGGGGAGAGGAGTTTAGGTGCTTCAAGTGTTTTTATAAGTGCAAGTATTTCTGGAGGCTCCACAATTTTTGGAGTTTTTGAAAATCGGGAAAATTCAATTTCAAGCTCTTCCTTTTCCTGAGCATTATCAACCTTTTGTTTTTCTGGCAGGATTTCATCTTCAAGTTTTTCCAGCCCCTGTGTTATCTCCTTCATTCGCCTCTCTTTTCCATCTTGGAGACCTTTCTCATAGGCAATTTTAACTTCTTTATATATCCCCAGCTCCTCAGCCCGCCTGTAAATCTCTCTTTTCTTTCCAGCTATCCAAGAAACCCATTCCGTGTGCCCCTTATACCCAACAAAGTATCCAAAGCGGTATGCCTCTTTTATCAGGTCTTCCTTTTTCATAGTAATCACCATGGAGCCTCATTGTACACAACTATCCCATCTTCGGTGAACTTTATCTTTTTCAGGTTGTTATCGTGTGCAGTTCCCCTCATCTTCAGTATCTGAATTGCCCTGACCATTTGGAACTGCCTCATAAAGTGATGCATCACTATCACTCCACTCGCCACGTAATAATCATCCGTATATTTATCAGACTCCATCATTTCGGTTATTATAATTCCGGTTATTTCCATAGTAGAAAGGAGCTTTATCAGTCTGACTATTTCCCTTCTTTTATTTTCTGGATCTTTCACCATAAACTCTAATGGGGTAAAAGAGTCTATGACAACTCTTTTTGCATTTTCATGGAGAATGATTCTCTTTATCTCCTCGAGGATTTCTCCCCAAGTGGGCTTTGTATTCCCCTTCGTAATGGTAGAACTCAGATCGTATATCACTATTTTCTTGCTTCTAAGGAAAGAAAGCAGATTAAATTTATAGTGAAGCATATCCTGAATTATTGTCTTTGAATCGTCAACGAGAGATATATACAATCCCTTTTCCCCATTTTTCGCGCCTTCCACAAGAAACTGAATTCCAAGAGTTGTTTTGCCACTTCCGGGTGGGCCCGTAACAACATAAACCCTCCCAGGGATTAGGCCCCCTCCAATAAGTTCGTCAAGTCCTTTTACTCCAGTAGAAATTCTTCTATAGAATCCGCTTGAAGAACTCTCCATCCAATTCCCCCTGAAATTTTACAATAGTGGAGTATTTAACAATTACGCCCATGTGATGTTCCGATTGAAGAGGAACCTAACAATGAAAGACCCACCTATGCCAAAGAGGTTGGCTATTAGATAGTTAACACCCAGATATAAAAGAATCAGATAGATACTCCATTGAACCAGAGCTCCTGTAAGTGCGGCAAGATGGAAGTTTAGCAAGCGCAGGTGAGCTGGCTTTCTCTTTAGATCCCTAAACGTCCAGAGGTCATTCCATATAAAATTGTTTAATATGGAAAGCTCAGTTGCTGGGATTACTGCTATCCTCTTGTCCCATCCCAAAAACTCGACAAACCCCAGAAGAGAGCCTTCATTTACAAGGATACCGCTTAAACCAACTATGGAGAATTTAACAAGCCTATCTATCTCTCCCTCCCACTTCATGAGCCTGTAAAGATGGTGGAGGTAATTCAGTATCTGCTTGGTACCCAGCTTACTTTCTCCAGAACTCCTTAACCCAAAGGTAAAGGGAATCTCCACGGCTTTTGAATACTTGCCCTTTATAAGGAGCTCAAGGAGGATTTTGAAACCCACAGGATTGAGCTCAACGTTTTCAATAACTTCTCTCCTAATAGCAAAAAACCCGCTCACGGGATCTCTAATTGTCCTTATTTTTGGCAAAGCAACTCTGCCTATCATTATCGCTCCTTTTGAGATGAGTCTTCTCCACCAGTACCAATTTTCAACTTTTCCTCCCTTCACGTACCTGCTTGCTATAGCTATATCAGCTCCGTTCTCAATAGCTTCAGTCAACTTGGGGATTACTTCTGGAGGATGCTGCAAGTCAGCATCCATAACTACAAAAATTTCTCCCCTAGCTTCTTTGAAACCTCTGATAACAGCAGAAGAAAGCCCTCTTTCGTTTATTCTTCTTACAACCTTTACGGGATATTTTTTCGCTAGCTCTTCTGCTTTTTGCCAAGTTCTGTCCGGGGAATCATCATCTACAACTATTATTTCAAACTCTTTTCCTTCTAAAGCTCTCGCTATCCGTTCAAATAGCTCCTCCAAGTTTTCTCGCTCATTATATGTAGGCACTATTATGGATATCATTGGCATCCTACACCACTATGCCGCTCAAAATTTATATCTTTTGCTAAGAGAGTTGGGAAAGATTTATAACCAGATGCTTGAAAGTTAGCGCTGAGGGGCCGTGGGGTAGCTTGGTCTATCCTTCCGGCTTCGGGAGCCGGAGACCCGGGTTCAAATCCCGGCGGCCCCACCATAAAGTTTCTGGGTGAGAAAAATGCCGTATTTAATAATAGAGCATCTCGAAAAGCTTGGAGAGTGGGTTCTACTTGAATACAAGCATGCAAGCGAGTGGTGGGGAGATAAACTCATATTCACAAACGTTTTACCTGAGGAAAGAGAGGAGCTTGCCAAACTAGGTGGGGTTATTCCACAGAGCGTTACCGAATTCCCCTTTGATCGTTCAAAGATGATAATCCTCGATCCCTTTGCTGAGGAGGAGCTTAAACCGGAAGACATAGAGGAAGAAACGATCATAGTTGTAGGAGGAATTCTTGGAGACTTTGAATTCACAGGAAAGACGAAGAAGTTCATAACCTCAAAGATTGAGGAGGCAAGGGCAAGAAATATCGGGAAAGTGCAGTTCTCGATAGACGGTTCAGCTATAGTTGCAAAGCTCATAGCAGAAGGAAAAAAGCTGGAAGAAATCGAATATGAAGAGCACCCAACGATAAAACTTGATGAGTTCAGCGAGATAACTCTCCATTATGCCGTTCCAAAGCTTAATGGAAAGCTTTTGCTCACCCCCGGCCTAATAGAACTCCAGAAGAAGGAACTTGGGTACGAGGAAGACATAAGCGATGAAGAGCTTATTGAATTCTTTGAGGGAAAAAGAGAACTTTAAACTACCACTTCAAATAACTAAACCCTCTTTTAACGCTTCCCGCACGATTCCAAGGCTTTTCTTCTTTCTCTCAAACTCCTCCGGAGTGTAGCACAGAATTTCAAAATCCCCAACAATGCCATCATTCCACAAAGCTCTCAACACATCACTTGACCTTTTAGTGAAATGCTTCCCTTTAAAAGCCTTGGAAACGATGATAATGTCATAGTCGCTGTCCCTGAGATAATCTCCCCTAACCCGGGAGCCAAAGAATATAATTTTTGCATCGGGATAGCGTTGCTTTATAACCTCCGCAATCCTTAAAGTCCAAGTTTTTGCCTGCAAAACTCAATCACCTTCTTGGCTTTCTCAAGATGCTCAACAGCCATTCTTTCATTATAAATCCTTGCCGGAACTTCATTTGCGGCATCGGGATATCTTACAACGATTTACTCCGGGTTCAAGTCAAGGACAGCGTCATATGCACTAGTGGATTTAACTCTTTCTCCACTTTTCACTAATTCTCTCTATCTCCTCACTAACCCTTTTCCTATCCTTCTTGTCAACAACTAAGAAAATTTCCTGAACACTGCCATCACTCTTCGCTAAAAGCTTCAATCCCGTCAGTGTTTCTCTGACAACCTTAATCTCAAAGCCTCGAGAATCACTTGCATAAATCCTCCCCGGAATAACTTTCTTAACGCCCGGTATACGGGCTATCTCTTCAAGTGGCTTTTCAAGTCCCTTGAGAAAATGGTGCTCTCGCTTGACACCTCTTTTGAAGTATTTTGGCATGGTTTTGAATAATGAAAAAACATTAAAAGTTTTTTCTGACCAGAACCAATGGGAGTAGTAAAACTACTAAAAGTGCTGCAGAACCACATACACTCTCAGCTTTTGTATTGATGGGGGAGGAAGTTTCCAAAGGAGAAGTAGTTGAAGTTGACGTGAAGCTTTCAGCGGAATTTTCATCTTCTTTTTGGAAGATGATCCAGTTGAGAGCCTCTGTATCTGACCTTATATTACCGTATTCAAGTTTAAGTAAGCGTATTGGTCGCATTTTATTATTTTTATAAAAGAACGCATACACATCTGGCGAAAAGTCACTGCTTGATTCATTACTAAACTCGACGACTTCCCTTGTGCTGTTGCCGCAGGGGGCAAAGTAGTGCATAAAGGGAGAAGGGAGTATTATATAGGCATCACCCACTTCAAAAGCGTGCAGGTGCCTTACCTCTATTGGACTGACTGTATAATTTTTAACTGCCCATAAAGGGATCGAAAAGCTACCAAAGGATATTTTATCTCCCTTAACTTCACCGCGTATGTTTTTTTCTGCTCCCAGTGAATTTTTGCCTTTGAGATAAATAACATCTCCGTTTCTTCCTACATTTATCCCTGGGATAATCCCGTTTTCCAGTTCTTTTATTTTCATAGTTTTTTTCTCTCCGGTGAGAACATTGTAAACTAGAACGTGCTCTCTATCCACCCTTAGAGCTACATAAGGAATCGAGACTGCAAATTCACCATAAAGCCAGTTGGCAGTTAGGTTTGCTATGCTTTCAATGCCCTCAACAGAGACGCGGTATACCTTGAGAGTGTCATTGAAGGTGTTATGGGTGAAGGTGAAGATGTAGTAGTCTTCCGAATACCTGTGGATTTGGAGAACATCCGAGAATCCGAGGAACTCAACGGTAGTATCATTCACAAAAAAGTTGGCTAGCAAGCAACAAAAGCCAGATGGTACAAGTGCACATCCGCATCCCTCAGGACACATTCCAGGAGAATAGGGTGTGTAGCTGGCAGATATTACTGCTCCGCTATCTGAAAGGGCATATACCCTGAACCTAAGGCTTTCAGCTCCGTTATAGTCTGCCTTAACTGAAGGGAATAAGAATAAAACAAGAACACCAATGACAATCAACTTTTGCTTCATATTTCTCCCATAATATAATGGAGAATAACTTAAAAAATTTTCATGTCTTCTTCCTGACCTTAACCGCAACTCCTCTCCTTGCCTTCACCATCTCTTCTCCGCTTAGAACGGCTTTTCCAACGCCAACGACTTTTTCATCCCTTACAACACCAACTATATCATTGGGCCGTATCTTCTCATCGGCCTCACCAACTCCCACAGCAAAAACATCTCCCCTGAGATCGAAGTCAATCTTTACATAATAGCTCCCCGTTGCATCGTAAATGCGCTGCATGCCGAATGGAGTTACACTTATCACGCCCTCTTGATACGTTCCGGTCTGCTGGTTGTCTATGAGAATGCGGAGCATTTTAGAGCCAACGATCCTCGCTTCATCAGGAAGAACAGCCTCTCCTGCCCCTATACCAAAGTAAAAATCGAACACCTTCCTTATGTTCTCATAGAAGCGATAGGTTCTGTCTTCCTTTTCAGCAACTAACTCAAGGCCGAGTTCCTTTATCGTCCCCTTTAAGCCTTCTAAGCTCTCTCTACTTGTTGTGCCGTTTTTAACCGGAGTGAATATTATCTCTCTCCCACTAATCTCGCCGGCCCTCTTTGCAACCTCAACATACGCCTCATCCAAATGGGCTATTATGGGAACATCCTTAGGATACTTTTCAAGGGTTTCTGCTAAAAGCTGAGCGGCTGAGCTTATCTCCTCCTCACTCCAGTGACCTGTGACAACAATGTCGTATTTAGCTAACCACTCCCATTCTCTGGGCACAACACCGAAAGGTGAGGTAAGGATAAGCTCGTGTATCTTATATATTCCCTGCCCAAGGGCTTCTTTGAGGGCTTTTCTATAAAGGGTGTGGGAGCGAGAGTGGGAGTAGGGCTTTTTAGCGGAACATGGGAAGAGGAAGAGAGCCTCAATATTCTCAGGGGGCTTAAATCTCTCAACTACTCTCTGCCTCCACCTCACGACTTCAGGCCTGTTTTGGGAGGCATCGCTTATGAAGTAAACGGTATCCCTTTGTATGGGGGTGTATTTTTCAAGATAATCCGAGTGTTCTCTATCCGCTATTCTTAATACTCCAGCATGAGCCTGGGTGTAGAAAAAGTTTTCAACCAGATAACGAAGCTTTCCTTCCTCAAGACCCTTTTTAACCAGGTTTATGATCTCCCTAGCGAATTCTAGAGAATTTTCATTTTCACTCCAAAGGATTGGAGAAAACTGCGTAAAGCCCTTCTTGTGGAAGTCGTAAAGCTTTAAGGAACGGGTATCAAAGGCATCGATGCCAAGATAAACAGCTAAGGGGTAGAAGAAGGGTTCAAGATCCGTAACAAGGAGCAAATTTGGATCTTTTTCTCTAATGATCCTGATGGCTTGAACAAATCTCCGATAATCTTTTACAAAAATTTTTGCACTTCCTATGTAAATAGCATCAAAAGAGTACTGAGAAAGGACATTTTCCAGAAACTCGTCAATGTATTCAAGGTTTCTCACAACCGGAACATAGAGGGCATTGAATTTTGAGTAATCAACATCATACAACCTATTCAGTGCTTTCTCTATTATCTCCCTTGGAGTGTAAAAACTGAGGGGAATTGAGGGCGCAAGGTTAAAGTCATATTCTCCAAAATCTTTGGGGTAGAAGTAAGAATTGAACGGTGAAATGGTAAAATCTACTCCAGACAAAGCAGGCGTCTTAAAGGTCTTATCATTAATTTTGACTAACCCAAGCCTCCCTGGACCCTCGTGTTTTATGATTTCCATGCTTCACACCAGATTGTATCTCTGGAGTAGCAAGAGCTCATCCAAAGTAAGCTTTTCACCGCGCTTGAACTTTTCAAGGGCTTCAACTGCCTTTTCGAATGTGGCGTCCTTCTTTGCCCTCATCTTTGCGACCATCTTATACGCTATAAGCTCCTTGTGCTTCTGATCAAATTCGAATATCTTTCTCTCTACCTCTCTGAGGTCCATCCTAACTTCCCTAATCTTTTCTCTGAGCTCAACTACCTTCTGGTGGTACTCATCAGCTTCTTTTTTAATCTCATCTGCCTGCTGGTAAGCCTTTAGCATCTGTTCATGGAACTGCTGGCTCTGATTGGCAAGCTTTTGAATCTCCATTCCTATCGCCCTTCTTGCTTTCTTCAAACTTTCAATCTTCTTTCTTGTTTCCTGGAGTTTCTTGTGGAATCTATCAGCTTGTTGGAGAATCTCAAGCTCTGTAGCCAAAACCTGTATTTGATCGACTATCTGTTTTTCCCTTTCGGGAGTTATGTTCGGATTGGTCTGGAGTTCCCATTCAAGCTTTTCAATTCTCTCCTCTATCTTCTCCTTTGGCATCTTTAATCTTCTCAGCTGTCTATATTCATTTCTCTTTGCCCTGTACTCCATGGCTTCCTGATAGAGAAGATCAAGCTTGGCGTTTATCTCTTCCCTGTTCTTTTTAAGCTCCTGAATCTGCTGATTGATTTCATCTCTTTTTATTTTATATTCTCTTGCTTTCTCCCTCAACTGCCTTACTTCTTTATTTTTCTCATCTCTTTTTTGTATCCAAATATTCAGCTCCTTTTGGAGCTGCTCCAATCTCTCCTGTATCTCTTTTTTCTCTCTTTCTAAAGCCTCTATTTCGGCTTTTATCCTCTTAATTTCCTCTGGGTCTACTTTCACTTGCATGGTCTCTTCCCCTTCCTTCATTTTAGAATAGTTGATCATAATCTCACCCTGATTTAAGCCTAACTAAAGGGATGTAAAAACCAAATAAAAACTTTTTGGCTGAGACGCGAAATTATTCACCAGAACTGAGAACCAGTGCTTAGCTTTTCAAAAAGGATGTAAATAAATAAAAAATTTGCCTAGCTAATCTTTCCCCTGTTGCTTTACCGGATAAGGCATGAACTCTACAGTTCCCCTTTGCTTTATAGGCTGTTTATAGAGCTCCATTAGAGCATAAACTTCTTCTGGAACGTCCGTTTCAACATGAAGACCGAGCTCCTTTGCGTGCTCAACAGTTATTGGATAGTCATGAGTCCATCTTCCCTCGGTTAGTATTTGGGCAAGTTCTCTGGCTTTTTCTTCACCATATTTGTCCTTTAAGAGATCGTACACAAACTCCTGAACCTGGTTTATCGCTTTCTTTGCCACATCAGCAAGGATAAGAGTTTGATCATCAACTTTTTCTGCACCTTTTTGTTCAACTGCCCTTATTATGCTCGGAGCTGGATACTGGCCTAGTTGAGGATCAATCGGCCCCAAAACCGCATGAGGATCCATTATAATCTTATCCGCTGCGAGAGCTATTAAGGTTCCACCACTCATTGCGTAGTGTGGCACTATCACCCTTGTTTCTGCCGGATGATCTTTCAAAGCCTTTGCTATTTGTGTTGCTGCCAATACCAAGCCTCCGGGCGTGTGGATAATTAGGTCAATTGGCTTGTCTTTTGGAGCCATTCTTATTGCCCTCAATATCTCTTCACTGTCCTCAATGCTTATGAACTTGTACACAGGGATTCCAAAGAGACCTATGCTCTCCTGCCTGTGAATCATTGTGATCACTGTGGAGTTTCTCTTTTTTGCCAATCTTTCCAGCAATTTTGCCCTCGCAATTTGCAGTTGCCTGTACTGTATCTGAGGGCCCATGAGTAAGTAGAAGAACAGTATCCACCATATCAACGAACCTATGAATCCGCTTAGCGGGTCCATAACGTCACCTCCACAGAATTATTGTAACTTGATATTTTTAAAACTTTTGATAAATAAAATCGAGATTCATATATTGTAAGGAGTCGGAAAAAGAGGGAAAATCACTTAACAACTTGAGTGCCTGTTTTGCCCTCTAAAGCTTCAACTGCTTTGTCCAAAGAGGCAATTACAGCCCTTTCCCCACCCCACTCAATGAACCTTATCGCAGCAAGAACTTTTGGCCCCATGCTACCCTTCTTGAAATGCCCCTCCTCGTAGTATTTCTTAAGTTCATCAACTGTGACCCTTCCAAGCCACTGCTCATCTGGCTTGCCGTAGTTGATGGCAGCGCCGTTAACATCCGTGAGTATCATGAAAATATCCGCATTAACCTCCTCAGCAAGCTTCTCTCCGGCCAAATCTTTGTCAATTACAGCCTCAACCCCTTTAAATTCACCGTTCTCCTCAATTACCGGTATACCTCCTCCGCCTGAGGCTATAACTATGAAGCCCTTCTCAACTAGGTCTTGGATTATTGGAGCTTCAACATGCCCAATTGGGTCTGGTGAAGGAACAACTCTTCTCCATCCCCTTCCTGAGTCCTCTATAACAACCCACCCCTTCTCTTGGGCAAGCTTTTTGGCGGTTTCCTCATCATAAAACGGTCCCACTGGCTTTGAAGGATTCTGAAACGCTGGGTCATTTTTGTCAACGATTGTTTGAGTAATTATTGTTGCCACAGGCTTATTTATGCCCCTTCTATTTAGCTCATTAATCACAGCCTGCTGTATCATGTACCCAATCTGCCCTTGGCTCATTGCACCACAAACATCCATGGGCTGAGCGGGAATCCCATATATCTGCTCTCCGGCATCTTGTTGCAGTAAAATCGCCCCAACTTGAGGACCATTCCCATGAGTTATCACAACCTCATAATCGTTATCGAGGATGATATCAACAATTTGTTTTGCAGTCTTTCTCACATTCTCCATTTGCTCTTCATAAGTCCCCTTTTGTCCTCTCTGTAGAATAGCATTCCCACCCAAAGCTATAACAACCCTCTTCCTCATGTTACTCCCTCCAGCACTGGTGTATAAAGTTAGACCTTAGCGAATTAAAAGGGTTTCTTAGTCATAAAATAATTCTTTTAGAAAAAACTTCGAAAAATAATTGAAAGGGCTTGCAAATTTAAAGGTATCCAAGAAATCTCTTTGCTGTTTTACTCAGAGATACCACTCGCTAAACCTTCCAATACCTAGGCTCTCCAGGGTTTTCATAACGCCAAGCGCTATTCCTTCTACCTCTATTCCCCCTTCTCCCTTGTTCGCATCCCCAACTATGTAAACGTTTTCGATTGGGAAGTCAAGATGGGTTCCAGAGGCTACTCTGTTAACGGGATTTCCGTCTAAATAAGTTTGAACCATTAGAATCTCTCCTTCTTTGTCAAGCTCCGGGAAGAGATAATGGAGGTCTTCCAATCCAAGTTTCTGCTCTTTCCTTATGTTTCTGCTTCTTAAAGCCTGATGCGTCATAATGAGAGTGTAGCCTTCTCTTGCAAGCTCTGGAGTCAAGGCAGAGGGTTCATTGTATCCATTTATCCTTTGAGTATCTAGGGCAAAAACAACGGTGTTGCCTATTCTAGGCCCTCCCTTTAAGGCTATGTTGATTTTAATCCCCTCTGCTGGCTTTAGGGCGTCCACTTTTTTCAGATAATCCTTATCGAATTTATCCCTTCCAAAAAGCTCTACCGTTTCCTTTATCCCTATGTTGGATATAAGTACATCATAAGGGTATTCCTCCCCATCTGCCGTTATTACTTTGCCATCCTCTACCTCAACAACCCTCTTTCTGGTTATTATTTTTCCCCCACTCACTCTTACAATCCTCGCAAGTTCTTCGGTTACAGCTTTGCATCCACCTTTTATGAGTCCCGGACCTCCCCACTTCAAAGTTGCTTTTATCTCCTTAGCCAACTCTATTGCCGGAACTTCTTCCGGAGTTAGGCTAACTGCCCAGCCGAGAAAGCTCTTTATGAAGAGATAAGCAAACTCGTTATCACCGATTTTTTCTTTGAGCCATTCCCAAGAGTTCATGTGTGCATCTTCACCACTTGGAAGTCTATTGGCTCTTATCTCTGCCAGGAGCTTCATCGCTTTGGCCTTCTCTTTGAGTGAAAGATACTTCCAACCCTCTCTGTAGTGGTAAATGTTTCCCCCTATGAAGAACTTACCCTTTGGGTTTGAGTTTACTATTTTCACGTTGGCATTCAAAAGCTTTAGTAGATGAGCTAAGGGCCCATTTTCTCCATGAGGAACCATATGAAGGGCTCCAGTGGACAATTGAAAGCCTTTGTAGTTGAGATTTGTAAACCTACCACCAACAAAAGGAGCTTTTTCCAGAACCTTCACTTCATGACCTGCCTTGGCTAAAAAAGCGCTTGTCAAAAGTCCTCCAAGTCCAGCCCCAATTGTGACTACTCTCATTTTATCACCTCTTTGGATTCCCAAAAGGATCTATCAAACCAGCCCTTATTAAGGAAGAGCTTATTTTATCTCCAAGCTTGCTTTTGATTAGCTTTATGGTAACAATGTCGAGGGGTTTTAGACCTTTTTCCCTTCTTGCTCTATTCACCAAGAGGGCACCTTTATACGTTTCTTCGCTAACAACTATTGCCTCCAAACTCTTTATCCTGTCTGCAAAGCCTATTGCGCTGTGTATCTTTATTATCCTGTAGTTTTTATACCCGTTTATCTCAAAGAACTTTAGCAAATCCCGCAGTCTAATTTCATATGGGAGAATCCTCTCAGCGTAGGGCTTGGTCTTTATCATTTCATCAGAAGTGAGACCGATGTAGACATACTTCCCCACTTCAAAAGCCTTTCTAAGCAAAGCCTTATGACCTAAGTGGAGTCTGTCAAAAGTGCCCCCAACTACAACTTTCCTGTACTTCCTCATCGCTATCCCTCTTTATCAATGAACCAATAAATTTTTGTATTGGTATTTGAAAAAGTTTTGGAGGTGAGAAAATGAAGAGAGGTGCGTGGATTCTAATTGCGGTTATGCTACTAGCATCGTTTTCCCAGGTTTACGCTTATGAAGATCAACACCTCTTTAACATTGACATTTATGTAACTCTCTATCCCAGTGGAACAGCCCTAGTTAAAATCAACGCCCAACTCAAAGATCCATTCTATTTAAACTACTTTGAAAACATCTCCCAGACAAATCCACAGAGGGCAGAGAAAGAATTCCATGACTTTGTTTACTCATTAATATACGGCAATTTTAAGAGGGAAGTGGAAAAGCAATCCAAAAAAGCATTGGTAGTAGTGCCTGAAGAAGGTCCCGTAAAACTTGGGAAAAACTGGACTGCTGTTGTAACCTTTAAAATATACAACTATCTTGTGGAGAAAAATCAAACACTGCAGAGTTCAGTTTATGGGCCTATGCAGTTTTTGTTTAAAAATAGGGTTTTTGAATACAGCTGGAGAAAGCTCACAATGATTCTTCCAAAAGGTGCTTATCTCATTACCCTAGCCCCAAAACCAAAGGAGCTCGTGGAGAATGTTGCATCATGGGAGAACGGATACTATCTTCCAATAGTTGTGATAACCTTTGATTCCTCCGTCTACGAGGCTATTATGAACAAAACGTCAGAAAATACCACCAAGTTTGTCTCTTTTGATGAATTTCTGGCAAAGACTACGAAGAGCATCCAGCTCTATTATGACCCCCTAAGTGGGCTTGTAGAGTTCAATGCAACCTTTGAGGGAGTTAATGCCACTATCTACCACGAGACAAAAATAAGAGAGGAGTTCAACAAAACCATGGAGATTCAAGAGATAAACTCAAAAATTGAAGGCAATAAGGTACTTGTATGGGGCAAAGCAAAGCCAAAAGTAGATTACAAAGAGAGCCTCACCAGAAAAACCTGGAGTGCAAATATAACCTTACCTTTTAGATTTGATAAAGTGAGTGTTAAAGCTCCAGTCAGTTTAGGGATTAAGGATCAGAGAACAGACGGCAAAAACGTGATCATTATAGTGGAACAGAAAAAAGGCGTCTGCGGCCCGGGATTTGTTTTGTTAATAGTGCTGCTCCCCCTGTTAGCAAAGCGGAGGTGACCCAATGGACTTCTTCTTTTATCCTTCATCGGTAGCAGTATTCGGCTCGTTTAAGAAGGGCGCAATAGCATACGAGATACTGAAGAATATAGTCGAAGGAGGCTTCAAAGGGGAGGTTATTCCCGTAAATCCCAAAGGGGGAGAGGTCGAAGTAGCGGGGAGGAAACTCGAGATATCGGAAAAGCTTGAGAGAGATGTTGATGTTGCCATAATAGCAATTCCCGCAAGGCTTGTTCCATCTCTAATTGATGAAATTGGAGAAAAAATCAAGGGAGCAGTGGTTATAAGTGCCGGGTTTAGTGAGATAGGAAATACTGAGCTCGAGAAAGAACTGGTTAAAAAAGCCCGAGAGAAGGGAGTAAGGATTATCGGGCCAAATTGTGCCGGAATTTTTGGAGTTCATGCTGACTTCTTTGGGTCCTTTGAAGTTAGGGTTAAGAAAGGAGGTCTAGCTCTGATCTCGCAAAGCGGGGCATTTGGTGGTGCAGCTCTGGCCATGGGGAACGAGGAAGGAATAGGATTTTCCGCTTTCGTTTCTTACGGCAATGCTGCTGATTTAACGGAAAGTGACTTCTTAAGATATTTTGCCGATGATGAGAACACCAAAGTGATAGCCCTATACATCGAAGGGGTAAAGGATGGGAAGAAGTTTGTCGAAGCTTTGAGGTATGCCACCGCTAAAAAACCTGTGATAATTCTCAAGGCCGGAAAAAGCAAAAGCGGCAGCAAAGCGGCCCAAAGTCACACGGGGAGTTTGGCAGGAAGCTACGAAATTTACAAAGGCGTTTTTATGCAGTTTGGAGCAATAGAAGTTGAAGAAATGGAAGAACTCTTTGATGCGGCAAAAATTTTTGAGATGTACGAGAGTGGAGGAAAAAGAATAGCAATAATAACAAACTCCGGTGGTCCGGGGGTTTTAGCTACTGACAAAGCTGAGAAGCTAGGATTAGAGATTGCAAAACTTGAAGAAGAAACCGTGGAGGACCTTAAAAAATTCCTACCCCCACAATGCTCAACCAGAAATCCAATTGACTTGATAGCAGATGCAGACTATGAGAGATATAAAAAAGCAATAGAGGTCGTTTGCAAGGATAAGAACGTTGATGGCTTACTCGTTATCTGCGTTCCGCCCATATTTATTCCAAGTGAAGAAGTAGCAAAGGCTATCATAGATGCCAAGTGCAATAAGCCAATTGTGACCAACTTTATGGCCGGAGAGCTCGTAAAGGAGGGCGCAAAGCTTCTAAACGCTCACGGCATCAAAAACTTTTCAACCCCAGAAAGAGCAGCCAAAGCTCTTTACTGGCTCAGCTTAAGAAGGACTTTTAAAGAACAAAGCAGAGAGACATAGGGGTGGGAGGGGATGTACAGGTTGATTTACCCAATGAGAACCTATTTAATAGTTTCGGGACAGGAGGAGGAAACAAACGTCATGGCAGCCGACTGGGTGACAGTTCTCTCTCACAAGCCTACCTTAGTAGGGGTAGCGGTTTCTCCAAAAAGATACACCCACAGGCTAATCTCTAAATACAAGGAGTTTGTTATCAGTGTTCCGAGTTTGGAAATGCTTCGAGATGTCTGGATTGCCGGAACAAAAAGCGGGCCTTCCAAGCTTAAGGAAATGAACATAACCCTCGTTAACTCCACAAAGATCGCCACACCAAGCATAAAGGAGGCATTAGCAAACATAGAATGCAAAGTAGTAGACGCGAGAGACTACGGAGATCACACGTGGTTTGTTGGCGAAATTGTGGGCTACACATACAAAGAGGAAGCTTTTAAGAACGGAAAACCAAACGTTATGGAGGCAAACTTCCTAGCACATGCAGCATGGACGGACTTTGTCACATTTGAGAGGAAAATTTACAGGGCAGAATGACGGCCAAATACCTCATATCATGGTTCCATCGATGATTTTTTAAATTTTCCCGCTTTTTGTGTTCTTATTTTGGATTTGAGATTCTAAGGTTGCTCTGGAAGTCTTTAGTAACCGGAAGTTACTATCAAACAGAGAGTTACAAAATCTTAGGGGTTTTGTGACGAAATTTTTTCGGAGTTTTGAGCGGAGGTCTTTAAGGGCCCCTTACATACCTCCTCCTCGTGGAAATTTGACTTTTTTGGATTTGGTAGTTTTATAGTCCTTTAAATTTGGTTTAAACTTTTGTTTTCCTTCTGGAAGTCTCGTGGACAAGAGTGTACACTAAAAAATTCGGGTGTTTTGGAGTGTTTAATGAGTCCTGTCTCTTGAGTTATGCTTGGAATTGGGGGCTTTTGAAGGGCTTTTTACTGACCCTTCAAGGAAAGGCTTATAAGTTTCGAGTGTTCTAATACTCTTATAGAGGGATTAGAGGAAAATTCGCCCCTGTTCCAATAAGACTTTAGAAGAATTGAAAGACTTACATGGTAATGGTCTTAGACTATGCAAACAGAGGTTCCAATAAGACTTTAGAAGAATTGAAAGAACAACATTCACTGTGGTCAAAACGATTAGTATAAGCGTTCCAATAAGACTTTAGAAGAATTGAAAGCAGGCCTCATTATCTGGCTTGACGACGTAATCGGTTACGTTCCAATAAGACTTTAGAAGAATTGAAAGATCGCGAGGGCTTTTTCATTGTCGGTGAGTATATAAGGTTCCAATAAGACTTTAGAAGAATTGAAAGTGCGCTTGCTTTCACATCTACGTGCCTTGGGATCCACGTTCCAATAAGACTTTAGAAGAATTGAAAGCAACTATTCGTTTAATGAAGTCATCAATGCTGTCAAATGTTCCAATAAGACTTTAGAAGAATTGAAAGAACTTTGAAAAATCAAAACATCCTTCATCTATTGATAGTTCCAATAAGACTTTAGAAGAATTGAAAGCTCTTTGTCTTTAAATTTAAGTTACTAAAGGTTAAAGGTTCCAATAAGACTTTAGAAGAATTGAAAGCAAGAAGCAAATCGGAAGATAATAAGGCAGTTGAGGCAGTTCCAATAAGACTTTAGAAGAATTGAAAGATCCCTCGACAATATCTCTAAGGCCCGAATCCTCAAGTTCCAATAAGACTTTAGAAGAATTGAAAGTTGCTATGTTGAGAGTTTCCTCAAATGGGTTTGAAACAGTTCCAATAAGACTTTAGAAGAATTGAAAGTCTGCTCGACAGAGAGCAATAATATCATCTTCTTTGAGTTCCAATAAGACTTTAGAAGAATTGAAAGTTCCTTAACACTTGCAGTTACAGTCATCGCAATTCTCAGTTCCAATAAGACTTTAGAAGAATTGAAAGCGTCACTGCAGCGGCGAGGGAGGGCTTCACGGTGCTGGTTCCAATAAGACTTTAGAAGAATTGAAAGTCTGCTCGACAGAGAGCAATAATATCATCTTCTTTGAGTTCCAATAAGACTTTAGAAGAATTGAAAGTTCCTTAACACTTGCAGTTACAGTCATCGCAATTCTCAGTTCCAATAAGACTTTAGAAGAATTGAAAGCGTCACTGCAGCGGCGAGGGAGGGCTTCACGGTGCTGGTTCCAATAAGACTTTAGAAGAATTGAAAGTCTAAGCAAAGCTTATATAACACTTCATACTATATAGGTTCCAATAAGACTTTAGAAGAATTGAAAGATGCTAAATGTTGGGTTATCCTCATCTCCTTTAAGTACGTAGGTTCCAATAAGACTTTAGAAGAATTGAAAGTACCCAATGCAATTTAGGAAAATATTGGGCAAAAAAGTTCCAATAAGACTTTAGAAGAATTGAAAGTGAGGAGGACAATTGAGGGATTGACTGTTATATCCCACGTTCCAATAAGACTTTAGAAGAATTGAAAGAGTGTTTGGCTGTAATGACACGTTGCTCGTTAAGACCGGTTCCAATAAGACTTTAGAAGAATTGAAAGCGTTGGAGGGAGGATGAAATAAGAAATGTGATACTCGCGTTCCAATAAGACTTTAGAAGAATTGAAAGTTCAATTACGCCCTTAACTAGCTCCAGCTCCTCACTTGTTCCAATAAGACTTTAGAAGAATTGAAAGAGAGATAAGCACGGTGGAAGAGTTAGCTGGGAGGATAGGTTCCAATAAGACTTTAGAAGAATTGAAAGCTACAATTACTGCACTTCTAGCTGTTATTGCATTTACATGTTCCAATAAGACTTTAGAAGAATTGAAAGATCCAATGAACAACACTTTTAAATCCTCATCAAATACTCCTTTTGATGATAGCATTAGGGATCGAAGGAACAGCACATACACTTGGCATAGGAATTGTGACGGAAGAGAAAGTTCTCGCCAACGTATTTGACACTCTCACAACTGAAAAAGGAGGCATACATCCAAAGGAAGCCGCCGAACACCATGCAAAGCTTTTAAAGCCCCTTTTGAAAAAAGCCCTTAGAGAAGCCAAAATTGATATGGAAGACATGGATGTAATTGCTTTCTCTCAAGGGCCCGGGTTGGGGCCGGCTTTGAGAGTCGTAGCAACGGCTGCAAGGGCTCTAGCCATAAGATACAACAAGCCCATTGTTGGAGTCAACCACTGCATTGCCCACGTGGAAATTACAAAGATGTTTGGAGTAAAAGACCCGGTTGGTCTTTACGTAAGCGGGGGCAACACTCAAGTGTTAGCTTTGGAGGGTGGTAGGTATAGGGTTTTTGGAGAAACCCTCGATATAGGCATAGGCAATGCCATAGATACTTTTGCCAGAGAGCTCGGTTTGGGATTCCCAGGGGGACCTAAGATAGAAAAGCTCGCTCAGAAAGGAGAGAAATACATCGAACTCCCCTATGCAGTTAAAGGCATGGACTTGAGCTTCTCTGGAATTTTGACAGAGGCTGTTAGGAAGTACAAGACCGGAAAGTATAAGCCAGAGGATTTGGCGTATTCCTTCCAAGAAACGGCCTTTGCCGCTTTAGTTGAGGTTACTGAAAGGGCTGTGGCACATACTGGAAAAGAGGAAGTGGTTCTTGTAGGAGGAGTTGCCGCTAATAACCGCCTGAGAGAAATGCTTAGAATAATGTGTGAGGATAGAGGTGTGAAATTCTTTGTTCCCCCATATGACTTATGTAGGGACAATGGAGCGATGATAGCCTATACCGGCCTGAGAATGTTTAAAGCCGGCATAAAGTTTAATCTCGAAGAAACAATAGTCAAGCAAAAGTTTAGGACTGACGAAGTAGAGGTAACATGGTAGCTTAAAACTTCTTCTTTATCTTTAGGGTGTATTTTGGATAGATTCTCTTCGAGAACCTTACAAACTTTGTTTTTCTAGGAGATTTCTCAATTCTTATTCTCAAATGGGGAGGTAGTTGAGTGTAAAACTGCCCATCAACGGTGAGAATAATTTCTCTTTCCGTCAATACCTCTATCTCAATCGAGGAAGAGTCTGGTACAACAAGAGGTCTTGCAGTAAGGGCAACTGGGGCTAATGGGACTAGAAGAATGGCGTGCAAGCGAGGATCAACTAAAGGACCACCAGCTGAAAGGGCGTAAGCGGTTGAACCGGTGGGGGTGGAAATTATTAACCCATCAGCCCTTATCTCCTCGGCAAGCTCTCCATCGATGTAGTATTTGAGATGAGTTATCTTGCCAGGAATTCCAGTTAAAACTACAACGTCGTTAAGTGCGTCCGGTATGTTGTTAAAGCCTTCAACAAAAGTCCTGATTTTCATCCTCTCATCTATAAAATAGTCCCCCTCAAGAACCCTCGAAATTGCAAAAAAAGTTTCAGCAGGCTCAACTTCAGCCAAAAAGCCCAAAGTACCCATGTTTATTGCCAAAATGGGGACATCTTTAGGAATTTTGTGCTCCACCCTCAAAACAGTTCCATCCCCTCCAATGACTATCATCATATCCACATCCATTTTCTCGAGGGGGATCACATCTTCAGGGGAAAAATGGGGAAAATTTTCATGGGCTTCTTCATCAACGTAAACCTCGTAATCGCTCACTTTGAGAAAGTCATATACCCTATAGGCAAGCTTTAAAGCCTCTTCACGATCTCTTCGAGCGGCTATCCCAAACTTCATGATCTCACGCTCTACCCTTGCTTAGCTTTGTACCAAGATAAACGCTCAATCCTCCTCCAATAATTGTTGGTAGCCAGAAGGATATAAACCTATCTAAGATCGTCGCGGTAACGGCCAAGCTCTTATCAATTTTCAGGCTGAGATAGAGGGCCGAATTAACCGCCTCCGTTATTCCAACTCCTCCGGGAAGGATGCTTATCATCCCCAGGGCAATGCCGGCCATTTGAACCATTAGAATTTTTTGTATCTCAAGTGGGTATCCGATACTTTCAAAGACAAAATAAGTCCTAAGGAGCATGAATACCCATAGGGCTAGGGAATAGAATAAGGTCTTGCCCAATACAATGGGGTCTTTGGAAAGCTCCAGGAAAGTCTTTCTAAAGTCCATTATGGATTTCTTAAGCTTTTCTTCAAGCGTTTCCTCTATTCCTACAAACTTTTCTGGAAATATACGTTTTATAAGCGCCGCTATTTTGTTAAGCACCCTAAAGGCCAAACTCTCATTCAAAGAAATCAAGAGGCTTATAATCACTATCAAAAGAAGCACTGCTGTTGAGATGGAAAGAACAGAGAGCAGAAGCTTTACCTTTAACGAGAGGGCATACTTGAACGCAACAAGGGTAAAAAGCAGAACTGGGATAACATCCAAAATCCTATCTGCCATTATAGTTGCAAAAACCTGGCCATAGCCGCTATTGGACTTTTTGGTTATCACATACATTCTGGCTGGCTCCCCTCCTGCCCTAGCACCGGGAGTTAGGTTGTTCGCGAATATTCCAACCATAGTGGCCATTATAATGTCTCTTATTCGAACCCTCACTTCGGCTCTTTTTAGAAATATTCTCCATCTAAAAGCCCATGCAAGGGTTGCGAGAATCTGCATAAGCAATGCCAAGAGAAAATATTCCAATTTAGCCTCCATCACAAGCTTCAACGTTTCTTCTATCCCCGCCCACCATATAAGGGCTATTATAACTCCAATTCCAACAAAGATCATGAGAGAGTTCCTTTTTTTCATCAGCTCACCTTCCTTAGTTTTGCAATGAAGAAGCCTTGAGTGAGGTGCTTATGAGGGTAAAAACGTTGTACCTCCCTTATTCCCAATCCTGGTGAGCCTATAAAAATTTTCTGCTCCTCGAGCTTTAGCCCCTTCTTTAGCATATACAGCACATTCCCTTCATTTTCTTCGTAGCTTAAGGTGCATGTGGAATAAACGAGCACTCCACCTTTTCTAAGGCTTTTTATTGCAGCGTTTATGAAATGTCTCTGGTATCTTGCCGTTGCTTCAATGTCCTTTGGTGTTCTGCTCTCCCAGAGCTTTGGTCTTACCCCTAGGGCCGTGCATGGAGCATCCAAGAGAATTTTATCGGCCTTAATTCCAAGATCCGGCAGATTCCTCGAGTCCATTTGAATAAGTTTAACATTTTTCACCCCAAGTCTAGCGAGTTCTTTCTCCATTTTAGCAAGCCTGTTTTTTGATTTGTCTATTGCTATTATTTCTCCCCTGTTTTCGAGGAGTTGTGCTATGTGAGAAGTTTTCCCTCCCGGAGCAGCTGCCATATCAACTATAAGGTCTTCTTCCTCTGGTTCCAAAATGTGAGCAACGAGCATAGAAGGAAGGCTCTGGGCGTAGAAGTAGCCCTTTTCATAGGCTTTTAATTCGTTCAGACTTGGCAGCTTGAATTTAGGGAGGGTTACTTCAACGGCTATTCCCCTCGTGGATACAATCATCTCCTTAGCATTCATCCTCGCAATTCCTATACCCACAAGAAGTCCTTTTGGATCTCTGATCTGCACTTCATCCCCTTCTTTTATCCCCTTATCGGCCTTTAGTACACCTGGAGCATAGAGCTGAGCACCCTGGTAAACGCTCTCCGCTGCAAATTTATTTGCAACAACTTTTGGTAACTTGGGCTCGTAATCATCAGGAAAATTCGGCCCTTCCCTCTCAAAATATATTCCTTCTTCGAGGTATGGACTTCTTTTTGGTTTTAACCCTTCTCTTCTAAGCTCTTCTATGAGTTTCTGCCTGCTTATCTTAAGCGTGTTGACCCTTATGTAATACTTCTCTACCGGCTCCCTCAGCTTTTTCATTATCTCCTCCGCTTCACTTCCAAAAAGGCTGTAATAGTACCTTTGTAACTCTTCTGGGAAAGCTTCCCTGTACATGGAACCACCTAAAGCTCGAGGACTTTATACTTCTTTGCCAATTCTATAAATTCAAAGAGCTTCTTCTCAACATCTTGGCCATCTTTGGCCTCAACTTCAAACTGAAAAACCTGCTCTTGACTTGTTTCTATCTCCCCATAAACTTCATCGGGGTTTCTGGGGAAGTGATGATTGTAAATATCCTCCAAAAAGTTCTCCGTCCCATAAATATAACTCTGCGGAAATTTTTTGAGAAACTCGACGACAAATTCTTTGGTTATTTTTTCCTTAGGAATTCCAAAAACGAAATAAAAGCTTTGAATTGTCGCCCCTACTTCTCCCTGAGGCTTTATCTCAAAAGCAGGGTGTGGGTAGAGCATCTCTCTCCATTCACCCTCAAGAAAGATATATGCATTAAAGACCTCTTCTACCGGTTCGACTTTAAAGCCAAGGGGTTTGAGCTTTTTTCCCAGCATCTCGTTTAACTTAAAAATCTCACTCCAGATTTTGTTTAGATGATTGTGAATTTCAATCATTTTCATAATTCCCACCTCTAAGGAAAAATAGAAGGGAAAATTTAAAGGTTTAGGTCATCTAAGAATCAAATTCAATTGTTCGATTATGTTCGTCTCAACCCTCTTCTTGATTTCTGGGAGCGGCATCTCTATTTCTCGGTTGAGCACCTTCACAGTCAGGGTGAGCTTTAAGGTTACCTCGCTTCTCTCTCCCCTCTTTATGTGTTCTGCAATTACCTTTGGAAGGATGTTTGTATCAACTATCGTTCTTATTTTTGCCGTCCCCCTGGCATTTGCTGGAATTATGACTTTCTCAAGGAGTTCCCCTTGTGCTACTTGATATCCATTGGCATCTATATAATATTTGACCCCAAAAAGTGGCAGAGGGAAAGGATTAGGATTGTAAAGCTTTACATCGCTTAAGATCTCAATTCCATTTTCATCAATTTTTCCCCATTTAGATGGCATCCCTTCGACTGCAGGAGTCTTGATCAAGTCCCCAGAGCTTTCTATCGTTATGTTGCTGATATAGGCCAACAAGTCAGTCTCGAGTGGCTGCGAGAAACTTCCCCTTATAATGGGGATGCCAAATATTGAACCCCTTACTTGTATCTCAATATCACTCTGCTCCCCATTTCTTATGTGTTCCTTTAGGGCTTCAACGATCTCTCTGTTTTTGAGTACAAGCACTCCTCTTGCACTGTCCTTTAAGAATCCAATTTTTAGGTCTTTCAGTGTGCCCACCTTTATTCCTGCCCAGTACAAATCTGCTTCCTTAATATTTGCCGAGACTGGAAGAGACTTACCAAAATATACTGTTACGTCAAGTTCGATCGTGTTCTCATCAACATATCCCCATTCGGCTCTTATTTGGGGGGTTAAAGTAATTAGCGTATAACCCAAGTAAGCTACCCAAAGAAACACAATGAGTCCTATTACTCCAAGTATCTTGCCTATTCCCATAGCTCCCACCTAAAAATTGAAAGAATTAAAAGCTTAAAAGGGTTTGCCACCTTTTTTCCCTCTCCAATACGTCCATAAGATTACTACTAAAGCTAGAATCCCAACAAGCACTCCAACGGTTCTCAGGTTTCTTTTTGTATTTGTATTTTCTTTAACGGGAACCGTAATTGATTCCTCAAAGACGTATACATTGTCGTCTCCACTTTCCTTATCGCCAACTGCCCTTATCCTTACCTGAATCACATAATCTTTGGGGATGGCATTGTTTGCTATACTTAACTCCAAAACGCCTTCCCCCTCTTTGCCCGGATCAAGAGTTCCAATGTAATCGGATCTTTTTGATAGTGTAAAGGGCTGATCAGCTTTTACAACGCCTTCTATTATCACATTCTCAGCCTGTTCCCCGCCGATATTCTTGACCTTTATGTACAAGAGTACTTCTTCACCCTGCATAGGTGTTTTATCAAAACTGACTTTCTCAACAGTTATTTTTGGTTTTTCATTCACTATTATCGGTACCTTGATTATGTCCTCCCTAGCATTGCCTGACGAGTCCTTGTATTCTATTTTTACTGGAATCTCATATGTTCCTCCTTTTGCCCCCTCCTTGACGTTTACTTTGAAGCTAGCTTTTGCTGAGTCTCCTTGTCTTAGGGTACCTAGGTTTATTATTTGCTCGCTTGTTTCACTTAACTCAAATGGGTCCTCAGGCATTGGTTTTAGAATTACATAACGAGCACTCCCACTACCGATATTCTCTACTTCGAAGTTTATCTCTACGTTGTTCGTTCCAGCCAAAACCCTGCTCGGAGATGTTGAAACCTTTGAAATTATAATATGCTCCCTGCCGAGAATCGGCACACCAATTAACCTATCGTCCGTTAGCTTTTCATCATTTGGCGTGCTCAGATACTCCAGCGAAACCTTTAGGGGGTAGATACCGTTTTCAAGTCTTTCATTTGCTTTTAAGCGAAACTCAAAAATCTTCTCTTCTCCTGGACCCAATTTGGATAAGTACTTTATGTTGTCCTCCCCAACAGGCAGGAAAGCATCAATGTTCTCCCTAGCGAGCTGTTCCATTATTTGGTTTATAGCAACTTGGAGGTTTTCACTTATGCTTTGACTTCCCTGTATCGGGAGATTCTGAAGAGAGGAGAGATCAACTTTTGTAACTTCTCCGGGGACAGTTACTTCACTTGGCTCTATTCTGAAGGAAAAAGCTCTTGCCGTCTCATCCCCAACGTTTTTCACTTTTACTTTAAGCACAAACTCGTCTCCAGGTTCTATTGCTTTCGGATCCATTTCAACACTCTCAATTTCAATAAAGGCTTGATTTCTTCTCACAACTTGGATTGAAAAATCAAATGTTTGCTCTCTTTGATCCTTTGAATCACCGCTGTAGTACGAAACCTTCAACCGCATCGGATAGCTTCCAGTAGAGGCATCTTCACTTACGTGAAGTCTGAACGTATACTCCATAACCTTGTTGGTGTTTATTACATAAGTAAAGTGCTGTTTTGTTGTGTTATCGATTAATATAGCCCCATTCTGAAATTCTAGTGATGGTGAAAGATCAACTAGAACCTCCTTCGCAGGCTCGAAGCCAAGGTTCCTAAGACCAATGGTTATCTCAAAATCTTCCCCTGGGTGAACTATTTCCGGTTTTTCAATACTCTCTACCTCAAAAGTCGCCTCTCCCTCTCGAATTACAGTTATAGAGAAATAATCAAAGCCTTGCAGCATTTGCAGATTCTCTCCCCTCTGCACGTGATATGCAAGTGAAATGTAGAGAGGGTAAATACCCGGATCAATGTTTTCATTTATCTTGAACTTGAATTCAACAACTTTCTCTTCTTTTCCATCCAAATACTCTATGTACCTCACCGCACTATCTACAGGCAAAAGAACACTCTGCACAGCTCCGCTTTGGGATGCAACTTGAGCTATTACCTCACCTGTCCCTCCCCCCGAGGGAGCAAAAGAAACAGGGGTTGGAGACACAACTACCGTGATAAACTTTGCTTTTAAAGCTCCCTCGTTCTTTATATGAACTTTGACAGTAATTTCATCACCCGGCCTAACTTTCTTCGGAGTTTCAGCCCATGCCGTGAGATATGCTGGTATCATCGAGGCTTTCCACTCAGAAGGACCGCTTATGCTTATTCTTGCACCATTTGGATAAATCTGAAGGGCAGTAATGGATACCTTTTCCCCATCAACTTCAACTTCTACGGTCTCATTTTCGCCTATAAGGGTTATATTGGGGTAAGTGATCGTCATGAGAAGGTCTTCTTTTGAGATGCCCAATTCGGGATGCTCTTCAACAGTCTTGAACACCGCATCTACAATCTCCTCTTGGGATGCATTGCTAAGCCACAAATAGAATTGAGCAAGCTCTATGGGATTCGTTGTGTTGTATCCGAGAGTTTCTGCCATTGCGTAGAGGAATGTAGTGTTTGTGAGGAGCCCTTGTATTTTTTCTGGATTGGGGACCTTAAAAGAGGTATAGTTCATGTTAAGTACCTTGTTGTCTTTTATAATGAGTATCATAGCCTTGTACTCGTTTTCTATATAATCCTTCTGGACATCCTGGAGGACAACTACAAGGGGACCTACAAGTATTGAGTCGCCTTTGTTGAGGTAACCCTCAAAGAGAAGCTCTTCCTCAGCCATAACAAGATTAAAACTGCTCATGACAATCAACAGCCCCAATATAAGTCCAAAATGTTTTCTCATCTTCCCTCACCTCTTATCTTTTTTCCATAAAACAGCTGGAGTAAAGCAGGTGTTACCGTGAAAGCGGCAAACATTGAAGCGAAGATTCCTATGGCCAAGGTCTTTCCGAAGTCGTGTATTGCAGTGAGCTCTCCACTAAGCAAAGCTAAAAACCCTCCAGCTGTTGTCAATGCTCCAACCAAGATTCCAGGGCCAACTCCTTCAAGGGCGGAGATTATGGGATATGGGTTGCCCTCTCTAAGTTCTTCCAAAAACCTGTGGGTAAGGTGCATTCCGTAGTCAACTCCAAGACCAACTATCATCGAAATAACCCCAGCTAAAGTTTGAGTGAAAGGTATGCCTGCGAGCCCCATGTAGCCAACGGTCCAAAGGGCACCAAGGAACATTGGCAGTATCATTGCAATTGAAACTAGCGGCCTTCTGAAGAGCAGTATAACTACCAGCACAACAAGAATGCTACCATAGGTGGATATCTTGCCGAGCTCTTGATTTGTAAGACCATCTAAAACGTAGTTCAAGTACAAATCTCCAGCAGGTCTTATCTCAACTCCTGGAGGAAGGTCTGCACTTTTTGCCTGCTCTTCAAAATAGTGCATAATAGCCCTAAAGTCGTCCGGTCTAACCCCGCCGAAGTTACCCCTTACTTGGATTAGAGTCATCGAGTAGTCTTCATTTATGGGAGCTCCTCCCTCTTTTATGGCTTCTTTTATTTTTTCCCTGTCTTCGGGAATGTAGCCGTATTTTCTGACAACTACATCCGCTATGCTGTTGGTCTCAAAGACATTGTTGTAATGAGAGTCAGCAAGTATCTCCTGCTCAAAGCGGTATATGTCCCTCACTATTGTTGGATCCCTTACGTCCTCTGCCTTCACTATTAAATTCACTTCATCCTGGCCACCGAATTCATATCTAACATCCTTCATAGCCTCAATTTCAGGTATACCTTCGGGGATCATTTTCTCAAGTCTAACCTCCGTTGTTACCTGAGTTAAGCCATAAAGAAACACAAGAGTCATCAGAGACACAATAAGCAGAGTTGTTTTCGGATGCCCCTTAATGATCCTGCCAAGGATGTTAAAGGATTTAGCAACAAAACCTGAATGGGCTCTTATCTCAGGAACTTCGTGTTTCCCCTTGATTTTCTTTACAATATCCTCGTAGAGCATTATAAGCGAAGGAGTTATTACAACCGCGTTTATGGCTGCCAAGCTGAGACCCATTATTAAGACAAAACTCAGCCTCCGAAGAGAGGGCAAAACAGATAGACCTAATGCAGAAAATCCAGCTATGGTTGTCAGAGCTGCCCCTAACAAGGCTTTCCCCGTCTCTGCCACAGCTTCTTCTGCAGCCTCTTCAATACCTCTACCCTTTTTCCTTTCCTCAAAATAACGGTTGGTTACGTGAACACCGTAGTCAATACCCATTCCAACTATCATTGCCCCAACTACGGTAGTTACCATGTCTATTGGAATCCCAAGCAGTCCCATAAAACCAAGAGTCATCGTTACACCAAATATCAGAGGTATCAGAGGAAGCATTGCCCTAAAAACAGACTTGTAGAAGTAGATTAACAGAAAAGCCACGAACAGGAAGGCAATTACCATTGTCCTATTTAGATCACCTTGAAGCATTCCCAGGATCCTATATGTGATTCCAATTGTTCCAGTTTGAATAACTTCCACATTTTTTGGAAACCTTACCTCATTTATATCCCTCTCAATGTCCTCATAAACCCTCCGCACCGCTTGAGAGCCAGAGCCCGCTGTAAGAGTAGCTATTATAATGGTTGTTCTATAATCAGAGCTTATCAATCCCTGTAGGGCTTCTGGGGGTAGAGTATTCAAAACAAATCTAGCTTCCTCTTCGTTTTCAGGCAACCTGCCAAGAATTTGAATAAAAACGTCCGCAATGCTTGTTGTATCCGTTACGTATTCATGGCTCCTTAAACGCTCCTCGAGTTCGTAGATTGACTTTATCACCTCGGGGTCTCGAATATCATAAACCCCTCCCTCTTCAATGGAGGCTATCTTGACAATTATAAGCGCAGAGTCTCCACTTTGAAACTCGTTTTGGAGTGTCAAATAATCTCTCACCGCCGGCAAATCCTGGGGGAGCTGTTTAGTAAGGTCGCTTTCGAATTCCAGCAGCTGCACTCCGTAACCAGAGAGAATCAGTAAGAACAAGGCTATCAACGAAAATGCCACCCTGTATTTTACTATTATTCTCGCGAGCGTCTTAAGCATTATCTCACCTCTGAACTTTCGGAACTTTCCGAAAGATTTATAGCCTTCAAGTCTTAAAAACCTTGTGGAGATGGGGGTGTAGGCATGGGTGTTGAGGAAGCTAAAAAGATCATGATGGAGCACTTTGCAAATACCGCAAGAAAATTCGGATTAAGCGAACTCTATGGATACATATATGGCGTGCTCTTCTTTGAAGACGAACCGCTAAGCCTGGGGGAAATTGCCGAGAGAACAGGGTACTCGCTTTCTCATGTGAGTACTGCACTAAAGCTCTTGGAAAATATCGGGCTTGTAAAAAGGATCAAAAAGCCAGGGGATAAAAAGGCATATTACACAGCAATAAACAATATTCGAGAGTGGAGAAAAGAGGCGTATTATAAAAAAATAGAGGAAGATGTAAAGCAAACCAGAGAAAACCTTTTGAAAGCATTAAGGGAAGTAGAAAATGATAAAAGCGAAGAGGCAGAAAAAATCAAACAGAGGATAGAATTTGCCCTTCAGAGAAATGCCATCACAGAAAAAATCATAAACATCTTCCTGAAGAATGAAGACGAGCAAGTATTGAAAGCCCTCCTAGAATGCCTCGAAGAAAAACTAAATAGTAAAAACCCTTAAAAACAAGCCCAGGTTAATTAAGGCGGTGGTTAAATGAATGAACTGCTCGAGGCTTTGTGGTATATTCTCCCAGCGTATTTTGCAAACGCCTCTCCAGTAATTTTCAAAGGCAAAATGCCGATGGACTTTGGAAAGAATTTTATTGACGGAAAAAGGATTCTTGGTGATGGAAAAACGTGGAGAGGCTTTTTTGGAGGACTTTTTACAGGAGTTTTAATAGGGATTATTCAATATCAAATTAAGCCTGATTTTTATGGCTCGTTTTCGGTTGCCTTAAAACTTGGCTTTGCACTCTCTTTTGGGGCTCTTCTTGGAGACTTGATTGGGAGCTTTGTTAAGAGAAGGGTAGGTATGGAAAGGGGCTATCCAGCAGTTGGTCTCGACCAATGGGGTTTTTTAGTTTCTGCGCTGGTTTTAGGTTACCCAATAAAAACTCTCACAACAGGACAGGTCCTGTTCCTTCTTGTTGTAACTCCGTTCATCCATTGGGGAGCCAATGTTTTGGCATATAAGCTAAAGTGGAAGAGCGTTCCTTGGTAAGCACTTTATTTTATAACAAACCTTTTATAAAACACACCGATAATTTTAGATGGTGGGATAATGAAGGTAAAAGTGAGATATTTTGCTCGCTTTAGGGAGCTAGCTGGAACAGGAGAAGAGGAAATTGACCTACCAGAGGGAAGCAAGATAAGAGATCTTGTTGAGAAGATAAAAGAGCTCCACCCAAAGTTTAAAGAGGAAATTTTTGGTGAGGACTATGATGATAACGCAGATGTAAATATTTCAAAAAACGGCAGATACGCTTCTTTTGATGAGGAATTAAAAGATGGCGATATTGTAGCTCTATTCCCGCCCACAAGTGGTGGATGATATGTTAACGAAAAAAGAACTGGAAAGGTACGATAGACAGATCAGAATTTTCGGTGTTGAAGGACAAGAAAAGCTCAAGAAGAGCAAAGTAGCCGTTGTAGGTATTGGGGGACTTGGGAGTCCTGTGGCATATTATTTGGCCGCTGCAGGGGTAAATCTTTTGCTCATAGATGAACAACTCCCGGAACTGAGCAATTTAAACAGACAGATTCTTCATTGGGAAGAGGACTTAGGGAGAAATCCAAAGCCAATCTCTGCAAAATGGAAACTCGAACGCTTCAATTCTGATATAAGGATAGAAACCTTTGCTGGAAAGTTAACAAGAGAGAACATAGGGGAGATTCTCAAAGACGTTGATGTTATAGTTGATTGTCTGGATAATTTCGAGACAAGATATCTTCTGGATGAGTTTGCCCATAAAAAGAGAATTCCCCTTGTTCACGGAGCAGTTGAGAGCCTTTATGGGCAGGTAACTACTATCATCCCAGGAAAAACAAAAAGTCTTAAAGAAATCTTTCCCATTCCGCCAAAGAAGAAAGAAAAGTTCCCAATTTTAGGGGCAACAGCCGGGGTTATAGGAACTATACAAGCGGCAGAGGTTATAAAGCTGCTAACCGGTAAAGGAGAAGTCTTAGCAAACAAACTGCTCATTGTTGACCTAATGCACAATTCCTTTGAGGTGATCGACCTTGAAGATTAGGCTGTTTAAGAAGCCCGAAGATTTCAACATAACTGAAGCAGTTGAACTTGTCTCGTCCCCAAAAAGTGGGGGAATTGCGATATTTCTTGGAAAAGTTAGAAACGAAAGCCATGGCAGGAGAGTTAAAAAGCTCATTTATGAGGCCTATGAAGAAATGGCGATAGAAGAAATGAAAAGAATCCGAGAGGAGGCACTAAAAAAATTCCCAATAGTAGACATGGTCATATGGCACCGTTATGGAGATCTTGAAGTTGGAGAGAACACAATTCTCATAGTAGCCGCTGGAAAGCACAGAAAAGAAGCATTTGAAGCATGCATATGGGCTGTAGATGAAGTGAAAAAGAGAGTTCCGATATGGAAGAAAGAAGTGACTGATGAAGGTGATTTCTGGATTGAAGGAGAAAAAGCAATACCCGACAAAAAGGTACATTAGGGTTACTTTTTGACTATTATTTATTGTAATTTAAAAACAATAAAAAATAGTAAAATTAATAAAGCTTATCTATTGTGTAATTAGCGGTGATCGAATGGAGATAAGTGGTAACGATGGAGCTTTTACTAAGGCTCAAAACATCGTTACCTTTGCAAAACCACCATGGGTGGAAAGAGAGCATACCGGAAAGCTCGAAAGACTCATAATACAACTGGGATCAGGAAAAGGAGAGTTTTCGGAAGTTGAAGGGATAGCAAGATCAATAGGGTGCATTGGTAACAACAAGTTTATCCTTCGGGACACCCCCATGGAACTTGAGCTGATAAAAGATGTAATACGGGAGTTCTCAATAATTTCTGGTAAAGACCTTTACCTGACAAACTACGATGATTTATCTCTTTTGGAAGATCTTTCTCGCTTCTCCGCAACACTTCCAATTGAAAATGTTTATTCAGTTGTTAGGCTTGAAGACTTCGAGAGAGTATCTTTCCCCACAAATGTAAAGCTTATTGTAGAAGCTAGATACTCCAGCAAAAATATAAAAAAGCTTCAAAGTATAGAGGAAGCTCACGCTGTACTTCTCATGATTAAAGAAAATGAGATTAAAGATATTGAAGATTTTTCGTTTCCTGGGGAAGTTTATATTGATGTCCTCTTTCCGGGCTCACTGAGAAAAGTGGATTTTGATTTAATGGAGGCTAAGAGAACATTTAAAGCCCACAGTACCTTCCATCCATGTTTAAGTGGTACTCTGGCTATAACTTGGGAAGGCTTTGCTCTCCCCTGTCCCCTTCTGCGGAATTTTGTAGTAGGGAGCGTAAAAGAGCTGAGCCTAAAGCAGATACTCAGGAAACAGAGATTGAAAAGATTTTGGAAACTAAGAAAAGGAGACATAGAAGGCTGCAAATTTTGTCCATTTAACTCTACATGTCACGATTGCAGAGCATTGGAATACTATGCCTCTGGTGACATAATGGGCCTAGAGTACTGCCCGCTAGATCATCCTCTAGGATATAATGTCCAAAAAAGTTTTATGTATGAAAAATTAAGTAATGGATGGTGATGGAAATGGTCAAAATAGAGGTTGTAGAGGTAGAAAAGCCAGAGGGGGTAGAATGCATCATCGGTCAGGGGAACTTCTCAATCTTCACCGTTGACGACTTAGCTAGGGCTCTTCTCACAGCGGTTCCCGGGATAAAGTTTGGGGTTGCTATGAACGAGGCAAAACCACAACTAACAAGATACACCGGAAACGATAAAGAACTCGAAGAGTTGGCTGCAAAAAATGCTTTGAAGATTGGAGCGGGTCATGTGTTCGTAATACTTATGAAAAATGCCTTTCCAATAAACGTACTCAATACCATAAAAAACCATCCAGCAGTTGCGATGGTCTATGGTGCAAGTGAAAACCCCATGCAGGTTATAGTGGCCGAAACAGAACTTGGGCGCTCTGTTCTCGGAATAGTAGATGGAAAAGCTGCAACTAGAATTGAGACCAGCGAACAGAAGAAGGAGAGAAGGGAACTTGTTGAAAAAATTGGTTACACTATAGATTAATTTTTTAATCTTTCATCACTTTTTTCTTTAGGTGAAAACAATGCGAATAGTGTTTGTAACGTCTAACAAGGGAAAAGCTAAAGAGGCTAGAAACTACCTGTCCCCTTTAGGCATAAAGGTTGTGCAGAAGAGCATAGAATATCCCGAGATACAGGCAAACACTCTAGAGGAGGTTGTCGCCTTTGGGGTAAACTGGTTAAAGGAGCACATAGCTGAACCATTTTTCATAGATGATTCTGGTCTTTTTATTGAGAGTTTAAAGGGATTTCCAGGAGTTTACTCAGCTTATGTTTACAAAACCCTAGGAAACGAAGGGATTCTCAAGCTCATGGAAGGAGTTGAAGATAGAAGGGCATACTTCAAAAGCGTAATAGGGTACTATGATGGAGAGCTTCACGTATTTACGGGAATTGTGAACGGAAAAATAATTAATGAGAAACGCGGCAATAAGGGATTTGGGTTTGACCCAATATTCGTACCAGAAGGATACAGCGAGACATTTGCCGAAATGGAGATAGAGGAAAAAAACAAAATCTCCCACAGAGGACTAGCTCTAAAGGAGTTTACACGATGGCTAAAAGAAAATCTTAAAAAGGATTGAATGACAATAAAAACTGATATTTTATTGAAAATTTGACAATTACGGGGGATTTGTATGGGTGAAGTACTAGATACAATTGATTTAAAACTACTAAAAGAGCTTAAGGAGAACTCAAGGGAAAATATAGCCAGCTTAAGCAAAAAGCTCGGCATTCCAAGGACAACTGTCCATTACAGGATAAAAAAGCTCGTAAACGAGGGCATCATAGAGAAATTCACTATCAAACCCAACTACAAGAAGCTCAATTTAGGAACTACGGCATTCATCCTTGCTAGGTATGAGCCTGATTCAGGACTAACGCAGAGGGAAGTCGCTAAAAGGATTGCCCAAATTGAAGAAGTTTATGAGGTTCACATAATTGCTGGAGAATGGGATCTTCTGATAAAGGTTAGGGCTCCTTCAGCCGAGGACATCGGAAAGGTTGTAATTGATAAGCTTAGAGAGATAAAGGGTGTCGGGCAAACAGTAACTATGGTTTCGTTCGTTACTGTGAAAGAAGAACCCTAAAGCGGGCGATGATTAGCGTTCTCCTTTCTGATTTTTATGATGAAGTAGCAAGAAATGAGCCTGCAAAAATCGCTTTTATTTTTAAACGCTAATTCCTACCAGAACAAATTGGTGGGGGCGCGGGGATTTGAACCCCGGTCCGCGGGTTTCTCCGGGTCAGAGCTCCAAAGGCTCATCCCCCAAATCAGCAAACCCGCTCGTCTTCACACCTCTGGAGCCCGCGATGATGGACCAGGCTACACCACGCCCCCGTCAATAACACTAAAGCCAACGCCAACTTATAAACTTTACGATGCAGTGGAGCAAACAACACGAAATTTAAACTATTTTGCTGGTTTTAGAGGAATTTACCCTAGGAAAAGAGATGCACGCCCAAGCTAACCTTTTTCCAAGGATGAGGAATAATTCTGTGCCCAAAGTGCACAGGAAATATCACGCTGTGACAGGAGAGGGATACCTAAAATTTGAAATCCTCCTCAAAAGGTAAGCATTGCCAGAGCTTTGGCTCAAGAACCGAAGGTACTTCTCCTGGACGAGCCCACAAACAATCTCGACCCAAAGAGCCAGCTTGAGGTCATGAAAATAGCCCAAGAGTTCGCAAGATCAGGGAAAGTATCAATAGCAGTTATGCATGATGTTAACTTGGCCCTACGCTTTGCTGACAGGTTTGTATTTATGAGAAACGGCAGGATAATAGCAGATGGAGGAAAGGAAATCTTAAAGCCCGAGATTTTCGAAGAGGTTTATGGAATCAAAGGACTCGTGGACGAAGTCTCTGGAATACCAGTTTTCATAGCCCGCTCAGAGAGTTGAGATGTGGAACAGGTTCTCCATCAGCCTTCCAAAGAGATAGCTCAAGAAAGCCGCACCCAGTCCAGTGGAGACCATTTCAAGGACTTTTTTCCTTATTGAAATTCCCGAAAGTATAGAGATAACACTCGCAACTATTGCCAGGGCAGTTCCGGCTAAGAGAATTGAAAAAGGCAGAGCCAATAACGAAGAAGAAGCAACAAAATACGGCAACACTGGAAAGGCCACCCCAGTTAAATAAGCCAGGCCGGTATAGAGAGCTGAACGGAGTTCATTCTCATTGCTTTCCTGCACGAGAAGTTTTATCACTGCATTTTCATTAGAAGAGAGCCTTTCTGCAACTTCTTTCGCAACCTCCTCTGGCATGCCACTCTCTAAAAGTCTCTCTATCAACTCTTCCCTCGCCCTCTCCGGAGAAACTTTAAAAAGCACTTCCATTCTCTCTTTTACACTCTCATTTACCTGCCTTTGAGATCTTACCGATATAAATGCCCCTATTCCCATCGAAAGGGCTCCAGCGACCCCAACTATCAAGCCGCTAATTCCTACAATTTTCGGGTTGTGGAGGTAAACTGCCGAAAGTCCCGTAACTGCTCCCAAAAGCTCTACAAGACCATCGTTCATTCCAAGGACAAAATCCCTTATATTTTCCACATGGAAGCGTTTCTTACTCTCGTAGAAAAAGCGCTCATGCTCAAGTTCATCGAGGATTATTTTTGAAATTGCTTCCCTCTCTTCCTCGCTAAGCTTGTATTTTGTCAGAAAGCTGAAATACTTTTGAATAGCCGAGTTTTCCCCCATTTCAAGCAGAGAAACAACAGTTCCTGGCCCCAGAAGTTTTCTAAGCAGTTTCACGGAAAAGAAACTGAGCCTGCCTATTTTTATTTTCTCAGGTTTTTCCCCTCTTTTGGCCAAAAAGTCGTGCCAGAATTTTGCATGATTAGATTCTATGTGAGATAGTCTTAAAAATTCCTCCCTCAACTTTGGATCTTTTTCCTCCCTACTCAATGAAGCATAAAGAACCGAATCTTTGTATTCATCCTCGTAAAATTTACTCGCTAATTTCAGCATTTCCTCCATCTTCGTCCACCAAAAATATGAAATGCCTAAGGGTTAATAAAACAAACGGAAATCACTCAGCAGGAGCGTAGTAGCACCTCTTCGGAGAAATTATCTTCCCTTCCTTTTTGAGCTTTTTAATTGCTTTATCTACTTCTTTCTTGTTAATTCCAGCCAATTCTGCTATTTCAGCGCTCTTTAAAGGTCTTCCTGCTTCTTTTAATACTTTAAAAACTAACTCCTCACTCATAGCTATCACCTTCAAAATTTGCGTTAAAAATTAGATCTTCGAACTTATAAAGTTTTCAGTTCAAAACAAAAGAGTGGGAAAAATCAAAGGTACTCCCAGACTCCATATCCCTTAAAGTTGTGCACTATCGTTTTTGTGGTTGTAAGCTGCTCTACCGAATAGCCTATCCCTTCTCTCCCCACACCGCTGTCCTTCATACCTCCAAATGGATAGTACCCTATGCCGTGTCTCGGGTACTCATTTATGAATACGCTCCCAACCTCAAGCTTCCTCGCAACTTTTCGTGCCCTTCTTTCACACTCACTGAAAACAGAAGCATCCAGCCCAAAACGAGAGGAATTCGCTATATCAACTGCCTCGTCTTCATCCTTGACCTTAATAATCAAAGTGAGCGGACCAAAAACGTCCTCTTGAAAAGCTCTGAGCTCTTTGACCTTTTCTTTATCGACCTCAAGGAGTACTGGCCATACATAGTTGCCCTCTCTTTTGAATTCGGTCAAAGGCTTTGCACCCTTCCCTATGGCATCTCTGTATACCTCTTCAATGTAATCCGCAGAATTTTCATCAATAAGCGGCCCCATTACGGCATTTTCATCCTTCAGCGGGTTTTTAGGCTCTATTCCTTTCAGTTTTTCAAGAATCTTCGTTTTGAGGTCTTCATAAATTTCCTCCTGTGCCAGTATGAGCCTTATTGCATCGCACCTCTGGCCAGAATAGCTCACCATCCCCTTAATGATTTTTTCACTTGCGAGCTCTAAATCTGCATCATCCAAAACTATGGCAGGATCTTTGCCCCCAAGTTCAAGATGGTAAGCTTTTATTCCACCGGTTTTTATTATGTGCTCTCCAACCTCTGTACTGCCAGTGAAAGTTATAGCCCTTATACGCTTGTCTTTTACCACATCATCCATAAGCTTCCCAGGTATTGTGAGTAGAGCAAAACTCTCTTTTGGAAAGCCTGCAAGCTCTAAAACCCTGATGAATAAGAGTGCCGCAAGGGGATCTGCGGATGCAGGTTTTAACAACACTGCATTCCCACTAAAGAGAGCGGGTATTATCTTTGTAGCTGAGATGAACAGCGGATAATTGAAGGGGCTGATTGCCAATATAACACCATAGGGTTCCCTTTTCACTATTCCCTCACTCTCAAGGGTCTCTTCACTCCAGTCCCCTGGAATATAATCACCAAGCATTCTCCTTGACTCAAAAGTGGTTTTCTCGAGCCTTTCAATAGTGGCTTTTGTCTCTCCACTTGCATTGCTCCTTGGCTTGCCGGCATCAAGTATCAAAACATTCACGAAATCTTCAAAGGCCTCTCTCATTAACTGTGCCGCCTTTAAAAAGCTCTCTATCCTCTTTTCTCCGGGATAATTCCTTATTTCCTCCCTTCCTTTTTCATAAACTGTGGAAAGAATATTCTCGATTTGTTCTTTGCTAAGCCTCGAAACCCTTGCTATAATACTGCCATCTATGGGGCTTTTAACCTCAGAGAAGCTTTCTCCAAAAATCCATTGTCCTGCAATGTAGGTTTTAAATTCTGGAACACCATCTTCCCCTATCCTGTAGATCTCATCAAAAATTTTGTTACGAACAAGTTTGTTCATTTATAATCACCAATATATACTAATGCACAACAAGTATAAAAGGTTTTATCTAACCAAACTGAAATTTTATATTCCAAAAACTTTCCAAGAAACGGATCATTAAAGTTCCGAAAACGTTAATAACCTTAACGAAAATATATAATCGGTGGTTTCTATGGAGATAACTGATAAGGAAGTTTTTGAAATTGCCGTAAATGCCGAAATAAAAGCAAAAGAGGCATATGAAAAGATGGCGTCCCTTGTAAAAAGCGATATTATTAGAGACGAGCTTCTGTTTCTGGCTAAGGAGGAAGACAAGCACAGACAGATAATAGAGAAAATGGCCGAGAAGTTTAAGGAGAGCGAAGAAGAACCAAAAAAGATCGAAATTGAAATAATGGGAGAGTTCAAAGTTATTGCAGAAAAAATGAGTGAAGCCATTAAAAAGCCAGATATCAACCTTGACGAAGTTTATGAGATAGCCATGGAAGCTGAACTTGTGAGTGAAAAGCTCTACAACGAACTTGCAAACTATGCAGCAAATGAAAAAACCAAAGTTTTGCTCAACATGCTTGCCGACATGGAGAGACAACACTTTAACATCCTTAAAAAGCACTATGACTACATGATGCAGTATCCCGATGTTTATAAGGAGGAGCTCTACGACCAGCTTATGAAGGACATAAACTTCAATTTCTGAGGCTTTTAACCTTCTTTTCTATTTATAAAAACGAAGTTTTTAAAGTAGAATTATTCATGCCCATTAAGTGTATAGAAAAGGGCAGAGAGGCTTTTTAAATCCGTCACATCCTTGAAATTGAGTACAGCAGACCAACCCCAAAGAGCCCGCTAAGTGAGAGCAGGATCAAAGGTCCCGCAACTTCTTTCCCAAACCCCATGCTTGCCCACTGGACATAGAAGGTCATAGCTAGAAGGCTCTGAAGCACAAAAACAAGGGAAACTCCAAAGAGTCTCTTCCCCAATTTTGTATTCTTCATCCCTAAATAGTTCCTGAGGAGCATGAGAGCTAAGACTAATTCAATTAGCACTATAAATATATTGACTTTCCAGTAAAGTCCTATCACTTTTCATTCACCTCGATTAGGCTTTCAATTTCGTTCCAACTTTTTTCAACTTTTTCAGAGAGGACATAAATGGCCCCGTAGTCCTCGCCAACCCTCTCAACGATTCCGTGTTCAAGCATGAGTTCAAGATGGTACTTTACCGTGCGGTAGTTGAGGTTGAGTTCCTTGGCGATCTGGTACACGTTAGAAGGTTTCCTTCTAACTAACCTGAGAATCTTAACTCTCGTTCCACCACCTTTTGAACCTACCAGTAACCAGAGAAGGAGGTTCCTGAGGCTTCTGTCCATGTTCAGTATTTGGTGCTCACCCCTAATAAAATTAACCTATTTCTCGGGGATATAATAAATTAAAGGGGGATCACGGAAAGCTGAAGGGGTCAACAACGAACCAGACGTCCTTGACGCCCTGCCCCATCAGTTCTCCCCTCTTCTCGTCCTTGAAGAAGTAGTAGAGCGGGTAGCCCCTGAAGGTCGTCTGCTTGCTCCCGTCGTCCCTCGTTATCTCGCCGAAGTCGTTCGCTATGACCGAAGGTGCCGCCGGGTTCTCGCGGTAGAACACCGGCCATTTCTGGGCGCAGTCGCCGTAGCAGGCGCTCACGTTAACGCTGTCCTTAGCGAAGTAGTACAGGCTCATTCCCCTGTCGTCAACGAGGTACGTCCCGACGCTGGGCTGGTAGGCTATCATGACGTCGTAGTCCCTCATAACGTACCAGACGTGCTTGACATCCTCGCCGTTCGTGTCTCCAGCTTTTTCATCCTTGAAGAAGTAGTAGAGTGGCCACCCCTTGTAAGTTAACTGCTTGGTGCCCTCTTCCCTCGTGATGTAACTGAAGTCGCTTGGCTTGAGTGTTGATGGGGCTGAAACCTCTTCCGGAGCGAACACTGGCCATTTCTGGGCACAATCTCCATAGCATACGCTCGTCCCGTTTACATCTTTCGCGAAGTAGTAGAGGGCCATTCCCTTTGAGTCAACGAAGTAGGTGCCTATACCGTCCTTGTAAGCTATCATCACCGTGTAGTCGGGCTTCATAACGAACCAAACGCCCTTAACGCCTTCACCGTTCGTATCCCCGGCCTTTTCATCCTTGAAGAAGTAGTACAGAGGCCATCCTTTGTAGGTGAGCTGTTTCTTTCCGTCCTCGCGGGTTATGACCGAGAAGTCGTCCCTGTTGAGCCCGGTCGGGAGGTTGAGCTCTTCCTCGTAAAAGACGGGCCACTTCTGGGCGCAGTCCCCATAACAGGCGCTTTCCCCCGAGTTGGGCACGTCCTTGGCAAAGTAGTAGAGCGCCCTTCCGTCCTTGTCCACCAGATAATAGCCTATGCCTTCCTTGTACGCTATGTTGACGGTGTAGACCCTTCCTTTAAGCTGGCTCACCTGGTTCTTATAGTCGGTGAGCTGTTTCTGGAGGTCACCTATCTGGCTTTCGTAGTTCTTCACCTTGTTCTGGAGGTCGCTGAGCTGGTTCTCCAGCTCGTTGTACTTTTCCTGGTCCACACCCTTTGGCGCGAGCCCGTATCCGGCGAGGGCCCCGATGAGGAGCCCCACCAAAAGGAATCCCAAAACTTTTACGTCCATTCTCAACATCCCCATATCTATGTAACAGTATGTTCTTCAGATATAAAAGAATTTTTTATTATTGATACAAAATTTGGATACAAATTGGGTACAAATGTTACATAAATGGAAAATCTTAAATAATTTAAAGGCAGAAATATTATTAGGTGACATTGGATGAAAGATTTGAAAAAACTAAGTTTTGTTGTTTTGTTCCTCGTAGGAGTGGTGTTTCTAAGCGGTTGCACGCAGTCTGGAGGTGGATACGGAAGCCCCTCCACAACTCCTGCAACAACTACCCCCACCACCCCAATCCAGCTTGGGGAGTGGGGGGCAGATGGAGTAATAGGTGAAAACGAGTATGCTCACGAGGTTTCCCTTGCCGGTGAGGAGCTCGTTGTTTACTGGAGGAACGATAATGAATACCTCTACATGGCCCTTAAGGGCAAAACAACCGGCTGGGTGGCGATCGGCTTCGAGCCCACCGATAAGATGAAGGATGCAGACATGGTCTTCGGGTGGGTGCAGGATGGAAATACTGTGGTGATCGACGCCTACTCAACCGGCACATATGGGCCACATCCGCCAGATGAACAGCTCGGGGGTACTAATGACATCTTAGAGTTTGCGGGGAGAGAGGAGAACGGCTACACAATAATTGAGTTCAAGAGAAAGCTCAACACAGGAGATAAATACGACAAGGCCTTCACTCCAGGGCAGGAGATTAACTTCATCTTTGCATTAGCAAATGAAGACAACTTCACCACCAAACATAATATAGCGAGGGGTTATGGAAAGTTACAGCTCGATGGGTGACTCCAATGGAGCCGTTCCAGCTTCACGCGATAGTTCAGGTTACGGCGCTCCTTCTCTTGCTCTTTGGGGTTTACTACGCTAGAAAGCATAGACGTAGGGTACACCATTACTTCGTTTACTCGGCGGTGGGCCTGCTCACGGCGGGAGTTGCCTACATGCTCTACACAGTTGGCGGAGTTCCATCAGCCCACGGCAGGTTCGGCCTCTTCGTCTACGCCTACGTCCTCTTTGCGGCTGCGAGCGGGCGATTATTTTGGAGAAGGAAAATAGAGAGAAACACACACAAGACGATTGCATTATCGGCAGTTCTGCTCCTGTCCCTTCAAATACTGCTCGCACTTTATCTCTATGTCCTCTAACTCTCTTTTTTCAGCACCACGAACTCTTTATAATCCATAAGCTTTTTGAAACCCTTCCTAAGGTAGTATGAATAAGCCTCAAGCTCCGGAAAGGTTATCACATATGCCTCTTTTCCGAGCTCTCTAAGCCTTTCAACTGCAAATTCAAGGAGCTTTGAACCATAGCCTTTGCCCTTGTAAGACGGATCGACCATGAAGAACTCGATGAGGCCAGTTTTTTCGTTTTTTATCTCCTCCGGCACCCACCATACTTCTTTGCCCTCGAGGTTGTAAACAAGAGCAACAGTGCCTATTAGTTTCCCATCTTCATTGCGGAGAACGTAGAGCTCATCAAACTCATCCCTAAGCCTGAACTCAAGAAAAGGCTCATAAACTCTTTTAAATCCTTCAAAATCATCGGGAGATGGTTTATTTTCCACCCACTCCAGTGCTGGATAAGCCCCATTTGTTCCTTGGTAAACCCTGAAGACAAATCTGAGAAGTTCCTCTTTCAGCGAGAGCGGCTTTTCAATTTTTACAATCTTCATGGCCTATCCCAAAAAGTTTACCTCTGTTTCCTTAAAAAGCCTTGCGAGAAAAGCTTATGAATTAGGTTGTCCTAATAATTTTGGTGGTTACATGAGCTATCTCAACATTAAGGTTATAGATGAAGAGGGGAAAGAGGTTCCCTTAAGGGATTTTGTGCAGGGAAAGTGGACTGTGCTATACTTTTATCCGAAAGACAATACTCCAGGTTGCACAACAGAGGCAAAAGAGTTCACTGAGCTTATTGAGAAATTCGAGATGCTCGGAGTTCAGGTTATAGGAATTTCTCGGGATTCCCCGGAGAGTCACAGAAAATTCAAAGAGAGACATGGGCTTAAGATTAAACTGCTCAGCGATCCAGATGCAGAGCTCCACAAAGCTCTTGGAGCCTGGGGAAAGAAGAAGCTTTACGGCAAAGAATACGAGGGAGCAATAAGGAGCACCTTCATCCTTAGCCCAGAGGGAGAAATAGTCTGGAAGAAGATAAAAGTTAGGGCCAAAGGGCACGCAAAGGAAGTGTTCGAAGAAATCAAAAAGTTAATATCTCCAGAAAACCAAATCTAAAGGGGTGATTGAATGAAGGAAATCAACGCCCTTGCACTCGCTTTAGAAGTTGAAAAGGCAGAGCTTAGGTTTTACATTGAGATGGCCAAGAAGGCAAAGGATGAAAGGGCGAAAAAGATGTTTCTCTTTTTGGCTGGAGAAGAAGCTGAACATTGGGATGTTTTTGAGAAGAAGTTTATAGAAAAGCTCCTTCGAAAACCGGAAATGCCACAGGTTGATAAGGAACTTTTGGAAAAGCTCACCCCGAAGTATGAGGGAGAGCTTAGTGAAGTCAAGGCCGTAGAACTGGGAATGGAGCAAGAAAAACTCACATGGGAGTTCTATGAAAAAGCCGCAAAAGAGGCGGAGGATGAAAATGTTAAGAAAATCTTCAACGAGCTGGCGAAAGTTGAAAAGGCACATTATGAACTCCTTAAGGCTCAATACGATTCGGTAATGAAGACTGGAATATGGATGGACTACCAAGACTTCAGCCTTGAGGTTGATTGAAGAGCAAAAATCATCTGCTCTCAATTAGAACGTTAACAAGCTTTATTTCTTTTCCTAACTTTTCCTTGATCAACTCAATAATTTCCGGATCTGTAAGATCCACTATCTCACCATTTTCAATTAAATTCACATGAGGTTCGGTGTTGACTTCAATTCTGGTCTCCCCCTCAACAGAAAAAAGTTCTATGAGACCGAGTTCTTTTAGAGCCACGACATTAGAATACAAGGTAGAGAAGCTAATAGTGGGGAGCTCTTCGTTGATTTTCTTGAAAACTTCACTAAGGGAAGGGTGTGAGGCTCCCAGCTCTTCAAGTACTTCAAGTAACTTAAGTCTCTGAGGAGTAAGTTTATATCCTCTCTTCCTGAGCACCCGAACTGCTTTTTCCTTCCACATGTTTTCTAAATGTGCACTACACTTTATAAGCTTTCCTAATTAGAAATTATTTCTAAATAGAAACATTTATTAAGAAGAAATACATACTAAAATTGGTGAAGCATATGTCGGAACACAATAGGAGATTAATTGAAAGGGCAGGGATCGATGTGGAAAAGTTGCTAGAACTTCTAGTTAAAGCAGCTGCGGCAGAGTTCACAACGTATTACTACTACACCATACTTAGAAACCATGCAACAGGGCTCGAAGGAGAGGCTATTAAAGAGATAATCGAAGATGCAAGGCTTGAAGATAGAAACCATTTTGAAGCCCTTGTGCCGAGAATATATGAACTTGGGGGAGAACTACCGAGAGATATTAGAGAGTTTGCCAATCTAGCTTCTTGTAGAGATGCCTATCTGCCAGAAGAGCCTACTATCGAAAACCTTCTAAAGGTTCTCCTTGAAGCTGAGAGGTGTGCCGTTGGAGTCTATACGGAGATATGCAACTACACACTTGGTAAAGATCCAAGAACCTATGATCTTGCACTCGCTATTCTGCATGAAGAAATAGAACATGAAGCATGGTTTGAAGAGCTCTTAACTGGAAAACCGAGCGGTCATTTCAGAAGGGGAAACCCTGGTGAAAGTCCCTACGTTTCAAAGTTTTTGAGAACGAGATGAGTTTTGAATTAACATCCTTTTTATTTTCTTTGGAAAACCTTATTAACATGAAAGTCGAACATTAAAATGGTGATTTGAGTGCTGGCAATAAACCCAACTCTGATAAATAGGGAAAAGCCCTATTCTAAGGAAGAGCTCATGGAGGCCCTAAGACTTGCCACAATAGCTGAACTCGATGCCGTAAACCTGTATGAGCAGATGGCAAGATTTACAGAAGATGAGAGATTTAAAAAGGTCTTTCTGGATGTTGCGAGGGAAGAAAAAGCACACGTTGGAGAATTCATGGCCCTCCTGCTAAGTTTAGACCCAGAACAGATTAATGAACTTAAAGATGGATTTGAGGAGGTTGAAGAATTAACAGGAATTAAAACCGAACTCAACTCCGGGGAGGAAAACGAAATGGAGGAAAATGAATACCTCAAGGTTTTAAGAGAAGCCCTCCTTGATGCGGTTGAAAAGGGGAGAACGTTAACCCATTCACTACCAAAAACAAAAATAGCTGGTCAGTCATTTAGAGTAGACATCATAAGCTTCAAAGATGGTGTAAAAGTGGTTAAACAGGAGTACAAGCCAATCCCTATGCTCACAAAGAAGTTCTATATTGGACTGAGGGAGCTTAACGATGGAACCTACGATCCAGCGATAGCGGTGAAAGCTGGAGAGTTGCTTGTAAAGGACGAAGAGAGCTTGATAATAAGTGATATACTCTCGAATGAAGGCATAAAAAGATTAAAGCTCGGTCCATGGGAGAACACGGAGGAGGCACTGGATGAACTTATGAATGCCCTTCAAGAAGCATCAAAAGCTTCTGCAGGTCCTTTTGGAGTAATAATCCATCCGAAAAGATATGCAAAGCTTTTGAGAGTACACGAGAAAGGCGGCAGAATGCTTATAGAGATTTTGAAAGGAGTATTCAAAGGCGGTATCCTAGTGACTCCAAGTATCGACGAAAACAAGGTAATTGTGTTCGCAAACACCCCTGCAGTTCTTGACGTTGTCATCGGCCAGGATGCGGATCTAAAAGAACTCGGCCCAGAAGGGGAAGAAGTAGCATTTTTAGCAAGTGAAGCCTTAGCAGTGAGAGTAAAGAGCCCAGAGGCAATTGTAGTTCTCGAATGATCTCTTTTTACTTTTTTGGAGGAAACTTAATGGGGGAGAATGTTCAAAAAGAGATTAAAGAGATAAAGAACAACCTCAAAGGACTTCTAAAAGAATTGCCAGCAGAAGAGCTTTTGCTGCTTTATTCTGATTTTATTCTTCAAGAAAAATTGCTAAAAGAGCTTCCTAAAGCAGAGATGGAAGTGGAGAGAGTTCTGAAAAAATTTTGGAACGACAGTGTTGTAGAGAACGTTGAGGTGTACAACCTCGGTGGAATGTGCTATAAAGAAAAAGTTCCAGCACTCAGAAGAGGAAAAGAGGAGCTTACAGAGAGGAGAGGGCTTTTTTATGCTGAACCCTTTCCAGAGAATCTCCCTAAGGCAAAGAAAGCTGCTGTCAAGAAGATAGTATCCACATTGATTGAGGTTAACAACGCGGAACTTAAGATTTTTGAAAAATTGGAATCACCGACTCCTTTAGAAGACGTGGTTTTCAAACTAATTAAGGAAAGTTTACTTCAGCATTCGAGGCTTTTAAAGGAGTTACTGGATCTTCTCTGACGCTATAATGGGAAAGGTATATAACTTCCAAATACCATATTATAAACTGGTGATTCCTATGGTCGAACCTCTTGTTAAGAAGGCTGCCGAAACTGAGGATAAGGCAGCTAAGAGTTATACCGAAGGACTGGCAAAAATTAGGGGTCAAGGATTGAAGTACACCGACACAGAGGCGGTTGTAACAAGGATAGCCGTCGATACAATTATACACAAACACTTGATGAAAGCTATTCTTGAGGCCCAGAAAGAGCTCGAAAAAGTTAGAAAAGGTTACGAACATGTAAAAGAACCTGCGGAAATAGAACCCACTAAGGAACAGGCCCTTCTTGTGAAAAGGTTTGCCGAGATGCACTTAGAGATTGAGAAAGATATGATAGAGACATACAGAAAGATGGCTGAGAAGATGACCCATCCGCTCTTCAAAGGGCTTGCCGAGGCTCTTGTTAAAAATGAAGAAGAACACCACAGGCTTTTGAAGAAGCTCATTGAAAAATATGAAGAGCTTTGATTTTTTCTTTTTATCTTGATAAAAGATGAGCTAAAAACTCTTCCGCTATCTCCTCCTCTTTTCTTTCTTCGAAGTCAAACTTTCTGTTGAGTTCTCTCATAATCTCAACGCTGATTTTTTCTTCAAGCCTCTTTAGTGTGGTAACGGCTTTTTCAGGAAGATCTTTGCCTACTATAATAGCTTCGTAAACCGGAATGGCCTTTCTATCGTCCTTAAGTGTTCTCAAATTAAACACCTTTACTCTCGCATCGGTGATGAAAGCCGTTATTACATCCACTTCGCCCTTTGAGATGGCCTCGTACATCTCCGAAGGCATCATTGGCTTAACTTCCCCGAACTCGAGGCCGTAAACATCTCTAAGCCTTGGCAAACCATCGGGTCGCTCGATGTAAGGTCCAGGACAGGCAAAGGTGAGGTCTTTTGAGATTCTCGCTAAATCACTTATAGTCCTAAGGTCATTTTCCTCGGCAAGCTCTTTTCTTACAGCCAAGGCAAAGTCGTTCCGGAAGCCGAGTCTTGCGATTACCTCTATACCCTTCTTTTTAAACCCCTCCTTAACCGCCTCAAAGACCTTCTCCTCATCCCACTCCTCCATAGGCGGAAGCTTTAGGAGAACACTGTATGCTGTTCCCGTGTATTCTACATAAAGGTCTATCTCTCCCCTTTCAAGAGCTTCAAAATTCGCTTCCAGTCTCGGCTCACTTTCCCTAACCTCATACTCAAAGCCTTCCCTCTGAAGGAGCTTCCCTAGTATGTGAGCGAGTATCTTCTGCTCGTTGAAGGGCTTTGCACCTATAACAATTTTCATGTCAACCACCTCGGATTTCATTTGGGGTAATTCTCTTCTCAATACAGGAAAAGCTCACATCTATGAAAATTGCCATTAATATTGCCGGAATAGATCCAGCGAGAATTTTGTCTGTGTTAAAGCTAGCCAGACCTTCAAAAACTAAACTTCCCAGTCCTCCAGAACCAATTATTGCGGTTAATATTGCTATCGAGTTTGCTAAAATAGCTGCAAACTTTATGCCAGCGAACATGGCCGGATAAGCATGTGGAAAGCGAACGTATCTTACGATCTCCCACTCTGTAAGCCCAATGCCTCTAGCCGCTTCCACCATCGCTTCATCTACCTCGCTGAGACCAACATACGTATTCTTGACTATAGGAAGAAGGGCCCTCAGGAATATTGCAAAAACCGCAGGAGTAAACCCTATTCCAAGAAGGGGAACTACTATCGCAACAACGGCAAAGCTTGGTATTGCTTGTACGAGGTTTGCAAATCCCATTATAAGTGAGGCTAACCTTTTACTCTTGAGTGAGAGTACAGCCAAGGGTATTCCGACCGCTATGCTGAGAAAGAGAGATGCGTAAGTTAGTATTATATGCTCAGTAAATGCACCAAAAACCCTCTCAATGCCTACCATAGCGATCCCTCAGATAGCGCTCTATCAATGCAGCGGCTCCATCCAGTATTAATGCCAGAAGTCCAACCCACAAACCGGTGACTATGATTATCCCCCTGTCGTAGAGGTGTATGCCCGTCTGTATTGGTGCTCCTAGACCGCCTGCCGCCACAAGCCCACCTAGGGTAACCACTCCCATGGTAAAAACAACCGCTATTCTTACGCCAGCTGCTATAAGTGGTAGGGCAAGTGGAAAGCGAACCTTAATGAGTATTTCCTTCTCTGTAAGGCCAAGAGCCTCAGCCACCTCCAAGTAACTTCTATCAACGCTCGTTAGTCCTGTATAAGTGTTTCTAGCTATGGGAAGGATGGAATAGAGAACAGAAGCTGCTATCGTTGGCTTTTCCCCAAGTCCGAGTATTGGAAGAAAAAGAACGAGCAGAGCAAGGGTAGGAATCGTTTCAATGACGTTGAGGATATTGAAGGTTAAAGATGCCAGCTTTGGCCGTTTATAAAGGATAAGACCCAGGAGGATCCCGATTATTAATGCCAAGATTAAGGCTATCCCAAACATCCAAAGATGCTCTATGGTTCTTTCTGTAAGGTTTTGACTCTCCCATACCCACCGGATGTCCATTGAAGACCCTCACAGGAGCTTTAAGAGAACTTCATTAGCAAGTAAAATTCCAACGGGCTTTTCCCCCTTAACCACAACTCCAAGAAAAGCATTCTTACGTTTCATTTCAGCTAAAGCAGAAGCTAAGGAATCTTGGGGGAGAAATACGAGAGGCTCCATAAGGGCTTCCTCCAAATTCCGTGACTTTAAAAGGGATTTTAAATCCGTAACCCCTTTGAGCACTCCTTTTTCAACTATAACTGCGAACTCAAGGTTTTTGTCTTTCATCCACTGGAGCAACTCGTCCTTTTTCTGCACCTCCACTGTGTATTTCCCAACATCCACCATTAGATCCTTCACCTTCAGCGTGTCGAGGTGCTTGAACTTCTTGTCCGCGTTAACTAATCTAGCAACGAACTCATCCTTTGGGTTAAGCACTAGCTCATCAGGATAGCCCACTTGGATGAGCTTTCCTTCTTTCATTATCGCTATTCTATCGCCGAGCTTAAAGGCCTCTTCTATGTCATGGGTTACGAAAACAATTGTCCTTCCAAGAACTTCTTTTATTCTCAGGAACTCCTCCTGAAGCTGTTTTCTCAAAATTGGATCTAAAGCCCCAAAGGGCTCGTCCATTAACAGAAGGGGAGGGTTCAAAGCTAAGGCCCTTGCAAGACCAACCCTCTGCTGTTGGCCACCGCTCAGCTGGTGAGGATAACGAATGGCGAAGTCTTCCGGAAGGGCAACAAGGTTCAAAAGCTCTCTAACCCTTCTATCAATTTCCTCCTCACCCCAGCCCTCCAGTTTCAAAAGAAGGCCTATGTTATCTCTCACGGTCATGTGGGGGAAAAGGCCTATCTGCTGGATAACATAGCCAATGCTCCTCCTAAGCTTTACAACATCAAATTCCTTAATGTTTCGCCCGTTGATAAAGATTTCGCCTTCATCTGGCTCCACAAGCCGGTTTATAGTTCGCAGAAGGGTTGTTTTTCCAGAACCACTTGGCCCTATAAGTATTAAAAGCTCACCGCCTATGATCTCAAGATTAACATGGTCAACAGCCGTGAAATTCCCATATCTTTTTGTAACATCTCTGAGCTCGACGGTCTCTATTCTCCTGAAGAGCATCTCAACCACCATAAAATAAAAAGAATCAGCCCTTAATGAGGCCTTTCTCAATTAAAAATTCCTTTGCTATTTCTCTCGCATCCTTTTTCTCCACGTCGTACTCGTAGTTAAGCTGTCTCATCGTGTCCGTATCAATGAGCCCCTCAAGCTTTTTGAGAATCTCAACTATTTCTGGATACTTGTCCGCAAAGTCCTTCTTGATTAAAATCACGGCATCATAAGGTGGCAAAGCTCCCTTGTCATCCTCAAGGATTTTGAGGCCAAAAAGATCCACTCTTGCATCTGTTGTGTAAGCTGAGATAGCATCAACCTGACCGTTTTTTATGGCTTCATACATCAGTGTAGGCTCCATCTGCTTTACTTCCCCAAAGGTGAAGCCGTAGACTTCCTTAATTCTCGGAAGGCCGTCGGGACGCGTTGCGAACTCCGGATCTGTTCCTAATGTCATCTTGGGTGCGTATGGAGCGAGATCGCTGAGTTTTTCTAAGTTGCTCTTCTCTGCAAATTCTTTCTTAACAGCTATTGCATAATCGTCTCTGAAACCAAGCTTTACAAGTGTTAAAACACCATCGCGCTTTAACATCTCTTCCTTGCTTTTTTCATATACGTAATCCGGATCCCACTTCTCGGGGGGCTCAAGCTTAAGGATGTTGTTGTAAGCAGTTCCCGTATATTCAACATAAACGTGTATCTGTCCCTTCTTCAAGGCTTCATAATTAACCAAAGTTCCCCCAAGACCTTCCTTAACCTCCGCTTTATAGCCATTCTCCTCTAAAAGCAGAGCAATCATGTGAGCTAGTATGTACTGCTCATTGAAGGGCTTAGATCCTATTACTATCGTGGGGACTTCTTCCTTCTGGCTAATGCAACCGCTTAAAAGAGCGGCCATAATCAAACCAGCCAAGGCCAATGCACCAAACTTGTTCATCTTTACACACCTGTATTTAATTGTTCGGTCTTTCTAATAAAGTTTTCGAAAAATTAAAAACAAAAGTGCCAACTTCGAACTACCCAAGCATCGAGTCAAGGAAAAGCATTATATAAAACCCCAAGAAAAAGCCGGCAGTTACCAAAAGTTCATTCTTCTCATGTTTGTAGATCTCTGGAATCATTTCCTTTACCGTTACGTAGAGCATAGCTCCCCCAGCTAAACCAAGACCATAAGGAAGCAAACCATGAAATAGGGTAAAGAAAAATGCCCCTACAAGAACCATTATCATTTCTGCAACTCCGCTTAATGCCCCCATCAGGATGGGCTGGAATCTTCTCTTTTGAAGGGTTGCGAGAGGCAATGAAACAACCGTGCCCTCGGGAAAATCTTGTATCCCTATGGCTATTGCTGTCACGACGCCTGTTTTGATGTCAAACACAATAGACGTCCCAACTGCCAAGCCTTCGGGCAGGTTATGTATTATAACTGCCAGGACTATCAACCAAACAACCCTCAGCTTGTTCTTGAGCTCTTCAGGGCCTTCATAGCCTTTGACCAAGTGCTCATGAGGCACAAAGCGATCGATGGCGTATATAAGAACTATTCCAAGCAAAATTCCAACTCCGGCAGGTATGAAGCTACCAGTAGCTTCAATTCCCGGGAGTATCAAGCTCGTAAAGCTCGCAACAATCATTACCCCAGCTGCAAACGATAAACTGAAGTCCATACCCCAATCAGGCATTTTGTGAGAGATTATCGCAAGTAAAGAGCCAAGAGTTGTCATTAAAGCTACAAAAAGACCTGCATAAAAAGCGACCATCATCAAACTCCCGTTGGAGATTGTAAGAAGGTACATGCTTAGTGATGTTACGAAGTTCTCTAACATAATTAGGTCACCCTAACTAAAAATTAGGCGAAGAAAATATATAAAGGTTGTGGAGAAAATCAAATCGGAGTCACATGTCCCCACTTTTCTAAAGCCCTTGCAAGCTCTTTATGGGTTTTTGCATATTCTTCCAAAGATATTCCTTGCATTATGGCATCTATTGCCTGTCTAACCGCTTTCGCCCCAGCAACAGGCCCATCCGGGTGGCCAAGGGTTCCACCGCCAAGCTGAAGAACAATATCCGTTCCAAGAGCCTCTATGACTGCAGGTAAGTTGCCCGGATGCAGACCACCTGAGCTCGTGGGGAATGCCGGCCTTATGTGGTAGAACTTCTGCTCAAGGTGGAACACATCGTTTTCATCGGGCTTGTACTGGCTCTCCCTTAAAACTCTGGCGTTTTGAATAACATCCCACTTACCGCCTTCGAGCTTACCTGCTCCAGCTGTTCCGACGTGAAGCTGATCGATACCTATTAACCTGTAAAGCTTGGCCAACACAAACATTGAAATACCGTGATAGGGGTTTCTCGTGAAGGTAGCGTGCATTGCCCTGTGTCCGTGTATAGCTAAGCCATAATCCTCAGCTAAGTCCCTTATATATTCTAATGCTCCCCAACCTGTAATCACCACATCAACCATCGCATGTTTAAGTCCAAAGTCAGCTAGGATTTCAAGCCTAGTTTCCATTTCCCTTATGTCTGCAGTTATGTTGGCAAACCAGGTCTTCTTCTCCCCAGTTTCGTTCTCGACTTTTTCAATTATCCTTGCCATTATTTCCGCTCTTTCTTCAAAGCGGTTGTACCATGGGCTTGTAAGGTTTTCATCGTCCTTCATGTAATCTGCCCCTGCAGTGAGAAGATCATAGGCAAGCTTCTCAAACTCCTCCGGAGAATAGCCGACTTTTGGTTTTGGAACTACACCATATATAGGCCTGTCTTTTATTTCAAGCATCTTTCTTACTCCTTCTATACCAAATGCAGGTCCATTGAATTCTCTGATTATCTTTTCAGGTAAGTAAAGGTCTTCAAGGCGAAGCCCTTTTACCCTTTTCATCCCAAAGACGTTCCCTGCAATGCTTGCAAGAAGCCCCGGAAGGTTGGCTTCTTCAAAAGCGTGGAACGGATAGGCAATCTTAACGATCCAGCTACCATCCCCCATATCATGGAAGTCGTAAGCTTTTGCAGAGAGATCAGCCCATCTTTCTTCCTCGTACCATGGGTAGAGGGTAGTCCATGTTCCCGTTGAGCTTTCCGCAGCAACTCCTCCAGCGGCCTGTTCAATTGTGTATCCCTCAGCCGGGGTTATTCTAAAAACAGCTACTATGTCCCTTTTCTTGCTGGGCTCATAGCCCTTGTCAACATAGTAGTCATATATTTTGTCAAACTTTTCAGGCATTTTTCACACCTCCCTATTAATTAGGTTTTCCTAACTATTAAGCCTTTCGTTGGGGGGCATATAAATAGAAAAAGAAAAGTTATTAAGCTTTCGATAACGGCAAAGATACTGTTAGGATAACTGGGGCATCACCTCCTGAAGCCATTCAGTAACATCACCAGGCGGATCACCAAAACTAGAATGAATTCTGACAAAATTATACCAGAAGGCAAACAGAAAAACAAACCTATGAACCCTCCTCCAGTCTTTACCCCTGAAATTATTCCAGAAACGCTTCGTCCTCTCCTTCAACGTCCTAAACCAGCGCTCAACACTGTTCCTCGGCCCGAAAGTCACATGCAGATAACCCAACCTCAAACTCTTAAAAGCAGACTTATACCAGCTCGCCCTGTCAACCAGAAAGACAGGCTGCCCTTCACACGACTTTAAAACAACCAGAATGAAATCCCTGGCAACCCACCAGTTTCTAACAGTCGTAATCCAGACTGCTAAAACTTCCTTGCTCTCAACGTCAATTGCAGCCCAGAGGTATCTTTTCTTCCCGTTGATTTTTATTACTGTTTCGTCAACTGCGATGAAGTTTCGCTGTTTTTTGACTGCGAGGATTTTTGGCTTGTAAACTGCTTCTGCGAGTTTTTGGACTGCCTCCCAGACTGTTACGTGACTGATTTTGAGTATTCTGGCGGTTTGCCGGTAACTGAGGCCTCGCAGGTATAATTCTACTCCCCTGATTTTCTTTTCTGGTGGGATTTTGTTGCGACGAAAGGGTTTTAAGGCTGAAACCACCCAGTAAATAATGGTTTCAGACTTCATGTTCCCCCTTCTTTTTCTAAAGTACTGCCAGTAACTTAAACCTGACACCCCACAGCTTATCCTAACAGTATCACGGCAAAAAACGAAAAAGACCTCTCCATAAGAGAGCATCATTTGTGCTTGTCTTCCTCATTTATCGTTATCGTGGATACTTCCAAGACGGTGACATCCTCCACTTTGGATATTTCGGACCTATAGTCAAACCTACCGTCAGCCCCAATTAGCTTTACAAAGGCCACCACGCTTTCTTCACCGGTGGTTGGCTCTCTGAGAGTCAGTACCTCGATGATGAGCCCGTCCAAAGTGTGTTCTCCCATTGTATGCCGAGGAATCTCCATGCTGAATTCAGGAATCCCATCTTTAACCTCGCCACCGATTATTATGACGAACGGTATCTGCTTTTCATCCGATGCCCCGTAGTCCGGTTGGAAAATCCTCTCCCCAACGGCGGATGGAACGGAAACATCCTCAAAGTTAGCACCGCCTATGCCCACAGGAATAAACGAGGCATCGAAGTTCAACGGCTCCAAAATTCCTGTCAGGAACGGGTTGTATGGGCCCGGGAATGCTGTGGTTTCGTTTACGGTCAGCGGGAAGCCCCAAGCTGTACTGTTGGCTTCCCCGTCAATTCCCTCGATTTTCACAAACATGTCTACCGCGGATTCAGGTTCAAGAACGTCCTTTAGCTTCATGGGGCCAAAAGGCGTATCTGCAGAGTCGTTTGGGCCTTCTATATCCACCATAATCCTCTTCACACCTCGTTTTCCCATTTCTTCTTCGCTTATGGTAATCCTGGTGATGGTTATGTTGTCCTCCCCTACGAAGACATCCCCTTCTTCCAATGGAATGCGTTCCACCTTTGGGACATCAGTTGAGCTTTCAGGGCTTACGCGAAGAAGAACCGGAGAGTTACATTTTTCTTTCATGTTCAGGGTTATGTTCCCGTCTTCGTCTGTTTCAACAAGCCAGCAACCAACCTTTGTAGCTTCGGGAGTCCCTCCCATCAAGGCCAAAAAGAACTCCTTCGACACTGGATTGATGGTGATGTCCTTCCGAATATCGCTCCCTTCCCTTAACAGGGCCTCCCCGATGATCTCCCCCGTCTCGGCATCGACCATTGCAAGGCCGAAGCCTTCGGTAGTTATCTTATAGTCTCCAGCTGGGATCCCAATTGCCTCTGAATAGTTCCTTGTCTCCGGAATTTCCCGTTGTATCTTGGCGAGTTCCTCCTGGCTAAGCTCCCTGGGCACGCTGTAGTTTCCTACCACAAACAGCGTGCCGTTAACGGGGTATTTGCAGGTGGTGAAGGGGTTGTAGGGTGTTATCGTTATGACGTTGTCACCGGTTAAAATCTCATCGTGAGGAATGTTGGCCGCAAGGCATCCGGCACCATCGATCGCGTACACTCCGGGGTCGAGCTTAATCCCCTGAGGTTCTCTATAGGGGCCTTCGCTGACAATGTTTCTTCTCCTCATGTCCTTCACGACCACATTACCCGTTGGAAGTGCCTTGTTCACCGCTTTGGAAAGCTCAGAACCGGCTTTGAACTTCACCATCCTGCCCTCTGGAATCAAAATCTTGAAGGGGTTTTGAGAGGTGATTTTCCATCCTTGGTTTGGGTCTTTAGTATCTATGAATCTCAAACCGCTTTCCGGGTGGTATACCTCGATGGAAACGATTTCCTTGCCCTCAACTGCCTTCAGAGTAGCATGAACCATCTCTCTTGCTGGTACATGCTTTCCGTCAACAATAAAGATTCCATTCTCATTGTAGAACTCGTCAAGGGGTTCGCCCTTTATTACTCTGTCCCAGTAAACCCCTTCAACTGCAGCTACTATAAAGGCGTTTCTCAGGCTTACCAGCTGGGCAAAGCGGATGAGATATGCATCGGATAGGTATTCAAGCCTTTTGGTCTTGTTTTCCTCGCTTCCCGCAAGCTCCATCAGTCGGTGGAAGTCTTTCTCTTTCGGTGGTGCCCTTATCTTCATAACGGCGAAGTTTGAGAAAGATTCCTGCCCCATTGCGGACTCAATAGCTTCATCAACAAGCCCTATGGCTTCCTCAACCTCCTTTAGCTTTGCGTCAATTTGGGCCTCCTGAGGCTCTTGGGTTGCAGTTTCTGTGGGGGTTTCTGTGGGTGCATTTGTTCTTGTTTTCGTCTTTGTCTCAGTGTCAGTTGGGGTTTTTGTGTCCGTTATCGGACTCTCTGTCTCTGTTTCGGTTTCTGTTGATGTTGTAGTTTCTGTTTCGGTCTTTGTTTCTGTAACGGTTTCTGTTGGCCTGCTGGTGGTTTCTGTTTGTACGCTCTGGTTTATGCATCCAGAGATGAACGCTCCAAGCAATACTACACTCAAAAGCAGGGCAAAGCCTGCAAACCTGCCTCTCATATTTTCACCATCTTTTTTCACACGGCGACAAAAACGTCAAAAAAACCATGTGATTATGATTCGTAATAAGTTGTCAAACTATAAAACGCTTTCTGTTTAACATTTGCATATGAAGTAAAAAGATCAGCTTAACAAAAGGAAACTAAAGAAAAATATTTAACAAATGAAAAGCTTCACGGCCCAACATGCATCATCTGGCTGTACATCTCCCAGTCCAAGAGGAGCTCGTATTCCGTCTTTAAGATAAAGTAATGGGTGTTCTCCATTGAGGCAAGGTATCTGAGAAGACCCTTCTTTGCATTGTCATCCGTCATCTCCTCAAGCTTGGAGTAGAATTCCTTGGCAATCTTCTCTGCCTCCATAGCCCACCTGAGAAGCTCCAACATGTCCTGAACGTTTTTAATTTTCTCCGCAACGGGCTTCAGCTCTGGCCCCACATGTTCCTTAGGAAACACTATCTCCTCCCCGGGAAATGACTGGGAGTAAAGTTTCCTTAAAAATTCCTCGTGCTTTTCCTCCTCCCCTGCTAAGAATTCAAGCTTCTTCCTTAGGGTTTCTATATCAACATTTGCGGCCATGCTTTTGTAAAACTCCCTCGCCCCTATTTCTGCTTTTATGGCCATTCCTAAAAGTTCCTTAAGGGAAAACTCATTCACTTTCTCTAGGGGAATCCCCATGTCAATATCCACCATTCCTTTTCACCTCTTCAAAAACAAGACACTTATTAATAGGGCACTTCCATACTAAAATCTTTCCATCAAATTAGGGATACTGTCAGGATAACTGGGGTATCACCTCCTGAAGCCATTCAGTCACATCACCAGGCGGTCCACCAAACCGAGAATGAATTCTAACAAAATTATACCAGAATGAAAACAGAAAAACAAACCTGTGAACCCTCCTCCAGTCTCTAGCCCTGAAGTTATTCCAGAAACGCTTTGTTCTCTCTTTAACAGTCCTAAACCAGCGCTCAACACAGTTCCTCGGCCCGAAAGTCACATGCAGATAATCCAGCCCGAGAGATTTAAACGCTGATTTATACCACGGCCCTTTGTCAACCAGGAAAATTGGCTGTCCCTCGCAGGATTTCAAAACAACTAGAATGAAGTCCCTGGCAATCCACCAGTTCCTAACGCTTGTAATCCATACTGCTAGGATTTCTTTGCTCTCAACGTCGATTGCAGCCCAGAGAAATCTCTTCTGGCCGTTGATCTTTATCACTGTCTCGTCAATTGCGATGAAGTTTCTCTGTTTTTTGACTGCGAGGATTTTCGGCTGGTAAACTGCTTTCGCGAATTTTTGGACTGTTTCCCAGACTGTTGTGTGGCTGATTTCGAGGATTGTTCCTACCTGTCTGTAACTTAGTCCGTGCAGGTACAGGTTTATTGCCCTGGTTTTCTTTTTTGCTGGGATTTTGTTCCGGCGAAAGGTTTTTAAGACTGAAACCAGTAAGTAAATAATGGTTTCAGTCCTCATTTCTCTCCCCTTTTCTGAAGAGGTATCAGAAACTTAAACCTAACGTCCCACTGCTTATCCTGACAGTGTCAAATTAGGAATTTTAATGACAAACTCTCTAACTCGAATATAAAAGCCCCTTGGTAGAATTGCCAAGTCTTTCAGATGCTACATAATGAAGCCTCACTAGGGTGTAAATCCACAGGCTCGTGGAAAAGAAGTATATCGCTGGCGCAATTTCTCCAATAAAGATGTTAAGCCAGATAAACCCTACAAAAGCCCAAGAAGATATTTTCGCAAGCTTCTTATACTCCTCAGGGGTTCTAACGTAGCCCGAGATGGCATTAATGAGGAGAAGAATAGCCACTGAAGAAGCCAGCTCAACGGTATAAAAGCTATCCCTCACAAAAATTGCACTTCCAGCCACAATACTAACTTGCAAGAGCATTGTCCAAGTAGCCCTAACAAGTCCGCTTTCCGAAAGGGAGTAGGCTATTAAAACAGGCCCCAAAAGAATTGCAGTGGTTATAATACCCTTATGAACTTCAAACATTGTTGCTATAAAACCGAATGAAGTCAATATTCCCCCAAAGAGGATATACCAAGAAAGCTTTCTATGCCCCAAAAAGAAGGTCTCAATCTTCCTTGAAAGGTTCCAAGTAAGGAAAATTCCCGTGAGGGTCAGCACCCCGCAGATGCTCATGAGAGTTTGATAAACACTTGCCATGCTTCCATCGTCCAAGTTTTTACCTTGGTATTTGGGAAGGGAACTAAATAAACCTTCCGGTAAACTTTTGCAGATTTAGGAAACGTGCTGAAGTTTACTCCCAAGGAGGGCTTCTTTTCTTTATGTTCTTCAAAAAGCCTCAAAAACGTCAGCAACCATCTAACAGAGAAAGTAGAAAAATCATCAAAATACCATAACAAAGAAAAATTAATAGAGAGAATCACTCGAGCTGAACCTCATTCTCCCAGAGGCCGTGAATGTTGCAGTAGCTCAGGGCATAGAGCTTGCCCTTCTTCTTGGTCTTAAGGACAAAGTAGGCTATGGGCTCGGTGTATACATCACTCGTATTTGGCCCGTTTACAGACTCTCCATGTGCTGTAAATTCAGCCCTTCCAACATGGTAAACAAAGTTCTCGCCCTCTGGCAAGAAGTAAAGCTCTATGTATCTAATGTGGTGCTCGGTGGTGTTTGGATGTGGGATTTCTTTACCTACCTGAACCTTGACCTTGACAAGGTCTCCTTCCCTTTCGTACTCTATAACGGGGACGTGCTTTTCTCCTTTCCAGTCCCCACTCCTTATGGTTTCACCAATCATCCCGATCACCTCAATCCTCTATCTTTTCAAACATATCTTTTGGAGCTCCACAGAGCGGGCATACCCAGTCATCCGGGATGTCCTCAAACTTTGTTCCTGGGGCAACCCCACTATCTGGATCCCCAGCCTCTTCATCGTATATGTATCCACAGACTATGCACTTCCACTTCGCCATGTTTCCACCACCCTAATATTATTAGATTAACCTTATAAAGTTTGCGCTCCGAACTAAATGGAGCAAAAAACGAAAGAGCTACTCAAACACCACGAACTTGTCTCTGGAAGCCCCACATACTGGACAGTACTCCGGAGCTTCATCTACAGCGGTGTAGCCGCAAACTGGGCATATGTAAACTCTCTTTATCTCGATATCTTTCTTTTGCTCTGCAAGCTCTTTTGCTTTCTTGTAAAGCTCTGCATGGATTTTTTCAGCTTCTAAAGCAAAGTTGGTACTCCTAACAGCCTCTTTTTCTCCTTGAAGCTCGGCTGTTGCTTTATAAACTGGGTACATCTCTTCCACTTCATAAGTCTCACCATCTATTGCCACCTGGAGGTTGCTTGGAGTGTCTTTGACATTTCCTAGGGCCTCATAGTGATTTCTGGCATGTACAAGTTCAGCAAAAGCTATAGCCCTGAAAAGCTTTGCTATGTTTGGAAATCCTTCCCTCTCAGCAACATCTGCAAAAATCATGTACCTCATGTGGGCCATACTTTCCCCGGCGTACGCTTCCTCAAGAAACTTTTTGGTCATTTTTCTTTCAGCCACCATGTCCATCACCCCAAAACGGCATTATTAATTTCGATAGAGAAATATAAAAGGTTTTCTCTCCGAAATTTATAAGATAGGGAAAGAACATCACAGTTCATCTATGCTAACTCCAGCTTTTATCTTCTTCTCCAGCATCATTGCCCTCCTTACGTCCTCCAGAACTACTGCACCAACTATATTACCTCCTTCAAGGAAAACCTTTGTCTTCTCATCCAGCCACTTTCCTTCTCCCTTTGTTTTTCCAATCAAGGCTATTGGGAAATCACCGAATTTAAAAACTGTGGAGCGAAATTCGAAGTCATATCTGTCCTCCCTACCTTTTAGAAGGTTTGCAAGGACTCTTGCATGCCCCATAGCGGCCTTGGCAGTGCCGCAGATTATTCCATTGTACTCGGCACAATCCCCAATAGCATACACATCCTTTGCTGAAGTTCTGAAATGATCGTCAATCAGTATGCCCCTTCCAGCGTGAATACCGCTTTTAATCGCTATTTCCTTGTTGGGAACAATTCCAAAGGCACATATTTTGACTTTCCCCTTTATATAACCCCTATCAGTAAAAACCCCCTCTTTATCTGCTTTCAGTGCATTTGCATTAAGATAAAACTCTACTCCATGACATTCGAGCTTTTCCATTATTATCCTCGTGAGCTCTTCATCAAGGCCGAGGAGGTTATTCCTTCTGTGAACTAACTTAACTTTGTAGCCTGCTTTTGCCAAGTTTCCGGCAAGTTCGAGACCTATAAAACCCCCTCCAAGTATCAAAACGTCTTCATATTTCTCTATTTGCTCCTTGATTTTCTCGGCATCTTGGAGTGTTCTAAGGGTGTGTACTAACTCTTTGCCCTCAAGAGCTGGCTCTCTTGGCCTAGCACCGGTGGCTACAACTAACACATCGTAGGGGATTTCACCCTCACTTGTTATCAGTCTTTTTCTAGCCCTGTCTATTAGCTCCGCTTTTACTCCTAGATTTAGATCTATTCCTTTCTTTTCATACCATTCGAGGGAATACGGGAAAAGTTTTTCTTTTTTAACAAATCCCGCTATGTAATGACTCAACATGGGCTTGCTGTAATGCGGAACATTTTCCTGCTCAACTATCGTTACCTCTTCCTCAGAAAGCTGATTGGCTAATTCCACTCCCCCGGGCCCATTTCCAATTATGACCACCTTCATAACTCTCCCCTTCAGAGAACTCTTGGCTTGTAGTAGATCTCTACCTGATTAAATATCACATGGGCAGGGATATCGGCATTATCTGGCTTCCCTCTCATAAGGCCCTCGAGATATTCCTTATGAACTTCGATTGCTTTGTAATGAGCCCTCTCCTGTGTTGCCAAGAATCCAAAAAGAGCTTCATGTTCAGGTAGCCTCTTAGCCAAAAGCCTATAAACTCTCTCCGCCACTTTTTCGTTCATTAATGCAGTTCTCATGGCCTCAACCATTGCACCCAGAGTTACAACATTGATAGTACTCTCAAGGAAGGGGATCCCCTCAGGCACCGGATAGCTTTCATCCCCGAAGAGTTTTTTATATAAGTTCAGCAAGAGTTCTCTATGTGCTTCTTCTGCCTTTGCGAGGTCTTTGAAGAAGTTCTCTATAAGCTCACCTTTTCCCTCCGCAAGTTTAAGATAAAAGGCCTTGGCATCTTCTTCAGAGGCTACTGCATAGCCCAAAATTTCCTTTTCAGAAAGGGCTTCCAGTTTTTTAACAATATCTTCTTCCATGAATACACCTCCTACGTTAAAGATTTTCTTGTGATTGTATTTAATGTTTATCACCCCAATTCTTCTGAAGAATCAATAGGGCTTAGTCCTCGGTTTATAATACTGTCCGGGGTTTGAAAAGAGCTGTGCTGTTATAGGGGTTTTAGAAACCTCGTCCCCTTCAAGTTGGGCTTCAAAGTAGTCCTTGTACATTTTTAGAGCTTCTATATGGCCCGCTTCCTGAGTTGCCAAGTATTCAAAGACCTCCCTATGTTCAGGGGCATTTTTGGAGAGATATTGGTAGATTCTGTATGCGTTTTCTTCATTTTCAAGGACAATTCTAAGAGCATCAACCAAGTTCTCACAGCTTTCTGTATACGGAGAAGTATGAACTGAAAGTATGTCTTTAACTGACTGTACTGTTTCCTCCCCAAATTTTTCTCTATAAATTCCCAGAAGAACTTCCCAATGAGCTTTCTCATCGTTGGCAACTGTTTCAAGAAACTCCGCTATCAGCTGCCCTTTATCTTTTGAAAGATCTCTATAGAAGAGTTCAAGTTCTCTCTCAGAAGCAATTGCATAGCTTAGTATTTCTTTTTCAGAAAAAGCCTCCAGTTTTTCAATAATATTGCTTCTTTTTTCCACAAAAATCACCTGAATATAATTACACTTAACCTTATTTAACACTTCCTGAAAGAAATATTCATATGAGTTCGTTTAGCGAATCTAAAAGCATTTGCCCTCTTTTTAGTGCCTCCAAAAGGTATTTATCCTCTACCTCACCCCTCTCAAGAAACTCTACCACTTCCCCCTTTATATCCAAAAGATGAGCGCGTCTTTGCTCTTCGCTTAAGGGCTTTTCAGCTTGGAGTTTTTCTCCCCCTTCTTTGAAGCCCTCTGGAAAGTACCAGTCCTTAAACCATGTAAAGCCTAAGTTAAAAAGCTTAAAGCCGAGCCTTGTTGTTGGAGCTGGAGCCCCAAAATAGAGGGCCCTTTTGGTTTCAAGATCTTCAACATAGCTGACAAAGATATGCTCTCCCGGCTTTAAATGACTTGAAAAAAGTTCCAGCAGAGTCTCTTCTACAGGAGAGTTAAAGTACAGTAACCCAACGCTTGGAGTCGGATTTATAGAAGACATTTCAACCCAAGAGCTGTAGTATCTCCTACCAAAATAAACCCTCGCATAAAGGAGGTGATCCTTTAAAGAACCTTTTTCAATGAAAATCCTAAGAAGAACCTCGTTTGGGAATCTGCCAGGGTATTTTTCTGCATATATCTCAAGCTCGCCAACTTTAATTCCACTCAGGAGTTCTTCAACAGCCTTTTCAATCATAAGGGCACCTCTAAAAATAAATAAGAAACAAGGCTCATCTTCTGAGCCTTTTCACTAGTTTTCTGACACCTTCCCTAATTTTTACCTCATCTTCTGGCGTAGTTCTACCCTTTACCTCTATGGTGTCAATGTGATCAAACCTTGACCTCTTGATTAGTGTCTCTATCTCTCTTCCAGCCACTCCAGCCCATCCAAATGTGCCAAGTACAAGAACGGGCTTTTCATAGTTGGCCTTATCAAGCATTTCATATAGGAGATACCTTATTCTCGGATGTATGCCTGCTTCGTATGTTGAAGCTCCAATAATAAGAGCTTCACTATCTGGAACTTCTCCAAGAATGTCGCTCACAGCTGGAGCCTCTTTGTCAGTAAACCTGTAAACTACAGGAGTAAAGCCGAGCCTTTCAAGCTCATTAACTGCCACTCCAACACTTTTTTCAACAAAACCGTACATCGAGTCATAAATCACCAAGACCTTGCCCTTCTTTGGCACTCCAGAGCCAACGTTTGCATAGTGTTCAAAGATCTTTTGTGGGTTTTTACGCCATATCAGCCCATGCCCCGGAAGAATCATCCTGACATCATCCACTATACCAAGCTCTTTTATCTTCTCAATGTTCTCCACGATGTACTTGTGATAGTGGCCAATAACCGTAACTATGTACTTGGTAACGTAGGGAAGATACTTCTCAACGATTTCATCGTCACTGTCATCTATGGCTTCGGGAATTGAGTACCCTCCCCCCGCATCACAGCCAAATATTATCTTGTCCTCAACCACGTAGGTTATCATCGTGTCAGGCCAATGAAGCCATGGGACCGTTATGAACTTTAAAGTCCTGTTCCCTATCTTCAGCTCTTCTCCATCTTCAATTGCATGAACGTTCTCTTTGATATCATAAAACGCCTCTAAAAGTCTCTTTGCAAATATAGTCCCTATAATCTTCGCCTTGTACCCATTTGCTTTAAGAATCTTCGGTAAAGACCCGCTATGATCCGGCTCCATGTGATGGACAACTATATGGGTTATCTCCTTGGGATCAACTATACTTGAGAGTGCCTCAAGAAACTGATCCACATAGTCCTTTTTCCAAGCGTCAAAAAGTACAACCGCACTGTCTGTTTTCATAACGTAAGCATTATAGGTGATTCCTTCTGGAATATCCCATGTTGCCTCAAAGTACTTTACCTGGTCGTCATCAATCCTCAAAAGATAGAGCTCAGGTTCATCAAGAAGTTTCTCTATCCAAACCTTTGGCATTTTTTCACCACCCCAATTTAGTTCAAAAATAGAAATATAAAAAGTTTTTCACCTTTCCAGAAACTCAAATATCTCCTCCAAGTTCGGTACTTCTCTTATCGGATAGACTTTGTAAAAGATTACCTTGCCCTCTTCATCCACAATAACATTGGCTCTCTCGGATATTCCTTCTTTTTCTCTAAAAAGCCCATAGAGCTTGGCAACTCCTCCGTGAGGCCAGAAGTCACTTAAGATTCTTAACTTCTTAAGCCCCATGTGTTCAGCCCAGGCCTTTTTAGTAGGAACTGGATCAACGCTTATGCCAATCGGAAGGACGTTCAGGCTTTCAAATTTTTCGTAATTTTCCTCCAAAGCTTTCATCTGCTTTTCGCAGATACTTGTCCATGCTAAAGGATGGAAAGAGAGAAGAACTTTCTTCCCTTTAAACTCTGAAAGCTTAAATTCTTCCCCGTTCTGGTCTTTCAACACAAAATCCGGTGCTTTTTCCCCAATCACCTTACTCACCTCAAAGATTTATAAAAAATCAAAAGGTTTTCTTAGCCTCCAAAATTTTTCTGATCTCTTCAATCTTTGGCTGTCTCTGCCACAGCGGTGTTTTGTCCTTCTTATAAGCAGGAACCTGCTCTTCAAAGGTTGGCTTTTCGTGGATGTAAAATACTCCAAGCGGAAGAGGATCACTTTCTATAGCTCTCTTAAAGGCTTCCTCCCTATCGTATGGGTTGTGGTCCTTCATCCAGTAGGTATGTTCCCGGTACCATTCGTAGGTGTTTACCTTGTTGAAGCTCACACACGGATGGAAGATGTCCACTATAGCTAGTCCTTTATGCTGGATGGCCTTTTTGATTATTTCCACGCTCTCTTTGAAGTATCCCATGAAAGTCCTTGCCACGAATGAAGCGTCCAATGCTATTGCCAGACCTATCGGGTTGAACGGCTCTTCAAAGACCCCCCAAGGTTGGGTTGGTGTTTTCATTCCCAGCATGGTAGTTGGTGATGCTTGACCCTTTGTTAAACCATAAATCTGGTTATCGTGGACTAAAACCGTAATATCCGGATTCCTCCTTATGGCGTGAATTAAATGGTTGCCGCCCTCTGCATACATGTCTCCATCTCCACCCTCCGCTATTACCGTCAAAGACGGATTTGCGGCTTTCACAGCAGTGGCTATTGGGATTGAACGGCCGTGAAGGGTGTGGTAACCGTTAACGTTTATGTAGTGAGGCATTTTTGCTGCCTGACCAATTCCGCTTATTATGACAACATCCTGCGGCCTTAAGTTGAGTTCTGCAAAAGCAGACCTCAAAATGTTCCTAATACCGAAGTTCCCACACCCGGGACACCATGCTATGTCCTTGCTACCGGGTCTTTCAGGCTCAAAAATAAGCGGAGAGATCATTCTAGCACCCCCTTAAGCCCCTCAAGAATCTCTTCAACAGAGAAAGGCCTCCCATCGTACTTCAAGATCTTATGGTGAACCTCAATGCCAAGTTCTTTCTTTAAAAGCTCCGCAAACTGTGCCGTAACGTTCTGCTCTATGTCTACTATCACCTTGCCCTCTAGGAAATCTTTAACCTTCTCAGGCAAGGGATACAGCCACTTAAAGTGTAAAAATGCCATGTCTTCTCTTCCAAGTGTCTCAAGGGCTTCTCTTATTACATGATAGGTTGAGCCCCATGCAACAATGATGTATTTTGCATCCTCTCTTCCTACAAGCTCTGGCATCATGGCGTTTTTCCTTATTGTTTCGAGCTTCTTTATCGCTCTTTTTTCTTGCATTAGCCTTGAAAGTTCTTCGTCTTCGGTTATATCTCCCCATTCGTCATGTTCGTTTCCGTTAGCTACCACGACGCCCTTTCCATATCCCGGAATGCTCCTTGGAGAAATGCCATCTTCGGTGAGCTTGTACCTTTTGTAGTCTTCATCGCTCTCTACAATGTATTTTTCCACTTTAATTTTGCTTAGATCAAGCTCCGGAAGGTTGTAATAGGTGTCAACAAAATACTGATCTGTGAGGATTATTACTGGCACTTGATATTTGTCAGCCAAGTTGAACGCCTCCGCCGTAAGGTAAAAAGCCTCCTCTATACTTCCGGGAGCTAAAACTATCCTTGGAAATTCTCCATGGCCAGAATAAAGGACTAGGTTAAGATCTCCCTGCATTGTTCTCGTGGGTAATCCGGTTGCAGGGCCGGGTCTTTGAGCGAGGTGTATTACCACAGGATTTTCTGCCATTCCCGCTAAGCTTAAGGCCTCGCTCATTAGAGCAAAACCGCCTCCTGAAGTTGTAACCATTCCCCTTGCTCCAGCAAACCATGCCCCTAGGGCCATGTTTATTGCAGAGATTTCATCTTCCACCTGTTCAACTATTATTTCAAAGTCCTCAGCATGCTGGGCAGAGAAAACGGCAACACCAGTAGAAGGGCTCATGGGATAAAAGCTTAAGAAGTTCATTCCCCCAGTGACTGCTCCTAAAGCCACAGCCTCCGTGCCGCTTAAAAGAACTTCTTTCTTAACGTTCTCATCTTTTTTAACTTCAATTCCGATTGTTCCTTCTTCACACAGCTTCACTCCAAGTTCATAACCTTTCTTAGCAGCTTCAATGTTTTTTAACACAACTTCCTCTCCTTTGCTGCCAAATCTTTTTCTCAGATATTCCTCGAGGGCCTCAAAGTCCCCATGGAAAAGTCCAACCACAAGTCCTGCTGCTATTGTGTTTAAATACAAAGGACTGCCGACCTCTTTTGCCATCTCATTGAGAGGGACTTCAACAAATCTTACCTTATTAAGGTATTCCTCTTCAACATTCTGTTTTTCTCCCAAAACCACTGTGTTCTCTGTGAGCCTTTTTTCCACCCAAGGAAGAACTCCACGCTTGAAAGGAATTAAGATGTCAATTCTCCTTACAAATGCCCTTACTTTTTTTGAAGACACCCTAATTTCAGTGGTGTTTATACCTCCCCTAACCCTTGACATATACTCCTTGTTTGCATAGACATTATAGCCAGAAAGCTTCAAAACTCTCGTAAGGATTTCTTCAACGGTCTGAATTCCCTGACCTGCTGCACCTCCTAAAACAATAGAAACATCTTCCTTAAACTCGACCATATGCCATCACTTCCAATAAAGTTCGACTTTCGTCATAATAAGGTTTGTGAATTAGGTTTATATAATTTTCTTCTAAAGCCCTAACAATGGAGAAGGCAAACAAACTCTGAAAAAAAAGACAAGGTTAAAGAAAAGGAATCATTCGAGCTTCTTGTAGCAGAACCACCAGTCGTAACACTCTATCTCGCCCTTGGCTTTGGCCTCTTCGCGCTCTTTAACTTGGTCAACCGTGCTAGCTGGTGGGACGATAACCTTGTCCCCGATAAGCTCATTGTTGGGCCACTTGTGAGGTAAAGCTACGCCCTTTTCTGTGCTTATCTTTAGAGCCTTAACGAGCCTTAAAATCTCGTCCCAATCTCTACCTACTTCGGCTGGGTAATAAACTATTGCCCTGATGATGCCTTTATCGTCAACAACAAAAACAGCTCTAGCCGTTATTGTTGCACCACTGGGTATCATGCCGAGCCTATCAGCCAAGTCCCCTCTGTCGTCGGCGATAACTGGGAAAGTTATTTCCTCGCCAAGGTTCTCCTTGATCCATTCCATCCACTTGATGTGGCTAAATACTTGGTCAACGCTTAGTCCTATGGGCTCTACGCCAAGTTCTCTGAACTTATCAATTCTCTTTTGTAGAGCGTAGAACTCTGTGGTACAAACTGGAGTGAAATCTGCTGGATGGCTGAAAAGCAGGAACCACTTGCCTTTTTCTGCAAAGTAGTCTGGGAGCTTTATTAGACCATGGGTTGTCTTTACCTCAACCTCTGGGAACTTTTCACCAATAACCACCATCCTCATCACCTCATTTTGTTTTCATATGAAACTTTCAAAGTTCGAATATATAAGGTTTTCGGTTTTCCTAACAAAACTCAGAAACCCTAATAAGTTCAGCGACATTCCCTTTATTAAGTTCGAAAGGACAACTCAAAGGGACACAAGTTGTAAAACTAGCTCGGATTTTTCACAGTATTTTTTCAATCTCTCCATGACCTTCTTCTCCCCTCCAAGCACGGGCCAGAGAATTGAATCTATATGTAATGGGGGTATTCCAACTTCTCTCGAAATTTCTCTCCAAAATTTCACTGGATCCTTGGCTGTAAACCTCTTTGTGTAGTTTTCAATCCTGAAGTCTTTTGGAATGTCAATTTCCATTGGATAGGGAATAAAGTCTTCAAAAGCTATTCTAGATGCATAACCGAACATTTTTACAGCAAAAACGATTGTTTTTGCGTCTTCCTTCGAATTCATGACCTTTGCTAAATGATCCCGAAATCTCACCATGTTTTGGTAGTATCCCCTAAGGTCGCCCATCGTTAAGGAGTCCAAAAAAGGCTCCAGCCTTTTAAGACGATTTAGCTTGGGCTGGATTAATCTCCTGTTGGTTTTTGAGTTTGGCAAGAAGTTAAAATACGCCTTTACAATGTCCTTTACAGGATTTTTTGAGAAGTAATTTGAAAATTCCCACCACCAGCTTTCTCCTTTACCAGAGAGTTGATAGCTCACAATTGAATTGGCTATCACGAGCTTGAGGAAAAGTTCATCGTTATTGAGGCTTTTGTGGAGATTCTCCAAGGCTAAAAACTGTAAGTCAACTTTCTCCTCAATGGTTCTAGCGCATTCAATACCTAGTTCTTTAAGAATGCTTTTGAGGGCTTCGATTTTCAATTTCTCCACCAAAAAGAAAAGGAAGTAGAGCCTTATAGAATTTGCGAAAAATAAACGGATTACTCTGCTTTCTTTTCTTCTTTAGCCTCCTTCTTTTCCACTTGTTTAGGCTTTGCTGGCGGTTTAAGGCCGTAGCCGAGGATCCTAAACTCTACAACGTCTCCATCCCTCAAGATATACCTGACTTTGCCATCCTCAAGGTGCTCTATCTTCGCTAAGGGATGTCTGTAATCTTTGAACTTTCTCACTTTCTCCTCCGGCAGTGGGACCCAGTCAAACAGCTCAAGCTCTTCCTCTTTCCATTCGGTTGTGAGTATATAGTTCTCCACATAACCCAAGGCATTTGTTGGGCAAACATCAACACAGAACTGACAGAATGTGCACCTTCCGTAGTCTACTTTAGGATGAGGCCTCTTTTCTCCCTCTATCCAGGTCATTTCTATAGCCCTTGCGGGACATATCTGGCCACACATATTACATCCTATGCATGTTTTCCAGTTGAGTGTGTGGAACCCCCTATACTTCTCGGCTATTTGTGTTTGTTCATAGGGGATCTTAATGGTAACGGGTTTTTTGAAGAGATACTTAAGTCCAAGCCAGGGTTTGAGGAATGAAGGTTTCTTCTTGACTTTCTCCTCAGGGGCAATTTTAAACTCAATCTGCTTTGCACTCTCCATTTTTATCACCTGTCTATATCGGGTGGGCAGTTATCAAGGCTCACCAAAATCACGGGCACGTCTGCTAACCTTGCTCCTACTAAAAGCTGCTCTATCACCCTGATTCCGTGGGCTATGCTTGGACCCCTTATCTGAACTCTGTAAGGCTTGTTTCCTCCATCACTTACGACATAGGCTCCAAAGTCTCCTTTACTTGACTCCACGTGAGCGTAAGCGTCCCCAGCTGGCACTTTAAACCTTGGAAGAGCCTTGAAGCCAGCATGCTCAACCTTGTAGGGCCCACTTGGTGGCCCCATTTCTAGCAGCTGTTCGAGAATATAAAGGTCCTGTTCAAGCTCAAATCTTCTTACGAGAGCTCTTGCCAATGCATCCCCCTCTCTAAGCACCGGCACCTCAAAATCAAGCTCTGGGTAAAGGAGGTATGGGTCGAGCTTTCTGACATCCGCCTTAACTCCGGTTGCCCTAAGGTTTGGCCCGGTTACGCCTTCAGCTAAAGCAAACTTCTTGTCCATAACCCCAATTCCTTCAAGCCTCTTAAATGTGATGTAGTTTTCGAATAGGACGTTGTCAAAGTCTTTAAGCTTATCCTTTAGGTATTCCACGGTGTCTTTCAGCTGTCTTAGCCACTTATCTCCAGGTATGTCTCTTCTGACTCCTCCTGGGATTGTATAGATGTGGTAAACCCTTGCTCCAGTAAGCTGTTCGAAGAGTGCCATGAACCTTTCTCTATAAGCGGCAGCCCACTGTCCAGCGGTGTAAACACCCAGCTTAAACGCCATTCCCATAGTCCAGAACAAATAAGCGCTAACCCTCGCCATCTCGAGCACTGTTGTTCTAATCCATTGAGCCCTCTCAGGAACCTCCCATCCCATGAGCTCATCAACAGCCATTGAGTAAATTGCCTCCGGTACATCTGGCTCAGGAACACAGATTCTAAGGAGGAGAGCTATGTTAGTATACCAAGGCCTGTACTCTGCAAGTTTTTCAAAACCTCTGTGGAGGAATCCAGGGTTAGCTATAGCTTTAACCACCCTGTGACCATCCATTTTAAGGATCAGGCTGTAGTTCTCGGTGGCCATATGCTGCGGACCGAAGAATAACTCATAAGTGTCCTTCTCAAGGGGCAAAAGCTCCATTCCATTTTCTCTCGCTTCTCTAATTAACTCTTGTTGTGAAACCATCCTTCTCACCTCAGATCACATAGTTCTCCTTATCCTCTTCAAACCTATCGAGCAGTTTGTACTTCTTTTTAACGTAGCCAAGCATATCAAAGTCCTTCCTATGAGAAACCCCGGCTTCTCTGTCTTCATCTTCAAGAATCCATGGCATTTCAAGCTTATCGTTGCCTTCAAAAGTTACTTTATAGAACTCATGAGCGTCTCTTTCATAGGTTTCTGCAGCTGGATAGATGTCCCTAACACTCGGCACCCTTGCTTTATCAACGTCCCTTGGAATCCTCGTCTTTACAAAGGCATGAACCGCATAGGTGTAGCTCCACATCTGATAAACGAGCTCTATCTCCCCATCCTTTAGCCAATCAACTGCCGTTATCTGCATCATGGATTCAAAGTTGTTTTCCTTAAGAAGGGCAAGAAACTCTCTTATTCTGTCAGCTGGGATTTTAAACTCTATTCTTCTCTGCCTTCTGACCTTTCCTTCTGCATAAGGTGCTTTTTGGAGTATAGCATCAACGATCATCTGCTCTTTTTCAAAGTTCATTGCTCTCCCCTCCAATTTCTTTCTTCTTATTCATTAGCCATGGAATCCATCTTCTCGCGGTTCTCTCTCTCCAGCCCTCGCCAAAGAGCTCGTCTTGATTCTTCTTGTAGTACTCGTAGTTCTCCCTGTAGCGCTTCCATCCATCGGCCTTTCCTGTTTCGATAAGCTCCATCATCTTCTTTATTCCGTCCATTACAGCTTCCGGCCTCGGCATGCAACCGGCTATTGCCACATCCACCGGGATGTACTTGTCGAGGTGCTTTATTGCATTGTAGGCGTCCCAGTAGATACCACCATTGAGGGGACAGGAACCATGAGCAAGGACGTATTTCGGATCGGGCTGCATCTCATAGGTTATTATTATCCTTTTTAGGGTCTTTGGAGTCACGTAACCAGTAATTAGGAATAAATCGGCCATTCTCGGTGCTGGATTAGGCATCATACCGAAACGCTCCAAGTCATATCTTGAGGTCATCAATGGGGGCATTTCTATACCCCCACATCCCGTACAAAATGCAACAATCCACATGCTTCTCTTTCTCGCAAAGTTGATGAGCGGTTCATACAATCTCCAATCTACCATCTTTACCACCTCACAGACTTGCTAAGATAGCTCCTAGGGCAGCTATTATTGTGGGCCACTTCCAGTAGAACTTTGCCGCTTGATCTATTGTAAATCTCGGGAATATTGCACCCATGAAAGTCGCAATAAGCAGCACTGCCACCTGCTTAATCAGGAGTATTCCTAAGCTTGCTATTGTGTTAAGTATTGAGCTTCCAAATGCTGTAACTACTGCCCCACCAAGGAATATATTGCTGAAGAACAATGTTTCTGCAAAGAGGGCTATAGCGTGCTGTATCTGGAGTATTCCCATGTGCTTTCCGCCAAATTCCACCATCGGTCCAAGGGAAATCTCACCTGGGGCTATCATTATGTCGAATGGCTCCTTTCCAAACATTGCCTGTAGAACGATGTCATAAGCTATCGCTGCCAGCAACAGCGGAAGGTGAATTATGCTCCATCCCATCGTCTGCTGTGCCATAACTATCTCGTAGGTGCTGAACGTTCCGTAAAATTCGGCCAAGGCAACTATGGCAAACCCAAGGGGTACCTGAATTGCTAAAAGCGTGAGCAGTGCTCTCTGAGCACCAATACCTGCATAGGGATTTCCTGAGCTCATTGCAGCGAACATTATCCCAAGCATCGGTATTTCAAGGAGGAAAGTGATGAGGATTAGATCACCGTAGGCCCTAAGGATTCCAATGCTACCAAGCGGAATGAACATCAAAGCTAATATTGTTGCTCCCAGAGCGTAAATTACGCCGAAGTCGTATATTAAACCGTGGGTTATGTTGCTCTTCTTTGAGAGGAGCTTTATGGTATCAAGGATGGGCTGGTAAATTGGTGGCCCAACTCTCCTGTGAATCCTTGCCGTAACTATTCTGATTATCCCCATGAACATGAATCCTACAAAGGTCGCATAAATTAAAATTAGGAAAGCCTTCAAAGCAGTCTCAATCATTCTTCACACCCCCCACAGTGCAAGGACTAGCAAGATTATCGCCAGATACCACGCGTAGCTTTGGACGCTTCCATTGTAGATGTAGTTCCTTAAAACCTCGGCTAAGTCCTCAACCCATGCTCCTATGTCCCGATAAAGTTTGTCGAAGCTTATCCTGAGCCAGAAGGCAAGCGCCTCTTTTAGTGGAAGGAAGAAGTTTCTCCTTATGGTTAAGTTGTACTCCATTGTAACTGGATTAGCAGATTGGTAGGTATCTGTGACAGGAACTTTCCTGACCTTTGCTCCAAGGAAGTAGATTATTCCGGCGATTATGATGCCTACTATCAGATAGATGAGTATTGCCAGTGCATTGTATCTTCCAAACCCCAGGTCAAGTACGAAGAGGTTTCCTCCAATAACTTCCTTTCCAAATATTTTGTTGAGCTCTCTAGCAACTAATCCTGGAGCTATGCCCAAAACAACGTTAAATAATGCCAGTATTGCCATTGCTATCGCCATTGGCAGTGGAGCGTCTTTTGTATCATCCAGATCTGTAGGCCTCTGACCAAACCACACTGCGTACGTGAATCTTATTAGGTAAACAAAACCTATTGCGCTTCCAAAGAACACCATACCGCCGAGTATTGGAAGATTCTGACTTATAACCGCCTCAAAGAGCACCCACTTACTCGCGAACCCAACAAGTGGAGGTATTCCCGCCAAGCTTAAAATTGCTACAAATGCCATGGCAAAGGTGAAGGGCATTTTCTCAGCTAATCCCCCCATGTCTGCAAACCTCGTCTTCCCTGTGCGGTAAACAATTGTAGCTACTATAAGGAAGAACAACCCCTTGAAGAGCGCGTGGCTTAAGGCGTGGAACAAAGCGGCTTGCATGCTTAAAGCTGTGCCTACCCCTATGCCTACCAGGATGTAGCCAATTTGGCTTATACTTGAATAAGCGAACAGCTTTCTTATATCTTCTTGTAGGGCAGCTAACAGACCGCCGACGATTATTGTTAACCCCCCAAGAAAGGCTATTACATAACCGAACTTTGTCGTGCTTCTAAACCCTCCAAGCTCAATTGCTAGGCGAGTTCCCATGAGGAGATATAGCATTATGAATCCATAAACTCCAGCCTTGCTTAGAACTCCGCTGAACATCGCTGTATAGCTCTGATTGGTCTCGGAGTAAGCATCAGGCGCCCACACGTGGAGCGGGAACATCCCGGCTTTAACTCCAAATGCAATGAGGAAGAGCAGGTATATAAGAGCGCTCTCACCTTTGCTGAAAACCGTATCGGCTCCAAAAGCCGCTGCATAAGCTTCCTTGTACATTGCCTGCTGTATCTGGGCAAAGTCAAATGTGCCGAGCTTTGCGTAAATCATTCCCAGCGCAATAAGCATCGCATATGCACCAAAGACGCTCAGCAGGAAGTATTTAAGCGAGGCAGCTTTGTTGTAGTGGAGAACCATCATAAAGCTTGCAAAGGTCATTATCTCCCAGAAGATGAAGAACGTCATCAGGTCGTTTGCGAGGAACACTCCAAGTACTCCACTGAGGCTCATTAACGCAAACAGCCACTCGTAGCTGTCTTTAGCCGTCGAAACCAACGCCAAGATTGCTGAGAATCCTACCAATGCCCCTATTCCTAGGAAGAACCAGTTCAATGTATTTAGAGCAAAGGTTAGCTTGAAGACTCCCAAGTTGAGGACAAAGCTAAGGCCTTCACCAGTTTTTTGATAGAGCAAAGCGGTATATCCGAGTGAAATTCCTGCCCCTAAAATACCAAGGATCTCCCTGATACCTTTCATGTCAATGAGCCACGCCAAAGCGCCGGCTATTAAAGGAGCAAATACCACTATAGCAAGTTCGTTCATGGGTTCACCCCCATTAAAGGAACGTTCTTAACATATTGGGCAACGTTGAAGATATCACTTCCAGCTTTTTGCATAATATTCCAGAACGGTTCTGGATAGACTCCAATGACTATTATCAACGCCACTAGCAAAAGCATCACCAATGCTAGCACGCTGTTTTCTTTCACTTTCTCTCCTTCTCCCTTGAACCATATTGTGTGTATCAGCCTTATGTAATAAGTAGCCTCCACCAAGCTTGCACCCAAGACCAATGCTACCACCCAGGTGTACTGAGCATTTAAAGCGGCCAGTATAAGCTGCATTTTGCTCCAGAAGATGTTGAAGAGTGGTATTCCGATGATGCTTATAGCACCAACGGTTATTGCAAACGCAGTTACTGGCATTCTCTTCCCCAATCCTTCAAATTTGTCCATTTCCGCCCCTCCAAGTTCCACTGCAACATAGCCAACTGCTAAGAACATAAGGGCCTTAACTATTGCGTGATTGAACATGTGAAATACACTAGCACTTACACCGTTTGCTGTTCCCAGGGCTAGGCCCACAGCAATCAGACCAACTTGGGCTATACTGGAATAGGCAAACATTCTCTTAACATTGCTCTGCCTTAATGCACTCATCTCGCCCACAATAACAGTGAGAGTTCCCATGATTATCAGCAATCTCAAGATTGAGCTCCATCCCTCTGCGGCACTGAGAATGTACACAACCCTTCCAATTGCATATAGAGACGCCTTGACTACAAATGCCGAGAACATTGCCGTTACTGGATGTGGAGCTTCTTGATACGCATCAGGTGCCCAAGCGTTAAGTGGGAACTGCTCGGCCTCAACTGCCAATCCAAAGATAAGCAACGCCAGTCCAGCTTTGGCAGCAGTTGGATTTATCATTGAGGCCAGTTGGGCAATATGGGCCATGTTGAGTGTTCCAAGGCTTCCATAAATTAAGGCAATACCAACAAGGAAGAAGCTTGAACCCACTCCTCCGAGAACAATGTACTTAAGTGCAGCTTCGCTCGCTTCTCCGGTTTTGTTGTAAGCGGTTAATGCATAAGCACTTATTGCCGTGATCTCCATGAAGACGAATAGGTTGAAGATGTCCCCAGTGGAGATCATGCCGGTTGCACCGAGCATGAGAAGTAAGAACAACATTGCGTATTTGTCCTTTGGTTCAATGCTAACGGCTTTAATGCTAAAGACTGCCATTAGAAAGCTGGCAACTGCAATAACTAAGACGAAAAGTGCTGCAAAGTGTCCTATGTAGAGATTGATTCCAACAGGAGGTTTAAATCCTCCCGCTAAGATTATTATTGGTTTTCCTGTTGTGTAAACTTCACTAAACACCCAGGCTGCTATCCCAGTCTGTACTAACGTCACCAACGCCAAGAAGGGCATTACTGCATTCTTACTTATTCTCTTGAGTATTGGAATGAAGAACGCACTAAATAACGGTAATGCAATGAGGAGTGAAGCGTACTGGCTCATCCCCTCAACCTCCTTATCTCTTCTACGTTAAGGGTCTTGTACTTCTCATAGAGGTTTATAACAACGCTCAAGGCCATTGCAGTTGTTGCAACGCCAATAACTATTGCTGTAAGCACCAAAGCTTGAGGAATTGGATCTACAGCTTTATCTGGGGTTATCCCCTCGCTAAGTATGGGTGCACTTCTCCCGCTAACATAGCCAACACTTATGAGCAGTAAGTTAACCCCAGTCTCCATTATGCTAAGCCCAACGAGCATCTTTAGGACGTTTCTCTTTGCCAATACTGCGTAAAATCCAATAAGGATTAATGCGATTGAAGCGAAGTAGTACGGGTTCATTGCCCTCCCTCCTCGGGCTCTTTAACCATGTTATCAACGATTCCCGTAAGCTCGGTTCCAACTTTGAGCCCAATTAGTGTGTAAATTATTGGTATGAATCCTGCACTGAGGAGCCTTCCGATGTTCTCCTTTCCAATTCCCCATGTTTGCCATATCCAGTCAAAGAGGAAGTACCCACCTATTGCCAAACCTATAAGACCAACCGTGACGTAGCCAACCCCAGCAAGGCCTTCAAGAGGTTCAAAGATTTTGTGATCTATTTCGTAGACCGTGAAGGCTAAGTAGAGGAACAAGAAAGCTGTTGCGATTGTTGCTCCACCGGGGAATCCTCCTCCCGGAGTTAGGTGTCCATGGATAAAGATGTAAGCTCCAAAAAGCATTATGAACGGCAAAAGAAGCCTTGCGCCCGTTGTTAAAACAACACTTCCCTCTGTTTTCGCTGTTCTCTTCCTCTTCTTTCTCCATAGAAGAGCGGCAACGCCGGTAGAGGCTATGAAGAGCACGGTAACTTCTCCCAGAGTATCAAAACCTCTATAGTTAACGACCACGGCGGTTACGGCGTTTACTGCTCCAGTCTCCTCAGTTACATGATTAAGGTAGTATTTGCCTACGAGCATTCTATCTTCGCCGAAGGGAACCTGATCGAGAGCCTTTGCCATCCAGAAACCTATTATCAAGATGAAAACTATGGCAAGGATTCGCTTCACCATCTCACCCACCATCCTGTGCCTTCTTCCTCACTCTCGTATCTCTCAGTTCTCTTTATTGCGAAGATGAAAACTGCAGCGCTCAAAGCGGCTCCTATAGCTGCTTCCACCATAGCTACATCCGGTGCTTGAAGGAAGAAGAAAGCTATTGAGGCAAATAAGCTCACGGCAGCCATTCCCACCACTGCTGCTAAAAGATCTCTCCATTCAACTGCGAAGATTGCGGAGATTACCATAAGAGCGGCTATAAAAATAGCAACCCAGTCACTCATTCGTCTCAACCTCCTGCGAAGGTTCTTCCAATTTCTCCTTTATTTCCTCCACTCGCTCCAAAGAGCTTTCTGCTTCTTTGTATTTGTCCACAACACTACCTTCCCACAAGGGCACTCCACTCTTGTAAGCAGCTCTGATTAATGCATGTGCCGCTATTGGATTCGTGAGGAGCAGAAATACGGCAATTATCAAAGTCTTTGGAATCCAAGAGTAGCTTCCCACTTCTCCAATGGCCCATATCCCGGTTCCTATGATAACACCTAGAGACCCTAAAGTAGCGCTCTTAGTTGCCGTCTGCATTCTATTGTAAACATCGGGCATTCTAATAAGACCCAGAGACGAGAGCACGTAGAAGAAAGTTCCGAAGAGCACAAGGGCTTGGCCAATTATTGATGCAACGCTCATAAGCCTCCCTCCATGTATCTGGCGAAGGCTATAACTCCAACGAAAGCGAGTACAGCATAGACCAAGGCCACGTCAAGGAATATTGCTCTTCTGTAGTATAGGGCAAACAGTACCATCAATCCAGTAGTTAGGGTCGTCATTATGTCTACCGCAACTATTCTGTCGGCTGTTGTTGGACCTCTGAAAAATCTGTACATGCTCAAAATAACAGCAAGGGCAATTAGGATTAGATAGACCTCTATCATTCGAAGATCACCTTCAGGAATTTTTCAAAAGGTTTTGTTATGTTCTCAGAAGCTCCCTCTACACTTTTGTCTTTAACATCAATCCAGTGGATGAAGTAGCGATCTCCTTTAACGTCTAGAGTAATTGTACCTGGAGTTAAGGTTATTGAATTGGCAAGGGCCAGCTTTCCAACATTATTCGTGAGAACTGTTTTACATTCAACGATTCCTGGGTTTATGGGTCTTTTTGGATGCAAAACACGGTATGCAACGTCCAGGTTTGCCATTATCATTGCCCAAAGGAAATATGGAATATAGGCTATGAAATAGAGCACCCTTTTTGGATTAAGGTTCCCTAGGCCTCTCTCTGTAAAAACTTCATACGTTAGCGCTCCAACCACTAATGAAAATATCGCCCCAATGGTGATTTCTTGAGGATCAAGGCTGCTGGTTAAAAACAACCAAATAATAAACAATATCAAAACAGTATAGATGTATCGGCTTATTTTGCTTGCTTCTCCCATTTAACAACCCTCCACAAGCCAAGGTTGAAATTTTTTACACCTAATGTTTCTAACCTTTATTGGGGGATTGATATTTATAAACCTTATCAAAACACCAAAAGGTTAAAAACCAATGGTTAAACAAATAGAAACTCCCTTTCCCAAATTTAACAAAAAGAAAAATTATAAACCCAAATTGTACAAAAATTAAAAGCAAACACTGACAAATAGTATTAAGATCATGCCCTAATCTGTACATCAAGATAAGAAGTTAAAAAAGAGCTCAGTAAATAGAAATCCTCTTGACACCCTCAAGCTTTGATAGTTCATTTATCAGCTCTCCAGGAATGGGCTTCTCAGTAATTATGGTTAAAGTTGCCTCCGGATAGAGCTCCGGATCTTCTGCAACAACCTGTACAATGTTTATTCCTCTATCCGCAATCTTTGATGCTATCTTTGCTAGTATTCCTATGGCTCTTGGCTCGGGCTCTATCTCTATGACCCCATAGCCGACATGCCTTCCGACGAACTTCATGTGAACTGTGGGTTCGAGGTTCGTGTACACCTCTCTAAGCTCTGGGATTTTTAGTATCATGGCAACAGTTTCTTTGACAACCCTCCTGTCTACATCAAGGGCTTTGGCTATTTTTGTGTATGGAACTTCTATGTTGCCGCATTTTATTTTCATGTCATCCGAAACCTTGAGACCATATTTCAATAACAGTTTTGCTATTTGTTTTCTGACTGGATACTCATCAAAGTAGTGCTCAAGTTTGCCCCACATTTTCCCCACCCCTGTTCATAATAGTTCATCATTAGACCATTTGCTACAAAAGTATTAAAATGTTTCCATGCAGAACTGTGTCCAATTATATTTTATAAATTTTGCTAAAATTTTAAAAGACCATGCCATTAAAGGGGAACGTGATGAGAATAAAGCTTCCAAATTCGTATTTCGAGGAAGTTGACAATAGCATAAGATTAATCTGGAGAAACACCCTCTATGCTGATTTTGAAAAAGCCCTCCTTGAAAAGGCCATTAGAAGAAAATTTAGAATTAAACCCGAAATTCATGTTGAGGACGGATATCTTGTAGTGAATACGGAAAACGAAGAGATTGAAAAATTTATTGCTTTCTTAATTCAGAGCCACCTTGGAGAATTTTTAAAAAGCAGATACACGAGAAGAAAAGTGATATACATCCACGAAGGGATGGAAATTCCTCTTTTAGGATATAACGGATTTGGTTTAATAGATAGGGGAACAAATCTAATCCAAATCAGAGGCTCGACCGGATGTAATGTCTCATGCATCTTCTGCTCTGTTGATGAGGGACCATACTCAAGAACTCGGCTTCTCGATTATGTTGTTGATATTGACTATCTCTTGAAATGGTTTGATGAAGTTGCCAAGTTTAAGGGTAAAGGGCTTGAAGCCCATTTAGATGGGCAAGGAGAGCCTCTGCTGTATCCATTCATTGTAGAACTCATCCAAGGGCTTAGGGAAAACCCAAACGTCAGTGTAATTTCGATGCAGAGCAATGGGGTATTGCTAAACGACAGGCTCATTGAAGAGTTGGCAGAGGCGGGACTTGACAGGGTAAACCTCTCAATCCATTCCCTTGATCCTGAAAAGGCAAGAATGCTAATGGGAATGAAAGATTACGATCTCAATCACGTTTTGGAGATGGCCGAGGCACTTGTAAATGCTGGAATTGACGTTCTTCTGGCCCCGGTAATAATCTTTGGGATAAACGACAATGAGGCAGAGGCATTTATAGAGTTCGCAAGAAAGATTGGTGCTGGAAAAAGGTGGCCCGCTTTAGGCTTCCAGAACTATGTTCCCTATAAGTTTGGGAGGCATCCCACAGTAAAGTTCCTTTCTTTTAAAGAGTTCTACGAATGGCTGAGAATCCTTGAAGAAAAAACCGGGATGAGGCCTCTTGTCTTAAGACCTGAACACTTTGGAATGCACCGGAGAAGATTTATCCCCCTGCAGTTCCACATCGGGGAAGTTGTCAAAGTAAAAATCGTCCTCCCGGGAAGAATCAAAGGGGAAATGCTTGGGATTGCAAGAAACAGGCTAATAGAGGTTATAAACACGAATGCAAAAGTTGGCGAGGAAATTAAGGTCAAAATCGTGAGAACAAGGCATGGAATCTACGTTGGGACTCCTGTTTAGAAAAATTTATTAATTTCCAGCTCTACGAAGATCTTTGGGAGAGTTAGATGAAGCGTTCATATATTGCCGCACTTATTGGAATAATAATCGTAGCTTTTATTTTTGGGAATTTTGCATTTATCAAGTCAAAAACAGAAAGCGGAGCCTCAGTAGGAGCGGGGAGATCCTGTGGAAACGTAACCGTCAAAGATGGCTTTTGCATCTACCCAAATTCCAATTTTGGAAGGCTTGTAGCGGAGGAACTAAAAGCCAGAGGGGAAAATGTTGTAATGCTTGAATCCCCTACAAAATGCAACGGGCAATTTTTAGCGGTGTGGGTTGAAGAAGTAAACATCACATACACCCCGTTCTTCTCAAAAGGCAGTGCAAAAGTGCGCTTCATATACTCCAACACCGGCAACCCAAGCCATTATCTAAGGTACGAAAACGCCACAGAAAAGGAAAGAGAGTTTATCACATACATAGTAAACAATTCTGAAGTTGATGCTTCGGGAGAGATAGTATTAACTGACCAATCCAAGGGCTTGATGAGCCTTAAAGGATACCAGAAATATTTGCTAAAGCAGGCAGCAACTGGTATATTGAGGGAAGTGCAAAAAATTGCTCTCGACAATATAGAATGTCCAACTTCATCTTAATTCTCCACTTAGCGAAACCCTAATATATCTGGAATATAATCACTACTGGTGATACATGAAATGAAAAGGTGGACTTCTGGAGTAGTGATGCTAATTTTCATAATGGGAATAATAGCTTCTGGATGTCTTCAACAAACCCCAACTCAAAGTACTGAACAAACTTTAACCCTTCCAGAAGGCAACTACAAAGCGATTTATTTCAATGAAGAAACCAAAGATACTTGTCCTCCAGGAAAGGTTCCCACAACTTTCACTTATAACCCGCAGGGAAAGAACGTCACTTCTGTTAGCCTGCGTGGAACTTTCAATGATTGGGGAGAGTTGCCAATGAAAGAAAAGAATGGTACGTGGATAAGAACACTCTGCCTAGAACCCGGCCAATATGAATACAAGTTCTTCATAGATGGAGAATGGGTAAAAGACATGTCTGCAGTTGATCCAACAGCCGACAGTTACGTTGATGACGGCTTTGGAGGCAAAAATGCGGTTAAAATTGTAAAAGGCGAAAAAGGTTTAGGAATAGAGCACGACCCCAAAAATCCAGCATATCTATCCATTGCCGACAACAGAACAGTGATCAGGTTCAAGATATACCCCAGCCAGATAAAATCAGCTCTTCTTATAACCTCCAATGGAGAATACGAAATGGAGAAACAACTATGGTGGGGTTCCGGAGAAGTGTGGAGAGCCGAGACTCAAGGAGTGAGCCCTATCAAATACTATTTTAAACTCACCACAGACAACGGAGATATTCTTATTCTCAACACCTCTACTAACCCTTTCTTCACATTTGACGGGATAGATAGCTTTCCTCAAATTGAATGGGTAAGTAAAGGAATAGGGTACCAAATATTCCCGGATCGCTTTAATAACGGTGACCCGAGCAACGACCCTCTAGCACTTCAAACCGATGAGTTTTGGTTCAATGAGTTAACAGATAAAAGACCCATCCTGTCAAACTGGAGTGATCCCATAAGTCCACTCCACTGCTGCCACCAGTACTTTGGTGGAGATATTAAAGGAATCATTGAGAAGCTCGATTATCTACAAGAGCTTGGAGTTACGGTTATCTACCTCAATCCAATCTTTTTGGCTGGAAGTGCTCACGGTTATGATGTATACGACTATTATCGCCTTGATCCACAGTTTGGGAGCGAAGAAGACTTAAGGATCCTTATTGAAGAAGCCCACAAAAGGGGTATCAGGATTATCTTCGACTTTGTCCCTAACCACAGCGGAATTGGACATTGGGCATTCCTAGATGTTGCATCAAGAGGAAAGAAAAGCCCCTACTGGAACTGGTACTTTGTGCAGAGATGGCCCTTTAAGCTGGGAGACGGAAAAGCCTATCTCGGCTGGTGGGGGATAGGAAGCCTTCCCAAGCTCAACACCGCTAACCCAGAGGTCAAGGAATACCTGATAAGTAGTGCTTTGTACTGGCTCGATTTTGGATTTGATGGTATTAGGATAGATGCCCCGCAGGAGCTCATAAACGGTGAGGAATTTTTCTCCGAGCTGAGAAAAGCTATTAAAGAAAAGCACCCCAATGCGTATATAGTTGGGGAAATCTGGCAGCTCTCTCCAAAATGGGTTCAAGGAGATATGTTTGATTCTCTCATGAACTACGCCCTCGGAAGAGATATCCTCTTAGCTTACGCAAAAGGGGATTGGAACGGAGAAAGAACACTTGAGCTTCTGGGAAGATACTATGCAAGCTATGGAGAGAACGTCGTTGCCATGGGCTTTAATCTGGTAAGTTCCCACGACACATCGAGAGTTCTCACCGACCTCGGTGGAGGTGATATAGGCGATACACCTAAGCCAGAGGCAATCCAAAGACTAAAGATTCTCTCAACACTCCTGTATACGCTTCCAGGCATGCCTGTGACTTTTCAAGGGGACGAACGTGGATTCCTTGGAGATAAGGAACACTTCGATTCACAGAGATATCCAATACAATGGGACAAAGCTAATGAAGAAGTTTTGAACCACTATAGAGAGCTTGCAGACCTGAGAAAAAGCATTCCTGCATTAACAAGCAGCAAAATAAAGCTCTACACTGCAAAAGAAGGAGTATTAGCCTTTTTCAGGGGACATGATGATGAAGTTCTTGTAGTTGCCAACAACGCTCCAAAAGATACGGGCATTCCTCTTCCTCCCGGCAGATGGAGACAAGTATGGCCAAATGAGGATAAAACATACGAAGAGGAGTTGATTGTCCCCGGGTTAGAAGTTTTGGTGCTTGTGAGGAGCTGAGTTCTCCTTTTTTCCTGATTTTTAAATAAACCTCGAACTCTTCACCTTGAGCTCTCCCCTTTCGTAAAGATCAAGAAGTATTTCAGCAATTCTCTCTCCAGCCTTTCCATCCCCAAAAGGATTCTCAGCATTTGCCATTCTGTTGTAGAACGCTTCATCGTTTAAGAGCTTATCAACATAATAAAGGACCCTTTCCTTCTCAAGACCGACTAAAACGTTTCCTCCTGCTTTTATTGTTTCCGGCCTTTCTGTATTATAGCGTAGGGTTAGGCACGGAACGTTAAGGATTATGCTCTCCTCTTGAATCCCACCTGAGTCTGTTAAAACAAATTTAGCATTTTTCTGCAGCTTTAAAAAGTCGAGATAGCCAAGCGGTTTTGTTAGAATGATGTGCTCATTTGCTCCCAGTTTTTCCCACAATCCTAGGGCTTTTAACCTTTTTTCCGTTCTCGGATGGACGGGGTATACCACAGGTATTGGCAGAGAGCTAATTATTTCCACGAGTTTTTTGAGGTTCTCTTCACTGTCGGTGTTCTCAGCTCTATGAGCCGTTAAAAGAGCGTATTCTTTTGGCTTTAACTCCAAAGCCTCTAAAATCCGGCTTTTTCTTTCGGCTATCTCCGAATTCTGAAGGACTGCATCAACTATTGTATTTCCCACCACATAGACCCCTTCGACAATTCCCTCCTTCTCAAGATTTTTCTTTGCATCCTCCGTAGGTGCAAAAAGAACTTCACTAGCATGATCTGCCAGTATTCTGTTTATCTCTTCCGGCATTGTCCTATCAAAGCTCCTTAAGCCCGCTTCAACGTGTGCAACGGGAATTTTGAGCTTAACGCTTGCCAAAGCCCCAGCTAGAACGGTATTTGTGTCCCCCTGAACCAAGGTAACATCGGGCTTCTCTTTCATAAGCACTTCCTCTATTTTGATCATTGCAATTCCAGTTTGATAAGCCTGGGTTCCAGAACCCACCTCAAGATGATAGTCGATCTTATGTAGCTCCAGCTCTTCCAGGAAAATCTTGCTCATCTCGTAATCGTAGTGCTGTCCCGTGTGGATTATTAAAGGCTCAATCCCCTTTCTCTCGAATGCCCTTATTACCGGTGCAAGTTTTATTATTTCCGGCCTCGTACCAAAGACAAACGCCGGCTTCAATACTCGCCCCTCCCGATTCCCTTAAATACAAACCCTTTTGGAGGATCTTTTACAACATGTCTTCCATCTATGAGTATTTTATTTCTCATAAGGCCTCCAAGAGCCTGCCAGTCCAAAGTCTTAAATTCTGAATGGTCTGTTGCTATAACAACTGCATCTGCTCCTTTTAAGGCCTCTTCAAGGTTCTCATGCGTCCCTTTTACATAGGGATCATAAGTTCTCACTTCAGCAACAATCTCCTTTATCTCCTCAATGAAGTTGAGAGAGGGAGAATTCCTAGTATCATCCGAATTGCCCTTGTAAGATAGCCCCAGAACTACTACGATAGCTTCTTCCGGTGGAAGGTTAATCACCTTTAGAGAATCCATAAGGAGGTCCTTTGCAAAGAGCGGCATGTCTTCATTGATTTCTCTTGCTTTCTTTATCAGTCCAAAGTCTTCTTTTGCAGAACTGAGAAGCAAGTATGGATCTTTCGGCAAACAGTGCCCTCCAACACCGATTCCTGGTATGTGAATTTTAACCCTCGGGTGAGTGTTGGCGAGCTCTATCGCGTCAAAAACATTGACCCCATACTGGTGAGCAAGAAAGGCAAACTCATTAGCCAATGCAATGTTTACATCCCTAAAAGTGTTCTCCATCAGCTTTACCATTTCGCTTGTTGTAGAGTTTGTTTTAAAAATTTGACCCTTTACAAATGCTCTATACAATAGTTCAGCCAGTTCAGAACTTTCTTCATTTATTCCCCCAATTATTCTGGAGTTATAAACGAGCTCTTTGAATATTCTACCGGGCATTACTCTCTCAGGAGCATGAGCCATGTAAAAGTCCTTTCCAGCTTTGAAGCCTGTCAGATCCTCCATAAGCCTCGCCATCTTTAAAGTTGTCATAGGCGGCACGGTACTCTCTATAATCACAAGAGAACCCTTCTTTATAGATTCAGCCGTTGTTCTAACAGCGTTTTCAAGATAGCTCAAGTCAGGAGTTTTGTCCTCCTTTAGAGGGGTCTGGACGCATATTATATAGACATCCTTACCCTTTATCTCCTTCTTATCTGAGGTGGCCCTCAACTTTCCGTTTTCAATTGCCCTCTTTAGCATCTCTTCTATCTCCGGCTCAATTATGTGGGAATTCCCTGAGTTTACCTTTTTCACGACCTCTTCTCTTATTTCATACCCTATCACATTGAATCCGGCATTGGCAAACATAATTGCCGTGGGAAGACCGATATAACCTAAGCCTATGACAGCAATTTCTGCACTTCTGTTCATTATCTTCTCTCTCATTCATTCTCACCAAGAAGAAAGATTGAGCACCAAAATTTAAGGTTTTTCCACGAAACAATTTCGAGTGGTAATTTCAAAGATTTCTCGAGAAACTTTGGGAGGTTTGTCCAAAAATACGCTTTTTTGAACAGTTTTGCAGAATTATCCCAATATTGAACCTTCTTTCAAGAACAGAAAGCGTAATAAACAATTAACAGAACAAAGAACTTCTAAATAGTTCGAAAAATAAAGGGCGGAAAACCGTTTTACGGAAACCCTTTTAATGGACAAAGCTGTCCATAATACTGGGTGAAATCCGTGAAGATATGGGTAGATATTGTTAATGCACCTCACGCTCACTTCTTCAAGGGTATAATCAGGGAGCTCGAAAAGAGAGGATATGAGGTTTTGGTCACCACAAGGGAATTTGACGGCCTAACTGGAATCTTGGATATGTTGGGAATAGATTATTACACTGTAGGAAAACACGGAGGATCAACCCTCGAGGGGAAGCTTATAGCAAGTGTTGAGAGACAATACAAGCTTGCTAAGCTGATAATTGAAGAAAAACCTGATTTGGCACTCTATAAAAATTCCCCCGAAGCTCCAAGGGTGGCTTTTGGATTGGGAATTCCAACAATTGGATTCGCCGACAACGACACGGCTATAGCAGTCAACAAGCTCATGCTGCCCTTCACAAGGAGATTAATATATCCAAAAGCCATAGACGCGTATGAGCTCATAAAATGCGGGGCAGACGTGAATTCCCTCAAGCCGATAAACGGTATACCAGAATTGGCCCATGTATATGGCTTTATTCCAAACAAAAAGCCTCTAAAAGAATTAGGCCTATCTGCACACAGCTACATCGTAATGAGAACCGAGCCCATAAAGGCAAACTACTTCAACGGAGATGCCGAGAAAAGCGTTCTTGAAAATATAATCCCTCTGCTCCCGGATATCCCTATAGTTTTATTCCCAAGAACAGAAAGCCAAAAGAAGCGCTTTGAACACTTCGAAAATGTCATAATCCCAGAGCACGTTACGGACAGCTTGTCTCTCCTCTACTATGCAAAGCTAATGATTGGTGCGGGAGGAACGATGAACAGGGAGGCCTTAGCTTTAGGAACTCCAACCATTTCAACTTACCCGGGTAAGCTTTTGGCGATCACGAGGTGGCTTATAAACCTTGGCATTAAGTTTCACTCTACAGATCCGATAGAAGTGTCCGAAAAAGCCTGGGAGCTTATGAGAAAGAATGGAGCCTTTAGGAAGCATATAAGGAGCATAATATCCTCTATGGAGAATCCAATAGATGCATTCTTAAGGGAAATCGAAATTTATGAAGAGTATGACACCTTCCCCGCTCCGGAAATTCCTGCAGAGGAACTGGTGGACAAAGGATGAAAGGCAAGTTTATTGCGGTCATTTTTCTTCTAATTCTCTACGCTTCTCCAACTAAAGCTTTTGAATACTACGTCCACGGGACTGGAAAGATAATTGACGATCCTCTAACAACCATTTCTCTGAATATCCAAGAAATTCCCGCAACTTACGTTGTAGGCCCCGATCGAGAGGGGTACCTTTACGGGGTCGAGTACAAAAAGCTGAGGCACGAGAGGAGGAAAATACTGAGAAGCAGGGATGGAATAAAGTGGGAGCCTATATACGAGCACAGGATAGAGATCAAATCCCTCTATCTCTGGAAGGGGATTCTCTTCTTTTCAGACTCAAACGGGAGTGTATTCATGAAGAACGGAGAAGAATTCGAAGAGGTCTTAAGATTGGAAAAAGGCAAGTATGCAATATGGTGGTCATGGGCAGGAAATGAAGAGTTTTTGCTCATAGGAGAATATGGGGCCAAATCCAACAGCGCAAAGGTTTACAGGAGTTTTGATGGGAGGCATTTCGAGGTTTTCTTCGATATAAAAGATCACTATAATGTAAAAGACAATGGATGCCATATTCATCTGGTAAGCGTAGACCCTTATGATGGGACTGTATACATAGGCGTTGGAGACAATCCCCCTTATAGGGGCTTGTATATATACAAAAACGGCAGATGGACATTTAGAAACACCAACAATCACATACTTAACAGCATAATGAACAGCGGACCTTTGGCGGCAACATATGATGAAAAAAGAGTTCTCTTTTACAACGACAATTTCCCACAGATAGTGGAGTACAATAAAGAAAAAGACGAGCTCAAGCCTATCGCAGCTTGGTTTGGAGAGTATTATAAGGGCGAGATGAAGTTCTACGATGCTGCAAAGGACCTAAAAACTGGAGTCTACTATGCTGTAAGCGTAGATTACAACAAAAAGGGGCTCCATTATCTCTGGATCTCTCTCGACGGGGTAACGTGGAGAAAAATCAGCGGGGGAGCGATAAACGGCACTCACATTTTGTATCCCCTCCATATAGCTGGGGAGTACCTCTATATGAACAATCTGCGGATGAGACTTTTCACACGTGATGAAGCCCTGAAGTTGATATATAAAGAGAGCAAACCACCGATATCAATAACCCTTGTTGAGGATCGTCCCATAGTGGTTTACCTGAAGAGCGAGAAGCCGCTTGAAGTTATAGTAAAGGGAAAGAGGTTCAGAAATCATCTCTCCCCTGACCTAGACTGGAGTTCAGCAAACGGAACCTTGGAAAAACGAGACGGGCTTTTAATATTTACTGCATCACACCCTTCTGCAGTTCTTAAGCTCAAACTTCCCCTAGAAAAGGGGTGGTATACTCTAAGTCTGTGCATGAAAAGCTCCTGCTCTTGGGATGAGATTGGTCCAGTTCTTGTAACAATTCAAACAAAAGGAAAAAGCTACGGAGGTTTAGCCCAAGTCAGCACTGAGTGGAGGCCTTTTTACTATGTATTCAACATGCCGGAAGAGGGTATAGCGGGGATTGCAATAACGTTTAACGGTAGCGCAGTTTACCAGATTGGGTGCCTCTTTCTATCAAACGATTTGAGCACATCAAAGCCGAATGGTGAATTCCTAAAAGAGGAGGGATACTCAAAGAACGTGACGTTGATGATAGATGGAAAGGTTTACCATATAGGCGACCTTAGACCGGGAGAAAGGAGAACTATCCGCGTAGAAAAGCTTCAAACTCTGGAGCTTCTTTCTGGAGGAGCTGTCGAAGTAGTGGTGAGGGAAAGTCCAGAAGGGGAAAAAGAAAACCTGAACAGTGCTCCCTTACCTCTCTTCGTAACTGTTGCATTTCTCGCTTTTGTGTATCTAGTTAAACGCCTGAAGCAACGGCTGGAGTGATGTAAGCCTCAACAAAAGCCGCCACTAAGAGCATTATAAGAGCTAAGGCAAGCATTTTCATGGATCTCTTAAATCCTCTTAAAAACCTCTCTCCAACGGTTCCTTCTCCGTCGATTATCTCAAGATACCAATCTATTCCGCCCATTCCGGCAACTGCAAAAGCTGGGATCTCTATCACTCCATGGGGGATGATGGCGAGAAGAATCTTTGCCAAGCTTTCCCCTTGTGCATTGAAGTACTGGATAACTATCCCCACTATAAAGCCGTTAAAGAACAATATCCCTGCAGGAACTATACCAAAAAGAACCCCACCGAGGGCACATATTACCGCAACTCTTGAGTTGTTGAGGAATATGAACGTAAAAAGGCTGAACTTGTCGGTATTTTCTCCTATAGTCCCTCCAAAAAACTGCCTGAGGTTTGAGAATACGCTTTCTGCAGAACTTGGGCTTAGCACGGAAAACACCATACCAAAGAGAACTCCAGTGAGGAAGATTCCAAGAAAGGCATAAAAAACTTTAGTCCTCATTTTCACCACGCAGAGCGTTTTTGAGGGCAATTTTGAAGTCCTCAACGTTTATGTAGGGCATCTCAATGTCTAGTCTTACTGCGAAGAAGTCCTCTATCTCCTTTTCAAGTTCCTCAAGCTTTTTTCCTTTTAAAGTACTCTCAAGTTCGCTGATTACCTCCTCTGGATAGATAAAGAAGTCGCCAGTGATCTTTACATCCTTTGCAACGCCTTCCTCTTCTTCAATCTCAAATCTTATAAGGCCCTTTTTGGCTTTGTGCTCGCCTATCCTTCTCATGCCCACCACAGACAAATTTAAAGCGGGTAGTTTTTAAAGGTTTATGAAAAATGAGAAGCAGGTGATAAGAGTGGCTTACGATGATGTCAAGAGAGAAGTTGGGGAGATAGTAAAAGGAGTTATCTCTGAAATGCTCAAAAAAGAGGGCAAAAGCTGGGAAGGAGAGGTTTTATTTGACGAAACGCCCAGTATGGAGCTTGGTGACTTTGCCACCCCCATTGCCTTTCAGCTCGCAAGGGTGTTTAGAAAGTCTCCGAGGGTTATAGCTCAAGAAATTGTCTCAAACTTAGAAGGAAAGCTTCCCGAGTATATTTTAAGGGTAGGGGTTGCCGGGGCGGGATATATAAACTTCTTCTTAGACTATGAGAAATTTGGGAAGATCACCACGGAAGAGATCCTCAAAAAAGGTGATCGATTCGGAGAAAGCAATCTGGGAAATGGAAAAAAGGTTATAGTGGAGCACACCTCCGTAAATCCAACCAAGCCCCTCCACATGGGGCATGCAAGAAACTCAATTCTTGGAGACACAATTGCGCGGATCATGAGAAAGCTAGGTTATAAAGTGGAGGTTCAGAATTACATAGACGATCTGGGAGTCCAGTTCGCACAGGTTCTGTGGGGCTACCTAAATCTAAAGGATGAACTTGAGAAAATCACTGAAGAGCTCAAAGAGAAGGGGCTTTCTAAAGAGGATATAATTGACCACGCTTTGGGTTTGCTCTACGTTGAAGTCCACAAGAGAATGGAGGAAAATCCAGAAGTGGAGAGACAGATAAGGGAGCTCATGAAGAAGCTGGAAGAAGGAGACAACGAGATAGCCGAAGAGGGTAGGAAATTGGCAGAAAAAGTAGTTAGAGCACAGATGGAAACCACCTACAGGATGAACATATTCTACGATCTCCTCAGCTGGGAAAGCGACATAGTAAGAAGCGGAATATTCGAAGAGGCTTACGCAATGATAGAAAAGAACGAGCACTTTGAATGGGCAAAAGAAGGCAAATACAAAGGAGCGTTCATCATGAAGCTTGGAGATCTATTTCCAGATATGGAAAACCCGGATATGGTTCTCATAAGGAGCGATGGAACTGCAACTTACACGGGAAAGGATATAGCATATCATTTGTGGAAATTCGGTAAAGTTAGAGCAGACATGCGCTACAAGCTCTGGGATAAAAAGGAGAACCATGAAACGTGGACAACGGCAAAAGATGGCGAAAAAATGCCGGGAAGATTTGCCAACGCTGACATAGTGATAAACGTTGTTGGTTCCGAGCAGAGGTACGAGCAAAAGGCAGTTGCATATGCCCTCAAGCTTCTCGGTTATGAAGAAGCATACAAAAACTTCTATCACCTAGCCTATGAGCACGTTGTAAGACCAGAGGGCAAGTTCAGCGGGAGAAAGGGCACTTGGATAGGATTTACCGTGGATGAGGTGTTAGACGAAGCCGTAAAAAGAGCCAAAGAGCTTGTAGAAGAGAAGAACCCCGGATTAAGCGAAGAGGAAAAAGAGAGGATAGCGGAGAGGGTTGGAATAGGGGCTGTAAGGTACAACATGATAAAGTACTCGCCGGAGAAGATAATAACGTTTAGATGGGATGATGTGCTGAACTTTGAAGGCGAAAGCGCCCCATACATCCAGTATGCTCATGCAAGATGCTGTTCCATCCTTAAGAAGGCCAAAGAAGAAGGGATAAGCGTTGAGACGGAGAAGCTTTTAAGCAAAGCGGCCTTCTCAAATCTGGACTTAAAAGAAAAAGAGCTTATAAAGATCCTTTCTAAATTCCCAGAAGTTATAAAGACGGCTGGAAAAGATGTTAAGCCCAACATAATAGCAACCTACGCAAACGAAGTGGCAATGATCTTCAACAGATTCTACATGGCGTTGCCGGTCCTAAAGGCTGAAGAAGGGACAAGGGAGATGAGGCTGCTTTTGGTAATGGCCACAAAGCAGGTTCTAAAGAACGCTCTTGAGCTTATGGGAATCGAGGCTCCAGAGGTCATGTAGGTTTTTTCTTTTTTCCATAAACCTAAAATATTCTGAGGTCTATTTATCTCGGTGGTTCAATGAGAGGAGTAATAGTCCCCCTCGTAACACCTTTCAAAGAAGATTATTCCATAGACGCTCAGGCATTGGAAGAGCATATAAACTATCTTCAAAAAGCGGGAGTCCATGGAATTTTTATCAACGCAACAACTGGAGAATTCACGAGCCTCACGTTTGAGGAAAGAAAGCTTCTTGCAGAGAAAGGTAGAGAAATGGTTACCTCAACCTTCTATTTGGTGGGAACGGCTTCAACAAACACTTTTGAAGTGGTTGAGCTAACGAAGCATGCCCAAGATATTGGGGCTGATTATGCAGTCTTAGCGGCTCCTTATTACTGTCCCCTCAGCGATGAGGCACTTTTCAACCATTATTCCATAATAGCGGAGAAAACGGACATCCCTATAATTCTCTACAACATCCCGAGCTGTGCAAACCCTCTAAGTGTCTCGCTTATCAAAAGGCTCGCCCTGGAGTATTCAAATATAGCCGGCATAAAGGAAACCATAGACAGCATAAACCACGTTAGAGACGTCATAGTTGAGGTTAAAGGAGAGAGAAAGGACTTTAAAGTTTTTACAGGCTTAGATCAGCACTTCCTCAACACACTAATCCTCGGTGGAGATGGAGGCATAATGGCATGTGCGAACTTTGCCCCAGAGCTTCACCTCGAGCTGTACAAGGCCTTTGAAGAAAAGAACTTTGAAAAGGCTATGGAATATGCCAGAAAGCTCGCCAAACTTTCAAAGGTTTATGACCTCGCATCCTCCTTCGGCTCTGCAATAAAGATAGCAATGAGCATAAGGGGTTTTTCCATAAAACCCATCCTGAGACCGCCATACACGATGGACGGAGAAGAGGTTAGAGGAAAGATAAAAGAACTCCTGTCTTCACTGGATCTTGTACCTTAAGATTGCCCCTAGCCCTCCAAATGCCCTGTAGAACTGCTGACCATCTTCGGTGTCAAGGGAGATCACTTCAACATCTGCCCCGCTCTCTTCCGCCATTTTTATTAGCTCCTCTGCAACATCCCACTTTTCAAAGCTTATGTTTTGACTTCCGCATTTGGGACATGTCTTAAGGTTCTTCTTGTAAATCTCGTATTCACTCTCGGTCATGGTCTTGAGCTCTTCCCAGCCGCAGTGGTTGCACTTCGCCCTAACGCGAACCCTATCGTAACCCTCACTTATTAAAAGAACATCGACAGCCCCGAGCTCCAGGGCTTTTCTTACTTCCTTTTCCCCATATGTTATCAGGCCAGTATCTTTAACCAGATGTCTGAAGAACTCTTGCACGAGCTTCCTCTCTCTAATTGCCTCATGCTCCTTTAATATGTCGCTTGCCTTTTCAACAAGCTCCCTTAAGCCATATTCTCCGTGATAGCTTATGTCCACTACTCCAATGATCTTCTTCTTTAGCTCGTGGTGGAGGTAGTCGCCTTCAACGAATTCCTCCTTGGTCGGTCCAGGGCCACCAACAATAATTCCCTTCAGCTCGCCCTTTTCAAGAAGGGGCAGAAAAACCTTTGTCGCATGCTCTCCAATCCTCTTCATGAACTCATGTGTCTCCTGCTCCCTAATTCTCTCATATCTTCTCGCTGACTGACCACCAGCCCTTGTCTTTCCGGGAACGTTGGAAGTGAGCTCTTCAATGACCTCTATCTTTTTCCCCCTCAAAAGACCTATCGTTGCTTCGTTCTTCTCGACCGTTATTAAACCATAAGCATCTTTAACTCTAAGCATCTCTTCAAGGGGCTCGGTTACAAAGGTTTGGTCACATCGATAGAGCCTCACGTTTAATGGTTCTGGAGGGATTATGGCGAAAAGCTGTATATCCGTTACTCCCTCCTGTTCGCTGACGTTTCCGACAAACAAAGCCAAGCCCGTCTCTGGGGTTTGCTTGTAAAGCTTAAGGTGCTGCATTGCCCTCTCCAATGCCCCAAGGACGTTCTTTCGAGTTGTCTTTGATTTAATGTTTTGGGCTGTGCCGTATTCTTCTCTAAGCTGCTGCATAACCTTATTTATATCGTATCCCGCCGGAATGTAGAGTGAGACAAGCTCGGTCCCTCGACCTCGAATCTTTTTCAGCTCCTCTACCTTCTTTTTGAGCTCATACATCTCTGCTGATTTGTGAGACATGAACATCACCTCTAACAACTTATTTTCTCTCTCCCAACCACCTTTAAAAATTCGACTTTATAAAGGTTTGGAAAAGACTAAAGGAAGGACAGAAAAGCCAAAAGAAAAACTCCCAAAATCCCACCCACGGCTATTATAAGGAAGTTTATGAGGTTGAGCTCTATGTGGGTAACTCCAAGATAGTTCAGGATTCCCACCAGGATTAGCCCGATTATAGCGTTTACTGCCATCCACCTAAGCACCGCAAAGGTCAGCTTGACCACTATAAACGCGGCAATTATTAAGAGTATTATGAATATTAGGATGTTAATCATTCACATCACCCCCAAGTTCTTTTATAACTTTCTCGGCTATCTCTCCAAGAGGTACCCATTTAATGCCTTCTAGAGGCAGAATTACGGTATCACTGATGGTTCTGAACTCCTCTATTACTGGAAGGGCCTCTTTCACTTTAAGCCTTCCGAACATTAGAATTGCAAAGGCCTTCCTGTTTTTATCACCCACTTGGAGGATCTCGAGCAGTAAGGAAACTATCTCATTCTTGAACTTCTCTCCAACCCATGGGAAGTATCTCAGCATTAACTCGAAAGTCTGCATGGCGTTTTCCTTAACATAAGGATCAGGATCGTTTATGAGTGAAAGCACAGTTATGGGAAGCCCTTCCTCAACATAGGGCATTATAAGATCTTTATGCCTGACGGTCAGCTCTCCAATGAGCAGAAGGGCATCTCCCCTTATCCCCGGATTTTCCTCGTTGAGGAGCTCTATTATGGAATCTACATATTTAGGATCTTTCGCTGCAGAGAGGAGGATTCCCTCAAGATCTCCCTCCGAAAGCATCTTTATGACCTTATTCTTTTTTGAGCCGAAGGAGAATAATCCCATAATCCATCCCTAAGCTATTTTCTACTTTCAACCTTAAATGGGTTTTGGCTAAGGTTTAAAAAGCTCCCGAGAATTAAAACTCAGGCAATGAGGAAAGCGAATTGCGCTGATGGATGATGAGAATTAAAGCCGAGCCATCTCGAGAGGTGAGAACATGCACATAAGGGAGTTCCAAGAGCTGATCAGACAGCTTTACTTCCACAGGGATGAGAAGAGGGGCTTGGAAAAGACCTTCCTCTGGTTTAGTGAGGAGGTTGGCGAGCTAGCAGAGGCTTTAAGGAAAGGGAACAAGGAGGCTATGGAAGAGGAGTTTGCCGATGTTTTAGCCTGGTTGGTTAGCTTAGCCAACATAGTCGGAGTTGATGTAGAAGAGGCTGCAAAGAAGAAATACCCCGGGGTTTGCCCTTACTGCGGGAAGAATCCCTGCGAATGCGAGAAGGAGTAGCTTGGAAGTTCACCCTTTCCTCGTCCGCTTAGATGAAAACGCTAAAGCGCCAAGATATCCTCTAGGTCAAAGGCGTAGAAGCCTTCCCTTCTGAGATCACTTTTGTCCTCAACCGATCTCGCTATTATGCCGTAGAAAAGCTCTCCATCAAAGTCGATCATCTCTGCTTTTCTTCTTAGAGACTTCAGCACAGAGCGAGCTTTCTTTTCATTAAGGTCGCTCCACTTAACCTCAAAGAGATAGATCCGATCTTTTCCAGCTGCAACTATGTCTATTTCCTCCCCTTTGAACCACCACCTGCCAATCTCACTAAAATCAAAAGGTCTCTTTAAAACTAAAAACTCCTTTGCAACTTCTTCGAATTTCCTTGAAAATATATACGTAAGGGCATCCCTGCTAACTTCAATGCCAAGCGGTATTTTATCCCGATTTGGATAAACCAAGGTGAACCACGAGAAGAGGAGACTGTCCCTAATCTTGTATAAGCTGGTCTTTTTCTTCCCCAGCACAGGAACTTCTTTCTCGATAAAGCCTAAGCGTATTAGGTTCTCCATGTAGGGGTAAACGCTTCTCGCAGGCTTTCCTATAAAATTGGCGATTTCTTCAAGCCGTGTGTTTCCATTGGAGATCGCATTTAATATTGAAAAATACATTTTAAGCTCCCTAAGCTCTTGGGATAAAAGGATGTACGGCTCATTATAGAAAAAGCCCCCATCGTTCAAAAACTCCTCATTTACAAGGCTTTCAATCGTTTTGTACCTTCTGGCAATGTTGAGATAAGTCGGAGTTCCCCCAACCAGCATGTAAACTCCGAGCCCGTAATCTTTATCCTTAAAGAACTTTAGAGCATTTTGATAGTTGAGCTCCCTTAGATGAATATCCCTTGTTCTCCTTCCGTAGAGAGGCGAGGCATAGCTCAATACATCGTCCCACATCATTCCAAGGAGAGAGCCGGATATAACAAGCATAACATCCTTCCCACTAAGCTCGTGATCCCAGACCCTCTGGAGGTCGCTTATTATCTTCTTATCAGCTTTTATCCCGTATGTAAACTCGTCAAGGACTATTAAGGTCTTCTTGTTAATTTTGTCAGACATGTACGAGAACAGCTCCTTCCAATCGTTAAGCTCAAGCCTCTCAACCCATCTATCGTCGAAAAACTTCGCCAGCTCACGTTTGAACTCTTCCATCTGAAGCTCCTTAACCGTCTCTGGAAACGTGAAGAAGAATGAGTTTTTGTTCTTAGCAAATTCCTGCAGGAGCCTTGTCTTGCCTACTCTCCGCTTTCCATAGAGGACTACAAAAGAGGGAGTATTTTCCCATTCTCTCTGAAGAATGGTCATTTCTTTCTCTCTGTCTATGAACTCCATGCCACCACCATCCCTTAATTGATCCAAAGATATAAATATGTTTCGACTAATTGTGATTATATATAATTTGGATTATACAACTGTTGCTTGTTTATGAAAGCATTGAAAATCCTAAGCTAGGAGGCTAAATCAAGACTACAGACACTGTCAAGACAAGCAGAGGAGTTAGATATAGAAAAAGTTTATTAAGACGCAAAAATTCAAAGACACTGTGGGACACAACGTATTTAAAGTATCTGTGTTACTTTTTTCTTCTGAAAGCCTCGCCCTTCAGGAGGTGATGCCAAAATTATCCTGACAGTATGCCTTAAACCGCCGAAACCCTTTTAAGTTTTTGCAACTTATTAGGGCCTCGAAGAGGCCACTCAAGGACAATCCCGTAAAGGGGTTTCACTTACCACTCTGCTCTGGAGTGGTTGACGCTGTTAGGCGTCCTTTGAAAACCGCCCTTGAGCGGTTGGAAACTCTGAGGAGTGGCATTAAGCGATAACCCCAATCCGACTTTGCCGGTAGGGGTAACGGGCACAAGACCGTGCCCTCGGGCTGAACCGAAACTGGCGACGGGAGTAGGTTGTGAGCCCGTAAACCGAACCGCTCGTTGGCGAGGGGTTAACCCGAACCCTCGCCGTTCACAGTGGGAAGAAGGTCAGAGATAAATACAGAAGATTAATATGGTGATAATTTATGAGTACTCCTGTTAGATACGCTCCTCCTATGTGGGAGCCACTTTTGCGTTTATTACCGTTATTTGGCGAGGAAGAGATTAAAACATTAGAAGATTACTTCAGTGAATTTAAGAAGCACCTAGAAGAGAAAGGAGACACGTTATTTAAAAGACTAGTGGATATAACCCCCTCCACTCCCTCCGAGGAGGCATATGAACAAGCCATGGAAGAGATATACAAAACAATTGGAACAGAATTCAAGGAAGATATCTTGAGAATGATCGATGCCGCTGAAAACGAACAACTAACCCCCGATGAACTCGAAGAAAAACTTCTCAACATATTAACCCCGTACTTTATAGAGGTAAAACAAAAAATTGATAACGACACAAAAAACCTATGGGAAAACGCCCTAAAAGGAGAAATAAAAGCCGAAGACATCGAAAAATTTGAAATAGTAGACAAATTCTTCTTCTTGGAATCAAATCTATTAGGTATTATACTTGAAACAAAGGATATTGAAATTATGGGGAAACTACTTCCATACTTTGTACTCTTGCCACTTCGCATTGCAAAAATCATGGCTGAGGGTAAAGATCTTTCAGAGATCAAAGAAGACTTCAAACTAGTCGCAAGGAAAATAAAAGAAGTGCACCCAACGCCAACAACTATTGATGATTATTTCCTCGAAGAACTGCTCAGCTGAACTGGAGGCTCAAATATGACAAAGCAGGGTGAAATTTGGATAGCCCCCTTCCCATATTTTGATGATCAAGGGGAATTAACATCTAAAATAAGACCTGTTCTCATTGTATCTAGTGATGAAATTAATAATAGTGCTCTTGATGTTGTGATCTGTCAAATCTCCAGATTTGAATATGAGAGAATTCTAAAACTTCCTCCTGAGATAAGAAGCAAGGTTAGAATAATAACAAACAATGACCTCGATCCAAACGTTAGTAGGGTTCTAAGAAACATAAGCATAATCAGACCTTACAAGCTCTTCTCCATATCAAAAGATAAACTCAACAACTGCAAGTTTATCGGGAAGCTGAAACCAGAGGTCACAAAAGAGATAGTTGAAAAGACAAAGGAGATATTTTAACAAACCCATAAACAGTATGTGATTTTCCCGATTAATAAGATGCCGATCATGAAAAGAATCGGGGTCTTCTCCACGTGAGTTTTTGTGAGTTCACATGGAGATTCATTCCCCGAGGTTCTGCGGGTGCCCAGACTTAGACCGCCCTCGCCTGCTCTCCTTCTCTTTCAACACACTACGGCAGGACGGGTCGCCCGAACACCCACAGGGCTCAACCAGCCCTCCACCTCGCCTCGCTCACTGACTTCACTGGACTGGCTTCATTACCAAAAACTATTTAAGTAAACAAGTATTTAAGTATTTTGGTGAACACAATGGGCGTCATAACCGTGAAAATTCCTGACGAGTTAGAAGTCAAGTTCCGAAAGAAAATCCTCGACGTTTATGGGGTTAAAAAAGGAGCTCTCGGAAGGGCAATAACGGAGGCAATCGAGCTATGGCTCGAAAAACACAAAAACTCCGAAAAACAGAAGTGAACTACATTACAATCAAAACAATGCTCGAACCAGAAAGGCAAGAAGACTACCTAAAACTCACACTCCTGACAGAAAAGTTCAAAAGGGCCGTTGAACTGGCGATAAGACTCCAGCTCAGAGGAGTCAGGAAGGCTGAGGGAGTGAAGGAAGTTTCCCGATTGGTTCTCAACAACTGGTGGTATTCCGATAGTGCGTGGGATTATGCGAAAATGCTCCGCAGAGGCGCAGAGCAAAACGGCGGGAATCCAAGGCACATTCACTTAAAATCAAAATTTCTCATCAGCAAGCCAAAGGAGAATGAGAAGGGGAACAGAAACGTGAGAATTGGTGGATTGACCGTTAAAATCCGTTCAAACGGTGAATGGCTGAATTTTAAACTGAAAACCGCCGAAAAATTTCTTCCCGTTATTTTCGATGCTCAGAAGTTCAAATACGGTGCTCAGGTTGTCCTGAGGAATGGAAAGGTTTACCTGCACGTTCAAGTGCCGTTTGAGGTTTACCTCAAGCACTTTGGGAAGACGATTAATGGGAGACTTTATGCTGGGTTTGATTTGAACTCTGACAGGGTGAATATGGTTATTCTCGATGAGGACGGTATTATTCGGGACGTTAGGATTGAGCACTTTCCTGAGGTCAATTCTTCGGGGTTTTCAAAAAAGAAGGCGAGGGATTTAAGGGTGAAGGCCCTCGCTCGCTTGCTGGATTATGCATTTTATCACGGTGTTGGGGTCGTGTTTTTCGAGGATTTGGAAAGGATTAAAAGGAGAAACGGAAAGGTGACGGCTTCAAGGAGGGGAAATCGGAAGGCGGTGAATTTTGCCAAGAAGGAGTTGCTTGAGCACGGTGTTGTTATGGCGTTGAAAAGGGGTTTTGAGGTTTATCTGGTTAATCCCGCTGGTTCTTCAAAGTTGGGGCGAGAGTTGGCTCGGGGATTGGGTCTGGACGTTCACTCATCATCGGCGTTTGTAATTGGTTGGTGGGGATTAGACTCACTAAAACTCACAAACACTCCCCAAAAGAAGAACAGTTAAGCAAGGCATATTAGAAGACAAACAGTTCAAAGAAGTTATATACAAGCTGAAAAAAGTTTTTGGAGCATCTATTTAATCGCCCAGCGCGTAAACTATAGCCTTGCAAGAGTCGAGATCGTTTTCGTAGATGCACTTGTTGTAAGCGTTTTCAAGCGTATCCGAGTATGTAAAGGCGGAGTCGTCGATGGTTTTTGTCTCTCCGTTGAAGGAGCATTGAGAGTTTGAGCACGAGATGGTTTTGGTTTTGAGGGAGTCCCATTGGTTTTGGGCTTTTAAGTGGTTTACCAGGTTTTCAGCGTTGCTCTGGTAGGGGAGATTTTTTGTCTGCTCGCTGACTTCACTGGCTTTAGAGGAGATCATTAATACAGTAAGCAGAACCGCAATAAGTGCAAGAGCAACCATTGTTGAATATTCGAGAGATGCCTGAGCTTTTTTCATTAGGAATCCCCTTTTTTGAATTTGGAAAAAGAGAAATAAAAATTGCAAATTAATCACTTATGGGCCTCTTGAAGGTCTATTAAGATTTAACATGCTTTTTTTATCTTTTTGCCCAATTTAAATAAACTATGAGCCCTTAGTAGCATCTTGAAGGTCTATTAAGACGTAACATGCAGCTTTCACGTTATCATCCATACAAGCATCATATATGCTCTTAAGAGTTTTGTCGGTCGGTATATCACTTACAAAGTTAGTTCCCGACAAGTATTCCGAACTATATTCCAAGTTACTGTCTGTTGCTATTACCGTGGTACCATCCTTAATCTGGAGAACAGTACCATTAGAGGATATCTCAACTGTATACGTGTTGTCCCAGTAGCCTTTCCCCTGCAAGGTTGTTCTGGCCAATTCTGCTTGGCTTTGGAGTGAAGCGATGTCTCCCTGCTGGCTTGCCTGCTGTGTTGAGCCGCTTATATACCTAACCACAACAAAGATAATTATCAGCGCTGCTGCGATCATGAAGAGGTACTCCAGCGCACCCTGACCCTTCTTCCTCCTAAACAACTTCCTCAAATTTATCATTTCACCAACACCTCCATTATGGAAATTTCAAACATATATTACACCAAAGAGATATAAATAACTTTCCCCTCAATTATGCCTACGATTACCTCAAAATTGACTAAGCTGAGCAAAAATTGGGGGAAATCAGCACTCCAAGGAACATCAAGATGGCTCCTTCCACTTCGACTCCTTCAGGGTAATGATGAGCTTGCACGCCTTTTCATCCCCACCCATGCACATGTCATAGAGCTCGCTGAGAGTTTTTAGCTTATACGTCTCATTCCCATAAAGCTGGGATACCTCCTCTCTATAAGTTGCCCCGCTGTAGTCAAGGTAGTACGCCACATCCCCCGTTTTTTTGCATTCTCCCGGTTTCTTAAGGCTTATTCCATACTTAGAGCCAATCTTGCTCTGGGAGTATGACGGGGAGAGTATGTAAATGCAGTAGTCATCGTTCCAGAGATCTTGAGCCTTCAGCTGAGACCTCACAAGTTCTGCTTGGCTTTGCAGAGCAGCTAGCTCGGATTGTGAGGAAACCTGATTCCCGGTGCTTCCTAGGTATTTAACCGCTAAGAATATGACAAGCAAAGCTACTGCAATCATAAAGAGATACTCCAATGCGCCCTGTCCCTTCTTTGCCATGTATCTCCCTCCTTTTCCGCTATCACAGCAAAAAATAAATATCTTTTTGCTCAATTATATGGATGAACCCCCTCAAAATTGCGGTGGTTTAAATGTTGTTCTTCATCGAATGTGAAGCTGCAAGCGTTGAGGGCTGCTTGAGGGAGCTGAAGGAAAAAGCGAAAGCCCTTGAAAAGCTCCCGGGTAAAATCGAGAAAGCCAAAATAGAGCTCTCCTTTGGAGCGTTCATGACAGTAAGGCTTGCAATCTCAATAAACCCCTCAGAAATTGTGGAAAAAATGATAATCGCAGAGTACACCTCTGGCAAAGACGTTCTAGAGAAGCTCCAGGAAAAGATGCGGAATCAAATAAAGAATGCCGAGATAGTTGACTTCACCTTTGGAACCTACACCATGCCCGTAACGAGAAGAAAATACGCCGTAGGGATAGCGGTGATAAACATCCCGAGAGAGAGCGTAAGTTTTGAAAACCTCGGCATTGAGGAGAGGAGGGCGATACTGAGAAAGGCTTTAGAACTCTTCGGCTGGAATCCCAAAGCGCTGAACATATCCGAAATAGCGAGGCTCTTCAACGTTTCGAGAGACGCTATATACAACGACATAGAGCAGATAATGAGGGAGAGGGGTTAGAGGGTTTCTAAAACCTTGGAAACAACACCTCCAGAAATTCTGAACCCAGAATCTCTTTCATAATCCCAATTCCTCCAAAGCTTCCTCATCGCTGTAGGGGAATGCAGGGATTTTCCATTTTTTCAGCTCCGTTATAAAATCTTGGTACGGCACTCCAGCAATTTCTGTCGCTTTTTCTATATAAACAACACCTTCTTTGAATAATTCAATTGCATAAAGCAACTTTAAAATCTTCTTAGTTTCTTCTTCTGACTTAAAAGGAGGTAGCTTCCATATTGGCCGTCCCAGTATTTAAGAGTTTGCCTCCCCTAACCCTTAGGGCGAGGCTTTCAGAGAAAAAAGTAAAAATATTTTTGGAGGAGTCAGAAAACGGAAAACTCACTGGACAACACTTATCGGCACTGGAGTTGCCGAGAGAATGAATATAAGCAGAACAACCAAAGCCAGAGCTATTCTCTTTGGTGAAATTGGACTCACTTCATCCAAAGCTCCGGGGTTGCCGATCCTTCCCATGAGCAGAATTATGAATCCCCAGATGAGCCATCCTGCCCAGAGAACACTTAGTCCAATCATCGCCAAGCCCAGACCAAAGGTTAAAATCGAGTGGAGCTTTTCTCCAAGGAAAGCCCTCGCTATGTGCCCACCGTCGAGCTGGGCGGCTGGAATTAGGTTTAAGAATGTCACTAAGATTCCAACCCATCCAGCTATCGCAACCGGGTGAAGATAGATCACATAATCTTCGGGAATTCTAAAGACGTATCTCTCAAGGAGGAGCATTATCAAACTTTGACCAAAGGCTATTCCGCCTTCCATTTGAGCTGCAGAAATCGGCAAAGTTGGAGAAAGCCTTAACCCTATAAGCAGCACTGGAATTGCCACGATAAAGCCTGCTATTGGCCCGCTTGAGCCGAGGTCTATGGCAGCGTTTCTCGTGGGGATTGGGGATTTAACCCTTATAACAGCTCCAAGAGTTCCCAGGATGTTCGGAAAGGGTATGAAGTAGGGAAAAGTTGACTTTACACCGTGAAGGGTTGCGGCAATCTTATGCCCCATCTCATGCGTTCCCAAGATGGCAAGAACGCTTATTGAAAATGCAAGAGCGTTGAGGTAGATGTTCCGTATTCCTGGAATGTTGTATTGGTCGAGAAAAGATATATACGAGCTTGAAAGCCAGTAGCCTGCAAAAAGGGTGCTCAAAACCGTGGCAATGAAGAGCCCTATCCCTATAAGGGGGTTTTCTTCTTTAACTGGCTGTGCGGGAAAAACAAAAAGAACTATCTTCCCTTCCCTCTTCTTCAACGCTCCCCAGTAGCCGAGTTCTTCGAGTTCCTTAAGAACCCTCTCAAAGTTGGTCTCCTTTATCTCCAGAACCTCGAATGCAATAACGTCCCCTTTAGTCTGCATTTCACCGAGGGAATAGAATTCGCTAAGCTTTTCCATGAGCTGCTCATTAGGGGTTTCCTCAACGGGCTCAATCTCAAAGCCAACAAGAACCATATCGGAGCCGCACTTTGGGCATGAATTTTCCAGTAAGGCTGCATTAGACTCTCTAACTTCTCTATGACCACAGCTAATGCACTCGTAAATACCCTTTGCCATTTTTCGCCACCACTAAAAAGAATAAGGAAGGAAGCTTAAAAACTATTCTTCTATAATTACTTCTCCCTTATCTGCATCGACTTCAACGATCTGGCCGTTCTTGATCTTGCTTATATCAACTTTATCCACCATAGGGATTTCGGCTATGATTGCACCCGTAGCTACAATCGTTTCGGCTTCTTCAACTACTATCGCCTTCGGCGCAACACCGTTTTTCTTCAGCTGGTAGATAACGTATGACCCCACTGTCGAGCCCTTGCCCCTTGGAAATACAAGGATTTTGTCCTTTATGCTCTCCCCCTTGATGTCGCTTTCAATGTCTTTCACCACCCCCGTTTCTGGGTCAACGCCACCTAAAAAGGAGAGCGGCTTTTTAGAGACCAAAGCAACTCCTTTTGCTTTTCCCTTAGTGATTTTTCTCCCCTTAAGCCTCATCTTCTCACCTCACGGAGCCTCGAGAAGTAGCCTCTCAGTGTTGTCCAGCCTCACTTTCAGTCCAGCGGAGGAGAAATAAAAGCTTGCTTTTCCGCTGTTTGTGGCTATTCCTTCATACCATTTCTCAACCGGAGAGACTATCAAACAGCTGTCGGCTATTATTTTTCCATTGTAACGCTCTATAATCTCGCTGTATCCCAAAGCATCCGAGAGAGCCTTCACAGCCCTGCTTGCGGTTATCAAAAGTGGAACTTTTAGAGGCTTCTCTCTCATCTTTAAAATCTCAGCGATCTCTTTTACCTCCTGAATCGAAGCATGGGGACAGCCTATTACTATTGCCTCTACCTCGCTCCACCCTGCGTTGAATTTCTCCTTAATCTCTTTCAGCTCTCTCCCATCTATCTCAATCCTCTCAAGCCTATCCTCTATGGCGTATCTGTATTCAGGAGTTTCGCCCTCTACGTGATATAGGGCTATTGAACCGGTTGCGGCCATCGAAGCTCCGAGCTCTTTGAGGTAATCCAACTTCTCCGGTTTGATGTTTTTAAAATAAGGTATGTCGTTCTTCAAGGTCCTACCAAGGTAGTAACCCAAAAAGCTGTAGTCTGCAAAGTCCCTAAGCTTTGCATTCACCTCGATGAGAACTGTTGCTTTTCTATTTTCTTCAAGGTGAAGCCCATAATTGGGTGTCTTACCCACTATTGCCGCTGCCAGACTTGAAGGTCCGCCCTCTCTGTTTGTTCTCGCTCCTATTATGGAATTCGCAAAAATAACTGCAGAGCTCTCGCTCCATGCTATGTGATCGCCAAACTTTGGAAGGTTTGCCCCGTAGTAAGGGGTGCACGTGGAGGTAATCTCTATCCCCATTGCCTTATAAAGCTCGAGAATTTCCTCCTGTCTTTCCATAAAGAACTCATCTCCAATTCCTGCCGGATTGAGGGTAGTATAAACGCTAACCTTTGCTCCAGAATTAACGAAATCCCTCAGGAACTCTATTCCAGCATCTCCGATGTTTTTGTAGGAAACCCCCGCCACTTGGGCACTTTTTATTGGAATTAGCCTATCTGCGTTATATATCTCTCCCAGAGCCACGAGTATCTCCATGGCTTTTTGCAATGCATAGCCGTATTCTCCCGCCAGTATTAGTTCTTCCTCTTTTGTAAGGTACATCCCATCACCAAGATAGAATTGGAGGGTAAGTTTAAGGGCTTTTTCATGACATGGGAAACCTTGGCAGTTGAATCCGGCATGGTGGGATGGGGGTTAAATTCAAATAAGCCGCCAAAAAGTTAGAGATGCTTTTAGATACTTTTAATAGAGCATTAGGCATTTTAAAGGGGAAAAGAGACACCGCAAACTTTATAAATCGATTTCTTATTAATAAGTAACGGGTCGAGCAGCGGGGTGGGGCAGCTAGGAGTGCCCGCCGGGCTCATAACCCGGAGGTCCGAGGTTCAAATCCTCGCCCCGCTACCAGCTCATTTTTGTACATTGATGGTTAGATTTGTGCATTTCTTAGTAAGAAAAACTCAAAATTCATTGAAGTTGTTTAAACGGTTTAATTTTGACAAAAAGTTTAAAATATGTCCTTTTGTTATGTTTACTATGAGAAGTTTGAAGGAACTAAATGTTATGGAGTTGCATAAAATAATCCAACGGGCAAAAGAGCTGAGAGGACGGGGAATTAGCTATTCTAAAATAGCCCTGATTCTTGGAAAGGAGTTCAATGTTAAAGTTTCTAGGCCAACAGTGATGCGTTGGTGCAAGGGAACGCACAATCCATTCAACAAAATAAAGGAAATCTCCCTTGAACCTTCACCAAGTTTGGCCTATGTAATAGGAGTGTTTCTTGGTGATGGGAGCACGACCAAACTGAAAAATGGAGGGTATATAATAAAGTTGAAAGCAATTGATAGAGAATTTGTAGAGAGATTCAAAAATGCATTGGAGAGTCTAGGTATCAAAACTACCTTTGGGCTTGAACACGATTCCACACGTGTAGACAGATGGTATGCAGAAGGAAGCAATAAGATGCTCTTCCAATTTTTAAAAGGTTCCCGAACCCAACTACTCAATGTTGCATGGGAATATCCAAGAGAATTTCTACAGGGACTTTTTGATAGTGAAGGATTTCCAGTAATTAGCGCTAAAAAGAAGTTTAGAGTCCAAGTAGCGCTGGCAAACTCCGATTTAGAGCTTCTTGAGTTTACTAGCAATCTGCTTTCAAAGAAATTTGAAATTTTCACAAGCGTCACTCAAACTCATAAAAAAGGCAGTCACATTGTAATTCGGAACATAGAGTACAAATATAATGTCGACATGTACCTTCTTTGGATATCCCGGCTAGACCATGTACAGAAGTTTGCAAGAGAAATTGGCTTTACCTCACGTAGAAAGCAAGAAAAATTAGAAGATGCACTCTATTTAAGTGAAATGTCAGAAGAAGAGGCCCTTAAACTCTGGCATCAAAAGTATATGAAGGGTTCAAGAGGGTATATAAAACGGAGCTTTTGAGCAACCTTAATAAACTACCATAATTAGCTCAAAGGGGGCTTTGCTATGGATCTGGTAGTTTTGGGCCATGTTGCAATTGATCACATAATCTTCCCCGATAAGAAAGAGATAATCCTCCCAGGTGGAGCAGCTGCCGCTGTAGCTACTTCCGCTGCTTTAAGTGGAGCAAAAGTGGGACTGATAACAAAAGTGGGCAAAGATTTTCCCAAGGAGTGGCTGAAAAGTCTTGAAAGAATCCTAGACATTAGGGGAGTTCACGTTCTCGAAGGAAAAACCATGCACATCTACATGATCTATCACGAAGACGGGAGCGTCGATGCACCGGTGGATATGGGCGTTGCCAAAGCCATGGGCGAGACAGAGATTCCAGAAGAGTACCTAAACGCAAAAATCTTTCACATCTCTCCAATACCACCGGAAGAGCAGCTAAAGGCGATAGAGAGGCTAAAAGGCAAAAGAATCACCATAGATTTTAATCCAACCTACATGAAAGAATACAAAACAAGAAGAGACCTCATGAAGGAAATAGTGTCAAAGGTTGAGATAGTTTTTCCAAACGAAAGGGAAGCGATAACAATAACAGGAGAAGATGACATTAAAAACGCAACCCAAAAGCTTCACGAATGGGGGGCTAAGATCGTCGTGGTAACCATGGGAGAAAAGGGGGTCCTGCTTTATAACGGAGAAGATTTCAAAAAGTTTGAAGCCCTTCCAATAAAGGAAATCGTAGACCCAACCGGAGCCGGAGACGCTTTTGCCGGTGGTTTTCTAGCTTATTATGCAAGAGGAAAAGAGCTCGAGGAGTGCATAAAGCAGGGGTTGGTAAGGGCAAGAGAGGTGTTGAAGAAAAAAGGAAGCTGGAGCATCTAATCACTTGTGACTATCCTTGAGAATACATAGAGGGCAATGAGGATAAGAACGGCAACTGCAGTAACCTCAAATTTAGGCATGAGCAAAGAGAGTCCCATTATGAGAGCATAGGTAGGAACAGCCAGAAGGGAAGCTATGGTCAAGATTAGATAATGCTCCCTAGGGGCTTTTTCCCTATCTAAGTAAGCGGATTCAATGAAGATTAAGGCCAAAGCCACTATTAGAACTCCCAAGGCACCTCCTATCTTGTAATACACTAGAAAACCTATAACAGCTATTAGAAACAGCGTGCCAAAGAAATATGAGAGAAATGCCAGGGGAGCAAGTGCCAAGACCGGAAGGAGTTGCCTATATCCCAATAAGATGAAGAACAGGATCACAAGCGGTATCGGTGAGAACTTTATTCTCATAACTTAATCACCTCTGCAATGGCACTTCTAAGTGGCTTTCTGGTATCCCAGTCTATTATCATGGCATAGGCAGAAAGCTTCCTTAAGTAGGCTTTCCTTTTGAGATCCAGTATCTTAACTGCCAGTTCCTCCTCTTTGCTTCTTGGCTTGATAGCCGAATACGGATCCGGGGAGATCACTATTATCTTGTATCCGTACTGATAAATTATCTCAAGGGCTTTTCTGCTCTCTTCGCTAACAAGAGGGGAGATGTAGATTATTTGAGCATTTGCAGGAAAGCGCGTCCTTATAAGATGTTCGACCTGATAGGCAATTAGATTGTTTTTATCCGGCCTAGCAGTGCTTAGAATGTCCACACATCTAAAGAAATGTCTCTTCCCATAATCCACTCTAGCCCATAGAGGAACACTCTCTGAAAGCAAAAGACCAAAGCTCGTTCCATTTTTAAGGCAGTCAAGCATAAGAGAAGCAGCAGCTCTCACAGAGTAGTCCATAACTCTAGCCCCTAGATAGCCTGCATCCACTATTATCACAACATCAACTTTTCTCTCGCTTTCGTACTCGTTGCTCATTATCTTGCCCATCTTTGCCGTTGCTTTCCAGTTTATTATCTTGAAGGGATCTCCCGGCTGATATTCTCTTATAGCATGAAATTCTACTCCTTCACCTATTCTCGGGGATGGCAAGGGACCAACCGTTATTTTTGTACCCTTTGTGGAGTACGGAGTTATAACGTCCTCTATGAGCGGAACACCAATAAGTTCGTCGTACAGCTCGACCACCTTGTCCCGTTTGAAAAACCCAAAGGGGTCCTGATAGCTTAAGGATATCCAGTTAAACTCATGAACTCCTCTGCGCACCCTAATCTTGTACGAAAGTTCTTTCACTTCGTCTTTTTTCAGGGAAAGTAAAAACTCATTCTTACCTTCAATAATCTCAAGTTCCTCTGGTGTGCCGTCTACAAGCTTTAAGCTTGGAATTCTTTCGTTGGACTTTACGGTTAGCTTCACTTCTACGGTTTCTCCTTCGAGAATTCTGTCGTGAGGAAGGGTTCTCTTAATCTCCACGTCAAGCCTTGGTTTAAAAAACGCAACCGCTATGAAAAACAGCCAAAGTATCGGAAGGACTAGGTACACCATATCCCAGCGGAGGGTGAAAAAAGCTATAAGTACCCCCATCCATAGGACAAGAAGAAGCTGAAGGGCTTTTCCAGTCGGATAGAATTCCTTCATAGCTATCACTCAAACTTTGGAACGGGTATTTTTTCAAGCATTCTCTCCATTACCATCTCCTGACTGACCCTCGTATACCAAAGCTCCCTCTTTAGTATGAGCCTATGGCTTAGTGCAGGTACGGCAACTCTCTTCACGTCATCCGGGATAACATAATCTCTCCCTTCCAGAGCAGCATAAGCCCTTGAAAGCTTGAGCAATGCTAAGCTCCCTCTGGGAGATGCCCCGACTTCAATTTCCTTTTTATTTTCCCTAGTTGCCCTTACTATCTCCGTAATGTATTCAAGGACGGCATCGCTTACATATACATCTTCAACTGCTCTCTGCATCTCTATAACTTCTTCAGCAGAAGTTATTTGGTTTATATCCACTTCCTCTTTCTTCCTCTCTATTCTCCTCTTAAGGATTTCAAGTTCTTCCTCTTTGGTTGGATAACCCACTCTAAGCCTGACAAGGAATCTGTCGAGCTGTGCTTCTGGTAAGGGGTACGTTCCCTCCTGCTCAATCGGGTTTTGGGTGGCTATTACGACAAAGGGCTTTTCAAGCTGGTAGGTTTTTCCCTCTATAGTTACTTGCCTCTCCTGCATTGCCTCAAGCAGGGCAGATTGAGTCTTTGGGGGCGCTCTGTTGACCTCATCGGCAAGGAGTATGTTTGTAAACACAGGTCCCTTTTTAAACTCAAATTCAAGGGTTTTCTGATTGAAGACACTAACCCCCAGTATGTCAGAGGGGAGTAGATCAGGTGTAAACTGAACCCTTTTGAACTTAACTCCCAGTGCCGAAGCAAAGCTTTTTGCCATTAATGTCTTTGCCAATCCTGGGAGATCTTCGATGAGAATATGGCCATCGGCCAGTATTGTTGCAAGCATAAGCTTTAAGACTTCTCTTTTCCCAACTATTGCCTTCCCAACTTCATTTAAAATCTCATTTCCTTTTTCATAAACCTCCTCTACTCTCATTAACATCCGCCTCCACAATTTCAAGAACTTTTTCAAGATCTTCAAGGAACTTGTTCCCAGAGCCAGTTATTTTAAGTCCCTTAACCTTTGTTTTTGCCTTTTCTCTGTCCTCTTCAACTATTTCATATATCTCCAAGAGAGAATCGAGGACTATCTGCTTAGCAACACTGCCCTTTTTTGCCATTTTTATAACATCTGCAAGCCTTTCAAAGTCCTCTTTTCTCCTCCTTTTCTGCTCTCTCCTTCTTGGAATATAAGGCAGTTCTGCTTCTTCGAGTATAAAAGCCAAAAGTATTGTTCCCGCTATTAAGACGGCTATCCACCTAACCAAATACGAACCTGCAAAGACGGCAACTAAGACGAAGGGGGCAGTTAATATCAGGGCAAGATTAAGCCTTAACTTCATTTACATCCCCCTTAATTTTCATGTAGAGGTCATAGGCTTCCTTTGCATCTTCCATAGTGACTTTTTCCGGAGCATATTTCGCTTTTTCAAAAAGCCTTGCAAGCTTTACATACGCATCGTGTTTGTATTTTACTTTCTCTGCATGCTCCCAGTGAGTCCAGCTTTCTCTGTAAGGAATGCCCAAAAGCCTAAGCCAGATTACTGCATTTTTGTAAAGCTTCACCACTATTTCGTTTGGGTCTCCTAGGAAATCTATGCCCTCTTCCTCCAATTTTTTATCAAATTGTTCGACAATCTCTTTAAGTTTTCTCCTTTCCCTAGCTGCTCTCAAATCAAGATAAAACTTCACCGCCACATAGCTCAGGGTTATTACAAGAACTCCAAAGAAAGCATATAGGTAAACGGTGCCTTCTGAAGAGCCTGCAAAGGGATTTTGGAAATACCTTTCGTAGAGGCTAACGTGATAACTCTGATTAACGTGGTAAATCCCTTCACTCTGGTTCACCGTCATGTTTGGGAGAGGGGTTTTGTAAACCTTGTAGAGAATAGGGAGAGCAAGTATGATGGAGCCCACTATTATGGCAAGGAAGATTCCCCAGTTTACACCGTATTCCGGGCCTTTTTTTGCAAAAGGATCCCCAACAGTTAGAAAAATTTGAATCAATATTATGCCCCCGAGGACTATCAAAATTGCAAAGAAAAGCCCTATTAGGTAATAGTCTTGGTTGCCCTTCTTAATCTCACCTATTTTAGCTTCAGAGCTTATTATTGCACCCATTAGCAGGATTAACAGCAAGTATAGGGCCATCAGTTTGCGCCTCATAATCTACCATCACATAGAATTATATAAAGATAGGTTTAAAAAGTTTTACAACTTGGAAAAAGTTGGGTGAGAGTATGGAAAAACTTCCGCAATTGTTCGTTGAGGCAGGGTTTGAAGAATGCTTCGAAGAAGGGAAGGCAAAAGTTGACTGCATAATAATTCAGGACAACATAGAAGTTAGAATACAAAAAGGACAAAAGCTTCCAGAGTTTATAGACGTTAAAAAAGCAAAATTTTTGCGAAAAGAAATCTACGATAGGTTCCACTTTTATGTGGACAAATACGAGCATAAAATGCTCTGTGATGCGAGAATAATTCTCCCTGACAGGAGAACCGAGATAAGGTTGTATAAAGGAGACGAACTCATACTGCTCCCGGTGGAGGGGTTTGTTTCCACAATAATTGCTGGAGTGGGAAACAGGGTAAGAAAAAGTGATGCTTTTGCTGCAATAACAACCAAAAAAGGAGAGGTACACTATCTAAAGCCCCCAAAAAATGGAGTTGTAGTATACATAGATGAGTTTACTAACAGGCCACACTACATCTACTACATTCTCCCTGAGGAGTAGCTAAAGACCCTCAATTATTGCCCTTACATTTTCTTTGATTCTCATTTTTAACGTATCCAGCTTATCCATCCCTTGGATCGTTCTGGTGTTGTTTGCACTGGTTATTATTAACGACCATCTGTGGAGGTCATGCTTCTTAGGCTCGTCTTGGAACATCACAAGAAACCTCGATCCCTTTGTTTCAACCTCAAGTATTTCAACGCTCCTATTGCCGAGTTTTGTTGAGTATATCTCTTTTGCTTCTAGCCCACCAAATTCCCTTTTAAGCATCTCTGCAAACTCTCCCATACAGAATCACCCACTAATTTTTTGGTCAAAGAGGTATATATACTTTTCACAAACTTGTATAATGCTGACCAAAAATGTTATAAAGCTCGTGGAGGAGTTAAGCTTGAAGAAATTTAGTTGGTGAAAAGGATGAAAGTTGAAAAAGGAGATTTTGTGGTTTTTAACTACATTGGAAGGTTTGAAAACGGAGAAATATTCGATACAACTTATGAGGATATCGCCAAAGAAGCAGGCATTTATGTGGAAGATAGAACATATGGCCCTCTTGGGGCTAATGTCGGTGTTGGTGAACTTATCCCCGGAATGGACGAAGCTCTTATAGGGATGGAAATTGGGGAGAAAAAAACTGTAGTGATTCCTCCCGAAAAGGGGTATGGGATGCCAAGGGACGATTTGATAATTGATGTTCCAACAAGCGAGTTTGAAAAGGCCGGCATAGAACCTGTAGAGGGAGCATACATAATGACCGATAGTGGAATAGCGAGAATAACTGCAGTTACCGAAGAGAACGTCACTTTAGACTTTAACCACCCATTAGCAGGCAAGACGCTAACATTTGAAGTGGAAATAGTGGATATAGAAAAGGCAAAACCAGAATCAGATGAATCCTGATATCTGAACCCTGGTAGCCACGAGGAATATCACAACTCCAAGTATGGCCAGCATTGCGCTGTACTTGAAACCTGCAGAGAACTTTCCTTCTCTTATTATTCCAATTCCTAACCCGGAAACTATGGCTTGTATTGCCACGAACGCAAGGGAAACATTTTTTATCGCTTCTAACGGCAGGTTAAGCCCTACTTCAGGAGTATTCATACCGCCCATGATTTGGGAGACAACCCCTAAAATGAAGGGGCCTATGAAACCGCTTGCAATTATAAAGAACATTGCCTGCATTCCGGTTGAAGCTTTCCTCTCCTTTTTTATTCTTAGTATTTCACGGACATCGTTGGCAACCGCCACAAGTACATCGGCCATTGGAGCTCCTCTCTCATAAGCCTCCAAGATAATCATTGTAGAGCGATAAATCACCGAAGATCTTTTATTTCTTATTGCAAAGGCTCTCAGGGCTTCTATTGTTGCTCTACCCTTCTTTATTTCCTGTACGGTTCTCTTGAATTCCTCTGTTAGCGCCCCAAATCTTGCAGTTGAAGCCTCCTCCAAAGCTTCAGAGAAAGAAACTCCAGCTCTCAAAGAGCTTGCAAGATAGAAGAAAGCGTCGGGCAGGTTTTTCTCCATGTCTTCTACCTTCTTAGTCAGCAGATAATAGGGGTAAACCCATGCAATCCCCAAAAACAAACCGAGGAACACCGGGATAGCATAGATCTTAACTGGGGACAGTATGAAAACTATTATCCCGACTATCCCTGCCAGCAGCAAAGATACCAGCAAAAATTCGAGCGCCAAAAATGATATTCCTGCTGAGTACAGGAAGAGCTCGTACCTCCTAACCCACCTTTGAGGGAGTAGCCTCTCAAGGGCCTTTGCAAGAGGTCGGAGGAATTTAACTTCAGCCAAATTTAATCACCTCGGCTCACTACGTTTTATCATAAACACGACGAGTGTTGAAATAGCTGGGAATCCAAAAAGCAGAATAACAGCCAATCCTTGAACAGGCATCACTAAGGCTCTAGTCATTAATGAAGCAGCCAGTATTGCCACAACGAATAAAGTGGGCATTATTATTGTTATGAACATATAGACAAAGGCGACACCGTTTACTTTTTGGATGTACTCAACGAGCTTCATTCTGTATTCAAATGAAAAGTCCTCGGCAAGTTTGTAAAGAATATCCGCCAAGTTTCCACCGAATTTTGTGGCCCTAAGAATCTGCTTTACAACTCTGCTAACGTTTTCGGATGCCATTCTTTCCTCAAACCTCATTAGTGCATCCTCAAAGGATGTACCACCATGCATGTCTCTTATCATGAGATCAAATTCCTCAGATATGGGGCCATAATCAGCGTTGGCAACCGATACCATTGCCTCGGCTATACCAACGCCAGCACTTAAGAGCGATGCCATGTGCCTCAAAACGTATGGGAGAGCTTTTTCTACCTCCACAACTCTTCTCCGCCAGACTATTCTTGGGTAATTTCTCATATAAAGGAATCCGCCAATAAAGCCCAGTATCCCAAGCATCAGGGAGATATCAACAGGCATAAGGAGAAGAACGCCCATTAAAAAAGCAAAAATTGCAGTGAAAATGGAGACACCCAGCATCAATGCAACGAACTGCTCTTTGCTCATTTTAATGTTTGCCCTCACGAGATCATAGTCAAGTCCCTTTAAGGACTTTGTAAATGATTCAACGGGGCCCCTAAAGTGCCTGAGCATAAATTCCGAGAATCTGTGAGTGAAGGATTCCTCTAACTCTCTTTTTCTCCATTCAACAATCTCTTCAAGTTCTTTTTCATATTTTTCCTCTCTCTCCTGAGAAACTTCTTCTTGGAGTTTTTTCAGAAGCTGAAGTCTTTCTTGAAGCGTCAGTGTTTTAGGAATTCTCGAAATAGGGCGTTCACTAACCTCTATAGTTTTTTCACCAAGCCTTTCAATGAATTTAAGTATTTTCTCTTTTATCCCCAAGTCTTCTCACCCTAAATGACTGTTCTAACTTTTTCAGTTAGCTCAAGTGAGGCATCTCTCTCTATCCTTCTCAGCAACTCTTCGTGGTCGATATAAAACTCTCTGATGTAGTGTCCAACCTCTTCTATGCTCCTTATCCCTTTTTCTACCATCCACTGGAGGACAACTTCCCTTTTCACCCTCTCCTCTAGGAGTTCATCCATTGTTAATCCCGTATGCTCGGCAAGCTGGTTCATAACCCTACTTGGCACTCCCGTGTGGTAAAGCTCGTCTTTAGCCGGGTTGTACTTATAGATAGTGTTCAGCTGAACGCTTTCTCCCTCTATTCCGGAAACCTCCGCTATCTCGGTGATTCTTCTTATTGTTCCTTTCTTTCTGTTGTTAAACCTTACCTGCATTATGATAACATCTAAAGCAGGGATCATAATTCTTGGAACGTTCATTGGTGGACTCTCCAGTCTTACGATTGTTTCTCTGGCTGAATTGGAGTGAATCGTACCCATACAATTTGACACCAATATTCCATTAGCTACATAGTTGTGGTCGTCTTCAACTGTAAGGTCGTACAGATATTCAATACCCAGATCTTTTGGTTCAACTTCTTCAACACTTATGACCTCATCCCAATAAACATCTCCCTCAGCAATCAGCTGAAGTCTTTTTGCCATTGCCCAAGCATCTTCGTCACCAACGTCTTTTGAGATCTGCTGAAGAGCAAGGGCGATGCCTCTAAGTGCAGAACGCCTTATCTCACTTGACCTCCCCTTCTCAATATGCCTTATTAGACTCTCGGAAACTTTCTCTCCTGCATAGTGAGAGGCCAGTTTCGACAGCTCAGCCACAGTAAGGCTCAATCTCAAACGTAAGGGCCTTATCATTTCTCGAGAGATTGGAACACGGTAAGTTCTCCTTCCGCGGTAAGCCCTCTTAGTTTTTAGGATTTCCTCAAGTTTTGCAACCTTCCTCGAGTGGCGGAGTGGAATGAGCTCTTTGAACTTCCTAAGATCCTCAACCCCGCTTATAGTTATTCTGAAAATTTTTCCCTTCTTGAACCCTTTGTTTTTCACAATAGACACGGTGCTTATTATTCCAAGCCTCTGAAGGGCGTACCATATCTTTCTTGCCGCATTTTCGCTCTTTGTCGTTAGAATGATAGAAGGCCCGCTCTTATCCACATAGCCATCAGCATCAAATAATCCGGCTATGAAATACCTTACAAGATCATCATGTGAAAGAACAACATCCGGAACATCCCAGACCTCAGACTTCCTGCCCTTGGGTATGCCGAATATCCTCAAGAACATCTCAGCAAAGATCCTGGAACCAACTGTTACAACGGCATACTTTCCACTGTTCTTTACCTGCGGAGCATAGCCCGGCAGGAACTTCGAGAGGGCATTTACAAAGGCATTCCTGTAGTCTTCATCATCAAAAGTGGCTGAGAGGTAGTAGCCGTTAGAAGCTATATAACCGTCACCAAGGAGCACTCCAGCAATATAGGCAAGATTGCCATCAACTTCCCTAACTAATTTCACAGGGTTTGAGTTAATAGAGAGCAGATATTCGGCATTTTCTGGTGGAAGCCCCTTGTTTGGAACCTTTATCATCCCGTTTCCGTTAGGGACAAGGTAGTAATCACTTATCCCTACGTAAATGTTTGGATCCACAACGGCTTTACGCTGGGGCGGCTTGGGTGGGCGCATCATTACAGCAACCCTGTCTCCAACGCTAAGCTTTTCAGCTTCCTTTCTCACGACATCACCGTTAGAGAACACAAAGAAGGGATGGGTCTTGGTCAATATCACTTCATTACCCGTCCTTGTTCTTATGCGCATTAGCTTCTCTCCCTCTCTTACTTTTCTCCTCCATACCCTCGAAACTACGTGCTTACCCGCTCTGAGATCCGGGCCAACACTGATAACTTCGAAGCGATCCTTTTCTTCAAGAACTATGTACTCAAGATCCTTGTACCTTTCAATTCTGTCCGAATATTTCTTGAAAAGTTCCTCAACCAAATCTCCTATAAGTATAAACCTACCATCAGAGAGCTGAATAACGGAGAAGTCGTAAAGGGCACCATTATGACCCGTATTCATGGCCGTGAACATTGTTCTAGCCTCAGGACCTCTGACCTCACCCACGATAATTCTATCTGGACGCATTCTTAGGGTGTTCTTGACAAGATCATCCATGGTTATTTCTCCCTTTCCTTCTATGTTTGGAGGCCTTGTTTCAAGTCTTACCCAGTGCTCAATTGGTAGCTGAAGTTCTGCTGTATCTTCAATGCTGATAACACGCTCACTTGGAGGAATGAACATTGCCAATGCGTTAAGAGTGGTAGTTTTACCCGAACCAGTGCCTCCGGCAACGAGAACGTTTGCCGGCTTGACTCCAAGGCCATCAACAAAAACCCAGAGCAGAGATGCTATTTCTAAATTAAAGGTGCCGTACTTCAAGAGATCAATTATAGTGAGGGGATCTTTTTTGAATTTTCTTATGGTTAATGTAGGCCCATCCAAGCTAACAGGTCTAATAGTTGCGTTTACTCTACTTCCGTCAGGCAAACGGGCATCCAAGAGCGGGGTTTGCTGGTCAATTCTTCTTCCAACCTGCCTTGCTATACGTTCAATAATGTTTAATATCTCCCTCTCATCCTCAAAAACGATGTTAGTTTTGCACATGTAAAACTTTCTGTGCCACACGTATACTGGCCTTCTTGTTCCTATTACCATAACTTCCTCCAGATTATCGTCCCTAACAAGGGGATCAAGTTTTCCGTAACCTATCATGTTCTGGACAACCAAATTTACAAGAATGTCCATCCTTGCCTCGGAGATAGCAGGGGCAAGTTCACGCATTATGTTTTTTACAGCCCTCCCAAATATTCTTCTCCTTTCTTCTGGATCAGGAATGCTCTCCGGGTCTATTTGGATTTCTGCGATTGCCCTGTCCCTGACTATTTTTACGAGTTTTTCTTCCTCTTCACTCAATTTTGGAAGGCGTATTTCATAAATCGGGATCGGTTCTCCCTTAACTTTAAGAATTCTCACATTTCCGTATACATCAAGAACTTTCACTTCCTCTCCATAATAAGTAGGAAGAGGAACTCTTGCTGAGCCTCTTGTGGACTTTAATATCTCCTCTAAACTGGTTTCTCGCCTACTCTCAGCAGATAATGGTTTTGAGGGGGTTTTAATTTCTGGTACAATTGAAGAAGGCTCCTCCTTAGCCTTGGATTTTTCTTCTTCACTTTGTCCTTCTTTTATTATATCCTCCAAAGGAACGGCTTCTTCACTTAAGATCTCTTCTATCCATGATAAGCCTGAACGTTTTTTCTTTTTCTCCTCCAAATTCACTCACCCTCATAAGATTTTCCCATTTGATGCTGTAGGTAATTTCAAGCTCATCACCTAAGAACACTATCCAAACAGGATAATCAAATTTTAGCTCAGATTTTTTAGATGTATCAATTAGCTCCGGTTCTTCTTTGCTCCCCGAAAGTAAACCAGTTCCAGAGAAAACAACTATCCTGGAAGAAAGCTCTGAGAGAGTATCTGAGCTGCCTTCAGAAGTTCTGTTCAAGTACTCTGGCATGTACTCCCTAACGTATTGGGCGTATTGAGAGAGAATCGTATCGACGTATTCACTGTATTTCATTGTGTACTCCGGGGTAAAGTCGCTCATTTCGCCCCCTTCAAAGAGTACCGGCAGTCCTATGGCAATGTACTTTGAATTCTCGGGTGATGGATTTTTCACCGTTACTTTAACCCTTCCACTGTACTTAAGCACCTTCACATAGCCATCTGAAATAAAGAACGTATCGACTGCATAGTACTTCTGAGGATAGAGAATCAGCTGCGGATAAATAGGGCTGTAAAACAGGTTTGGACCTTCTACTCCACCGATCGTGCCCGTGGATAAAGGTTCGTTAATCTTTACATTCACCTGAAGTGTCTCATATGGGGCAATCCAAAATCCCAAGTTGTTAACGATTCCAATATCTTCACCCTTCCTAAACAAAGTGTAGTTATAATCAGGATTTATTAAAACAAATTTGTAAAACGGGCCCGCATTCACCAAGGTAACGTTTAGATCGACCGTGGCGGATGCACTAACACTCTCTTGTGCATTAACTAAACCCGAAACTAGCAAAACAAGGAAAAAGAGTGGAAGCGTCTTCCTTAGCATTCCAGTCACCCAGCAATCTTTGTTATGTAGAGGGCATTTCTATATTTCAGTATATCCTCAACGAATTCTGCTGGGACTTCAACTATCACCAAGACCTTAGCAGTAGGTTCCGTAGCCAATAACCCCGTGCTTTGCTCGAGATCAAACACCTTCCACTTGTACCTTGCGAGCTGCTCCTTAACTTCATCTGCCGCAGCTATCTTGTTGGCCGCAATAGCCTTTAGTATCTCGTTTAATGCAACATTATAGGTGTAAGATGCACTTATCGTCTGTGAACTTGATTGGGTTGTAGAATGGCTCTCATCTTTATTCTGCTGGTATGAGATTGATTGATCTCCAGGAGCATAGTTCTCCGAGTATTGGTCTGAGTAAGAAGTTTCTGAAGAGGTTGCTATGTTTTTGGTCTCTTGCTGGGACTCCGATACCGCGATCACGCCAGAATCTGTTAGGAAGAGAACCATGTTCACATATCCTTCATCCGCTATCTTTTGAACGGATGTTGAATTTATTTGGGCGAAAATCTTTATTTTGTCACCTGATGAGAGGAAGGCACCATTAACGTTCTCTCTTGGCAAAACTAAAGCGACTTGCACCATTTCAGCTTTCTCTATTGTGTACTGGAGAAGCTCAGTGAAGTCCGTAACTTTGCTGAGCATGTACTTCGCTTCTGCTTTCGTGTATATGCTCTTTTCCGCTCCTTTCTTGAGGATCACCTTTTGGGTGGGAGTGGTGTCTATAAGGTAATAGTAATATTTCCTCCAGAGCTCGAGCAGATACGGATTGGGATCAATTAAAGATACTTCATCTTTTGTTTTTGCAGAATTAACTTTCTCCTTTAATTGGTTTAGAGTTTGAATAGCCTCGCTCTTTATATCTTCTGGGAGAGGCTGAGAAAGAAGGAGTTCAAAAGATTGCTCTATTTGTGATAACTTTGTGCTCTTTGCCTGTTGAAGCTCCTTCTGAAGACGTTCTTGCTCCAATTGAGCTTTTCTCTGCTCTGCTATTGTCCTAACGTCTATCTTCTCAAGCTCCTCGATACTTTTTGCCTGGTTAATTTGATTTATTAACTGCGTCTTCATGGTATCATTCTCAAGCTTACCAGTGAAATACTGGTTAACCTCTTTAATTTTCGCAAGTTTGGCTTCTTGAAGCTGTTTTGCAGCACGATTTTGATAGGTTGTGTACACCCCTATGATAACAGCAATGAGAATGACAGCTATAATAGATGCACCTATAATTATCCTTTTACGTCTCTCCCTTTCCCTAAGCCTTCCCAATCTTGAAGGCTTTCTGGGAGGGGAAGCTCTTGGGACAGGAGCAGCAGGGGCTGCTTTCTCCTCTTTCTCCTCAACAGAAACTCTACCCAACTCCCTTAAACGCCTTATTTTTTCTTCAATATCTTCCGCCACGGTCAGCACCACCGGATAATATTTAACTTCCTCTTAAACTAAGAGTCCTAGTAAATATTTTAGGCTTTATCCCTTATTTACCTTTTGGTGGTGGGAGGTGGAAAGACTAATAATAAAGGTCGTAGAGATTAAAGGAAGGTGCCCAGTATTTAAGGTTGGGGATAAGATAATTATAGAGGGAGCAAAAGTCAATTTAGAGGAAACTGATGCAATCTGCACTCATGCATTTGCGTCTTTCATCCCCTATATGGTGGCACTGCGAAAAGGTGTTAAACCCAAAGACATAGGGCTGGGTGACGAAGAAAGGGCTTATGTTCAATGCCTCGATCCTGGCCCCCCGTACACAGATGGAGGAACAGTAATATTTGAAATAACGGTGATAAGAGATGAAGCAGAAAAAGGCATGGAGAATCGTGAGAGAGGTGATTAAAGAGGGAGACATTGTAGTGGAGGTAGTCGATGCTAGAGATCCCATTGGAACAAGAAATCCAAAAGTAGAACGTCTTGTCCAAGAGGAAGGAAAAAAACTTCTCATAGTGATGAACAAAGCCGATCTGGTCCCAAAAAAATGGGCTGAAGAGTATAAGAGAAAACACAAAGGAGTCCCGATAGTGTTCATCAGTGCAAGGGAGAGAAAGGGAACCGGAATCCTAAGGAGGGAGATAAAGAAACTTGCAAAAGAACTCTTTGAAGAAGGCAAAGAGAAAGTGAAAGTCGTCTTGGTGGGCTATCCCAATGTTGGGAAGAGCACAATAATAAACGTGTTAAAGGGTAAACACGCCGTTGGAACAGCACCAATACCAGGGTATACAAAAGGAAAGCAGCTTATTAAACTTTCAAAGAAGATATGGTTAGTTGATTCCCCGGGAGTTGTGCCGATAGATGATTTTGACGAACTCGTTATTAGAGGTGGCTTTCCAGCGGATAAGATTGAAGACCCTGTTAGACCAGCACTAAAACTTATAAAAAGAATTTTAGAAACCAGAAAAGAGGCAATTACTGAAAAATATGGGGTAAAAGAGTTCGAGAATGAAGAGCAAATTCTTGAAGCCATTGGGAGGAAAAAAGGTCTTCTAGGGAAAGGGGGCAGAGTTAATCTAGAAGAGGCCGCCCGTTATTTTCTACGGGAATGGCAAACTGGAAGATTTACCCTTTTTGGAAAGGAGAAAAAGAAAAAAGAAGCCTTCATCTGGGATTTCGAAGAGATTCTCAAAGATATCGAGAGGGAATTCCTCCTAGACCCAAGGAGAATACTTTGGAAATATGGAGAAAAGCTAGTACCAGATAACGAGAAGAGGGTTGGAGTTAAAGAGATTGAAGGGGTTACGGTAGGGATAGCAACAGGATTTAAAAAGTGTGACTCTGCAATAAAATTCCTTGAAAGGATAACCGGCAAAAGGGTTATTGCAAGTGAGTGCTTTGGTAGAAAATGGAAGGGCGTAATAGCAATCCTGGAGTGATTGGGATGGAGTTTATACTAACAACCTCACAGGGGATTGAAGACCTAGCAAAAAGAGAAGTTGAGGTACTCATTGAAAAAGCCGGGCTAAAGGGAAAAGCAAAAGAGAAGCCCTTCGGAGTTGAAGGAAGAATAATCGCGGAGATTGAAGAAGGGTATTATTTCGATGAAAAAGGAAAGAAAAGGGAGTTTGAGATAGCTTCCTTTTTGAACGAAAACTCCCGACTTCTGCATAGGGTTGTTCTCCACATATCCTCAACGAGGCTAACCAGCTTAGAAAAAGAAAACGCTCTTAGAGAGGTTTATGATTTTGTGTTCAACTCCCCTATTGAAAGATACGTTAAGGTAAGCGAGAGCTTTGCGGTTAGGGGTTTCAGAAAGGGAGAGCATGAATTCACAAGCATTGATATCGCAAAAACCGCAGGGAGTGCCATCTACGATAAACTCTCACGGTTTGGAACGCCAAAGGTGAACCTCGATCACCCTTCAGTAATCTTTAGAGCAGAGGTCATTGATGATGTCTTCTTCTTGGGGATAGATACTACCGGCGACAGTTCACTCCACAAGAGACCTTGGAGGGTCTATGACCATCCAGCACATTTGAAAGCGTCAATAGCAAATGCAATGATAGAACTTGCTGGATTGGATGGAGGAAGCGTTGTAGATCCAATGTGTGGAAGCGGAACGATTTTAATTGAGCTTGCTTTGAGAGAATACACAGGGAAAATCATCGGTATTGAGAAGTATAAGAAGCATCTAAACGGTGCGAAAATGAATGCTCTCGCTGCTGGAGTATTAGATAAAATTGATTTCATTCAAGGAGATGCTACAAAACTCTCTCAATACATTAAAAGAGTGGACTTTGCCATAAGCAACCTCCCCTATGGGCTGAAGATAGGAAAGAAAAGTCTAATTCCTGAGCTCTATATGAAATTCTTTGCTGAGCTTTCAAAAGTTCTGGAGAGAAGAGGTGTTTTTTTGACTACAGAAAGAAAAGCTATAGAAAAGGCATTTGGGGAAAATGGATTTACAATTATACATCACCGCCTTGTCGGACATGGTGGTTTGATGGTGCACCTCTACGTTATTAGGTAAAAAATCAGCAAAGAATTGAACGCTCCGCAAGCACTTCCTCCCTTAAAACACCGATCCCCTCTATCCATGCCTCAACGACATCACCATGCCTTAAAGGGCCAACGCCCTCTGGAGTCCCAGTGGCTATAATGTCGCCTTTCTCAAGGGTCATTATGCTTGAGACGTATTCTATTATTTCGTCTATTTTGAATATCATTTTGCTCGTCCTTGAAAGCTGTCTAACCTCTCCATTGACTTTAAGGCCTATCTCAAGATCGTCCACATTTATTTCTCTCTTATCAACTATTCTTGGCCCTATAGGTGCAAATGTATCAAATCCCTTAGCTATAGTCCACGGAAGGCCCTTTTTCTTTGCCTCCCATTGGAGATCCCGGGCAGTTATATCCATTAGAATGGTATAGCCCAGAACATAGTCCATGGCTTTCGCCCTTGGAATGTTTTTACCCCTCTTTCCAATTATTACTGCAAGTTCCACCTCGTGATCAACGTGATTGCTCTTTCTTGGTAAGATTATTGCTTGCTCTGGACCTATCAGAGCTGAGGGAGGTTTTAAAAAGATCACCGGTTCTTTGGGAATTTCATGTCCGAGCTCTTTTGCATGCTCTGCATAATTCCTTCCGAGACATATTATTTTGCTTGGCTTAACATCATAAAAGCCGTCTCTAAAGGGTAAACGAATCATGGAATCACCGAAATAAAATTACAATTTTGAGACTTATAAACTCTGGGCACTCAACAACACAAAATTTTGAAATGGAAATGGAGGGAGCTATCTTTTTAACGGCTCTGGAATGGCTTTATCCCACTGCTCCCTTGCTAATTCTCCAGTATACTTAAACTTCTCAACAAGTTTTTTAGCCTCCTCTCTTTTCTTCTGGTGCTCTCTCAGGAAGTCTTGAACCTTTCCTATGAGATAGCGCTTGCATTCACCGCATAAGAGCTCGCCGTTCTTACATGCGTGATATCTCTCAAGCAGGGCTTTGTCATCTGGTTCAAAGAATATTTCAAGCCATTTAAACACAACGCACTTATCCGGTTCTCCCCCAAGCTCTCTCTGCTCCTTTGCAGTTGCTCTGCCTCCGGTTAACGCATATCTCCATATTTTCCTGCCCGCTTCCTCTGGGTCGTCTGTTAGGTAAATAGCCGTTTCCGGCTTTGAGGCGCTCATTTTACCTCCAAGACCCATCAAACCAGGAACGAACTTTGAGTGCAAAGCAGCAGCTTTGTAATATCCCAAACTCTCAGCAAAATCCCTTTGTATTCTCCAGTAGGGATCTTGATCTATCGCTGCAGGGATAAGAGAACGTTTTTTCTCAAAGAAAGTAGGCGCAGCTTGGATTGCCGGATAGAATATCATTCCAATTTTACTCTGGTCGTTAAATCCAAAAACAGCTTTTGCCATTGAATAGGTAACTTTCTTTGCTATTGGGATTGCCATCTCATAGATTTTGGTGAACTCACTATCCTGGAAGATGAACGTTTTATCCGGGTCAAAGCCCACTGCAATGATGTCAAGGATGTTTTCATATGCCCATCTCTTAGTGTCCTCAAAAGTTAGATTGGGTTTGAAGAGGAACTTTTCATCATCAGTTATTTGAATATACAGGTTAACTCCAAAATTTTCCTGAAGCCATTTTGTTGCAAAGAACGGAATTATATGGCCAATGTGCATTGGCCCGCTGGGACCTCTTCCAGTATAGAGGAAAAAGCCTTTGCCCTCTTCGTAGTCTTTGAGAACCAAGTCATAGTCCCTATGGGAAAAGAAAAACTTCCTCTTAAAGTATATTGGGAGGTCACTTTTGGTAAGCTCTTTGGTTTTCTCAAGCAACTCTTCAGTAAGTGGTGTCGTTCCAAATTCCTTAATAAGCTTGTCGTAGTCTACTACACCCTTCACTTCCCATGGAGTTACCTCAAATTCCATCCAGAACACCTCCAAAGATTAAACTAGCCAAAAAAGGACTAAAGCTGTTATCACCAAAGCCAAAAGCAATCACCGGGCATGGATTAAAAATTGAAAAAGGGAATATAAACTTTTCTCTAGTACATCTTTTGATGTTCTCTTTTCCCTAGTAAAAAGAGGGTTTTAGAGAGATTTAGTAAGCTATTTGATTTTTTCTCCTTCGCCTCTTTGAGAAGCTCAAATGCCAGAAACTTTAAAATTCTTCCAAGCTTATAGGAACTGGCATTACTAAACAGATCCCTTAGAAAATCCTCGTTTATACCCTCAAGCAACAAAATGGAGTAGGCAACACTCAGTTTGAACACTGGATTAAAAAGTTTAAGGGCATACTTTTTAGCCATTTCAATGTCCCCACTTTTTAAATAAAATTTTACAAATTCATTTGTTAAATAATCAGCGAATTCCAGTTTTTCTAAGATTTTCTGTGCATTTTCTATTTTTCCTTGCCGCAGATACTCTATTCCAATTTCCTCCAAAAAGTAACTAGCATAAGACTCTTCTAATCCCAGAGCAAGCCTTTCCGCCTCTTGGAGATCCTTCTTAGAAATTAATCTCTCAATATAGTTGTAAACATAGGGCAACTCTCTCTTCTCATCATTTTTTATCTCAAATTTGAGCTTACTGCGTTTTCTAAAAAATACGTTTGTCTCAGAGATAAGAACTCCAAACTTTGTCTCGCCTTTTATTCTGTGGATTTCAGAGCCAACAAGAAACTTCCCATCCTTGTAGTAAACACCACCAGGCAACGGCATCAAATACTCGATGTTCCTTTCTTCAAGATCAAAATCACTTAACCTAACTTCTCCAGCATTACTCTCTATTATTGCCTTTGCAAGACAATTGCTTATGCCTCTAAAGGCCTTCTTTTTGAGGTAATTGTTATTAATTAATTTAGCAGCTCTTATAGCCTCTTTAAACTTTCTTAGCTTTGCAAACTCGTATGAAAGAAACAACAAAGTGTCATTCTTCAGAGTTTCAATTTCTATTTTCTTTGCGATATTCAGCGCCTTTTCGGAATGAAGAGTTACCATAGCCTCTGCAACCCATTTTAAGGCATAACTTCTCCAATAAGGATCTTTAATATGATCTACGAGAGCGTAGGCATCTTCTATTTTATTTTGAGATAGCATTTGCCGAATTTGCAGTACCAATTTATCCATAAGCTCCCCCCAACTTCAGGAATGGGATTAAACATTATAAAAGAAAATTACAAAGTGCCTCTTAGGTATTGTCCGTATTTCACCAAGGCATACACTGCATCTACCCCATCCTCAACGGTCTCAAAAACCGGCACTCCCGTTTTTTCTATTCTCCTTGCCATTTTCTCGGGGAATTCACCACCGGGAGCAATAAATACTATTGGCTTTCCATACTTCTGCATTTCACCCACTTTTTCCACGATGCCCTCATCTAAAGCCGGACTCTGGAAGAGTGCTATTACAACGAGAACATCAACGTTCTCATCTTCTAAAGCATAGCGCATCGCTATCTCATACCTGCTTGAGGGGGCATCTCCGATAATGTCAATCGGATTCTTGTAGCTCATGTGCTCCGGGAGCTTTCCTTCCTCTATCGCCCTAGCAAATTTTTCTTTGGTTTCCTCACTAAGCTCGGCCATTTTTAATCCTGCCTCAAGAACCCCATCGCTCATCATCACTCCAGCCCCGCCACCATTTGTAACTATTGCAACTCGATCTCCCTTTGCCGGCTTCTGCATTGCTAAGGCTTTTGCATAGTTAAAGAGCTGTCTCATGCTCCTCGCTTCTAAAACGCCAGTTTGCTCAAAAGCGGCTTTATAAATAGCGTAACTTCCGGCCAAGCTTCCAGTATGAGAAGCTGCCGCTTTGGCTCCAGCCTCAGTTCTTCCGCTCTTAAGAATTACTACGGGCTTCTTTTTTGTTGTATCCCTTGCAGCTTTCAGAAACTTTCGGCCATCTTTAACTCCCTCAAGATACGCGGTAATAACCTTAGTGGCATCATCATCCTTCAAATACTCCATGAAGTCGCTCTCATCAAGATCTGCCATGTTTCCTAGGCTTATGAACTTGCTCATGCCCACTTCATGTCTTGCAGCCCAGTCCAGAATTGCAGCTCCAAAGGCACCACTCTGGCTCATAAATGCTATTCCACCAAATCCCGGTCTGGCCTGTCGTTCTGGAGGATTAAAGGTGCAGTCAAAGCCGTTTTCAATATTTGTGATACCTAAACAGTTTGGCCCCACAATCCTTATGTTCCATTTTCTTGCCACTTCGACAAGCTTTTCCTCAAGTTCTACATTTCCAGCTTCTTTAAAGCCCGCAGAAATAACAACAGCTCCTTTTACTCCCTTTTGACCACATTCCTCAAGCACCTGAGGCACGAACCTTCCAGGAATCGCTATAACCGCTACATCAACTTCTCCCGGTATCTCCAAAACGCTCTTATACGCCTTAAGCCCCATAACTTCGGTTTCTTTCATGTTTACTGGATAAATCTTGCCCTTAAAACCAAAATTTATGAGATTTTTCATTATAGCGTTTCCAATTTTTCCCTCTTTATTTGATGCCCCAATGACAGCAACACTTTTTGGATAGAACAGGAAGTCCAGATCCATACTACCCCCTCCATAATAATGATCATGTCTGTTGTTTGATGTGGGAGTTTTACATTTATAAAATTTTCCAGATTTAGGGAAAAGGTTATATGCTGGAACGCTTAAATTCTTGTTAGAACGTTAAAATAGGTGAAAGCCATGAAAAAGAAGGTTAAACTCATCACAGATCCGGAGGTAATAAAGCTAATGCTGGAAGATACGAGGAGACAGATATTGAGATTGCTCAGAAACAGAGAGATGACGATTTCTCAGCTTAGCGAGATTCTTGGCAAAACACCGCAGACGATCTATCACCACATTGAGAAGCTAAAGGAAGCCGGCCTCGTGGAGGTAAAAAGAACCGAAATGAAAGGAAACTTAGTGGAAAAATACTACGGAAGAACTGCAGACGTGTTTTACATAAATCTATACCTAGGAGACGAAGAGCTTAGGTATCTGGCCAGATCAAGGTTAAAGACAAAGCTCGATGTCTTCAAAGCTCTCGGCTATGAGTTCGATGAGGAGGAGCTTTTAAACATAATGGACAGACTTTTGGAAAAGGAACATTCATATACAGCAAAAATTTCTGCAGAAATAGAGGAAAAAGAGGAGGCCCTCAAGGAATTTTCAAATGAGGACATAATCCATGCAATTGATTGGCTCACCATGGCGGAGCTTGGAAGGGATGAGGAGGCAATAGAGCTCCTGAGAAAGCTTGGAGAAATACTTAAAAAGGAGTAAATTCAAATAGGAACGGGATAGAAAAATGGCAAAAGGCATTAGACTTCTCGTGTTGGATGTACTTAAACCTCACCAGCCCATGGTTACTGAACTGGCTTTGGGATTGAGTGAGCTGAAAGGGGTAGATGGGGTCAACATCACCCTCGTGGAGATAGATAAAGAAACGGAAAACGTAAAGATAACCATTGTCGGAGACAATTTGGATTATGAAGAGATTGTAAGAACGATAGAAGAGTTTGGTGGGGTTGTGCACAGTATTGATATGGTCGCTGCGGGGAAGAAGATTATTGAGGAAAGTGAAACTCCTCAGGACAGATTAGAGGAATTTTAAGAGTAGAGGATTTATGAAAGAGGTATTGATTGTTACTGATCCTGAGAAAATTAAGCTACTGGGGGATAGAACAAGACTCGAGATAGTTAATCTGCTTAGAGAACGCCCCATGTCTGTTTCCGAACTTAGCACTACCCTAAAAAAGAGCCCCTCAACAATATATCGACATGTAAACCTTCTTGAAAAAGCCGGATTTGTGGAAGAGGTTGGAAGAGATGGAAACGAAACTCTCTACCGAAGGACTGCGAGGATATTTTTGATTGCACCCTATCAAGATGGGGATATCATAACACCTACAATGAAAGCCATCCATCAGCAAGAGGCAGAAACACTTTATAATCTATTCAAGAATGCAGGATTTGATATTGCGGATAAAAAGACTTTCATAGAGATTCTTGAAAGATTTCTGACAACAATAGAGAGACTTTCAAGAGATCTAATCAAGCGGCTAGAGGGTTTTGAGCTGAACCCAATAGAGTTCATACATCTCATGAACCTCTTAGTATTGATAAATTCCCCCAAGCTTCAAGAGGAGGCAAAAGAATTGAGAAAACTCCTAAAATTAGAGGATTAGAATTCGAGAACCCACTTAATGGCAAATGGGATTTTTTTAGCCATTTCTAAGGCGGTAAAGCTTTCCCCCATTTCATCTTTTACCATATCTCCCGAAAGGCCGTTGAGAAAAGCACCAACGCCTGCTGCCCTTAGAGGTTCGTTGCCCAATGCGAGCAGGGCTCCCACTATTCCAGCGAGCACATCCCCAGTTCCTCCAGTCGTCATACCCCTGTTTCCGGTTTTATTGTACTTCCAAACTTTTCCATTGCTTATTATGTCGTAAACCCCCTTGAGTAGAATTGTACCACTTATCTCCCGGGCTTTTTTCATTACCACTTTTGCCTTCTCCTCCAGACTTCCATCTGGTTTCTCTCCAAACAGAATCTTAAACTCGCCAGCATGTGGAGTTAAAACAAATGTTTTGCCCTTTAAAACACTTAAATCCCCAGCTATGGCCTTTAATCCGTCAGCGTCTATGACCATGGGCTTTTCACAGCGGTTTACAAATTCCCTGACGAACTCTTTTGTTTCTTCCTTTTGTCCGATTCCCGGACCAAGAATAACAGCATCAACCTTCTCCATGAGTTTTAAAACGTCTTCGAGGTGTTCTTTTGAGAAGTTTTTACCTTCAACTGGCCGTAAAATAATATCTGGATCAGTTATGCGCCTTGCAGAGTATTCGGGCATTACTAAATAAACCAGATCCACTAAATAACTCGCTGCCTTAGCAGAAAGATAAGGTGCACCGAAGTAGTCCTCACTTCCCCCAACAATCAAAAGCTTTCCATTCTGGCCCTTGTACTCTCCTTTCTTTTTCAAAGCAAACTTCGCATCCCCTGGGCCTACAAGATGATAAAGCTCTTTTGGATATCCTATCTTTGCTATAACCCTTTCAAAGCCCTCATATTCCTCTTTATCCCATTGGAATGTGACTGCAAAATCACACCTAACACAGATTCTACTTGGATAACCGCTAGGCAAATCAACGCTCACTATTTTTGCTTTTCCAGCATATTCATTTATTTTCTCTACAGCAGAACGAATAGGCTCTCTCGGATCACCTTTAGTTCCAGCACCGAGTAAGGCATCAACTATAACATCGAACTCACCGAGACTTAAGGACTTTATCTGGCTTGAATCCTTGAGAACTTTGATTTTAACAAAATCTAGATTCTTAAGGATTTCCCAGTTGTGCTTTGCCTCTTCACTCCTTATCTTTACTTCATCACCCACCAGAAAAAGAGTAACATCGTTCTCGAAGCTCAAATGCCTAGCAGCAACGAAACCATCACCACCGTTGTTGCCCGTTCCGGAGAAAACGGCTATCTTTAAACCCTTACCAAACCTTTCCTCTATGGCCCTTGCAACCCCAGCACCGGCGTTCTCCATGAGCTGAAAAGGAGAGATGCCAAGCCATTTAGCATTGATGTCCCAGACGTAAACATCTTCAATGCGCATGAGTACCACCACTAGAGAGTTGACATAAGAAGATTAAAGGGTATCGCTAGAAAAGTGCTCTTAGTTCCGCCACTGTGACAACCCAGATAACATAAATAACTATGAACAAAAGAGAATAGCTCAAAAACCCTCTTAACTTTGAATTTCTAATCTTTTTCAGCCCGAAAATTTCAAAACCAGCGTAGGAATGTATGAGCACCAGTACAGTAAATCCATATCGAATTACTCTGTAAGAATGAAGAAAGGAGGCATTCTCATAAGATAAGAGACCAAAAGTAAAAGTGCTCAAGGTTCTTGGGCTAACAATCCCATAGCCAGTTAAAACCAAAACAATGGCCAGTATAAACAATGGGATGGAGGTAAGTTCCGCAATCCTGAATGCCCTCATGGCTTTTCACCGATATATGCATCATCCGGATAGCCTTCACTCTCATATGTTCCCAGAAAGTTGTAATCCACAACCTCTATCTTAATTAAGTACTTTATCCACTTGTACCCCCACATTCCAGGGGCTATAAGACGAGGCTCAATAGGCTTATTGTTGAACTCATAAGCAATTATAAGTTCATCATTTGTGAGGGCTTCTTCGATGGTGAGATCGGTTGTAAACCCATCTCTGGCGTAGAATGCCACTTTTATCGCCCCATCTTTCACTCCTGCTTGCTTTAGAATATAAGATAACTTAACTCCCTTCCATAATCCCTGCTTTCTGGCCTTTCCAGGATAGGCAACGCAATAGAGCTCAGAAAAAACTGCTGTTTGTGGCATTTCTTTAAGTTGTGAGAGGGTTATGTTCATAGGTTTTTCAACTAATCCGGTAACTTCGATGACCCATTCATCCGTATCTTGTGAGATATTCTCAACTGCTGTAGGAATTTCCTCATAAGAAGGAGATTGGGAAGTTCCATCTTCAGAAAGCCCCGGGGCCTCTTTTTCAAATCCCCCCTTTGTTACTGTGAGTATCGCTAAGAGGACAAGAAAAAAAGCGACAATAACAACCTTTTTCTCCACAATCTTCACCAGTTTTAAATAGCTTTTCCAAAGTTATAATTTTAACTGGACATTATTGGGAATCGAGAGATTTCATTTTGACAAGCACCAAAATTTTCAAAAAATTGAGGCAAATAAGTTTCAACAAAATACTCCGAAATGTTATTATACAAACAGCATCAATTTAGATTAAATGAAGCTCATAGTGAATACGGAAAAGGAGAAATGTATATGTCCTCCTCCATCTCAGAACAAATAAAAGGGCATCCAATTGTAGCCTTCTACATCCTGGCTTTTGCAATTTCATGGTTGGGGTATCTTCCTCAAGTAGCATATACCCACAATCTCTTTCCATTCCAGAGCGTACTCTTTTTCATAATAGGGGGAATAGGCCCCACCATAGCTGCCATCAGTGTGATATATATCTTGCATGGGAAAAATGGCCCTAGAAAGTTATTTAAGTCATTCACTCAGTGGCGTATAAGCATTCGCTGGTACATAGTGGCTCTTTTTGGATACGCCACCATATGGTTTGTGGCTATATACCTGCCAAGCGGAGTTTCATTGAATATCGAAAAGCTGGGATCTCCATTCCTCCTACTACCACTGCTCATAACGAACTTCCTCATGAACATGTGAGAAGAAATTGGTTGGAGGGGTTTTGCTCTTCCAAGGCTCCAAGTTCAACACACAGCCCTTGCCTCGAGCTTAATAGTGGGGAGTCTATGGGCTCTGTGGCACCTGCCGCTCCTCATTATGAAGGACTACCCAATGGCCAGTTATCCTGCACTTCCTTTCTTTATTGGTATCGTTGCTTCATCTGTCCTGTACACATGGATATTCAATAATACAAAAGGGAGTTTGATCCTCGTCACCCTCTTTCATGCGGCCGAAAACACAACAGGTGGCTTTCTGGAAGTCAGCATCAGTGACCTTCCAACCTTTATCACTTACAGAGCTGGAGTAGTGTTGATAGCTGCAATCATAGTCGTGACCTTATTTGGAAAGGAAAATCTCTCACGTTCCACCAAGAGGCTTATGGAGCCCCTTTAAAACCAACACAAAGCCAATTAACACACTCAAATACCATGGCAGAACAAAGAAAAATATACCACTAAACCCTCCGTTCAATAATCCTTTAAAAGGGACATATGGAAATTCAAGTATTGTAGCTATACCAAAATATACCAAGAGAGCCTTTGACGGAAAATTTCCTTTTCTCAAGCTTAAAATTAAGTAAACCTCAATAAAGAGCATTCCGAGAAGGTATAGAAGCAGAAGTTCGCTCGGCATTTTGAGAAATAGCGGAATATTTAAGAAGAAAACTGGAGCTAACTCTAAATCCAGTAAAATTAAAAAACGAAAGGCAAGTCTAAAGGCTATTAGGGGGGAAACCAGCCTTTAAAGTTTTCGCTAGCATCTTCTTTGTCCATTTTCATGAAAATCACCATTAGAACATTTCTCCCAAAACCAGAAGATTATACTCCCTGCAATCCCAATCAAAGGCAGAGGGTAAAGAGCCCTGAAACCGATACTGATATCCAGCAGGAGAAGGAGAATGAAACATAGCAGAGAGACAGGGATTCCCTTATTTTCATTCAAGAAAAGTTCATAAACGCTCTGACCTCCTCCCCGCCGTGAACGGCGAGGTTCGGCTTAACCCCTCGCTAGTGACGGGGAGGTTTGAGGGGCTTCATTAAAGCCCAAGTTAAAGCGGGCTTTCAGCCCCTCGGGGAGGGCCTTCCCCCCGTTACCCCTACCCCCCGCCAAAGCCGAGAGGCTCGGGGTTATGGTTTTCACTGCTTTTCTCAAAATGTTGAAAGCACCAACTAAATCAGCATTCATTACAAGCCCTTCTGCGGGACACTTAAACAAACCCCTAACAAACCTCGCCCCCTCATGGGGCTTCCCGCAGACAGGGCAAGTTTTTGAAGTAAACGCCTCATTCACAATTAAAACTTGGATACCATACTCTTCCGCAACTTCAGTCAAACGTTTAATAACGTAATTGAACCGCCACACGTGAGAAAGCAGAAAATTCTGCCTTCTACCTCTTTCAGAGTTTCTGCTGATGCCCTTCGGATAGCCGACGACAATTCTGCTAACACCCAACTGATAGAGCCTCTCGACAGTCTGCCTGACTGCCGTGTTAACGTAGTGTTTTGCTTGGAGTTTAGCCTTTTCGTGCATTCTCTTGAGTTTTCTGCTCGTTTTAGCTCCACTCTTGTTGAGTTTTGATTGATAATCCGCAATTCTCCCCTGCCAGTAAAAGGCAATACTCTTTAACGGCCTGCCATTCACGAGGAAGCTCTCCCCGTTCTCGACGTAAACAGCCATTAAATTGTTCACTCCCAAATCAATGCCAGTCGTGAGGCTTCCTCTCGGCTCTCTCGGGATTTTGATCCAACCTTTTCTGGTTAATTTTTCCTCGACAGTGTAGCTGATGTGAGCGTACCACTTCCGCTTTACCTCATCGTAGATAAGTTCTAATCGACCTTGTTTACCTTTCAAGTGAATTCTGCCTTTAAATTGGACTTCAAGCCTCTTGAACTTGCCGAGGCCTTTGAGGATTAACCTGTTGCCCTCAATCTCGTACTGGTCGTTCCTGAGAAGGATTAAGGCTTTTCCCTTGTCGTCTTCCTTCAAATAGTTCGGTGGTTTGGGCTTGAACCACTCGGGCAGTTCTCCGTTCCGTTTGCTCCTTAAGAGCGAGAAGAAGCTTCTCCAAGCTTCGGCATTCTTCCTGCAGATTTGCTGGACTGTTGCGGAGCCGATTTCCTTTTTGAATTCTTCATAAACGATTTTCTCGGTTTTGAGGAAGTCCACTGGTTTGCCCTCAAAGAATTCCTGTCTTCTCAAGTAGTTCACTCGATTCCAGACTTTAGCTCCAGTATCGGCTAACTCGAAGAGGATTTTCTCTTGTTCTTTGCTTGGCTGGAGTTTTACTGTTACTGTTCGCTTCATCTCAAAGTGTAGTATTGTTCTTAGGCTTTAAAAGAGTATTGCTTTCCTGTTTAAGGGCTGGTTTCAGAATTACTTCATTCCCCTCCTAAAGGACGAGCTTTCAGAAGAAAAATGTAAATACTCAGGAGAATTCCAAACTTTTCTGCTGGTGGTACTTCAAAGGCATTCACTGAATGAGGGAGTAGTTTCCAGATCCCGTATCCAATAATGCCGAACCCAAAAACGATTACTAATAAAACTCCCAAAATGAACTCCTTCGTAACATCTGAGGACATTAAAAACCCTCCAACACTTTTAGTGCCTGCTCATGGCTATCTTTTGAATACAACACCAGATAAACTTCTTTTATGTTTTTCACTTCTCTCGAAAACTCTTTGACTGTCTCGATAAAGGTTTTCACAACCTCTTCAAATGGACACCCATAAATGCCCGCACTTATGGCTGGAAAAGCTATGCTTTTAACCTCAAGCTCTTCGGCCTTTTTCAAAGCTCCGAGAATAGCCTTCTTTAGCTTCTCCTTCTTGTCCTCATCCCATCTGCCGCCGCAGTAAGGCCCAACCGTGTGGATAACGTACTTAATCCCATACTGCTCCATCTTCATTGATGGGGTTACAACAACTTCTCCGTGCTCAATCCAATCCCTTCCAACTTGTTCTTTCATGGCCTCCTTGCTCATCCTTATGTATTCTCTAACATCTCCTGCGGCCGCTTTTGCTATCGCATAAGCCACCCCGCCACCGTGTTCAAGATATTTATTGGCCGCATTAACTATTGCCTCAGCTGGAAAACGGGTTATGTCTCCTTGGGTCACTTTAAATATGAGAGAACCAAACTTAAGCTCCATACCACCCACCGTATAGAAATAAGTAATTAAAAGATAAAAGGTTAGCGAAGCTCGTCAATTATCTTCTGAACCCTGTCCAAGACTTTCTCTTCACCAACCGTTAGAACTTCCCCATCAAGCATAACTATCTTTCCATCTATTATCGTCGTTTCCACATCGTTACCGTTGGCCGAATACACTAGATGGGAGATTACATTGGTTATTGGCCTTAGATGGGGCTTGTTAAAATCAATGATAACAACATCTGCGAGAGCTCCTTTTTTTATGATCCCAGCATTCAACTGCAAAGCCTTTGCACCATTTTGCGTGGCCATTTTGAAGACAGTATTCGCATCAGCAATCGTTGGAGTTAATGTATGCACCTTGTGAAGCAGAGCCGCAAGCTTCATCTCTTCAAGCATGTCCAGATTGTTGTTGCTTGCCGCACCATCTGTACCTAGCGTGAGATTAACACCAGCCTTAAGGAGCTTCTCAATGGGCATTACTCCACTCGCAAGCTTCATGTTGCTTCCTGGGTTGTGAACTATCGTTACTCCCCGTTTAGCCAGGATTTCAATCTCTTTGTCAGTTAACCAAACTCCATGGGCCGCTATGACATCCCCCTTCAAGAATCCAAGCTCATCCAAAAATTCCACTGGGGTTTTACCATATTTTTCCTTTATTTGTTTTACCTCATCCCTTGTCTCGTTTATATGTATGGTTATCATTTTTCCTGTTTCATTTGCCTTCTCTCTAACCCACATCAGCAACTCGGGTGAGCATGTATACGGGGCATGCGGGCCAAAGAGAAATTCTATTCTTGGTGAATTAAGTTTTTCAATGAACTCCAAAAGCTTAAGAGTTTCCTTAATCTCGACGTTTCTTTTTTCCTCGTCGCCAAGATCCACCATACCATAACTTAGATAGGCCCTCATACCACTTTCTTCCACGACCCTTGCAACCTCTTCCATATGGAAATACATATCAACAAAGGTCGTTGTCCCGCTTTTTATCATCTCAAGAACCCCAAGAAGAGCTCCCCAATAGATGTGTTCTGGCTTGAACTTTCTCTCTACCGGCCACACATAGTTTTGAAGCCATTCCATAAGAGGCAAATCATCTGCAAGGCCCCTTAAAAGGGTCATGGGGGAATGAGTGTGGGAGTTTATAAGCCCAGGAGAAACAACTTTCCCCTTCGCATCAATTACATAATCCGCTCCGATATTGAGATTTTTCCCAACCTTGGAGATCTTGTTTCCCTCAACGTAAACATCTGCCTCGATAACATCAAGAGTAGCCCCATAGACCACATAACCATTTTTTATGAGAATGCTCATGGAATCACCTGCAAAATGTAGAAGAGAGGATTAATAAAATTGTTGGATTCAAACGAACATTGTCTTAAGAACATCTGCACAGCCGCACTTCCTCTCTTCTGGGATCTTTGGAATACCAGCTTTTAAGAGCTTTCTAACTTTCTCATTGTTTTCCTGCATAACCTTTATGACTTCCTGAGCATCAACCGGCTTCTCTGCCCAAACATCGTAATCCGTGATTGCCGCAATGTTAACGTAGCACATTCCTAGCTCCCTCGCAAGAACGACCTCTGGCACAAGTGTCATTCCGATTATGTGGGCAAACTGTCTGAACATCATTGATTCAGCCCTTGTAGAGAACCTCGGGCCTTCGATACATACGTACGTGCCTTTTTCATGCACTGGAATGTTTAATTCTTTGGCAGTTTCGTAGAATATTTTCCTCATCTCAGGGCAGAAGGGGTCTGCCATTGAAACGTGGGCAACCCTTGGCCCATTGTAGAAAGTGTAGTCCCTCTTTTTGGTGAAGTCAATGAACTGATCCGTAATAACTATATCGCCGGGCTTGTATTCCTCTCTAAGGGAACCAACCGCAGTAATTCCTATGACTCTCTCAACGCCGAGCTCCTTCAAAGCATATATGTTTGCCCTATAGGGAACCTCATGCGGTGGGAACTCATGATTCTTTCCGTGCCTTGGGATAAAGGCTACTTCAACTCCCCCGATCTCCCCTATTTCCACTGGAGCCGATGGTCTGCCATAAGGAGTGTGGACCTTTATCGCTTCTTTTGGTTCGAATACTCCATAAACTCCGGAACCGCCAATAATTCCTATCTTTGGCATTTACATCACCAGTAAAAGTTTTCAAGCTAGGAATATTTAAGTTTAGTGTGGATTGAGTATCAAAAGAAGGAAAAAGTTATATTTTTGATTGCAAAATTAATGAAGGTGTACAATTTGATCAGCAGGGAGGAGTTAGAGTTTCTAATAAACCTGCTAGACAAATACCCACTCGAAAGCATCAACGGCATAGCTAAAAAGGAAAACATCAGTTATTCCAAGCTCAAAAAGCTCTTTGACAAATACTACGGACCATCCAAAAGCGTCACTGTATCTGCTTCCATAAGCATAGCCAAACTCGGCCTCATGAGTTATGTTGCATTTTTGTCGATTCCAAGGGAGAACATAAAATCCACAATTGCCAAAATGTACCGCAATCCATTTATTCCCGTCGCAGTCCCGTTTTTCGGTTTTATAAATGGAGTCTCCACAGTAATGTATATCCCCCTAGAGCAGAGGGACAAAGTAGACGGACTGCTGTCCAAGTATTCCCCAAACTATGAATACTATGAAGTTTATGCTTATCCCCCGAGGAAAGTAGAGTTTGGGAAGTGGGAGTTCAGCTATGACTACGCTCTCTTGCTTGATATCCTAAAAAGAGATGCAAGAACACCGATGAAGGAAATAGAAAAAGCCTTAGGAAAAAAGAGACCAACAATAAGATACATGATCAACAGGCTCAAGGAGTTAGGAATACTAAGGGGCTTTATGACGGTGGTCAACGAAGAAGCCTATAATAGGGGATTCTGTGGAATAACAAGATCTCTCAACAAAGAATTCATGGAGAGGTTCAGAGAGCATGAAATAATGATCGGCGTAATGAAGCCTGAGGGATACCTCATAGAATGGTACTTCTCAAGTGAAGAAGACATATACCAAAAAATCCTCGAATTCAGTAAATACGTTGATAGGTTTGGCATATACTATTTTGACATGTTTGATTTTGGGATAAAGGGATTTTCATTTTCCAAAGCAGTGAAAAAAGATGGAAAGGGATACCATTCTATTTTGGATTTTGATTAATCTGCAAGCCCAAAAATTCACAGTATTCCACACCATAAATATCCCCGGATGCTTGGTATTCAAGCGCCCTGCAGTCGTGACATGTGTATTTAAAGGGACACGAGCGACAGAGAGTTATATTATCTTTGGTAAGTTTCCAAAATTGGTTTAGAACTTTCCTTCTAGGTAGATACCAAAGCCTATCATTTCTTATGTTGCCAACCACGAAGTTCCTCAGCAATGGGCAGGGAGTTATGTAACCATCTGCACCGATAGAGATTGTACCAGCCAAGCAACTGTGGTACTTGTTTGGAGAAGAAGGAAAGAGCTTTTTAACCTCAAACAGGTTAAAATCAACGTTTTTTAGTGACCCCGGAAATAGGATATCCACATAAAGTTCTCCAGGAAAATCAACTTTTTGCTGAAGAAGCTCAATGTACTCCTCATACCTTGCCATTATTAGTGCTCCATGAGCCCATTTTAGATGTTCCAGTTCCGAGAGAGCATCTTCCGAATACTCCATCTCCACTATCACCTTTAAGCCTTCCACCGGATCAAGGGCATTGATGTCTTCAATTCTAATCGTAGCAAAAACATCTCCAGGAAAGCTTGCCGAGATATGCCTTGAAATTTCAATTAACTCTTCAACTTCGTCATAGTTCACCAAGTATATCTCCCGACCGCCCAGTCTTGTAAACTCTTTAACCACCCTTTCAATTTCTTCTATCCCTATTTTCTCGTCTCTCAAGATAAACCTGTTGTTCCCTATGCAGCCGAGAGAACGGGGAATACCATAAATCTCCGAAAATTTTCCTTTTCCACTGCCTAGACTTAAAATAATCCTCTCCAGTTTTCCATTATGAGATTTATAGCTCCACGGCGGCTTTGCCACAGTTGCAATCTTTAATCTATTAGTACTAAACTTCCAATGATCGCTACTATCCATCCCAAACCACCGTAAAAGGGTCGCATTTATGGTTGATATACTTTTTCTATTCATATTTTATTAACCACTAATCAGAGTAACACAAATCTGTACACTAACAACGGCAAAAGATTTAATAACTTTTAATTACTAAATTGTTATGGAGGTGAGAGAATGCAAAAGCCAGTTGAGTTGATACTTCCAAAAATTGAAAGAGCCATTTTTATTGAAGGATATCCCGGGATTGGGCTTGTAGGGCATATAGCTGCTAATTTTATAGCAAAAGAACTCAACATGGAAATGATAGGCTACGTGGAGAGCCCGTTTTTACCACCAATGTCTCTAATTCTAGAAGGCAAACCAAACCCACCATTGAGATTCTACGGGAAGGACAATATTATCATTGCTGTTGCAGACATATACATTCCTCCAACTTTGGTAAACGAGATAGCAAAAGAAATCGTTGGCTACCTAAAAGAAAACAACGCTGAGAAGGTAATTTCACTTGGCGGCATGGGGATTGGCTTTTTCAAAGAACAAATGGAAGTCTGGGGCGTAGGTGGGAGTGAAGAGGAGAACAAGGATTTGGAAAAATTGGGGGTCAAGATACTGAAATACGGCTCCATAATGGGGATGAGCGGAAAGCTGTTGTGGGAAGCGAGTAAAGAAAGACTCAAAGCGTATGCCCTTTTGGGAGAGACCTTCGGCGATAGACCTGATCCAAGGGCAGCGGCAAATGTAATTGAGATACTCAAAAACCTCGCCCCAATAGAGATTTCAACAGAGCCTTTACTCAAGGAAGCGCAGATGATAGAGGAGCAGCTAAGAAAAATGCACGAACAAATGGAGTCCGCTAGAAGAAGGGCTGAAAAAGAATACGAAAGTGTTTATCTGTGAGGTGAGAGTATGGAACTCCTTGTACTTGGTGGGATAGCCCGGAGAACCCTTGATCAACTTTTAAGAAACCCTTATAGAACAGTAGAGGTGAGGAGTGCAAGAAACGTTATTGTTACTCGAAAATTAAAGCCAGGAGAAAGGGTATTCTTAACTTATGAAACCCCTCAAGACATAACTCGCGGAACAGAGGGGATAATAGCAGAAGTGTTAAAGATAGAAGAAATGGAACAGAGGATACCTTGGGAAGAGAGCGATGAGCGAGAAGTTACCGTGTGCAGAATACAGCTAAGACTCATAGGCCTTGGAAAAGTAATTGAGGTTTCAAGCGAAGACAACGTAATGAAAGTAAAAGTTAGAGAAATGCTTCCACAGGAAATGGCAATGGGCTAGTCAAAAAGAGTTTTTTGCCTTCCCCTTTTGGATTTTCCTCTTTTTGGAGGGGTCAGCTTTCTAAACTCCAACCCTTCTTTTTCCAAAAGTTTTTTGGCACCGGAAGTTAGAGACGGAGCAACCAAAATGCCGCGCACTTTTTCATGCTCTTCCCTCATAGCCTCGACATATCTCTTTAACTGGCTGACAGCATGTAAATCAGCCCTCCTGCGCTTGAGCTCAAGGATAATAATGTTTCCCTCTTTGTCCACTCCAAGAACGTCCACGATTCCATGCTTTATGGGCTTCTCTTTAAATAACGGTTTAAAGCCGTCTTCAATAAGCGAAGGGTTCTCAAAGATTAGATCCGCCATTTCAGCTTCACTACCCGTTAATGCTAACTCCTCATAGTCTTCCGCCTGAAAATAGGATATAAGGTAAACATGGAGGAGCTCCACTTCAAGAATCTCCCGAGGCTTTCGCCGGATGCTCCTTAGGAATATCTTGTCTTCTTTTACTTCAAGCCCGACAGAGCTCCCAGGGGGTTGCCAGTTAACGGGCTCTCGCTTTTCCTTTTGGTGAATTAAAAAGGAGCCATCAGGCTTTATTAATATAACTCTATCACCTGGGCCGAGTTCACTCTTGGCCCTTCCATCGTAAAAAACCCTACAATGGGCAAAAATATTTACTATAGCCTCTTTTGAAAGGGCCCGGTTGAAAATATCCACGATCTCTTTGTAAGTTGGGTTCAGCCTTGCCTCTACTTTCATAGATCCTCAAAGGAAATTTAAAAAAGGGTTTAAAAAGTTAAAGGGCTAATCCTCAATTCCTTTTTCAGTGATCCTAAACGCCGCTTCCCCTTCAGGTAGATGCGGAGAGTCTATAAGCCTTGCAACCCTTTTTCCAGCCTTTCCTTTCCTTAAATAAACCCTAACAGTGGCGGAGTGTGCCAAGATATGACCGCCTATTGGTCTTGTTGGATCGCCAAAGAATGCATCGGGTCTCGCTTGAACTTGGTTGGTAACGAATACCGCTATATCGTAAAGGTTAGCCAAACGATGGAGGTCAGCTAAGTGCTTGGCGAGCTTTTGTTGCCTCTCTGCTAATGTCCCTCTCCCGACGTATTCAGATCTAAAGTGTCCTGTGAGAGAATCCACCACAAGAAGTTTAACCGGCCTATCACTTGCAGCCTTTTGTTTGATGATTTCCTCAGCTTTTTCCACAAGGAGCATTTGATGATTGGAGTTAAATGCCCTAGCAACATAAATGTTCTTTAGTACTTCCTCCGGATCCATACCCCTATTTTCCGCTATTTGCTTTATTCTCTCCGGTCTGAAGGTGTTCTCGGTGTCAATCCAGATTACGCTTCCATTCAATCCGCCCTCTTCTGGGGGCTTTTGGACGAGAACAGCCAATGTATGGGCTAATTGGGTATTATGGAGTATCAGCCCGTTTGGTGCAACAAAGTTGTGAACCTCTGGAACCACCAGATCGTAGACGTAGTCATTGTACTCCACCAAGCTAACGCTCTCAACTTCGTAGAATGAGAGCTTCCTAGCTAAAGATATCACTTCAAGTGCATGCCTTGCTATTTCTCTTAGGTGTTGAATTTCAGATTTTAGCGCGGATATAACTTTAGCTCTTAATTCTGTATCTTTAGGAATCCCCCGGTAGCGGTAATTTTTAATTTGACCTTCTGTAAAACCATATTTTTTGAGGACTGTCCATGAAAATGGTAGCTTTGGCTTATCAGTATTGCAAAGTTCTTTTTCAGCACGCTCAAGCTCTGCAAGGGCTTTTTTAAAGTACTCTTCTATTTTCTCTAACGTCTTTTCAGTAAACCAAACTTCCTTTGAACGTGTTAGCAGGTGATATGCCGTCTCACCTTCTCGTTTAGGCAACTTGAAGTGTGAATAAAGCTTTCCTAGGTACCGTGCAAGCTGTGGTGGATACCTCCCAATCCCTCCTGAATTAAATCCACCAACTTTAATTTTTGACTTTTTAATTACATCCTCGAGCAGGTTTCTGTCTTCACCAGTTATATAAAGCCTGTAGTACGTCTTTCCTTCAATGAGTTTCTCTGAAATCGTGGGGGTTATTCCCAAACGCTTTAACAGGAAAACTAAGCCATCTGCAAGTTTTTTGCTTTTTGTTGATAACTCTACAATACTGCTAGATACGTATCCGTCACCATCCACATATCCGGCTAAAAATGCCATCAATGTTGTTTCATCTCCATTGAGAATTACATCCGGAACTTCTTTTGTGCTTGCGTCACTCTTCGCTAAGTTCCCAAGTACTCTATCTACCGTGCTCTTTCTTATAAGAATCCTATAAAGCCCCCTTCTCATTTCTACCGTTGGAGTGTAACCGTCTTTGCTTTTTAGGTACTCGACGATAAAGTCCTTGATAACTTCAGAGCCTGTTGTTATCGAAACAGGGTTTGCTGTACCTTCAGCCACAAATAGACCCAAAAAGTATGCATCATCCTCATCAATAGTCAAAGAATTTGCTGGTACTTTCCTAACCCCTACAAGCACATCTCCCCTTTTGATTTCTCCAGCCTTTATCCACTGGAACCCATCCCTAAATACCAACACAGGGTGAGGAAGTGTTACTTTAATGTTGATCCCAGTTGAAAGCTTAAGTTCTACAAGGTTTGAGACCTTCTCCCGGTAAATGTAACTTGCCTTTGTCCTTTTTACTTCTCCGCTGTCAAGATCAAAGGCGTAAACGGTCACAGTATCCACTGGAACAGCGAAGCCATTATCAAATGGAACTTCGCCATTTTTGAGTGCATACTTTGTATACATTTCCTCTATGCTCTCAAAATGCACTACTGTGTCATTTTCGTAATAGATTGGAGTGTCCTTTGCAAAGCATTTTCCACTTCCAAACTCTCCAAATACCTCTGAAATAGCTTGTGTTTCAATTCCACCGCCGAGAAGCTTATCCAAGGACTTGCTTCCGGTAGTAATCTTGCCCACAACAGCTCTCTTTTTTAAATACTCATCGGCACGCATAAAGGTCCCAATATTGGCAGCTTCTCTCGCGGCTTGAATGATCTTTAGAGCAGCCCCTTCACTTATTCCAGCAAGCTCTTTTAGTTCCAAAGGAGATGCAACTGCTATTGCTTCCAAACTATCATAACCTGCCTCTCTAAGCTTTTCCGCAGTTGCAGGTCCAACTCCAGGGAGATCTTCTAAGCCTCTTATTTCCTTCTTTTTGGTTGCTTCGTTATTTGCTTCAATTGACAATTCTTCAAGATCGTTGAGCTCTTCAAACTCTTCAAGCTCTTTAATTTCATCCTCAACTTTCTTTTTTCTCGCCATAGTTACCACCCATAAGCATGATTCTACATAGTAGTGGATTCAAAGTGCTTATATATTTTTCCCATGCCCGAAAAAAGGACTTAAAGGCTGAAAATTACAAAACCATTGATTAGTAAAGCCAGAATGCAAAAATAAAGGCCTTAAGTTTGAGATTTCCAGTGGAAATGAAACTCTACTTTGTAGACTTGATAACCAACAGCTTTGCACCTTCTGGAATCGGCTCATCAAGAGGTGGCATGAGGTGAATTTCTTCTTTTGCATAACCAAGGAGAAACAGCCCTCTGGAATATAGAATTTTGAATGCCTCTCCAAAAGTGATTCCATCCATTTCCGGAAGCCTCAGAGAAGTTATATCATATCTCCCGAGGGCTGTTGTTATGTCATCTACGACATCCACAACTTCCGGTTCAAAGACGGCGCTTGCAAGCAATCTCCCGGCCAAAGTTCTACTGGTTATCACCCTATCTGCTCCAGCTTGTCTTAAGAGAGGAACACTTTCGTGTTTAAGGACCTCCACAAAGACCTTTGCCCTAGAGAGCTGTTTTATCATTAACGTCACGAACACAGACTCAGAATCATCACCTAGAGCCAGAAGAATATAACTAGCGTCCTCAATATTTGCTCTCTCCAGTGTTTCTCTATTTGTGAACTCCCCAATGATAACTTCCACTTCCTCTGGAATGGTAAGCTTTTTCCTTTCATCATCATTCGGAAGAATAACGATTATTGGCTTGTTGGGAGCTTGATTTTCATTTATGGCATCCATAAGCTCCAGTAAAGCACTTTCTACACTTTCTCCCCTCCCCATGATAACATAATGATCCTTAAACCTTACCCTGTGCATTCCCATCATCCTCCTAATCGAGCCAGATAAGAAATATTCGGCAAGAATTGAAACAAAAGCTGTGAACGTTGCTATCCCACCGATAGAAGCAAAAATCGCGATAACCCTACCAAAGGTGGTTGATGGTGTTATGTCCCCATATCCAATGGTTGCCATCGTTATGACTGCCCAGTAAAGGGCTGTAAAGAAGTCCACTCTCTCAGCGTACATGTAAAGTACTGCCAAAATTATTGCAAGCAAAACCACAGCTAATGCGAGAGCGAATATCTTGCTCCTTTTCAGCTTTATCCTTATCTTCAAAAGCCTTCTAACTAGCGGTACTGGTATCATTGCATTAGAAGTTAAGACTCGACCTTAAAAAGCTTCACATTTCCAGTGGAAATAAAACACCACAATTTTGGATAACAATGGATAATCCAATACGCCAATGTCCACTAGTTCCAGTGGAAATAAAGCTCTTTTTCCATGTCTATCTGAACGTTCATAAAATTATCTGATGACCCCCCCAGAGTTTCATTTCCACTGGAACTCGATTTTGAAAAATGGACGGATTTTGTGGAAGGAGAGAATGTAAAAACCATTTAAAAGGACATTTAACGTTTACAAATATTGATCTGTTCACGATGTTTAAATAAAAAACGGCAATTAGTTATTATTTTTACTATTTATTTATGTCATTGTTGAACAATGTTCATAGATAAGTATATATATCCAAAAGTACAGAGAATATGGGAGTGTTTACACCAGATTAATTATAAAAAGAGTGGTGTTTTGCGCCGCTTCCACAGGAAATACAACTCTGGGGGGTCAGCTCATTGTTTAACAATTAGCCCCTTAGTAAATGCTTTTGTTAAATCCAATGCATATCTAAGATCATTATTGTCCTTGTTTTGATGTATATATATGTTCATTTTTTCTCCACGAGAAGCGGGAACTGAATTGTCAAATGCTTGCTAATTGTAAACTTTTCATATGACTTTTATGTTCCTTATGAGCGTTGCTTCCAGTGGAAGAATGAGTTTAAATACTTCAAAGTTCAACTTCATATGGTGGTTCCTGTGGAAGTACTCAAATGGTTGGAAGAGGGATATGACAACGCGAGGGATATAGTTGATCTCCCGTGGAAAGTGACAAAAAAGGCGGAAGGGGTTTATTTAGCAGAATATCCCAAAATCCCCTTTGTTCTCAACATAGTGATAACTGAAGGATTTGTTCACCTTATAGTTCCTCTTGGATTGGAAACTGTTGCTTTAGAGCTGCCAGAGCGCTTGAAAGTTTACCATACCCTCTTAATGCTGAACGATAGGTTAAACCTGATAAAGTTCTGCATAAGTGGAATGAATGAAGAGATAACCCTAAGGGTCGACTTGGATAGGAAAACTCTTGGGAAAGGGGAATTTAACGATGCTCTTACAAGTCTCTTGATAGGTTTGAATCAAGTAATAGCCGCTTTGGGGCTTGAAGAAGAGTTTGCTAGGGCAGTTTTTGAAAGAGTTGCAATGATGGTGCTGGAAAGGCTCGAAAAAGGTGCCAAAAAAGAAGAAATTCTGAACTTTCTGGTAGTTAAGGTTGGAATGGATCCAAAAGATGCCGAGGAATTCTTGAAGAAGATACTTGAGAATAAAACGCCAGAGGACATTGGTTACTTCTAACTACTTTTCAATTTTCAATTCCATCAGCCTTCTGCACAAGTTCCAGTGGAAATGAAACTCTTGATGTATGTCCTTCTTGAAGATTAGCTTCAACTCGTTTAACCTAGTTTTCCCTCTAAATTCACCAAATAAAAGCACATTGTTTATTTCAATAACACCAAAAACTGCTGCCAAATTAAAGATTAGGGTTCTCAGCTGATAACCGGTTGCATAGTGTTCGCTTAGCTCTTCGTGTGGGTATTCAAACAGAAAGTACTCAATCCCTTCAATTTTCGCTATGTCTGTCATAGCTATGTCCGCCGTTAAGAGGACCACTAATGCGGGGGTATTTTTGTCGAACTCCTTCAAGGTCTTTATTATCAGTTCGTCGTTTGTGTTTGTTTTCTCATCAATGCTTTTTACTTCTATTATCTTGTCTTTTATCTTTTCATACTCTTTTAAGGCTATGTATGCAGCTTTCCTTGATTTTTTCATCCTTCTGTTGCTGAATTCCTGAAGCAAGTGCGAATTATGGAAAATTCTTCTCAGCTCTTTTAGGTGTGCTGGCTTGTATTTGAAGTTCATTGAGTTTTCTATTTCCTTCTTTACTAGATCTACTATTGCTATCTGGATTCCTTCCACTCCCGTGAGCTTGGATAAAAACGCATGGTATAATAGGTTGGTATCTGGGGCGAAGATTATTCTTTTCGTGAGGCTCTTGTATGCGTTAAGCTTCTTTTGGAACTCATCAATGTTTGCGTAGTTTATTATTCCACTGGAAAGGAAGCACTCGTAAAAATCTCTATATGTGGGGAGGTCGTATAGATATCTTTCTTTCCCTCGAAGCACTTTGTGGAATTCGTCTTCCCCAGTTAAAACTTTTATTTTGTACCCTTCTCTGTGGGGGAATGCTTCCAGAAGCGGGATGTTGTACAGTGGGCTGTTAACTCTTATTTTATCTCTCATCTGGATTAAATTGATGAGTATCTGGAGCTCTGGCTTCTCTATAATCTTTTCCATCTTCTGCCCTCCATAAAGTCCTTTAGTTTTTGGATATGCAGGGGGATCATCATGTAAGGTCTATTTGCATATTCGAGGTCCCTAAGTGAGAGGTAGAAAAGGTGCTCCACTTCCAGTGGAAGTGCATGAATAGCCGCTCCAGCCACTAGGGCTTTCCTTCCTGAGGTTATGTCAACAGAAACCTCATATCCTTCTTCTTTCAACTTTTTGAGGAGTTCTCCTATTTTCTCATCTGCCTCGAGAAAGTTGTCTTCTTCTATTATTATCCATTCTATCTCCGGAGAAAAACCATGCTCGTCGGAAATTATCTTCAGGGCTTCAACTGCTTTGGGGAGTTTTTCAGAATAGATATCCTCCAGAAAGATATATATCTTATCGGGTCGGTAATTTCGCATAACCACTGCGTAATAAGAGTTTATCATGGCCCACGTTGACCTTCCAAGCATTGTAATGTAGGCTTTCATAGGCTCCACTTTAATCTATAAGTATCAGACCATACAAAACACTTTCGGAGAAGTCAAGCTCAACTATTTTTGAGAGCTCTATCCCCACGGCATCTATTGAAGGTCTTACTTTACTTGGCATTTTGCAGCTTCCACTTTTTTCAAATTCGCATTCTTCACAGAGGTTGCAGTTTCCCGGGAATAACGCTGTTGCATAGAGGTTTCCGTTTTTAAACAGTTCTCCTTCTCTCTTCAGAATGTAATTCAATACCTTCCTTTTTTCTTCTTCAAAATTCTTGGAATTGATCTCAAACTTTATCAAAAGTGCCCTCCTATAGTGTTTTACCAACTCCTTTGTTTCTCTCCATGAAGGAGCATAGGGCGGGCAGGAATGGCTTTTTCCATAGGTTGGGCAGGCTTTACATTTCCACACGGGTCTTGGTGAAACCACAATTTTCTCTGCGGGGATCTCTTTCTCCCAGATTATCTTCATGAAAGAAAAATTGGAAAATCCCAATAAAAATTTAATCCATCAAGCGACCGCCGTTAACGTCAACAACTTCCCCAGTTATGTGGTCGTTTTCGAGGAGAAAAATAACTGCATGGGCTATATCCTCCGGCTTGGCTATCTCTCCAGTTAATGAGAGCTTTCTCAGCCTTTCCCTCATTTCTTCATTTATCATGTCAGTTGCGACAGGTCCTGGGGCAACTGCATTTACTAAAATGTCCGGTGCCAAGTGCCTCGCGAGGTTGAATGTGAGGGCTATCAGACCTCCCTTTGAGGCAGCATAGTGAGCGCCAACAGTTCCGCCGTCTTTACCGGCTATTGATGCTATGTTTACTATTTTGCCTTTTTTCATGTATTTAAGGACTTCTTGCGTAACTATGAAGGCCCCCTTTAAGTTGACTTCCAAAACTCTGTCCCACTCTTCGTCGGTTATCTCCATAGGTCTTACTGTCTTTCCAAGGATTCCGGCATTGTTGACTAAGATGTCAATTCTTCCAAACTTTTGAATGGCTTTTTCTACCATCTCTCTGACCTCTTCTCTATTGCTCACATCCGCCTTGGCTATAAGGGTCTCCACGCCGTAGGTTTTGCACATTTCTTCGGTTTTCTTTGCGTTTTCTTCACCCCTTGCATAGTTTATGATCACATTGCATCCCTTCTTTGCCAAAGCAACTGCAATTGCCCTTCCTATTCCTCGAGAAGCCCCAGTCACTAAAGCGACTTTTCCCCTCAGCTCCATGTCGATCACCAAAATAAATTTGGAAAATTATCATAAAAGCTTTATCAAATACAATAACAATGCCGAAATGCTTTTACGTTCTTAATAACAATATTGAAACATGAAAGCATTTCCCTTCCTCCTTGGGATTTTGGTCCTAACTGCAGGATGCATTGGGGGAGGTGAAAAGATGGATTTGAAAGTCAGCTCCGTTTTTGGAGAGAATGACTTCATTCCCTCGAAGTATACATGCGAAGGGGCCGATGTAAATCCGCCATTAAGACTCGAGGGCTTAAGCGAGAAAGCCGTAAGCATAGCAATAATAGTTGATGATCCCGACGCTCCGATTGGCACTTTCACCCATTGGGTGGCGTGGAATATTCCCCCTACTGGCGAAATACCAGAAAACATTCCAAAAGAAAAGATTGTTGAAAGCCCCATAAATGCCGTCCAAGGAAAGAACGATTTTGGGAGGATTGGTTACAATGGTCCCTGCCCTCCAAGGGGGCATGGAGTGCATCATTATCACTTTAAGGTTTACGTTCTCGATACGACCCTCGACCTAAAACCCGGAGCAAGTAAAAGGGAGTTAGAAAAGGCCATGGAAGGGCATGTAATCCAATTCGGGGAGCTTGTCGGCCTCTATGAGAGAAGGTGATCATTTGTATCTTAGCTTGACGTAGAGGTTAACTCCACTCTGAAGGGCTGCCAAGGAGTTCAGGGTTAGAAATACCCAGTCACCTATTAGATATGAGTAAATTGCGAGTAGCGTTGAGGCGGTAACATAGACCAAAACAAACTCCAAATTCAGTGGGCATTTCTTGTTTTTGATTGTTTCCCATGTTTGGGGAACCCAAGAGCTCACGAGAAGAAGCATGCCTATGAGTCCCACGAGTTCCTTCATTTTATCACCTCGCTTATTCTCTTGCACCAAGGAGCTAATAAAGTGGTTTAAAAAAGATTATGGACTATTACTGGTGTATTTTGGAAAAAGAAAAGCGTGGAATAATCAAAAGAATGTCAATGCTTCAATTCGGAGGCAAGTTTTGAAGTTGCCCATGTTTTAACATCATCATCAAGAATATCATTAATAATCTTAAACGCTTCCTGAATCTTTCCCTGTCTTGCAAGAGCCAATGCCACCTCGGCTTGTATTTTTGACCTGTTGGAGATGTCTTTTATAAATTCGGCTATTTTTAGGGCTTCATCCAGTCGATTAAGCTCAAGAAACTCAAAGGCTAAGCTCATGAGGGCTTTGGTAATACTTTCATCGTTTTCAATTTCAAGTATGGCTTCTATTGTCTTGTTAAGGGCTTCGCTATACTCCTTTCCTTGCTTTGCCATTTCAACTGTGACCATTGACATTGATTTTGCCCTTATCCCCTTGTCGGGAATAGACTCTGCAATTTGAAGTGCGCTCTCAAAGTCTCCCCTCTTTATGAGTTTTGAAACAGTTTCGTAGAGAGCCCGAGATTGATACCATTCCTGCATGCAAACACCAAATAGATTTTGCATTTGGAAAATTTAAGTTTTCCTACATCTCAAAAATAACGTATATTCCAAGGAGTATTAACACTGCTCCGGCGATCATTGAAAGCTCTCTAGACTTTTGAACTATCCTCTGCGAGATTGATTTGCTCTCCGTTATGCTTCCGACTGTTAAGAGTATTACAAGCAATGGGAGGATAAAGATGATGTTGTAAAGTGCCAGAAGAATGAACGTTAAAGCCCTTCCCACCTTGGATATGAGAATCGCATATGCCAAGTAAGTTCCCGAGGAACAGGGGAGGAGGGTGAATGATATTATGACACCAAGGGAGAAAGCTCCGAAGAGTGTTGCTTCTCTGCTGAATATGTTCCTTCTAACTTCTTTTTTCTTCGCTATCCTGCTTTTTTCCATGTAGCCGGTTACAAAGGTATAAGCGCCAAAGGCTATTGAAACCACTCCCGCAACCCATACTGGAATTGTCTTGGTGAGTATCACCAATCCCACTCCGAGGATGTAATAGGAGATGTAAATTGCAGCAACAAACGCCAGCCCCACGGCATAAATTCTCCTTTTGGATATGTTTTCTTTAAGGGAGAGGGCTATGAGGAGCATTGTGTAAATGACGAATGTACAGGGGTTTATTGAATCCGCACCAGCAAGTGCTAAAAGGGGGTAGATTAGATTTTTTAACCCAAGAATGGACAATATGCCGGCTGTTAATCCAATTGAAAATAAAATTATTAAAAGCAAAACCTTGATTTCAGATTTCACTCGGCTCACCATTAGTGAAAATATATTCAAGTTTATTAATGATTTCGGTCTTGTTCTCTGGGATGAGGTAGGTTTTGTCTGTTATAAAAAGCACTCCTTTGGCTTTTTTAGCTTCTTCCACTAGGTCATCCGCGTATTCGACTGGAAATTCCCCGTTTACTATTGCGTATAGCTTCCCATCGTAGAACACACCTATTACAGGAACACCGGTTACTCCGAGGATTTGGTAGAGCTGCTCAAACATCTTTCCGTTGTAGTCATTTCCCTGTAGCTCATAGTATGTGAGGGCATCTTTTCCAAAAAACTTTGGGATTTCTTCTTTCATTTTCTTACAGTGGGGACAAGTTGCCAGCCCATACATGTAAAAGTGGAACTTTGTTTTGTCTAATGTAAAAGTCTCTGCTGTATTGGAAGGAGCAGAGGAGGTAGTTTGATTGTTAGATATGCACATACTGGTGAGCACTACCAGTACAAGTAGCAACACTCCTAAAGCTTTTTTCATCAAAGTCACCTAATTCAACAGTATACTTTGTGGGTTATAAATGTTTAGGAATGTAGATTTTTTAACACGTAGCTTTTTAAGAACTTCTAGGATAAGTTTGTGGTGGTGAGAGCATGAAAGATGTCGAGAGAGCTCTCCAGACTTTTTATTCAATGAAACTGAGAGATATAATGCCATCGATAACCTCAATGCCCATTGTTACGGTTGATTCCCCCATCGTTGATGTGCTTAAGTTGCTTAGAACGAGACACCACGTGTGGGTTGTGAACAACAAGGATGAGATGAAGCTTGAAGGAGTTATAAGGTACCTCGACGTAATGTGCATCCTCCTTCCCCCAGAAAACACAAAGGCAAGGCTGGGCAACATAAGTACCGTTTTTAAATCCATCTTGGGAGGGGCGGAAAAAGCCTCTGATGTCATGGAGCGTAATGTGATGACAATAGACGAAGATGCCACGGTTCTGGATGCTCTCACAAGGATGAGACGGTACAAAGTGCAGATACTGGCAATTGTCGACGAAAGCAACGCCTTGAGGGGAGAAATAAGCCTGAGGTTGCTCATTGACGAGTTCCTAAGACTGATGAAGGTGGGTGGTGTGCAATGGCTCCAGAGTGGATCCTCTTCACACTCGGAGTAGCCCTTCTCTTCGGAAAGATTGGAGATCATTTAATGGAGCGGTTTGAGCTTCCGGGAGTTTTGGGCGAGATACTGATGGGTATGATATTGGGAAATCTGATTTATTTTGGCTTAGTAAAGCCTGAATACCTTACCTTACATTCAGATGAAACCTTTGAATTTCTTGCTCGCTTGGGCATAATTTTCTTGCTCTTCTTGGGTGGTCTCGACACAGATGTTGAGATGCTCAAAAAAACTGGTGCTGTTGCAACTGTTTCTACTCTAATGGGGGTTTTTGTTCCACTAATTCTTGGCTATTTTGGCCTTAAGTTGATGGGCTATCCTTCTAGGGAGGCCTTTGCTGGAGGAGTTTTGTTAACGGCAACCAGCATAGGGATCACCGTCAGGGTAATGATGGATCTTGGCGTTTTAAGGAGCGACGTTGGTGCCGCTTCTTTGAGTGCGAGCGTTATGGATGACTTCCTAGGGATAGCTTTGATTATATTCGCAGTTGGTACTGGAAGTATTTTGGGATTAATAAGCAAGATGGCTGTCTTCTTTGTCATTACGGGTTTGGTTGCATGGTATACAATAGAAAAGTACATCCGCTTTTCAGAATGGCTCCACGTTGAGAAGGGTGTTTTAGGAATGGTTCTTGCCTTGATGTTTTTCTTCTCTGCTCTGGCCGAACATTGGTTTGATGCTGCTATAGAAGGGGCTTTTATGGCCGGTCTGGTTTTATCAAAACTTCCAGAGGGCAAAAGGATAATGGAAGACGTGAGAGCAATAGCCTATGGGTTTTTGGTCCCTGTGTTCTTCGTATACACTGGGGCGATGCTTGATTTAAGGGTTTTTACCAGCTTTGAAGCCCTTTCCCTTGCGGGGGTTTTAACCACAATTGCTGTGGTTGGAAAAGTCCTCGGCAGGGGAATAGGGGCTATGATTATGGGATGGAGCGCTAAAAAGTCCCTCCAGATGGGTATCGGTTCAATCCCAAGGACTGAAGTGGCGCTTGTTGACCTTATGGTGGCAATTCACGGAGGCGCAATCCCAGAAAGCGATGCCCCAAAGTTCATTGCAGCCACATTGATTTTCATAACTGTTTCTGTTTTAATAACCCCTCCACTGCTCAAGTGGGCGTTTAAAGAGGAAGTTGAGGCTATGAAGCAAGGAAAAGCCGAGAAGAGAGTAGAAGCAGTGCAAGAAACAAAGAGGAGGATCTCACTATTGAAGAGACCAAGGAGGAATCGCTAAAATACCCTTGCATATCCCCATTTTTTAACACTTGTTAGGATTGAAGTTTCTGTGCTCTTTATTCCTTCAATTTTTCCCAATTTTTCTATTAGAAAGCTCTCGAGTTCTTGGAGGTCTTTTACAGTTACCTGCATGAGAACGTCGTGTGCTCCGGTGGCTATTCCCAAAACATCGACCTCCGGAAGTTTAGAAAGCTCTTCGACGGCTCTTTTGATTTTGTTGGGCTCGACATCAACAGCTATAAACGCCACTATGTTGTAGCCCGCTTTGAACGGGTTTATTAAGGCAGCAAACTTTCTTATTATCCCTTCTTCGATGAGCTTTTTTACCCTAAGCCTTACGGTCGATTCAGGTATTCCGGTTCTCCTAGCTATCTCTGAATAGCTCATCCTTCCGTCTTCTTGGAGCAACCTTAGGATGTTCCTATCTATTTCATCTATTCTCATTTTGTTCACCAATCAGCATTTTGTTTAAATAGTATGCTGTTGAATCTTAAATATTTTATCCTTATTTTGTCAGATTACGCAAAATATGACCGAAAATCCTATTAATTTTAAGAGCATATTTAAACCGGTGGGAAAATTGAAAAAGGAAGATATTATAGAGCGATATTCAAGAATCTTTCCAAGGGCTTCCCGTGTAACCTATGCCCCAATAGTTGGGGTTAAAGCTAAAAACGCAAGGGTATGGGACGTTGAGGGAAGAGAGTACATAGACTTTCTGAGCGATGCCGCTGTTCAAAACGTTGGTCACAACAACGAGAGAGTTGTTAAGGCAATAAAAGAACAGGCTGAGAGGCTTATTCACTTCACTTTTATCTACGGCTTTACAGTTGAGCCCCTTCTACTTGCGGAAAAGCTTGCCGAGATTTCGCCCGTTGAAGAGCCAAAAATAGCCTTTGGTTTAAGCGGAAGCGATGCAAATGATGGAGCAATAAAGTTTGCCCGAGCCTATACTAAAAGGAGAACTCTTCTAAGCTATCTTAAGAGTTATTATGGCTCAACTTACGGTGCATCAAGCATAACTGGCTTGGACTTTCACGTGAGAGCGTTGGTGGGGGAGCTTAGCGACGTTCACTACATTCCTTATCCGGATTGCTACAGATGTCCCTTCGGAAAAGAAAGAGAGTCATGTAAAATGGAGTGCGTTGAGTATATTAAGGCGAAGTTTGAGGGAGAAGTTTATGCAGATGGTGTTGCTGCTTTGTTTGCTGAACCCATTCAAGGCGATGCGGGGATGGTTGTGCCTCCGGAGGAGTATTTTAGGAGAATCAAAAGAATCCTTGATGAGCACGGAATTCTTCTGGTAGTTGATGAAGTACAGAGCGGCCTTGGGAGAACTGGGAAATGGTTTGCCATAGAGCACTTTGGGGTTAAGCCGGATATAGTAACCATAGCGAAGCCCCTTGGTGGTGGTTTGCCAATAAGTGCAGTAATCGGAAGGGCTGAGATCATGGATTCCCTCCCCCCTCTAGGGCACGCCTTTACCTTAATCGGAAATCCCGTAGCGAGCGAGGCAGCTCTTGCCGTCATTGAGGAGATCGAAGAAAAAGATCTCTTGAAGAGGGCGGAAAAGCTTGGAAGCTATGCTATGAAACGACTTGGAAAGATGAAAGAGGAGTATGAGCTAATTGGCGATGTGAGAGGAAAAGGCCTTATGATAGGCGTGGACTTGGTTAAGGACAGGGAGACCAAGGAGAGGGCATATGATGAAGCTAAGAAGGTCGTCTGGAGGGCTTATGAGCTTGGATTGATCGTTGCTTTCCTACAAGGGAATGTCCTGAGAATACAACCCCCACTAACGATTGAGAAAGAGACCCTCGATGAGGGCCTTGATAAGCTTGAAAGAGCAATAGCCGACGTTGAAGAGGGCAAAGTTGGAGATGAAGCTTTGAAGTTTGTTCACGGCTGGTAGCTTTTCTTTTTCTATTTACTGCTCTTTTTTGGACATTGGAGCACTTTTTGCTTCCCAAAAATTTATAAAATGCTTTTCTTTCGGCGGGAGAGTAGCAAGGTGAGGAAGATGAAGAAAAAAGTAGCCACAAGCATGCAGGCAAGAAAGGCATCCCTAATAGCCCAGAACACCCAAATGCCTAGGTGGTTTTATGCCTTCGTGCCCTTTAAGATAGCCACAGGTGGCTCTTCTCAAGTCGTTCCCCTCTATGCTATGCATCTCGGCGCTGGGGCAGGAGAGATAGGACTATTGAACGCACTCTCGACCTTTGCCTCCACTATAGGGACGATATTCTGGGGCAGATTGAGCGATAAAACACTTAAAAGAAAAGCCTTTATTCTAATGGGTCTTTTAAGTACTTCAATCTTTCTAAGCCTGCTGACGTTTGCAGGGAGCTTTTGGGATCTTCTTTTAATCAACGCGGTCTATTCATTTTTCTTAGCTTCCACTGTTTCGATACCAGTTGTTCTCCTCTTTAGAAACGTGAGAAAGACAAGATGGGACGAGGCTGTAGGAAAGTTCAACAAAATCGGTGGCTGGGCGTGGGTTGTGGGGCTTTTAGTAGGCTTCACGCTCATTAGATTTTTAAGTTTTAAGGAACTCTTCCTTCTCTTTGCTGTAGTAAACGTTCCGGGGTTTGTTATAGCTTTGAAAACGATCAGAGAAGCTCCGGTTTATCTCCATAGGGCCAACATAAAGCCCCTTGTGACCCAGGTTATTCAGAAGGGTCGTTATCTTCCGAACTTTATCATCCATTTGCCCACAAAATTGAAAGTTTCTCCGAAGCTCAGCGGCTTTTATCTGTCTTCGCTTTTTTTCTGGGTATCCTCGGGTATGTACTCTACCCAGCTCCCGGTGTTTTTGATAAAGAACGGGGTTACAAGTCAAGAAGTCTTCGGGTTTGCCATACTAAATTCCTCAATTTCGGCAATGCTCTATCAGAGGGTAGGGACAAAGCTTAAGTCCAAGAACCCTGCTTTGGCACTAACTCAGGGGTACTTCTTTAGAAGCCTTGGGATCCTCTTATTGCTGCTCCCCTTTAACGTTCCTTATGCTTTACTCATCTCAGCCGCTGGAAGCTACGTTCTCTGGGGTTATTCTTGGTCTTATATAAGCGTTTCATCAACTTCCCTCATAGGGAGGATGAGTTCTCCAAAAGAGCAGGGGAGCGTTTTGGCAACTGCAAACTTAATAAACTCCAGCGGATTTGTTTTGGGAAGCTTGGCTGGAGGTTTTGTGGCATCACAAATGGATTTTACCTTAAACTTTGCCGTGGCATCTTCAATGAGCCTTTTGGCAGTGGTTCCAATTATCAGTCTAATGGGTCTTTCGTTTGTGTCTCCATTCTCAGCTCTCCCCCAAATAAGGAGGAAAAATTAGTGTATCTCTGCATTTCCAACCGTTATATATCTTCCATTCCTTCTCACAAACTCTAAAAAGCGTTTGTATGTTTGATGATTGCTTAGGGTTTCGCTGTCCCCAATTGCGATTAGCTTTCTCTTAGCCCGTGTTAGAGCAACGTTAAGCCTTCTCAGATCAGTTAAAAACCCCAGTTCGCCCTCCTTATTCGACCTCACAAAAGACAATACTATAACTTCTTTCTCCCTTCCTTGGTAGCCATCTACCGTGTGAACTTCAACCTCTTCCCCTACTAGCGATTGTATCAGATCAACCTGATCATCATAGGGGGTGATTATCCCTATCCACTCTTCTTTAACCCCCATCCTCAAGAGCCTCTCCACTATCTCTTTAACCAAGAGCGCCTCAAGCGGATTTTCTCTTGAGGTGGAGCCCTTTCTCTGCCTCTCCCACTTGTCCCTTCTCTCCGCAGTATCGACAAAAACGAGCGGCTCCTCTCTTTTCAGAATTGAGTCCCAGGGCTCTCCGAAAAACGGTTCCCTAACTTTCAGGTCGGCCAGAGTTATGTTCTTCACGCTCTCGTCCGCTTTTATCTTTCCTTCGTAGAACTCTCTGCTCGGAAACTCCATGAGCTTCTCGTTCATCCTGTACTGTATTTCAAGCATCTTCGCTTTCTCTGGATAGAGCTGGATGAGCTTTTCAAAAAGCGTCTCGCTAAGTTCTTTTGCCTCTTCACTTAGGATCGTCGGGGGTAGCTGTTTGTGGTCTCCAGCCAAAACAAAGCGCTTGGCTTTTGCGATTGGAATCAGAACACTTGGAATCGTCGCTTGGGATGCTTCATCTATTACCGCAACATCAAATTCAACATCTTTTATGAACTCAAGGGCTGCAGAAGAGTTCGTGCTCAGGATTACATCTGCCTTATCGATTATTTCTCTGATTATCTCTTCCTCTATCTTTTCGACAAACTTATAGAGCTTCTGCACCTCTTCGTTTAGCGCTATCCACTGTGCCATCTCCTTGACGTCCTTTGCGGGGACTCCCCTTGCGCCTCTGCCCTTCTCGGCCAGCTTTAAAATCTGCTTGTTGGTTAGCCCTCTTCTAAGGCTTGGCGTAGGTTTTTTGTATTGGTCCCTCATCATGGCAAGCCTCTCGGCCTTATTTCTAAGCTCTCTGACCCTTCTGTACCTTTCGTGGCTTTCGACCTGAAACGCAAGGGTTGATTCCTTCAGGTGCTTTGAGACTCTCGAAGGGTGGCCCAAACGTACAAGCTTGACCTTTCCCCAGAGCCTCTCCACGAGGTTGTCAACTGCAACGTTGCTCTCAGCTGTTGCGAGAACTTTGCTTCCTCTCTTGACTTCTTGGAGAACAAGCTCAACGAGTGTCCTTGTCTTTCCGGTGCCAAAGGGTCCGTGGATTAGGAAGAAGTCTTCACTTCCTAGAGCATAGCTTATAGCTTTTCTCTGGGTGTGGTTGAGGTTTTTATCGAAGGGTTCAAACTCCTGAGGAGTGCTCTTCATGGGTTTTTCCTGGTTTAGGGTGAACTTCAGGGCTTTAATGCCACTTTCGCTGAGGTTTTTTAGGTTCTCTATCTGCCTTCTAAAGGTTACATCGTTTGCGTAGAGGTCTATCCTAACGTTCCTCAGAGCCCATGAGGGAACCGATTCCAGGGCAACAACAATAAACCTGCTCCCCTTTTCAACAACGGTTCCAACAAGGTCACTCATTAGAGGATTTCCTCGGCTGATTAAAACCAGATCCCCAACGCTTATCTCTGTTTTAAATGGCTCTTTTCTTCCATACTTGACAAGCTTAAAGCCGAATTCTTCGCCAATTATTTTTCCGTTGAGGTTTAAAATAGCTCTTCCGAGTTTTTCTCTCTCGTAACCCCTAAGCCTGCGCATCTCTTCGCGCATTGCCTCTATCTCAGCCTCTCGTTCAAGCTCGACAAGCTCGATTAGTTTTGCAATGTAGCTTTTGATGTGCATGAGGTTCACCAGAATTTAAGAAAGTTTAAGTTTTTTGATTACGCTTTCTCTCACTTTCTCTGCAATTAAAACTGCTTCTTGAGCATCCTCTAAATCTGGCTCATAAAAACCAGGATATCTGGATTCTACGGCATAATATGTGAGCTTTTCATTTTTCATATCTCGAAGTGTCTCAAATTCTTTGTCTATGCTTATACATAATTCCAATAAATCACTTATCTGACCTCCTCCCCGCCCTGAAGGGCGAGGGTTCATCTTAGCTCCTCGCCAACGACGGGAAGGTTTGAGGGGTCTCATTCAGACCCAGGCTAAAGCGGGTCTTCGACCCCTCGGGGAGGGTCTTCCCCCCATTACCCCTACCCCCCGCTAAAACGGGAAGGCTCGGGGTTATCGCTCAAACCCCATCTCAGGGTTTCCAACTATTCAGGAGGGTTTTTAGAGGACGCTTTACAGCGTCATCCTCCCAAAGCCGGGAGGACACGTTTGAAACCCTCTTCTCATTGGGTTGTCTTTGAGTAGCCTTCTCAAGGTTTTATTACACTTTTAAGTTTAAAAAGATTTCGGTCATTTAATGGTCAGGTTTTCAGATTCTGCATCCCCCTAAAGGGCAAGGCTTTCAAGAGAAAAAGTAACATCTCCCTTGCAACTAATAGGTCATCTTCTGCTTTTTTAATCCATCTTTTGACCTCTTCGAGGATTTCCTCCATATTATTTTACCCTCCTTGTTGGCGTAGTATGCTACGTTTCCAACTACTCTCTTCTTTTTTTCAAATATTGATTTTGGAATAATGATGATATCGGCGGGGATTTTATTTTTAGTCAATTCTCTTTTAATTTCAATATATAAATCCCAGAAAAGAGGCTTTTTGAGGGGAGTTGTTGTAATAATCACTACATCCCAGTCACTCTTGTGTGTATAATCTCCTCTAGCTCTGGAGCCAAAAAGAATAATTTTCTCAATAGGCACATTTTTCTTAGATGCTGCGTCTAGAATCGTGTTTTTTATCGTGGATAGGATATCATCTGGCATCTGAAACGCCTCACTTTTTTCTTAAATTCTTCCACACTTATAACACTTTCGTGCTTTAAACCCAAGAAGAGCGTTTTGGTGGGCCCGCGGGGCTTCGAACCCCGGACCTCCCGCTTATCAGGCGGGCGCTCTGACCAGGCTGAGCCACGGGCCCATTGTTTGGTGCCCCGGCCGGGATTTGAACCCGGGTCGCGGGATCGAGAGTCCCGCATGATTGACCGGGCTACACCACCGGGGCGTCGATGTTGATAACCAAAAATTAATTTATAAATCTTTCGATGCTCCATGTGCTCCATTGGAATCTTATGATTTAAAAAACCAAAGGAATATTGCCTCAGTACGGAATTAATGCACGGTGGAACTGGGCATGAAAGTTGAAATGTCCAAATACTAGAACTTCGCCGAAGGGCTCTTCTTTTACCTCCACTTTTAGGATATAATAGGGTGTTTCAAAATAAGCCGTTCCATTTCTCACGTTTAGGTCTTTCTCTCTGTATACGTAGTAATCACCTTTTTTGTAAAGGGGTGTTATGGGCTTTCCATTATTTGTGAAGTACAAGGGCAGCTTGATGCCACTTATCTTTACGTAATATTTCCCTCGCCAATGAATTACTGTTATGTTTGTATTTACCGTTTTGTTTTCAAAATAACTCCCATATGACCAGTTGAAAGTTTGGGGAATTATTAGGGAGTAGCCACCGGGGTAGTAGTCGATCTGATTCTTTTCTGGCTCGTATACAACTATGCCTGTACTACTTGACTCCACAATCTTCATGTTTTTGTAGTTTACCTCATTTGCCTCCGTGGTGTAGTTTTGCACATTTTCAATTCTGAAAAGTGGAATCTCATCTGGGGCATATGGAGTGTAATTTCCAATGTATACGGCTAGATTATCCTTTAAGAGTGGGTGAAGGGGATCTTTTTGTCTTGTTGGGTCTAGGGGATACCAACCCACGGCCGGGTCATGAACTATCACCCATGCGTGTCCAAATCCAGTGTGGGTTGAGAATTCCATAAGCTCTTCGATTGTATCGATATCTTGCGGGGGAATGTAAGGATGTTTTCCTTTTATGGGAATTAGGGCGTATCCACCAGCGTATTTGGCCTCAACTCCGGCGTATCTTAATATACGTTCCATTAGAATGGCCTTGTGTCTACACACCCCCTTTTTCTTTTTCCAAATTTCATCAATGAGCATGTTAACATCTACTTCACGGAAAACGGTGCGATCTTTTTCCACGTTGAAAGAAACGTCCTCGTATTTGATGTTTTGATTGACGAACCAAGAAACTTTCCACGCAAACTCTGCAATCGTTTCACTTGACTCTGCGATCTCTCTGGTGATCTCTTTGAGCTCCTCTGGTAGGTAAATGGATTCGTTATAATTAGGAACAAACCTCGATGAGTTTTTTGGAGCCGCCCATACTAGTTTTCTTTTCCCAGCATAGAGGCTGTATTCCACGGCAAGAGAAGAGAGCGTTATCTTTTCCTCGCTTTCAGTTGTTGAGGTGTACATATGGCTTGAGAGGAGGTTCATTTTTGTTGTACCGGGCTCTCCGGAGAGGATCACGTACTTGATTTCCAAACTACCTATAGGAATGACTAGGGCATTTGCTGGGAGTGCCGTTGATATTATCATGAACAATAGAATGATTGATTTCAGTTGGGCGGATTTCATAGGCATCCCGGAAGGGATGATTTTACGAAAAAAGATGATGAGAACAGATTAAAAAGCTTATGGGGTGAAAGTTTCTTTAATGCTCTTTATTCCTGTGGTTTTGCTGCTCCAGGTAAACCTCCAGATATTTTATGAGCTCCTTGATGCTTGGCATAACAACGTCGGGTTTTGCTTTGCTCTTTTCGATGTCTTCGAGCGTGTTAACTCCTGTGAGCACCATTATCGCTTTGGCGTTTATTCTCTTAGCAAACTCTATATCTGTGTCTAGCCTATCCCCTACAACCCAGATTTCATCGGCGTTCAGCTTCTCTTTTACAACTTCAAAAACTGGCTTGTTGGGCTTGCCAATTATTAAGGGTTCCTTCTCTGTTGCAGCTTTCAGAGCGGCAATTATCGAGCCAGCCCCGGGCAAAATACCCTCTTCACTTGGGTAAGTTGTGTCGGGGTTAGTCCCTATAAAGAGCGCACCATTTCTTATGGCCAAACAGCCGTATTTGAGCTTTTCATAGGTAAGCTTTGGGTCAAGACCGACCACAACGTATTTTACCTCTCTCCACCGTTCCTTTGCGTTTTCAACGCTTATTACGGGCCAGCCTATTGATTTTATCTCTTCCAGAAGTCCTTCTCCACCGATTACGAAAACGTTGCCCCTCTTAAAGTTTCTGCTCAAATACTTAGCCGTTGCATGGCCGGAAGTTATTATTTGCTCTTCCTCAACGTCAATTCCCATCTTTTGGAGCTTTTCTTTGTACATTCTGGCATTTCTTGTGGAGTTGTTGGTGAGAAAAATGAATGGGATTTTATTCGCTTTTAAAAACTTGATAACCTCATTTGCTCCTTCAATGGGTTCTTTTCCTCTGTAGATTACCCCGTCCATATCAAAAATGATTCCGATCATAACTAGCACCAAGAAAGAAAGGAAAATAAGGTTTAAAAATTCACTGCTCCGAGTATATCTGGAGTGAGACCAGGGAAAGATCCTTTTGGATTTCATTGGTTGCGTTTGGATCCACGAGGAAGAATATTGTGACTTTGAGGCTTTCTGAGGGGGCAAGAGGGGAATATAATATGGATATCGACTGGTTGTTGAGCTCGTAAAGAGTCATTCCAGAATATTCGCTGAGAGTATAGGTTTCATTGCTTCTTGTTATCGCTATCCACTCAACTATGAGGCTTTTACTGAGCTCTCCGACTTCTGGAGTAGAATCTACAAGTGCTTCTGCATCCGTGAGCTCTCCATCCTCCAAGTCCTGAACCTTCGGAATTATGATTATTTTCGAAATGCTTATGTCGCCGCTGTTCTTTATGTAGAAGCTGGCGTTTGTCTCATCCCCAGGTTTTAGATCATCGAGCTCAAAGAGCTTCAAATCATTGTAAAACCTTTCTCCCGTTTTGCTTATTTTTATGTCAAATTCGCCCGTGGAAATTTCATTATTCTCCGAGAGGCTGATGTCGCTGAACAAGGCGCTTATCTTAATTCCACTAAATCCCAGGAGCAGTCCTGCAATTAGAAAAGCTAGCTCTTTTTTCATGGCTAGGGCACCTCCCACACTACAATAAAGTTAAGTAAAATCAAACTTAAAAATGTTTGTAATATTTTACTTCAACTAGTATAAAGAAGTGCAGAAGCAAGGTTCCAGCTCAGATCCCTCTGACCTCAATGTTGAGCTTTAGAGCCTGTATTTTGCCTTCTATGGCATCTAGAATTCTCTGCGTGGCGTTTGTTTGAGCATAATCGCCGTTTATCGGGCTTGACAGTGGGGGTCTTTCATCCTTAAAGAGTAAAAACCAGAGCTGCCACTTTCCGGGCTTGTCTATTGTGAAAGTATAGTTCACCTCCCATTGAGGCGTCCAGTTGCCCTCTATGTCGATGGGCTTGTGGGGTAAAGTGACGTTGAAATAATCCATAAGGTACATATTATAAATAACGGTTTCGTTCGTCGTGAAGTTGTAGGTTAAGTTAACAAGCCAGACTTCAACGTGGTATGTTACATTCTTGTACTCGTGGTTTGCTATTCCCAGAATTACGGTGGCGTTTTCCCCTACAAAAAGCTCCGTTGGATAATCGGCGGCTTTTCCTTCTGGGCCGAGGATGTAGAACTCGGTGAACTTTTCGCCCGGCTTTGGGTGGGTTATAACGTAGCCTAGAGTAGCTATGGATGAGATTATTGCTATGATCAAGATTACTGTTAGGGCCTTATCTAGTTTACTTGCCTGCTCCCACTCGAGCTCTTCTTTGAGTTTCTCAATGCTTATTCTTGGAATCCACGGCTCGATAGCATTAGCCCTTCTGTATATTGCGATGAAAGCGAAGATTACGTTGAAGATGGTTAAGCTCACAAGAATTGGAATTAGCCTTATTCCCCAGGGGGTGTAGTTGAGAGCCAAACCGATTAACGGCACGATGGCAATGCTTAGTCCAAAGCTTAAAGCCAGCCTCTCAAGGTTGTCAAGCTCCTTCTTCTCTGGGAATAGGGCTGTTATGAAAACATAGCCCGGAAAGAAGAGCACGAAGGCTAAGCCAAGGGCTTTCCTAAGCAGGCTGTCTGGGTAGAAGGCTATGAGAATGTCAAGGAGGAGCGATAGTGCGATTATCGTTATGAGGTCCCAGTAATCTCTAAGATTCATTTGACCACCGGAGGGATAAAGAAGGGGAGCCTTAAAATTCTTTTGCAAACTCTAAATCCAGAAGAAACTTCCAGAGTGGAATTAGTTTTACCTTTTTGTTTCCGTGAGCTTCTTCTCCTTCTTCATTTGCAGTTATGATAAGGCCTTTGTCAAGATTAAAGACATCCATTGCCTCCAATATGGCTTCTACTTCTCTTTCGTGGCTTTCTCTTAAATCCCAAGTTACTTGGATTGCTTTTGTTACTTTTAACCCTTCTTTGATAATGAAATCAACTTCTCTCTTGCCCTTGTAGTAGAACAGGTTGTTTTCTCCATATTTTTTAATGAGATGTACGGCAACTGCATTCTCGGCTAACCTGCCTAGATTTTTGGAGAAACTTAATGCTACGGAGGTCGCTAATCCTGTATCTACGACATAAATTTTCTTTGGGTACTTCTTTACATCTTTTATCTTTGGAGAAAAAGGTGGGATTGTGAAGAGCAGATAACTTTCTCTGAGGGCTTCTATTACCTCCGCAACAAAATTTGGAGAGACTTTCCTCTTTAGGATTCCGGCCAGTTCATTTCTTAGACTGCTTATGCTCTTAAGAGAGGAGAACGAGTTTATGGCCAATTCTGCAACCAGTTTGACTGAATTTACTTCCCTAAATCCATGCCGGAATACAACGTCTCTCATTACGATGCCGTCAAAAAGCTCCTTGAGTATTTCTCTTTTTAAGAATTCATCCTCTTCCAGAACTACTCTTGGAAATCCCCCGAATTGGAGGTACTCTATTAGGAGTCTCTCTATTTTAGCTCTGTTTTTTATAATGTCTAGCTGGTTCTCAACCACAATCCCTTTGAATTTCAAGAACTCTCGGAAACTGAGCGGGAAAACTTCGAGAGTTAGCGAACGTCCGGTTAATGCAGTTGATACCTCACTTTTTAAAAGGGAAGACGTTGATCCAGTTACAATTATTTGGACGTTTTCTTTTTCCATTGCTCTCCGAACCCATTTTTCCCAGTCCTCAATGTTTTGGATTTCATCAAGGACTATCAACGCAAATTTATCTCTGTTGACAAACGTTCTGTACGCTTGATAGATCTCATCCAAGAGCTCTAAACTTAGGTAAGGATGAAACCTTGGATCTTCTAGGTTTACGTAGAGGGTTTGTTCGGGGCCAAGTCCAGAGTCTATGGCTTTTTTCAAAAACTGCTTTGTTAGAAAGGTCTTTCCTGATCTTCTAACTCCAATAATCGATATTGAGAAGTCCTTAGCTTTGGCAAGTTTGCTAAGCCGTTTTAAGTAGTAATCCCTTTCTATTCCAATCTCTTGAGGCCTGCCCCAAAAATTATCTACACTGATCAGCTCAATAATTTCTTCTCTTTTCAACATCTTATATCCCATAGAATATAAATTTTTGATGTTTTTATATTTTATGGAATATAGATTTGCGCCCTTGCTTATGATACCAAAAACCATATCTTAGAATTTATTGTTCTAGGATAAATGGTGGTCGTGATAGGGAAACTTAAGAAGATAGACCCTCAAGGAAGAATTGTCATTCCAAAGGAGTTGCGTGAAAAGTGGGGGAATGAGGTTGTACTTATTGAGCTCGAAGATAGGATGGAAATTCTTCCACGGAAGAAGCCAAACTTCTCCAAGTTCTTTGATATAATTGAGGTTAAAGTCAAAGGGGAGGATCTCGAAAAAGAGCTGTTGGAGTGTCTTTGACAAGCACTTTGAGAACCTCGATGTGATAATTCTCAATGACTAGCTTTGAGCGGCTATTAATCTTTCCAGATCTTTTAAATCCCAGCATGTGGCATCAGGGGCTCTCTTTTTAAAGCTCTTTGCAATTATTAGGAATTCTTTCTCCCCCTCCCATTTTGTTAATTCCGCTTTTTCCATTAAATCTTCCAAAACTTTTTTTCCATTAACGTCATCTCTCCATTTAACCTCAATAAACAAAGCTTTGTTGCCTTTTGTTGCAACGAGGTCAATTTCGTAGCTTCCTTTCTGGCTCTTACCCCATTGTGGCCCAATTTCGTCGAATTCCAGAACTCCCCTCTGGTTCAGTTCAACGAGAATATCCCTCACAACCCTTTCGAATATCCTGCCAAAATAGTTGGGGAAGCCATTTTCAATTTTCCTTATTAGGGCATCATAGTTCTCTGTTTCAACCAGATTCTGGTTCTTTCGTATGAAGGTAAACCAGAAGTTTAGGAAGTAATCGTTGATTATATAACGGGATTTTTTACTTTTTTTCTCCAGCAGGGGTTTTTCTCTTGAAATCAAATTGAAATATTCTTCCAGGGCTTTCAGGTACTTCGTTATGGTAGTGGGTTTCTGGGAGATTGCGTTTGCTATCTCAACGAGGGTGTTTCTACTGTTCGCAATGGCTTCCAAGATAGAAAAATATATCTTGTGGGCTCTCCCAAACTCTTCTATGAGCAAAGCCTCACCCTCGCTCTGCAGAATAGAGGAAAATCTTAGCATCTCTTCCAGAAAGCTGAAGAAAGTCTTTTCGTTAAATAGTTCAAGATACTCATAATACTTAGGCACGCCACCAAAAACTCCATAAAACTTTATTTTTTCCTCAAAGTCCTTTATACCAAGGTCATCAAGCATTTGAAAAACAACGTTTGGTTTCAACGGCTTGAGGTCTATATAAAGGTCGCTCCTACCATACAGGGGGGATTTTCTAAGGAGGAACACCTTTTTCATCATCCCTATGTAAGATCCAGAAAGCACAATGAAAAAGCGTTTCTCTTCTTTGTATTTATCCCAGAACTTTTGAAGGTCGTAAATTATGGAGGGGTTTATTTTGAGAAAGTTCTGAAACTCATCAAAAAATATTGGTATCTTATCTTGGGTTTTGAACAAGAAGCTCAAAAAATCCTCAAAGTTCTCAAATTTTGGGGAATAGCCAAGCTTTTCGCTTATCTCCTCCTGAAAGTCCTCAAGTAAGAGTGACTCCTCCTTCACCGATACAAAAAAGTCTAAGTAAGGAATATTTTTCCTTGAGAAAAATTCTCTAACGAGTCTTGTTTTTCCAATTCTACGTCTACCAGTAATTATAACTAGGGAAGACCTCCTTTTTATGAGGTTAAAGCTTTTTTCCAGGGCTTCGAGCTCCTTCTCCCTGTCGTAGAATTTCATTTATTATCCACCTATAGGATTATCCTGTTTCTGGATATTTATATTTTTCGGTTGAACTCTATATCTACAGGAAAGATTATCCTGTCTCTGGATATTCTTTGCTTTTTAGGAATAGAAAGCCAACTAATTTCTAGCCTTTTTGACTCGTTCTTTAATTTTCAAATATTTCTTCTTTGACAGAGGGAAGTTCTTTGCATTTTCTAAGAGAGCGTTAATAAATTCAGCCTGCTGGGCGCTCCACACTTCGTTTGGTGTTTTCTTGAGCCACTCAACGTAAAGTTTTATGAATTTTATTCGATCCTCCATGTCTCTCCTAGAACTCAAAATCAGCCACCCCAAGCTGTTCTTTCCAGTATTGAAGCTTTTCGTTGTTGATGTGTTCTTTAAAAAGCTCGTACAAAAACACTGCATCTTCTATATCTTTATCACTGCCAAGATAGAGCTTATAAGCTATCTGCAACTCTATAGGTGAAATAAAAATCTTTCTTTCATCAACGACGACCTCAACTCTGTCCTTCAGAGCCTCCAAATGGAACCTATCCTTTGGGGGCTTTATTTCAGCATTTGGAAAAATAGTCCCTTTTTCACACACTCTAATTGCTTGTTTTTCGCTTAGCATTTCAAAGAGCTCAATGGGGTCATCTGAGTTTATGAATTCAAAGCCGCTTTTCACAAAATCATTAAACATTTCGTTAAACTTATCAAGAGAAATCTGTGAAATCACAATGTCTATGTCTTCTGTACCTCGAGAGCGTCCAAATAGAATTGAGACGTAACCACTCACTATTACGTATTCGGTGTATTTTTCTAAGATTGAGGTAACTTTAAAGACGAATTCATCAAGTTTATTAATTCGCTTGTTGGCGAGGATTATTCTTTTCTCTTCAAACGTTATCTCCACTTTTTTCACCAATGAAGATAGTTTTTAGACTCTTAAATAGATTGCGCACTGACTTCCTACCCGCCCTAAAGGGTTAGGGTTCCATCGAATTAACCCCCTCGCTAATGCCGGCTTTTTGAAACTACAAGATTAAAAAGGCAAATCGATTTATTATGCTAAGGCACATGGTACAGTACACATAATGTACCGTGTACTCTGTACCATGCTATGCATTGAGTACATTCTGTCTGTTAATTATTATGCTGACCTTCCGAATCATCGTGGCAAGAAACGTGCATGAAGTCTTAAAATGATTAAAAAATCAGTAAAACTAATGTGTTTTTGTATATCAAACGTCCTGAAGGGAGGAGCTTTAACCACTCAAAATCTCGTAAACCTTCTTCATGACTATTATGGCGAAGATAACCAGCAAGAGCTCCACGAGGGGCTTCAGGTTCTCCTTCTGCTCCCTGCTGAGGAAGAGGTTACCGACTTCAAGGGTTATGAGGAGGCCTATAAGGGTCAGCGTGAGAAATACGTCGACGCTTTTTACAGCCAGAGCAGAGATAAGAATCCATAAGGAGAGAAAAAGCAATATGTAGTCCTCTACATCCATTTCTCAATGCCCCCAAGCTTTTTAGCTTTTATCTCTATGCCGTAGTCTTTTATAGAAAACTCCTCGCTCTCTATGACCTCTCCGGTCGCTTTTGCCAAGGCCAGAAGGATGGAGGAGCACACGGGGCATGCGGTCTGGTTACAGCCCTCCACGTTTTTCCTGCATACCTCCATGTTTGTCGGCTTTACAACTATCCTAAACCCTCCTCCCTCTTCCTCATCTATAACCACTCCTCTGGCGAGATCGAATGCCCTTAAAACCGATGAGGCAACGCTTTCAACCGCTTTGTGGCCGTTACCATCGAGTGGAGCCTCGAAGTGCTCCTCAAACTTTTTGACCAGATCTGCTCCTGTTGGTCTTATCCGAAGGCCCATCTGTCTTTCATTGGCCACGTTGGTGAGGAAGACCGTCTCCTCATCCATTCTCCCGAGGTCGAGGTCGAACTCTCTATGGAGTGGGATGAACGTCCCTCCCTCCGGCATGTTCTCATAGGGTGGTATGTATAAAGCGTTCCCCTCAAGGCCCAGATCCTTTACCATATCCCGGAGCATTTCAGCATAGGGAAAAACCAGGTTATCAAGGGCCTCTCTCCTTATGTATTCCCTTGATTTAAACGTTAGTATTATAAATCCCAAGAAAAGGCCCGCAAATCCGAGGTTAATCGAACTCTGGCTGGAATTTATCGCCCCGTAGATAAGCAGAGAAACCCCAATGCCACCCAGAGAAGCGCTTGCTATCTTCTCCACTTCCATAATTTTCCCCCAATCATTTGAAACCATTAACTTTAAAATGTTTATCATTATCTTTTGAATTTGAGGAAAATGAAGAGGAGTATTGTTCTAATCATTCTCATACTTTTGGCCTTCAGTAGCTTTGGATTAGCCATGGAAAGGCATTTTGAATATGAGAAGGCCTATGAGAACGACAAGGGGATCTACATCTACTTCAGGGTTATTCTCCTCTATTCAGAAATGACTCTTGACAAGATAATCGCGGAGGACAACCAGAGCCTCTATTATGCCAATAATGTTGAAACAAAGCTTAACATAACCAGGGAGGAGATAGAATTCTACAGGTCGTTTGGAATAAGGGCAAAGGTTGAAGATTATCTACCCACCTTCCTTGATCTCGGGAGGGGGATTAAGAAGATAGCCCTCGGCCAAAACCTCTTTCTGGAAAACATAGAGAAAGTCAGAGAGACTGGTGATTATCAGGCCTACATCAACGCAAGCTTAGGTCTGGAAACGATGGGCGAGGGAATTTCCAAAGCCGAGGGGGCACTCAATAATATCGAGAATTTTGAGTTCGTTGACGAGGACAACAGCACCTTAAGGCTTGACACCTCATCCCTCAGGGAAAAGCTGGAGAAGATCAAGGAGATGTATTCCGGTTATGAGAGGGTTTTGAGCACCTATACAGTTTTGCCTCCTGATTCCTTCCTTCTATACGCCTCCAACCTTAACCCCTTTGTCCAAGAAAACGTCACCTTTTACGGTTATGCACCCAACTTCACCATCGTCAACCTCCACATTGGAAACCTGACAGTTGTCCTTAATGTTAAGAACGATCGATTTTCCTTTGTCTATTCCTTCGATAGGATTGGTAACTACGAGGTCTTTGCAACCGGCATTAGGAACGGGAGCTTTGAGAAGTCCAACACTTTAAACATAAGCGTTTTGAGGATCCCCACACGGATAATCCTCTCCTCAGGTGAGAGTGCGTACATCAACCAGAGCGTGAATGTAAGGGGTGTTTTGCTGGACTACTATGGAAACGCATTGGGCGGGGAAGAGCTTTTCGTTGAGTATGATCAGGGAAAGTTCAGGGTTTCAACCCTCGAGAACGGGGCTTTTTCCTTCAACGTTACCGCCCGTGAAAGCGGGAAAAAACTTCTGAACGTCAGCTATGCCGGGAGTGATGTCTATGCTGGAAGTTCGGCCTTTCTGAGCCTTACCTTCCTTAAGTATCCCGTTAGAATAGAGATAAAGACCGATAAAGAGAGCTTCAAGGTTGGGGAGGAGGTTAAGATACGCGGAACCGTTAGCGGGGTCAGAAGGGAGATTCCGGTTATAGTTTACGTCGATGGCAAACCCCACACAGAAGTTCATACAATGGGGGACTTTGAGGTTGACGTTGTCTTCAACGAAACCGGGGAACATAAGATCTATGCCCTCTTTCCGGGCGATGAGTACTATGAGAGGGCCATATCAAATACGATAACCCTTAAAATCGTAAGCTTTTCCCTTTTTGAGACCTTCCTGATCATTCTCATCGTAGCCCTCCTATTCGGGATAGCGTTCTTAGGTTACAGGCTCTACAGGAGGGGCCATAGAGGGATGAGTGATGAGGAGTTCGTAGCCCTCCTGAAGGCAATGGAGGAGGCTAAAAAGGACAAAGACGTTAGAAAGTTCAGGTCCCTGAGGGAGATGTACAGGGAGATTTACCACAAGCTCATCAGGCACTACGGCCTAAAGACCAGCTTAACGCCAAGGGAGCTCGTGAGCAGGTTGAAGGGGGAGAGCTTCGCCTACCATCTGGAAAAGATCACCACCATTTACGAGAGGCACTTCTATGGAAAGAAAATCCTCAGGAGAAGCGAAGTCTTGGAGTACCTCAGACATGTAGCCGGTTTCATAGTGTCTTTCATAGTGGGGGAGGAGCTATGAGGAGGGCGGTTTATGCGATAATGATTGCATTCGGGATTTTCATCCTCGTGATGCCACTGAGCGTTCCGGTATTCTACACCAGTGCGGATTTTAGCCTTTTCAATACCGGATGGAACGGGGCTTCCAGCTTCGGAAAATTGCTCTATGAAGAAACAGACGTCATGCCCGTGATAACCTCCTTCAACTCCTTCGGCATCGGTGAGAGGAAGGGCACTCTTTTAATTCTCGGGCCTGATCTGGGGTATTCTTCCGCTGAAATCGAGGAGGTAAAGAGATTTTTAGATAACGGGGGAACCCTCGTTCTTATAGACGACTTTGGAACCGGAAACGATATTTTGAAAGGCCTGAACGTAACGGCCCGGTTTAGCGATCTTCAACCTCTGGATGTGTTCTACTCGAAGAACTACAACTTCCCGGAGCTCGTCAGGATAACCGATCCTCAGCTTGGCGTTGGGGTAGATAAGCTGATCCTCAACGTACCTTCCGTGATAGTGGGAGCGGAGGGCTCGATATACACGAGCAAAGTGGCCATTCTGGGAAACAATCCACGGCAACTCCCGGTGATGAGCGAGCTCAGCTATGGCAACGGGAAGATAATCCTCTTCTCGGATCCGAGCGTTTTCATAAACGACATGTTCGATAGGAACGAACCGTTCATAAGGAACTTCGCAGGGTACATAAAATCTGATGTGGTTTACGTTGATGAGGCCCATCACTCGAACTTCAACCCCTACGCCATGGGAACCGTCGTGATAAGAAGGAGCTTTGACAGGATGAAGGCCTTCTATGTGATACTGGGGGTGGCCGTTTTAGCCATAATCGTTGAGAGTGGCCTTGCTCTGGAGGGGGTGAACAGATTTTTGAATCTCCTGCTGGGCAAGATTCTTAAGGAAGAAGGGAAAAGTCTGGATGAGGTTGTAGAAGAGCTGAAAAAAGAGGGTTATGATGAAAAAATCCTCAGGAAAATCATAAAAGAGATGAAAACCGGTAAAAAACTGGGTGGTTAAAATGAACGGTAAAGAGTTCCTTGAAAAGCTTAAAGCTGAAATTCACAACGCCGTTGTTGGAAAGGACGAGGTTATAGAGCTTTTAGCAGTTGCACTTCTGGCCAGAGGGCATGTGATTCTGGAAGGTATACCCGGGGTCGCTAAGACCACCATAGCGAAGAGCTTTGCACAGGCTATTGGGCTCGAATTCTCAAGGATCCAGCTTACTCCGGACCTTCTTCCGGCGGATATAGTTGGAACGGTCTACTACGATCAAAGAACTGGCCAGTTCAGGATAAAGAAGGGCCCAATATTCGCCAACGTCGTTCTGGCGGATGAGATCAACAGGGCCCAGCCGAAAACCCAGAGTGCTTTGCTCGAGGCCATGCAGGAAGGGCAGGTGACGATCGAGGGCAGAACGCTTCCGCTACCAGAGCCTTTCCTCGTTATAGCAACCAAAAATCCCCTTGAGTTCGAGGGGGTTTACAATTTACCGGAGGTACAGGTAGACAGGTTCATGATGAACATAAAGGTCGGCTATCCGGACAGGGATGAGGAGCTCACCATGTTGCTCAGGAAGGATAAGGGGGAGTTTAGAGACGTGAAGCAGATCTTCACCCCTAACCAGATAGTGGCCATGATAGCACAGGTGAGGAAGGTTAAGACGAGCGAGGAGGTTTTGAGCTACCTCTACGAGATAATCACAAGAACCAGGAAGGATGAGAGGCTTCTCGTTGGAGCGTCCCCAAGGGCGGCCGAACATCTCCTTTACGCTGCCAAGGCCCTCGCCTTTATGAAGGGCAGGGATTACACCCTACCGGACGATGTGAAGGAGATGGCCGTGAGCGTTCTATCGCACAGGCTTTTGATCAGGGCGGAGTACGAGCTTGAGGGGCTCAAGAGCGAGGACGTTGTAAGGGAGATCCTCGATGAGGTAGAGGTGCCGGTATGAAAAGGGAGGACCTTCTCTGGACGCTTTCCGGGGTGAGCTTCGCCCATGGCTACCTTGCCTCGAACGTTTTCAGCGCCCTTTTTGGCCTGGGCCTTGTATTATACATTTTAAACGCAAGGAAGTTCGAGCCAAAGCTGGAAGTTAAGGTGGACTTTCCGGAGTCTGCCGAGGAGGGAAAACGGACGAAGGCAGTTGTGAAGGTTAAGAATCACGGGAACGATGTGAAGATTAAATTTAAGTGCTCCAATCCGGCCATTAAGGTAGAAAATGACGGAAAGCTGATTCTGAAGGCCGGCGAGGAGAGGTTAATCGAGCTAAGCTTAACACCCAGAAAGAGGGGGGATCACGAGGTTTCCCTTGGGCTGGAGGTTTACGACCCCAACGAGCTCTACTTTGAGGAGATCCACCTTGGAAGGAAAAAGCTCAGCGTGGTGCCTTCAGTGGACTCCATAAGGGAAGCGGCAAAGGAGGATTACAACATAAAATTGGGTGAGATCTACAGGAAGAGCATCTTTCTGGGAATGGAAACGATAGAGCTCGAGGGCCTGAGGGAGTACCTGCCCGGGGATGACTTCAGAAGGATAGACTGGAAGGCAACGTCCCGCATCGGGGAGCTCATAGTTAGGGTTTTCATGAAGGAGTGGGAGGGGAACGTCTACCTTGTTCTGGACTCAACGAGAGAGATGCGCAAGGGGCTGAGGAAGGCCAAGATAGATTATGCCTCAACCTTGGTCCTTCATCTCGCCACCATGCTTTTGAAGAAGAACTACAGGGTGGGGCTCATCGTATACACCGAGAACAACGTCAGGATCGTGAGGCCCTCAAAGGGCAGGGAACAGCTGAACAGGATAAGAAACGCGGTGAAGTTTAAACCTGAAAGGGGACTTAAGAGCCTGAAGGGTGACCTGGGCATAGAGTTCACCGGGAAGGGAAGGAGGTTCATGGAGAAGATCTTCCCGGGGAAAAGAAGGGGACCAGGCGAGGCCCTCCTCGGTATCAAGGAACCCTCCTATCTCATACTCATAACGGATCTGATGGGGCACACCTCACTCCTCTACCGTTTGACCTTAATGCTGAGGAAGAAGCACAGGATGATTATACTCTCCCCGAATCCGGTGCTCTTCTACGATGGAGAGCTCGATAAGGAAACCCTTAGGATCCTTTATAGAAGGTACCTCGAGAGAGAGGAAACCGTTAAGAAGTTCAACGCCATCGTGCCCACGATAGATCTGGGACCGGGTGACTATTTGAGGGAGATCATGAAGGAGCTGGAGATGGGAAGATGATATGGGGGATAATAGCGATAATAGCCGGCCTAATATTGAGGGCAAAGGCCGTCGTTTTGATACCCTTCGTCTATCTGCTGGCCCGGAAGGATAAGGACCTCGGGCTTATTGCCTACTTCTTCTATGCCGTTGCCCTGATAGGTGAGGTAACCGTTTCGGACCTTCTCTCGCTCGGGGCATTGAAAGCGTTTCTACTGGGTGCCTTTCCAGCGCTTATGGTTCTGAGGGAGATTTTGACCGAGGGCTCCGGGGGACTACAAGTTAAACAGCCCGATCCGAAGTTGCTCTCCTTCGTGGTGGTCCTCCTGAGTTTGGGGGCCTTTTTGAAGGTTGAGTACAGCTACCTCTATCCCGCAGAAAATCAGGTGGCCATTATGACCGGACTTACGTTGCTTTTTGTTCTATTGATGCTGAGAGACGTCAGAAAGGTGAACATGTTTAAGTGAAAAGGACCCCTATTGATATAATAAAAGCTTAAATTGTTCAAAGGACACAAAGTATGAGTAAAGGGGGTATACAGGGTGGAAAAACTAAAGCTGGAGAGTATATTCAGGCCCAAAATGGCCCTTCCCTTGATAACGACAATCGCCCTTATCTTCAGGCTGATTCCTCTGAGGTTCAAGTATATGCTCGGCTATGATCCCTACTTTCACCTCGCTTACATCGAAGAAGCGTTGAAAGCGGGCGAGTGGTTCAACTTCCTGACGATAGCCGGCGGTCCGCGGGGTTTTCAGGTGCACAACTTCCACCCCCTCGGCCTCTGGATGACTCCGGCTTACGTTTACAAACTTTTAAGCATCTTCGGGGTTTCCCTCTACGATGCCTTCAGAATAACTCCGGTGATTTTCGGCGTTCTAACGGTGATCTTCTTCTACCTCGCCCTTCTGAAGCTCTACGATGAAAAGAGGGCCTTTTTTGCCTCCCTTTTCCTCGCGGTCAGCTTTGGGCACGTCTTCAGGTCGATGGCCAACTATTACAGGGGAGACAACTACATGCTCTTCCTCTATTCACTGGCCCTGCTCGGAACGGCCCTGGCCCTAAAAACCCGTCGCAGCAGGAGATACAGAAAGCTGGCCTTCTACCTCGTCCCGGCCCTCGCGAGCGGTTTCGCTTCGATCTTCTGGCAGGCTTACTATCCGATATTCATCTTTCTCCTTGCGAATTCGCTCTTCCTAGCGGTCGGGGCCTTCCTTCTGAAGAAAGATAAGTATATGCTCGATTCCCTATGTTTAGCACTATCGACGGCCCTTGGGGCGCTGATGGCCAACTACCTCGCCGGAAGCTTCGGCTACGGGATGCTCGGTTACAACCGGTGGCTCGGTAAAAAGGTTGCAGAAAAGCTTTCCCTCGAGTTTGGACTTATAAAGGACGTCTATCTTCTGGTTCACCTGAAGTACCTCCTCCCGCTTGGCTTAGCCTTTATAGTCCTGCTCCTGATCCTCGGAAGGTTCGTCAAAAGCGGGAAGGTCAGACTCGGAATCCTCTCCGTTTTAGCCCTTCTCGGAGTTTTAATAATCTTCGCAAGGTTTGAAGCTCTAAAGGATCTCTCCACGGCTTTCGGGATATTTAGAGAGGCCCCGATCCAGGAGACCCGGCCTTCAGGCTTTTCCGACCTCTGGGGGGCCTTTTCGATAGGTTTATTCTTGGCTCCCCTCTTCTTCCTGAGGTTTACCCCCCGGAAGGTTAAAGTTTACGATTTCCTCCTCCTCGGCCTCATAATCCCAAGCATTTACATGATAAAAACATGGACGAGGTTCCTATTCATAGGTTCGATGGGAATTGCTTTAATGACCGGTATCGGACTGATGGAGCTTTATGAACTCCCGAAGTTGGAAGGGAGGAAGGGGATGGTGTTAACGCTTGTACTCCTCGTTCTCCTACCCATTACCGATGCTTCCCTCGGGTTCCAGAGGGCCTGGGAGGAGAGGCCTTACATGAACGGGGCATGGGAAAACGCTCTGACATGGCTCGGGAATAACTCCAAAGGGAACGACATAGTCATGGCCTGGTGGGATTACGGCCACTGGGTGACCTACTACTCCAGAAGAAGCCCGGTAGCCCAGGGGAGCCCGAATAGGGGTGTTGCCAGTTATTACCTCGGCAAGCTCGACGAAAACTGGGCTGAGGGGCTTGGGGTGGACTACGTCATCGTCTCCCACTACGATTTCCTCAAGTTCGGGTTCATAGTTGGGACCGCAAATGTAAAAGGGGATTACGGCATGGTCGTGCTTCCGCTCCTTTCATCCTCCGGGGCATTCGTATTCCAGAAGGAGGGTTACAGTATCGTGGCGAAGCCCGGTGAAACGTGGGAGGTCCTGATAAACGTCAACGGGCAGACCTTAGCTCCGGTGGAGGCCTATCTCGAGTACGGGGGAAAGGTTGAGAGGCTCAACACGGGGCCTTCGAAGTTTGATGCCTACGTCTACATGAACCTCAACTACGGGTACGCGGTTCTCATGAACGGGGAAGCCTTCAACACAACCCTTGCGAGGCTTTTCATAAAACCCGAGGAACCCTATGAGCTCGCCTACTCGGACGGAGGGATCGTTAAGATACTCAGGCTCAGGCATCCTAACGTTATAGTTAAAAAGACCGGGGAGACGGTTTTCCTCGAGTTCGAGAACGCAACCGGGACCGGGCTGGGGATATGGGGCTACCTTGACAACGGAACGCTGGTCTTCAAAAAATGGTACCCCGTTAAAGGCCTCGAAGAGTTCGAGCTGCCGGACAACATGAACGGGAGCGTCGTGGTTCGCTATGCATACGTTCAGGGGAAGAAGGTCCTTGACAGGGGAATCTTCAGAATGCCCTGAGTCTTGCGATCCATTGACTCTTCACCTGAAGCCATTGGTTACATGAAAGTGAGCCGGTGAGAAGGTATGGAACGGGTTATGTCCGTGAAACACCAAACATCTTTGAAAGTCCATCCGGAAAATTTGAGGAAAAATTTTATAACAGAATCGATTAAAAATGGCAACAGCATATATGGAGATAATGGAGGTGGAACCACGGTGGAGAAGAGCAACGTTCTGATACTCATCCCGGCCTACAACGAGGGGTTGACCATTTGTTTAGCCGCTTTAAAAGATACGGTGGGGTCCTATGCAGGAGATTGAACCATCAGACGTTACCATAATAATCCCAACCCTCAACGAGGAGGATGGCATAGGAAGGGTTATAGACACCTTTAAGGAGCTGGGATATCATAACATCCTCGTTATAGACGGAAACAGCACGGACAGGACCAGAGAAATAGCGAGAGAGAAGGGTGCAAAGGTGGTTGTACAGAGCGGCAGGGGTAAGGGGCAGGCTGTCGCCGAGGCCTTTTCCATGATCGAAAGCGATGTTGCCGTTCTGATAGACGGGGATGGAACCTACGATCCAAGGGACATAGAGAAAATGCTGGAACCAATACGGAGGGGCATAGCGGAACACGTTATAGGGAACAGGTTGCTCAATTATGAAAAAGGAGCTTTCACGCGGCTGAACCTGTTCGGGAACAGGGTACTTAACTGGCTCTTCCGCTTTCTTTACGGGGTTGAGCTCCACGATATACTCTCAGGATACCGGGCCCTCAAGAAGGAGGTCTATAAAAGCGTGAACCTTCTAAAGCCCGGGTTCGAGGTCGAGACGGAGCTGACGGTGGAAACACTGACGAACGGTTTTAGGATCGTCGAGGTTCCCATAAATTACTACAGAAGGGATGGAAACACGAAGCTAAGCCCCATCGGTGATGGTCTCGGAATAGGGCGGGCCATAATAGAACTCCTCGTCAGGTACAATCCGGCGAAGTACCTATACCTCCTTGGGATCGTTTTCATGGTTTTGGGGCTGCTTACCGGATCCTACGTTGTTTATGAGTGGTTTCACCGCATCCCCCACGACCTCCTCGCGATAGTCACCGCGATACTCGTGCTCGGTGGCGTGCAGTTCCTTGCCGTCGGCTTCGTCATGAGCTACATGTTCAAAGTGATGGTCGAGCTGAAGAAGAGTTTAAGGAAGATAAAGGAGGGGAGAGAATGAAAATTTCAGTGTTAGGGCTCGGATACATTGGTCTTCCAACTGCTTTGCTTTTTGCCTCTTCAGGACATGAGGTTATTGGTGTTGATGTGGATGAGAAAAAAGTAAACCTATTAAACCAAGGGAAACTACCCTTTCGGGAGCCCGGTCTAAAAGAACTATTTGAGAAAGGCAAATTCAGGTTCAGGGCAAGTACAAAGGTTGAGGAATCTGACGTCTTCCTAATCTCTGTTCCCACCCCATTGGATGAACATACTAAAGCGGCAGATTTGAGATACGTGAAATCCGCGGCCGAGATGATACGCCCGTATCTGAGGAGTGGAAACCTCGTAATTTTGGAATCCACGGTTCCACCCAAAACCACGGAGAGAATCCTCATCCCAATACTGGAAAAAAGTGGGTTGAAGGCTGGAGATGACTTTCATGTTGTACATTGCCCCGAGAGGGCCATTCCCGGCAAGACCATCCATGAGATGATACATAACGATAGAATAATAGGGGGCATAACCACTCGAGCGGCTAATTTGGCTAAGAAATTATACTCCTCCTTTGTTAAGGGCAACATTTACCTTACGGATGCCACCACCGCAGAGTTTGTGAAGTTAATCGAAAACACGTATCGGGATGTTAACATCGCCCTTGTTAATGAACTCGCCAAGATTGCCGAGGAATATGGAGTTAACATCTGGGAGGCCGTTGAGCTAGCTAACAAACATCCGAGGGTAAACCTCCACAAGCCGGGTCCCGGTGTTGGAGGGCATTGCATAGCCATTGACCCTTGGTTCGTCATCCAGAACACATCCAATGGAAACATGATAGCTCTTGCGAGGCATGTAAATGACACCATGCCCAACTACACCCTCCGCAAGGTTAGAGAAATGCTAAGAGAAATTAAATATCCGACGATTACCGTTCTCGGTGTTGCGTATAAGGGAAACGTTGACGACGCCCGGGAGTCTCCGGCGCTAAGGTTCATACGCTTGGCTGAAAACAGTGGATTTAAAGTTAAGGTATACGATCCATTCGTCAAAAAATTTGAATATCCCCTACTAACTCTGGGAGAAGCCGTAAGGGATAGTGATTGTATTGTCGTGATAACCGATCATGAGGTATTCAAGTTCCTCGATCCAAATGAGATAGCAAAGCTAATGAGGAGCAGATGCGTGTTCGATGCAAGGAATATTCTTGATCACGAAAAGTGGAGAAAAGCGGGATTCAGAGTTAGGGTGCTTGGAGATGGCAAAGAAAACTTATGACCTCTGGATCGACATATCGAACACTCCACAGGTCCACGTCGCTAAAGCTATCCTTAGAGGACTCGAAGGATACTCAGTCTACGTTACAGGATTTAATCGAGGCGAAACAGCGGAATTGATAAAGATTCTCAAACTGAATGGAGAGGTATTTGGGTCGGATAGATACAATCCAATTGCCAAATCTCTTTCTTTTGCCTTTCGTACCTTTCAGTTACTGTGCAAAGCCCCCCGAACAAAAGCCCTGTTGAGTTTTGAAAATGCAATGCCAATCCCCGCAGGTAAACTCAGAGGGATGAAGGTTATATTGATGCTCGACAACGATCTAAAGTTCATTGGGAAAAAGCCCCTATTTCAAAGGATAGAATCAAAGATAAAGAACCTCTCTGACCATGTGCTTGTCCCAAAGGCTGCAGAAGGGACTTTCAGGGAGCATTTTGGGGATAAGGTAATGGTTTATCCCGGGTATAAAGAACATATTTACATAGCTGACTTCCATCCTGATCGTGATTTCCTATCCCAGCTTCCATTTGAAGATTACGTCGTTCTAAGGCCTGAATCGCTGACATCACTTTACGTCTTGAAGGATAGATCTCTTGTTCCCTCCCTGTTAAAGCGGTTTGAGAGGGAAAACATTAACGTAATCTATCTTCCGAGGAACGATGAGGAAAAAAAGCTAGCAAGGGGATTTGGAAATGTTTACATTCCTCCAAGGGCATTGGATGGACTGAATTTAATATATTACTCCAATGTCACCTTAACCGGCTCTGGAACAATGGCAAGGGAAGCAGCAGTTATGGGAGTTCCGGCAGTTTCGTTCTTTCCGGGGAAAAGATTACTCGCCGTTGATAATGATTTGGTGGAGAAAGGGAAAATGTTACATTCAATTGACCCGGATACAATAGTTGAGTACGTTGTAAAAAACTGGGGCAAAAGAGACCAAGGTGAACTGGAAAAAGGAAAACGCGTCAAAGAGCTGGTTATTAAACAGATAAAAACAATAATCGGGGATTAATATGGAAAACCAAGTGATTAGGGATTCTTTGAGCTCCCTATACCATTGGGTGAAACGGGAGAAGTACTTGGGTTGGGATCCCTACGACGGCCTTAGTGGTGAGGTTTCAAAAGAAATTGCAGATAAGGGAATTCTAAAACTTCTAACGATAGCTCCGTTCTACAGATTTTTTGTTAAGGATTTTGTGGAAGCCCAGAGCAAGTATTTCGACGAGATTAACGTTCTCGTTCATCATAATTACCTCTCGGAGCTTGCTCGATACCTGCCCTTTTCCTACTTCAGGCATGTGGAAAGATTTTCAAAAAAATGGCTTGTGGATTCAACGGAAATCCCCGAAAATGTTAAAGTACACGTAATCTCTGCTCTTTATTTCGTCCCAGATGGGCAAAACCAAGGGTTAGGTGATAAACTGGCAAATCTATTTAAAAGATACATAGAGAGGAACAATATTGAGTTTGATCTTGTTCATGCTCATTTTACGTGGCCGAGCGGGTATGCTGGGGTAAAACTTGGGGAGAAGTTTAACGTTCCAGCGGTAATAACAATTCATGAAAACAGGGACTGGCTTTTAAGAGAGTATAACTCAAAAAATCGAAAAATTCATTGGACATGGGGGAATGCTGACGCGTTAATACGGGTTAACAAAAGGGATATTACTCTTTTGAAGGAGTTTAATCCAAACGTGTTTTTTGTTCCCAATGGGTTTAGTCCAGAGAGGCTCAAGACAGTTAAAAAAGAAAGTGCAAGAGAATCTTTGGGATTGCCTAAAGACAAGAAAATTCTGTTCAGCTTGGGAGCATTAATAGAACGTAAGGGTTTCAACTATTTAATCCAAGCAATGTCTGAAGTTATAAAACACAGGAAAGACGTCCTGTGCTTTATAGGTGGGAGCGGGCCTTTGAAAGGCAAACTTCAGAAGCAGATTAACGAACTTGGCTTGCAGGATCATGTCAAACTTCTCGGATTCGTTCCCGATGATGAGCTATACCTCTGGATGAATTCTGCTGACGTTTTCGTTCTTCCGAGTTTGAGTGAGAGCTTTGGCCTCGTTCAGCTGGAGGCCATGGCCGTTGGAACTCCGGTTGTTGCAACATACAATGGTGGCAGTGAGGAGATCATAACTTCTGAAGACTATGGCCTGCTCTGCCCTCCAAAGGATTCAAAATGCCTTGCAGAAAAGATTTTAACCGCCCTTGAAAGAGACTGGGACCGGGGGAAGATAATAAAATACGCGGAAAAATTCACATGGGAAAAAATTGCGAAGCAGATACTGGAGGTATATAAATATGTCTTTCATAGATATAGATAAGGAGTTATTTAAATTATCCGGGATCATTTATTTTATTTTAATGAGCTTAAGTTATATACTTTTTTGGAATAGGAACGAATTATATGTACGACCTTTGGGATTCTTTGTAATTCTGGCAATTTCTGGAGTGGTAATATCCATTCAGATACTGGGTGCCAAAAATACACTACAACAACTTCTTGTATTTAGTGAGGTAATTCTGCTTTCTCTTACATTTACTCTTACTCAACAGTTGTTATATAAAAGTCCTCTGAGTCGTGATCCATGGACTCACTGGGCATTGATAAGTCAAATACTTTATAAAGGCCATATCCCGGCTTATCAAAACATTAAAACTCCGTATGCTTACCTTCCTAATTTTCATTTGATGATATCCACCTACATTTTGGTGGGAGGGGTACCATATAAATGGGCTTCATACCTAATTATTGGATTCTCGACACTGGCACTTCTTAATATCATGGTATATCTTCTTGGTTTTATAGTTTTGGAAAAAAAAGAAATTTCTTTGATAGGGATTTTATTTTTAGCTACAGCAGACAACGTCTTAGACATGACTGGAAAAAACATTGTACCCAACTCTCTTGGAGTTGCTTTGGCACTTGTACTCTTTTATTTTATGTGGAAATATTATCCAAATCGTCCTAGGGTTACACTTTGTATATATCTAATGACATTTGGTTTAGCGTTGACGCATACGCTTAGTTATGGAATGCTTATCCAGCAGATAGCTATATTGCTCCTCCTATCCTTAATCCTTGTTCGAAGAAATGACTATAGTCTATCTGTTGCGAGGCTAATATTGGTAATGTTCATAATAGCATTGTTCACGTGGGGACTTTGGGCACATGTTTACTTTAGATCAATGATTATGTTACTTGAATCTTTGGTGAAAGGAATTGAACCTTCCAAGTATGTTGCAAAGCTTTCTATTCCTATTGAATATGTAATTTTAGCCAGATTGGGGATGATCATGTATTATTCTATTACGGGTTTCACTGCTCTTTATATTTTCTTCAACCAGCTCAAAAGAAAGAAAATTCGGAGAGAGCTAATGTTAGTCATCTTAATGGTGCTATTTTTTGGAGGTATCGGAGTCTTTGCGTTTTTAAATCCCAGATGGTCTGGAATTGCACACAGATACTGGTACTATGGAGAGGTTATCGGAAGTGTGATTTTGGGGAATATAACTTTTTACATACTAAAAAAACCCGGATATGAAAAACTTTTTGGTTCCATTCTCGTTTTTACTTTGATCTTTCTCATGTTTGGCGCTAGCATATCAAATGATGACAATCCCTTAATAAAAGAGTACTCAACAAGAACCGGGTGGCATAATTCCGAAATTACAGCCGGATTCTTTGCAATAGAAAAGACTAAAGGACCATTAGCATCAGATTGGGACTACATAATGAACCTGAATAATGTCAAGTGGATATCTGAAGCTCATCCTCCGTCAAATCCTCCTAAATATGCAGATATTGGATGGATTATAAATGCAAAATTTCCTAAAAGTTTTTCCGAGATTTTTAGCGAAAATGGGTACTCATTCATTCTCCGAAAAGAGCTGGTCAAGAACTATGCTTTCTGGCTTGGTCCCAGATGGGGGATGATCCAATATACTCCTTTGCATGAGGGGATCGGAGGGATAATAAAAACCGGGAACATTGTTAAAAATACTATCTATTCCTCAGGTAATGTGCTAATCTGGTACAGTTAATCGTCCAAGTCATAAGAGTCAACTCTATATTTTACAACCCTTAACCCTTACCTCCCGGGCCTGAACCGATTAGTAGACTTAATAAGGAATTCAACCAGCACTATTATGATTTCACTAAAATCCTAACCCAAATGCAACTCTCTCCTCAACAACAATCCAACGATTATAGAGGCTGTGGAATACGTTATCATCCATGCGTAACCGACCCCGGTTATACCGACTCTCCGGATCAGGATGTAACTCAGTGATAGAAGTGTAATGCATATGAATCCATTAACAAAGAGAATACCCCTAACGTCCATCTGCACCCTTTTTATGGCCAGATAAATATATACAATAGCAACAAACAGGCTTGAGAGGGCAAACAGCCTTAAAAGAGCAAGGGCTTGGACGTAGTTTTCACCAAAAAGATGCAGTATGAACCCACCATAAAAATAAACAAATATGACCGCAGGGATTAACAATCCAATAATCGCCATACCGGATTTGATGAAGTTCTTTCTCAAAGATTCTCCATGACTGCCCTCCACAAATAGGGAGGTGGATACAGAACCCGGGATCGTGAATATTATGCCAGCGATTGAGAAGGCAATGTAATAATAGGCCCCCTTTTCCGCTCCGAGCAAATTTAAAACCATTATCGGCAGTATCTGATTGGGCACGAAATTAAATATGTTCGCAAGGTAATTCCCCGCAGAAAATTTGGTGGAACTCCTTATGTAGTCCCTGTCTATTGAGAGACTGTAATCGATCATCCGGTTCAACAGCAGAAGTGCAACGATTAAAGCGAGGGATAGTGCAAGGCTGAAGGACCCAAATATGCCCATTGAGCCGAGGAAAGTCAGGAAGAATACGAATATGATCCTTAACCCCTGAATTGCAGTCTGAACGAAATAGAGTTCCCCCTTTCTTAATGCAATAAAGGATTGTGCCGTTAGAGAGATTGTGGAGCTTATCAGAACAGTCGTAAGGAATATGGAAGCATACAGGGGGTTTTTGAGTAAATGGAGCTTTGGAGAAAACACGTCTATCCCCACAATAAAAATCAAGCCAAAAGTTATGGCAGACACCGATGTAATTATAAAACTCGTGCCAAAGATCCTGCCTTTATCCCCGTTTGGGAAAAATCTTATTATTGAGAGATCAAAGCCAAGACGGGATAGCAGGATGATCAGGGTAAGAGACGACCATAAAGCTGTGGCAATACCCACATCTTCAACAGCATACAGCCGCGCTGCGATCGTCCAGAATACAAAGCCAAAACCAGCGTTTGTTATTGTGGATAGCATTATGAAAAAGGAGTTTTTATACAGGGGATCATTTATGTATCTTTTAACATCGGATAAAGATCTTGGGAGGAGCAATACTTTAAGCATGCGAAAAAACCAAGATATATAATCTTTTAATTGTTGTATGGATTGATTTGCGGTTTCTGACGTGTTTTCAATTCCTTCCTTCTTCAATAGTACCACCAGTTGCTATTCTCTAAACAGTATTCACGATTGTGGCCCAAATGATATGACTATCCATGCTTTTTAAGAATTGCTTTTTCTCTATGGTATATCAGAAGATTTAGAATTTGTAAAAAGGAAACTAAAATACGCTGATCCCAGCTATTACGAGAAAAGGGGGAAGATGAAAAGCTTAGAAAAGCGATTTAAAACCTCAAACTAAAAGGGAAATCTAAACAAACCTTCTCAATATTTTCTTTACCACCCCAAAATCAACTCCAGTTCTTCTCTCTATCGCCAGTAGCAGCTCGATGTCCTCCCTGTCAACGCTCCTGCTTAGCAGAACCAGAAGGAAGTAAACGACAAGAAAGCCCGCCAGAATAGGGAGGGCATAGAATATGTTTGCAACGTGCAATTTAAGCACCTTGATGATCCCGAGCAGGGCAAAGCTGATAGCCAGCAGTTTAACGTAATTCAGGCTGAAGGGATGGATTTTGGTCTTCTGATATAGCCTGAAGGATTTCAAAACGTTGACCACGAAGTAGGATACCGCAGTGGCAGTTGCGGCCCCCTCGATACCGTAAGGAGGAATTAGAACAGCGTTCAGAAGGACGTTAACCAGCGCGGAAAGGGCGTTTGAATACATATCAAAATCATTCTCCCCAACAACTATAAGACTCATCCCGTTCAGTCCGAGAAACGTGTGGAACATGAAACCCAGCGACAGGATCTGAAGTGCTACAGATGCAAAAACGTACCTCTCCCCGAAGAAGAACACTATCGTTGCCTCTGGAAATAAAAACATCAGGGCGAAAACGGGCAGGGTTAGAAGGAAGATCCACTTGGTCAGAACCTGATAAACCCTCTTCAGCTCCCCAATCTTTCCCCGAGCGTAAAGAGCTGTGGCCAGAGGAGGATAGATGAAACCGGCGGAATATAAAAACACCGGTAAGAGTCTCGCAAGGGGGGATGCCGCATTATAGAGCCCGACAACCTCCGATGTTTTGTAATAACCCAGCATGAGGGTATCCGTCCAGCTCATGATGGTCCACAGGATCCCGCTGAACATCAGGGGGATCGAAAACCTTACGAGCTTCTTTCCGAGCTTAAAATCAGGGGATGCCGGTTTGATAAGCCCGATTCTTAACGTATCGAAGGTTAGAAAAAGCAGGGTTAACCCCTGGGCCATTACGTATGTTATGAAGACGTAGTAAAATTCAAGTTTTAAGAGGACAGCAATCCCGACGAAGGAAAACCAGAGAAGGGGGTAAGCTATGTTTTGGAAGTAAACATTCTCCCTGACCCTCCCGAAGCCCCTCGAGATCGAGATTAGGATAGTTATCAGGGAAGAGAAGGGGAGGGCTAAAATCGTAATCCTGAGGGTTTTTACCAGTCTATCCTCGTGGAAGAGCACGGATATGTCCCCTGCGAGGAGGAAGATAACGAAAGCTGTAACCAGCGCAGTTATCCCCGTTATGAAGATGGCCGTTGAGATTATCCTCTCAACCTTCTCAGGTTCGCGCTCCCTGTAGAAAGCAACCTCCCTTGGAATAGCGTTTGGAAAGCCGAGCGTGGCCACGGTAAGGGCGATGCTCAGGACCGTTAACGCCAGATTGAAAACCCCGTACTCCGAGGTTGGAAAAGCCCTCGCTATTAATGTCCTGCTCAAAAAGCCGAAGAGCATCGAAATCAAAGTTCCGGCAAAGACTATTCCGGTCCCCCTTGCCATCCTGTGCAACGTTTGAGATGTCTCGGTCATGGGAGTTTCACCTTTTGACTTTGACTCATGGTTGACTCATTCGACTTTTCAATATAATTCCCGATTTAACCCACTCAAATCCCGTGTTATCCTGCCCCGAAATTCCAAGCAGGCCCTGAATGCCCACAGGCTTCACCCGATACATTGGTTGGGTCCCCGGGTTAATAACTTTTTGTTAATGACCTCGCTATCCTCTGCTTGTTCCGCTCAGCTTTCACCTTATTGTCCCTTTCAAACGGCAAACAATCCCTTTTATGATTCCAGCCTGTCCCACTAAAAGCCCAAAACGATGTATTATCCCCGGAGCTGGCCCGATCGGTTGGAGGTCTCACCAACCAGCCTGCTGGAGGAGTATAACAATCCCGATGATGAGGATAAGGACGTTGATAACTCTCTTCAGCTTATCCCGGTCAGCCCTTCTGTTGATATGGGTTCCCAGATAAACGCCCGGGACGGTGCCGAGGATAAGGAACATAGCCAAAGAGTAATTTACCCTATCGAGGAGAGCATAGTTCAGAAAGCCAAACGATGACAAGACCAGTCCATAAACTATTGTGACTCCAACGACTTCTCTCGGGTTAATCTTGGCAAGGTTCATGAGGGCAAAGCTCACTATAACACCGGCCCCGACTGAAGTAAACTGCACCGTTAACCCCACTATAAAACCCAAGAGATACAGGTACTCCCTTCTGGCCCTTACTGGGACTTTAACTTCTCCCCTGACCAGGCTTAAGGTAGAGGTCGTTAAAAGCACCCCACCAAGAAGAAGCGTAAGGTATTCATCTAAGACCGCCCTATCAACAACTCTTAGGAGAAAGTTCCCTAATATTATCGCAGGCAGACTTCCAGAAAAGAGTCTCAATGCCAGATCAGACCTTAATTCATTATTTCTCTGGTGGAAGAAGACACCAAAAATCCTTGTAACGGTGGCGTAGAGCAAATCGGTGCCAATGGCTATAACCGGCTCTACCCCAAGGAAAACCAGGGCTGGTGTCATTAAGGCCCCACCACCAATCCCGGTGAGGCCAACTAGGGTTCCCACAAGAAAACCGAGAGGGATATAAAAGATTATGCTCAACTTTTTCCCTCCAAATTAAACATGTGCATTCAGGTATCCAAGTTCTCTGGCCTTCCTCAAAACGGCCTCGACCTCTTCCTCGGGCGTCATCTTTGAGCTGTCAACTTTGACCTCTGGATTTTCAGGCTCTTCATAAACCCCATCGTAGCCCGTAAGTCCTTTTATTTCTCCCCTTAAAGCCCTAGCATAAAGCCCTTTTGGATCCCTTTGAATCCTCACCTCGAGAGGAGCGTAAACATAGACCTCAATGAAGTTCCCTATTTCCCTCCTCGCATACTCGCGGACGGCTCTGTAGGGAGAGATCAGAGAGACTATCGCTATCACCCCGTTCCTGCTCAGGAGCTTTGCCATGTGGATAACAATCCTGTTGTGCATCTCCCTCGCTTCCTTTGAAAAGCCCAGCTCCGGGTAGAGGGTCTTCCTTATTACATCCCCATCCAAAATCTCCACCCTGTAGCCCCTTGACTTAAGCCTCTTCTTCAGTGCATGGGCCAAAACAGTCTTTCCTGCTCCACTTGGGCCAGTAAGCCAGATTGTAAAACCCTTCTCCACCTTTTGCATAGACCTCACCTAATTACACTCCTCCCCCTGAGCGGTTTTCTCATCCCAAAGAGTTTGAGCACTGTGGGTGCAAAGTCATAAATTGTCAACTCCGTCCTCCTGGCTTCCCTCATTCCGGGTAAATAGAGGGAGAACACACCATATTCAGCATGAACGGCATCATCTGGCCCCAAATCATTCTCCAGGAGGTAGGGCGTTTCATAGCCAAGGGTTCCGGCAGCACGCCAATTCAAATCATCCAGATAAACCATCAAATCGGGCTTGTCTCCCTTAGCTACAGGGTAAATCTCCTCCGGGTAGAACACTTTAGTATCCCACTTCTCACCGTTTGGCCCTCTTATACTTTTTATCTTATCTGCCACTTCGTCCCTAACCTTCTCATATTCGGAGGGCTCGATTATGCCATGTGGCTCCCTTCCCCTAACGTTGAGAAAAACCCTTGAGTAGTAGCCGCCCCAGCCCCAGGCTATTGTTTTACTCCAATCCACATCAAGCTCGTTAAACCTTACCTGTCTCCCTTCTTTCAAAATCTCGGGGTTCCTGATCTTTAACAGCCCCTCTTCAATCAGCCACTGGTTTATGGCAAAAGCTCCTTTCATGGCCTTTATTCCGTGATCAGAAACCATCATAACAGCGGTTTCATCAAGATCGAGAAGCTTCAAAGTTTTGCCTATCTCCTCGTCGAGAAGTCTGTAGTAATTGGGGATGACGTTTTTGTAGGGGTTATCGTCGCCCGGGTATAAATGGTGGTTCTCGTCGAAGTACTTCCAGAATGCGTGGTGAACCCTATCAAGGCCGATCTCCACGAACTGGAAGTAATCCCAGTCCTTCTCCTGAATTAAATACCTTATAACTTCAAACCTCTTCCTGGTCATCTCCCAGAGCTGTTCCCTGGTCTCGTCCCTGTTCTCCTTCCTGAAGACAACGTCAAAGATGTACTCTCCCACAAGCCTCTCGATTTCACCCTTGAGCTCCTTTGGATAGGTGTAGTCAACGGATGCATCTGGAGTTATGAAACAGCTCACAAGATAACCGTTTACCCTCTTAGGCGGATAACTCGGAGGTATTCCGACTAAAATCGACTTTTTACCCTTCTCAGCTATATAATGCCACACAGCCTTTTCCTTAACCATTAAAGCGTGAGCGATCCATATATCGTTGTAAGTTCCCTCTTTCCTATGTCTAAAACCATACAGGCCAAGTTCACCCGGTGTTTTGCCCGTGGCCATAACCATCCAAGCGGGAATCGTAATGGCGGGGATTGTGCTCTGCATTGGGCCGTAGATTGATCTCTCCACAAGCCACTTTATGTTCGGCAAATCATCCAAGAATTTACCAAACAGCAGTTCAGGGGGGGCTGAGTCAAGGCCAATGACAAAGACCTTTTTAACCTCCCCAATTCCTTTCTGTATTTCTTCTTTCATGTCCATCACCTCAAATGAGCGTTAATTATCTCCAAAACTTTCTCAATTCTACCTCTCTCACATATACATCCCAAAACCTCTCTTTTACCACCTGCGTTAAAGCCCTCTTTCCTAAGTTCAGCGATTATTTGGGACATATCCACCTTTTCGACCATTTTGGAGGAGATCCTAAAGTAGATCTGAGCCTTCCCGTGGAAGTTCTCATTGACAGCTATTGCACCTTCGTAACCAACCTCCCAGACCGCTCTTCTGGCCACCTTGGAAATTATGTTAAAAGGGCTTCTGAAATGAATAAAGGCAATTTCACCTCTCATCTCCGCCTCCGAAAGAGCCTTTTGAACTGCCTCCTCTATTGCCCCACTCTTTTTGATCCACGGTTCATACCTTAAGATATCTTTAACGGAGTTTTCAAGGAGGACACTAACAGCCCTCTCCACGCTCTCCCTCTCCATTGCGATGTAGTTGGAATCTATGAGCTCCACCATCCGTAAAGCTTCCTCCTTTGTAACTCCTTCCTTTTCAAGGAGCTCTCTAACTCTTTGGATCTCAAATGCCCTTTCTCCTATATCGCCGATGGCCCCCAAGGCGCTCCATGCGTTCCAGATATCAAAATACCGGGAAACAACAAAAGAGGCCGAATGGGCCTCACCAGCCTCAAGGGCCGGGTTTATCTGCTTCACCTTTGGATTCCTGATCCTTGGCTGGATGTGGTGATCCATGAAGATAACTTCCTTCTCAACTTCCTCCACCTCATGGGGCAGGTTCAGATCGAGAACGTAGACCCTTTCGGCCCTTTTAATGGCCCTCTTTATCCTCCCATCAAAGCGGAACTCCCCTATGGGTGGGGTTAAATTCTCGAATTCTTCCAGATTAAGGGCCTTAATGAGTAGAGCGGCTGAAGTCACGCCGTCGGTGTCCCAGTGGTGGATGATTAGATGCATCTAACTCACCTGCAAAAATTAAAGGAGCTTAACCCACGAAGGGGTTCTCGAAGCTCCTCACGACCTCGAAGACCTCGGGGCGCATCATGTATTCCGGAGGTTTTTCATTGTTCATTACCATCCTTCTAAGCTTTGTGCCGCTTATGTGAACGTGGAACTCCTCATAGTGGGGGCAGATCTTTGCGTTGACCATTCCGCCGCATTTTCTGCAGTAGAAGGACTCGCGGATGAACATGGGCGTTATTCCGAGGTCCGGGAACTCCTCAAAGAGATCCCACGCCTCGTAGGGCCCGTAGTAATCCCCAACGCCGGCATGATCCCTTCCGACTATGAAGTGCGTTGCCCCAAAGTTCTTCCTCATTATCGCGTGGTGTACGGCTTCCCTCGGTCCGGCGTAGCGCATTTCGTAGCGGACCGTTGCCAGAGTTGCCGCGTCCTTGGGGTAGTAATGTCTGAAAAGGGTCTCGTAAGCTTTTATTATAACCTCATCCCTGTAGTCGCCCTTCTTCTTCCTTCCAAGGACCGGGTTGATGAAGAGGCCGTCAACGAAGGTTAGCGCGGCTTTCTGAACGTATTCATGACCCATGTGCGGCACGTTCCTCGTCTGGAAGGCCACTACACTCCTCCACCTGCGTTCCTTAAAGAGAACCCTCGTTTCGACCGGCCTGAGGGTGTACTCCGCAAAGGGATTCGGAAGCTCGTTCAAAAGTTCGATCTCACCGCCTATCAGATAATCGCCCATCTCCATAAGGCGGGCCACGCCCGGATGGGCCCTATCGGTGGTTTTGAACACGTGCCGGGCAAACTCCTTCTTATCGTATGTGTAGATCTCCTCAACATGCATTCTGGCAATTGGAAAATCTTCGTAGTAGAGAAGAACCGCATCACCTTCCTCAAACCCGGGCCTCTCAACGTCAAGAATAATTGGAATGGTCCAGGGAGTATCATCGCTGAGACGCATGTGATCCAGAACACTCTCGAAATCTTCTCTATTCAGGAAGCCCTTCAGGGGAGAATAAACACCATGGGCAATGTTCTCCAGATCAATAGCCCTTCCATGGTCAATTTGAACTCTAGGATACTCGTGCTGCTCACTTAGAATCCTCTCCCTCGTCTTTGGGGCAACTATTCTTCTAATCAGCTTTCCTCCGTGTGGCTTAGAAACCATGAAGATCACCTAAAAAAAGTTTTAAAGAATTAATCAAGGTATCCCAAAGCGCGAAGCCTCTCCTTGACCTTCTCCTCTTCCTCTTCGCTGAAGACCTCTTCCTTCTCCTCCTCTTCGAGGCTCGCCAGAACCTCCCTCAGAACGTAAGTTACGTAGTCTGAAACTGAAGTGAATCCAGTACCTTCGATTCTCTTCTTTATCTTCTCATAGAGCGGCTTCGGTATGGAAACTGTTGTGTATTTCCTCTCCTCATCCATAATAAACACCCCCACTTTTAATGACATATGATTACATTTAATTAAACTTAATTAAATCTTATAAATGTTTCCCAACCTAAAAGACAAACTTTGCTTCCAGCAGAAAAGACCATGTTCACTTAGTGAATAATTCAGCAAGTGAATAAAGTGTGTTTTATTGTCTTTTGAAAGCCTCTCAATGCTTCAACTCTATCAAGAATCGCTAGTGAAATGTTCATACATGATTATGATAATCTAGTTTGAAATACTTAAACTCAATAAACGACCTAAAAAATAGAGAAAGAAACGGTTAATTGTGAGATCAATGTATAGTCAGAGTTCTGAGAGATCAGAAAAATCTTTTAAATCCCACACAAGCCAATCCTCACTCTTTAGGGCTTCTTTATCCTTGATTCTCTTTGCAATCAGTCCATAGTGTTTCTCTAAGGTATCCAGTTTAATATAATCCCCCTTGCGCTTTAAATCCCTCAAAATGCCCCTAGCCTCCCTTCTACTCAATTTTTTCCACTTTACCTCCACCAGCAGAGCCTTCTTTTCATTTTTGTTCAATGCGACGAGATCAATCTCCTCGTTTTTACGCCACCATCTCCCAATCTCTGTAAACTTGAATGGGAGCTTTCCAGCTTTGTTCAAGCGCTTTAAGAACTGTTCTGCAACTTTTTCAAAAACATGTCCAAGATAATGAGTGTATTCCTTCTCAAAACCCTTTATACGTCCAAACTCTAAAAGCTGAGAACGATTGGGGTAGACAAAACGAAACCAGAAAGTAAAGTAGAGATCGCTAAGGTAATAACGGGCATTCCTCTTCCGTTCAGGTTCACCAAGAGGGTGCCTCTCTTCAACTATATGGAGAGTTTGAAGGTTGTGTACGTATTGAGAGACCGTTGAGTTAGGAAAGCCTGTAAAGCTCACTATCTCTCCGAATTTTGTATTCCCAAAGGCAATAGCTTTGAGAATTGCGAAATAACGAGCGGGCTCCCGCAACTCACTCCGCAACAAAAATTCCGCCTCATCAAACAGGGGCTTATTTGGTTGAAAGACCTCTTCGAGATCCTCACCAGCGTTTAATCTGAACTGCACTTCTTTTATGTAAGCTGGAATACCATCTGTTATACCATAAATCCTTATTAGTTCTTCCCAACTCTTTTCAGGGAAAAATCCACGTAAATGGAAAAAATTCAGGGGCTGGAGCTTTATTGATAGGGTTCTCCTACCGTAAAGAGGACTCTTATAGCCCAGAACATGGCTCTCCATGATGCTTATTGAAGAGCCTGTAATCACTAGTTTAAGATTTTTGGCGTTGTCCCATATTTTTTGAAACTTTGAAATTATTCCTTTGTTCGTTTTAATTAAATTGGGGAACTCATCTATTATCACAACAACCTTACCTTCATCAAGAAGCTCAAAAAGTTCCTCCCACGAGAGCTCAGCTTTTGCTATTAGCGGGTTGTTAAGCGTCCTCGCCACAATTGACCTAAAGTTCTTCAGGTTCTCATCCTCAAGTGTCTCCTCAGCAAAAAAATAAACATGATTTATGTTCTCCACCGATTTACGAACTAATTCAGTTTTTCCAATTCTCCTACGCCCATAAACTATTGCCAGCTCTTTTCTATCACTCCTATATGCTTTTCTCAATGCTTCAAGTTCAGATGAGCGATTAACAAATTGTTCATACATGATTATGATAATCTAGTTTGAAATATTTAAATTTTTCCTCAGCTCAAAGGGAATATTTTGAAAACTCAGCAAAAGTTCTCCAGTACACAAACTTTAATACCTCTGTTCCGTCTTTAGCGCCTTCGTCCGCTCACGGCACATAACATTGAAAGCTACGGCCAAATTTCCAAATATAATTATCCTTCTATCCAGCGTAGTTGAATTCAAAACCGTATCAAGTTCACGTCTTTGAATAATAGTCAAGGTACTCCAAGAGAAAATATAAAGAGATTATTTGGGCCCCAAATCTATCGCTTCGTCCCTCTTAGCGCTTTCCAAAGCCTTTATGGCAACAATCAAAGCATGGAGGCCCTCTTCCCCATTTACTAATGGCTTCTCGTTCTTTTCAACACAATCAACAAAATGTTCAAGCTCATTCCTTAAAGGCTCTTTAAACTCTACTTTTGCCTCCTTAACCCACTCATGGTTGTACAAGATAAGCTTCTGGGTTATGTAATTCAATTCAGCTATCCCTTTAGTTCCAACCACGGTAAGGGTTCTAACCTTGTGAGGAGTAAGCCAGTTGGTCTCCACAACCCCCGTGGCGTTTTCAAATTCGAGCATTATTATTGCATAATCCTCAAACTCAAGGGGGTTCTTTGCACTTCCAGCCCTGGCATAAACTTTCCTCACATTTCTCCCAAGTAAAAAGCTCATAACATCAATATCATGAACCCCTAAATCTATTATAACCCCAACATCTTTGATCTGGGGAGGCAACGGCCCCACGCGCTTTGCAGTGAGCGTAACAACTTTTCCAATTGAAACTTCATCCAGAATTTCTTTCAACTTCAAAACACCCGGGTTGAACCTCTCCACGTGCCCGACCATCAGGGTAACGTTGTTCCTCTTAGCTGCGGATATAATATCCCTGGCACTTTCAATGCTCTCAGCTATGGGCTTTTCCACCAGAACACTAACGCCATTTTCAATAAACTCCATGGCAACCTGCCTGTGAAGGGAAGTCGGGACGGCTATGCTAACGGCATCTACCTTACCTATTAAATCCCTGTAATCACCAAAAGCATTTGTTTTAAATTTGGAAGCAATCTCCTTAGCCCTCTCAACATTGGCATCAGCAACACCAACAAACTCTACCTTTCCTTCCTTTGACAGCTCGGAGTAGATCCTTGCGTGATGTCTTCCCATGTTCCCAACACCAACAACACCTACACGAAGCATTTTAATCACCTGATCATCATCCAGTACCGCTCTTTTCTCAATCCCTTTTTCTTGAGTTCTTCCAAGTTCATCTTTAAGACCCTCAACAAACTTAATTTCAGTATAGGAAACGCTATGTAACCATCACCGTTTCTACGAATAGCCGATCTCTTTAAGTGTCCGCGTTATGTAAGCGATCTCTTCCCTTCCAACGGCCGGATGTACGGGCAGGCTCAGCACTTTCTTCGCGGCTTCAATTGAGTTCGGACAGCAGTCTTTTGGATAGCCGAGCTTCTGGTAGAATGGCTGATGGTGAACCGGGATTGGATAGTGCACAGCCGTTCCGATTCCCCTTTCTCTCAGCTTTTCCATGAGTTCATTCCTCTCCACGGGGAAATCCTCCACCTTTATAACGTACTGGTGAAAGACGTGCTTAACCCTCTTATCCACGTACGGCGGGATTAGGCCATCGATCTCCCTTATTCCTTCCGTCAGAGCCTTAGCGTTCTCTATTCTCCTCTCGTTCCATTTATCCAGTTTTTTAAGCTGGACTCTACCAATAGCTGCAGCTATGTTGGTCATCCTGAGGTTGTACCCGAGCTCCACGTGGAGGTACTTCTCGGCCTGTCCATGGTTCCTTATGAGTTTCGCCCTCTTGGCAAGCTCCTCGTCACTGGTAACCACCATTCCTCCCTCACCAGTCGTTATGTTCTTTGTTGGATAGAAGCTGAAGGCGGCTATATCACCGAAGGTTCCGACTTTCTGGCCCTCAAACTCTGCTCCATGGGCCTGGGCACAGTCTTCAATGAGGTAAAGTCCGTGATCCTCTGCAATCTCCTTAAAAGCCTTCATATCGGCCGGCTGGCCGTAGAGGTGAACAACCACTATAGCTTTGGTCTTCTCATTGATCTTCTCCAGAACATCATTTGGATCAAGGTTGTAAGTTTTAGGATCGATGTCCGCAAAAACCGGCCTTGCGCCCTGAAAGAGTATTGAGTTGACAGAGGCTATGAACGTGAAGGGGGTGGTTATGACCTCATCCCCTGATTTAATCTTAAGGGCCTTTAAAGCAACATCCAGAGCGGCCGTTCCGTTGATCACGGCTATTCCATGCTTTGCACCCAGATAATCTGCAAACTCTTTTTCAAATGCCTCAACTTCCTTTCCGCTTGCAAGCATTCCACTCTTCAAAACATCAACAACGGCGTTAATCTCTTCCTCCCCGATTAGGGGTTTAGCAATTGGTATCATCTTCAACCCTCCCTTTAAATTTTCATAGATCCTTTTCCTTTAAATACCTCTCATAGTCTTTCCTGCTAACTTTAACCTCCCGGCCGCAGTGGGAACATCTAAAAATCACGTGCCTTCCATCTTCCCCAACCTTTTCCTTCAGTGGCCTTCCGCAGTAGCAGACGAAACCCTTTAACCTCGCGGGGTTTCCGAAGACAAGCCCAAAGGGTGGAACGTCCCTGGTTACAACAGCCCCTGCTCCGACCATGGCATATTCGCCTATCGTTACCCCGCAGACTACCGTCGCATGGGCCCCTATTGAGGCGCCTTTTTTAACCAGAGTCGGAACCACTTCCCATTCCTCATTAAATGCTCTTGGATAGAGGTCGTTCGTGAAGGTCATGTGCGGGCCGAGAAAAACGTCATCCTCAACCTTAACACCATGATAAACGCTCACTCCGTTCTGAATCTTCACGTTGTTGCCGATCTCAACATCAACGTCTATGTAAACGTCCTTGCCGATGTTGCAGTTCTTTCCTATCCTGGCTCCCTTTCTTATATGGGCAAAGTGCCATATCCTCGTCCCCTCCCCTATTTCGGCACCTTCCTCCACGACCGCAAGGGGATGAACGAAATAACCTTGACTCATTATCAACACCACAAACTATTGAAGCCCTAAATTATAAAAGCATTGTTGAGATAAGTGATGTGAGGTATACCAATGGGTGTAAAAGCAGATCTAATAATATTTTCCCAGACTTTCCCACCGGAGAAGGGTGGAAACGCATCAAGGATGGGGGATCTGTACAAATACCTAGCCAAGCTTGGGGTTAAACCTACTATTGTCTCTGCAATTGAAACTTATCCTTTCGGTACATTCCCTAAAAAATTCAAGCTTGTAAAAAAGGATGGGAATTTAATCAGGCTCTTTACGTATCAACCCAAAGAAGAGGCCTCAAGTATTGAACGGGCCTTATACTACACAGTTTTTCCAATTTTTGCAAGCATCTGGTTAATTTTAAACAAAAAGTCGACGGACACAATTTTAATCACATCTCCTCCACCCCAGATGTACATAGTAGCGTTGACTGGAAAAATGCTAAAGAAGAAAGTTATAGTTGATATTAGGGATTTATTCCTGGATGTCAGCGTAAACCTTGGGTTTATAAAGAAAGGTAGTGTTGTTGAGAGGATTTTCAGGTTTCTGGAGTCCAAGGCCCTTCAGAGGGCCGATGCAATCACCATAGTCACCTCAAGAATAAGGAGACAGTTGATCGAGGAATACGGGATAGAGCCAGGGAAATGCTATGTGATTCCAAATGGTGTTGATCTGGAAAAATTCAAATGCAACACTTCAAAAAGAAGGGTACAGATGGTGTACACCGGCTACTTCGGTCATGCCCAGGATTTTGAAACCTTCCTGAGGGGATATTTCCTCCTGGACGAGAAAGACAGGATCCCCATCGTCCTTGCGGGCGGTGGGGAGAACCTAAAAGAGACTCTTGAGATGGTTGAGGAGCTTGGCCTGTCCAGATGGGTGAGGTACGTTGGAATGCTATCTAGGAAAGAGGTCGTGAGTCTTCTTTGCTCTTCCACCATGGGTGTGGCTCCGATAAAAGCCGATGAAAGCCTGAAGTATGCCATTCCTTCAAAAATCTATGAGTACCTCGCATGTGGGCTCCCCTTTGTGGGAGTTGGGGCTGGGGAGATCGAGAGGATTGCCGAAGAGAGCGGGGCAGGATGCGTTGGAAGAACTCCAGAGGAAGTTGCCGATTGTATTAAAAAACTTTTAAATTCAAATCCTAAAAAATTGAGGATCCGGGCTCTTAGATACGCTGGAAAGTTCAGCCGGGAGAACTCTGCTAAAAGACTTTTAGGAGTTTTAAAGGAACTTCATGGGAGGAAATGTAATGAGGAGCATGAAAACTAAGAAATACATCCTCGTAACCCCTGCAAAAAACGAAGAAAAAACTCTCCCGCTACTTGCCAAGAGTATCCTTAATCAAAGCATTAAGCCCGATCTGTGGATTATTGTAAACGATAACAGCGTTGATAAAACGGAAAAGATCATAGAAGAACTTTCAGAAAGGTATAGATGGATTGTGGGCCATAACCTAAGGGACAAGTTCTTTGAGTATGATTCTACCTATCGGTATTCCGTTGTTGTTAGGGAGGGTTTCAGGGTTGTTAGAAAAACTGCACATAGACTGGGGATTCCCTACGGGTTTATTGGACTTGTAGATGCGGATTTTATTTTAGAAAGGAGGTTTTTTGAAAAAATTCTGAATGAATTTCAAAAAGACCCCGAACTGGGCATCGCCAGTGGGGGAGTTTACGTATTAAAGGGAAAAAAGCCGGTATGGGAGAGTACCAATCCAAAATTTGCCAGAGGAAGCCCCCGTATTTTTAGAAGGGAGTGTTTTGATGATATTGGAGGATACAGAAGATTCTATTCCCCAGATGTTCTTTCAAATTACATGGCGAGACTGAAGGGATGGAAGACCCTCCAGATTGTTAACGCTATGGCGGTTCAGATGAGGCCAACGCAGGAGAGATACGGCTACTACAAATCATCCATAAAGAGGGGATACGTTAATTACTACCTTGGAACTCCTTTCCTCTCGTTGTTGTTCTGGGTCCTCTACATGGGGCTGACTGACAGTCCAGTTAAGGCTTCAGGATTTCTTAAAGGGTACTTGGAAAAACTTGAGAAAAAAGAAAGCAGACTCGACAACAGGTGGGTGGTAGAATTTGCAAAAAAGGACATGAGCCTAAAAAACAACATTATGAAGGTATTACAGATGATCAAAGCCTGAGTTCTTGGATTTGCTTACAACCAGCTTAAAAAGATCTTGTGGCTTCTCTATAAGCTCTCCAGTATTGCTACTGAAGAAGCCATGGTCGGAGTGATCACCTCCACGGGGATCGTCTGTTATGGGCTCCATTCCATGATCGGAGATTATATAAAGCACATCATCATCCTCTAACTTGTCCGAGATCTTTTTGACGAGCCTGTTTATATCGAGATATATGTTCATGAGCTTGAGTTTTTTCCTGATGTAGAAGTGGGATATTTCATCCAGAAAGGGAGTGTACCAGAACATGAGTTCATAATCCCCATCAAGGGCTTCAAAAAGAGCTTTTCTGTCCCTTTCATAGGTTTTCATGGCGTACTTAACGAGAGGTCTCAGGTTCCCCCTAACTGCTTCAACCATTGCCGCTTTTACTTCCTCATTTGAAACGTTTCTGCCATAGGAAGGGATCCCGTTGGTCCAGCTCTTATCAAAGTAATCGAAGATTGTTCTGTACTTCCGGGTTTTGAGAAGGTAATCGTACGTCTTTTTAAAAGGGTCTGGAGCCATTATGTTTCCTATCCTTTGTTTAAGAGTTTTTGGCAATATTTTCGCCCCAATTTTAACGTAGAAGGGCTTTTTAATGGTTTTTGCCACCGGGCTTTCTCTGGCTATGAGTCTTTGCCGCCTAATAAATGGTTCCTCCACTTCAGGTATTGCTTTACCCGTTAACATGGACGCCCAAATCGGTGGAGTCACCACAACCTTAAAATCCGAGAGATCAGTTTTAGTGTAGGCAACCTGTTTGATATTTTTTAAATCCCACTCTTCGACCAGATTGTATTCAAGTCCATCTATTCCAAGCACCGTAACACGTTTCATTCTCATATCACCTCATTCCATCCAAAAGTTTATGTCTCCCCTTTTGATTCTATTGCGGTTTGAAAAAGCGAGCCACATAGCATTTATCATGTAAACTATCTTGACGGCTTTCTCTTTGTTGAAGCCAGACTTGAACAGCAGTATCGTGTGGAGCATCAGATCGCTGATCCTGCCAAGGATGTACCTAATTTTATTTTCGGTTGTATCTTCAAACAGTTTATAGAACAAATATAGATGGTAAACCTGCTTCATGATCTCGTAGTGTTTTGAAAGGAGCCTTCCACCGGGGGCTTCCTGATGTATTAACCGGGCATGGGGCGTCTGGTACAGTGAACCGGGAAAAAGCCTGTGGACCCGATAAGAGAAATCCTTGTCTTCACCAATTGCATATCTCTTAAGGCGTTCGTCAAATTCAACGTGCTTGAAAACCTCCTTTCGGTACGACATATTGGTTCCACTGAAGCTTTCCCGTTTTATAATCCTCGTGAGTTTGTAGGGAATAACCTCCGACAGAGAGGGCAGCTGTTTGTGAGTGTCTATCTCGTAGTAGCCATGCTGGAGTACCCACCAAAAGAATTTCAAAAAACCGGATTTGGCGAGTGGATTGTCGATGGAAACTCTGTTAACGATAAAACCCTGGACACCCTTAGTATTTGGATAGTCTGTATACACCTTAAGAAGACCTTTCAAGTAATCCCTGTCCAGAATAACATCGTCGTCAAGATAAAGAACAATATCCCCTTTTGCCAGCTTTGCTCCTGTGTTTCTGGCATGGGTTAGACTTGAACCGGGAAGAGAAACATGTCTCACAACAATCCCCCTATCTCGAAGCCTTTTGAATAGTTTCACAAACATGCCACTTACCTTCTTCCAAGAATCATCAGATGCTCCATTGATGATTATAACTTCCCTCGGGTGGACAGTTTGCTCCCCTATGGATTCCAAGCATTCCTTTAACTCTTCAGGGCGTTTGTAGAGTGTGGATATAACAATAGAAACATCCATGGCTATCGATATTCCATGTCATCGTTACCTTTAAAAAGATAACCAAACTCTGCCATAAATTATTTAAAAGTACTTTTTTATGGGTTTTTAATACCGGGAGGGAAATTAAAAATGAGACCACTTAATTTCTTGGTGTCCAAGGTTAACTATTCCATGGATCTAATAAACGCCCAAATAAAGGATTACAAAATTCAGGAAACGATTTTAATCTCCGGCACCCGTCGCTCCGGAACAACTTGGTTAATGGAAATCTTAGAAACCATCCCTAGCTACAGATCAATTTTTGAACCCTTCCATCCGGAATGGTATCCTGAATTCGGTAGACTTGGAATCCCTTATGACCCGTACGTTCCGACCCAGAAAGACCTTCCAAAGCTTAGAGAATATTTGTACAAGGTTCTTACAGGACGGGTGGGATCTCAGGTTCCTTTTAGGCACTACATCAGATTGGCTGAAGTGATCCGCCGGTTTAAATCTTCAAAGCTCATCGTTAAGTTCGTTCGGGCGAACACAATGCTCCCGTGGATCGCCAATGAGTTTGATGTCAGGGGAGTCTATTTCATAATAAGACATCCCTGTGCCACGATAGCCTCTCAACTATCAACTGGGTACTTCCCACGGATAACCATCGATCAACTTATAACCGAGGTCAACAGGGTGCCGGAACTTGCAGGAGATAGAGAACTGATCAGTCATCTAAGGAGCATTACTTCCGAGATAGAACGTTTGGCCGCCATCTGGGCATTTGAGAATTACATACCATTAGCTTCCCAGAAACCTCATCCGTGGTACACGGTAGTTTATGAGCGCTTGGTGCTGCGTCCCAGAGAGGAGCTGGAGAAGATCTTTGGGCATATACATGAAGAGATTCCAGAAGGTGCCCTGATGAAGTTTAAAACCCCCAGTAGGGTAACTAGCAAGACCTACGGAAAAGATCAGATCGGAACGGTGAAACAGCTAACAAAATGGCGTAAAAAACTAAGTGAGAGACAGATTAAGGCCATTCTAAAAGTTACAAATTGGTTTGGCCTCGATTTTTACACTGAAAACCCGGAACCAGACTATGACACCCTCATGAAGTGGGAGCCCTCGTTTTAAACAAACCTTACCAATATTTTCTTTATCATTCCAAGATCAACTCCAGTTCTTCTCTTATCACCAAAAGCACCTTCATACAACCCCTTAAGCTCAATCCCCCCTCTGTATCTTCGCATGCCCCCCGACCAAACTCTTCTTTAACTCCAGATTCCTTATTTCACATTTTTCATCAATTATTGAACGCCATATGGTTGAACCCTTTATCACCGTGGTATTGAATATGATGGAGTCACTCACGTCAGAGTTCTCAATTACACAGTTCTCCCCGATATAAGCATAGGGCCCAACTATTGACCGCCCAAGGATCTTAGCACCCTTTTTAATCACCACCGGCGGGATTATCTTGGAGTAGGGGCTTATCTGAATCTCCTCAATTTTGCTCTCCTTAAGCAAGGTCTTCATGGCCTCGAGGTAGCTATCGGCCGAACCTATATCGTACCAGTAATCATCGAACCTGTATGCGTGGATCTCAACACCATTTTTCAACAGCCACTCTATGAAATAACCCGGGGAATCCCTGTTACCATTCTCAAGGTACTCCTCAACTTTCTCCATCACATCCCCTGGAAAAGCATAAACTCCCGTGCTTATTAAAGTGGATTTTGGCTGCAGGGGTTTCTCCTGGAAATCAATGACCCTGTCCCCCTCAAGGAGCACGACACCGTAGCGCTTTGCGAGCTCAAAGTCGCCCACGTCATAGACGGCTATCAAAGGCTTTCCGGTGTAACGCTTCAAAAAGTCCTGCAGGGAAAAGGAGAACAGGTTGTCCCCGGCAACTATGAGGTAATCATCAACACCAAGCTCCGATACAGCGTATTTAATGGCCCCCATAGTGCCCAACTTTTCTTCTTCGCTCATGGTTTCCTCCACTATAAGCTCAACGCCGTTTTCCTCAGCCCACTTCTTAAAATGCTTCTCGAAGAACTTGTTGGTAGAGACATAAACTTCTAAATCCAGTTCCTTAGTCTTCTCAAGGATGTAATCAATGATGTATTTATCACCAACAGGTAAGAGGGGCTTGGGTTTGCCCTTTGTTATCGGCCACAGCCGTGTTGCATACCCACCAGCCATGATGAGGACTTTCATAGGGTATCCCTCCTTGTTAACCAAACTTATGATGCTAAGCAAAATACTAAAAACTTTTCCTAAAGCTTAAGAACTTTCCAGTAGAAGTTAGGAGGGTGATAAAATGAAAGTTCTCGTAACAGGCGGTGCGGGGTTTATAGGATCTCATCTGGTCGACAGGCTTATGGAAGAAGGCTATGAAGTTAGGGTTCTTGACAACTTAAGCGCTGGAGATTTAAAAAATATTGAACAATGGATTGGCCACGAGAGGTTTGAGTTCATTAAGGGCGACATGAGAGAAGCAGAAGTCGTAAGAGATGCCGTAAAAGGAGTTGAAGCAGTTTTCCATCTAGCCGCAAACCCCGAGGTGAGGATTGGCTCTCAGAGCCCGGAACTTCTCTATGAAACCAACGTTCTAATCACATACAACCTCCTTGAGGCAATGAGGAGGGAAGGGGTGAAGATTTTAGCGTTTACTTCATCATCAACCGTTTACGGTGAAGCTAAAAAGCTCCCAACTCCCGAGGATTACGGCCCAATGGAACCGATAAGCGTTTACGGCGGAGCTAAGCTGGCCGCTGAGGCCTTAATTTCTGGCTATGCGCATACATTCGAGATGAAGGCTATAGTTTTCAGGCTGGCAAACATAATCGGAAAGCGCTCCAATCATGGGGTTATCTATGATTTCATAAACAAACTTAAGGGTAACCCAAATCGCTTGGAGATACTCGGAGATGGAACGCAGAGGAAGAGCTACCTCCACGTGAGCGATACTGTCGAGGGGATGCTACACCTCTTTAAGGAGTTCCTTAAGGAGGAAAAAACCTACGATATCTACAACATAGGGAGCGAAGACTGGATAACTGTCACAGAAATAGCGGAGATAGTGAGCAGAGAGATGGGCCTAAATCCAGAGTTCTACTTTACAGGTGGCGTTGATGGAGGTAGAGGATGGAAGGGAGATGTTAAAATAATGCTTTTGAGCATTGAGAAAGCTAAAGCTAAGGGCTGGAAGCCAAAGATGAACAGCAGAGAAGCCGTTGAAAAGACTGTAAAGGAGCTTTTAGGGAGCTATGGGCATGTTTGCTGAAGAAGCTATTCGTAATGGGTATTGCAGATACTTCCATACGAATAAGCAGTACTGGATTTGCATGGATCCATTGCTAAAGGAACGTTTGGAGTTAGAAGCGACGTTGATCTGATTTCAGATCAGCTCTCTAAGCTGCTTTACGAGCCCGATAATACCCGGCGTATAAAAGAATACGCAAGCAAAGAGCTAAAAAAGATGATAGTGAAGAGTCATCCCCCTCACTCTTGACGCTTTGAAGGAGGAAATTCCGACAACGAGTCTCTAGAAGAAGTTAAAAACTTTTTAAGGATGCAAAAAGGCATTCTAAACGAATTGAGAGAGGATGGATGGGGTTAAGGAAATACATTAGGGAGAAAGAGGCAGCCCAAGAAAAAGCCAGTTAAGAGAACAATCAGTTTTATGAAGTTCCACAGAGTGGGTTCATTGCGTGCTAGGAATACGCCAGTAGCAACACTCATGGCTACTCTAAGAGTATAGTCCTCAATTACCCTCCAAAGGTAAAGCGTAAGAAGATATGCCATAAACACCCATACAGCTGACTTCAAGATCTTAAGTTTCACTCTATCCCCTCCTTTTTAGTACTAAATTAGGGATGCTTTAAAGCTCTTTTAGAGAATTACCTCCCAATTTTTCTGCTATCCAAATTGTGACAGTGCTCTCAATTACTGCTGCAATGAAAATCAAAATTATCGAGATCCCAACAAGCTTGAAGAATTCTTTGGCGTCTTCTTCGGTAATTATTTCTTCCTTTCTGCTCAAAGCAAATCTTAAGAGCTCGTAGGGAATTTTAAAGCCTGCAGCACCAGCTATGATAAGAGCAGGAATTTCAAAGATGCCGTGAGGAAGAACAAGGAGAAAGAAAGTTCTGAGATCGTTTAGAATTAGTGATTCATAAAACAGCGCCCCTAACTTCACACCATTTAGTGTTAGATTTAAGAACGATAAACCTCCGAGAGTTAATACTCCACCAAAAGAGAGTATTAAAGCCGCTTTTAGATTGTTGATGAAAATATAAGAGAAAGTTAGTTGCCCTCCTCCAAGTTCTTTTTCCAAAATAGACGTCATGTTGCTTTCAGGAGCGTTATATTGAGTTGAGAGCAAAAACCCCAAGAAAAACCCGATAAAAAATAGCAAAAATGAAAGAAAAGTTAGCTTTTTAAGGACTTTTCTCAATTTTGGGCCTCCTTTGGCATTGTCAGAATGAACTCTAAGGCGTATCCGAGTTCTGCATATACTATTGTAAAGATTAGAGTTGCTCCTACGAATTCTGCCACCGAGTTAATTGGGAGAAACTCATTAAAGAGCAAAATTATGCTTACAGTTGTCCCAAGAGCCATTATGAAACCAACCGTAAGTAATCCAATGTACTTTCTCAAAGATTCTCTCATATGGATCCCCTCTTAGGCCCATATTGCAAGACCAATATAGGGTATTGCTCTTGCTGCGGTTTTCAGCCCAAACTTTAAGGCAAATTTTGTTGCTACTGTAGCGCTTCCCAACACCGCTGTGCCCGCTTTTACTCCTCCAATAGCTTGCTTCCAATCCCCAGTTTTGTGCCACCTATAAACACCATACGCTATGTCAAACTTACTCTCCTCTAGTGCTCCTCCAACTACAACTCCTAGTGCCATCAACACCAAACCTAAAGCAAGCGCCTTCCTCCACATATGTTACCACCAATGATTATAATAGAGCAACTACAATAAAAAGTTTTTCTTCAGAAGGTTGATTACCACTAACGTGGTACCAACTTGACATTAACTCTGTGACAAGTGGTGCAACAATAAAACAAAAAACTGTCAAAATATTGGGAGTACTAAAAAAAGTAGGGATCCGCATGGAGAGTCTTTCAACAAATTGAGCGACAACTTTAAAAACCAACCTTAAGAGCTAAGAGCAGAAGTTAACTTTTGGGTTAGGTTTATAACTAAATCTTCTGAAAACCAAAGAGGTGATTGAGATGAATCCATTCCACGATTTGGAGCCCGGACCGGAAGTACCGGAAGTTGTTTACGCCCTAATAGAAATCCCAAAGGGAAGCAGAAACAAGTACGAGCTTGACAAAAAGACCGGCCTTATAAAGCTCGATAGAGTCCTTTACAGCCCATTCTACTACCCGGTTGACTACGGAATCATTCCACAAACATGGTACGATGACGACGACCCATTTGACATCATGGTCATCATGAGGGAACCAACTTACCCGGGAGTTCTCATTGAGGCGAGACCAATAGGTCTCTTCAAGATGGTAGACAGCGGAGACAAGGACTACAAGGTACTAGCAGTCCCAGTTGAGGATCCCTACTTCGACGACTGGAAGGACATAGATGATGTTCCAAAGGCATTCCTTGACGAGATTGCACACTTCTTCAAGCGCTACAAGGAGCTCCAAGGAAAGGAGATCATTGTTGAGGGCTGGGAAAACGCAGAGAGAGCAAAGCAGGAAATCCTCAGGGCAATAGAGCTCTACAAGGAGAAATTCAAGAAGTGATCCCCTCTTTTAAAATTTTGGAGGTAAGAAGATGTACAAGCTCATTCAGGTCAAAGACGTTGTGAGAATTCCCCCAAAAATGTTTACAATGGATCCAAAGGAAGCTGCCAAGATAGTTCTGAGAGAAACATATGAGGGAATTTATGATAAGGATGAAGGTGTCATCCTGGCAATTCTTGACGTTCATGAAATTAGTGAGGGAGTAATAATCCATGGGGACGGTGCCACGTATCACGAGGCTGTCTTTGACGTACTTGTGTGGAAGCCCGAGATGCACGAGGTTGTTGAGGGTGAGGTTATCGACGTTGTCCCATACGGTGCTTTCGTGAGGATTGGCCCGATGGATGGTCTGGTTCACATCTCCCAGCTTATGGATGATTACGTTGTCTTTGACGAGAAAAACGCCCAGTTTGTTGGAAAAGAAAAAGGCTATATCTTGAAGCTCGGCGATGCTGTTAGGGCTAGAATAATTGCCGTTAGTGAAAAGAGCAAGATAATCAGGGAGAACAAGATAGGCCTTACCATGAGACAGCCCGGACTGGGCAAGTTTGAGTGGATACAAAAAGAAAAGAGAAAGGCCGAGAGTGGTGAGGGAGAATGAGCGAAAAGGCCTGCAGACACTGCCACTACATAACCAGCGAAGAAAGATGTCCCGTTTGCGGGAGCAGGGACCTAAGCGATGAGTGGTTTGACCTTGTCATTATCCTTGATCCAGAGAATTCCAAAATAGCCCAAAGACTCGGAGTGAAGGTTCCAGGGAAATACGCCATAAGGGTCAGGTAGAATGTCTCGGGAGTTTTACTTTAGACTCACAGAAGAACTCAGGAAGGAGCTTAAAAATCCTATAGGTAAGCTAATTAGGGGAGAAATGCCGCGGCCCTACTTGATCTCCCGGAAAGAGCTTGAGAATGCACCTTATTTGGTTACAGTGGGAGATGTGGTCACTGAAAATGTCCTCAGGCTCGGTATAAAGCCCTCTATTGCTATCTACGATCACAAAACCAAGAGGAAAGAATATGAACCCGACATTGAGCTTGGGGCGGTTGTATTGACAACAAAAAATCCGCCCGGAACAATAACGAAAGCTTTATTAAATGCTATCAAAAAGTCCTTTGAACTTGCCAAAAGGGGAAGAAGAGTCTACATAAAGGTAAACGGTGAGGAGGATTTGGCCGCTATCCCGGCTGTACTCTACGCTCCGGAGGGAGCTTTGGTAGTTTATGGGCAGCCGGATGAGGGGATAGTGCTTATAAAGGTCACACCCGAATGTAAGCGCAGATGCGCTCAACTGCTTAGAAAGATGGAGGTGGTTTACGATGGAGATTAGGGTTATCGAGACTAAAGAAAACAAGCTCCTCGGAAGAAAAGAAATATACTTTGAAGTCATCCACGAAGGCGAACCAACCCCTTCAAGAAAAGATGTAAAGGGCAAGCTTGTTGCTATGCTTGACCTGAATCCTGAGACAACAGTTATTCAGTACATAAGAAGCTATTTCGGAAGTAGAGTCAGCAAGGGTTATGCTAAGGCTTATGAAAGCAAGGAGAGAATGCTTTACATAGAGCCCGAGTACATCTTGAGGAGAGATGGGATAATACAAGAAGAGGGAGAGTGATGTAAATGGCCAAGAAACCTTCCCAAAAATGGAAGCTCTATGAGATTAAGGACGGAAAAGTCACAAGGAAGAACAGATTCTGCCCAAGGTGCGGTCCAGGGGTTTTCATGGCAAACCACAAGGACAGATGGACCTGCGGTAGATGCGGATACACCGAGTGGAAGAAGTGATTTCTTTTCTTTTTCGGTGTTTTTATGATTTATCATAGTCTTAAAATTAGGCTCCATCCTCAGGTTTATGAACCCTCCGAGGACACTTTTTTGTTAGCTGAGAATCTGAAGGTTAGAGAAGGAGACATTGCACTTGATATGGGGACTGGAACTGGAATAATAGCCCTTTTAATGGCTAAAAAAGCAAGATTTGTTCTGGGGGTAGATGTTAATCCACTGGCAGTTGAGCTTGCAAGGGAAAACGCAAAGTTGAATGGAATAACTAACATCGAATTCAGGCAAAGCGATCTTTTTGAAAACGTTGAGGGAAAATTTGACATAATAACATTCAATGCTCCCTATCTCCCGGGTGAGCCAGAGGAGCCGATAGACTTTGCCTTGGTTGGGGGAGAGACCGGAAGAGAAGTATTGGATAGGTTTCTTGAGGAGTTTCCCCATTATCTCAAAGAAAATGGAGTCGTTCAAATAGTTCAGTCTTCAATAACCGGCATAGAGGAGACTCTAAAAAAGCTTGAATTCAAGGGCTTCATTACAGAAATAACGGCTAAGGAGAGGTATTTCTTTGAAGAGATCGTTGTGATTAGTGCTAGGCGAGCCTGATTCTCGGAACCTCTTGGATAAACCTGACTTTGGGCTTTGATTCTATTTCACCCTCTTCCTCAAAGAATCCTCTTTCAAAAACCCTCTCTCGTGTTTTTATTGTGATCTTTGGTTTCAGCTCGTGCATGGAAGTTTGGTTGATGCGATGGTATTTAAGTCTTTCGCCGAAATATTTTTCGACGGTGAAACATCTAAATTCTGATTGAACTTAACTCCAAAATAGACAATTTCATTGGGTATGAGTACCTTTCCAAGAGAGAAAAGGAAGAGTTAAAGAAGATGAGAGAGGAGATAATGAGAGGAGAATTCGTCAAATTCGAGGAGCTCTTTGGGGATTAGAATGTATGAGGTTATTTTCACAAAGAAAGTGGCAAAACAAGTTTAGAATCTTTAGAAAGCTCATAAACTTTTTCTTGCTCTTACCAAGAAGATCAGGGGCGAAGAAAACACATACAGAATCAGGATTGGAAAACCCAGAATCCTATATGAACTTAATGATAAAGACCATCAGGAAATCATTTTTAAAATTGAAAGGAGAGAGGGCCTACAAGAAAAATTGAATTTCTTTTTCCAAGCCTCGCCCCTTCGGGAGGAGGTAAGTCTTATCTTGGCATTTTATTTGGAGATCCCAACCTCATCCTAATAGTATCGGCAATGTATATTGCAAAAATTTTTAAACCTTCTCTTGAAGCAGAGTTAGGTGAGGCTAATGGATGTAAAACCAAACATGCCCGATGAGATTGTAAATCTTTTTAAGAAGCAGCATTATGCCCTCATAGGTCATCACAGCTCGGTTAAGCTCTGTCATTGGTTAAAGGAGAGTATAAAACACGATCGCTTTTGCTACAAGCAGAAGTTTTATGGAATTCAATCTCATCGTTGCCTGCAAATGACCCCGGTAACTGCATGGTGTACGCACAACTGCATCTTCTGCTGGCGCCCAATGGAAGGATTCTTGGGAGTTGAGCTTCCACAGCCTTGGGATGAGCCAAGCTTTATAGTTGAGAAAAGTATAGAAGCTCAAAGAAAACTTTTAAGCGGCTACTGGGGGATAAAAGACCAGATAAACGTCAAAAAGCTTGAAGAGGCAATGGAACCTAGACATGCGGCAATAAGCCTCTCTGGTGAGCCCATGCTTTACCCAATGATAGGGGATCTCGTTGAAGAGTTCCACAGGAGAGGGTTCACAACGTTCATAGTCACCAACGGCACAGAGCCGGAGATTTTGGAGAAGATGATATCGGAGAACAAGCTCCCCACACAGCTTTACGTCTCTTTAACGGCCCCAGATGAAGAGACCTATCAGAGGGTAAACGTACCAATGGTTCCGGATGGATGGGAGAGGATAAACAGAACACTCGAGCTCATGAGAGACCTGCCGATAAGGACAGTCATAAGGCTTACCCTTGTTAAGGGCGAAAACATGCACAACCCAGAAGGGTATGCGAGGCTCATAATGAAAGCTAAGCCGATGTTTGTTGAAGCTAAGGCGTATATGTTTGTGGGCTTTTCAAGAAACAGGCTAACAATCAATAACATGCCAAGCCACGAAGACATAAAGGCCTTTGCTGAGGAACTTGTGAAGTATCTGCCCGGATATCACATAGAAGATGAGTATCCTCCGAGCAGAGTGGTTTTGATAATGAGAGACGACATCAGCAAAAAGGATCGCTTTATAAAACACTAGCTCTTCTTCCGCAACCTTTATTTGTTTTGAGTGAGTAATACCTAATTAGGTAATTGATAAAAGCTGGTTTAGAGGTGCCGAGAATGAAGAGAGTTGTTCCTGTCTTGCTTATTGTAATGATGATACTCCCTTATGCCGGAGCAGTGCCTATTCTTGATGCATCAACAAAGTTTCTTTTAGAGGGAAAGGAGTACATGGAAACCACCCAACAGCTTAGTCTTTCGCTAATAGCTCTCGCTTCTAGTTATCCTGCCGTTGAGAACCTCACGATAAGTGACATCGAGTACTTCGTTGACGCCCTCTTAGCGAGGCAAAATCCTGATGGTGGCTGGGGATATTATGAGGAGAGCGTGAGTAATGTAGTTGACACATCATATGCTGTAATCGCATTGAAAAAAACCCTTGCCGTTTATGAGGGTGATAAGTATTCTTTGATCTCTGATGCCGTTAAAAGGGGCATTAACTTTTTAGTTGATTCATACAACGGAAAGGGATGGGGATATGTTCCGGAAACTCTAACTGAGTTTTACCCAACTCTTATGGCGGTTTGGGCACTGGGTGAAAATGGATACTCAAAAGAGCACCCCTATATTCAAAGTGCAATCGAATATATTGAAAAAACTGAGCCTTATGGAATCCGTAAGGGAGAGGCGGTGGCACTCAAGCTTTTGGCTTATCATGCAGTTGGTTACGTTTCTCCGGGATTAGTGGGAGAAGCTTGGAAGTTGGTTAATTCCCCAGACATTACTACTAAGGAGCGAGCGTTTCTCACTTATGCTCTGCTTGTATACGATGGCTTAACCTTTGAAACGGCCAAATTGCTCGCTACACTCGAAGATCTAAAAGAGAAGAACGAAAGCTTTGTCTACTGGGCCAATAAGCCAGGCCAACTAGTACAAAGGGAAGTTTTTGTAACATCAGCACTTGCAATTTGGAGTTTTGCAAAAGTCAGCGGCGAATTAGCTGTTGAGCCGGAGACACCTTTTGAGGCATCTTGTTCGGAACTGGAAAAAGTACAGAACAAGGATGGAGGATGGCCCTATATACTGGGCTTCTCATCTACAGATAGGGCTACATATTATGCTTTGAAAGCCCTGAAAAAATGCTATTTTATGGATGAAAAAATAGAAAAAGGTATAGAATGGGTAAAGAGCAGGATTGATGAAAACATGGAGATATCCTCAGAAAGAGGAGAGATATATCCACCTTATATCTACAACTTGCTAACCCTTTTAGAGTTTAATCTGGTTAATGAGAGTGAAAAAGCAAAGCACATAGCTTTTATAAAGAGCCTTAAGAAAGAAGATGGGAAATGGGGTGATTTCTTAGGTCTGCAGCCATACGACACCGCTCTGGCAATTAAGGCCCTTTTAGCTTTAGGGGTTTCCCCACAGGATGAGGATATCGTCAAGGCAAAGGAATGGCTCCTATCCTTCCCCACAGAAGGGTGGGGAACAGTAATAACGACTAAATACTACACCAGATTCTTCCCCTCTGAAGTTTCGACTACAATTGAGGTACTTGAAGCACTGGAGCCACTAGTAACAAAACAGGATGTTGAAAAACACCTGAATTGGCTTATTAACCAAAGAACTGCGGATGGGGGATGGCCAAACATCAAGGAAAGCTACATAGTTGGAGTTCTGATGTACCAAGGACAGCCGAGTGTAGAGCTTACTATACGTGCTACGGAAGTCCTTTATGCATTTGGCATTGATTATCGCCAAGAAACTCTTCAATGGCTGCTACCTAAAAAGAAAAATAACCTCTGGGGGAGCAGTATTATCGATTCAGCTCTTGCAACTCTCTATTTCTCAACCTTCGAAGAGTTGCCGAAACCTGTGAACCTCTACGAAGTGATAAGAGCACTCCCCGATGGAAACTTTAAGATATTGTACACATTTGGCCGAGACAAAGTTGCGCTTTCAGTAAAGGATTCCCTGAATACACTATTTGGAACCAATATGACAGCTGAACAGTTTAAAGAGATAGGTGACGGGAACTACATTGTGTTGGCCGATCTTACGGAGTTTGACCTCTCCAAATACAACCCATATATCGAGATTAAGGCAGATAAAGAAAACGTCTATCTTAACGGAAAGAGCTACAAGAGAGATAGCACTATGATGATAGTCCCAGGAAAGACGAGTAAGGGATATGTACTTTTTGTCCTATACCCAAGAAGCTTAGACAATGCTGTTAAAGTCTTCTTCGCATCTAACATTGTCAAATACCTTAATGGTGTTGCCTGCGTTGTTACTTATGAAGACAAAAACCAAAATGGCATCGTTGAGCTTGAGGAGCTGGAAGCAGAGTTCATGAGGTGAATTTGCCTTGAGGGCTTTAATCATTGGAATAGGTCAGTGCGGTACAAAAATAGCGGATTTATTTGCCCTTGTTAACTTCGAAGCACTTGCTATAAACACTTCCAGAAGTGATCTCGAGTATCTAAAACACATCCCCCAAGAAAGGAGGATACTTGTTGGTGAAAGTTTAACTGGAGGAAAAGGGGTAAATGCGAACCCTGTGCTTGGTAGAGAAGCCGTTAAAAGGGATCTGCCTTTAATAATGAAGAAAATAAGCTCTATGGTCGGCTACAGTGATGTCGATATCTTCTTTTTAACATTTGGCTTTGGAGGGGGCACTGGAGCAGGTGGATCTCCGGTTTTGGCGGAGGCTATAAAAGAAGAGTACCCCGATTCATTGGTTGTGGCCATTGGAGCTCTTCCTTTAAGGGAGGAGGGCATAAGGCCAACAATCAATGCGGCAATAACCATAGACAAGCTCTCCAAAGTGGTTGACTCTATAATAGCGATAGATAACAACAAGCTGAAGGAAAGTGTGGAGGACATCTCCAGAGCTTATGAAAAGATAAACTACACGATAGTTGAGAGAATAGCATCGTTGTTAGCTTTAATAGACGTTCCAGGTGAGCAGACGCTTGATGCAAGTGACCTCAAATTTGTTCTCAACGCCTTTGGAAGCTTTGCCACAGTTGGTTACGCAAAAGCTGAGGCGAACAAGGTTAAAAACATCTCCCGATTGATCTTGAAATCCTTTGAAAATGAAGGGCTCTACCTTGAGGCCAACATAGAATCTGCTCTTTATGGATTGGTTGCCATCCATGGCCCACCAGAGCTCTTAAAGGCCAAGGACATATTCGAGGCCCTCGAATATCTCACAAGAAAGATCAAAGGTAAGCAAATTTTCCGTGGCTTTTACCCGGATCCACGGGAGAAGGAGATAGAGGTCGTTACACTCCTAAGCGGCATATATGAGAGCAAAAGCATTGAGGATATTGTTATTACTGCCAAAAAATATGCCCAATCCTTCATGAAAGCAAAAGAAGAAGCTGAAACAAAGAAAAAGGAACTTTTAACAGGTTTGCCTGATTTCGACGATCTGTACCCGGGTGAGGTGGATGAAAGACTCAGTTGAAGTTGCCCTTGAGCTCAATGAAAAAGAAGTCTACTCCCACATAGCTAAAGAAAGTGCGGAGGATATGATAAGGATAATCTCCTCTATAGATGCGGAGAGGGCAAAGAACAGGGGGGAAGTGATATACTATGAAGATGACTGGGACGATTTAATCAGACAGAGAATTCAGAAGGGAAAGAGACACACGGCATTTGATTTTTACAATCCATCCCTCCTCACAATATGGGAGGGCAAAGTTAAAGATATGAAGAAAATTAAAAACTTATTTAAGCTGAGTCTTGCACTTTTTGGGGGACTTCTTGCTATAGGGACGTCGCTGACAATTATCTTCTCCGAACCATGGCTGCTCATCCCTCTAAGTGCCTTTCCCCTCATAATCTTCATGAGGGACTACAAACAGCATGCCCTTGACATGGGTTATTACCAGCTCACTCAGCTTTTCATCGATGAGCTTAAGGAGCTTTTAAATAAGCATGAGCTAAATGAGGAGCAGTATAAATTTAAGATTTTTAACCACGACTACTTTGGGATCTCGATTAAAAAGCTTGGAGGGAATGTTTTTGCAGTTGTAAAAGGAGAGAGTAAAGAAAGTGTTAAATAATCTGCTGTATTATTATTTGTGAGTGGTGAGAAATATGAAAAAAGGCCAAATCTCGCTTGAGTTTCTCTTCATCTTCGTACTGTTTATGGTACTTTTAACCTTTTCAATTAGGAATATAACTTTCTCAAGCGAACAGTCCTCAGATATGTTGAGAATTCAGGTTAGTGAGGAGGCAAAGCTCTTCGCAAATACAATCTCCAACGCGGTTTCTCAGGTTTATGCTCAGGGTCCGGGAGCAAAAGCAACTGAATACTTCACCTTTAAATACCTTGGAGATAAATACTTCCTTCAAAAAGCCTTTGGAATGGATGGAGATCCCTATCTTGTGGTTGGATATAAAAATGGAACGTATCTCATGATACTCGAGCTGAACAACACCTTGAACTTTACTAAGTACGAGACCTCTACAAACGTGCTTTCTGGAAAGGTAAGCAAGCAGGACGAGAGTGAGACAACTAAGAAAAACTTTTTCTTTGCCCCATCTCTGTATCACAAGGATTTAAGCAATCTTACAGTCTATGGAGATGCCATAGTTAGCATTCAATACAACGGAACCCTTTACTCTCCCAGCATCTTGACCTTGAACTTAACCCCATACAATGGCGTGTTGCTGTTTCCTGAGGTAACCCCAACAACTCTGAAGATAGTTGTAGAGTGGAACCCAGATAAAAACGAGTCTTGGGTCTTTAATGCAACCTCTGGAGAGCTTAAGATAAACCTTAACCTCGGTGGTTAGCATGAGAGGCCAGTTAAGCTTGGATCTCCTTTTTGCTTTCGTGCTCGTTACCCTAACAATTCTAAACCTAATTTACTTAGCCAATAATGAGATAGCACATGCAGAGAGCTTTGATGTTATGGCAAAGGTGAGGGTATTTTCAGCTGAAATAGTCGATCATACCGCTAAAGTATACGCTGTCGGTGAAGGATATAAGCTTAAGGAAGAAGCCCCCCAGATAAATGAAGCGAAGTTCAAAATTACCTTTAATGGGACAGCAAACAAAATAATTGTTAACGCGACAATAGATGGGAGAAGCTACTGGGTTGTTAAGAACTCAACGGTTCCCATAGCCAATGCATCGATAGTTGTTAACAGCGGAGAGACTTTTTGGATAAAAACTGTAAAAGTGGGTGAGATGCTCTATGCGAACATCACGGGCTCAGACGGCAATTGAAATGATCTTCATCTTAAGCGTGATCTTTGTTGGATTAATCTTAGTTATTCCTTCATATACGGATAACAGCACAAACATGGCTATAGTTAGCTACGTGAGAAGCTCAGTTTCAAAGGCTATTGATTACCTAAATACGGGAGTTGCAAGTGATGATGAAAACTATGCCCTCCTAAATCCTTTGCTTGATGAGATAGTTAAGGAGGAAGGAAATCCCCATTTGGCTTTGAAGGCCCTTTCCTCTCAGGAGAGCAGAGGTGAGGTTAATATCACTATAACAATATCCACTCCCTTTGCATCAGTAGCGAACTTAACCGGCTTGAATGAGACCATAAAGGCCTTCGTGGAGAAAGATTTAACACAAAACTTTCGGTTTACGAACACTACCGAGGGGATTAGGTACGGAGGGAAAGTTGTGAGAATAAAAGTATACGTGGTGAGAGGATGAGAAAAGGACAGCTGCTTACAATAGATGCCCTGCTTTCGCTGGTAATCGTTGTAATGGTCATAGGGGTAGTTATGAATACAAACGACATGATAAAGGCCGAAATAACTAATCTCCTTGACTGGTATGATAGGGCAAACATAGCAAACAACATGCTTGATGTTTTGACCAAAAATCCGGGCTATCCTGAGGATTGGGAGAAGAATGTGAGTAATGTTAAGATGGTGGGACTGAGGGATAAGGACTATACGTTTGCCTTAGATTATGAGAAGATTGTAGTCTTTAATAAATCCAAAGACCAGATGGTGGATATGCTGAATCAGCTTGCCCGTGGGAAAGACTTTCTGTTCGAGATCTATATATCCAAGTTTAATGTCAGTGTCTCTGGGAGGTTCCCGAGAGTTTACATTGCGAATTACACATTTGTAGGAAGGCATGGGAATACTAACATTAAAATAGCTGGTGATCCTGATGGGAATAAATACTTTATTGTTACATATGTAAAGATAAATAAGGGTGGAGAAGAGTATATAAATGAAAACATAACGCAACTAGCTAAAAATCAAAAAATTGATCTTATAGTAGGGGATTATCTTCTGCTAAATCTGTCCGTTGATACCTATATTAGAGCCGTTAATATTGTGGACCCTCCTGAGGGGCTTTGTGATCCCGAGCTATCTAAGCAAAACACTTGTGTTGTTCATTTAAGGCCGAGAACATTCTTGGAAGTTTATGTGGTTAGTGAAGGTAGCGAACTTCAGTTAATGCTTGATAATGGAGATTGGACTCGGTTACGTTTAGTGGGGCAGGGTCAAATACAAATAACTATTTCGAATTATGACAGCACTTTCCCAACTCTCAATTCTACTTATAAATCTGCTAGAGACTTTTTAAATGCTGAAGAGCCATTTTACTGGTTCTCCCTCATAAACGGCACGTTTGAGAATGATATGGACAAGGTAAGGACATCTATGTCCAATTCTCCATGGATAGAACCCGTGGAGAGAGTAACTGTGTTCCCTAAATTTGCCTACAATCTCTCTTCAGGACCTTCAGCTGAAGAACCCCTCATTTATGGATTCATGAGGCACAATCCACTGGAAGGAACTTCAATAAAGATAAATGTGAACTCAAGCACTTATGGAAACCTAACGCTGATAAGTCAATTGGGAACAGAAATCAGAGGGCTTTTTGTTTACGGAAACTCTACGGATCTTAACGCAACTTTGGTATGGTATGAAAATGGGAATGCAACTCTAAAGGGCTATGTAGGAATTAACGGCACGATAACAATACCTTTTGAAGAGTTATTTGGCTCTTCAAATACAGTAAATAATCTAATAGGGCTCTGGCTTTACTCCCTAGAAGGATGGGGCCGGAGAGATGTTGCAATTGAAGTAGTCCCGACTATAGAATATATGCTGGAGCCGAAGTTTGAGAGCACAATAATAAAGCTATGGGTGTGGGATGACAGATGAAGAGGAGAGGATTTGTATTCACTCTTGATGCGTTGATCTCATTGCTCCTAGTGATGGTATTTGTAAGTGCCTTGGTTACAGTGAATAACAACATTAATGTATATTCTACTTACATGAGAGAACATAGTAAATATGACGCCCAAGATATATTAAACATGTGGAGGTCAGTTTCTTTGAGAAATTTAGTTCCTCCGGAGAAAATAGAGGAGTGGAAGAGTGATGGGACACTGGATGAAGTTTTTGTAACTCCTGATATGCCCCCACTTGAGGTTGTAGCTACTTACTGGGCTATAAATAGTACCTTTCAGGTATCACCTTCTTATCAAGAAAGAGCTGAAAAAATACTCAATTATCTTTTAACAGAAATTGTGAACCGTCAACTGGGGTACAAGTACCAGCTTATTATAAATAACTACACAAGCCCATTTTTAACATTTGACTACTCTTATGAAAATGCAAGTGACGTTTCTACCGCTACTGCAATGGTGAGTGGATTCAAGTTTAACCAGACCCCAAGAGGTTATGTGGCTAAGGCATACTTAACAAAAGGAACTTTTGTGAGGCAGGAGTTAATTGGTATACAGAGAGTTTTGGCTGGAGGAACTAAACAATCTAATGCGTATTCCTTATCTCTATCTCAGTTTAACTTCTACTATCAAGCTTATTATTCATCTGGCTGGGATTTTGACGAAAATGATATTCAATCTGGTCAATTTATTGTTCAGGGATCGTATGATAGTTCATCAGTTAACATAAACGATGATCTTGGTAATAACTGGGTAGATTATGATTTTTATAGTGGATATTACGTTTATATGCTTCAAATCTATTCAGGAAATACCGAGGTTATTAGGGCATATACGACATACATTTCCTATAACCTTAAAGGGAATACATTAACAGAGACCTATAGAATCTCTAGGCTCTATTACTATTATCCTAATGGTGATTACATTAAAATAGACTTTACTGATGGTGTGTTTCTTGAGGTTACGTGGCAAGGTACTCGAGATAGGAGTTACTACATAAAAGATCATATATCATCATCAAGAGTTTATGAAAATAATCCGACAATTTCGTCGATTACATATTACACGTCTCAATATAACTCCCTTATAATTAACTCTACTGTACTTCTGCCAGATGATGCAAACGTGTTGGATGCTCTTTGGCACGCAGCTCAGAGAGGTCAGTACGAGACAATGCAAGTAAGTATAAATGGAAATACCCTTGCTGATCCATATAATGAAAATGTTACCACATTTTTCCATAATGGAACGAACACGGTAGAGGCAGTTTTTGCAAGCTACGGGGATGATGAAATAGGTCTCGATAGTGGGAGCTGGCTTTACCTTAAGTACAATTCTTCTGATCCTAGTGTTGAAGATCCAGGATTAGTTAAGCTTTATGATGTTACAAGTGCGGGGACAGGAATTTACTATCTAAACTCCCTCTTTGTTCCAGGAAATATAAAAGCCATAAATGCCACCCTCACCGTTGAGGGTGTCCACGAGGTTAGGATATACTATTCAAATGGAACCGCGTTAAATCTCGTTTATGAAAACACGACCTTAGATGGGGGCATAACTACGTTGGTAATATCCAATGAGACACTTCTTGGGGGAATTTTGAACTATACTACACTTGAGAATTTAAACAAAAAGAACTTCAACCTAGTTATAATGTTGGATGCATATTATGATCCCGCATATGATCGTACTGTTAGATATGCAGGACAGGACTATCACACGGACTGGAGTAATACGCGACGCCTTTATGGTTATCCCAATTCCTCTATAAAGATAACTTATGAGAGTGATATAAAAATAAACAAGTTCTATATTCCACAAGAAGAGTTCAAGAATCTTGATCCTTCTCAGACATACTCTACATATATGACCTTTAATTATTATCTTCCTGACAAGGCTGTTCCGTGGTATATTGATATATGGAGTGCGATAAACTTTTATCTTAATTATCTCGGAGTTCCTGGAACAATAACGCTCTATGAAAATTCTCAGCAATTTATTCAGACACCTCTTGACTATTACCTGATCAGAGTATCCTACAGAAAATTGCAGGATTTCATGATGGTTCCTGGGCAAATTAATACATTCACTATAAGCGCAAGCAGTCAAGATGATTACTATCGTTTTAGGCCTCTCGATAGTAGAGCAATCGTTCACTATTTCCTTTATGGCTATGCCCCCTACGGAGATATCTTTGATGAATATTCTCAAAATGGAACATGTGGATATAATCTTCACTACTACTACAATCTGTCCGGAACTCTCGGTGATGGATACGTTGAGGTAGGATATTGCAGGGATCCTACGAAGTATCTGAATCTGGAGACATCTCAGCTTGAGCCTACCAAATACGCCTTAGATGATGCTATAGTTAGATTATTTGAGAATTTAGGGGCGGAGAGTTATGAGAAAAGCGGTATAATCCCCGGCACTCAGAACAATCGGATATTGGTAAAACTTGATAATCTTAGAATCGACACAATTGGCTTGAGAAATGTTCCAAAGACATTGCATCCAATTGAAGTTACCCTGAGACTTTGGAGGGAAGGCCAATGAGAAGGAGAGGTTTTGTCCTGAATTCCTTTATTCTAATTCTTTTGGTACCTTTACTACTCCTGCTGGTCACTTATGAGGATGTATCTTACTATGTATTACAAGCTCAGGCAGACAGAATATCTGTTGAAAGACAACACAATATAATTTCTCAACTTGAACGTGATTTTAGCAATGCAATGAAGCTTTCTTCCCAAAAGGCAATACTGGTCGCGGTTGAATATGCAATTACTAACACTCAGTTCTTCGATAATGCATCTCGGGCATTAAGTGAATTAATTGTTAATGGTACAATTGAGGGGAGTTTTCAGGATGCTATGAAAAATATAACAATTTCATATTGGGTAAACAACACACTTAACTTTCTCAAGAGTCAGGGATATTTCGTAACTCCCTCCTCTCCAAACAAGATTGTGAATAATATCGAGTTGTATGTCTATCCACTAGACTCATTTCATATCGTTGTTTTGGGACGTGTAAATGGCCTAGAAATCAGAGATCTCTCTGGTAAAATAATCTATAACGGTAGTATACCTCAATCAGACTATGTGTATAGTATAGTCGCGATAGATAATATGGAGGATCCTTTTATTTCAACAATTACGGGAGGGAGATATTCCCGGGTGATAGTTCCTTGTAATAATTCTTATCCCATGCTATTTGGTTCTCATAATGTAAGTAGTTTTTTGGAGTGTGTACGGAATTTTAGATACTTTGGCTCAAATACCGGTCCATCATTCTTGGAGAGATTAGAAGGTAGCATAGTTAACCATGAGTACTATATTGCTAAAGGACTTGAAATGCAGAAAAAATTTGAATTCAGAACTGAATATCCTGTAGGATTAGTTACGTTTCTGGTTCCTGACAGGAACTATGATGACCGGCTTTATAATTATTTATTGAGTGTAGGGGTGAAATTGGAAGATCAAACTTCTTCTGATTATTATTTCCTCAAGTACTACATAGAGGAAGATGAGACTACAAAGAAGGTGGGATATCCCTTAAGTGGGTCAGACACAAATCAACTACTCCTTGATTGTGATAGTGCTTGGGATATATTTAATACGACAAACGTCTTGATAGGATCATCTTGTCTTGGGTGAAAATCATGACCATGGATGAAATCCTCTATAAAGTGGGCGAAGCAGCTGAATCCTTCGCAATAAAGTTTGCAAGGTTTATAAACGAGACCATAAGGGAAATAGCAAAGCCAACACCCTCTCAAAAGCCTCCAACTTTTAAACTCCTCAAAAAGCTTATAAAGAGGCAGCTTACCACCCATGAATTCCTAAGCCTGAAGCTCCAGCTTTCGTTTGTAACCTATCTGGTTCTCTCTCTGGTGATTGTGCTGCTCTTTGGAAGTGAAATTTACCTGGGAGTGCTCTTTGCCTGCTACTTCCTCTACCTGAGGCACTTGATCCTCAAAAACCGTGACTTTTTCATTGAAGTTGAGCCTTATAGATTCTTTTATTACGGACTTACCCTGATAGCATTCCTCTCCTTCCTTGGTTATCTCGTGGTGAGAAGGTTCGCAAAAAACGTTTACTACTTCTACGGCTATTTAGTTGCAATTTTTGGAATTGTGCTTATTTTCAGGCACCTTTATAAATCAAAGTTCACCCGGGACTGGACGTATGGAGTTGTTGAAGAGGTCAAGGGAGAGCTTGTAAAGGTGGATGTACATGATGACATAAGGGCCAATGTTAAACCGGGCAAATACTGGGTGGAAAGTGCAGAGAAAGTTGAAGTCGGGGACATAGTGAAGGTCCTCGTGGAAGAAAGAGTCTTCAGGAGTTCCATCCCAAAAAGGATTTTAGAGGTTCACAAGGCAAAGCCCTCATCGTCAAACACCTCTACGGAGCCAAAGGCAGAAAGTGAAAGCAATAATAACAAGTAGAGGGATGTGTAAGGCTCTCTTTTATATGTTTTCACGAACCCCTCTCCGTTTTTAATTATAAGGGGCTCTACATCACTGGAGAGCGGTTTGATTATAATGTCCTCTCCTCTAAATTCACAATCCAGCTTGAGACCTCTGCAAACTCTCTTAATAAACATGTATCCCTTCTTGCGATTCCTTATGGAGAGGCGGTAGTATATGGTGTAACCCATAAGACCACCTACTATAAAGAAAAGTAAAAAATGTAATTTTAAAAAATTTTCTGTTTGCTGGGATGGGATAGTCACTTCTCTTCTAGCTTTCTCAGATCAATTCTTTCTATACCCAGCTTATCATAAACGTTATCGGAGCTTATTATTCTCCCCTGGCAGTTTGCTGCGTGAAATGCATCAAAAACGTTTACCCCGTACTCTTTAATATAAATCGCGGCTTTGAGGTATTTTGTGTCCTCTATGTTGCATATCGCCATAACGCTTGAGGCAATTTTAACGGGATCAAGGTTATATCGGTTGGCTAAAAGCATTAGCTCAATAAAAGTGACCTCTGATGTTGTAATCTGTCCCTTGTATTCTTTGAGTATCCTCTTTGCATTCTTTTTCAGCCAATCGTTTGGCTTTAGAAGAGCGAGAAAAAAGTCTGTATCTGCATAAATCATTATAATTCCTCCAGAGCTTGTTTTAGTATTTCTCTCTTGAGTTCCTCAATTGATTTCTCTGGGAGGCTTTTTCCAATTTTTTCAAGTTCTTCTATCGGATTTTCAGGCTTTGGGATTATTAATATTCCTTCTGGGGTTTCTACCAAATATACCTCTCCATGGATCCGCTTTCTCATGCTTTTTGGGATATAAACCCTGCCCTTGGAATCTATTTTTGAGATCATTTTCCCACCATGAAAAAATAAGTGGGAAACTATATAAGATTTTTCCACAAGGCTAAAGTTCTCCACAAAGCTTGGCAAAATTCCTGTAGATTTCACTCCCCCTCTCTGTATGGGCTACCTCCGGGTGAAACTGGACACCATAGATTGGCAAATCTTTGTGCTTCATTGCCTCAACCTCACAGAACTCACTCCTAGCTAAAAGCTCAAATCCCTCTGGGAGCTCTTTGACTTCGTCCATGTGGCTTTCCCAGACTTTAAGCCTCTTTGGGAGTCCTTTGAAAATGTCGTTCTCCTCGAGAATTTCAACTTCAACGAGACTGTATTCTGCTTTTTCTCCCCTTCCCACTCTGCCCCCAAAGTGCTTTGCTATTAACTGATGACCCAAGCAAATTCCTAAAATTGGCACGTTGAATTCCTCGTAGTGCTCCAAGATTGCTCCACAGTTGCCTGTTCTCTCTAGGTCTGGTCCCCCTGAGAATATTATCCCCTTTGGATCCATTGCCTTTATCTCCTCAAGGGGCGTTGTGTTGGGGATTATCTTAGCCTCAACGCCAAGATACCTTAAAGTTCTCCAGATCCTGTGAACGTATTGTCCGTGATTATCCATTATGAGTATCATCTCTCCTCACTCAAACTCAATTGTCGCTGGAGGCTTGTTCGTTATGTCGTAGAGAACCCTCCCAACTTGAGGAATTTCGCTCGTTATCCTGAAGGCTATCCTCTGCAATACTTCAAATGGAACGTTCATTGCATTTGCTGTCATACCATCTAAACTCTCAACAATCCTAACTGCTACTGTCTCTTTGTAGGCTCTTATATCTCCCTGTACGCCAACGGTTTTAACTCCCAAAAGCACCGCGAAGGCCTGCCATGGCTTTAAGCCCGCTTTTTCAATCTCTTCCTCCACTATTACGTTGGCCTCCCTTACTATTGCAACTTTTTCTGGAGTAACCTCTCCAAGAACTCTTACAGCTAGTCCTGGGCCGGGGAACGGCATTCTGTGGTATATTTTCTCAGGAAGGCCGAGTTCTTTAGCCACTTCCCTCACTTCATCCTTGTAAAGATCTCTTAAAGGTTCAATGAGCTTGAGGTTTAATCTCTCCGGTAAACCGCCGACGTTGTGGTGGCTCTTTATTCTCCCTTGGCTTTCAATCCAGTCTGGGGCTATCGTCCCCTGAATTAGGAATTCTGCATCGATTTTCTTTGCAACTTCCTCAAACACGTCTATGAATGTTTTCCCTATTATCTTTCTCTTCTCCTCGGGATCCACTACACCTTTCAATGCTTCGAAAAATCTCTCTTGAGCATCGACATAAATTAAGTTTAACCCGAATTCATCTCTGAAGGTCTTTATGACGAATTCTGGCTCTCCTTTTCTTAGAAACCCTGTGTTTACGAACACCGCATAAAGCCTATCTCCAATTGCTTTGTATGCTAATATTGCCGCTGTAGAGCTGTCTACTCCTCCGCTTAAGGCGATTATTGCCTTTCTATTGCCTACTGTCTCTCTAATCTCTTTAACTTTCTCCTCAATGAAGCTTTCCCACATGAGCGTCACCTTCAACATAAAGTTGTAAATTTTCATTTAAAAAATTTGTTATTTAAGCAAAAAAATGTAAAAAATCATCTCTCAAGAGGATAGTTGGGTGCTTCGTTGGTTATTGCGATATCGTGTGGGTGGCTTTCTCTAACTCCGGCTTGAGTTATTACCACAAACTCTCCCTTTTCCTTGAGCTCGGGGATGTTTCTTGCACCAACGTATCCCATTCCGGCCTTTAAACCACCTACGAGCTGGTAGAGCACCTCTCCAACTTTTCCTTTATATGGGACTACTCCTTCAATGCCTTCGGGAACGAATTTTCTTGTTTTCATGTGGCCCTTTTGATAGTATCTTTCTGCTCCTCCCTTCATCATTGCTCCCAAACTTCCCATTCCTCTGTATTGCTTGTATTTCCTTCCGTTTATCGTAACCTCTCTTCCCGGGGCCTCTTTTGTTCCTGCTAATAGGTTTCCGAGCATAACGGCATCAGCACCGGCTGCTATGGCCTTCACAATGTCTCCGGAATACCTTATTCCTCCATCAGCTATTACCCTGATTCCGTATTCTATGGCCCTGTCGGCAACCATTGATATTGCTGTTACTTGGGGAACCCCTACTCCGGCTACAATTCTAGTTGTACATATGCTCCCAGGCCCAATGCCAACTTTAACTGCGTCTGCAAAGGTTAAGTCATCAACGGCCTTCGGGTTTGCTATGTTCCCCACTATGAGCTCGGCATCTACCTTGGATCTTATCTCTTTCATGGCTTTTATTGCCTTCAGGTTGTGTGCATGGGCAGTGTCAACAACTATCACATCTACTCCGGCCTTATCAAGAGCCAGTGCTCTCTTAATGTCAAAGGGGGAAACTGCAGCCGCAACTATTAACCTTCCTTCTTCATCTCTTACTGCATTTCTATGCTTTTTCCTCGCTAAGAGGTCCCCTATTGTGATAATCCCAACCAATTTCCCCTCATCATTAACTAGGGGGACTCTATCTATGTTGTTTTCTATCATTAAGTTCATTATCTCGTCTATGGTTGCACTTTCTCTCGCTGTTATAACTCCTTTCGTCATCACATCTCCAACTCTTTGTCCTTCTCTGGTCGTTATGTCCGTTTTCGTTACTATTCCAACGAGCTCTCCATTTTCAATGACAGGTAAGCCATCTATACCTTCCCTTTCCATTAAAAAGAGTGCGTAATCTATACTTTCCTCAGGTGAAATTGTGATAACTTCTTCTATCGTCTCTTCTCTCTTTACCCTTTTGACCATCTCTACCTGCTCTTCTATGCTCATGTTTCTGTGGATAACCCCCAATCCGCCTTCCCGTGCCATCGCAATTGCCATTTCCCACTCTGTAACGGTGTCCATTGCAGCACTCAGAATCGGAATGTTGAGTTTTATCTTTGGAGTGATTTGAGTAGAAACATCAACATCCTTTGGCTCTACCTCAGTTGCTTGGGGGATTAAAAGCACATCATCAAAGGTGTACCCTTTCATTGCATTAACAAGTTTTTGTGTAAATTTGCCCATTTCTTTACTCCTCCTTCACCTTTTTAAGGTGAGAACCCATAGGGCTTTTAAAGTTTACTTTGCAAAACTTTTGCTAAAAACTCTATGAATGGTCAAATTTTTGTCAAAGTTAGAGGAGTAGCCTCCCTTGTATTTTGCTATGAAACACAGTTCCCATATTTCGGATAACTTGATTCTGAAATAACAAAGCTAAGTTAGAATTTCATTAAGTCTGTCCTCTTCTATTGCTTGTTTTATCTCCCTAGCGACCCTCCTTCCGGTGCTCATGGGTTCATTGTATCTCAGCCACGTATACGGAGAACCGTTTATGAAAGGATTGGTTCCGGCCACAATTCTCGCTGAGATTTCGAAAACTACGAACTCCATATCTTCTGTGATCACACCTTCAAGACAGAAGGGGCCCCATAAGCCTCCCATAAGCTTCTCTGAAGCTTTTACCACTCTTTCGCCTGCTTCGATTATATCCATGAGAAGGCTTTCCCTGAGGACTATGGGGATGTTCCCTACAACTGTATAGCTCGTTTCCACACCAATTTCAAGCTGCTGTTCAGCGTTTATTCTCCCTATTGCATCGGCGTTGCTTTCGTATCTCTTGTCCATGCTCATAAGCTCGAGCTCTCCGTTAAGCTTCGAGTAGAAAAAGTGCGGATAAACCGGGACGCCCATGATGTATTCTTGTATCTGAACTTTCTCCAGGTCTTCCTTGTCCTTAATTCCAAGCTTTGATGCCTTTTTCCAGAACTCTTCTGGGGTTTTTGCCAGAAAATATCCCTTACCTCCCTTGGCTCCATGGGGCTTTACTATTACCGGCCTGTCTATATCATCCGGGTCTTCAATGACCTCGGGGGTTTTTATTCTCGCCTCCTCGAGCCACTTTCTCTCGAGCGATCTGTCGCTTTCCCATCTTAGAACTTTTTTGTTTCCGTAATACAGGGCTTTCATGCTCTCAACCCGCTCAACGCCGATGTGCGCTACAAACGAGCCGGTGGGGATGACTATTGCGTTTTTCTCGATCAGCTCCTCCTCGGGGTATTCGCCGGGAACGAACTCGTCCGCAAGGGGGAAGTACTTGGTGTAGAGCGGTTTCACTCGCTCCCTTCCAAAGACAAGTGTTTTAAACCCCTCGAGTTTTGCCCCGTGGAGGATCTGCAGCGCTGAATGGGAGGCGTAGGTTGCTATTCTAAACTCCATTCTATCACCATAAAAGTGTAAAAATTAGTAATTTTTAAGGTTTATTTTTACAGAAAAATGTAAAAAACTAAAGGGCCTTCTCGAGGAAGTACTCGTGGACCCTTGTGTCTTCCGTAAGCTCGGGATGGAACTCGAGGCCGATGATGTTTTTCTGCTCCACCCCAACGGGTCTGTCCTCGAGCCACGCTATGGGCTCCACTCTCTCGCTCAAAAGCCCGAGGATTCTCGGGGCGCGGATGAAGACGCCCGGGAAGGGTTCTTCGCTGAAGGAAAGCTTTACAGGGGCCTCGAAGCTGTCCACCTGCCTGCCGTAGGCGTTTCTGGAAACCCTCACATCCAGAAGCTCGAGGAACCTCTGCCCCGGGGTGGCCCCGATAACCTCCTTTGAGAGCATTATGAGGCCCGCGCAGGTTCCCATTATGGGTAAGCTATCCTCACCGAGCTTCCTTGCCGGCTCCAGAAGGCCGTTTCTCTCCATCAGCCTCGATATGGTCGTGCTCTCGCCGCCGGGGATTATAAGGGCTGAAACGTCCTCGAGCTGTTCCTTCCTCCTCAGCCAGATGACCTCGCCGGAGACCCCGAGGTTCTTCAGGGCTCTCTTAGTTGCGTCTATGTGCTCACTCACGTCACCCTGAAGGCCTATGACGCCTACTTTCACCATCGAGGGCACCTCGGTTCAGATTCCCCTCTCCTCGAGGCGAACTTCGAGTTGCTCGATGCTAAGACCGCTCATTGGTTCTCCTATTTCCCTGCTTATCTCCGCAACTATCTCCGGCTCGTCATAGTGGTTGACGGCCTCAACTATCGCTCTCGCCATCTTCTCCGGGTCGGAACTCTTGAAGATCCCGCTTCCAACGAAAACGCCGTCCATTCCCATCTGCATCATTAGAGCAGCATCCGCCGGAGTCGCCACACCACCGGCGGCGAAGTTAACCACAGGTAACCTCTGCAGTTTCTTAATTTCGAGAAGAATCCTGTAGAGGCCGTCCACTATCTCCTGATAGGTGTATTCCTCATAAACCGGTTCATTCTCTAAAACTCTGGGCTCCAGACCGCTTGTTTGTTTAATTTCCAGGGCTAACCTTAGGTAAGGTTCCGCAAACTTTTTGGCCACCTGATAAATCTGCTCATCTGTTAACCTTTTCAGAAGCTTGATGTTCTCATTGACCAGCCTTACATGCCTTACTGCTTCAACTATGTTTCCGGTTCCGGCTTCGCCCTTGGTTCTGATCATTGCCGAACCTTCCCAGATCCTCCTCACGGCTTCGCCGAGGTTCCTTGCACCGCAAACAAATGGCACTTTGAATTTCCTCTTGTCCACGTGGAAGTAAGGGTCGGCTGGTGTGAGGACTTCGCTTTCGTCAATCATGTCAACACCCAAGGCTTCCAGAGCATAGGCTTCGGCGTAATGCCCTATCCTGATTTTTGCCATAACGGGAATCGTAACTGCATCCATTATCTCTTGGATCTTTTCAACCGGTGCCATTCTTGCAACTCCACCTGCCTTCCTTATGTCTGCCGGGACTTTGTGGAGTGCCATAACGGAAACAGCTCCAGCTTCTTCAGCTATTCTGGCCTGCTCGGCGTTTGTAACGTCCATTATAACGCCGCCTTTGACCATCTTGGCAAAACCGCGCTTCAAACGTTCGGTCCCTTTCTGCTCGATAACATCAAGCTTTCCCATACCAATCACCTCAAGTCAATCTTTTCAATTATATTAAAGAAAAAACTTGAATATAAAACTTGTGGCTAATGTGAGAAGTTATGAGTTAAAAAAGAAGAAAGCAAAACTTAAGAGCGCTATTTCATTTTTTAAGCTTCTCTAATATCTCTATCGCGGCCTTCTTTCCGCTTAAGAACATTCCACCAAATATTGGTCCCATTCTTGGCGCTCCTGCGACAGCATTGGCCGCCATTCCGGTAGCGTAGAGCCCAGGATAAACCTCTCCGGTGTGCTCCACCGTTAGTTTCTCTCCCATATCCGCCCACATCGCACCCTCGCCGGGAAACCTCTCGATCAGACCTCTCTTTTCAAGTAACTGGGTTATTTGTGCTCCATGACCTGTGGAATCAATTGCGAACCTGGCTTCAACCGTTAGCGGATCAACGTGGAGGTTTGTCATCTTAACGGGTGTCCAGTTGATAACAACTCCAGCCACGCGGTTGTTTTTAACGACCAAATCCTCGACTTCAACCATGTTGAAGATCTTCACGCCGGCCTTCACAGTTCTGCTCGCTATTGTCGTTGCCACTTCAACAGCATCTGCAACGTAGTAACCCTTCTCGAATTCCCTGTAGAATATGCCGAACTCGTCCAGAACCTCTTTCGCCTCCTCCTGAACGACCACTTTGTTAAATCCTATTCCTCCTCCCCAGATTCCTCCACCTATGCTGAGCTTCTTCTCGAAGATCGCCACCTTTGCGCCGCCCTTGGCGAGGTAATAAGCGGCGACCATTCCCGATGGGCCGGCTCCAATCACGGCAACGTCGAGGTTCAGGTGCTCTAAGAGTTCTTCGAAGTAGCTCTCAATTATCGCCCGACTTATTACAGCATCTTTCAGCATGTCCCCCCACCCGAAAACTTCATAAAGCTCGACTAAAACTTAGTATTGAAATTTAAAAACTTTGTTATCAAAGGGTGGTCTACATGACCCAGATGGAGGATGCCAGAAAAGGTATAATCACTCGAGAAATGGATTACATAGCAAGGAAAGAGGGAATAAGGGCCGAAGACCTCAGGAAGAACGTTGCCAGAGGTTACACGGTCATCTTGAGGAACGTGAGACACGACCGGGTTAAGCCCGTCGCGGTTGGAAGGGGCGTCAGGGTGAAGGTCAACGCCAACATAGGAACCTCGAGGGACATAGTCAACGTTGAGGAGGAGATAGAGAAGGCCAAAACGGCGGTGAAATACGGGGCCGACACCATAATGGACCTTTCCACGGGAGGGGACCTCGACGAGATCCGGAAGAGGATAATGAAAGCCGTTGATGTTCCCATCGGCACCGTTCCAATCTATCAGGCCGCCGAGGAGATGCTCGCCAGAGGCAGGGCCATAATAGACATGGATGAGGATGATATGTGGAAGGCCGTGGAGAAGCACTTCAAGGACGGCGTCGACTTTGCAACGATTCACGCCGGAGTTACGAGGGAAGTCGTGGAGAAGATGAAGAGGGCAAAAAGGGTCGTGGGCATGGTCTCGAGGGGAGGAACCTTTCTGGCAGCGTGGATAGACCACTGGGACCGGGAAAACCCGTTTTACGAGAACTACGACTACCTGCTGGAGCTTGCAAGGGAGTATGATGTCGTTCTGAGCCTCGGAGATGGGCTCAGGCCCGGCGGTCTGCCGGATGCGGGCGATGAGCTTCAGATGAGCGAGCTCTTCACCCTCGGACGCCTCGTCAGGAGGGCCAGAAGCTCTGGAGTACAGACGATGGTCGAGGGCCCCGGCCACGTGCCCATAGACCAGATAGCCATGCAGGTGAAGATGGCCAAGGTCGCCACCGATAACGCCCCCTTCTACGTACTTGGCCCCCTCGTCACGGACGTCTTCCCGGGTTACGACCACATAACCGCTGCCATCGGCGGGGCCATAGCCGCTTTGAACGGCGCCGACTTTCTCTGCTACGTAACCCCGGCGGAGCACCTCGGGCTGCCGGAGGGGGAGCACGTGCGCCTCGGGGTGATAGCTTCGAAGATAGCGGCACACGCCGTGAATTTAACGCGCTTCGAGAGGGACTACAGGCTCGACCGCGAGATGAGCAGGGCGAGGGGCGAGCTCAACTGGAAAAGGCAGTTTGAGATGGCGATGGATAAGGAGCGCTTTGTCGAGATACGGAAGGAGAGGCCGACCTCCACGGAGGCCTGCTCGATGTGCGGTGACCTCTGCGCCATAAAGATAGTCAGGGATATGATGAGGGGTTAAGGATGGAGCCGGCTTACAGGGGAAAGACGAAGGACGTCTACGACGAAGGCCCTTACCTCGTCTTCCACTTCAAGGACAGCGTTCTCGGAGCCGATGGAAGGGAAGATACGGGCGGGAACGAGGTTATAGGAGAGAGAAGGGGCAAGGGAAGCGCCATCCTGAAGCAGACGGAATTCTTCTTTAAACTCCTCGAAAGGGAGGGCATAAAAACGCACTTTGTGGAGAGGATAGACGAAAGAAGGGCGAGGTTCCTGAAGACGGAGCGCATCCCTCTGGAGGTCATCTACCGTTTCAGGGCATACGGAAGCTTTCTGAGGAGATACGGGCGATTCGTAAGGCCTCTGGAGGAGCTCAACATCGTCGAGTTCACCCTGAAGGACGACGCTCTTGAGGATCCTCCGATCTGCGAGGAAGCCATAGAGAAGCTGGGAATTGCCAGCGCGAAGGAGATAGCCCTCATGAAGGGCCTCACCCGACAGGTAGCTGGCGTTCTTCATGAATTCTTCGAGGAAAAGGGTTTGGGGATCATTGATTTCAAGATTGAGTTCGGGCGGAAGGGCGGGGAGCTTCTGGTTATAGACGAGGTCAGCGGGGACACCATGAGGGTGATGAAGGATGGAAAGATACTGAAGAGTGAGGAGCTTCTGGAGGTGATGGAATGATCCTCTCGACGATAGCATCTCACTCAGCCTTGCAGATAGTTGCGGGGGCAAAGAGGGAGGGCTTTAAAACCCGGCTCTACGTTTCGCCGAAAAGGAAGGCCTTCTACTCCTCGATTCCCGTGGTTGACGAGCTCAGAGTGACCCGGGATATGGGGGAGATACTGAAGGATGAAGGCGTGGTGATCCCCCACGGCTCCTTCGTGGCTTACCTCGGGATTGACGCGATAGAGAAGAGCAAAACGAGGTTCTTTGGGAACAGGCGTTTTCTGAAGTGGGAAACCCGATTCGAGCTCGTGGACAGGGCTCTAAAGAAGGCCGGGATTCCGGGGGTGGAGGTCTTCGATGTCGACGAGGTCAGGGACGACGAGCTCTACTTCGTCAGGATGGAGGGGCCCAGAGGGGGGAGCGGACACTTCGTGGCCCTTGGAAGGGAACTTCCCGGGAAGCTTGCGGGGGTTAAAGAACCCTACAGGATCGAGCGCTTTGTCGATGGGGTCTTCATCTACGTGCACTTCTTCTACTCCCCCCTACTCGAAAGGCTGGAGCTCTTTGGGGTAGATGAGAGGCTGGTTATAGCAGACGCAAACGGCAGGAGGCCCTTTAAGGTGCTGCCCTACACGATAGTCGGCAACAGGAGCGTGGCCCTGAGGGAATCCCTCTTACCACGGCTCTACGACTACGGTCTGGCCTTCGTCGAGGCCATGGAAAGGCTCGAGCCCCCAGGCGTCATAGGGCCCTTCGCCCTTCACTTTGCCTACGACACCTCTTTCAGGTGCGTGGGCTTCGCCTCGCGCATAGACGGCGGAAGCAACGCCAAACACTGGTATTCCTCCATTTACTGGGGCGAGGAGCTGATGATGGGCCAGAGGATAGCCCGGGAGATCAGGATGGCCATGGATGAGGGCCGCCTTGAGGAGGTGGTAACTTGAGGTACACCGGAAGGATGCTGGGTCTCGGGCTGAGGAAGGGCAGGCCCTTCGCCTTCTATCGTCTGAGCTCGAGGTCCTTCCCGAGGAGAAGGGCGGAACTGAGGGGAGACGGGGTGGTTGTGATCAACCTGACGGAGACGTCCAACCCCTACGTGAGCTATACCGCCGTTAAGCTCACCGGAAACTACGCCGTAATCGGCAACGGCACCCATACGACCTTCGTAGCCCAGTCTCTGGAGTGGGAAAGCCCGAAAAAGGCCCTGATCCACGTTCTGGATGCCATGGACTACGAGAGGGATAGCCTTAACACCCCGAGGATAGCGGGAATAATAGAACGGGGAAGCGAGGAGGGGTTTCTGGGCTTCGCGGGAAGGGACCACCTCTGGGTGAAGAGGGTTGAGCTCGAGGAGGGAAGGGCCTTCTTCACGACCACCTACAACGTTGAGGGCATCGAAACCCTTGGTCTGGAGTTCGAGGACGAAGATGAGCTGGCGGAGAGGGCTCTGGGACTCCACTTCCCCCATCCGGTCCTGGCCATCGGGGTTTTCGACACCGGAGATGGATTCAGGATAGGGATAAAGAACAAAAATTAAACCCCTCTCAGTTTTTTTCTTAGGTTTGCCATCTAATCCGCCGGTGTTCAGAGGTCTCCAAACGGAAAACAAAAGAGGGGTTATAGCTTCTCGATTATCTCGAGGCTCACGTCGAAGTTCCTCACGCTGTGCGTCAGGTAGCCGAGGCTTATAACGTCAACGTCGAGCCCTGCGTACTCCCCTATGTTTTCTGGAGTTACCCCGCCGCTTACCTCGATCTTAACGGCCTCCCTTAACCCCTCGCGCCTCAAAGCCTCGAGAACCTCCTCAACCTGCTCCGGCGTCATGTTGTCGAGCATCACCACGTCCGCTCCGGCTCTGGCGGCCTTTAGGGCGTCTTCCACCCTTTCTACCTCGACCTCAATTACTTTGTAAACGCTGAACTCCCTCGCCCTTCTTACCGCTTCTTCAAGCGGGACCAGAGCGAGGTGGTTGTCCTTTATGAGTACCGCGTCGCTCAGCGAGAAGCGGTGCATCTCCCCGCCGCCTATGAGAATGGCCCTCTTGTCGATGGGTTTTAGAAGGGTCTTCCTCGTTCCAGCAACGCGCACCTTCGGGTTAACAGCCCTAACCTTCTTTACAAGGTTCCTTACCTCTGTGGCGATGCCGCTCATCCGCCCCATCACGTTAAGAGCTGTTCTTTCAACGAGCAGTATTTTCCTCGCGTCTCCGCGGAGCTCGAGGATAACGTCGCCCTTCTCAACCTCCTCGCCGTCGCGCCTTTTAGCATCTACTTTAACCCCGAAGTGCTCGAAAAGGGCCTTCGCCTCCTCGATACCCGCTATAACCCCGCTCTGCCTGGCTATTACGACCGCTCTGGCTTTAGTTCCTTCGGGGATTACCGCCTCGCTCGTAACGTCCCCGAAGGGTGCGTCCTCCTCGATGAAGCGCAGGAGATAGTTAAGGGAAACCATACCATCACCCCTAAAGCCTCAACCGCTCAACTCCAGCATCCTCTCTATAGCCCTTCTGGCCCTCTTGGCGATTTCACCGGGAACTTCAACCCTGTGCTTCATATCTCTAAGAGACTCGTAGAGGTGCCTGAGCGTTATGGCCTTCATTCCTATGCAGAAGGCATCTTCCCTCGCCGGGTGGAACTTCTTGCCCGGATAGAGCTTCTGCAGGCGGTAGCACATTTCCCTCTCCGTGAAGACGACCCATTCGTCGTGCTGGCACGCGTTTCTGACCATTCCTCCGGTGGAGACTATCAGGTCAGCCTCTTCCTGCACCTCAGGGTTACATTCAGGGTGAACCATGAGCTTTGCCTTTGGGTAGAGCCTTCTGGCCCTCTCAACATCCTCAAGGGTGAACTTCCTGTGAACGTAGCAGTGCCCTCCTTCCGGGATCGGGATGATCCTCTTTCCTGTCCTCTTTGCCACGTAGTAAGCTAAGTTGTTATCGGGCCCGAAGATGACCGTGTCGGCATCGAGCTTCTCCACGATCTCTGCGGCGTTGGCGGACGTAACCGTGACGTCGGCGTGGGCCTTGGCTTCGGCCGTCGTGTTCACGTAGAGAACCACCGGGGCGTTCGGATAGCGCTTCCTTGCCTCGAGGATGTGCTCGACCTTCAGCATGTTGGCCATCGCGCACGTGGCCCCTCTAACGGGCAGGAGAACGGTTTTGTCCGGGTTGAGGATCTTAGCGGTTTCGGCCATGAAGTCAACGCCCGCGAAGACTATCACGTCGGCATCCACCTTTGTGGCCTTCCTCGCGAGTTCGAGGCTGTCCCCAAGGAAATCCGCCACATCCTGAACCTCCGGTAGCTGGTAGTTGTGGGCCAAGATTATCGCGTTCCTCTCCTCCTTAAGCTTGATGATCTCATCAATCAGATTCATAACATACACCTCCTTGAAAAAAGGCTGGGTCTTTCAAATTCTTTCTTCGTGAAAGGATAATCCTCCCTATAATGAGCCCCCCTGCTTTCCCTCCTTTTCAGGGCACACTCTAAAATACCTCTTGCCAGGAGTTTGATTCTTGCATCCACATCAACGTCCATTAGCTTTTTTAATCCTTCTTTAAGGTTATTCTCGTTCCTTACTATTCCAGCATGTTTCCAGAGGATTTCTCTTACACTATCAACGTCACCCAATTCTTGGGTGGTGTCCTTAACGTCTCCGGGATGTTCCACCCTAGGATTATCCCTCATTACAGTTCTGGCAACTTCTAAACCGCTTACTATGCATTCCAGAAGGGAATTGCTTGCCAGCCTGTTTGCCCCATGAAATCCATTATCTGCTACTTCTCCAATTGAATAGAGATTCTCAATACTTGTCCTGTAATAGAGGTCAACTTTTAAACCCCCTATAGAATAGTGGGCAATTGGAGTTACTGGAATTAGATCTTCTTCGGGGTTGATCTTCTCTTTGGTCAGGAATGAATAAATCTGGGGGAACTTTTCTTTGAAACCTTTAACTTCCCTCGCGTCCAGATAAACTCTCTTTCCTTCCTGCATCTGTTTGTAGATCGCCCTAGCAACGATATCTCTTGGTTCAAGTTCATTAACGAACCTCTCCCCATTTTCATTGATTAGCTTAGCCCCTGCTCCCCGTATAGCTTCACTTATAAGTTTAACCTCTTTTCCAACGAAGCCTGTGGGATGGAACTGTACGAACTCTAAATTACTTGCTAGAGCACCTTTCATTAGAGAGTCTCCCGTTAGAATTCCCAGGTTTAATGGAGAGCCTGCTGTAAATTTATATAATGCGGTGTATCCTCCAGTAGCCAATATTATGGCATCGAACTTTAGGAATTCTCCATTGAGGAAAACGCCATAACATTTTTTGTCTTTTATTGCCAGAGAAGATGCAAAACCTTTTATGAACTGAACACCAAGCTCTCTGGCCCTCAAATAAAGGAGCCTTGTAACATGTTTTCCAGTTTCATTTTTGATTGTGAATATCCTTGGAAAGGAGTGTCCTCCTTCGATTTCAGTCTCTTCAAAGCTTAGGCCAAGCGAAAGTAAAAAATCATAAGCCTCTGTAGATTTTGAAATCACATTCCATACAGCCTCTTCGTTATTTAAATAACGTCCGGCTTTGATGGTATCTACAACGTGGGATCTAATGGAGTCTCCCTCCAGAATAGGAAAGGCTATTCCTGCCTGGGCGAGATATGAATTTGTTTTCTTTATCCCTTCTCCAATGAGAACTACTTCAAAACCCTTTTTAGTCAATGAAATGGCAGCAGTTAATCCTGCTATTCCGTCTCCAATTATCCCCAGCTCTTTCATTTGATTACCCGAACAATTGTTCGGTAAGTATGTTTTAAGTCTTTTGTTAGAAATGGAGATGTTATTACAACCTAATTATTCAGTGCAGGTGGGTCACGGAAGTCTTTAGGTCTATTAAATAATGTAAAAGATAAAATTCACTCCCCCAGGAGATTTGGAAGTGAATTGTAGATGTTCTGAGCCCTACTCAGGCTTAGCTTGATTAACTCCTCATTTCCGTTATTGAATGTGAGAGCTTTCCCCGTTACTTCCCCTATCACGGCAAAGTCCTTGAAAAATTCTTTCAATTTTCCAAGTTTCTCCTTTTCAAAGCTCACTACAAAGCGTCCGTGGCTCTCTGAAAAGAGCACTTCCAGGGGAGAGAGTTCTTCCTCTACCGGGACCTTTGTTATGTCTACTTTAAAGCCTTTGTTTCCGGCAATGGCCATTTCTATGAGTGCAACAGCCAGACCTCCCCTGCTAACGTCGTGAACGGCCTTCACCAGCCCGAGCTCTATGGCCTTTAAAATGCCCCCGGCTTTTTCCCTTTCCCTCTCCGGGTCAACCCTCGGTGCTATGCCCCCTTCAATCCCCAGAACCCTGTAAAGCTCGCTTCCTCCAAGTTCCCTTCTCGTTAGTCCGACGATGCCTATCAGATCCCCCTCGGCCTTGAAGTCCATGCTCATGATGCGCTCGAGCCTCACCTTTCCAAGGCCCGCAACGACGGGAGTGGGTTTTATAGGTCTGCCGTTGATCTCGTTGTAGAAACTCACGTTCCCGCTCACGTAAGCCAGTCCAAAAACCCTCGCAGCATCCCTAAGACCTTTAACCGTCTCCATAAAGCTCCAGTAAACATGGGGCCTTTCCGGAGAGGCGAAGTTGAGGTTGTCCACCAGCGCCAGAGGTCTCGCCCCAACGCTGACGAGGTTTCTAACGACTTCAGCAACCGTCCCCATCGCTCCATGGTAGGGGTTAAGGTAGCTGTGGCCCGGATTGCCGTCGCTTACAAACGCCAGTCCGTATTCGTCGTTTATTTTAAGCACCGCCGCGTCGAGGCCGGGCTTTAACACCGTTCTCCCCTGAACCTCGTGGTCATACTGCTCCCAGATCCAGCGCTTGCTCATTACGTTCGGACTTGAGAGCACCTTAAGGAGAGCTTCCTCGATGCTTATGTCCGGCGTTTCCACGTCCCTTTCGAGAGTGTAGGGCCTGGCCTCCCATTCTATCGTGGGAACCTCCACCAGAAGTTCTACTGGCAAGTCCGCAACCCTCTCGTCGCCCCAGTAAACGATGAAGCGTGGTTCGTCTGTTGTTTCACCCACCACGGCCCATTCGAGCCCGTACTTCTCAAAGATCTTTGCTATCTCCTCCAGATCCTCCTCCCTGACTGCAAAGAGCATCCTCTCCTGACTCTCCGAGATCATGACCTCCACGGCGTTCATGTTGGGCTCTCTTTGGAGAACCCTATCGGCATAAATTACGGCCCCAAAGCCCTTCTTTCCGGCCATCTCCGAGGAAGCGCAGGTCAAACCGCCACCGCCGAGGTCCTTTAGAGCCCTAATCTTTCCGGTCTTGAGCGCTTCAAGGGTTGCCTCAATTAAAAGCTTCTCCGTGAAGGGATCCGGAATCTGCACCGCGGAGCGGTCCTCTTCGTTTTCGCTCAGCTCCTCGCTCGCGAACGTAACCCCGTGGATTCCGTCCCTTCCCGTCCTGTTGCCGACGAGGACCAGCTTGAGCCCGGCCTCGGTAACGTAGCTGTGGACGAGGTCTTCGGGCTTCATCAGTCCAACACATGCTACGTTCACGAGCGTGTAACCCTCAAGGCTCTCATCGAACTCCGCTTCTCCCCCAACCGTCGGGACGCCTATTCTGTTCCCGTAGTCGGATATACCCTTCACAACCCCCTCGAGCAGGTACCTGTTGCGCTCCCCGTCAATCGGCCCGAAGCGTATCGAATCCAGTAATGCTACTGGACGAGCGCCCATGCAGAGGATGTCCCTCACTATTCCGCCCACGCCTGTTGAAGCACCGCCGTAGGGCTCCACGGCCGAAGGGTGGTTGTGGCTCTCTATTCCGACCACTATAGCGGTGTTCTCGTCGAACCTCACGACGCCTGCATCCTCACCCGGACCCAGAATCACGTGCTCGTTTTTTACTGGAAGGAGCTTTAACCAGCGCCTGCTAGACTTGTAGGAGGCATGCTCGCTCCACATAACCTCGAGCATGGCTTTTTCAACCCCGTTGGGCTCCCTTCCGAGCCTTTCCCTGATGATCCTCTCCTCATGAGGAAACATGTGCTCACCTCCTTGCAAACTCCACCATGCTTCTAAAGAGTCTCAGGCCGTCCTCACTTCCAAGGAAGCGATCGCTCGCCCTCTCCGGGTGGGGCATAATTCCAAGAACGTTGCCGCGCTCGTTAGCTATTCCAGCTATGTTGAAAACCGATCCGTTCGGGTTCGCCTCTTCGGTAACCCTTCCATCACCGTCGCTGTAGCGGAAGACGACCCTTACGCCGGGATCTTCCGTGTAGTAGTTCCCTTCGGCGTGGGCTATGGGCATTCTTATGACCTCTCCGGGTTCGTAGAGCGATGTAAAGGCCGTCCCAACGTCCTCAACGTGCAGGTGCACCCATCTGCAGATGAACCTCGGGGTTTTGTTGGGCCTTAAGGCTCCGGGTAAGAGTTTTGACTCGGTTAGGATCTGAAAGCCGTTGCATATTCCGAGAACGGGCTTTCCATCTCTGGCCAGCTCCTTAACTTCCTCCATGATCTCCTGCCTCGCGGCTATTGCTCCTGCGCGGAGATAATCGGCGTAGCTGAATCCCCCGGGCAGAACGACGCCGTCGAAGTCCTTGAGTTTGCCTTTGTACCACACCCTCTCCGCTTCCCCTCCGGCTCTTCTAATCGCCTCAACCGTCTCGAAGTCGCAGTTCGTTCCGGGGAACACCACAACGGCGAACTTGGGCATATCACTCACCGGCCGGCTCTATCTCGTATTCGTAGGTATGTATCAGGGGATTGGCGAGGAGCTTTATGCACATCTCTTCAACGTCCTTCTCCGGGTTCTGGCTTTCGAGCTCGAACTCGAAGCACTTTGGGACTTTTAGGCCCTCAACCCCGTAGCCGAGGTTTTTGAGAGCCTTTCCGATGACCCTTCCCTCCGGGTCGTTGAGGCCCTCCTTGAGACGAACCACCACCCTTACCTTCCATCTCATTGGAATCACCTCAGGTAACGACCTTCTCGAGCTCGTCCAGCTCGATCGCACGCTTTATCTCGAGGGCCACCCTCCGGCCGGTGCTCATCTCCTTCCTCCAGAGGGAGTTACCGTAGGGATGGCCCATAGCCATGTGTATGTTGGTCCCGCCGCCTGTTCTCGGGGCCACGTCGTAGATGTAGAAGTTCAGGTCCTTGTCAACTGTAGTCTGCAATGTGAAGGGCCCGATTATTCCGGGCGGGTAATACTTCTGAGTGGCCTCGACGTAACGCTCGGCCATGCCAAAGACCTTCTCGAGCAGGGATTCCCTCAAAGTCGAGCTCGCATGGCCGCAGACTGTATATTCTGGCTCGAACTGGTGTTCCGGAAGGGTGAGCTGCTGGCTCGCGGGAAGTCTTACATGACCGTCCAGACTCGTCTCGAAGCGCCAGTCTACCCCCAGAAGCTCGATCTCTTCATCTATCGGCGAGTAGAAGAAATCGAAGTTGAAGACCGGGCCTATTATGTAGCGCTCGATTCTGGCCCTTTCCAGGTCTTCTTCGGTGATCACGTTGAGTTTGATAAGCCTTCCGGCCTTCTCGCGGAACTCTTTATAGGAAGCTGCCGTGAAGAAACCGCGCTCAAGTCTCTTCTTCGCGTGGGGGAGTTTAACTATGACCAGACCGACGTCATCGATCTCCTCCGGCTTCACTTCCTCCGGATAGGGAAGACCCGCCCTCTCGAGGAGCCAGTAGTAGCTCTTCTCCTCGCTTCTTTCCTCGCTCCTCAATAAGTTTCTGCTCCCGAAGAGGGGAACCTTAAACTCGTTCTCGACCCTGTCGATGCCCGTGTAAACCACGAAGGAGCGGTTGGGGATGAAGATAACGTTCTTTTTTATCAGCTCTTCTTGAATATCTATAATCCTGCCGAACTTCTCCAAAATGATTACCTCATCTATGAAGCCTTTTGTCAACCCGTCCTTTGTTGTTTTTTGCTTAAAGTACTTGGCATAAGTCCTGTGTCTTCCCTTTTGAGCGACAATGAGTGTTTTAAACCCTTCGGTTTTCGCACCATCGGCTATGTCAAGGGCAGAATGACTGCCTATTGCTCCGATGACTATTTTTTCCTTATTGTAATTATTTAAAACTTCCAAAACCTGGTTCTTCGTAATCATTTCAGCTCACCCCTAATTGCTTTCATGAGCTCAATCCTCTTTGCAATACTATCTTTTGTTCCCACATCTTTACGGTAGAAAATTTCACCTTCAACGTGTCTTATTCCCCGAGAAGCTATTTTCTCAGCTTCTTCAAGGGTATCTGCTATTCCAACAATCGCCAATGCTCTTGAGCCAAGCATTGTGAAGTTCTCATCAACTGACGCATAGTAAATCTTGGCCCCTTCTTCTCTGATTTTATCCTCTTTGATTTGAACTTTAACTCCCTTAATTGGATCAGTGGGATATCCTCTGGGCGCTATATACTTCACAACGGTTGACTTTTTCTCAAACTCTGCTTTTTTTAGGTTGCCATCGACAATTTCCTCTCCAATTTTCACAAGAGAATTTTCTAGGATTGGCAGGACGTTCATTGCTTCGGGGTCTCCAAATCGGGCGTTGAACTCAATTACCTTTGGCCCATCACTTGCAAGCATGAACTGGCCATATAAAATACCTTTGTAGGGTGTTCCTTCTTTGTGCATCGCTTTTATGGTCTTTTTGAGGGTCTCAAAGGCCTTTTCATAATCTTTCTGTGTTACAAATGGCAACAGATGATCTTCACAGGAATAGGAACCCATTCCTCCAGTTATTGGGCCCACATCACCTTCGTATGCGTGGGGATAATCCTGAGCAAGGGGCATTGGAATTACCCTTTTTCCATCCGTGAAAACCTGAAAAGTGAACTCAACGCCATCCGTTCTTTCCTCAATCAAGACTTTTCCATCCTTTTTGATTAGATATTCACCATATTTCTTTGCATCCTCGTTATCTTTGAGCTGGTAGCCGACAACTTTGACGCCCTTACCCCCTGTTAATCCAAGGGGTTTGACAACAACCGGCTTTCCAAACTCATCTATCCATGTTTTCATCTCAGCAATGTTATCAAAAACTTTGAAGAGCTTTCTTCCGGGGATTTTATATTTCTCCATTATCACTCTTGCAAAGGCCTTGTTTGTTTCAAGTCGGGCTGCCTCTTTTGTAGGGCCTACAGTTGGAATCCCATTTTCCTCAAGAATGTTCACAATACCTTTCTCTAAAGGGGCTTCCGGGCCAATAAAGGCTAGATCAACATTCCATTTCAAAGCAAACTCAAGAACCTTTTGCACATCAGTCTCCTTGGCAAGGCCATATTTATCTGCGAGTCTTTTAATCCCAGGATTCAAGTGCTTTGCGACAACATAAACTTTTGAATCTCTTGAAAGGGCCTCAGCGATTGCACTCTCCCTCCCACCTGCACCTACAAGCAAAACGCGCATGATCTTCACCATGAATTTGTTAAAATTTATTATTTTTAAGTTTTGTTTTGACATAAAATTAGCAAAACAATTATAAGGCTTGAAGTGAACCTCAGCCGGTGAAGGCCATGAGGGTGCTCGTGGTTATGGGAAGCAAAAGCGATTCGAAAATAGCCGAAAAAGTAACTGAAGTCCTCGATGAATTCGGGGTTGATTATGACGTCGAGGTTGCCTCGGCTCACAGAAACCCGAAGAAGGTTGAGGAACTCGCTAAAAGGGACTACGACGTTTTCATAGCGATAGCGGGCCTAAGCGCGGCTTTACCGGGGGTTATGGCAGCCCATACTACCAGACCGGTAATAGGCGTTCCCGTCTCGGCAAAGCTCGGCGGTCTGGATGCCCTTCTAAGCATAGCCCAGATGCCACCGGGAATACCCGTTGCTACCGTGGGGATAGACAACGGAAAGAACGCTGCACTGCTCGCCATCGAGATCCTTGCTTTAAAGGATGAAAGCTTAAAGAAAAAGCTTGAGGAATACAGGGAAAGGATGAGAAATTAGTGGCTCTTTCCAAGGCTTTTTTGCAATTTTTATATAAATCCTTCTTGGACGATTCCGGATTGGATCTCTTTGGGATTGAAAAAGAAAAATCAAAGCAGGTGCATCTTTTTAATAAACTCCTGCCCCTGCCATTCTCCACTCCGGGTCTTGAGCTCTATAGTGTGAGCGACTTTTTCTGCTTTCTTCTTTGCTTCTTGGACATCTTCATCCCAGGCTAATGCAACTCCTAAACGTCTTCCCTTGTACGCATCGGGTTTTCCAAAGAACCTTATTGTGGTATTGGGAATGTTGAGTGCATTAAAAACGTTTCTGAATTTTGGAGCATAACCTTCCTGATTTGATAGTATTACGTGGGTTGCAGCTGGAGTAAGTAGGGGGAACTTTCTAACTTTGTTCTCCTCAACCGCAGGTATTGGGAGCCCTAAAATTGCCCTCACGTGAAGTCCAAACTCGGAAAAACCAGTTGGGTGGGAAGCCATGGTTACCATTCCTGTGTCATGTGGCCGTGGGGAAACTTCGTTGGCCCATACTTTATCTCCTTTAACAAACATTTCAACTCCAAATATACCAAGGCCTCCAAGAGCATCGGTGATCCTTTTGGCTATTCTATAAACTTCACGCTCAGCCTTTTCACTTATCTCTGCAGGTTGCCAGCTTGAGTGATAATCTCCCTCAATCTGATAATGGCCCACGGGTTTTGGGAAAGTGGTGACCACATTTCCATTCTCATCTAAGTGCCTAACTGCCAGCTCTGTAATTTCAATATCAAAGTCGATGTGCTCTTCCACTATTATCTTATCAGCACTACCACGTGCTTTCTTTTTTGCGACCTCCCATGCTTTTGGGATATCTTCAGGGCCTTTCACAAAGTAAGATCCCTTCCCACTGGAACTCATTATGGCCTTGGTATGACAGGGATAGCCTACCTTCTCACATGCATCGTAGAGCTCATCTAGAGTTGTGGCATACATGTATCGTGATGTGGGAACCTTTGCTTTCTTTGCCAATGTTTCCCGGGTTCTTTCACGATGCATTGCAATCCATGTTGCTTTGGCATTTGGAACAACAAAGTATCCCTCTTCTTCGATCTCAAAGAGAGCATCGAGGTTTATTGCTTCTATCTCTGGCACTATGGCATCTGGGTTTTCTCTCTTAACGATGCTCCATAAAAAGTCTTTATCCTTCATATTGCCCACATAAGCCTTATGAGCTACTTGCATTGCGGGAGCATTTGGATAGCGGTCTACGGCTATTACCTCTATTCCAAGTCTTTGAGCCTCAATGGCTATCTCTTTTCCAAGCTCACCGCTTCCAAGAAGCATTATCTTAACGGCAGAATCGGTTAGGGGCGTTCCAATTTCATTTCTAATACCTACCATAGACATCACCTAGATTAATTGACGTTTATATGTTAAAAATTGGATATATTTAAGAGTTTTTGAACATGATAATGATAAGATTTTTAAATCACAATCCTAATTCAACTTCGGTGACACTAATGCTTACTTATGCCCAGGTTGGTGTTGATGATGAAAAAACCCAAAAAGCTCTAAAGGGTATTATCTCATTTGCAAAAGCCAGTTTTGAATTTAGAAGGGGAAAAATAGGTGAACCCAAAGAAGATATCGGCCATTACGCTGCACTCATGGATTTCAAAGATTTCTATCTCGCAATGACAACTGATGGAGTTGGAACGAAGATTCTCGTTGCTGAAGCAGTGGGGAAATTTGATACCATAGGAATTGACATGATAGCTATGAATGTAAATGATTTAATATGTGTTGGAGCAGAGCCAGTTGCGCTTGTGGATTATCTGGCTGTGAAAGAGCCAAACAACCAAATTTTTGAGGAAATAGCAAAAGGAATATACGAGGGAGCGAAGCAGAGCGGGATAGCCATTGTTGGAGGGGAAACTGCTATCCTCCCGGAGCTTATAAATGGCTTCGATCTTGCGGGAACGGCCATCGGGATTGTCGAGAAAGAAAAGGTAATAACGGGAAAGGGAGTAAAACCTGGCGATGTAGTAATAGGAATTGAAAGTTCAGGAATTCATTCCAATGGTCTAACCCTGGCAAGAAAGCTTTTGATTCCAAAATACGGGCTTGAGTATGAGTATGAGGGGAAGTCCTTATGGCAGCATCTTTTGGAACCAACTAGGATTTATGTGAAGCCAATTTTAGAGCTCCTGGAGACAGTGGAGGTTCATGGCCTAGCTCATATCACAGGTGGCGGTTTATTAAATCTCAAGCGACTCACAAGTCATGGTTTTCAGCTTGAGATGCCTCCAATAAGTGGTATCTTCAAGCTCATCCACGAGAATGGTGTCCCACTTGAAGAAATGTTTAGAGTTTTTAATATGGGAATTGGCTTCATGGTTATTGTGCCTAAAGAGGGGAAAGAGGAAGCCCTGGAAATCCTCAATAAGCACTTCAAGAGCTTTGAGATCGGTGTAGTAAGGGAGAACAAAGGAATAATTGTGAACAATTATGGAGTGAGGTTTTAATTCTGTTTTTTGTTTCCTTTGTCATGCACTCTCTGATGTTCGGGTTAGTGATGTAGTCGTAGGTCATAGCTTAACCAGTGAGCCATTTTAGAATATTGAACCCATAGTGCAATGGTGGCCTATCAAGAAGGAGGAGAATGGTTTGTAGTTGAGACTTAAAGAAGGTTGTAAGGATAACAAAGCTAACGGAGTTTAAATAGGTAAGAAAAGAAAAAGCCTTCAAGTGATGAGTCGTCTATAGATCTCTTCATAGGCCTCTATGAGATCGCCTTTATCAAAACGGAAAACATCCTTATCTAAGCTTTGTTTTGTTTTAGCATCCCAAAATCTGCATGTATCTGGACTTATTTCATCTCCCAGAATAATCTCTCCTCTCTCGTTTTTACCGAATTCAAGTTTAAAATCAACTAGGATTATACCTTTTTGAGAAAAATAGTCTTTAAGGATTCTGTTAACTTTTAAAGCAGTGCTCTCAATTTCTTTGAGTTCGCTTTCACTCACTCCAAGAACTTTTGCATGGTGGTGATTTATCATGGGGTCTCCAAGTTCGTCATTTTTATAATATAACTCTATTATAGGTTCCGGAAGTTCTGTTCCCTCCTCTATAGGCACTCTCTTTTTCAAACTTCCGGCAACAACGTTCCTAACAACAACTTCAATTGGGTATATCTTGAGTTTTTCTACAATGAGTTTGTTGTCTCCCGCAACACCTATGAAGTGAGTTTTTATGCCGTTTTCTTCTAAGAGCTTGAAAAGAATGACACTTATTTGAGCGTTAAGTCCCCCTTTTCCTTCAAATTGGGCCTTCTTTTTTCCATTGAATGCTGTAGCATCATCTTTAAATTCCATTATTATCTTTCCTTCATCTAGGGGTATCATCCTCTTTGCCTTTCCTTCATAAACTTTCATAAGACTTCACCATTTTAATGTAAAATAACATGATATTTAAGTTTTATTTTGCCATTTTTGTGTTAATTAATGGGCAAAGCTTTTAAAATAATTATGCTAAAATATCCTTAACAATTAGGACCAATTAACATTTACAAATTAAATATTTTGCGAGGGGAAGTTATGAGGGAAAAATGTGGAATCTTCGCCGCCAAGACAGAAAATGCGGCCAAAAAAGCATATTACGCCCTTATGGCTCTCCAGCATCGTGGACAGGAAAGTGCTGGGATAAGTGTATGGAAGCATAAAATAAGGACTCTAGCAGGTAGAGGTCTAGTTTCTGAAGTTTTTCAGGGCAATAGACTTGCGAAGCTTAAATCAAACATAACTATAGCTCATGTTCGCTACTCTACTTCTGGCTCTCTTAATGAGACCCAACCCCTTGAGACATCGTGCTGTGGAAAAGAAATCGCAGTGGCCCATAATGGGACGCTCACTAACTTTTTGCCTCTAAGGAGGGAATATGAAAGAAGAGGAGTTAAGTTCAGACATTCAGTTGATTCTGAGCTTCTGGGAATTTCTTTTCTTTGGCATCTTAAAGAAACCGGTGACGAGTTTGAAGCGATGGAGAGAGTGTTTAGTGAGGTCAAAGGTGCCTATTCACTTGCTTTTCTGTTTGATGGTAAAATTCTGGTTGCCAGAGATCCGGTTGGATTTAGGCCCCTCAGTTACGGTGCCGGGGATGGGCACTATTTTGCTTCGGAAGATTCTGCTTTACGGTTGTTTGTTGACAAAATAAGGGATGTTAAACCTGCAGAAGTGTTCCTGATTTCTGATGGAGTGGAGAATAAGGTTTTGATTAAGGAGAAACATCATCACTGTGTTTTTGAGTATATATACTTTGCCAGGCCCGATAGTGTGCTTGATGGTGTGGGTGTATACTCAGCCCGCGTTAAGATGGGCCAGGAACTTGCGCGTGAAAGCCCGATAAATGCAGATGTTGTTATTCCCGTTCCGGACTCCGGAAGAGCAGCTGCATTGGGGTTTTCTCAGGTAAGTGGGATCCCTTATGCTGAAGGGTTAATAAAGAACCGCTACATAGGTCGGACTTTCATAATGCCTGGCCAGTTTTATAGAGAACTTAAAGTGAGACTCAAATTGTCTTCTGTTAGAGAGATTGTTAGTGGAAAACGCGTGGTTCTTGTTGATGACTCCATAGTCAGGGGGACTACAATGAGAAGAATAGTTGCAATGTTGAGGAGGGCAGGTGCTAAGGAGGTACACGTTAGGATAGCTTCTCCTCCAATAAGATATCCCTGCTATATGGGAATAGATATTCCAACGAGGCATGAACTGATAGCAGCCTTTGGTAATATTGAACATGTCAGAGAAACAATAGGTGCAGATACTCTAGCTTACCTAAGCATAGAAGGGTTAAAGAAATCTGTTGGAAAAAATGACCTATGTCTGGCCTGTCTTAATGGTAGGTATCCTGAATGGGCCTTCCATTTCTGAGTTTTCTTATTTTCGCTGCTGAAAACTTGAGTTCGGGTGTCCCAGCTTTGTTGAGGGCATTGTTGGTGATTTTATTGGCTTTAAAGTGGAATGGAAGGATTAATACTCCTTGTGGCACCTTTCCAATTCCTGCATACATTCGTATCTTCCCACGTCTTGTTTCGATTTCTACAAGGTCACCACTTCTTATGCCAAGTTTTTTTGCATCATCTGGGTTTATCATGACTCTTGGTTTTCCCATGAGCTTTACCAATGAAGGACTCCTTAGTGTCATTTCATCGGTATTATAATGATTCATAAGTCTAACTGTTGTTAAAACGAAGGGGTATTCTTTGTTGGGACTTTCCCATGGAGGGATTTGTTCTACCGCTACAAAATGGGCTTTTCCGCTTGGTGTTGCAAAGTCCCATGTGTAGAGCCTCTTTTTTGGAAGAAAGATTCCATTGTCTTTTTTAAGTTTTTCAACATTCTCCTCTTCTAACTCAGGAAATAGACTGAAATATTCCTTTGTTATCTCCTCTACACTTGAGTAATTGAATCCCGGTAATCCGAGATAGTTTCCTAACATAACTAATATCTCCCAGTCAGGTTTAGAGTCTGCCATGGGCTCGTAGACTTTTTCGCTCCATTGAATTCTGCGTTCGCTGTTCATGTAAGATCCTTCTTTCTCACAAAAAGCTGATGCTGGAAAGATATAATGGGCATATTTGGCTGTTTCTGTCATGAATAAATCCTGGACCACCAGCAGATCTAGCTTTCTAAGGGCTTTTCTAACCCTGGTAAAATTGGCTTCACTGATGGCTGGATTCTCTCCCACAATATAGAGAGCTTTTAAATCCCCTCTCTCTATTGCATCCCATAATTCTGTCAAATAAAATCCTCTTTCTGTTGGGAGATCGTTTACACCCCAGAGAGAGGCGACCCTCTTTCTAAACTTCTCATTCTCAAGGGGTACGTATCCAGGAAGGAACTCACTAAGAGCCCCCATATATGCTGCTCCCTGAACGTTGTTTTGCCCTCGCATTGGGTAAAGGCCGCCCTTTTCGCCAACATATCCTAAAAGAAGGGCAAGGTCTATTATTGCAAGGACATTCTCAACCCCAGAAACGTGCTGACTCACTCCCATGCCCCACATAATGGCTCCACTTCCAGCCAAAGCAAATTCCTCTGCAACTTTGTGGATAAGGGATGCCGGGATTCCAGTAACTTTCTCTGCGTATTCTGGAGTATACTTCATGGTGGCCATTCTGATCTCTGAAAATCCTTTAGTCCTGTTTTTAATGAACTGTTCATTGTAAAGTTCTTCTTTAATTATCACGTGCATCATAGCGTTTGCGAGTACTATATCTGTCCCGGGGGTTATTATAAGATTATAATCGGAAAAATTCATTGTGGCGGTCTTTCGAACATCAACAACTATTATTTTTGCCCCCTTCTTCTTGGCGTTTTTTATATAACTTATAATAACAGGATGTGTATGTGCTGGATTGTATCCCCAAATAAGGATGGCCCCAAAATTTTCCAGATCCTCATACGGGTTGGTCTGTGTCCCCTGTCCTACTGTTATTTTAAGGGCATGGACACTTGCCTCATGGCAGAGCCTCGCACAGTTATCAATATTGTTTGTTCCAAAAAGTCTCGCAATCTTTTGGAGGAGATAGTTCTCTTCGTTACTTGTTTTTGATGATGCAATAAAAGCAACCGCATCGGGCCCATAAAACTCCTTTATTTCAAGAAGTTTGTGTGATACCTCTTCAATAGCCTGTCCCCAGCTTATGGGTTTTAGAGAACTTTTTTCACGTTTCAAGGGTTTTTTGAGCCTGTGTTTAGAGATAGCGAACTCCATTGCATAAAGTCCTTTAGGACAAAGCTTTCCCCTGTTGGGTTCACCTTTGTGGGGTTTAATGCTAAGTGTTTGAGGATCAACAAGGAGCTTACACCCAAAGCCACAATAAGGACATATAACAGTTTTCACCCTATCACCGATGAACATTTAAATATCAAAAATAAAAATGTTTCTGATAAAAATTAACAAAATAATGTTAAAAAAATACATACTTCAACACCGGTAAGGTTTATAAATCTCACGCTTAACTTAACATCGGGCGCAGCCCCGTGGTGTAGCGGCCAAGCATGCGGGACTCTGGATCCCGCGACCGGGGTTCGAATCCCCGCGGGGCTACCAAACCCAGGGCTCCAGACCTTGAACTCTCTTTTAAAAATCTTTAAATCCAATGAATTCCTTCTATATACAGAGGTGGGAAAATGTATACGGAGGAACAGCTTTTAAGCGAGATAAGGGATCTTTTGGGAAACGATGAGCTCTATGCTCTCTATGAAGATACATACAGGAAGTATAAGTACTATTTTGATACAACGAACTACATAGTTCTTAACGTTTATCAGTTCAACGATCATGGGGCCATACATGTTCTTTTGACTACAAGGCGGGCTCTTGAAGTCTTGAAAATCCTTAAAAAATTTGGAATCAAAACAACAGCGGAAAAACTTGGCAAGTCCTTTGAGTGGAGCAAATTTATCGTTTCTTTTGGGGCTCTCTTTCATGACATCGGAAACATGATCCACAGGGACAATCACTACCAGTTCAGTGTTCTTCTCGCTGAGCCTATAATAGACAATCTTACCAAAAGGTTTGAGGAGAAAGATTGGTTGCTTTTGAAGGCATTAACTTTGAACGCCATTTACACTCATGACGAAGCCGTCCCCTGTACCACCATTGAAGGAAGTTGCGTAACAATAGCGGATGGTTGCGATATGGAAGAAGGGAGAAGCAGACTGGCATATAAAAAAGATAAAGTGGATATCCATGCCGTTTCAGCCCTAGCTATTGACAAAGTTGAAATAAAAGAAGGGGACAAAGATACCCCAATCCTTGTCGAGGTATGGATGAAGCATCTTGCTGGAATTTTCCAAGTGGACGAGATACTCACAAAAAAAGTTAAGAGCTCCCTCTTGAGTGGAAAGGTCAAGATTAAAATACATGCCGGTGAAGAGACTTTGGAAAAGGTGGTATGATGTCTTCTCTCCTCTTGGCTTATGAGGATTTAAAATACCTCCTTAACAGAGGGTACAGAAAGAAATATGCCCTTGAGTTTGTTGCCAACCATTACAGGCTTTCCCAGAAAGCAAGGCATTTTTTATTCAGATGTGTCTTTTCGGATAGGGAAATTAAGGAAAGAAAAGCTAAGCTTCTCCAGCCGAGACACTTAAAGGGAAAAATTCTTGGGATTGATGGCTTCAACGTTTTGATAACTCTCGAGTCCCTTCTTGAAGAAAGGGCCATTCTATGCGAGGACGGACTTTTGAGGGATCTCAAACTTCAGGGAGGGTATAAAATAAGCTCAAGAACTTTGCAAACTTTGAGTCTTCTAATTGACTCCTTAAAAACACTTGACTTAAAGGAAGTTTGGTTTTTGTACGATGCACCCGTGAGTAAAAGTGGTAAAGTTGCTGAGCTCACTAGAGAGCTTTTAAATAAATATGGTGTTTTCGGAGAAGTTAAGTTATCCAAGGCTCCAGACTACGATTTGAAAGCTTTCGAGGTTGTGGCAAGTTCAGATATAGGCATAATCGAAAAAGTCCCCTTTATAGTGGATTTGCCCCAAATGATAGCCGAAAAGAGAGGGTTAAAATACTCATACCTCATTGAGATTTTAAAAAACCCGAAACTATTATGATTTTAGCTTTTAGACATTTTTCGAATGTTACAATTTTATTTAAAGTGTTAGAAAACTATTTATACGTGGTTTACTTAACTTTATTAATAATCTTTACATACCCGCTTTCTTTTCTTTGCGGGTCTGGAGGGCCAACAATGAAAAAAGTCATGGCTTTATTAGTAGGACTCCTGGTGATAAGCTTTGTTTTGGTCAGTGGATGCATAAAAGAACCAATACCTCAGAGTTCCTTCTCAACAACTACAACATCTTCCATTCAGTCTTCCTCTATGATGACTACATCTCTGGCTTCTAAAATCTGGAATATGAGCCTTGTATGGCATTTTGACAAGGGCGGAGAACCTTTCATGGATCTGACTCCGGACGGCAGTATGGGGGCGGTAGTAGACTGGAACGATGGTATTCTATATCTCGTGAATCCTGATGGCGAAAGTGTTTCCTTTAAGGTTTGGGAGGGAGAAAACGTTCGGCCGACGATCTCGGGTGTAGCAATCAAGAATGGTGTTGCCTATGTTTTAGCCAGTTATGAAGGGTTCGCAGGAGTGAAGAAATACTCATGGAGCGGTTTTGTTGGGGAAGAGAGGCATGGAGGGCCTGGGAGTGTAGCCGATGACATAGTCCGCTCTCCAAGTGGGAATCACATGTGTTACCTCATTACTACAAGCCCTACCACACAGGAACTGTACTGCGATGGGAATAAACTCACACTGAGTCCGATTGAGCATGAAATTAGCTCCATCTCGGAGTTTGGGATTGTGGTTATCTCCATTGGAGATAGTTCAATAGTGATGAAAGAGGGCCAAAAGCTCTTTGAATTGAATACGAGCAAGGCTATAGCCTACAGAGATAAAATACTTGCAAGTGAAGGTGGGAAGCTTAGGATTTATTCATCTGAAGGAGATCTTTTAGCAGAGAAGGAGGGATACACTTTTGGTCAAACCACGCTCTTACGGTGGACGCTTGTCCCAACTGAAAGATACATCTTCAGGTATGAACCTCTTGAAGATACGTCCGTTCTAACATGGAACCTTACGGAAGTCAGAGTCCTCCCAGGATTCCCGTACTTCGCAAATGAGAACTTTGTGGTAATGGGCGAAGATAGAACTCTTCACTGCTATTCTCTTGAAGATTTTCATGAGGTATTCAGTGTTGAAGTGCCCAACAGAATAGGGTATGTGAGACTCAGTAACGATGGAAACATATTGCTAGTATCGGGGGAGGCAGGTGGCTTCTGGCTTTATGTAAGGGGGTAGTGTTAATGTCTAATTTGTGTAATGTGAAAAGGAGTTGGTGGATATGAAAAAAGTCCGGTTTGTGTCTGCAATTTTTTTGGCCTTTTTGGTTTTTGTAAGTGTAAGTGGTTGTATTGGTGGTGAAAAAGTTACGGAAAGCCTCAAAGAAAAAGCCAGCAGTGCCATAGAGAGTTATAGTGAGACTCAAACTTCATCCTACACGGAAAGTGAAACTGAAACAGAAGAAACAGAGACTTCAACTATAGCTTATTCGATATGGGAAGAACCGTGGGACGCTTACCATCCAGTGGAGATAAATGGGGAGAGATACCTCATAACGTACATTAAGTACTACCTCAGAGTAAGAACCGAAGAGGGAGGACCAATATATGAATACGAGGTTGAAAAAAATAGAGAAAAAACGAAGATCCACGTCTATGGCAAAAAGATAAACATGGAAACCGGTGAACAGGAAAAGGCTGACCTTGGAGAGTTTGAGGTTTATGAATACTACGGAAAGATAATTCCCGTTAAGGGAGAAGACATGAACGCCACGTTTGAATATCGTGTTTGGGTCAAGGAGAGAACAGAAGAGACTGATACATTCTTCCTATTCCCTTCCTTAGACTTTATGACACTCTATATGTCCGTCTATGGAGGAAGTTTAAATACAATAGGGATTTCTATAACCTATGGGGATCAGAACTTCATTTATTACAATCCTGCTGCTATTGGGGACATGAGCACGATGCCGTATCAAGAGGGAGATATTGGACTCGTGGGGAATGTACCTGATATAGGAAACATTTACGTCAGTTGGTACGGCTTTTATACCTTTGGAATATGGCAAGCAATTCAGGGAGAAGATCTCTACACAGCTAAACAAGACTCTTGGGGAATAATGGGTTACCAGTATAACTATGAAATCGATCCAGATGGAAATATTAACTTGGGAGGAAAGAGCTTTAGGGTCTCTAATGTTAGATGGACTTACACCTTTGGTAATGCCCAAGGACAAGGTGAAGCAATATTAACAGTGAATCTTCCTGTGCCTATTGAGGCTAAGGGAGTATTTATTGCCCAAGATGGTACCAATATCTTTACGCATGTGAAGATTGAGGACATAGCCTTCGAAAAGATTTGAGCGCAAAGCTTATATCTTTTCTTTCATATTTTCTCACATGTTCGGAGAGTACGAGCTAAAAACACAGTTCATAAAGATTGCCAACAAAAAGATTCACCTGCTTGAGGATAAAGAGGGTATTATTCGGTACAAGAGAGATGAAGTTGAAAAGATCATCAAAGCCAATGGAGAGAAACTCGAAATTTTGCCTTCTCCTGCAGTGGGTTATGGGGTTAGACTTCTCATGGTGAGGTTCAAAGAACCTGTTGTCATTCCTCCTCGCGATTCTTTGGTGGGATTTATTGAGGCCCCGGTGGAAATTGATGTAAAAGTTGGTGAGTTAAGCATAGACCACTTTATAGTAGGCAGAGAGAAGTACGCTCTCTACGGCACATTGGAGGCTGGTGTAATCTGTCGTTATCACGTCAGTTCCTTTTACACGGTGGAGCCGGAGTCAATAGGGGTAGCAAAGCTCATAGTTTCCAATCCTTCATCTGAGTGGAAGTCTCTTGAGAGAGTGGTTATTCCAATAAGGGGAACGTCCATGTACTATGAAAAGGAAAAAGCCTACTATCCCCTTTTGATTGTCACGATCAAAAATCATAATCCTGAGGTCAACAACACAGGAAGGACTCCAAAAGAGGGGCTCAGTGTAGTTGGGGAGGGGTTATCACTACCAAACTTCCTGATGAGGTGGTGAGAATGAACATAACAAACTCAACATCTTTCTGGGAGCAAGGTCCCCTTGGGGAGAAGCTCTTTCTCACCCTAACTATAGGTGCAGTTGTAAAAGCAGTTCTAATTCTCGTAATAGGCCTTATAACAGCAAAGGTTCTCAGGAAGTATCTCCTTAACCTCTCCAGGAGTACCAAATACGTTTGGATAATCAACGAAGACACTGCATCAACGCTTCACAACCTAGTAGTGGTTATAGCTCTCGTTTACGCTTTTGATGCTCTTGGGATTCTGTCCCTTGAGATTGCAGGAACTAGCATAAGCAACCTTCTCACTGCATTTCTGGTGTTCTACTTCTCTTACCTCCTTGCCAAGAAGTCAAAAGATTACATGATAATCCGTTCTTCAAAGCAGAGACTTCCAGAAGTTCAGGTCAAGGCAAAGCTCTTTTACTATCTCATAGTCACCCTTGCTTTCTTCCTCGCCCTCAATATTGCTGGTTTCACGGGTAGGCTTACTACCTTACTGGCAGCAGCTGGAATAACGGGTATCATCCTCGGTTTTGCTTCCCAAACCGTCGTTGCGAATTTTATTTCGGGTATATTCATGTATTTCGATAAGCCCCTCAAGATAGGCGATCCGGTGGAAGTTGCAGGCTATTCTGGAGTTGTACACGACATAAGGATTCTCTCAACCAGGATAAGAACGTGGGATGGCCTTTTAGTTAGGATTCCAAATGAAAAGCTCTTCAACAGTGAGATAAAAAACCTTCAGAAGTACCCAGCAAGGAGAGTTGACATAACGGTTGGCATAGCTTACAAGGAAGATGCAGAGAAAGCGATAGAAGTGATAAAGAAAACTCTCGATGAAATGCCCTATGTTTTAGCGGAACCAGAGCCAATGGTCTTTGTCGATAATCTAGGAGATAGCAGTGTAAACATAGCTGTGAGAGCTTGGGCGCCGAGCGAGAAGTGGTTCGACGTTAGATGGCAGATAGTCCAGAAAGTCAAAAAGGCTCTCGACGATGCTGGAATAGAGATACCGTTCCCGCAGAGGGTCAACTGGTTTGCGGAGGAGCTGAGAGTGAAGATAGAGGAGAACTCAAAAGAAGAAAGCTCTTAATTTCCTTTCTTTTCCACCAGCGCATAGAAAAAGCCTATCGTTCTGTGCCTGTGGGGCCATGCCCTCATAGTCCCCAGTAAAAACCCTTCGTCGTAAGGGGCATTTAGAGGTATCAGCTCAGCATCTGAATGTCTCTCAAGGAACCACTTAATCACTTCCTCGTTCTCCTCTGGTAGCATGGAGCAGGTGGAGTAGAGAAGCCTTCCGCCTGGTTTTAAAAGCTTCCAGGCGCTCTCGATGAGCTCCTTCTGCAGTGAAACGACCTTCGGGATGTTCTTCTCCCGGAGGCGCCACCTTAGCTCGGGGTTCTTCGCTATTGTTCCATCGCTCGTGCACGGAGCATCCAACATAACTCTGTCGGCAATTTCCTCGCCAAGAAGCCCTGGTGCCTTTCTGCCGTCTGCTTTAATTATCTCCGCAATTTCGACTCCTGCTCTCTTCAGCACTTCTTTCATACGTTTTATTCTTGCACTATCAACGTCAAAAGCATAAATTTTGCCTTCGTTCTTCATGAGCTCAGCCATATGGGTGGTTTTCCCTCCGGGAGCCGCTGCCAAATCAACAACGGTTTCACCGGGCTTGGGGGCAAGAACTATTGAGGCAACAGCAGAAGCCTCCTCCTGTGCTATGGCATAGCCCTTCTTGAAGAGCCAGTCTGGATTGAAGGGGTAGAGAACTCTTATTACCGTCTCAACCCTCTCGCTTCTCTCGAAGCGAACGTGCTTTTTCTTGAGGTAGTTCTCAACCACTTCAACGTTTGCTTTGAGCTGATTAACCCTTATGCTCGTCGGGAGAGTTTCATTTAATGCCCTAAGGAGTTCTTCCGCCTCCTCATGTAGCAAGGCCCTCATCCTCGCAATGAACCACTCTGGGAAGAGGTATTCCCACTTCAGTCTTTTTTCTTCGCTGTCAAGCTTTGGTATGTAGTTGATGAGCTTTGGAAAAAGTTCGTAGTAATAATAGCCAACGTAAGGGTGAGTTCTTTTTGAGAGGAACTTAGCCAAGCCTTTGAGGTGCTGAATGGTTTTCTCGTTTGGGTTTCTAAAAACTGCAACCTCAATGGCTACCCTTAAAGTGGCCCTCAGCCAGGGATCAAGAATGAGAGGAGAAACTCCGACAAGCTCTTCAGCTATTTCGTCTATCAACCCTAAGCGCCTCTGGATAGAGTAGAAAATCCCGGTAAGTTTTGAATTTTCCCACCCTTCTATTTTGTACTTTGTGAAGGCCTTTCTTTTTGCCTGCTGGCTGGGCTTTACCTCTTCTCCGAGCTTAAGAGCGTCTATCAGGGCATAAAGTTGTCTATCGCTTAGCTTTAGCTTTTTCATCTCAATCCCTCTCAAAGCGGTAGATGTCCACTAAAATCCTTTCAAGTCTTTTTCGATGGAAGAAAAACTGAGCTGGGATCTCAAAGGTGAAGGTTAAGCGGTGGGTGATTTTGAAGCCGTTATCTTTGACAAAAGCTTCAATAAATCTCCTAACTTCTTCTTTAGCAAGATGGATGGAGTAGACTACATCACTTATGTCAAAGGCTTTGAGGAGAAAAGGCCTGTCCGCTTTTGGGTTTTGACTACCGAAAGGAGGGTTCATTATCACGGTATCAACTTTAACGTTGAAATCCTCTACAGATGCCTCTACGAACTCGATGTTGTTGATATTTAGTACTCTCGCATTCTCCATCGCTATCTTCAAGGCTTTTTTATCCTTTTCAACTGCATAAACCTTTTTAGCTCCCATCAGGCTTGCCCCAATGCTTAAAACCCCAGTGCCTGCTCCAAGATCGGCTATTGTTTTTCCCCCAATGTCCCCCATCGAATAGGCTAACCAGATCAGCTCAGCGGCAACATTTCCTGGGGTTCTGTATTGCTCAAGCTCTGGTTTGGGTTCTTCGAAACCTCTCAAATTTGATAGGATAATTGCAAGGTGCTTTTTCTTCATTCTACCACCTATGAGCTTGCAATATAGTGGAAAAGTTCTTCCCAGGTCATGTTGAACTCAAGTCCCTCTATACCGAACATTGTCCCTGCCGTGGTTAATATAAACATTACCACAATAACTCCCAAGAGGAATCCGAACTCTGCTGTAAGGGCAACAACGAGAGCTTCCCTCAAATTCAGCTTCAGCAACTTTAAAACTGCAAAAAGCACCAATGCTCCCAAGGAGAGGTCTACTCCTAAGGAAACCCCAACGCCCACAATGGATAATGTCAAGATCGAATAGCTTTTCAGCTCTTTGTATGTAAAAACCTCTAAGGCCGTTTTCAGGAAGAGGTAGTAAAGAACTACAAGGAGGATGTAAATGGTCATATCTACAAGTTGCATGAGAGAAAATTAGAGATAGGGCTTATAAAGACTTTGGAAGCTTGAGGCCTATTCCCATGGGTTCGTCCCAATCTCTTTTGCCCCCTATGATCTCATCGAACTCATAATCTTCTCTCAGTCCGAGCAGAATCTCAAGTTCTCTCGGAGTAAGCACTGGCTTTCTCCAGCTATCGACATCGTCTATAGGCACTCTAGGACAGGCAACCACCACGTATGCATCAAAGTCAAAACCTTCCAAAGCTTGATAGCTTATATGATTCATAACTATCAGCTGGGCCTCTTTTCCATGCTCTCTTAGTAGTTCTACTATTTTTCTGGCCTCTCCAAGTCTTAGTTGACCTTTCTTGGTGCTTGTTATTACTCCAAACTTCTTTGCATCGTAGGCTTTAGCTATCTGTGCCCACCGTTTTCTTATCCACCTCTCCGCCTCTTTATTTACCCACATCGCATCGCCGCTGTAGGGGTTTATTGCTAAAGTTGGCTTTTTTGTGGCCAAAGCGACGCCAATGGGGTGGAAGTAGCCAGCTCCAATAAAAAGAATACCATCAGCTTCCACTTTTGCCGCGGAGAAGTTGCATCCTAAAACCTGACCGGGGAAGGAGACCCTGCCATCCCCCCTACCCACTTTCACCTCGAGTCCCTCATTCTCAAGGAACTCTTTTGCTTTGTTCAAGTCCTTTATGTGCTGAACTGTCGTAACCAAGGCTATTCTTTTTCCAAGCTTTTTTATCTCAGGCATGTTTTTTGATAACGCTTTGATTACATCTACTTTTGCAAAGGCGGGAATGAAGATTGTTGGAACTTCGAGATTGAGCATCATATATGAATGTCCGAGATGAATTAGGGCGTCACATCCAAGCATCTTTGCCTCTCTATCGGCCGGATCACAGGCACCGTAATTAATGTCTCCACTTATTAAGCTCTCTATTCCGTTTTCTTCAAGAAACTCTGCTAAAAACTGTGCCTCTCTCTTGAGACCTTCTGGAGTTTGGATCAAAACCCTCTTTGCATCTAGCTCCCTCAACTTTTCCAAAACCTCTCTCTCGTGAAGTTCGTACATGGGTTCACCATTCCCTTCAAAAACGAAATTCTTTTAAATGTTTAGTCCCAACAATACCTCGAACTTCGAGGTATGGTGATGAAGATGAGAAAGATAATAGTGCTCTTGGTATTCCTAATTATTGGCACTTCTCTTGTCTCAGCTGAGAAACCTTATGATAAAGCCGCAGAGGCAACTTTTGAAGCATTAAAAAGTGGTGATTACTCTATTTTGCAGCCTTACCTCGATGATGCAATGAAAGTCGCATTTAATGAGGAGAAGTTCAGAGCATTTAGAGATGACCTGATCTCAAAATATGGGGAACTTAAGAGATATGCCTTTGTTAAAGAAGGCAAATCTTCTGGCTTCATCCTTGGCTATTATACCTTCGAATTTGAGAAGGCAAATGTCACCCTGAGGCTGGTCTTTAGGGAGGTGAATGGTGAATACTTACTTTCCGGCATCTGGATTGATGAGGTAAACTCAAAGGAAACTGGCATTCCAGTAGGGGTTGCGATATTCTTTCCAATCCTAGGAGGATTTTTAGCTTTATTTACATTCTACATACTGGGCTTTAGGAAGATAGGCGTTGCAGAGATAATTTTAGGTATAATACTAGTTGCAATAACCCTTGGCATTCAGCCCCTAATACAGAATGCTCCCTTTTTGGCAGTGGGCATAAGGTCGAACTCAGAGATAATTGCTAAAGGGACAATTTTCGTGGTTTTTGCCTCAATATGGCTTGGTTTTGTTGCTGGATTTTTCCAGGAGAGTTTGAAATATGGGCTTTCGAAAGGTAAGTATCTTAATGAGGCCCTTTTCATTGGCATTGGTTTCGGGCTTGGGGAGGCAATATTAGTTCCCGCTTTACAAGCTATTCAGCTCGCTACAGTGGGAGGAGTTACACCGAAGCTTACAACCGCTCTTGTTTCCATGCTTGAACGCTACTTGGCTACTCTTTTCCATGCCGGAACAACTGTGGTTTTAGCTTATTCATACAAGAATGGTTTCGGGAAGAAAGCCCTGCTGGAGTTGAGTGCTATTCATGGCATAATAGATACCTTTGCAGCCTATTATCAATTCCGCCCCTCTCCAGTAGTTTTGGTCATAACATACGCGCTTCTCTTAACAGTTTCACTTCTCCTACTCCGTTATGGGTTGCCAAAAGTGAAGGAGGAGAGGGAGGAAGATAGGATTGTTTGGTGATCCAAAGAAAAAGGCTTTGGAAAAATTCAGGAAGGAGATCAGGACGGGGATATATGCTTATCTGGTGCTCTCCCTATTAGAAAAAGAGAAAACCCACGGTTATTCGTTGAGAAAAACCCTTGAAGACCTCAGCAATGGAAAATTTGTGCCAAGCGAAAGTACTCTCTACGGGATTCTTAAAACCCTTGAGAAGTATAAGCTTATACGGGGGGAGTGGATGGAAGTCGGAGGGAGGGCAAGAAAATATTACGAAATAACCCAAACAGGGAAAGAAGTTCTTGAAGAGCTGAAAGAAGAGATTGAGCTACTGAGGGAGGTGCTCGAAAATAATCTTTGAATTTTGCTTCATAAAATCCCTTTTAAATATTTTCTGGCTATTTTTGTTGGTGGGTCGAAATGCTGAGAAAACTCATTAATCAATGGAAAGCAAAATGTCCCTTTGTTAGGGCAATAGAAAAATGGCGCCTTGAGAGAAAGAAAAACAAATTTGAAGTAAGGAAAAGGGTCAGCTAGTCGATCCTTTCATCACCCTTCAGCGACGGGTTTGTTCATCACAGCATCTTTTTCACTTCTTCTACGGTATTCTCTAGGGGAACCGTTCTCTGCTCTCCACTTTCCATGTTCCTTATTGTAACTTTTCCTTCAGCTAGGTCTCTCTTTCCGAGGATTATCACAACCTTTGCCCCTATGCTGTTGGCGTAGTCAAGAGCTTTGCTCAGCTTCCTTCCTTGAATATCATACTCTGCCCGTATCTTTGCTTTCCTCAGCATCTGCGTTACCTCTATGGCTTTTTTCTTTATCTCAAGTTCCTTTCCTATGTAGGCAACAAAGACATTGCTTCCGACTTTAAACTCTGGCAGAAGTCCTTTGCTCTCTAAGATTGGGATTAGCCTCTCTATCCCAATTGCAAAACCTGTTGCTGGGGTTGGCTTCCCTCCAAAAACCTCAATCAAGTTATCATACCTTCCCCCACCGCCTATCGACCCTATACCGAGGTCATTCTCTGCTATTGCCTCAAAGACTATGCTAGTGTAGTAGTCAAACCCTCGGGCTATCCCAAAGTCTATCAACGCATAGTTCTCAACACCATAGGCTTTTAACAGTTCAAAAAGCTCTTCAATCTTTTTCAACTCTTCCTTTGCAACTTCGCTTGTAAAGAGCTCATAAGACCTCGATAGAACATCATCGGGCTTGCCCTTCAGTTCTATTAGGGCAAAAATCTTTTCTATATCCTTTTCACGAAGTCCGAATTCTTTGAGACTCTTTATAAATTCCTCTCGCGTCATTTTGTCCTTTTTATCAATCAGCCTCATAAGTCCAATATCGTCTTTCACTCCAAGCATCTTTGCAAATTCATCTAAAAGGACTCTATCTCCTATGTTAACCGTGAATTCCCTTAAGCCAGTGTTTAGATAGCTCTCTATGAGAAGGGCAATAACCTCGGCATCAGCTTCTATGTTTGGAGACCCAATGAGCTCGACTCCCGCCTGCCAGAACTCTCTCAACCTTCCGCTTTGTGGCTCCTCATAACGGAACATGTTTGCTATATAGTACCATCTTATTGGTTTTGGTGCAGTTTGGAAAGAGTTCACGAAAAGTCTTGCAACGCTCGAAGTTAAATCTGGCCTGAGAGAAATATTCCGCCCTCCTTTGTCTTCAAAGGCATATAACTGTTCGACAACTTCTTCTCCACTCCTCAATTCAAAAAGCCTTGTGTACTCAAAGGTTGGTGTGAGTATCTCCTTAAATCCATAAGCTTCAAAAACTTCCCTTATTTTCTCAAATACGTACCTTCTTTTTGCCATATCCTCTGGAAGTAAGTCTCTCGTTCCTTTAACACGCTGAATTCTGTTCATCTCTCCCACCTACCAATTGAAATAAAAGGAAAGTTAAAAAGTTGTTGATGCCATGAGCTTTAGAAATATTCCTCCAACACCTTCCACCATCATTTGGGCCCCAATAGCCATGGTAAAGAGACCAATTATTCTGATAAACACACCGAGCGTTGTTTTGCTTATATTTTCGACTGCGTAGAGGGTAACCAGCATTATGAGGGCTGTGGTTAATATGGCTATTATAATAGCCAAAGCAGAAACTTCTATGCCGTACTCTGCTGTTAGTGTTATTGCGGTAGTTATAGCGGCGGGACCTGCTATTAGAGGTGTAGCAACCGGAACTGCAGCTAGGGCTAGGATATTCTTCTCTTTCTTGAGTGTCACCATTCCACCGCCTTCAAGGGCTTCAAGACCTATCTTGAAGAGCACAAAGCCTCCTGCAACTCTCAGAGCATTTAGATCAATATGAAATATATCTTGGAGTATTATCTTTCCGGCCAAGGCAAATAGAATTAGGAGAAGGAATCCTATTAGGTTGGCTCTCACTATGAGCTGTTTTATGTCCTCTATGTGAAAGTCTTCCCTAAGTAGGCTAACCAGAAGTATTTTATCGCTTGGGTCAATCATGATTATCATAAGCAATGCGGAACTGAGAACTTCAGTCATCATATGCCTCGAAAGGTTTTCAAGAGATGTTGTTTATAAAGTTATGCAATGATGAAACCGGCACTGGATGAATGATGATTAACGCTCGGTTGTCTGAGCATCACAGAAAGATTTATAAACCACTTCAAGATGAGTAGTGATTGAGGGCTGGGCTGTTGGGTCCCGCGGTAGCCTAGCCTGGGAGTGGCGGCGGACTGTAGATCCGCAGGTCCCCGGTTCAAATCCGGGCCGCGGGACCACCAAAGTTCTACAATCTTTGATTTGCTTGATATTCTGAAGTTCAATTCTCAAAAGCTCTACATCCTGCAGTATCTCTTTTAGGCTCTGTTCAATATAGTTAATGCGTTCCTCAAGGGTATCTAAACCTTCTAGTCTTGCCTCAATAAACTCTATTCTCTTCTGTAGCTCTACTATTTTATCTTTCAGTTCTTCCATTCTTCTCCCCCTAAGTATTTTTTCCTTCTCTTATTCAATTTTTCTCTAAGCGGAAGATGTATAAGGAGAATATGCAATCTATAATCATGGGAACAAAGATAATCGCGATAGTCCTAGTTCTTCTTTCCATGATTAGCGGGTGTGTCTCCTACCCTAAGATATCACATACCCCCACCGAAACCTGCCGGAAGGCCGATTATTACTTCCTAGACTCTGCCATAGAATGCTTAATAACCCCGGAAGAAGTAGGAGCACTTCTACCGATTGCAAATGATCTGAAAGAGGGAGAAATAAGAGAAGATATATGGAAAATTCTTGAGTGGGAGGAAAGTAAGATAAAATACGATTTTGAGAAAGCGAACCTTCCGCCTGCAAAGGTAACCACGTATCCGACTGGGAAAGTGGAAATAAGTGGAGGTTCAAAGATCCAAAGCCCTTCAGAAACTGTGAATCTTGGAAAAGGAATATGCACGGATTACACAATTCTAACACTTGCCATGTTGTTTGCAATGAACTACACTGAAGCTTATGCCCTTGAAATAAATTTTGAAAACAGTGAGACGGGCCATGCAGCAGCTTTAGTAAAGATCAACGAAAGGTTCTTTGTTCTAGATCAGAAACCTCCTGTCATGGACTTGGGGAGTTACTACGTTCACTGGAAGAAGGTTGAGGGAAAGACGATCTCAAATGCTACTCTCTATCGGGTTCTTTGGAACAACGGAGCAAATGTAGAGAAAATTGGGGTTCTCTATCCATCAGACTTCCTAAGAGATGATTATGCTTTCACGAGTTTTGATGCCAACCGGCTGGCATTTGGGATCATGGAGAGAATAGAAAGCGAATTTCCAGCTTTAAAGGGAGATGAAAGCCTTAAATCTGATGAGAAAAGGCTTGTTGGATATTCGTCTGGAAAGAGATGGGTGATGACTTTTCCAAATTTTGCCGTGTATTACAATCCAGAGTTCCACGAGCAGTTTGTGGACTACATCTATTCTAGCTTAAAAGATGTTGCCGAAGTTCAGGCAGATCTGGGGGATTATAGCTATTTCTGGGTCAATGTGGAAGCCAAAGGTGATGACCTTAGGATAGAGCTTGTTTTGGCGAGGAGATAATCAAAAATCTTTTAACCTCTGAAATCAAGTTAAACTATGGTGTTTAAAATGAAGACTTTCCTTACAGAACAGCAGATCCGAATACTGCGTTTGAGGGCGAAGGGATTAAAACAGAGCGAAATAGCTGAAATTTTGGGCACGAGTAGAGCAAACATAAGTATTCTCGAAAAGCGTGCATTGGAGAAAATCGAAAAAGCCAAAAATACTCTCCTGCTTTGGGAACAGATAAACTCTAAAGTTGCCATTGAAGTTAAAAAAGGAGAGGACATATTTAGGGTTCCAGACAAGCTTTTCGAAAAAGCTGATGAAGTTGGGATAAAAGTCCCATACACAACCGCGGAAATCATAGCCTTCCTTGTTGACAACGCCCCAATAGAAGATAGAATAGCAAAAAAGGACTTTGTTCTATTTTTAGACACCCAGGATAGGCTTAAGGTGAGTGAGCATCTACTGGAGGAGCTTGAGGAGATAGGGAAGGATTAAGGAAGTGAAGACACCGTTTAGTGCCATTGCAAGCCCGCTGACTGCCCCTGAAAGTTCATCATCAAGGATTATTCTTGCAGTTCCCAATCCATGAGAAGTAACTCCCATCGCGAGCCCCCTGGCTACTCTATCCTTTATTTTGAAAGCATTCAGCATCTCGATTCCAATGGCGTTCCCAAATATTCCCGTTAGTATGACTAGAACCGCTGTTAAAGCTGGTATCCCCCCAATTTTCTCACTAACCCCAATGGCTATCGCCGTTGTAATGCTCTTGGGAGCGATGCTTAGAAGAATTCTCTCATCCCCTCCTAAAAGCTTCGCACCATAAAATGCGCTTAAAATTGCCAATGTTCCACCGAAGATTATCCCTGCGAATATCTGCTTTGAGTACTCTTTTATTATCTCCCTTTGCTTATATAGGGGAATTGCCAAGCTCACTACTGCCGGGCCTAGAAAGAAGCTTAAAATCTTCGCACTCTCCATGTAGGTCTCGTACCTAATCCCGGTCAGATGTAAGGTCAATGCTATTGTAATTATGGAGAGCATGACGGGATTTAAGTAGAATGCTTTTTTCTTTTCATAAAGCTTTGAAAAGAGGTAAAAAACTGCAATGGTTAAAAAAATTCCAAGAGAGTTCATCTTTCATCACCTCTTAAAAGTTCAACGAACTTGGCCGTTAAAATTAACGTCAGGGCAAAGCTTATGATCAAAGCTCCAAAAATTGGAACTGCTTGGCTTTTTATAAGCCCCCAGTAGGAGATAACTCCAACTCCTGGAGGGATAAACATCACACTCATATTTCTTATGAAGAACTCTGCCTCTTTTTCAACGTCTTCTAGCTTTATAACGTTAAATAAGAGTGCGGAAGTTAGAAGAATCATCCCAATAACGTTACCTGGGATTGGAAGGTCAAATAATTCGCTCAGGATTTCTCCAATAAATAAAAAACCGAATATTATGGTGAGCCCCTTGTACATAGGCATCAAAAAAACTAGGGATTGAAAAGATAAAAAACTAACTAATCACTCAAAGATCGCTATTGCTTCTATTTCTACCTTGACTCCCTTTGGAAGTTTTGCTACCTCCACTACTGCCCTAGCTGGCTTTGAGTGTCCGAAGTATTCTTCATACACTTTGTTGAACTCTTCAAAGTCTTTTATGTCCTCTAAGTAAACGTTGACTTTTACCACATCATCTACCGTTGCCCCTGCCGCTTCTAGGATTGCTATTAGGTTCTCTATCGCCTGTCTTGCCTGCTCCTTTATGTCTCCTTTAACAAGTTCTCCTGTTTCTGGATTTATGGGAATTTGTCCTGAAATGAAGAGTATCTTGTCTGGGTTTTCGACTAGGATTGCCTGGCTGTATGGTCCTATTGGTTTTGGGGCATTCTCAGTATAGATTACACTCCTCTTCACCATCTTCAACACCTCCAAATTTTATTATAGAATTGTTATTAAAAACTTTTCGGAAAAAGAAGAGAGAATCAGCGAAGCGAAGAGTCCTCATCGTTCCCCTCGGGTGTCCTCGGCTTCATCATCTCCTAACGTCCTCAAACCTTCTCGAGGTACTTTTCAAGAGACTTTGATGGGATGTCAATTGAAAGCCCCATCTTCTGCAGGGCGGTTCTTAAGGCATAGACTCTTGCATGTTCTGCGAATTCTTTTGGTGCGTAATGTTCTATCGGGATGTGGAGGAGTTTATCTACGACCGTTTTTATCTCGCTCTCACTTTTAGCCTTTTTGATGTCTCCAAACCATTGTTCTATCCCCTTCAGATTTATCTCCGCATATACTGGAATCTTTGAGACAGTTGTCTCATTTATGCTTGCTAAGATCCTTGCAACATCTGCCATTGGGGTTTTATCGTCTATTATAAGCCTTTTCACGACTATCCAGCTTCCATGTTTAGCCGTGAAGTTTACATGCTCATCATGGTATATGAGTGTGGTTCTCAGGTCTGTTATAGGATCTTCTGGGTAACTAACGGAAAACTTCTTTGAGAGTGCTTCCCTTGTTAGCAGTGCTTTTGCAACATCCAGAAGGAGTTTTTTGAGCTTTTTGTCCTCTTCGAATATCATTGGGTTTAGTTTTCTTGATGTTCCGGGAGACTTTAAGGTTTTTAAGACCTCCCATACTTCTTTCTTTCCTATTTCCTCGGCTAGGCTCATTATTCCAGCAACGTTCATAACTTCTGTTAGATATTCGGGGATCTTCAGAGTGACAGTATTTGAAACACTTGCGAGGAAGTGTGCTATCTCATGATTTTCCATTGCTAACAACTTGTCCCCAACTTTCCAGTTTTTGTGGTTTGCCGTGAAAGCTATGTGATCTTCAATTCTCATTTTCATCACCCCGTATCTTTTTGGATTCTTATTATTTTAGCTTTTCTAAACTTGTCGATCCTCTTTAAAAAAAGTTTATAAGCTCACTCAAGCAACCGTAGTTTGAGAGAGGTGAGGTATTTTGAGCGAGGAGATTAATAGCATTGAAAAAGAGCGCTCCTATGGTGAAAAACTTGAATTGGGGATTGATTTTCAAACTACTGAGGAAATTAAAGTTCCTGAAAAGTTAATAGATCAAGTCATCGGTCAAGATCATGCTGTTGAAGTGATAAAAACTGCAGCGAAGCAAAAAAGGCACGTATTGTTGATAGGTGAGCCGGGTACAGGTAAATCCATGCTAGGTCAGGCCATGGCAGAACTCCTTCCAACTGAAAATCTCGAGGATATCCTAGTCTTTCCAAACCCGGAAGACGAGAATATGCCCAAGATAAAGACAGTACCGGCATGCCAAGGAAGACAGATAGTAGAGCGCTATAGACAAAAGGCAAAGGAGCAAGAAAACATAAAGTCATACCTGTTACTTTTTGTGCTTTTTGTGGTTATGCTTGCAGTGCTTATGGATCGCTCAGCTCAGACCTTGCTCTTCGGAGTCTTCGTGCTTATTGTGTCATTAATGGCCATATCTAACATGAGGCTTAGGAATCAGGCTTTGGTGCCAAAACTTCTCGTTGACAATTGTGGAAGAAGAAAAGCCCCCTTTGTGGATGCAACCGGAGCTCATGCTGGAGCTCTGCTTGGAGATGTTAGACACGACCCGTTTCAGTGCTTTAGTGGAAAGGAGAGCGTCATTATCAGAGAAAACGGCAAGGTAAAAGCCCTAAGGCTCGGGGACTTCGTTGAGGAGGCCCTAAAGAATCCTTCTGGTGAGGGAACGGATGGGGAAGTTAGGATCATCTACCACGACTTCAGGGACAAGAACGTCGAGGTGCTCACGAAAGACGGCTTTACGAAACTCCTCTACGCCAACAAGAGAATAGGGAAGCAAAGGCAGAGGCGCGTGGTGAACCTTGAAAAGGACTACTGGTTCGCACTCACACCTGAGCACAAAGTTTACACTAAAGACGGCCTCAAGGAGGCTGGTGAGATAGGGAAAGATGACGAGCCCATCCAAGTGCCGGTTGTAGTCCTTGATGAGTTCTCGATAGCGAGAACATATGGGGAGGAGGAAAAGCTCAGGGACTACATCCGCTGGAGGGAATACCGCAAGAGGACTGGCCACGGCTACGAGAGGGCCTCAAAGGAGCTTGACATAAAGGCGAGCACGCTTCGCTGGTGGGAGAGTGGAGCAAAGCCGAAGTCCCTGAAAATGGCCGAGGCCCTCAAAGGACTTAATCTGCTCCCGCTCACAAGCGAAGACAAGAGGCTTGAAAAGATCGCCCTACTCATGGGAGTACTTTTCAGCGACGGCAACATAGACAGGAACCTCAACACCTTGAGCTTCATCTCCAGCGAAAGGGAAGCCATTGAAAAGTTAGTCGTGACTCTCAAAGAGCTATTCGGTGAGTTCAGCTATGAGATCAAGGAGAACCGCGAGGCAAAGGGAAGGAGCATCCTCTTCAGGACCTGGGACAGGAGGGTTATCAGGTTCTTCGTCGCCCTCGGTGCCCCGGTCGGGAACAAGACGGAAATAAAACTGGAACTCCCTTGGTGGGTCAGGCTCAAGCCTTCCCTCTTCTTGGCGTTCTTCGACGGCCTCTACAGCGGGGACGGTAGCGTTCCGAGGTTTGCTTTGTACAAGGAGGGTATAAAGTTCAACGGGAGCCTCGAAATTGCACAGCTAACTGACAAGCCCGAAAAGAAGATACCCTTCTTTGAGGAGATTGCCTGGTACCTTGGTCTCTTCGGCATCGAGGCTAAGGTAAGGGTTGACGAAGCTAGGGGTAAGTACAAGGTTAGGCTGATCTTATCCCAGTCAATAGACAACGTCCTGACGTTCCTCGAATTCGTGCCGATAAGTCTCTCGCCTGCAAAGAGGGCTAAGTTCCTGGAGGAGGTTAAGAAGTACCTTGAGAGAGCAGGGGAGTCAAGACACGCTAACAGGCTCGATGAGTTAAATGAGCGGTTAGAGAAGATACTGAAGATGGAGAGAAGAACCTTCATTGAGACTTGGGCGGAAGTAGATGTAACCTACAACCTTACCACTGAGAGGAGCAACCTGCTCGCCAACGGCCTCTTTGTCAAGAACTCCGGTGGCCTTGGCACTCCAGCTCACGAAAGAGTAGAGCCGGGAATGATTCACAGGGCACATAAAGGCGTGCTCTTCATAGATGAGATAGCCACCCTTAGCTTGAAGATGCAGCAAAGTCTGCTCACCGCTATGCAGGAGAAGAAGATGCCCATAACGGGACAAAGCGAGCTATCGAGTGGTGCCATGGTGAGAACAGAGCCGGTGCCGTGTGATTTCATTTTGGTTGCTGCAGGAAACCTAGATACGGTTGATAAGATGCACCCTGCTTTGCGTTCCAGAATAAGAGGGTATGGTTATGAGGTCTATATGAGAACCACAATGCCCGATACCCTTGAAAACAGAAGAAAGCTCGTACGTTTTGTTGCTCAAGAGGTTGTGAAGGATGGTAAGATACCTCATTTCACCAAGGATGCCGTTGAGGAAATAATTAGAGAAGCCCAAAAAAGAGCGGGCAGAAAGGGTCACCTAACTTTGAGACTTAGAGACCTTGGAGGTATAATAAGGGCTGCAGGAGATATAGCGATTAGAGAAGGGGCTAAATACGTTACAAGAGAACACGTACTAAAGGCATTACAGCTCGCCAAGCCCCTTGAAAAGCAGTTAGCGGATTGGTACATAGAGAGAAAGAAGGAGTACCAAGTTATCAAGAGCGAGGGTGGAGAAATAGGAAGGGTGAATGGCCTTGCAGTTATAGGAGAGCAGAGCGGTATTGTGTTGCCCATTGAGGCTGTAGTCGCTCCAGCGGCAAGCAAGGAGGAAGGTAAGATAATCGTAACGGGTAAGCTTGGAGAGATAGCAAAGGAAGCCGTTCAAAACGTTTCGGCCATAATAAAGCGTTACAAGGGAGAAGACATAAGCAGATATGACATTCACGTTCAGTTCCTTCAAACATATGAGGGCGTTGAAGGTGATAGCGCAAGCATAAGCGTTGCAACGGCAGTTATTTCAGCCCTTGAAGAAGTTCCCGTAAAGCAGAGCGTTGCCATGACTGGTTCACTGAGTGTTAGAGGAGAAGTTTTGCCCGTTGGTGGAGTTACACCAAAAATAGAGGCGGCAATTGAAGCGGGAATAAAACAAGTTATAATTCCAAAAGCAAATGAGAAAGATGTCTTCTTAAGCCCAGACAAAGCCGAGAAGATCGAGATAATCCCGGTTGAGACAATTGATGAAGTGCTCCAGATAGCACTTGAGGACTCAGAAAAGAAAGATGACCTAATAAGAAGGATTAGGGGAGCATTGCCCCTCTCTTAATCTTCAAGAAGCTCTGAAAGCCCTGCACATTCTATTATCTTTTTTGCTATTTCCTTGCCCATCTCGATGTCGGTGAGTTCTTTTACTATTACTTTTCCGCTGGGATATATGCTCGTTTCGTAGCCGTCTATTACTGCTATCGCCATCATTTTGGGAATAACGCTTTTCACTTGATAACCTTTCCCTTTTAGGCACTCTGCAGTCTTTTTTAAATCAACGGTTACCTCTTTATCCCATGAATAGGGCTGAACTATTACTCCCTTCATGGTTGTGCACGGTTTTGAGATGATCATATTACCACCGGTTTCTATTTTTGGGAGGATGCTTTTATGGCTTTCTACCCAACCTTGGCCATTGAAAAAGTTAAAAGCCAAATGTAGAATTTAGATCATGCTGCTTGAGATACTCCTGGCTATAGTCCTTATCTGGGATGGATATTTTTTCATTAATTACCTCCTTAGTCTTTTGAAGCCATATAAAACTCGGAGATGGGCTCCTTTTGTAAGCATATTGGTCCCTGCCTATAATGAAGGTAGGACCATTGCTGATTCTATAAAATCAGCTCTCTCTCAAGACTACCCGGATTTTGAGGTTATTGTGATTGACGACGGTAGCGAAGATGACACATTTGAGAAGGCTATCTCTCTGAAAGACGCAAAGGTGAAGGTTTTTAGGAAAGCTCATGAGGGAAAGGCAAAGGCCCTTAACTTTGGGCTCTCGAAGGCGAAGGGGGAGATAATAGTTACCATCGATGCAGACTCTGTTTTATCCTCAAACGCATTGAAATCTCTAGTGGAGAGGTTTTACTCTCCAGAGGTTGTGGGGGTAGGGGGACAGGTAAGGGTTTTGGGAAAGTCTTTTTTGGAGAGGGCTCAAGACGTTGAGCATCTCAGGATTGCCATGTTTAGACGAGCTAAGGAGCTTGAAGATCTAAGTGTTGCTCCTGGCCCTCTCTCGGCGTTTAGAAGGAGAGCTTTAGAGCAAATTGGGGGTTTTATTGAGAGTGAGGTTGAGGACTATGCAACAACAAAAGAGCTCAAGAAACTTGGAAAAATTCTCTATGCCCCAAAGGCAAAGGCCTACACGAGAATGCCAAAAACACTTCCAGAACTCTGGAGGCAGAGGAAAAGGTGGTTTTTGGGTGATTTAAAGCATCTTGGAGGAGGGTTAGAAAAGGAGCTCTTTTTCCTTCTCTTGGGAGACTTTATTGCCCTTCTTGATATAGTAGTTCCACTTATGCTGTTCTTAACTGGAAACTTTGATCTGCTCTTGCTGTTCTTGAGCTATGAGGTACTGACAATCCTTATACCTACGGTTGTTGAGGGTGGATCCCTTTTGAATGCCCTTCTATTTCCGATGTTTCTATGGTTCTGGGCGGTCTTTTATCTGTCTCTTCATATATATGGGTATTCCCACAGATTGTTGGACACTTTAAAATGAGCCAGAAAAATTAGTGGAGATCTCCTTAGGTTTTTAAAGTCAAATCCTGAATTTCCTGTGGTGAGGAAAAATGGACTTCAAATTTGAGATAAAAGCGCGAGATGCTGCGGGAAGAATAGGAAAAATTGAAGTTAATGGAAAAAAGCTCGAGACTCCAGCGATAATGCCGGTTGTAAATCCCAAACAGCTTATAGTGACTCCTAAAGAGCTCAAAGAGATGGGCTTTGACATTATAATTACAAACTCCTATATAATCTACAAAGATGAAGAACTCAGAGAGACGGCCCTTGAAAAAGGCATTCACGGGCTTTTGGAGTATGACGGTATAGTGGAAGTTGATTCTGGAAGTTTCCAGCTTATGAGGTATGGGGGAATAGATATTACCAATAGAGAAATCATAGAGTTCCAGCATAAGATAGGCGTTGATATAGGAACCTTTCTTGACATCCCGACAGTTCCAGATGCCCCAAGGGAGAAAGCAGAGGAAGACCTCAAGATAACACTTGAGAGGGCAAAGGAGGCTGAGGCCATAAAAAGCATACCCATGAATGCCACCGTTCAAGGATCAACGTATCTTGACTTGAGAACCTATGCGGCCAAGAGACTAAGTGAGATGAACTTTGAGATACACCCGATTGGTGCCGTTGTTCCGTTAATGGAGAGCTACCGCTATAGGGAGCTGGTCGATGTTGTAATAGCCTCAAAGCTCGGACTTAGACCAGATAGACCGGTTCATCTTTTTGGCGCTGGACATCCTATGGTATTTGCTCTGGCAGTTGCAATGGGAATAGATCTCTTTGATTCAGCGAGCTATGCTCTCTATGCAAAAGATGACCGCTATATGACGCCTGAAGGGACTAAAAGACTTGAGGAGCTTGGGTATTTTCCCTGTTCGTGTCCTGTTTGCTCTAGGTATACCCCTCAAGAGCTTCGAGAAATGCCAAAGGAAGAAAGGACAAGGTTACTTGCTCTTCACAACCTATGGGTCATTAGGGAGGAGCTCAACAGGGTGAAGCAGGCAATAAGAGAGGGGGCACTCTGGGAGCTTGTGGACGAGCGCTCACGGTCTCATCCAAAAATGTTTGCCGCATATAAAAGGTTACTTGAGTATAAGGATTATCTCGAGGAGAACGAGCCAATAACAAAAGCCTCGGCCTTCTTTAAGGTTAGTGAGGAGATCATGAAAACTCCCGTGGTACTGAGGGCTAAGAGCAGGGCTGAGAGAATTAGGCAGAAGTTTCCCGAAACAGTTAGACATCCCCTTTTCGGTGAAATTCCCAAGTATCTAGGCCTAACGTTCCCATTTGCCCAGAGCGAGGGAGAGGAGGACTTTACCATAGAGAAGCCTTCAAAGGAAGAAGCGAAGCTTTACGTTCAGGCTGTTGCTGAATATCAGTTTGGTGAAAGAGCTGGTGAAGCATTTAAGGATGTTTTTGTGGAGCTCTCAAGAAAGACAGGCATGCCAAGGCAGATAAAATTCAAAGGTAAACACATAGCTACTTTCAGGGCTGAAGATGGCCTTTTAACCCTTGGAATTGAAGGTGCCAGAAGGCTCCACGAGGTTCTCCCATATCCGAGGATGAGAGTTGTTGTTAATGAAGACGCAGAGCCCTTTGCAAGAAAGGGGAAGAACATTTTTGCGAAGTTTGTGATTGATGCTGATGAGAACATAAGGCCCTATGATGAGGTTCTTGTAGTCAACAAAAACGACGAGCTTTTGGCAACCGGCCAAACTCTCTTAAACGGCAGGGAGCTTAAGGTATTTCAACAAGGGCTTGCGGTAAAAGTTAGAAGGGGAGTTGGGTGATCATTCGAGAGGTGATCTTCCGTATTTTATGAAAACTCTCAGTTCTTTATCTTTCTTTTTCAGGTAGTTCATGAGGGCTTCGAGTTCTACTTTGAAGGCTTTCTGTTCAATCTTAACCCCTTCATGAGCTCTCTGGAGTGGTCTTATATAGCCGTTGCTTTCATGCCACAGCAATTTTGCTATCAGCTCATCGTTAATTGGAGTATTAGACTGAAGTAGATATATGATGCCCCCCTTCATTGTCCTTATATATGCAGAGGGAACTCCACTTTCTATAAACCTCTGGACGGTGGGGAAGTATTTTCTTAAAGCCCTTGGCAAACGATGGGCTATTTTCTTCTTTTCTCCAGTAGCTTCTGGATCGTATATTACACAGTAGCCAGGAAGCTCTTCTCCTTGTGTTTTGGCGAGGTATGCATCAATAAATGGAACATCAAGGAGATCTATGCCGAACTTTGACGTGATTTTTCTGTTGTAGAAGCTTTTTGCTAGGTATACTAACTCTCTTTGAAGAAGCTTTTCGAGGGAATAGAGATACTCCAAGTAGCCCAAGACAACATGGATTGTATTTCTTGCCTCTTCAAGGGTTAACGTCTTTGGCTCACTGTATTCCTCTAGTTCTTCGGCGATTTTTATTATCTCGCTTTTGGGAACCTCGGCTTTTAGGGCATCCCTCAGCTTCTTCAGGGCACCGTCGTAGCTTACAATCTCTTTGCCTTCCATTGCTTTGTAGAACTCCGAATACTCCTCTATAACCTCATCTGTAAGTATAACCTCCTCGTAAATCTCTCTCTTCTCGGTGAGACGCTTATTTAAGTCGAGGTAGTGTTCATCGAGTCTTTCCACAAAGTCCCTGATGAGCTCTTCAAGCGTGTTTTTTCCAAGGGTATCAACAAGGGTCGTGATTCCCCTAACGCTCTCAGGATAAACGGGAGGTCTTGTTAATGAGCCGGTGAGCGTTCCGTCCATCAAAATCATGTGCTCTTCATTCCCTACTAGAGCTCCGAGCTTGTTTTCTAGTGTTTCCATCTGAAGTCTTATGATCTGATCAGATATTCCATGATTGTAGATCATCGAATTTGTGTAAACCAAGCGAGCACTCTTACCGTTTCCAAAGGCAAAAGAAGCTACCGTATAGATTATTGTTCCGCTCAATCTGGCCTTTCCTTGGCTTCCATCAATTGCGTAAACCTTGCTCTCTCTTTTTTCAGGAAGAGGTCTCCAATCTACCTTACCCTTTAAAGCTCCTTCAGCTTCTTTGAGCTCGTTTTTAAGCATTTGGAGGATTTTGTCTGCTTGATCCTTGGAAATAAGACGGTACATTCACCCCACCTCAACCTCCTCCACTCTCGAAACACCGTTTTCAAGTCTGACTCTCACCACTCTATCTGCAGCATCTTTCAGCTCCTCGTCGTGGGAAACTATTATCACCTGCGGAATTCTTCTTAAATAGCGTTCCATGATATCTACGAGCCTCCTTCTCCTTTCTTCATCGAGATAGGGGGTCGGCTCATCCATTATGAGAAGGGGGATCTCTCCTGCAAGGTAAAGGGACAAAGCTAATCTAAATGCCAGACCAAGGGCTATTCTCTCACCACCGCTCAGGAAGGATAATTCTCTCTCCTTCCCGTCGTATATAACCCCAAGAACAACCTTGTTCTCTTTTGCCTTCACACTTATTCCTGAGTATTTCTCCTCCGTGAGCTCTTCAAATATCTCACTCGCGTATTCACCAACTTTTGCAAGTGCATCTTCCTTAAGGATGTTCTTAAATCTCCTGACCTTTTCCCTAAGCTCCTGAACTCTTTCTCTGGCTTTCCTTAGTTCTTCGAGTTCTTTTTTCTTATTCTTGACATTGTCTCTCTCTTTCTGAAGGCTCTCTAAGTTTTTGCTCAGTTCCTCTTTTCTCTCTTCTAAGCTTTTGAGCTCGGTTTCTGCCCTTGTTAGGGCTTCTCTCTTCTCAATGTGCTCTTTTTTAAGCTTGTCATGTTCTTCTTTGTTATACTCTCTCTCGAGCTTTGCAATTCTTTCCATTACCGATGACAACTCTTTCTCAAGCTGTTTCCTTTGATCTTCTAGAGCTCTCAATTCTTTTTCTTCTTCGTGGAGACGTTTTTTCTCTTTCTCAAGCCCATCTTTGGCGTCTAGGAGTCCCAAGTATTCTTCATAGATAGGCCTCAGCTTTTCAAGCTCTGCCTTAAGATCCTCTTCATTTTCAAAGCCGAGCTCTTTAAGTTTCTTCTTGCATTCTTGAAGTTCTTTTTTAGCATTTTCTATTTTTTCCTCTATGTTTTTCTTCGTTTTTTCTAACACTGGCTTCTTTTTGAGCTCTTCTAAGATGCCGTTAAGTTTGCCCTCAAGCTGGTTCTTCTCTTTCGAGAGCTTTTCGTATTCTTTGGCCTCTTTTTCGAGCTCCCTTATGTTGAACTGAGCTAGCTTTTCCTCATTTTCTTTTATTTGTTTTAATATCTCTTCGTTTGCTATTATGGCGCTTTCATTTTTCAAAGTTTTTTCAATTCTTGTGAGCTCTGCCCTGAGTTCTTTCTCCTCTTTTTCTAACTCTTTCAGCCTTGCCATGTATGTTTTGATCTCCATTCTGTAGCTTTTGATAAGCTCTTCTCTGTGTTCGTCTGTAAGTTCGGAGCCGCAGACAGGACATTTCCCTTTGGCTTTCATGAGCTCCGATATTGCCTTGTCTTTCTCCCCGGAAAGACTCCTGAGCTTTCCTTTTTCTTCTCCAATCTGCTCAAGCTTCTCCCGGATTTCTTCTTTTCTTTTCTTTGCCTTTTCTATTTTGTCTTTGAGGATTTTAATATCCTCCTCACTGAGGGACAATCTCTTCCTTAGCTCCTCCACTGTTTTTTTAATTCTCATGACTTCTTCATACTGTTCTGCATGTTGCTTTAAATTCTCGAGCCTTTCTGTTATTTCCTCTATCTTTTCTTTGATATCTTTCAGCTCTTCTTCCTTCTGCATGAGCTCCTTGAGTCTCTCTTCTATTTGAGAGAGCCTTCCTTCATAGCCTCTAAGCTCTTTTTCGATCCTTGATTTTATTTCGCTGTATTCTTTCTGAAACTTTTCAAGCTCTATGTACCTCTCTGCTTGGGGCTTGACTTTTTCAAGCTTCTCAACTTTCTTTTTCAGTTCTTCTATCTTCTCCTTCCTCTCGTTTGTTGACTTAATTAAGGAGCTTATCCTTGTCTTTACCCTTTCGAGGTTCTTTTCAATTTCACTTTTTTCCTCTTTCACTTTGTTGAGTTGTTCCAACAGCTCGTCAAGTTCAGAAAGTCTCTTTTCTACTCTCTCGGTTTCCTCTCTCAGCTTTGGAATCTTTGGTGTAAGATCGTTTATTTGTTTTATAGCCTCACTTAGGCTTCTTCTGGTTTCCTCTATCATCTCATCTATGTTCCTCATTGCTGTAAGGTATTCTTCAATTGCGCTGATTTTTGAATCTATGGCCTTTCTAACTTCAAGAAGGTTGTTGTAGGCATTCTCATATCTGTCCAAACCCAAAACTTTTCTTACGACCTTTTCTCTGCTTTCATCACTTTCTAAAATCGCGTCAATTTCCCCCTGTCTTATGTATATGGCATTCACAAAGATGTCGTATGGGATTAGTTTTTCCATCCATCTTCTCACGGACTGCTGACTCGCTTCGGTTGCATAATGCCATCCATTGCCCTCTTGATACTTAACGAAAGCTATGCCCCTAGTTATGTTTCTGTGGAGCTGGTACTTCACGTTGTCCTTCTCAAAAAATATTGTTATCTCAGTGCTTTTTCCATTTACCCTAAGGATATCTTCCTTCTTGAGATCCTTGGGCTTCATAGGCCAATAAAGGCCCACAAGTATCGCGTCAAGAAGGGAACTTTTTCCAGAACCGTTTTGCCCTATTATAAGATTTATTCCCGGTGTAAACGTTACCTTTGTGAACTCATGTGAGCGAAAATCTCTCACGATTATCTTTTCAATCATCATTTTCTCTCACCCTTTCAGCCAGGATAATAAATCTGATTTCTTCTTGGGTGGCTCTTTTTGTTTTCTGCTTTTTCCTTCGGCTTCGGGCTTGGGCTTTTCTTTTCTTGCTTTTTCCTCAGCCTTTTTCTCCTCTTTTACGGGTATAGGCTCTTTTTCTGGAGCAAAACCTTTTAAAAGAAGCTCTATGACCTCTTCAGATGCTTCAAATTCCTTTTCACCAACAAGCTCTAGTACCTTGAGTTCCAGAGGAGTGAAGAACCCTTTTACGTTCGCCGTATTCCCAGCCCTTATGGAAGGCCTCTTGAACTTCGTTCTTATGTGGAGGTATTTAACGTTGAAGATCTCATATAGAAAAGATACATCAAAGGGTTTTTCCCATTCGATATCTACTCTTAAAAAGGCCTCTTTTGGAATTTTTGCACTTAGCTTTTTGAGCTCCTTTTTTACAATTGTCTCCTCAGCTTTAATCTTAACGTCATAAAAGGGCCTAACATCAAGCTTCACAAACTTCGGCTTAAAGTCCTCCACTATTAGAAAGCCCTTGTCTTCTCCAGCCTGGGGAACGAAAGCATCTCCCCTCCATCGGTATCTCATTTCGTAGTCTCCAAAATCCCATCTTTCTAAGGAGCCTGGATAAGCCACCACACCTAGACCCTTATTGCTCTGCCACCTTTTGTGTATATGCCCCATTGCGTAGTAAAGAAACCCCTCTGGCAGGTCTTCGAGGGTTATTTCAAAGTAATCTCTCTGCGTTTCAAGTCTTAGGCTATCCATCATTTCTTTTATTCCCTGATGAAGCATAAGTATTGCATCCCCACTTGGCTTAAAATAATCACTCAACTTGTTCCTTTCGAACCATGCAGCACTCATAAACTTCATTCCATAAATCTCCAGGCTTTTGTTGCCTTTTTCAAAGACCCCTTTGACAATTAGCTTACCATCAACTTTCTCTGTGGTTTGATACTTGTTTTCTTTTTTCTCCTCGCTGAAGCCAAGGACGTACATCAATCCTAGGGACTCTAAGAGAGTGTAAGCGGAAATTCTTTTTTGGGTTCTGTCATGGTTTCCCTCAATCGCAAAAACCGGAATATTCTCTTTTTTTGGAATTGAGAGGATATCTATGACTTCTTTTATTGTTTGCGGGCTTGGATTGCTCCGGTGAAAGAGGTCTCCCGCAATCAGTATAAAATCCACTTTTTCTTTAATTGCCTCTTTTATTGCGGTCTCGAAAGCTCTTCTAAACTCCTCGGCTCTATAAGGCAGTCTGTACTGCTCAAACCCAAGATGCACATCGGCAATATGGGCGAACTTAAAGGTCATATTCTATCCCCTCATTTTCATAAGTTTGCCGAATCTCTTCCTCTTTCTCTTCCTCTTCTGCTCTTTTACGCCACCTTGATACAATCCCTATGTCCTCTCCTCCATAATCGCCGCCCCTTTCTTTGAAGTTGTATATCTTTACCAGAGCTGGAAGAGCTATTGCCTGACCAACTATTACAGCCTCTCCTTTTCCGAGAGATGCTATATCGGCTAGTAAATCACTGCTCAGCTGCTCGCTTGCCTTTAGAACGTAGTCTTGGTCTTTTGGATTTACAATCTTTAGAATTATCTTGGTGTTTGTCTGGCTTAAGACGTCCTCATTAAGCTTGTTTGGTCTTTGAGACACTATTCCAAGTCCAACCCCGAATTTTCTTCCTTCTCTAGCAATTCTGCTCAAAATCCTTACAGCATCGTTGTGTTCTCCTTGTGGGGCAAAGATGTGTGCCTCCTCCACTACCATGAGTATCGGCTCGGCAAGTGCCCTGCTTTTATCTTCAATGCTCTTCATAATATCTCTAAGCTCTTTAATTTCCTCCTGGAGTTTGGACGTTTTTGCCGTTTTGCTTTCTCTTAGTTCATCTTCTATGCGTTCAAGTTTCTTTCTAGCTTTTTCATAGTCTACCCTCGCCTCGAATATTCCTTGGAGCAGTTTTCCAACAACAACCTTCATTTGACCTTCGTCTAAAGGCCCGAGATCAATAACATTTGCTTTTCCTGGCTCAATTTGGGATATGAGATCTTCACTAGTTAATAAGCTTCCATAATTCCTTAGGAATCTCCTAAGCCTCAAAACAACTCCTCTTAACGTCTCTACTCTATCTGATTTGAGTTCTTCCGTGAAATAGCCCTTCTTCCCTTCGTCCCAATACCTTGCTTCTTTATTTCTGATCCAGTCGTTTATTGTCTCCATGAGCTTTTCAATAAGCTCCCTCCCACCCAGGTTTGGATTTTCATATTTGATTGTTTCCCAGGCTTTAGCTAGGAACTCCCTCTGTATAGTGGCGTTTTTTGCGACCTCTATCAGATCTGCCAGCTCCTCACTATCCATTTCTTCAGGCCTTATTTTGGCCTCTATTATCTTGACATACTTTTCCCCTGTGTTGGGGAGCTTTAGCTTTACGTAATCCCCGTGGGGGTCTAGAACAACCACCGTCCCCCTGAGCTTTTCGACAATCTGGCTTATCATTACTGCAACGGTGTTCGACTTACCTGCTCCTGTAACAGCTAAAACGGCAAAATGCCTTGATACAAGCTCATCAGCGTTCAAATAAATTGGCACGCTCTCCCTCAGAAGAAGCGTTCCAACCTCTATGTATCCCTCTCCAGGGTTATATATTGCCTTGAGAACCTCGTCGCTTAGCCTATAAACGGTTCTTCCATTGGGAATTGGAACCCTATTTGGTAAAACTTCAACCTTCTTGCCATTGAAGTTGAGCTTGCCTAGTACCCTTACAGTTGCGATGACTTCCTCATTGTCCTCAATACTTTCTCCATACTGCTCTAAATCGAGCTGAAGCGACTGGTATGTGCTTTTTCCGCTTATGAGAAGCCAATTTATGTTTTGAAGTTTTCTGATTGTGCCAATAACCCATTCCCCGTTTCTGTTCTGAGCAACAACGAACTCTCCAAACTGTAAATTTACACCTGGATGAGCGGAAAAATCATAACCGATGACACTTGCCTCACCTTTAACTATACCCACGGCATCCTCCGCTATCCTCATTGTACCACCTTCATTTAATCAATTAACTCCGAGCTGGTTATAAACTTAATCTTAATCTTCGGCAGTATGGTAAGAAAAGACACAGATGGGAGATCAGACAGGAATCCGGTCATCATCTTGCCCTCAGGATCGGAAGCGCTCATCACTTCTTTTTAACCTACTCCCTAACTCTTTTAAAACTTTCCAAAAACTATTTTAGCCCCCAAGTATAATCACTCTCGGTGATACAAATGCAGGCTAGCGAGTTAAGAAAGCTCGTTATGTATGAAATCTTCCCAAGAAACCACACAGAAGAGGGGACTCTAAGGGCATTGGCTGAAGATCTGGAGAGAATAAAGTCCCTTGGTGTGGACTTTGTTTGGTTAATGCCTATATACCCTATAGGAGAAGAAAGTAAAAAGGGCTTTCTCGGCTCTCCGTACGCTATAAGAGATTACCGAGCAATAAACCCCGAACTGGGTACATTTGAAGACTTTAAAAGACTCGTGGAAAGGGCTCATGGGCTTGGGCTTAGGGTTATGATAGACATCGTATACAATCACACCTCACGAGACTCTAGACTTTTGGAGGAACATCCTGAATGGTTTTATACCGTTGAAGGAAAGCCTTCAAGAAAGGTTCCAGATTGGAGCGATGTCTACGACCTTGATTACTCTAATAGAGAGCTCTGGGAGTACCAGATAGAAACCTTGAAGTTTTGGGCTAAGTACGTAGATGGGTTTAGGTGTGATGTTGCCCCTCTCGTGCCCTTAGAATTCTGGGAGAAAGCTAAAAAAGAAGTTGCCAAGGTTAATCCTAATCTCATCTGGCTAGCTGAGACGGTACACCCTTCTTTTGTCAAGTGGTTACGGGAGAGAGGATTTAGGGCTCACTCGGATGTTGAGATGCATCGAGTGTTTGAGATTACTTATGATTACGATGGAAGGGAGATGCTGGAAAGATATCTGCGAAGAGAAAGAAGTCTGTCAAGCTATATTGATTATCTCTATGTTCAGGATACTTTGTATCCCGCAGATTATGTTAAGCTTAGATTTCTGGAGAATCATGATTTACCAAGGGCAGCTGAGATATTTAGGGATGAACTTCGTCTAAAGAACTGGACGGCCTTTATGTTCATGCTAAAGGGGGCCGTATTGATATACGCGGGACAGGAGTATGCTATTGAAAAGCAACCAAGTCTATTTGAAAAGGATCCTATCCCCTGGGAAAAGGGAGATAGGAGCTTTTCAGCTTTCATCAGGAGACTGATTGAAATCAAAAAATCAATCGATTGCAACACTCAAAGGGTGTACCTGGCAAAGGATGGAGTTGCGGTTGTGGAATGCAAAAATGTAGTTGGTATTTTTAATCTGGAGGGCAAAATTGGAGAGATAGAGGTTGAAGTTGAGGGAAGAGATCTTTTGAGCGGGAAGAAAGTTGAAAGTAAAGCCGGGAAGCTGGATGTTTCCTTTGAACCCATGATAATTTGTCTTTGATCTTTCCCCTTTAAAGATCAATAAGATTAAAAACCATCGAGCGAATATCCTAATATGAGCCTGTCTTCAAGAGATGTCCCTTTCCCAAGAAAGATTCCCCTTAGCCTTGTCAATATTAGGCCTGCTACCCTCTTTGACCTGAGTGAGGTTATGCGCATTGAAAGACAGTCTTTTAGGGAGCAATACCCGAGAGGCCTGTTTCTGATGTTCCTTGAAGCAAATCCAGAGACCTTTCTCGTTGCAGAATATAACGGGAGGATAGTGGGCTATGTAATGGGTTATCTGAGACCTGATATGGAGGGCCATATAATGAGTATAGCCGTTGATCCCCTTTATAGGGGGAATGGAATAGGCAAAGCCCTAATGGAGGTTGTTATAGACAGGTTAATAAAACGAGGTGCTAGGTATATAGGACTTGAGGTTAGAGTCAGCAACGAGAGAGCGATAAAGCTCTACGAAAAGCTGGGCTTTAAGAAGATGAAAATCATAAAAGGATACTACTCTGATGGTGAGGATGCCTACTACATGGTTCTCACACCAGATGCTTGGGGTGGCAGGAGTTGAGCGGGTTTAAATTTTACCTAAGTGGGGATAGGGTTTTTAGCACAATGGAGAGTGCCATAAACAAGCTCTACAATAAGAGGCATTATGGGGAAGTTGTAAACGGTAAGCTCTTTCTCTCCCTCATTGAAGCCGTATACCTTTTGGACAAAGGGTGGATTGAAGTTTTTGATGGTGAGAAAGAGCTTAGCCTTGAGGAGCTTTTTGAAATTGGAAAGAAAAAAGATGAGCAGTTTGATTTAAAGTTCTTGGTTTACAAGGATCTCAGGGATAGGGGCTATACTGTAAAGACTGCCCTCAAGTATGGCTCCCACTTTAGGGTGTACCGGAAAGGAATGGAAGAGCATTCGGACTGGCTGATCTGGGTTGTAAGTGAGAGTCAGAAAATGCATCCAAACGACTTAACCGCTAGGGTCAGGGTTGCTCATGGAGTTAGAAAAAAGATGGTTCTTGCTGTTGTGGACGAGGACAATGATGTGGTTTATTACCAAGTAGGCAGAATAAAATTTTAATCCGCTTTTATCTCCCCGAATTCCCTTTTTAGGAGGTTTACATGCCTTTTTTCAACAGCACTTTCATCTAAGGGAACCAAGATTATTGTGTTGTTGAGCAACGCATAATCGTTCAATGCTGCTAGGAACTTAAAAACCGGTTCAAACCCGTTCTCTATCATAAGATATTCGATTCCATCTAGTAGAATTACCTTTGGAGTGTTCCCTGACTTCATGAAGTCCACCAATGTCTGTAGGAGAAACTCAAGCCTCAGTGGGTGTATATTGTCCTTCCCATCTATTTTTGTGAGCCATAACATTGGGGTTTGCTCAAGCTTTAACTTTTCCTTGAGGACGTGCCTTGGTGTTCTAGAAACAACAAGTCCTGCCCTTCCTTTCAACAGATCCATGAACAGTAAGTTGCAATCTCTTGTTTTGCATAAATGCACCCCAGGGGCAAATTTTTCTTCTTTACCTTCTATCTCTATCACTGGAGAGAGTTTGTATTTTGATATGAGATTCTTTAACAGGGTTATCCATCCGAGAAGAATGAAGAGAAGTGCGAATACTATTAGGCCATTCCCCGCCGTGTTTAAGAGCATTCTCTCTGAAGGGTTCAGAAAGAGAATTCCACTGTCATATAGGTCGATAAACATGAAGACAAATTTTGATAATGCCGCCATCACAAACCCCGTTATCGTAAAGTCATAGAATCTTCTAAGTGTGGGATACCTAGCTATGAACCTCCTCCTGTATTTTATCCCACTGATTGCTAAGCTTACCAGCAATAGCAAGACGGTCAGTGAGAGGGTTGCAGTTATAGCGCTCATCCCCTCTCACCTCCAGAAATTAATGAGCATATGGATTTAAATACCTTTCGTTAGAAAAAGTTCAAAAAAGAAAGTGAAAAAGTCACTTCAAAAATCCTGTCTTCTTTCCGAGATCCTCAAAGGCGTCAATTACATACTGCAGATCCTCTTTTGTATGGGCTGCAGAAGGCTCTAATCTTATTCTAGCCGTACCGAGTGGGACAGTTGGATAGACAATTGCCTGTGCAAAGATGTTGTATTCATCGTAGAGTCTTCTTGAGAACTCTTGGGCTAGCTTTTCGTCATAAAGCATTACTGGTGTAATTGGGTGTTTTGTGTTCCCTAAGTCATAACCTAGGTCTCTAAGCCCCTTTTGGAGGAAGTGAGTGTTATCCCAGAGCTTCTTAACGAGCTCATCGCTCTTTTGAAGAATCTCAACTGCTGCTATTGCGGCAGCAACATCGGGTGGATTGAGTGCTGAGGAGAACAGGAATGGTCTTCCTCTTTGCTTTAGATACTCAATTGCTTCCTCTGGTCCCGCAACATAACCTCCGATGACACCGAAGGCTTTACTCAGCGTTCCCATCTCGAAGTCCACTCTATCGTGGAGCTTGAAGTGATCCACTATACCCCTTCCGTGTTCCCCTAAAACACCTTCACCGTGGGCATCGTCAACGTATACCATTGCATCGTACTGCTCTGCCAGTTCAACGATCTCTGGGAGGGGGGCAAGGTCACCGTCCATGCTGAACACACCATCTGTGACGATAAGCTTCTTTTTCTTGTCCTTTACTTCCTCAAGCTTCTTCTTGAGGTCTTCCATGTCAAGGTGCTTGTAGATAACCTTTGGTGCACCGCTTAACCTCATGCCATCTATAATGCTTGCGTGGTTTAATTCTTCGCTAACAAAAACTCCATCCTCGCCCTTCTTTATGAGAGCACTTATTGCTCCAAGGTTTGCATTGTAGCCGCTCTGGAAGAGGATGGCGGCTTCTCTCTTTTTGAACTTTGCCAGCTTTTCTTCAAGCTCCACATGGAGTTCCATTGTTCCGGCAATAGTTCTTACGGCTCCAGCTCCAACACCATAGTCAAGAATAGCCCTTATGGCTGCTTCCTTAATTTTTGGATGTGCTGCCAAACCAAGATAGTTGTTGGAGCACATGTTCAAAACTTTCTTTCCGTCAACAACCACCCAAGGACCTTGGGCGCTCTGAAGAACTCTAATTCTTACATAGAGGCCTTTCTCTTTGAGTTCATTAAGTTCCTCGGTAATCCAGTCAAGCTTTCCCATACGTATCACCAAGTAGAATATTGGTATTTCTCACCTATAAAATTTTTTCATGCACCTCAACAGACAATAGGCTGGACAACAATCTCCTTTTGATGAAGTTTTGGGAATCCTTTGAAGGGCTCCAAAGAATTTAAATATTCTCGTGATTATAAAGTGTTTAGGTCACGATAATAGGTGGTTGCAATGGTTGAAGAAGTAAAAGAGGTTAAGGAAGTTAAGATTCTTGAAAAACCGTGGGTTGAGAAGTATAGGCCTGAGAGGCTTGACGACATTGTAGGGCAAGATCACATAGTAAAGAGGCTCAAGCACTATGTTAGGACAGGTTCAATGCCGCATCTTTTATTTGCAGGGCCGCCTGGTACGGGGAAAACGACCAGTGCGCTGGCTTTAGCGCGAGAACTCTTTGGAGAGAACTGGAGGCATAATTTCCTCGAGCTAAATGCCTCCGTCTCCAAAGACACGCCGATACTGGTGAGAATCAACGGAAGAATCCTCAGGACCACTTTTGCCGAGCTGGACAGGCTTTACTTCGACGAAAGCGACGGCGATGTCTCCTACAAAGATGCCTCGAACCTCGAAGTACTCACCGTTGACGAGAGCTACCGTGTCAGATGGGCGAAGGTTAGGAAAATAATCCGCCACCGCGTTCCGGTCATACTTCGCGTCCACCTTGAGGGCGGTGGAAAGCTTGAACTGACCGGCAACCACTCGGTTATGGTGCTCACGGAGAACGGGCTTGAAACGGTGAAGGCAAGCGAGCTGAGCGAGGGGTCTATCGTTCTAAGCTTCACGGCGAACTTGGAGGGCTTCCTCGACGTCCTAGACATGAGAGAATATGGAATCAAGGAGAGCGCGAGAACGAGAACCTTTGAGGCGCTTCCGGTTGGTGAGGAGCTATCCTACATGCTCGGCCTATACGCGGCCGAGGGGGCAGTTGGCTTTAAGGGGAACACTTCAGGTCAGATCATCTACACCCTCGGGAGCCACGAGAGGGAGCTGATAAACCGCGTCAGGGAGTTCGCCGAGGGGCTGGGCGTCAGCCTCTACGAGAACTACACCTCCTCAGGCTTTGACCGCTCAAAGAAGAGCGCATACCAGATCAGGTTCCTGAGCACCCAGCTGGCCAAGTTCTTTGACGAGAACTTCTACGATGGCAACGGAAGGAGGGCAGAGAACAAGAGGATTCCCGGCTTTGTGTTTGAGTTCCCGGTTCACGAGAGGATAGCCTTCCTCAGGGGACTCGCCGACGGCGACGGAACCGGGGAGTGGGGCGGAGTTGTAAGGATCTCCTCGGTTTCAAGGGATTTGCTCATAGACACGGTCTGGCTGGCGAGGATTTCCGGAATTGAGGCGAGCGTCTTTGACAGAGAGGCGAGGCTTATCTGGAAGGGTGGCATGAAGTGGAGCAAGGCAGAGCTCCTCCCAGCTGAGCCGGTAGTTAAGATGCTAAAGTCCATAGAGCACGCCATAGACGGAAACTGGCGCTATGAACTGAGGCACCAGCTCTACGAGGGCAAGAAGCGCGTGAGAAAGGAGACCCTGAAGAAAATCCTCCCAATGGTGGATGAGACAAGGCTTGACACCAGAGGCAAGAAAGTCCTTGAAACGCTGAAGAAGTTAGCGGGCACTGACCTCCACGCATTGGTGGTTAAAAAGGTCGAGCTTGTTGAGTACAACGACTTCGTATATGATGTAAGTGTTCCGGGCAACGAGATGTTCTTCGCTGGTGAGATACCGGTTCTCCTCCACAACTCGGACGAGCGCGGCATAAACGTCATTCGTGAGAAAGTAAAGGAGTTTGCAAGAACGAAGCCGATAGGCGGCGCGAGCTTCAAGATAATCTTTCTTGACGAGGCGGACGCTCTGACCCAGGACGCCCAGCAAGCATTAAGAAGAACAATGGAGATGTTTTCGAGCAACGTAAGATTTATCTTATCCTGTAACTATTCGTCAAAGATCATCGAGCCGATCCAGTCAAGATGCGCCATATTCCGCTTTAGGCCGTTAAAAGACGAGGACATTGCAAAGAGGTTAAAATACATAGCTGAAAACGAAGGGCTTGAGCTAACCGAGGAAGGCCTTCAAGCCATACTATATGTTGCAGAAGGGGACTTGAGAAGAGCCATAAACGTTCTTCAAGCCGCAGCTGCATTAGATACAAGAATAACTGATGAGAATGTCTTTCTTGTTGCCAGCAGAGCTAGGCCAGAAGACGTTAGGGAAATGATGCTCCTAGCTTTAGAAGGCAATTTCCTCAAAGCTAGAGACAAGCTTAGGGAGATACTCCTAAAGCAAGGATTAAGCGGAGAAGATGTTTTGATCCAGATGCACAAAGAGGTGTTCAATCTTCCAATAAGTGAACCGAAGAAGGTTGCCTTGGCGGATAAAATTGGAGAATACAACTTCAGGCTTGTTGAGGGAGCCAATGAAATGATTCAGCTTGAAGCTCTCTTGGCTCAGTTTACACTGCTTGGCAAGGATTAGGTGAGTTCAGATGCTACCATGGGTTGAAAAGTACAGACCAAAAAGGCTTGTGGAGATAGTAAATCAGGAAAAGGCATTGGAAAAAGTTAGAGCATGGATTGAAAGCTGGTTTCATGGAACTCCCAAGAAAAAAGCCCTCCTCCTTGCAGGTCCTCCGGGTAGCGGAAAGACCACGACCGTTTATGCTCTAGCTAATGAGTATAAGTTTGAGGTAATTGAGCTCAACGCAAGTGATGAGAGAACCTATGGGAAGATAGAGCGCTACCTCAATGCGGCCTATACAATGGACGTATTTGGAAGGAGGAGGAAGTTGATCTTTCTTGATGAAGCCGATAACATAGAGCCTTCGGGAGCAAAGGAGATAGCAAAGCTCATAGACAAGGCCAGGAATCCTATAATAATGTCTGCCAACAGATACTGGGAAGTACCATTGGAGATAAGGAACAAAGCGGAAATAGTGGAGTACAAGCGTTTGAGCCAGAGGGATATTTTAAAAGCTCTCTTTAGGATTGTAAAAGCGGAGGGTATTTTTGTTCCTAAGGAGGTCCTGCAGGAAATTGCAAAAAGGGCTAGGGGAGACTTAAGAGCAGCGATAAATGACCTCCAAAATCTCGTAAGTGGCGGTGTTGAGGATGCCGAGCTTGTTCTGGCATACAGGGATGTTGAGAAGTCGATTTTTGAAGCTCTGGGTATGATATTTGCCACAGATAATGCAAAAAGGGCAAAAATGGCTCTCATGAACCTTGACAACACCCCAGACGAAGTTCTCCTCTGGATTGAAGAAAACATCCCCTATGTATACTACAAACCGGAGGATATTGCGAGAGCGTATGAGGCTATAAGCAGAGCTGATATATACCTCGGAAGAGCAACAAGAACAGGGAACTACGGTTTATGGAAGTATGCAATAGACATGATGACTGCTGGAGTTGCTGTTTCGGGGGTAAAGAAAAAGGGATTTATGCGCTTTTATCCTCCAAAAACTCTTAAAATGCTCAGGGATACTAAGGAAGAACGCTCTATCAGGGATTCCATAGTGAAGAAGATAATGAAGGAGATGCACATGAGCAAACTTGAGGCTATTGAAACAATGCAGATATTCAAAGCCATATTTGCTAACAACCCGGATGTTGCAGCTCATATAGCAGTTTTTCTCGACTTAGGGGATAAGGAGATTGAGCTCCTTACTGAGGATAAAGAAAAGGCGGCAAAGATCAAAGGGAAGATGCTGGCCATTCATAGAAAGTTGAAGGAAACGAAAACGGAGCTTGAAATAAGAATTGAAACAATTGAAGCTGAGACTATTGACGAGGAGGAAATCACTGAAGAAGAGTCAGAGGAAGAGGAAATTGAAGAGGCTGAAGAAATTGGAGAAGAAATAGAGGAAAGAAAAGAAGTTGAAGAAAAGCCTAAGGAAAAGAAAGAGAAGAAAGGCAAACAGGCTACTCTCTTTGACTTCCTGAAGAAGTGATTAGAGAAGCTCAACATCTGCACAGACCTTAAAGACATGGGGTTTGTAGTCGGAAACTTTCTTTATCTCTACCTTGCATTCTTTTCCGAGCTCTTTACACTCACTGATGATTCTCTCTTTAAAGTCCTCTATTTTGCTTTCGTGAACAAAATCATAGTAATGAACCCAGTTTTTAGCTTTTTCAAGTGCCAGTCTGAGGGCATCAACACCTTTTGGGGTTGGACTTATAACCCTATCAAAAGTCCCAAGCTTTGGAACAACATCAAATACATCTCCCTTGATGATCTCTATGCTACCCTTGAGTTTATCCCTGTTTAACTGAATGTTTTCAATGCCGAGCTTTATGGCATCTTCGTTTAACTCTACGGCTGTTATTTTAGCGTTTTTGTATCTTGCAATCACGAGGGCATATGGTAGAATTCCAGCAAACATCAAGAGAACTCTCTCCCCATCTTTTACAAGTTGAGCCAACCTGTACCTCTCTCCTTTCATTCTGGGGTTGAAGAAGGCTTTGCTTAGGTCAACTTTAATTTTTACACCATTCTCTTTGTGCACTGTTGTGAGCCTCTTTTCTCCCCATATTATTGAGTAGTCCCTTATCCTGAAGACACCTCTGTGGAATCCTTTCTTCGCTATCACCTTTAGAAATGGATGCACCTTAAGCAATGCCTCAACTATCTCCTTTTCTCTGTGCTCTATTTCCGGCGGGATTTGAATTACCGCTATGTCCCCTACGACATCGTAACGCCTGAGAAAGTTTAGCTCCTCTTTAGTAAACTTGTCCTTTAAGATGCTCTCAAGGTTTTTGTAAATTTGTCTTTCCGGTCTGAGAGGGAGCTCAATATCCACAACCTCAAATCCAAGATTTTTGGCTTTCTCTGGGTCTGTTATAGGAAAAAGAATGTTTTCTTCTTCTCTTCTTGGTCTTCTCTTTCCATCATAAATCCCCACTCGCTTAAGAATCCTCTTTGCCTCTTCTGCTTCACTCTTCTTTACCCTCACCGCTGGCATGATCCTCTCCCTCTAGCAGTGCCGCAAACAATTTTTGGGAAATCTCCTTAATGAGCTCCTCTTCCCTCTTTTCCTGAAACTCTTTCAAGAGTGTTGTCTCTTGAGTTTTGTCTAGGACGTTTGGAGGCAAATATAAGATTAGCATTGACTCGTTGGAGATTACGTAATCCTTTAACGAGAACAAAAACTTTGCAACGGAAGAAAAGTCGTTGTAGAGGATTAGATACTCAATTCCCTCGAAATACACAACTGCCTTTCCACCTTTTTCTCTCAAGAACCTTAAAATAGCATCTTGAATAACGTGGAGCTTTGTAGGATCTCCTGCGCCTTCTTTCTCTAATCTGCTCAGCCATATAAACTTATCTGGCTCCAGCTGGTATTTTTTTATCCATAACTCCTTTTGAGCCCTACTCACAACAAGGAGTCCGTTTGAATGTCTCGACAAAAATGTCAGAGCATGGGGGCTTGCCGGCTTTTTAAACACATATGCCCCAGTTATTGGTGAAAGCGATATTTTTTCTGGGTATTTTCTTGGTTTTACTTCCTGGGGACTTAGAGCATTGAGATAGTAGAGAACGGACGAAACCAAAATTATGTAAGAGAGGGTGTAGAAAATTGCCATTACAAACCATAACTGCATTTCAGTTAGAGAATCGATCACAACCCCAAGTGAGCCCGCGGTGAAAAGGGAAGCGGAAATTAAAAAGTTCCTAGCTAAGTTTTTCCCAGGTTCCTCGATGTTTTTGTAGTAATGAAACGCTCTTATGCTGAGGGCTATTCCTATTGCTGTAAGACCTGAACCTGTTAGGACTCCAAAGAGATTCATGTACATTGCTTCTCCCTCTAGGTTAGAGTACTCTAAGGCATTATTTAAATACTTTTCATTTCCAATAGGGTTCTCGCATTAGAATAGCCCTTTTAAAAATTTCGATAAGCTCCTCATCGGAGGCGTTGTTCCTTATTGGAGTTAGGATATCTACGAGGTCATCCCTTCTCAGGAGGCAGGTCTTTAGATGGCCCGTTGAAGTGAGCCTTATCCTAGTGCAGTTTGCACAGAATATTGTGTTGTGCATTGACCTAACGACTTCAACCTCGGCGATGCCGTAGTCTGTGGGAATAAAGTATTTCTTTCTCCTGTGCATTCGTCTTTCCTTTACATCCACCGCGATCTCCTCAAATTTCTCTTCCAGAGGTTTTAGCGGATAAAAATACTTTTTGAAAAACCATGAGTCCTCCATCTCCCTTGGGACTTCGATTTCAATTAGCTGAAGAATGGTGTTTTTTCGGGCAGCGTAGTTTATCATATCCCATATTTCCCCATCGTTGAGACCTTTCATGACAACCATGTTAAGCTTAACTGGATAGAAGAGCTTGACGGCTTTCTCGATTCCTTCAAGAACCTGAGGAAGCACGTCAAATCCAGTAATTGCTTTATATTTTTTCCTGTCAAGAGTATCGAGACTTATGTTTACCCTATCGAGTCCAGCTTCTTTTAATGGCTCTGCCAGTAGCTTCATTGTTGTTCCGTTGGTGGTCATAGATAGATCTTCAACGTAAGGCCGTATTCTCCTCACTATCTCAACGATATCTTTTCTAATAGTCGGTTCCCCTCCGGTTAACTTGACCTTTTTTATGCCAAGCTGGGACGCTATTCTGACTATCCTTTCTATTTCTTCTGGTTTCATCCCTTGGAAGCTGAGGGTTTGCCCCTCTCTGTGGCAGTAGAAGCAGTTTAAGTTGCACTCATTTGTGAGAGAAATTCTCAGATTTGTCACCGGTCTTCCAAAGCGATCCACTAAAACCATGCGCTCCCCTCTATTACTTAAAACATCATTGCTTTAAAAAAAGATTTTGGGTAAACAATTATGTTAACCACAAAAGCTGCGAAAAGTAAAAGAACAATGAGGGAGTATATAATGTAGGGGATGAAGGTGGACACAAATAAAATTCGTGAACTTGTTAAAGAGGCTGAGGTTCTCCACAAAGAGTTCCAAAAGGGCTTTCTTCGTGTATACTCCCTTTCATCATCATGGGAGTTTGAAGAGTTAAAAGACCTGCTGTCCGAGCTTTATGGCATCATTGAGAAAAAATTTGATGTAGCGTCTCAAATAGGAAAGGCGTCTTCTCTTCTTGGGGGAGACTTTGAGCAGCTCGCAAAAGAGCTTCAAAAAAACGAGCATCAAATGAAATTTCGATTAGAGGAACTCCTTCTTTTAGTTGAGAATCCGAAAATGAGCTTCACTGAAAAAGCCAAAATAAATGCATCCCTCCAGAGGTTGTTGCAGTATTATAGGGTATATGATTACTCAATCACCCAAACAATTCAAAAGCTAACTGGAGAACTTGAGGGGCTTATATTTATAAGTGAGGAGAGGAAACTACCACCGGCCAACATTGTTGACAAAATAAAAAAGATAGAAAATTTGGATGAGAAACTTGAGCTCTTAATCTCATTCATCTACTACCTCTACACCAACCCCTCATGGGTTCATAAAGTTGAAGAAGCCTTAAGGGACTGGCATTCAAAGGGACTGCTGTGGGTTGAGGTGAGAAACGTAGAAAAGAACAGCGGTGTTGAGAGAGAACATGCCGCTAAAATCCTCGAAGGCTTAACGCTCATTGGTGTTGTGGAAAAACGGGAAAGAGGTGGTGAATATGTCTACAAACTCAGAGGTTTCGGTGAGGATTAGAGGAATATACAGCACGGCTTTGACAAAGTTGCTCCTCGATGAAGGCTTTAAGATAAGCCAGCCGAGTCAGAAGATCGCTGAAAGACTGGGCATTGAAAAGGTCTACGATGAGTTCGATGTGGATATTCAAGACAAAAAAGACTCCCATGGTGTGGTGTTGGTTGGAGAAAAAGTTGAAGAAGTTAAGAAGGTTTTTGAGGAGAAGTTTTTAGACGTTTTCTTTAGAAAAATGCCCTACCAGCTTTATGGAATATATAAAGGAATCGTTATCAAAAAGGACGAAAGATATGTGTATGTGGACATAGGGAATGCAATTGGAACTTTGCTAATAGAAGAGTTTCCAGATGCTGTTGAAGGGGACGAGGTGCTTGTTCAGGTCAAGAAAAACAACCTCCTTCCTCATTTGAGTGTCTTACTCACTATACCAGGGGACTATGCAGTGCTTATTCCAAAACCCGTTGGAACCCAGAGACATGTGAAAATATCAAGGAAGATTAGGGATCAATCAGAGAGAGAAAGGCTTAGAATACTTGGATTGAGTGTCGATCTTGGAGAATGGGGGGTTTTGTGGAGAACGGCAGCTGCGTATAAAGATTGGAATCTCCTACGGGATGAGCTAATAAAGCTTTCAAAGATCGCTGAAAAGCTGAAAGAGGCTGAAAAATACTCTGCTCCTGCCCAAATAGTTGAGGGTAGAGACATCTATGAGGTTGAATTTGGCGGTGCGGCAAAGGCAAAGCTTGACGACATAAGAAATACGGTAGTCCCTACGATAGAAGGACATCACAAGTTTAAGGCATACGATCCCGAGTTTGGCTTTGCCGTTGAAATTGGGGAGGGAATTCTAAGCAAGATCCCCTCTCAGAGAAAAAAGGTTAGTGAAGGCTTTTTGGAGGCATTAATCAACAATAAGGGGCCAAAGCAGGGATGGCTTTTTAGGTTTGAGCACGTTAAGCCAGACGGTCAAGTAATCAAAATAGGCCCAGGAGAAGTGGTTGAGGTTTCTCTAAATCCCCTAAAGCTGAAGGTAAGAAGGAATCTAAAACCCGGTAGATTCTATGATGGCTTGGACTTACCAATAGAAGCTGGGGATTATGCAATAACTGAGATTGAAGAAGGAAAATGGTGGTTTAAGCACAGCTATTATGATAGAGATGGCAACCTAAAGGGAGAATACTACAACATCTGCACCCCAGTTGAAATATATCCAGATAGGGCAAGATACGTTGATTTAGAGGTCGATATCGTGAAGTGGCCCGATGGAAAGAAGGAGATTGTAGACAAGGATGAGCTCAGGAGGCACTATGAGGATGGAGTTATAAGTGAGAAGCTGTACAAGGCTATAGTAAGGCTGACTCAGGAGCTTTTTGAGAAGATTTAGCTTTTTCCACATCTTCTATTCCTTTATCCGTTATTCTAAAGTAAACAATGCCTCCCTCTGGCTTAAATCTGTGCCTCTCTAAAACTGCAATTCTAAAGCCATCCCTTAGCTTTTCTAATCTGAGGATGTCTTTACACTTATATCCCAGGGTATGCTCGGCTATCGGCTTTAGGAGGTTGTGCTTTGAGTCGAAATAGACTTGGTTTACAACAATAACTCCCAGATTGTATTTTCTTGCAAGCCAAAGCAAAATCTGGAGTTGCTTTCCGAGATCAGCAGTAACTGCACTTTTGTTTTCCTCTATTCTGTAATGATTGGTTATTGAGTCCACAACAATCAGGGAGAATTTTTCATTTACGATCTTTTTAAGACCTGATATAGTTTTTTTCTGCTCTTTGAAGTCAAACGGTTCGAACACGAGAAATTTCTGGAGGATTTTTTCTTTGTCGAGTCCTCTTGTCTCGGCCATAGTTGCTAATCTCTCGGGGGAAAATCCTCCTTCAGTATCTATATAAGCCACTTTTCCGTTATTTAAAAGGCCCACCTGCATTGCTAGGGTAGTCTTCCCGGTAGCAAATGCACCATATATCTGAGTCAATACTCCCTTGCCTATTCCTCCACCTAGCAATTCGTCTAAGCTCTTACTGCCGGTGGTTAGCATTATCCACACCGCTATACTTCAAGGGGCTTTCCAACTTCCGGGACTTTTACTAGAACCCATATTCTCCTCTCTCTGAGCTCTTTAATGAGCTCTTCCACACTCCCCTCACTGTAAACGCCGTAGTGCATTGGTATTACTACTTTCGGCCTAATTACTTCAACTATGTTTGCTGCCTCTCTCACGTTTGCAGTTGACCTTCCGCTTATTGGAACGAAAAGGATATCTATCTTGCCCCGGAAATTCTTGAAAATCGGGCTGTAATATGTATCTCCCGGATGAAAAATTGTCTTTTGCTCATTGGATATAATGTATCCTACTGGGTACTGGCTTGATGGATGTTCTACAAATATTGCCTTTACCCTAACCCCGTTCCCGAGCTCTATCTCTTGTCCCCCTTCTATTTCCATGACTTTGGTTATTCCATCACTTATTGCCATTAGATAAACAGGTTTTGGCCCTATTACGGTAGCCTCTCTAAGTCTCGCCAGAAGAGGTGTTTTGCCGTAGTGGTCTATGTGTTCATGGGTAACCAGTATGTAATCGATGCCATCTATGGCATCGTCGTTGACATATTCATAGGGGTCTATCAGAATTTTCACGCCATTTATTTCAATCCAAAAACACGCATGACCATACCAGATAATCTTCATAGGCGTAGCCTCCGAGAATAATAGATTGAAACTCCACTTAAATCTTTCCCATCAAACGTTGGTTTTATAAAGGGATTATCATTATTTCGATTTGGAGGAATATGAAAGGGCTAATAGTCAAAGAACCATTTGCTTCTTGGATCGTGGAAGGAAAGAAGATATGGGAGATTAGAAAGAGCTCTACCAAGATTAGGGGAGAAGTTTACATTATAAACAGGGGTTTTGCAATAGGAAAAGCTGAACTTGTAGATGTGCTCGGCCCCTTTACACCTGAGGAATTAAAAGCTCATAAAGAAAAGCATAGGGTGGGGTATGAGTTCTTAAAGGAATATTCAAACGGTAAGAGACTTTACGCGTGGGTTTTCAAAAACCCGGTGAAGTTTGAAAAGCCATTGGAAGTTATAATGCCAAAAGGTGCTCAAATATGGGTTAATATCAGGGGGTTCAAGGAGTGAGGAGGTACTTTTTTCTACCTCTGACTTTGCCTTTCTTAATTCTCCTGATTTTCCTAGTACCTGTCCTCTTCATACTCTTTGCGGGTACAATAACGCTGGCATTTCAAAAGTTGGGACTTCCTCTTCCGGTTGCTTTTACGCTGTTCTGGGCATCTTTAATAGGAAGCTTCATTAACATTCCGGTTAAAGAAATTAGAACCTACGGGCCAATTGTTAGAGTCGCTAAAGTGTCGTTTTTTGGCATTACCTATCCAGTTCCGTACGTTGACTGGGGTGAGCAAAAAACAATAGTTAGTGTTAACGTTGGCGGTGCCCTTGTTCCTCTTAGTGTGGTTCTCTACGAGATATTGAGGCTTATGATCCTTGAACAAAATGATCTTTTGATTAGAGTGGCGATCGCTGTTTTTGTCTCAACGATCATTAGCAAGGCCTTTTCAAGACCGGTGAAAGGATTAGGCATAGCAATTCCAACTTTTGTGCCTCCATTAGTCGCTGCTCTCCTTGCTCTTACTATAGGGGCTCCAAATAGACCCTTGGTGGCATATACAAGCGGTACGATGGGCGTCCTCATAGGGGCTGATTTGCTAAACTGGAACAAGCTCAAAGATCTCGGGGCTCCGATGGTTAGCATAGGTGGTGCTGGGACCTTTGATGGTATTTTTCTTGCTGGAATCATTGCAGTTTTGTTAGTATGAAAAAGATATTAAAAGCTAAACCTATTTTCTCTGAGGTGGTTGTGATGAAAGTAGTGTTGGGGAGTGGAGCTTACCACATGGCTGAAGAAATCAAGATGAAAGTGAATAAGCACAACAAAGAAGTTTTGGATGTTGAGATAAAGAAGTTCCCCGATGGAGAAAAGTATGTGAGAGTTCTTGGGGAGGGGAAAGAAGCTATTGTTGTTCAGTCCACGTTTAACCCTCAAGATGAACATCTTATTGAGCTCCTTCTCTTGGGAGATGCACTTAGGGAGAAAGGATTTGAGCATCTTAAGGCGGTGGTACCATATCTGGCTTATTCAAGACAGGATAGGGTTACTAAAGAAGGAGAACCGATAAGCGTTAGGGCAATTATGAAGGCGCTTGGTCTCTATTACGACGAACTCTATGTTTTTGATATTCATAATCCAAAAACTTTGAAATATTTCTCTGGGAAGGCAGTTAATTTAAGCCCTGCAAGAGCCATAGCCGAGTACTTTGGAGAAAAACTTGGTGAAGGATTGGTTCTGGCTCCGGATAAAGGGGCATTGGATAGAGCAAAAGCTGTTGCAGAGCTTCTCGATGTGGAGTTTAGCTACTTCGAAAAGAAACGTATCTCCCCAACTGAAGTCCAGATGACCCCAGTAGAAGTTGATGTAAAAGGGAGAAATGTGCTTATAGTCGATGACATTATAAGCACTGGGGGCACAATGGTGAAAGCAGCTGCTATACTTAGAGAAATGGGTGCTGGAAAAATATTCGTCGTCGCAACTCACGGAGTCTTTGCCGAAGGGGCGATTGAGAGGGTTAGCAAAGCAGTTGATGAACTTGCTGTGACCAATACTATCCCTACTCCAGTTTCAAAAATAAGCTTGGTAGAGGATATTTTAACACTTTAAAAGCCCTTTGATGTCCTATTTTCATTTGTTTTGAGGAGTTCTGTTTGCCTTCATTATTTTTGGTTTTGAGTGAAGTTCAAACACATGCTTAATGGGGAATGTTTTAACCATATAAGTGTTTAAAATTAGGACATAGCAAACTCTTTTTTAACAGCTTCTTTACTAAAAATACGGCTTCTCAAAGCTTTGCAAAAATTTTTCATTGTGGGGGTCTCGGGCTATAGGGTGGAGCGCCCGAATAAGGGTGCCCAAAGCCCAGGCATAAAACGGCGGCGTCGAGGGGAGTGGGTGCAAAGCACCCAACAATGAACCCCGCCCTCCAGCCTTGGGCACAACGAAGTGCGCTCCCGAGGAAACCCGAAAGGGGACCCCTCGGGGGTAAGGCAGGCCCAACACCCCGACCAAACCCCGGATGGGTTTTATGGTACTCCCCTTTGAGGGGAGTCCCACCGGCCGTACTCCTAATAGCAATTCCGGTTGATCCTGCCGGAGGCCACTGCTATCGGGGTCCGACTAAGCCATGCGAGTCACGGGGGTGTCCCTCTGGGACACCACCGGCGGACGGCTCAGTAACACGTCGGTAACCTACCCTCGGGAGGGGGATAACCCCGGGAAACTGGGGCTAATCCCCCATAGGCCTGAGGTACTGGAAGGTCCTCAGGCCGAAAGGGGCTTTTGCCCGCCCGAGGATGGGCCGGCGGCCGATTAGGTAGTTGGTGGGGTAACGGCCCACCAAGCCGAAGATCGGTACGGGCTGTGAGAGCAGGAGCCCGGAGATGGACACTGAGACACGGGTCCAGGCCCTACGGGGCGCAGCAGGCGCGAAACCTCCGCAATGCGGGAAACCGCGACGGGGGGACCCCGAGTGCCGTGGCATCGCCACGGCTTTTCCGGAGTGTAAAAAGCTCCGGGAATAAGGGCTGGGCAAGGCCGGTGGCAGCCGCCGCGGTAATACCGGCGGCCCGAGTGGTGGCCGCTATTATTGGGCCTAAAGCGTCCGTAGCCGGGCCCGTAAGTCCCTGGCGAAATCCCACGGCTCAACCGTGGGGCTTGCTGGGGATACTGCGGGCCTTGGGACCGGGAGAGGCGGGGGGTACCCCTGGGGTAGGGGTGAAATCCTATAATCCCAGGGGGACCGCCAGTGGCGAAGGCGCCCCGCTGGAACGGGTCCGACGGTGAGGGACGAAGGCCAGGGGAGCAAACCGGATTAGATACCCGGGTAGTCCTGGCTGTAAAGGATGCGGGCTAGGTGTCGGGCGAGCTTCGAGCTCGCCCGGTGCCGTAGGGAAGCCGTTAAGCCCGCCGCCTGGGGAGTACGGCCGCAAGGCTGAAACTTAAAGGAATTGGCGGGGGAGCACTACAAGGGGTGGAGCGTGCGGTTTAATTGGATTCAACGCCGGGAACCTCACCGGGGGCGACGGCAGGATGAAGGCCAGGCTGAAGGTCTTGCCGGACACGCCGAGAGGAGGTGCATGGCCGCCGTCAGCTCGTACCGTGAGGCGTCCACTTAAGTGTGGTAACGAGCGAGACCCGCGCCCCCAGTTGCCAGCCCTTCCCGCTGGGAAGGGGGCACTCTGGGGGGACTGCCGGCGATAAGCCGGAGGAAGGAGCGGGCGACGGTAGGTCAGTATGCCCCGAAACCCCCGGGCTACACGCGCGCTACAATGGGCGGGACAATGGGATCCGACCCCGAAAGGGGAAGGGAATCCCCTAAACCCGCCCCCAGTTCGGATCGCGGGCTGCAACTCGCCCGCGTGAAGCTGGAATCCCTAGTACCCGCGTGTCATCATCGCGCGGCGAATACGTCCCTGCTCCTTGCACACACCGCCCGTCACTCCACCCGAGCGGGGTCTGGATGAGGCTCCGTCCTCTGGGCGGGGTCGAGTCCGGGCTCCGTGAGGGGGGAGAAGTCGTAACAAGGTAGCCGTAGGGGAACCTACGGCTCGATCACCTCCTATCGCCGGAAACCCATCCGGGGGGCTTAAGGGGTGTTGGGCCTGCCTTTTTCGTGGGCCGGTAGCTCAGCCTGGGAGAGCGCCGGCTTTGCAAGCCGGAGGCCCCGGGTTCAAATCCCGGCCGGTCCACCACGAAGAGGTGCACATCCCGAGCAACGCTCGGGGTGGAAGGGTCCTAGGCCCCGAACTAGGGGGGTCACGATGAGGACCGTGCATAGGTGGATTTGGCCCAAAAAATGTCCAGCCTCCAAGTAGGGGGTAAGAAACCTAAGCCGCCTGGTGGATGGCTCGGCTCGGGGCGCCGACGAAGGGCGTGGCAAGCTGCGATAAGCCCCGGTGAGGCGCAGGCAGCCGTCGAGCCGGGGATTCCCGAATGGGACTTCCTGCGGCTTTGCCGCACTCCCACCAGGGAGGGGGAACGCGGGGAATTGAAACATCTTAGTACCCGCAGGAAAAGAAAGCAAAAGCGATGCCGTGAGTAGGGGCGACCGAAAGCGGCACAGGGCAAACTGAACCCTGAGTGGAAACACTCAGGGGATGTGGTGTAGTAGGGCCCTGCGCTGGAGCCTCTCGGGTGAAGCCGAAGTCCGCTGGAACGCGGCGCCGAAGAGGGTGATAGCCCCGTAGGCGTAAGCCCGAAGGCTCCTGCAGGGTTCCTGAGTACCGTCGGTCGGATATCCGGCGGGAAGCTGGGAGGCATCGGCTCCCAACCCTAAATACGTCCCGAGACCGATAGCGAACTAGTACCGTGAGGGAAAGCTGAAAAGCACCCCGGGAGGGGGGTGAAAAGAGCCTGAAACCAGGCGGCGATAGGTGGGTGCGGCCCGAAAGGAATGAGTCTTCCCGAAGGAAATCCCGGCGACGGGAGAGTACGAGGGAAGAGGACCGGGGTTGCACCGTCCGTCTTGAAACACGGGGCAGGGAGTTCACGGCCGTGGCGAGGTTAAGGGGAGAAATCCCCGGAGCCGTAGGGAAACCGACAGGTCCGCAGGCGCTTCGCCGAGGGACGGGGTGTGAAAGCGCCCGGAGTCACGGCCGTGAGACCCGAAACCGGTCGATCTAGCCCGGGGCAGGGTGAAGTCCCTCAACAGAGGGATGGAGGCCCGATAGGGGTGCTGACGTGCAATTCGCTCCCGTGACCCCGGGCTAGGGGTGAAAGGCCAATCGAGGCCGGAGATAGCTGGTTCCCGCCGAATTATCCCGCAGGATAGCCTCCCCGGAGGCAGGTAGTGGGGTAGAGCACTGATTGGGTGTGCAGGGGGCGAAAGCCTCCGGCACCCTGTCAAACTCCGAACCCACTACCGCCGTAGATGGGGGGAGTAGGGTGGCGGTGTAAGCCGTCCACCGAGAGGGGAACAACCCAGACCGGGGTTAAGGCCCCAAAGTGCCGGCTAAGTATTACTCCAAAGGGTGTCCCTGGCCTTAGACAGCGGGGAGGTAGGCTTAGAAGCAGCCATCCTTTAAAGAGTGCGTAACAGCTCACCCGTCGAGGTCAGGGGCCCCGAAAATGGACGGGGTTCAAGCCGGCCGCCGAGACCCCGGCGCACGGACCGATTGGTCCGTGATCGGGTAGGCGGGCGTCCCGGTGGGGTAGAAGCCGGGCCGTAAGGTCCGGTGGACCCGTCGGGATTGCGGATCCTGCCGGGAGTAGCAGCATAGCCGGGTGAGAATCCCGGCCGCCGTAGGGGCCAGGGTTCCACGGCAATGTTCGTCAGCCGTGGGTTAGTCGGTCCTAAGCCAGCCCGTAACTCGGTGCTGGCGAAAGGGAAACGGGTTTATATTCCCGTACCGCGGTGGTAGGTGCGGCAACGCAAGCCCGAGGGGTGACGCCTCGGGGTAGGCGGACCGGTCCACAAGGCCGGCTAAGCGTATAAGCCCGGGGAGTGCCGTAATGGCGAGAACCGGGTGAAAGCGCGAATGGCCTCCCGTAAGGGGGGTTCCGCCGATCCCTGGGGCCCGTGAAAAGCCCCTCGGGAACGATCCACCGCGTCCGTACCGAGAACCGACACTGGTGCCCCTGGGTGAGAAGCCTAAGGCGTGTCGGGGGAAACCCAGCCGAGGGAACTCGGCAAATTGGCCCCGTAACTTCGGGAGAAGGGGTGCCTGCGGTTGTGTAAACCGCAGGTCGCAGTGACTAGGGGGGCCCGACTGTTTAATAAAAACACAGGTCCCAGCTAGCCCGAAAGGGTTTGTACTGGGGCCGACGCCTGCCCAGTGCCGGTACGTGAAGCCCGGGTCCAACCGGGTGAAGCGCCGGTAAACGGCGGGGGTAACTATAACCCTCTTAAGGTAGCGAAATTCCTTGTCGGTTAAATGCCGACCTGCATGAATGGCGTAACGAGGTCCCCACTGTCCCCGGCTGGGGCCCGGCGAAACCACTGCCTGGCGCATATGCCAGGGACCCCCGGTGGGAAGCGAAGACCCCATGGAGCTTTACTGCAGCCTGCCGTTGCCATACGGCGGGGGGTGCGCAGCGTAGGCGGGAGGCGTCGAAGCCCGGTCTCCGGGCCGGGTGGAGCCGCCCATGAGACACCGCCCACCCTCTGCCGTATGGCTAACCCGCGAAAGCGGGGACAGCGGTAGGTGGGCAGTTTGGCTGGGGCGGCACGCCTCCGAAAAGGTATCGGGGGCGCCCTAAGGTCGGCTCAGGCGGGTCAGGAATCCGCCGTAGAGTGCAAGGGCAAAAGCCGGCCTGACTGGACCCGTAACAGAGGCGGGTCCAGCCGCGAAAGCGTGGCCTAGCGAACCCCAGTGCCTCCCCGGTGGGGGCCTGGGATGACAGAAAAGCTACCCTGGGGATAACAGAGTCGTCTCGGGCGAGAGCCCATATCGACCCCGAGGCTTGCTACCTCGCTGTCGGCTCTTCCCATCCTGGCCCTGCAGCAGGGGCCAAGGGTGGGGGTGTTCACCCATTAAAGGGGAACGTGAGCTGGGTTTAGACCGTCGTGAGACAGGTCGGATGCTATCTACCGGGGGTGCTGGCCGCCTGAGGGGAAGGCGCCCTTAGTACGAGAGGAACAGGGTGCCGCGGCCTCTGGTCTACCGGTTGTCCTACAGGGCATAGCCGGGCAGCTACGCCGCGTCCGATAAGGCCTGAAGGCATCTAAGGCCGAAGCGGTCCCCGAAAATAGGCGGCCACTCCCTGGCGCAGGGGGTCGGGTGACCGGCCCGTTGCCAGGGACGAGGGCACCCGCAGAAGACGGGTTTGATGGAGCGGGGATGTAAGCGGGAAGGGAAACCGACCCGTTTAGTCTGCCGCTCCCAATAGCCCGAGGTTCTTACCCCCGAAAGGAGGCTGGGCATTTGATAGGCCAAATCCACCTATGCACGGTCCTTGAAATAACATATCCCTGCTTTTCTGAACATCGATAAATTCAAAAATTGTATTTCTCGAGTTTTTCTGGTGATTGTAATGAAATTGATAGTACTTGATTTAGATGGTACATTGTGGGACCATTACGATGCTTCTAGACTTGTCCCTCCCTTTACGAGGAGGGGAAATGAGATAATAGACGCATACGGAAATAAGTTGAGGCTGTTTGACGGTGTCTTGGAGTTTTTGGAATGGGCAAGAGACAGGTTTCTTCTAAGCATTGCAAGTTGGAACATTGAGGAGCTTGTTAGGCCAATTCTGGAGGGGTTTGGCATTTGGGAGTATTTTGTCTTTCCAAAAATAGAATACCACCCAGACAAAGCAGATATGATACTTCGAACATTAGAGCAGATTGAGATGAGAGGATACAAAATATCGGAAGTTATTTATGTTGATGATAGAACAATTCACCTTGAGGATGTAAAAAAGATGATTCCAAACCTTAGGTTTATACACATGTGGGTTGATGTAAAGAGCTTTGAGGAGCTTAGAGAACTCCTAGAAAGTTTATAATGGTGGTATAAATGGAGCTTTTGGTTGTAACTGACAGAAAAATAAACTATGATGGTTCAGCAATAAAAAGCCACTGGGCTTACAGGAACTTTGGAGTTTTGGGGAATTCTATAGTGGTTTTTAGGGGCAAATGTGATGTAAAAGTTGAAGAAATGATTGATATCGAAGATCTCCGGCAGAAAAAGGAAATCAAAAGCGATGATATGGTTCACTACATAATAGAGGTTTTTGAGTATCCCAATGTTCTTCTGGCATCTGCTCTCCAAAAGCTCTTTATAGCAAAGCTTTGCGAGCTATTAGGGGAGTACGGCATAAAAACTTTCAGGAAAGGTGACGACATCTACGTAAACGGCAGGAAGCTCAGTATTTCAATAGCAACGGTTTCACCGGTTAGCATAAAGATACACATTGGGATAAACGTTGAGGCAAAAGGAATTCCGAAGGGAGTCAATGCAATTGGGCTTAAAGAGCTTGGAATTCTTGATGTTTCAGATTTCATGGAAAAGAGCGGAAAAGCCTTGGCTGAAGAGTTTACCAAAGTGAAGAAAGACAGCCTTAAAGTTAGGTGGGCTGAATAGTTAGACTACCGGGTAAAGAAAAGCGGCCACCAATGGAACAGCTAAGTTGTCATCCAGGAATCTCTGATATTCTGCCAAAGTTAATATCAAGCTCCATATTAGCTTTATTGTAAAGGATTTTTCCGGAAGAACTGCAAACGCTATTAAAAACGCTGTTACGAAGTACCCGAGGCTACCGCTCCAATGTTTTTTGAGTTTTACATTGTATCCATTTTTTCTGAAGTAATAGAACCTCAAAATGCCTGTAATACCATCACTTATCGCCATAACCAACAATACTGCAGTGGCGTATTCTCTTGGGAGAAAAACAACCACAAAAGAAGCAGAAAATGCAAAAAACACCTCACCATAATTTCTATTTATTTGATACCAGGAGAGCTCTTTTCTCTTTATGTGGGTTATTAACTGGGCCAGTGCGAAGGCAAAAGCTGCAATAGCGAAGATTTCTCTTGGAATTTTTCCAGTGTAATAAAACACTATCGCAGGTGTAATGCTGAAGTGGATTATCTTTCTATTGACCCAAGCATATTCTTCTCCGACCTTCTTTGTAACTCCTATTGAGAGTATAATAATGCTAGCTGCAATGCCGGCATAAAGTAACCATGCAGGGAACATTGATTTCACCAACAGGAAATTAAATGTTGAGGAAACTAATATATCTTTTGTCCAGTTTCGGTGATTTTTTGAACGTTGAAGACTTTTGGCATCCCCTGGCCAAAGCTTAAAAAGTGTCATCCCATACTTACCTGCAGGTGAGGAGAATGGTTCATTGGGCTGACTACATGGCTGAAAAGATCATCAAAGAGAGAGGAGACAAAGAGGAGTACGTGGTAGAAAGCGGAATAACGCCGAGTGGTTACGTTCATATAGGAAACTTTAGGGAGCTTTTCACAGCTTATATTGTGGGACATGCACTGAGGGACAAAGGAAAAAAAGTTAGGCACATTCACATGTGGGATGATTACGATCGCTTTAGAAAGGTGCCAAAAAACGTCCCCAGAGAGTGGACTGAATACTTAACGATGCCTGTCAGTGAGGTTCCAGATCCATGGGGGTGTCACGACAGCTATGCGGATCATTTTATGGATCTCTTTGAAGAAGAAGTGGAAAAGCTTGGGATTGAGGTCGATTTTCTAAGAGCGAGCAGACTCTACAAAAGCGGAGAATATGCAAACGAAATCCGGTTGGCCCTCGAGAAGAGAGAAATGATAATGGAAATTTTAAACAAATTTAGAGATATGGCAAAACAGCCTCATTTGCCCGATGACTGGCAGCCAGTACAGATTTACTGTCCAAAATGTAGGAAGGAAGCTGACTTTGTTGAATGGGACGGAGAGTGGAAGGTTTTCTATAAGTGTCCACACTGCGGGGCTGAGGGCGAAAGCGATATCCGCGAGGGCAACGTCAAACTAAGGTGGCGTGTTGATTGGCCTATGCGCTGGGCCCACTTCAAGGTTGACTTTGAACCAGCTGGGAAGGACCATCTCGCCGCTGGGGGCTCCTACGACACCGGACGGGAGATAGTGGAGAAGGTCTTCGGTTGGAAGGCTCCGATAGACCTCATGTACGAATTCGTCGGAATCAAAGGACAGAAGGGCAAGATGAGCGGGAGTAAAGGGAACGTTATCCTCCTGAGCGACCTCTATGAAGTTCTTGAGCCCGGTGTTATAAGGTTCATCTATGCAAGGCATAGACCGAATAAGGAAATCAAGATTGATTTGGGTTTAGGTCTGTTGAATCTTTACGACGAATTTGACAGGGTTGAGAGATTGTACTTTGGATTAGAGGAATTTAAAAACCCTGAAGAAGCTGAAGAGCTTAAAAGAACGTATGAACTTTCAATGCCTTCTCTGCCGAGCCGTTTGATTGCTCAGGCTCCGTTTAGATTTCTCGTAATCCTTGTTCAAATGCCCCACCTAAACGAGGAAAAGATAGTGGAGATACTTAAAGAGCAGGGCCATGTTCCGGCAGAACTGAACAAGGAGGATTTAGATAGGATTCGGCTCAGAATACGCCTCGCTAAGAACTGGGTCGAAAAGTATGCTCCCGATGAGGTTAAATTTGAGATTCAGGAAAAAGTTCCACAAGTTGAAGTAAGTGAAGAAATAAGAGAGGCCCTCATGGAAGTTGCAGAGTGGCTTGAGAGAAGAGAGAAATTCACGGTTGATGAGTTGAGCTCAGTTATATTCAACGCCGCCAAAAAGAGAAACATCCCAAGCAAGAAGTACTTCAAAGTTCTTTATAACCTCTTCATAGGAAAAGACAGAGGACCGAGACTTGCACCATTCTTGGCATCGCTTGATAGGGAATTCGTCATAAAGAGGCTTAAGCTTGAGGGCTGATTTTTATTTTTTATATACCTCTAGGTATGATACGTCGTCAAGTTTAACGCTTTCTACAGGAGTGAAATAGAGTTTTGCAAGCAACTCTACGGCAGTTTTCCCCCATATTGCAAATCTCACCCTAAAAGAATCTTTCTCGCTCTTGTACTCTATCACGGCAGTTTTTTCCTCTTCGTCAATTATTACCTTGCTTATCCAGTACTCCTCCCCGACTATGGTTCCCATTTGGATTCTTGGAAGAAGCTCCCTCATGTCCACAAAATTTATCAGAAACAGCCCATCTTTTTTAAGGACTCTTTTAACCTCTTTAAAGACTTCATTAAGTTCTTTAGGTGAGAAGTGGACAGTTGTATTTCCGAGAAATAGAACGTAATCGAAGGTTTCACCTTCAAAGGGCAGCCTTCTTGCGTCCCCAACTATAAATTCCACCTTGGAGTTTTTTTCTTTTGCATAATCTCTGGCTTTTTTAATCATTCCTTCATCGATATCAACGCCAACAACTTCAAAGCCGTACTCTTCAAGAAGAAAGGAGAATCCTCCGACACCACATGCTAAGTCCAAAACTTTTCCTTTTCGCTTCATAAATCTGAGCAGATAAGGTTCGAGCTCTTCTATCCTCCGTTGGTATTCCCTCGAGTCTATCTGAGTGTAGGCCTTAAATGCTCGGTAATACTCTTTAAAGCTCATGTTAGGGAATGAGGTGAGTTACCAAATAAACCTTCCGCCAGATTTTTAACCCCTCCACCTTAATTTTCTTGGTGGTGAAGTGTGGAGTTCAATCTGATAATAGCGGGAGTCGGAGGACAGGGAGGGTTAACACTCTCAAGAATCATCGGAAATGCCGCAATGAAGGAGGGATACAATGTTAGAATAGGAGAAACCCTTGGGATGAGCCAGCGCTACGGTAGTGTGCTTAGTTATCTCCGATTTGGGGAGGAAGTTTATTCCCCTCTTATTGAGGAAGGGGAAGCGGATTTAATGCTTGCTCTTGAACCGGCTGAAGCTCTTAGGAACGCAAGATTCCTAAGCGGTAAAAGTCATGCTATAGTAAATGCTTATCCCATCCATACAGCCACAACTTTGGTCGGAAAAGAAAGATATCCAAGTCTTGAGGAAATAAGCAGTGCTCTTTCAAGGATATGCAATGTTGAAATGAAGAACTTCCAGAAAGAGGCGGATAGAATAAATCCCCGCACTCTAGGAGTGCTTATGCTTGGATTTGCCTATGGTAAAGGTTTGGTTCCATTGAAGAAGAAGAGCATTCTGGATGGAATTCAGGAAACATTAAAGCCAACGCTTTGGGAAGTTAACATTAAGGCTCTTGAAAGGGGAATAGAACTCGCTAAATGATCTCTCTTTATTATTCTTAGTGCAACCAAAAAGCACTTAAATTATTTAGGCTAAACTAATTCAGGTGAGGTTTGTGGAAATAACAAAGAGAGAAGAAGAGTACCTTGAGACTATGTACATACTCCAGAAGAACAAAGGAATAATCAGAGTAAAGGATATCTCAAAAAAACTGGGCGTTAGACCTCCAAGCGTAGTAGATGCGTTGAAAAAGTTAAATGAAAAAGGTTTGATAGATTATGAAAAGTACGATAGGATTCTTTTAACTGAAAAGGGGCTTAAAATAGCTAAGGAAACTTACCAAAAACATGTCCTCCTGATGAGATTTTTTACCGAGATACTTGGAATTCCCCCGGAAATAGCGGAGGAAGACGCGTGCCAGTTTGAGCATTACGTTCATGAGATTACAGCTGAAAGAATGAGGGAGTTTGCCCAGTATATCCAAGAACACTGCCCCTACGTCCTCAAGCAGTTTCTTAAAGAACACATGGAAAAAGAAGAGGCGAAGACTCAAAAGAGTCCTCCCAAATAGGCAAAGTAGCCTATGAAGATTAATGCCAATACGTACATCAGTGGGTGTATCTCTTTTCCTCTTCCGCTGAACAGCTTTATTATGGTGTAGCTTATAAAGCCCATTCCTATTCCGTCTGCTATTGAATATGTGTAGGGAATTGTGATGAGCACTAGAAATGCAGGAATAGCTTCGCTTGCGTCATCGAAGTCAACTCCCCTTATTGCACTTAACATGTAGTAACCAACTATAACCAAAGCCGGTGCGGTAGCAAAAGCCGGAATTGCTTGCGCAATGGGTGCTATGAACAATCCTATGGCAAGGAAGAGTAGACCTGTCACTAGGGCTGTCATCCCTGTTCTTCCACCCTCTTCAATTCCAGCGGCGCTCTCTATATACGTTGTTACGGTTGAAGTTCCAAGGAGTGCTCCAAGTGTTGTGCCTATTGCATCCGTCAAGAGGACTTTCTCTGCATCCGGCACTTTGCCTTCTTTTGTCAGGAAACCTGCCTTGGCACTTAACCCCGTTACTGTTCCAAGGGTGTCAAAGAAGTCGACCATGAAGAAGGCAAACACTACACCAATTGCCCCTACGTTGAGGAGGCCTTGAAGGTCAAGCTTTAGGAAGGTGTAGCTTATGTCTGGAGTTGAGAAGAGATGTTCTGGCCAGGGTGCAGCTCCGCTTATCCATCCCAAAATGCTTGTGGTAAGGATTGAAATTAATAGAGCACCCTTCACTCGGAGACTTATGAGGATTGCAGCTAAGAACAGCCCGAATAGGAACAAAAGACCTGCTTTTGTTCCGAGTACTGAGGCATTAAACCCGGTGAACTTGAGCACTCCGTTGTTGTCAACAAAAGCAGTTAGAAGACCAACGTCATTGAGTCCTATCAGTGTTAAGAAAAGCCCTATTCCGGCTCCAACGGCATATTTCTGACTTAGTGGAATTGCATGAATTATTGCGCTTCTAACTTTAGTAATGCTTAGTATTATGAAGAGTATTCCCTCAATGAAAACTGCTGCGAGCGCTACTCTCCAATCATAGCCCATTCCAAGCACAACGCTGTAAGCAAAGTAAGCATTCAGTCCCATTCCAGGAGCTAGGGCAAAGGGCTTTTTAGCATAAATTCCCATTATGATGGTGGAAATTCCTGCTGCAAGTGCCGTTACTGCTACGAGTGAGTTAAAAGCCTCCTTTCCCATTGCGTCGCTGAGAATTGCAGGGTTTACAAAGAGGATATATGCCATTGTCATGAAAGTAGTTATCCCCGCGAGTACCTCGGTTTTCATATCCGTTCTGTACCTCTCAAACTCGAAATATTTCTCGAGAACCTCCATCTCTCTCACCCCTAATTGATACGAAAGTGATAAAACAACTAGGATATTTAAACATTTTGAACATAAAAATGTTAAACAAAAACATGGAAAGAGTTTAATTGGAAGAGTCCTCAGAAGATAGGGGATGAGCTTATGCGGATTAATGAAGAACAAAGGAAGAGGCTTGGAAAGGATGCCCTTGATTATCATCGAAATAATTTTCCCGGAAATGGAAAAATAGAGGTTATTCCCAAAGTTAAGGTCGAGGATTTCTATGATCTAAGCTTGGCTTATACTCCTGGCGTTGCTGAACCGTGTAAGGCCATAGCGAATGGAGAAAGCTATGAAGAGTACACCTCTATACCCAACACCGTGGCTGTAGTTACGGACGGTTCTGCGGTGCTTGGGCTGGGAAACATTGGGGTTCTAGCTGGAATGCCCGTGATGGAGGGTAAATGTGTTCTCTTCAAAGCCTTGGCCGGTGTAGACGCGTTCCCTATACTGATAGACAGCGATGATGTGGATGACATCGTAAGAACGATTAAGCTGATTTCAAAGGGCTTTGGGGGTATAAACTTGGAGGACATCTCCGCCCCAAGATGCTTTGAAATTGAGGAAAAGCTTAAGAATGAAGTCGATATTCCGGTTTTTCATGACGATCAGCACGGTACAGCTGTTGTAACCCTTGCTGGTTTAATGAATGCACTCAAGCTTGTTGGGAAGAGCTTTAGCGATATAAAAATCGCTATCAGTGGTGCCGGTGCTGCAGGAATTGCTATAGCAAAGCTTCTGCATTATGTAGGAGTTAGAGAAATAGTGATGGTTGACAGAAAGGGGATAATCCACGAGGGAAGAGGGGATTTAAACCCTTACAAAAGGGAAGTTGCCAAATTCAACATCCATAATGTGGAGGGAGATCTTTCAAAAGCCCTTGAAGGTGCTGATGTTTTCATAGGCGTAAGTGTTGGCAATATCCTTAGTGAAAAGATGGTTAAGAAGATGTCAGATGATGCAATAGTCTTTGCTTTAGCAAACCCAATCCCCGAGATTATGCCCGAAAAGGCCAAAAAAGCTGGGGCAAAAATAGTCGCAACAGGGAGGAGCGATTACCCAAATCAAATCAACAATGTTTTGGGCTTTCCTGGAATTTTTAGAGGGGCTTTAGATGTTAGAGCTAGGGAAATCACCTTGAATATGAACATAGCTGCCGCTGAAGCGATAGCGAACTGTGTGAGTGATGAAGAGCTGTCCGAAGAGTACATAATCCCCACTCCATTGCATCACGAGGTGTATCCAAAAGAAGCAAGGGCGGTTGCAGAACAGGCTATAAAAGATGGAGTTGCAAGGAGAAAAGTTAGTGGGGAATGGGTGGAGGAGCATACTAGGAAGCTGAGGGAGTTCTACCAGCGTTACATTGCTCCAATAAACAGAGAGAGAAAAAAGCTAAACTTCCTTTAATATCTGCTCAGGAGCGTCGGCAAAAGCTACCAAATATTCTGCCTCAACTATGTGTAGCCTTCCGGGCACTATCAGAACATGAGGTTGCTTTCCGAAGTCCTTCTTTATCATCTCTCCTACATAACCAGCTTTGAGCGTTGGGTTTAGGGAGCCTGCTCTTGCGAGAACCACCACGAGGGTATTCTCGGTAAATACCCCCTCTCTTTTTTTGTCCTCTACTTGAAGGAGAATTTCCATAGCTTCATTGGCAGTCATGTACTTTCCTTTGTCTGCTTTGATGTCTAGGAAGAGAAGTGTATGAAGACCGCGTTCTTTGTTTTCTTTGACTGTATCATAGTGGCTAGTTGGAAACCAATTCCTTTCTGGATATGCCACTGTTGCACTCTTTCCAAATTTGTATATTTGAAGTCCGGTTATGGCAACAGCGGAATATATTGAGGGAGCATGAACAACGTAGCTTTCTATCCCCATTTGTTTTGCCCTTATCCTTAAATCTGCGTGGGTTGTTGCCACCATTGGGTCTCCTGCCGTGAGAAAAGCAACATCTTTGGCTTTTGCCTCTCTGAGAACTATCCTCTCAAAGTTCAGTTCAACATCTTCTCTGTTTAATAGTTTTATCGGTTTTCCTATCTGCTTTTCTATTCTCTCTATGTCAGTACCGGCTAGAAGGGAAGTATAAAACTCTGCAAACACTAGATCACATTTCCTTGCTATTTCCAGGCCCTTAAGGGTAATATCCTTTTCATCGTAAAGTCCCAGTCCTATGAAGTAGATCGCCATTTTCCTCACCTCTTTTTCTAAGGATGATAAGGCTAAAAATCTATTCCAAAAACTTTAAAATAGCTTTTCATGAACTTTTTCCGACGGTTTTGATGAAAGTTAGTGGAGGGAGCGAAGATGAAAGCGGTTGTTGAGAGAGTTAGAGAGAAAACTCCAATACCCGTTTACGAGAGGACAATTGAGAACGTGTTGAGTGCCATTCTTGCGAGCAGCGATCCGTGGAGAATAGTAGACCTTAGTGAAGAACCCCTTCCCCTAGTAGTTGCTGTGGTTGAAACACTTCACGAGCTGGGTTACGTGGAGTTCAAAGAGGGGATAATCCTTACTCAGAAGGGAAAGGAGCTTGTGGAGAAGTATGGAATCGGAAGGAGAGAGGACTATACCTGCAGGCACTGCCAAGGAAAAACAGTTGAACTTGATGCTTTTAGCGACCTCCTTGAGGAGTTTAAAGAAATAGTGAAAAACAGGCCGGAGCCAAAGCATGAATTTGACCAGGCATATGTGACTCCGGAAACAACAGTTGCAAGGGTAGCTTTGATGCATACGAGAGGAGACCTTGAAAATAAGGAAGTTTTTGTCTTAGGGGATGACGATTTAACGAGCATTGCTTTAATGCTCTCAGGCCTTCCAAAGAGAATTGCGGTTCTCGATATTGATGAGAGACTCACAAAGTTTATTGAGAAAACTGCAGAGGAAATCGGCTACAACAATGTGGAGATATTTACCTTCGACCTTAGGAAACCTTTACCTGACTATGCCTTGAGGAAGTTCGATACCTTTATCACTGACCCCCCCGAGACAGTCGATGCGGTTAGAGCTTTTGTTGGAAGGGGGATTGCAACACTAAAAGGGCCGGGGTGCGCGGGTTACTTCGGAATTACAAGAAGGGAAAGTTCAATTGACAAGTGGCACCAGATAGAGAAGCTCCTCATAACTGAATTCAACGTAGTCATAACGGATATAATAAGGAACTTCAACGAGTACGTCAACTGGGGATACGTGGAAGAAACAAGAGCATGGAAACTCTTACCAATAAAGACAATGCCCACATACAACTGGTACAAGAGCTATATGTTTAGAATTCAAACCATCGAGGGATCCAGAGGTTATGAAAAGGAAATCACAGTTGGTCAGGGACTTTATGACGACGAGGAAAGCTCAACAACTTGATTCTTTTTCCACATTTTTGTTCCATAAGGTTTAAATTTGTTGTTTAGAAACTTTTTTCAGGTGAGGAAAATGAGTGAAAACACTAAGATTACAAAGGAAATGATTCTTGAAAAGCTTAAAGAGGTTATTGACCCTGAAATTGGCATAGATGTTGTTAATCTGGGCCTCATATATGAGCTCAAGATAAATCCTGACAATACGGTCTACGTTAAGATGACCATGACAACTCCTGGATGTCCCCTTACCATGTGGCTTCTTCAAGCTGTAGAGCAGAAAATTCTAGAAATTCCTGGAGTTAAGGATGCAGAAATAGAGCTCACATTTGACCCTCCCTGGACTCCGGATAGAATAAGCGAGGAGGTCAAGAAAAGGTTGGGAATGATTTAAGTAGCCTCCTAATTTTTTTAAACTAATCTAATAGTTCGAAACCTTTATATTATAACCTTTGTTATATTGATATGGTGATTCAGATGGCCCAGTGGAAGGTTAGAGTTGATCAAGATGTTTGTATAGGGGATGCTATTTGTGCAAGCCTCTGCCCAGACGTTTTTGAGATGAACGATGAGGGAAAGAGCCAACCTAAAGTTGAAATTATTGGAGAAGATCTCATTGATTGCGCCAGAGAGGCTGCCGAGGCCTGTCCTGTAAGCTGTATATACATTGAAGAAATTTGACGTTTTTATCAATTCTCTTTTGTCTTGCTCTCTGTTTTCTTCTTTGACCTCAAGCATTGACCTGTCTCTTTAGGATGTGTAGTGTAACCTTTAGTTTAAAAAAGGTTTTTAAACTTAGTTTTCCCTTTATTCTTGAAGCTCTTTGGAGGTGTCGGCAATGAAGGTTAGTGTTGATAAGGACACATGCATTGGGTGTGGAGTTTGCGCAAGCATCTGCCCAGACGTTTTTGAGATGGACGAGGATGGAAAGGCTAAGGCAATTGTGCCTGAAACTGACCTCGAGTGTGCAAAAGAGGCAGCAGAGAGCTGCCCAACTGGATCAATCACAGTCGAGTGAACTTCTTTCCTTTTTTCTTAACTCTTTAGGATTTGGGTTTTTGAGAACTTTAGCGGTCAGAGCCCCCACCAAGCATCACAGCTAAGCTCAGGGATTAAGCGGGCTCTTCATCATCCCGAAAGGGGGAGATAATAAGAAAGAATTACTTTTTTCTTTTGAAAGCCTCGCCCTTTAGGGAGGTCAGTCCAGTGTTAAGCCAAACTTCTTCGCCTGCTCTAGTACGTATTCTCTAATTTCTCTTGCTTTTGGCAGTTCTGCCACTATTTCTCCGTTCTCAATTAGCGGCTTTAACAGGGGTTCAACTTTCGCCCCACAAACTGGACACTTTTCAAGCTTTTTCTCTGCTGGAACTCTATGATAGTGCCCTTTCTCACATCTATAGATCTGCTTTCTTCCGCTCAGCTTTCCTCTCTTCGTTAGGGGCTTCCCCTCAACCTCAACAATATCAAGGGAGAAGTCTATGGGCTTTGCGCTCGCTATGCTTCCTCCGACGCCAAAGGCATCTGCGATATCTACAAGCTCTTTAATGCTCTCTTCATCCAGTCCTCCACTTAAAAATATCTTAACGTGCTCATAACCTCTTAAATCTAGTTCCCATCTCACCTCTTCCACTATCCGTTTAAAGTTACCCCTTCTTGAACTTGGTGTATCGAGTCTCACTGCGGCTAGCTTCTCTCCCAAAGCTTCAGCTGCCATTAAAGCCTCCAGCTTTTCATCACAAAGGGTATCAACGAGGGCCACCCTCGGAACCTCTTCTGGCATGATCTCATCAAAATATTTCCATGCCTTTACTTGGTCTCCAACCGTTAGGACTAGTGCATGGGGCATTGTTCCCACGGGGTTTTCTCCGATCATCTCTGCTCCCAAAACGCCGCTGACTCCATCACAACCGCCTATGAAGGCACTTCTATCGATCATCGGTGCTATTGCAGGATGCATGTGTCTTATACCAAAGGAATAGACTGGCTTGAATTTTGCCGCTATTTTGACTCTAAGAGCTGCAGTGGCTATTCCGCTCGCTTGGCTTAGCATTCCAAGCAATGCGGTTTCAAAGATGCCGAATTCTTTGTAATAGCCTTCAATCTGCATTACGGGTTCATATGGGTGGAATATTGTCCCTTCGGGCATAGAGTAAACGTTCACTGGATGTCCTTCCAAGAGCTTCGCCACTTCCTCAACTCCCGCTAAGACCCCCCATTTCCAGCCTTTTGGAAGGGAGGTTGTCGAGATATCAGCAAAAACTTTTTTGTGAATGCCCTTTTCTTCTAGTATTTTCTTGGTTCTGATAAAGTAAACATCAGTGGTTTTTCCTGCTTTTATTTCATCTTCATGTGCTATGTAGAAATCTTTCATTTTCTTCACCCCTAATACCTTTGTTCTCATAAATTTTAGCTTTTTGGTGGACTTTTAAAACTCAAACTCAACTCCGTTTTCATCTCCTTCCCACAAGACAATTTTATGTAGCTTAATATCTCGGGGCAGGCTTTTTCTAACTCTTTCAGCAATCCAGAGGGCGATGTTCTCGGTTGTGGGGTTTTCGAAAAGCTCGTTTAGATTTTTATGCCTTAACGGTGCAACGGCATTGTCCAAAATCTTTCTAAGCTCAAGAAAGTCCATTATGTAGCCCTCTCTTATCTCTCCTTCAATGGAAATTTCGCCTCTGAATGTGTGCCCATGAATCTCTTCAAGTTCCCCATTTATCTTTACCGCATGGGCGGCATCGAAAGTGAACTTTTCTCTAATCCTCGCTCTCATTTTCTCACCGAAAGAGTTTTGGGTTTTGATAGTTAAAACACTTTGGTGATAGTATGGGTTGCGGGATTGAAGTTCCAGCGCAGAGGGTTGTGGCTGGAGGGCTGATGGTTTATGTTAATAAGGAAAGCTTTCTCAAGCTCTTGGAGCTTAAAGAGAATCCTCTTGTAGTAGTTGGAGAACTCTCCTCATCCGGTTTTGGCTTAAGAAGGATTAAAGTTGCAATCATGCCTTTTGAAGGAGCTTTGATCATTTACAGAGGGGAAGTGGAGTTGCCCGAAAAATGTGTAGTGATTAAAGCCTCGGAGATCAGCATGGGCAAGTGATTATGCAATAACAGATATATTTTTATATGCAGAAAATAACTCACCGTAATATTTAAAATTGGCGAGAACTTATAAAGGGCAGCAAGTTAGTTCTTGGGGGTGGTAGAGATGAGATTCACCGTAACCTCTGCATTGCCTTACGCTAATGGACCCATACATGCAGGGCATCTAGCTGGAGCATATCTTCCGGCAGACATATTCGTGCGTTATTTGAGGCTAAAGGGAGAAGATGTTATTTTCATATGTGGAACGGACGAACACGGCACTCCAATAACTTTCAGAGCCTTAAAGGAAGGCAAGAGTCCAAGGGAGATTGTAGATTATTACCACGAGCACATCAAAACAACATTTGAAAGGGCAAAAATAAGCTTTGATTATTTTGGAAGAACGGAGCTTCCTGTCCACTACAGAATAAGTCAGGAGTTCTTCTTGAAGGCCCTTGAGAATGGACACCTTGTTAAAAAAGTTGAAAAGCAGGCTTATTGTGAGCATGATAAGATGTTCCTACCGGATAGATACGTTATCGGTACCTGCCCCTACTGTGGTGCAGAGGATCAGAGAGGGGATCAATGTGAAGTCTGTGGCCATCCCCTTACTCCGGAGAAGCTTATAAATCCAAGGTGTAACATATGTGGAAATCCAATCACCTTCAAAGACTCGGCTCATTACTACATAAAAATGCAGAACTTTCAAGAAAAGCTTAAAGAGTGGGTTTTAAGCCAGAAACACTGGAAGCCAAACGTCAGAAATACAGTCTTGGGATGGATCAATGAAGGGCTAGAGGAGAGGGCAATAACGAGAGACCTTAACTGGGGAATTCCCGTACCTCTTGAAGACGAAGACATCAAAGGAAAAGTTCTTTACGTTTGGTTTGAGGCACCAATAGGCTACATCTCAATAACTGTTGAATACTTTAAGAGGCTTGGAAAAGAGGAAGAATGGAAGAAATACTGGCTTAGTGGATACGATGGCGAGACAAGAATAGTTCACTTCATAGGAAAGGACAACGTTCCCTTCCATGCCATATTCTGGCCAGCATTCCTGATGGCTTATGGCAAGTATAAAGATGAAAAGGGTGAGTTTGACTGGCTTCTGCCTTACGACATTCCCGCGAACGAGTATCTAAACTTAGAGGGCAGAAAGTTTTCAACTAGCAGAAATTGGGCTATATGGGTGCATGAGTTCCTTGATGCATTTCCCGCGGACTACCTGAGATACTACCTAACCGCCATAATGCCGGAAACAAGGGATAGTGATTTCAGCTTTAGTGACTTCAAGAAGAAAATTAACGAAGAGCTCGTGAACAATCTCGGAAACTTTGTGCACAGGGCGCTGACTTTTGTTAACAGGTATTTTGATGGGAAGGTTCCAGAAATCGGAGAACTTGACGAGCTTGATAAGAGAGCGTTTGATGAGATAGAGAAAGCTTTTGCAGAGGTTGGCGAGTTGATATCAAAGTATCAGTTCAAAGAAGCCCTTAAAAGAGTAATGGCGCTTGCAATATTTGGCAACCAGTACTTTGATTATCAGAAGCCTTGGAAGACGGCTAAAACCGACAGAGTTAGGACTGGAACAACCGTAAACGTATCTCTCCAAATCGTTAAGGCATTGGGTGTTCTCCTTGAACCTTTCCTTCCAGACGCAAGTGAAAAGATATGGCATCTCCTAAACCTTGAAGAAGTTAAGAAATGGAAGTTTGAGCCCCTTAAAGCAGGACACAGGGTCAGAAGGGCTGAGGTCCTCTTTAGAAAAGTTACAGATGAGGACATTATAGCTTACATAGTGAAGTACATAGGCAGGGGCAATCCAGAAAGCGCTAGAATTTTGCTTGACAAGTATTATAAGGTGGAAGATGTTGTTAAAGTTGCAAAAGAAAGACTTGGAGATGAGGCGGAGGTAATTCTGAGAAGAATTTATGGAGAGAAAACAATGAAGTCAAAAGAAAAGCAGAAGGAGGAGATAAAGATGAGCTATGTAAAGTTTGATGAATTTGCTAGGCTTGATATAAGAATTGGAAAAATAACCAGCGTTGAGGATCATCCGAATGCTGACAAGCTTTATGTTGTCAAGGTCGATCTTGGAAATGAAGTTAGGCAGCTTGTGGCAGGTTTAAAAGCATACTACAAAAAAGAGGAGCTCCTTAACAAGTACGTGGCAGTTATTACGAACTTAGAGCCAAAGAAGCTTAGAGGAATTGAGAGCCAGGGAATGCTTTTGGCAGCGGATGACGGAGAAACTGTTGCCCTGTTAACCCCGGAAAAAGAGGTAAAATTGGGAGCAAAGGTTCGTTAAGGTTTTAATTCTACCCAGTTTTCTTTTCTTCCTTTGATTATCTTGACAAGCCCCTGCCTTTCGAGACGCTTGAACATTCTCCATGCTGTGGTTTTAGGTATCCCCAAGGCAGTTCTTACCTCTGCTTGGCTTGCCCTGCCTCCCTTCTCCAGTATGTAGAGTAAAGCCCTCTTTTCATCTTCATTTAAGTTAAGACTCTCAAGTTTTTTCAAAAATTCCTCTCTGTTTACGTGGACCTCTTCCTTTGGAGCCTCTCTTTTTCTCTTTCTTATTGTCAAAAAGCCAGAAACAGCTACTATCGAGACTACCAAAAATGTTAGAACTGGAAGATAAAGGTCTTTTTTGTCCTCTTCAGCTGCAAATTCAAGAATATAGGAGATACTTTGGTTTCCGGGGGGCATTGTAATTACATTGGAGGCTATTTTGAGGGGAAGCCCGGATAAATCAACTACAACGGCATTTTCAGGAAGGATAACGTCAAAGGGGTATTCCATTGAAACGTTGATCGTCCACACTAGGCCCTCTTTGTACGTCAGATCGGGAGTATAGTAGGACACATCGACTAGCTGAGCATTTTCTACGTAAATGATAAGCGATTCATTGTAAACTTCGAAATTAAGGGGATTACCGTTTTCATCAACAACTTCCACACCTTCGTAGTTTTTCCCCAGAAGTGGTAGGCTAATTTGAGAGGTGTATTCATCTGGAATCAGCTGGTAATGGACCTTAACATACCCATCGGTGTAGATTGTCAGCTCCACCTCTGAAACTGTAAATTGAGCACTAACGATGGGAAGGAGAATAAGAAGGCTTATTAAAGCAAGGGCACGTTTCACTTCTGCACCCCCTAAGAGTTGGCCTTTATGAACTCTTCTACCTCTGCGAGAAGCCTTTCGGCTCTCTGGATATGAATGATAGCGTTGCCAATATCGTTCTTTTTTAATGAAACAATCGCTGCAGAAAGCTCATTGATGGCTCCTTTGAGCTGTACCTCGGCTCTCGTTGTATTTACTCCCTTCCTCTTTAGAATTGCAATTGCAGTTGCATCCTTTTTTGTCCTTTCTCTAAGCTCTTCCAAAGTTTCTTTTATGTTTGTATTCCCTCTTCTAACTCTTTCTATTGTCCTAAGGAACTTCTGTATTTGGTATGAATTCTCTCTGATTACTCCAAGTGCTTCAATCCATTTTCCTTCTTTTGCTAAGCTCTCGACTTTCAGGTAGATACTTTTTATCCTTTCTATGCTCTGCTCGGCCCCCTCCACTTCCATGCCTCTTGCTTTTGCGTTTTCTATCATTATCTCAGCAACTGCAATGCTCTGGTTGGTCTTTGTCAAAAAAGAATTGACAATTTTTTCAGCATTCCTCAAAGCGAGTTCTCTGAACACTTTTTCTAATTCTTTATTGAGCTCAGCTCTTTTCGTTCTAGCGGTTTCCATGTTTCTTTTTGCATCGTCAAATCTCTTTGCTTTTAAGTCTTCGATGACCCTTCTATAAGCATCTTTGGTCTCCTTGTAGGCTTTTATCAGTCTCTCTGTGTTTACTCCTTTACTTTCGGCTACTTTTATGACTTTCTCTATATAGGAGAGGTACACAATAGTCCTTTCAGCTTCCACATTCATTTGCTCTTTTAACATTTCTGTGCTTTCCGTTTCGTTTAACCCTCTGAGAACCTCTTTATAGTATTTCATAGCCAATAGGGCATCTTGAAGTGCCTTTTCATATTCTCCATTCTGGTATTCTAGGGAAGCTTTTTCTTTGAGCTCTTCGGCTTTTTTGTAATTCTCTAAAGCATTCTGGGGCAGCTCGTTCTTTATGGGGTTTATCCTTGATTCTACAAATTCACTGAGTTTGGTCAGCTGAGTTATTAGCTCTCCAGCTATACTCTCGCTGCTCTGCTCTTCCAAATATTGGCCGTTGCTCTGGTTTTGGGCAATGCTAATGGGGATTAGCCCACCTATTAAAACAAGGATGATCCCAAGAGCACTGAACTTCATCATTCTCACCATCGTTAATATGATTTTTGACCTACTTTAGGAACCCGGTGAAACGAAGGTTTCAAACTGTTTCAAGGCTCTTTTCTAATTTGGGCTAGGAGTTAATAAATTTAAGGGCTAGATTAACATTTTAACTCCGATCGAAATGAGTATAAGAGCGAACCACCGTTTTAGTCTCTCTGGGTGCAAAGTGTGGGCACTTCTTGCTCCCAAATATGCTCCTATTATTAACCCCGGAGCCAAGAGAAGTGCAGTTTCTATGCTTACATTCCCTGCCTTGAAATGTCCATAGGTTCCAGCTAAAGCTGTGAAAAAGAGTGCCACACTAGATGTCCCGATGGAGTATCTGACAGGCATATCGACGAGAACATGGAAAAGAGGGACATTTAGAATTCCTCCGCTTATTCCGAGCAGACCGGATACAAAGCCTGAAAGTACACCTACTATAGGAACATTCTTGTAGTTTATTTTGAGGCTTCTCTCATGGTGAGATTTCGCAGGGGTTGTTGTCATCTTATATGCTAGGTAAAACAACAGTATTGAGAATATTCCTCTTAGATGGGATTCGTGTAAAAATGCTGTCATATGGGCTCCAATTAATGCGGCTGGCATTGAAAATGCCTCTTTAATTGCTACCACCTTAAAAAGAACCGTTTTCTTTCTAATGTGGGTATAAGCGGAGGCAAAAGAGCTAATTGCTATGCAGGCAAGACTTGTTCCGATTGCAGTATGAATGGGAAGTCCAATAAAGGTAAGCGTTGGAACTATAAGAAACCCACCACCAACTCCGAAAAGTCCCGCTATTGTTCCTATTGCAACCCCAAGGATGAAATCGAGGAGATAGTCAATCATGAAAAAAAGTTCGCAAAATCACTTTAAATCTCTTTTTCCATAAAAAGTTAATAACAAAACTCAAGGAACAGGGTACCCGAGTCCTTTGAGGATCATTCTGAGGGCTAAGAATGCCATCACAACAGCGAAAGCTTTTGTTAGATTGCTGGCTTTAGTTCTTTTTGCTATCTTTGCCCCTAACTGGGCGCCAACTATTAGTCCCGGTACCAGTAGTATTAGCCATTCGACTTCAACATTTCCCAACATATAATGTTTCAAAGCCCCACTTGTGGCCGTAAACACTATGGCAAAGCTTGAAGTTGCTACGGCATAGTGTATTGGCAGTCCCATATAGGTTAGAAAGGGGACGTTTATTGCTCCACCGCCTATTCCAAGCAATCCGCTAGCTATCCCAGCTATGAATCCTCCTAACGGCACTATTTTATAATCCAGCTGTATCTGGTTTAAATCCACCTCATGTGGCTCTTTGCTCTTTTTACGGTAAAGCCTTATTGCCACGAGAAAAAGAACCACACCAAAGATAACTTTTAGCTGGCTCGCACTTATATAGCTCGTCATCCATGCTCCTATGTATGCCCCTATTACTGCAGTGCTTGCCAAAAGAAGGCCTGCTTTGTAGTGTATCCTTCTCTGCCTGTGGTAGGCTATGGCAGAACTTAGGGAGGTAAAAACAACCGCAGCGCTTGAGGTTCCAACTGCGTGATGAATTTCAACTCCTAAGAGGTTTAGAGTAGGCACAATCAAAAAACCTCCCCCTAAGCCGAAGAGAGCGGCCAATATACCTATGAAGATTCCAACACCAAAATATCCAATATATTTAAGCAAAAAACCACCTCCATTATTCAAGCTCAAACACGAGGGCCTCTACTAGTTTTATTAGAGCTTTGAGGTCATCTAAGTGGAGCATCTCCGTTTCGCTGTGAAGGTACTTTATGGGTACACTTAAAGCCAGAGTCTGGCTCTTTACTTCAAAAACTGATGCATCAGTTCCTCCCCCTGTAACTCCGATCTGTATTGGAATGTGGTTCTTTTTTGCTATTTCGAGGGCCTTTCTTGCTAGAGAAGGTGTATAGATTGCTGAATTATCAACGGCTCTTATCACCGCACCTTTCCCGAGTCTTACATCTCCCGTAAGGAAAGAGCAGCATGCAAACGAATCGACAGCTATGGCATACTTTGGTGAATAGCTGTTTGCCAGAAACTTGGCCCCCTTGAGTCCTATTTCTTCTTGAACTGTAAAGGCAAAGATATACTTTCCATCTAACTCATGATCAACGAGGTCTTTTATAGCCTCCACAAGAGCAACAACACCAAATCTGTCATCTAAGGAACGTGTTGCGATGTATCTGTTGTTTAAGATGCCGAAGTGCTTTTTGAATACCGCAAAGTCTAGAACCTTTACTCCCATCTCCTCGGCTTCTTCCTTTGATTCTGCTCCAATGTCTATTTCAAGGCTGTGCCAAGGGATGGTATCAAACTTTCTTTCAAGGTTGAGATGAACTGGAGTAACACCTATAACTCCATCCAGCTCTCCTTTTTCTGTTATCACCCTTACATGTCTCCCCAAAAGAAGTCTGTCGTCTATTCCTCCGATTTTTCTGAACTTTAGTTTTCCGTCCCTCGTTATTCCGGTTATTAGGAGTCCAATTTCATCCATATGTGCCATGAAAACAGCCTTTTCTTCACCTTCCCCAAGCTCCACGATGAGGTTTCCAATTGTATCAACCTTGTAGTCAGCATAATCCTTTATCCATTCGATAATCTTGTTCCTTATCCTATCTTCATATCCCGAAATACCGGGAAGTTGGGTTATCTCTTTAAGTTCTTCCACAATCATTTCCTCCACCGAAAAAATAGATGGAAGTAAACTACTTAAAGTTTTTTGATAGCGTTAAGATTTGTGTTTTAACGGCTTCCTCACTAAACTTTAAAAACCCCGAGGGGATTATTTATAAAGGGTTTTTAAACCCAGTGGAGGTGTAGGCCTTGGTTGATATGAGCAATGTTGAACTTAGGATAGAGAACATAGTAGCCTCTGTGGATCTTTTTGCTTCTCTTGATCTCGAAAAAGTGATAGAAATCTGTCCGCACTCGAAGTATAACCCGGAGGAGTTTCCAGGGATAATATGCCGCTTCGATGAACCTAAGGTGGCTCTTCTTGTATTTAGCTCCGGTAAGCTCGTGGTAACAGGGGCAAAGAGCGTTGAAGACATTCAGGCAGCGGTTTCAAAGCTTGTCGAAATGCTATCAAAGATCGGAACTAAATTCAGCAGAGCGCCAGAAATAGATATCCAAAACATGGTGTTTAGCGGCGATCTTAAGATGGAGTTTAATCTCGATGCTGTTGCTCTTGTGCTGCCCAATTGTGAGTATGAGCCTGAACAGTTCCCTGGTGTTATCTATCGTGTTAAGGATCCAAAGGCTGTTATTCTCCTCTTTAGCTCCGGAAAAATCGTGTGCAGTGGGGCAAAGAGTGAACATGATGCCTGGGAAGCTGTTAAAAAGCTCCTTCATGAGCTTGAAAAATACGGCCTCATTGAGGAGGAAGCTTAATTTTCCTTTAACTTTTCTCAAGTGATTGTTATGAAGATTCTCTACTCCGAGGTTTTTAAGGCCCACAGAGCTGAAGCGTATCATCCTGAAAATCCAAAAAGGCTTGAACTTGCAGTGGAAGCTCTGAAGACACGTGGGCTCTGGGAAAATCCTGAGGAGCCTCCCGAGGCAGAGGTGAAAGAGATATTGAAGGTTCATTCTCCAGAATACGTTGAAGAGATAAGGCAGCTTTCGGAGAGGGGAGTAACTTACATTGACCCGGACACTTATGTTTCCAAGGGTACTTGGAAAGCCGCTCTTAAGGCTTTTGGAGCTGCTCTCCAAGCAGCAAAGCTCGCAATAAAAGAAAAGGATTTCTATCTCGCATTGGTCAGGCCTCCGGGGCACCATGCAGGGAGGAGTGGGAAAGCATTCAGTGCACCAACTCTTGGCTTCTGCATATTCAATAATGCCGCCAGAGCAGCATCGCTTTTAAAGGAAAAGCTTGGTAGAGCAATCATTATAGATTTTGATGTTCACCACGGCAATGGGACCCAAGAGATATTCTGGAAGGATGGAAGTGTCATTCATATAGACATCCATGAGGATGGAATTTACCCGGGGAGTGGTAGAGTTTACGATGTTGGAGGTGAAGGAGCGGAAGGGAGCAAGATAAACATCCCGATGCCTCATTATTCCAAAGATGATGACTACATCTTTGCTTGGAGAGAAGTAGTGATCCCTATTCTGGAAAACATCGAACCAAAAGTGGTCGTAGTTTCGGCTGGTTTTGATGCCTTTAAAGACGATGGCCTTGCAACAATGGAGCTGACCGAGAAGTTTTATTACTTTGCCGGGGCTTCTCTTTCAAAGTTTAGTTTGGTTGTTGTTTTAGAGGGAGGGTATGGTGTGGGCTTAAAGAGGGGTCTTCCAGCTTTTACAAGCGGATATCTTGCTGGAAAAGCTGATATTGAGAAAATCTTCCCAAGTGAGAGAGTGATAGAAAAGATAAAGGAAGTCAAAGAGGTTCAAAGCAGCTGGTGGGAGCTTTAAAGCCTCAATATCTCTTTTGCAGCCTTTATTCCGAGGTCAAAGGCCTTCATGTTCATCTCTACAGCTTTTGGAGGAACGCTTATCTTTATAACCTCTCTAACGTGCTCTGCATCGAGTGGAAACTCTGGAATTTGTGTTAAAGCTCCAATTAGGACTGTGTTGGTCGTAACAACGTGTCCTGCTTTTTCCGCGAGCTCTTCTGCATTAAACCCAATCCATTTCGCCTTGAAGTCCTCCTCGAAAACTTTTCTGATCTCATTCAAGCTTGGATAACTCGCAAGCCCCATTGAGACCTGCACTGGAACGATTGGCTTTGTGTTAACTACTACCATTCCACCCTCTTTGAGATAATTAACGTACCTTAGAGCCTCGACAGGTTCAAAGGAAAGCATAACATCGGCTTTTCCTTCTGGAACCATTGAACCGTAAACGTCTTCTCCAAACCGCACATAGCTTATGACTGATCCAAAACGTTGGCTCATTCCGTGAACTTCACCTAACCTTACCTTGTATCCCGCTCTTAAGGCAGCCCAGCCAAGAATGTTTGCTGCTGTTAAAACTCCCTGACCGCCAACTCCAGTGATGACAATATTATACTCTCTCATTGCTCTCCCTCCTCTTTTACGGGCTCAAAAGCCCCAAATGGACAGACCTGAGCACAACCTCCACATCCCCAGCACATTGTGGGCTCAACTCTCGCTTGTCTCTTCTCTTCATCCCAGTAAATTGCTGGACAGCCGTAAGCGTTTATACATACCCTACATCCTGTACACTTCTCTTCGTTTACCTGGTAGATCGGCCACCTTTCTCCTCTTCTTCTCATTTGTCCTACCTTGTAGAGGGCACACACTTGCCTTGATACCACAACGCTGACCCCTTCAACTTCTAGGGCTTTCTTTATAGTCTCATAAGTTGTTTTTATGTCGTATGGGTCGACCACAGCTACGAAGTCAGCCCCCATGGCTTTTGCAACATCCTCTATTGGAATTCTCTTACCCATGCCGTGGGGCGTCTGTCCAGTGCTTGGGTTCGGCTGATCACCAGTCATTGCAGTAACAAGGTTATCGAGAACAACTATGAGCACGTTTGAGCGGTTGTAGATTGCGTTTGCCAAAGCCGGTAGTCCCGTGTGGTAGAATGTTGAATCACCAATTGTGGCAACGATTACCTGCTTTTCAGGGTTTCTCTGCTCCTCACTTAGGCTTCCGTTCTGGGCTATGCTTAATCCATGAGCAATTCCAATTGAAGCACCCATTGCAACGGTTGTATCAACAGTTTGGAGCGGCGGGAGCAATCCTAGGGTATAACACCCTATGTCGCTTGGATAGATTGCTTTTGCCCTTGTGGCTTTCTTTATTGCGTAAAAGCTGTTTCTGTGGGGGCATGCTGGACACAGTGAGGGAGGTCTTGGGGGTAGGAGAGGCTTAACCTTTTCGTACTTTGCATCGAGCTCTTCGAAGTTTATCGGCGTGTTAACTCCAAGGAACTTCGCTATGGCTGTTACAGCTCTCCTCGTTGTCATCTCATAAACTCTAGGCACGAGATCTTTGCCGTGAATTGGGATTGTGAGTCCTTTATCGTAAGCCCAAGTTTTAACCTGCTCCTCAACTACTGGCTCAAGCTCCTCCACGATAAGAACCTTTTCAAGTCCCTCAAAGAACTTCTCCAACAGTCCATAGGGAACGGGGAACGGTGTTCCAAGTTTGAGAATCTTGACATCATCAATGCCAAGCCAAGCGAGAGCTTCTTTCACATAGGCGTAGCTTAATCCTGGGGCAATTATACCGATCTTGGCGTCTTCTTTGCCTTCTATCCAATTGAATGGGCAGTTGTTGAGTTCCTCTCTTATTTTCTCAATCTTCTCAAGGATTATTGGATGGAATTTCCTTGCGTTAGATGGTACATCGACAAATCTGCTTGGATCTTTTTTGAACTTTCCAAACTTTCTCTTTCCTTGCTTTATTTCCTCTGGAAGTTCCCCTAGGACTACATCTCCTCTCGCGTGTGAGGTTCTTGTGGTTGTTCTTAAAATTACAAAGTGTTTAAACTTCTCGCTGAGTTCAAAAGCATACTTTGTCATCTCCTTTGCCTCGTGCGGATCGCTCGGCTCAAGGACGGGAACGTTGGCGAACTTTGCATAAATCCTCGTATCCTGTTCATTTTGTGAAGACCACATGCTTGGATCATCTGCCACCATTATGACAAATCCACCCTCGACACCCATTCCAACAGCGCTTAAGAAGGTGTCAGCGGCAACGTTTAAACCCACGTGCTTCATTGCAGTCATTGCCCTAAGACCACTCCAAGCTGCGGCTAAAGCGGTCTCAAAGGCAACTTTTTCATTTGTGGAATACTCCATGTAAACCCCGGCTTTTTTGCTTACAACTGCCATTGTATCGGTGAGCTCCGAGCTTGGCGTTCCAGGATAAGCGGCATAAACCGCTATGTTTGCTTCCAAAGCTCCCCTAGCTATTGCTTGGTTTCCTAAAAGCAGAACCCTTTCCCCAGGTTTGTCCCATAATACAATATCACTAACTTTAGCCATTTACACCACCCTCATTCTTTAACAATACCCTTCGCCTTAGCAAATTCCACCAGCGCATAAGCCGCTACCCCAACGTCTTCAGGTCTTTCATAAGTTGGAATTCCCTCTTTTTCAAGAAGTTCCTTGGCTTTCTCGCTAACATATCCGGCCATAAAGAGTGCTAAAACGGGTTTTCCATTGTTAACCTCTTTTACCGCTCTTATAACTCCTTCTGCGTGCTCTGTTGGAGTCATCCCTGCAAAAGTTGGCACAACACAAATACTGATGAGCATATCAACGTTTTCATCCTCTAAAAGGAGCTTTGCGGTCTTGTAATACTCTTCTCCCCTGGCTGAGGCTATCATATCCACCGGGTTTTTAACGGCGGCCATTGGAGGCAAGAACTCCCTTAGCTTTGCCATTGTTTCTTCCTTTAGATTGGCTAGCTTTAATCCTCTTTTGTCTATCTCGTCAGCCGTTAAAACCCCTGGACCGCCTGCATTGGTCATTATTGCGATTCTCTTTCCTTTCGGCAGCGGCTGTGTGAATGCCCTTGCCATGCTCAACATTTCGTCTATAGTGTTTGCAACCAAAATCCCGCTCTGCTTAAATGCAGCTTCATAAATAGCGTAACTTCCAGCTAGAGAACCTGTATGGGATGAGGCAGCCCTTGCACCACTCTCGCTTTTTCCAGCTTTTAGAGCTATTATTGGCTTCTTCTTGCTGACCTTTTTTGCAACCTCCATGAATCTCCTTCCGTCTTTTATGCCTTCTATATAAAGGGCGATAGCTTTGCTGTTTTCATCTTCAGCCAAATACTCCATTAGGTCGGCAAAGTCAACATCGCTCATGTTCCCGACGCTTATGAACTTAGAAAAGCCGATGTCTTCTTTGATAGTCTTATAGACTATCCCTGCTCCCAAGGCTCCGCTTTGGGATATGAAAGCAACGCTGCCCTTCTTGGCATTCATTATAAACGTTGCATTGAGGTTGCTGTGAGTGTCCATTACACCTACACAGTTAGGCCCTATGATTCTCATTCCGTATTTGTGGGCTATTTCAACGAGCTCTCTCTCTTCTTTCTTGCCTTCTTCTCCCGTCTCCCCGAATCCGGCTGTGATAATTATGACGCCTTTCACGCCTTTTTCTCCGCAGTCAATCAGGGCTTGCTTGACAAATCTTTTGGGTACAACTATGACGGCTAGGTCTATCTCATCTGGAATGTCCTTGACGTTCTTGTACGCTTTAACTCCTTGAACGACTTCATCTTTTATATTTACTGGATATACATTTCCTTTGTACTCTTTAAGGTTTTTAAAGACTTCATAACCGAGTTTCAGAGGGTCATTGGATGCTCCCAACACTGCAACGTTTCTTGGAGTGAAGAAATAATCGAGCATTTTTACAATCACCGAGTTTCATATCGGTAAAAGTCTATATAAGCTTTCCGAGAAAGCGCAGTTAGGCAATCTTGGCCATAAAAAAGCACAAATTAGTCTTTGATGAGCATAAAACGGCATGAATGCATTATCACTTTGAGTAATATATTATGAAAGACCTCAGCTAACCCTCTTCTCATCATCATCAGAGTGGCTAACGCTCATCATCGGCTAACATTTTTTAAAGAATAGGAAGTTAAAAGGTTTGGGATGATGTGCGTTTACCGGTCTGATCAGTGATGAGATCGGCACTGTCTGATCTTTATTCTCTTTTTTCGAGGAGTTCATGTTCAACTAATGCCACAATATCATTATGGATATCCTCGACAGGGGCTAAGGCGTTTATAATTCTTATCTCCTCAAACTTCTCGGCAAGCTTTAGGTAGTTTTCTCTCACTTTTTTCTGGAGTTCCACGATCTTATCAAACTCTGATCTGATGCTTCTACCATTTATGCGTTTTATACTCTCCTTAACTGGCAGGTCAAGAAGGATTACGAGGTCTGCTCTTGGAGCAAAGGCATTTAAATTTATAAGCCACTCCAAGTCGAGACCCCTAGCCCATTGATAAGCTAGGGAAGAGTAGAAATACCTATCTGATATAACCACCTTTCCAGCTTTTAAGGAAGGCTCTATGAGTTTTTTAACGTGCTCGGCTCTATCTGCAGCAAAAAGTAGTGCCTCCGCTTCTTTGCTTATTCGTGCGCCATCGATTATTCCCTCTTTTCCTCCCGTCAGTACAAGTCTTCTTATTAGCTTTCCAAAAGCAGTATCTGTGGGTTCTTTGGTGAGAACAACTTCATATCCCTTATTTTCAAACCACTTCGCAAGCATTTTAGCTTGAGTTGATTTTCCTGCTCCGTCAATTCCTTCTAGGACAATGAACATACTCATAAATACACCTCCAAAGTTGCAACTTACCTGATCCTTTTCTTTTTAATGTTTTTCGCTTTTTGTATTTCTTCTTAGGGTTGAATTCAAAGAGTTTTCTTCATATAATCTAAGAGCTTCCACATGCTTCCAAATTCTTTTTCTTCTCCCTCTTTGTGAAATTCCACATACCCATTTGGCTTAAAGCGAAGTCCGAAGGCATAATCTCCTTTTTTGAGCTTTTGAAGGTAGACTTCCTTGGGTTTTGGAGGCAAATAGCTGGTCATCATGTCGTTTAGAAGCTCCACTTCAAACCCAAAGTGTTCATTTAATCTGGGGAAGAAGAGCACTGCTGGGGTATTCATGCAATCCACCAATGCAGTTCCTTCTATCTTAAAGTTATAGTGTCTGAAAATATCCTGCAGAAAGTCGTCCAGAGCGTTCGGATAATAAACAGTCGCTCCTATATCGTTAGGATGTGCCTCTATAAACTTCTTACTCTCCAGTATGGCCTTTATTTCATCGGGATCAAAGCCGCTAATTTCCACCCTCACTCCGTTGTGATAGTAAACATATACCAAGGGTAGGCCTCTCTTATGAGCGAAATCTTTGAGGGCTATTAGCGGAATAAGCCTGACATCCATAGTTGCTGCCCCAGTACTTACAATTCCCACTACAAGTGCCCTCTTTCCATACCTTGAGATTGCCCTTCCGTCCCGTCCTACAACTATGGTTCCCTGCCCTACGGTTCCTATTGCTCTACCAAGCAGAGCGAGCTCTTCTGGATTGAATTCTTCGGATTTGTAAATTTCCATCATAATCACCTCAATCAGGAAGTATTATACTTTCTTTTCCAATTCTTGACTCAGTCCAGATTTTTACATTTGCACCAATCTTTGTGAAGTCCTCAATTACGGAGTTATCTCCGATAACACTACCGCTTTCAATAATTACACCCTTTCCGATGTAAACATTCTCCCCAATTATCGCTTCGTAGATCTCTGCCCCTTCTTCGATAGTTACATTAGAGAATATTACCGACCGTTCTATTTTAACGTTTCTGCCTATTTTAACGTTATCGCCCAGTACGGCAAATCCTCTTATGCTCGGATTTCTGATTTGACACCTCCTCCCGCTGTAAAGGGAGCCCCCATATTCCAGGTTTCCTTTTAGGGATGCCGTTCTTAATTGGGGAAGCTTCAGCCTTCCTAAGAATACGTCCTCGGTTGCTTGAAGGTAGCTTGATGGTCTTCCCACGTCGTTCCAGTATTCCTTAAACGGAAAACCGTAGAGAGGCAGCTTCTCTTCGAGCATTTTGGGAAACAAATTGAGTGAAAAATCAAAGTTTTCTCCTTTGGGTACTAGATCGAATGTCTCTGGTTCGAAGACGTAGATACCTGCATTTACAAGGTTGCTAAATGCTTCCTCTGGCTTTGGTTTTTCCTTGAACCTTATTATCCTGTTCTCTGAGTCTACAATCGCTATCCCATACTGGGTGGGATCCTCAACCTGCGAGAGAGCTATTGTGGCTAGGGCTTTCTTTTTCTTGTGGTACTCATAGAGAGCTCTAATGTTTAAATTAGTGAGAACATCACTTGAAGCAACTATAAACGTGTCCTCTATTTTGTCCACAACCTTTTTTGTTGCCCCTGCGGTTCCGAGCTTTATGTTTTCTCCATTAGAATAGTGAATCTCAACCCCAAAATCACTTCCGTCTCCAAAATACTCCATAATTCTCTCTTTGAGATATCCTACGAGTACGAATATTTCCTCTACCCCTGCTTCTACTAAAGCCCTAACCATGTACTCCATCATGGGTTTGTTGAAAAATGGAATCATTGGTTTGGGGCGGTAGACGGTTAGAGGGAGCAATCTTGTGCCTTTTCCGCCCGCTAGAATCACTGCTTGCATATAACTGCCACCATAAAGTTTAGGGATTTCCCGGTTAATATAATTTATGGTGGTTTTTATTGGAAATCTTTTTAATTTGTCATTATGACAATTTTTACGGTGGTGTAAATGAACCCTTTGGAATATCTCAAAAACAGACTTGATCCGGAACAGTTTGAAAAAATTAAGGTAATTGACAATCCAGAACTTCATGAATTTTTGGCAAAATACATTGATCTTTTGAATCCTGCAAAAGTTTTTGTTTGCACAGATTCGAAAGAAGACGAGGACTACGTAAGAAGAAAAGCCATTGAGTACGGAGAAGAGAAGCCCCTCGCAATAGAGGGACATACTGTCCACTACGATGGCTATTACGATCAAGCTAGAGACAAAGCGAGGACTAAAATCCTGGTTCCTAAGGGGGTGGAGATTCCGTTCGTAAATACAATGGACAGGGAAGAGGGACTTAAGGAAATTCATGAAATCATGCGGGATATCGCAAAGGGCAAGGAGCTGTTTGTATGCTTCTTTGTTCTTGGACCCAAGAACTCGATATTCACGATTCCTGCTGTTCAGCTCACTGATTCTGCATATGTTGCTCATAGTGAGTTCATTCTTTACAGAAAAGGTTACGAGGAGTTTAAGCGCTTGGGTAGGGAAGCGAAGTTTTTGAAGTTTGTCCATTCTGCAGGAGAACTTGATGAAAGAAAGACCAGCAAGAACATAGATAAGAGAAGGATTTACATTGACCTTGAGGGGGAAACAGTTTATTCAGCGAACACACAGTACGGTGGAAACACAATAGGGCTCAAAAAACTCGCCTTTAGGCTTACAATTAGAAGAGCTGTTCAAGAGGGGTGGTTAAGTGAGCACATGTTTCTTATGCGCGTGAACGGCCCTAATGGGAGAAAAACTTATTTCACAGGGGCTTATCCTTCGATGTGTGGTAAAACCTCAACCGCTATGCTTTCATGGGAGAACATAGTGGGTGATGACCTCACGTTCATAGTTGACATGAAAGGAGAAGCTAGAGGAGCCAACGTCGAGAAGGGTGTTTTTGGGATAATCCAGGGAGTCAATCAAGAGGATGATCCTATAATATGGCAGGTTCTTCATTCACCGAATGAAATAATCTTCTCAAACGTGCTCGTTAAAGATGGAAAACCCTACTGGAATGACATGGGAATTCCGATTCCGGATGAGGGAGAGAATCACAGCGGAAAATGGTGGAGAGGAAAGAGAGATGCTGAGGGCAACGAAATCCCACCGAGTCACAAAAATGCTCGCTTTACAGTTAGCTTGGAAGCTTTTCCAAACATTGATTTAGAAGCCCTCGAGGCCCCATGTGGGGTTAGGATTGGCGGCATGATATTTGGTGGCAGAGATGCCGACACATGGCCTCCGGTAAGGGAAGCCTTTAACTGGGCACATGGAGTAATTACCATGGGAGCGGCATTGGAGAGCGAAACAACCGCAGCTACTCTTGGAAAGGAAGGAGTGAGGGCATTCAATCCAATGGCCATTTTGGATTTCCTGAGCGTTCACATTGGTGACTATCTTAGGAACTACCTTGAATTCGAGAAGAAGCTGAGAATTAAGCCGAAGATATTTGCCGTTAACTACTTCCTAAGAGATAAGGATGGCAAGTGGCTGAACCACAAGCTTGACAAGGCAGTGTGGCTCAAGTGGATGGAGCTCAGAGTTCACGGGGACGTTGATGCAATAAAAACTCCCGTTGGATACATTCCAAAATACGAAGACTTAAAGAGGCTTTTTAAGGAGGTTCTTAACAAAGATTACAGCAAGGAGGACTATGAGAAGCAGTTTACAATCAGGGTTCCTGAGTTTTTGGCGAAGATAGAGAGGATTGAAAAGATTTACAGGGATGTTGGCAACGTCCCAGAAGAGCTCTTTAAGATTTTGGAGGAAGAAAGACAAAGACTATTAGAAGCAAAAGAGAAATATGGGCCTTATATATCCCCATTACAGTTAGAAAAACATTAGTACGCAAGAAAAAACTTCTTTTCTCTCTTTTTTCTTCAGTTGGACTTACCAAAACCTTTTTATATAACTTTTTGGAGATTTACTTGACAAAAAGCAGAGATAATAGGGAGGGAGCAGAAATGAGGGGGGAGGAACATGAAAAACCTCCAAGTGGTGCTTGGAAGGGAGCTTTCAGAGAAATTCAGAGAGGCGTTAATAGCAGTTCCAGCGTTAATAGCTTGTCTCCTTATGGACTTCTTCGCTGGGGCATTCTTAGGTAGATTTTTTGAAAAAATTATGCTGAGCTATCCAGTTATATTTGTAATTCTCCCGGGTCTTATGGGGCTGAGAGGCAACATTTTCGGTGCAATGGCTTCTCGTTTTACTACAATGCTTCACCTCGGTGAGATGGAGCCAAAGCTGAGAGATAAAAATGTTGTGAAAAACATTTTCTTGAGTATTCTCTTATCCCTCCTCCCTGTTATCGTGCTGTGGATTGTGGGAGTTCTTAAAGTGGGAAACGCCATATCCGGAGTGATTGTGCTTTTAATAGTGCTAACTTCGACTATTTTCGTAAGCTTGATAATGGGTTATGCAACAGCACTTGCTACGGTGTTCCCCTTTAAGAAGGGTATTGACCCGGACACAGTGGCGGCACCTTTGGTAACTTCCGCTGGAGATCTCGTCACAATGCCTTTTTTGGTGTTCTTTATTCTCCTTTATGAAGAGATTCCCCATATTTTTGATAGCTTGGTAGTTTTAGCGCTTTTGCTTTTGCTAGTCATGTTTGTCAAAACAAAATTTGAAAGTGAAGAGAAGCGCATGATTAGAGAAATTTTGGGAATTATTGGAGCTTTAGCATTGCTCTCAAGCATCTCGGGAGGATTGCTCGAATCTTACAGCGAAATCATCTATGCGTCTGTTGTATTCAGCGTTATGTATCCCGCAATACTTGGCACTGCTGGAAACTATGGATCAATTATTGGAGCAAAAACCTCAACAAAGCTTCATCTTGGAGAAATAGATGGTTTTCTTAACAGGGATTCTATACTAGAGATTTTTGTGTACTTTGTAACCAGCTTTTTCATAGCAGTTCTAATGAACCTAGTGGCAATAGGTGTGGTAAAACTAAGCTTAGGAAAAAGTGTGGGGTTGGTTTTTCCGTTTATCTTTCTTTACCCCCTCCTAGTCCTGTTTAACATGTTCATTGGATATTTCCTCGCAATAATCTTTGATAGGCTTGGTCTGGATCCCGATAACGCCACCGTTCCTACGATAACAACTTTAGCGGATATCTTTTCAACACTCTTCACTGTGGGTGTTGCCCATCTGATTGTCTAGGTGAAGAAAACCTTAAAAGAAAATGGAGTATGAGATAAAAACGGGGAGGACAAAGGGATGGAAGAGTTTGAGGAGTTTGAGTATCAGCCTAAGAGCGTTAAAGAAATTTTCATAGAGATGAAAAACATTGTTGAGCTCATGGTCGATCTCGCTTATACAGCAATCCTCTTCGGAGATAAGGAGATAGCCGAGGAAGTGCTCGATCTCGAGGAGAGAATGGATCTTCTTAATTATCATTTAATGACCCACGCTGTTTTGGCAGCAAGAAACCCAAAGGAAGCGGAGCAGATAACCTCCGTTCTGCAAATGGCCAACTCAATAGAGGATATCTCAAACGCCGCTGGAGACCTTGCAAAGATGGTTCTTGAGGGAGTTGAGCTTCACCCAGTTATTACAGAGGCAATTATGGAAAGCGAGGAAGTAATAGCAAAGGTCCCAGTCTCTGCAGATTCTGTTATTGTTGGAAAAACACTTGGGGAGCTTGATTTGGCCACAAACACTGGAGTTTGGATAATAGCGGTGAAAAGGGGTAAGAGATGGATCTTTGCCCCGGATAAGGACTTCAAGATAAAGCCGGGAGACATTTTGATAGGGAGGGGAACTCACACATCTGTTGAGCACCTTAAAGAGATTGCGAGAGGAATTATCAGGGTGGTTGGTGATGAAAGAGCTTGAAGAGATAAAAGATTGCCTCATAGAAATGAAAAATCTTTCTTCTCTTATGGTTGACCTTGCCTTTTCCTCTGTCATGTACGACAGCGAAGACATAGCCGATGAGGTTTATATTCTGGAAGAAAAAATGGACGAGCTTACATTAAAAGTTAAAAAACTTGCTTTGAGGGCTGCCAAACATGAAGAAAATCCCGAGAAGTTGCTAAGTATAATTGAAATGGCTACAATAAATGAACAGATAAGCGATTCCGCTTATGAGATAGCCGACCTTGTTCTCAGGGATGTTGAGCCTCATCCTATAATAAGGAAGATAATGCACGATGTTGATGAAGAAATAGGACGCATAAAGGTGAACAAGGGATCAATACTGATAGGGCAACCCCTAAAGCAGCTTAAGCTTCCAACTAAAGTGGGTGTAAGGCTGATAGCAATAAAGAGGGGAGGGAGATATATTTACAACCCCTCCAAGGATGAGAAAATTGAAGAGGGGGACATATTAATAGCTGTAGGCTCGGGAATTGACCGCCTGAGAGAGCTCTCCAATGAAAAAGGGGAGGAAGGGGAATTCATAGAAGAGGAGGAATGATTATAAACTCTTCAGGTTATTTGTTTTGAAAAGAAAATGGAGGACTTGAGATGAAAGTGGAAGGATTTGTTGCAAGTTTAAAAAACGCTGAAACAATTGAAGAGCTTTTTGATATCCTTGAAAAGAAAGGCGCACCGGTTATAGAGTTTGATGGGCAGAAAATTCTTGTAGTTGTTGAAGGGGACTTTGAGGGAAGGCCATTTTGGACAGAGATAAACGGTAAAAAAGCTAACTTTGCCCTTGGAGATGCAATGCTGAACTCTGCAAGCTTTCCTTTCAAGTGTAAAAAGCCCTATACAGGTGGAAACGCTATCTTTGTGAACTTCGAAAATATAGAAAGCGAGGAATTTCTAGTTGCATACAGGTCGGAGGACACTTTGAAGGCATTCTATGTGAAAGGTGCCGAGGTTGAGAAAATAGACGAGAAGAAATACGAAGAACTTATTGCTAAGATGCCCGAGTTCAAAGTCAAAGGCTTCTCTGAAGAGCAGATGGACATGATGGGTGCTTTCTTTGGCTAAGCCCACGGCACTTTTGTTTTTATTTTCCATATTCCAAGGAGTTTTCTTGATCCCCAGGTAGCTTGTATTTCAAACGCCGCTATCATGTCTTCGTAAACATCTATTAAGTTGAAAGAGTTTCCAAATGGGTTTCTATGAAGTTCCCAGCTTATTGATCCTGCGTTTATTATTGGTGTTTCTTCAACTTTTATTCCCAATGTGTTGCCGCCATGGCCGGTTAAAACCAAATTTGCTTTTTCATCGGTTAATATTTTCAAAACGTTGCCTCCATCTTCTAAAAATCCTATTTCCCTGCTCTTGGGTATTGGAATTATGTTGTGGTGCATTATCACAACTCTGAACTTTTCTTCATGTTCCTGAAGATGTTTCTTTAAAATCTTCTGCCCTATCCTTCCAACCACCCCTATGGGGGTTTCATATTGGGCTGAGATTATTGGGATGAAGGCAAAATTTTCCATTTCCAGGATTTTTGGCTCCCCAAAATACTCTTTGAAAAGGTCATAGCCGAGATAGGTAATATCATTGTGGCCGGGCACTATAATCTTCTCTGGCTTAATCTTTTCCCAGAATTCATAAGCTTTCGCATAATACCTCTCGGTTCCGACGTCTACCATATCTCCGCAGTGTATAACTAAGTCCGGCCTGTACTTTTCATTGATAGCTTTAATCGCGTTTTTCAAAACCCTTTCCCTGAAATATACCCTATCCGATACGTTGCTCTCGCTCAGCTGGACGATTCTCAACAATCTTCTTTTCTTTGGAACAAAAATTCTCTGCTTTTTGATTTTGAACTCTCTTCTGGTAATTTCTCCAGTTACTCGCTTTATACTTACTGAGATTTTTCCATCCTCTTTGATTTTAATTATGTTGTAACTGTTTACATCTCCTTTTCTGGTTTTTCTGCACGAAGTACATCCAGCATTTGCCACGACAAGCCCTTCAACTTTATATATGTTTGGCACATGCTTGTGCCCGCAGATATAAAGGTTAACATCGTGCTTTAAGAGTAAGTCTAAAACATCTCCAGCATTGAATAAAACGTTCCTTTCTCTTCCCGTATCCGGTAAGGGAACTAGATGGTGGTGAGAAGCAACGATCTTGAATTTTTTGTGAGAGTACTCCTCAAGCTTTTCTTTGAGCCAGTGAAATTTGTAGCCCCCTATTCTTCCATCACTTAAGTCAGGGATCGTTGAATCTACCCATATGATGACGAGGTCACCTTTTTCATAAACCCCATTTAATGGACCTATGTACTTTTCAAAGAGCTCGTAACCGACGTTTCTTGCATCATGATTTCCGGGAACGACTATTAAAGGCTTCTGGATCTTTTTTAATTCATAACTTGCCCTCTCGTATTCTTCCCTCAACCCCTCGTTTGTTACATCCCCTGTGTGAATAACTATGTCATAATCGAGTGTGTTAACTTCGTTGGCTATTAGATCGTAGGCATACCCCTTGTAGGCTTCTCCGCTGGTTATGTGGGTATCACTTATGTGAGCTATTTTCATCTCTCTCACTCCGCTGCTATTGAAGTTTCGAGCTTTCTCCTGCTTGCCTCAAGCAAATCACTTAGTGTAAAAATTCCGACGACCTTTCCTTCTTCTCTCACCAATATGTGCTTTATCCTTTTTGCCGCCATAATCTTCAGAACTTCCTTTAGGGGAGTGTTCGTGTCCACGGTGATAAGGTCTTTTGTCATTATCTCCTTTACAGGGGTTGTATAGGGTAAGCCTGGGACAATTACTCTCCTAATAATATCGCTTTTTGTAAAGAAACCAACGACGTTGTCTTTTTCATCAATAACTACCAGAGAACCAATGTCAAAATCTACCATCACCTTGCACGCCTCTTGGACGGTATCCTCTGGCCTTACCCCTATAAGCTTCTTTGTCATATAAACTTTAATGGGAGCATTTTCATCCATTGGGATCACCATAAAAGCTCTCAAAAGTCAATTGGTTTCAAAAAGATAAAAGAGTTTTGTCCTTAAATAGAGAGTTCAATCCCTCTCTCCCTAAGCCGTTTTGGTATTTCTTCCATAAGATTGTTCATTATAGAATTTATGGACTGCTCAAGTTCGATGTTCTCTATAATCGGAATTCCGTACTCTTTTGCTCTCTCAATTAGATACTCTTGGATGTGCATTATGTTATCGATATTCTTCACGTAGTATTCGGCAGGTCTGAGGCTATAGCGAGCCCTTTCGTAAAATCTTGCTTCAAGTGCTTCACTGTTTTTTACAGTTATCAAATACATAAAACTCCTGTCGTTTAGGCTCACATAGCCCGGAACTAGATGAATTCCTTCTATTATCGTGTTGAAACCTTCCTTGTATGAACGCTCCACAACGGCGTTAATTCCTACGGTCACATATCGGACTTGACTCTCAAATCCATATATGAGAGGATCCACATCTTTTGGCAAGTTTCTGAGCTCCCTCCATGCCAAAAATGATGAAGTATGAATTGCTGGTAGGAGCTCTTTGCTTATTATCTTCCTCATTACCTCTCTGACGGTGTCGGTTCCTATTACGGTCCTTATCCCAAGTCTAAAGGCTAACTCCGTTGCTAGTGTGGACTTTCCAACTCCCGTTGCCCCTCCAAGGAGGATTATCATTGGGTACTTCAGCCTTCTAAGCTCATGCCAGAAAAGGTATTTTCTGGCGGCATCTTTCAGTCCATGGTCCAAGAGCTTTTTATAGGCCATCTTTCGGATTTCATCCTTAGTAATGACCTTTACCTTTTTTCTCTCAAGCTCCTTTACTATCTCTGCCGCTATTGAATAGGCTATCCCGACGTCAACGCCGGTAGAAGTTATTGATCTCGTTAGGATCCCTCGTGAAAAGGGTATCTTGGTTTTCTTCTCGGGGTCAACGACGATTATCATTTGCCCTCACCTTTGAGTTCTCTCCCGATTCTCAAAACCGCTTCCTCTAAGTTCTTGCTGTCTATGTTAACTGGTTCATTGTCTAAGTATATGATTTCCTTTCCGTACTTGAGGGCTTCCTTTGTAACCACATCTACGGCAGCTGCTTTTAGTTCTACTATGACAGTATCGTAGTTATCAGAGCGCTTTAGGTCTTCCCTGAGTTTTACTCTGTTTGCCAAGTTTGCACTTTTTCCAACTATTTCAACCCCATAGTAATCTTCCAAGTGCTTCGCAGCTTTTTCAAGCCCTTCTGGAGGTGCAGTCATAACAAGGAGAGCTTTTTTGCCTCTTACGTCTCCCAAAGGTCTTGGCCTAAAGGCCGTTAAGTGAACTTCAGCTTTTGGATTTATGTCCCTCAAAACTCTTTGGAGTTCTTCAAGCTTCTCTTTGGGGACCATGTCTGCTAGTGTAACTACAATTAAGTCTGCCAATCCCACTCTAAATGGGCCAAAATAACTCCTTATGAATTCGATTCTCTGAGTTGCACCAACGACGGTTATGTATTTATCAGCCTTAACTGCGGGAAAAGTTGCTCCGCTTCCTTCAAGTATCACTACATCTCCTTCAAGCTTTTCCGCTAGCTTTATTCCCTTGTCAACGATGTCAAAAAAGCTGAAGCCTGCCATTCCACCCCCACATCTTCTGCACCCGATAGTCAGAACTCTAGCCGTTAAAGCGTCTTCAAAATGATCGGATGCAGCATGCTTCCCTGATTCCGCAATTTTTACCAAAAACTCGGGGGTTATATTTATCTTGTCTCCCTCAATTACCTCCGGCTCTTCTGGCCCTCCTCTGCCCATTGTTACTATTATGGGCCTTACAATTTGTTTTAGAGTCCTTGCAACAAAACCACTTATTGCAGTTTTCCCAACTCTCTTTCCAGTCCCTAATATTGTAATACTCGGCTTGTTGATTTGGATCATCTTTTTCGGTGAAAATTCAAAATCAGCACCCTTGTATTTTACACCGTGCTTTAGGAGCACTGCTGCTATTCTAAATCTGTCTTCATAGTTCAGCACGGGTTCGTCGCTTAGATCAATAACTTCCTTAATTTTGTTCTCCTTAATAGCCTTCTCAATTTCAAGGAGATAGTTCTCACCGTAGTACAGTTTAACCCCTATCCTTTCCTCTAGGGATTTCATATCACCTATTTTTTCCATGCCTCCTAAAAACACTGCACAGCATACATCTCCAAGTTGTTTTATGGCCCACGCAGTTACATCTGGATAGTGCTCCCCATCAATAAGCACCATTCTCATTCTCCCACCTTTAGAAGTTTAAGTTAGTTTAGGTATAAAATCCTTCTGGAGTTAAGCAAATTAGCTTAACTTCAACATATTTATTTACTCAAAATGTTTAAATACTCAAAGTTGAGTACTCTCTTTGGTGGTGTTATGAAACGGGGCTCGTTGATTCTAATAGGAATTTTCCTCTTTGCAGTAATCGCTAGCGGCTGCATTGGGGGGAGTGAAGTTAAGGACACTGGAACGAAGGAAAGCACTGCTCCTTTATCAGAACAAACAGAACTCAAAAAATCAACTTTGAAAATCTTCCATGCTGGCTCTCTGAGCGAGCCTTTAAAAGACGTCAGCGAGGCTTTTAAGGAATATGCTAAGAGCCTTGGTTATGATGTGGAAATTCAAGCCGAGGTTAGCGGAAGTGTTATGGCCGTTAGAAAAGTCACTGATCTAGGGAAAAGAGCTGATATTGTCGCTGTTGCAGATTACACCCTAATTCCCCAATTGCTGGTGCCCAACTATACGGAATTTTACGTTCTCTTTGCAACCAATGAGATAGTCATAGCATTTACCGATAAGAGCAAGTACGCTGATGAAATTAACTCCAATAACTGGTACGAGATTTTGGCAAGAAAAGACGTCTCCTTTGGATTCAGCGACCCAAATCAAGATCCCTGTGGTTATAGGAGTGTTATGGTAATGAAACTTGCCGATATCTATTATGGAAAACCGATTTTTGAAACGTTGGTGGAGAAGAACACTAACATCTATGCCGAAGGAAACCACATAATTGCCCCAAAATATATTCAAATTAAGACCGACAAGGTTGTTATACGGCCGAAGGAAACGGATTTAACTGGCTTGGTAGAGAGCGGCAGTTTGGATTATTATTTCATTTACAAAAGCGTTGCAATGCAGCACGGCTTAAAGTTCATTGAGTTGCCTAAGGAGATCAACCTGAAGGACTTTACTCTGGCGGAGCATTATGGACAAGTGTCAATAACTCTTGGCTCAACAGGGAAAACGATTAAAGCAAAGCCAATTGTTTATGGAGTGACAGTTTTAAAAGATGCCCCCAACAGGGAGCTCGCTCTAGAGTACCTCAAGTTCTTGTTGAGCGAAAAGGGCAAGGAAATTTTTGAGAAGAACTACCAGGATTTCATATGGCCACCCGTTGGATTTGGAAACGTTCCAGAGGAGATCAAAGGTGAGGTGAAGATAGAAGGCTAAACTTTTTATTTTTCTTTTCCAGAGGTGAGTATATGAGAGATTACGTAACATGGTTCTTCGCTTTGCTCGGCACGTTCCTTATTTTGTATATCCTTCTCCCATTAGTTGTTATTGTAGGGAAGCAAATTTTGGACTGGGATATGGTAATAAATGCCCTTCATGATGAGTTAGTCTTAGAGGCTCTTAGAAATTCTCTCTTAACATCCACAGCCACAATGCTTATTTCTCTCTTTTTTGGGGTTCCTTTAGGATATATACTTGCGAGAAAAGATTTTATGGGCAAAAGCTTTGTTCAAGCTGTTGTTGATGTTCCCATCGTTATTCCGCATTCGGTTGTCGGCATAATGCTTCTTGTGACATTTTCAAATAAGATTTTAGACAGCTATGTGGGCATAATAATGGCAATGCTTTTTGTCTCTGCGCCTTTCACAATAAATGCTGCCAGAGACGGGTTTTTGTCGGTAGATGAGAAGCTCGAGCACGTAGCGAGAACTTTAGGGGCAAGTAAACTGAAAGCATTCTTTACTGTTTCTCTTCCCATTGCAATGCCTTCGATTCTAAGTGGGGCCATAATGACGTGGGCAAGGGCGATAAGCGAAGTAGGTGCAATTCTAATTGTTGCTTATTACCCAAAAACTGCACAAGTTCTGGTTATGGAGTATTTTAATAACTATGGATTGAGGGCTTCAAGGCCAATTTCTGTTATCTTGGTGCTGTTAAGCTTGAGTATTTTCGTTATTCTAAGATGGCTTGTTGGGAGGTCGAGAAATGCTTAGGGTTGAGAAAGTTAGCAAAGATTGGAAGGAGTTCAGGCTTAAGGGTATTAGTTTTGAAGTTAAAACGAATGAATACTTCATAATTTTAGGTCCTAGCGGCGCTGGAAAAACTCTTCTCCTTGAGCTTATCGCTGGCATCTTTACCCCAGATTCTGGAAAGGTCTTTATGGATGAAAAGGACATAACTTTCCTTCCGCCGGAGAAAAGGAACCTAGCTTATATTCCCCAAAACTATGCCCTCTTTCCCCACATGAAAGTCTACGACAACATAGCCTATGGATTGAGGCTTAAGAAAGCCCCAAAAAGTGAAATTGATAAGAAGGTTAGGGAGATTGCAGAGATCCTTGAGATTTCTCACCTTTTGCACAGAAAACCAAAAACGCTAAGCGGTGGGGAGGCTCAAAGAGTCGCCATTGCAAGAGCGTTAGTATTGGAGCCGAGCCTTATACTCCTTGACGAGCCCTTTGCGAATCTGGATGTTCAAACTAGGGCTAGGCTTATCCAAGAAATGAAACGCTGGAGAAAGGAGCTCAGCTTCACGGCTTTACACGTAACACATTCGTTTGAAGAGGCTGTCAGCTTAGGGGATAGAGTTGGTGTAATGCTGAATGGAAGGTTAATTCAAACTGGAGAGGTTAGAGAGGTTTTTTCCAAGCCCAAAAATGAAGAAGTGGCCAGGTTTCTCGGATTTGAGAACATAATTGAAGGGATTGCAGAAGGAAGAGTTTTAAGAGCAAACGGGATTTCAATAGAGCTGCCGGGGGAATTTAGAGGTAAGCTCAGGGTTGGAATAAGACCTGAGGACATCGTTATATCCAATGAACCCATAAAGACCTCTGCGAGAAATGAATTCAAAGCTAAGGTCTTGGCAGTTGAAGATCTGGGTTCACTAGTAAGGATAACCCTTGATATTGGTGGAATTGAGCTCAGAGCTTTTATTACCCGGTCTTCTCTTGTAGAGATGGAAATTGAAGAGGGAAAAGAGGTTTACCTAAGCTTTAAAGCAACGGCTATCCATGTCTTTTAATGTGTACAAGAATCCTTTGATGCATTTATTTGTCTTTTGGGGATCTTTTCTTTACATATAGCAAGCCTTTTATATTTATGAAATTTCTTTCATAATCGGTGAGAACATGAAGAGGCTGACATTGGCTGAGGCAAGTGCGATACTTATAGGAACTCAAATCGGTGCGGGTGTTTTGGGATTACCTTATGCATTGAGGGAAGCAGGAATTCTTGGGATTTTGATTGTAGTTATCTCGGGATTGATGACACTCTTGACTGCACTGTTTGTCCTTGAAGTTTCTTCCAAAAATCCTGGAAAGAGCCTTTCAAAACTTACCGAAGAGCATTTGGGAAAGATGGGTGGTGCTTTAATGTTTCTCAGCATCTCTGCTTTGGCTTATGGGGCCCTTATAGCGTACATTGCCGGAAGTGCTGAAATTTTATCCTTTTTAACTGGTATTAAAGCGGAGGTGGCTGCTTTAGCCTTCTGGAGTTTAATGAGCTTGATAGTCTTTATGGGGCTTAAAGTTTCTGGGGAAGCGGAGTTGGCTCTCACAGCACTTCTCCTTTTAGTTCTTGCAGCCTCGATAGGTCTTGTTTTGGGAAAAATTGATGGGAGAAATCTATTCACTTTCAACGTTTCTCCAGCATTTAATGGATTGGGAGTGGTAATTTTTGCCTATGTCAGCCACATGGTAGTTCCCGAACTCCTTAAGGGGCTGGAAGATGTGAAGATCACAACAAGGGCCGTCTTTATAGGGTACCTTGTCCCAATGGTTTTTTATGCATTCTTTGTTCTTTCATTTGTAGGAGCTTTTGGCGCAAATACGCCTGAATTCGCAACAAGTGCACTTGAAAGGTTGTACGGAAATCTGGGCAGGATTCTAGGCCTTGTTTTGCCTCTTGCGGCAATATGTACAAGTTACATAGGTATAGCCCTTTCGGAAATGGATAACATGAAAGACGTTTTGGGGATAGGCAGGTTTTATGCTTGGCTGCTAACGGTGTTTCCTCCTTTGCTGGTATACTTTGCTGGCCTTAAGAGCTTTGTAAATGCTCTATGGCTGGCTGGGAGCTTTGGCGGAATACTCTATGCAGGGATACTACCAACGGCAATGTATTTAAGGGCAAGGAGAAAGCAAGAGAGATTTCACCTTGATGTGCCGCATTCAATTGCTTACTTCTCTGGGCTGATATTCTTTGTGCTTTTCCTCTATTCAATTGTCTCCTTGGCGTGAATTTTGTATTTTACTACGTACCTTCCTTTTTCAAAGTCCTCCTCCTTCTCAACAACCTCAACCGGCTCCACTTTTAATCCGAATTCCATAGCCTCCCATGTGATGTCCTCAAAATAGTCAAATAATCCGCAGGTCTTGCAAAAGGAGCCTTTAAATTCGATTATTGCTTCATTGTCTTTTACTTCTATTATCTCAGCCTGAGCCTCGCTTCCGTGAAGTCTGTTAAACTCTTCAACAGCCTTTTTAAGCTCCTCCATGGTTTTCCCTACCGAAATTTAGTTTTGTATCTTTAAATGATTTTGTTCGAAAATCGTATCAAAATTTTTAAAGTCCGACTATGTAGGATGATTGGAGGGCTATGATAAGGTTTGCCACCAGGGAATACAGCGATGAGGAAATCTATGCCATACTAGACGATCCTATTGGAGAGTGGTTTAGGCGCAAATTTGGAACTTTTACTCCTCCCCAGAGATATGCAGTTGTTGAAATTCACAAGGGTGAGAATGTTCTCATATCCTCCCCAACCGGTAGCGGAAAAACCTTATCAGCTTTTCTTGCCGCTATAAACGAGCTTGTTCTTCTTGGAAAAGAAGGCAAGCTTAAAGATCAGATTTACGTTCTCTACGTTTCTCCGCTGAGGGCTTTAAATAACGATATAAGAAGGAACCTTGAGGAGCCATTGAGTGAGATAAGGGAGGTTTATAGAGAGCTCGGGTATGAACTGCCGGAGATAAGAGTAGCCGTTAGGACTAGCGATACTTCAAGCTATGAAAAGCAAAAGATGGTAAAAAAGCCGCCTCATATTTTAATAACCACCCCTGAGAGCCTCGCAATAGCCTTGAATGCGCCAAAGTTCAGTGAAAGGCTGAAGACTGTTAAGTACGTGATCGTTGATGAAGTTCACGCTTTGGCTGAGAACAAAAGGGGCACTCATTTGGCCTTAAGCTTGGAGAGGCTCCAAAATTTTGCTGGGGACTTCGTAAGAATTGGCCTAAGTGCGACAATACACCCCCTAGAAGAGGTTGCCAAGTTTGTCTTTGGATTCAACGATGACGGAAGTCCAAGGCCGGGCCTTATAGTGGATGTTAGCTTTGCAAAGCAGACTGAAATTAAGGTTGAGAGCGTGGTGGAGGATCTTATCTATGCATCAGCGAGTGAACTCAGCGAAGCCTTGTATAAACGGTTGGATGAGCTTATAGAGCAACATAGAACAACGTTGATATTTACAAACACAAGAAGCGGTGCTGAAAGGGTTGCCTACCACCTCAAGAAGAAGTTCCCAAAATATGCAGAATTAATTGAAGCTCATCATTCGAGCCTTTCCAGAGACGTCAGGCTCGAAGTAGAGGAGAAGTTGAAGAGAGGGGAACTTAAGGCAGTAGTATGTGTCTCAGGAGACTCAAAGGTTATAACGGACAAAGGTCCGATTGAAATCAAAGATTTGAAAAACTCAAGGATAACGGGTATTGATTCACTTAAAGCAAGGCTTGTTAGCTTTAAAGCACCTCATAAGATACACTATGGTCGTGAGGGTCTTAGAATAAGAACGAGACTCGGCTTTGAGGTTGTGGCAACGAAAGAACATAAGTTCTTAACCGTGAGGAACGGAGAGCTCAGGTGGGTGGAGGCCAAGGAATTAAGGGAGAAGGACTGCGTTGCCGTTGTGAGGAAACTTCCAAGTCCCGAGAAGGAAGTTTCAATTTTTGAACTCCTTCCGGATTCGGCTTACCTTCACCTCAAGTTGGAGTTTCTCAGGGAGCTCAAACTCTCAATACAGGCGAAATTTGGGTCAATTAAGGCCTATGCTGTCCATAAAGGGTGGAGTGTTTCATACCTTACCAAACAGCTTAACAGTGTTTATCCCTTCAGGTGGGAGAAGTTAAAGGCAGTTTTGGGAGATACTGGTCTCGAAATAAGTGCAAATGATGTCATCAGGATAACCTCCGATAAGGATCGCTATACCTTGCCACTAACTTTCACTCCAAGAATGGCCAGACTGCTCGGCTTTTGGATGGCCGACGGCTCGTGGAAGGGTGGAACACTCACCCTCTTCTCGACCGACAGAAAAATGCTGGAGAAGTACGGAGAGCTTTGCAAGAAGGAATTTGGCGTTGAGGGAACAATAAGAAAACAGAACGAGAGCACTTGGTCGCTTGAAGTCCCCTTCGTTCTCCTTCCCAAGATGTTCAAAGCCCTGACCGGGAGCACTGGAAGGAAATCGAAGAAAGGCGTCTTCCCTAATATTATCCACGTCCTTCCAGAAGAGCACAAGAGGGAGTTCTTGGCTGGCTACTTCGATGGAGATGGTTACCTTGAAGTCAAAGAGGGGAGGGCTTACTCGGTTGGATTTTCAACTTTTAACAGAAACTTTGCCGAGGGAATAAGGGACATCCTCCTCCAGCTTGGGATAGTCTCATCAATTAGTATCAGAGAGTATAACGAGGCACAACAGTTCAGAGGCAGAGAAATATTAAAGAGAGGAACTTCCTACACGGTTGCTGTTATAGGTGGTGAGTATTTGGAGAAGGTCTTCAAAGCAGTTAAACCATGGAGGAGTGATTTCTCCAACTGGAAGAGCCTTTATCCCGGTGGTTACACAAACATGGACGTTATTCCCGGAATAGGTAGAAGGCTGAGAAAAATCCGCGAAAGTCTTGGTATAAGCTCTTACAGGCTACAAAAGTCCGGTCTCTACAATCCTATGAAAGTTGAACTAGGGATGAGAGAAATCAGCAGGAGGAACTTAATAAAGCTCCTCAACCTCTATGAGAAGGAAGCAAAGGAAAAAAGGCTTGAGAAAGTTCTTGCAGATATTAGAGAACTAAAAAGACTCGCTGAGGGTGATGTGTTCTTCGATAGGATATCCTCAATAGAGCCTGTTCCGATTGAGGAAGCATATGGCATAGTAAACTCTGAGACTGGGAACTATGTTGTGAACGGCTTCGTCTCAAAGAACAGTTCGACAAGCCTTGAGCTCGGCATAGACATCGGTACAATAGACTTGGTTGTTCTCATAGGTTCGCCAAAGAGCGTGAACCGCGCTTTGCAACGTATTGGAAGAGCCGGACACAGGCTTCACGAGGTTAGTAAGGGAGTGATCCTTGCCCTCGACAGAGACGACTTGGTTGAGGTTACTGTATTAGCTCACAACGCCCGCAAAAGACGCTTAGACCGGGTTAAAATCCCAAAGAACCCACTTGATGTTCTTGTGCAACACCTCCTTGGCATGGCTCTTGAAAGAGTTTGGAGCATTGAAGAAGCATACAAGCTCGTGAGAAGGGCTTATCCGTACCGCAACCTAAGCTTTGAGGACTTTATGAGTGTTCTGCGCTATCTTGCGGGGGAATATGCGGGTTTAGAGGAGAAAAAGGTTTATGCAAAAATATGGCTAGATGAGGAGGAAGGCAAGTTTGGTAAGAGGGGGAAAATGACGAGGGCAATCTATTATATGAACACCGGCACTATCCCTGATGAGGCAAAAATTGAGGTTTACACTCTCGATAAGCGGTTCATAGGGACGGTGGAGGAGGAATTCGCCGAAAGATTAATGCCTGGTGATATATTTGTTTTAGCTGGCAGGACGTATGAGTTCAAGAAGTCGAGGGGCAACAGAATATATGTTGTGCCGAAGGAAGGGGCAAAGCCTACAATCCCAGCATGGTTCTCTGAGATGCTGCCGCTGAGCTTTGATTTAGCCCTCGACATTCAGAGGTTTAGAAGAGAAGTCAAGGGGCTCTTAAACAACAGAAGAGCCAAAAGTTTCCTCATGAAGAAGTATCAAATTGATGAAAAAGCCGCAAAGGCAATTTTAGGGTATTTCAGGGAGCAGGAAAAGTATTCAACAATCCCAGATGATGAAATTCTTTTAGTCGAGGAGGTCTTTGACGAGAGAAGGGCTAAATATTTCTTCCATACTCTGATAGGGAGAAGGGCGAATGAAGCTCTGAGCAGGGCTTTTGCGTACCTTATCAGCAAAAAGAAGAGGTGCAATGTTGGAATAGCAATAAGCGACAACGGATTCATGCTCATCCTCCCCAAGGAGAAGACTTTAAATGAAGAGGAAATTAAGGAGCTGTTTCAGGTTGAGAACTTAAGGGAGACTTTAAAGAGAGCATTGGACAATACGGAGCTTTTAAAGAGGCGTTTTAGGCATGTGGCGAACAGAGGGTTGCTCATCCTTAGGAGGTACATGGGAAGGAAAAAGAGCCTAAACAGGCAACAGCTGAATGCTCAAACCTTGTTGAGGCTCCTCAAGAAGAACTATCCTGATTTTCCGCTTTTGAAAGAGGTCTACAGAGAAATAATGGAAGATAAAATGGACATAGAGAATGCGGAGCTCTTTTTGAGCTGGGTGAAAGGGGGGAAGATAAAGGTTGTTTTTGAGCACAACGAGCTTCCGAGTCCGTTTGCGTTCAACCTTGAGGTAATTGGAGCAAGTGACGTTGTGCTTATGGAAGATAGAAGAGAGCTGATTAAACAGTTGCACAGTAAGATCATGAAGCTGATAAAGGAAAAGGCTTAAATACTATCTTGAAGAGTAACAATTGAGGGGTATGGACAAAAAAGTTCAGGTTTTGCTGAACATTCTGTTTGTTTTTCTGATATTTTGGACGTTGGTTTATTTGGAAGAAGTTTCAAATCAAGACCCTCTTTTGAACATCATACACCGGATCGAGTTTAGTATTGAGCAAGAGGTAATGGGAATAGGGTTTCAAAACGACACGCTTGTTGTTAAGACAGCCTACTATGGGATCTCAAAGAATCCAAAAAACGGGAGTCTGCTTTTCATAAGAGATGGAAAAATAGTCAAAAACATAACTCTACTGCCTTTTGATGATTATGGGGCATTTGATGTATCAGAAAGCGTTGTAGTTCTCGGAACTTACGGCATTAAGTGGCTTAGTGAGTCTATCTTTACCTTTTCTCCTTCGTATCTCGTAGCTTACTCCCCTGAAGGTTCTGAGCTGTGGAGGAAAGAATTTAACACAACATCGGTAAGCGCGGCTGGTAATCTGATCGTGGCTAGAGGCTACATGAAAAATGGTAGCGTCGTTAAGGTTTTTAATATAAGCGGAAACGAACTCTGGTGCTTGTATTTCGGTGAGAAAGTGGCAACAAATGGAAAGGTCGTTGCAGTTGCAGAGAAAGGCAGAATTTACCTTTTCTCTAGGGATGGGAGCCTTATGCGGATCATTGAACCGTGGAAAGGGACTGTCGACTCTATGAAGCTTATGGAAGACGGAAAACTTGTCGTGGCTTTTTACTCAAGGGATAGTTCACACCTGGGAGTTTATGATGAAAATGGGAATCTTATATGGGTAAAGAATTTCCAATATATACGTGATTTTGCGGTATCTCGAAACTATATTCTAGTTTATGATGGTGCATTGCATATTCTCGACTTTTCTGGAACAACACTCTGGAACAACACCGCTTATTACCCTATGTATCCGGATATGGGAATGGCATTAGGCAGAATAGCAATTTCTGCGGATGAAAGGTTTGTAGCCTTTGGGACTTCTGGAGTAAATCTGGTCTTAAATCCTCTTTTTGACCGTGATAAAGACGGAGTTATAGACAAAAGAGACCCTATTCCTCTGAACAACGATCTCTTCTACAGAATTCTGGTAACTATAATCTCTGGAGCTTTTGCCACATGGGTCAACTGGAGAGAAAGGAAAAAGGAACGCAAAAAAGCAAAAGAAGAGTATCTTGAGCTTAAAGAAAGATTTGAAAGAGTAAGGTAAGGATATTTCCCTCAAGAGGTTATTGGTCATCAAGTCCAAAGTTCTTTAGGTCCCAGGCGAGGTAGCCTTCTTCCCTGAGCTTTTCCCTGTTTTTGATGTGTTTCGCAACTATCCCAAACCTCCCCTCCCAGTCCTCTAGGACAACAAGCTTACTCTTCCTCTTCAAGTCCTTGAGAATTCTCTTAGCTTCCCTCTTGCTCAGCTCCTTCCACTTTACTTCAACGAAGAGGGCCTTCTTCTCCTGCTCGTTGAGGGCGAGGCTTTCAAAGAAAAATGTAAAAAGTTTCACTCGCTTTGACATCAGACCACGAGGTTATTTTGGGGTTTGATCTTTCAGATTCTTGAGAAACTTCAATCCTTTTTTCTCAACAAACTTACCCTTGAGTATCATACTCGTAAGTAGGTTTTGGAAGCATAGTTTCAGCTTCCGGAAGAAGTTGGTTTTCCACTATCTTGGTCGGGAATTTGAAAAACAGCAATTAAAAATAAAACTCTAAAGGAAAAGCACCTTAACCACAAATGCCAGCATATCTGTAAGCTCTCTAATCCTTGTCTCTGGTGAAGCCCCCATGTGGCCGCTCTTGGTCTCAACGCGCAGATAGACGGGAGCACCAATATCTTTCAGCTTCTTTGCAAACTTTAAAGCATGCCCTGGGTGAACTCTGTCGTCGTATAAACCGGTGTAGATTAGGGTGGGAGGATATCTCTGGGGTTTGAGATTGTGATAGGGGGAATATTTGAGCAGGAACTCCCTGTCCTTGGGGTCATCTGGATTGCCATATTCTGGAATCCACACGCTTCCAATGTAGAGCTTGTGGAAACGGAGCATGTCTATAACCGGATAACCTATCAAAGCGGCATCCATGAGGTCTGGCCTCTGCACTAAAACCGCTGAAACCAAAAGTCCACCGTTGCTCCTTCCCCATGCTGCAACCTTGTATCCTTCCCCCTTAAGCTTCTCAAGAACTGCTATGAAATCATCGAACACATTCTGTTTGTTTTCCCTCATCCCAGCTCTGTGCCACTCCTCGCCGTATTCACTTCCTCCCCTGAGGTTCGCCATAACAAAAGTTCCGCCGCGCTTTATGAATGGAATAACCTGTGGAATGAACCTTGGCTTTAATGCGATGTTAAAACCTCCGTAGCCGAAGACCCATGCTTTCTTTTCATCTTTTTCTCCTTTTACAGTGAAGTAATGTACCTTAGTTCCGTCCTTTGACGTTGCAAAGTCTTCGCCAACCTTAAAGCTACCATCAACTTTCACCTCGTCTATCAGCTCGAGTTTTTCCTTGAAAAGGTAGAGGCGGTAAGGAATGGTAAAGCTCTCATACCTCAATATTGCCTTTTTTCCGTCGTTATCGAGTGGGTAAACCTGTCCGGGCATGTCAAATCTAATCTCTTCAATGAGTTCCCCTTTGAGGGTGAAGACTCTCAGCAATGAAGAGGCATGAACCATATAGCCGGTGAGTATCTTTCCGTTCACAATGATTGCCCATTCTAGTGGGAACTCCCCTTCGGGGATAACCTCTTTTGCTCCTTCACCGTCCAGTGAGATGACCTTTCCGAATCCCCTGCCCTCTCTTGTATAGATGTAGAGCTTTCCATCGATGTAGTCTATTGGGTAGGCTGGAACTTCACTGGAGTACACCTTCTTCCACTTTTCAGGTTCTTCGAGCGGCCCGAAATAAATGTCTGCCTTGTTCCACCCAAAGCTCACGGTGAGCATTGCCCACTTTCCATCTGTGCTCTTCTGGAGGTTCATGAAGTAGCCTGAAACAAGCCCCTCACCGAATATCATCTCCTCCTTATCATCCCTCTTGAGAAACACTCTCTCTGCCGGAGGATTAACACCATCGGGCGTTTTTTCCTTCCTGTAGAAGCGGGCAAAGTAGTAGCCATCTTCAAGAAAAACGATATTCCACACTGAAGGTTTGATCTCTTCTATAATTTCCCCATTTTTGAGGTCAACTATTCTCGTTATCCCCTCGTCTGCTCCCCCAATTGAAAAGCTGTAGGCAAGTCTTTCGCCTTTTTTGTCTGCAGTAAACCCTTGAAGAAGAACTTCATCGTTGAGCTCCTTTTCAAGTTCCTTTGAATTGACTATTGTCTCTCCACTCTCGAGAATCTTGATAATCTGCTTTCCGCCCTCATTTACCTGCACAATTGTTCCTCTCTCAGTAACCTGGGCCCTCGTGATATTGGGGAGATGGTAGTATCTTCTAACTTCTTCGATGAGCTTATCGGGTAAATCACTGATGAATTCTCTAAAACGCGCGTTTTCCTCCTCAATAAACTTCAATACTCTCTCATCGCTTAGATTTTCCATCCATATGTAAGGGTCTTCCATGCTGATCACCGTTCAGATATATACCTTAGCGTTATTAAATGTATTGCTCCGCTCAACACTTAAATATACCTTTGCCTAAATCTCTTGGGTGGTTTGGATGATAATTCGGGGGAAGGTAGTTGGCAGTGAAATTCCCCGATTCAAGCATAGATGGTTTGGAGTTCTTGAGGTTGAAAGTGAGAAGGAGAGGTACAAGCTCTATATGAGCGGAATTGCCCAATGGTTTGTGACCGGGGATGAAGTGGAAGTTCACATTAAGCACAAGCCAAAAGCTGGCAACGTTCTGGATTTTGATGACTATGAGCTCTACAAGTTCTACAGTGGAGAGAAAATCAAGGTTTGGCCTCTTTGGGAGAAGCAATACGAAGCAAAACGGTATTCCCCATTGACGGGAGAGCTTCTTTATACCTACAAAATTAGAGCAAGGGAGGCAACTTATGAGAGTGACTTCGAGGCAATAGCCGAGCTTGAGCAATACCATTATGCGTCGCAAAAAGAAAAAGTTGCCCTCTGGAGGTGTGAGAACAACCACATCTTTGAAGCAAACACAAAGCAACCATGTCCCGTATGTGGAAGTGAAGATGTTCACATTCTTGAGATCAAAGGCTCTACTCCCGCTTCGAGGTTTTTGCTCCTTGAACTTGAGAACAGAGAGGAATATGAGCCGAGAATTCTGGCTTATGTGAGAGTTGACCCACCTATTCCGTTAATGCACCGTCGTTTGCCCAACGGAGAGATAGAGAAAAATATAAGAGAGAAAGTTTTCCCGGAGGAATGGTTTAAGCCCTCTTTCTGGCCGGAGAGGATCATGAAAGAGCTCTATGAGGAGCTGAAGAAGAAGCATACAAAAAAGATCGCGCGCCATCTGCTGTGGGAAAAGGCTAAGTGGCAGGCTTTGAGAGAAAGCAACACAGCTGGAGCTAGAATAGCGAGGGTAGTTGTCCATCCAGATTATAGAAGCGATGGACTCGGACAGCTCAGCGTTAGGGCAGCTCTCGAGTGGATAAGTGAGAGGAGAATCCCAGAGATGAGGAAGAGAAAACATATAGTGGAAACCATCGCCCAGATGGCGCGCTTCAACCCCTTCTTTGAGAAAGTTGGATTCAAGTTTCTCTGGGAAACTGCAAGCGGAAGACCTGTGCTCTTCTATCCTCTAACCGAGGAAGCAAAAGAATACATCGAAAGATTCCTCAAAGAGGATCCATATGCTCCTAAAGATGGAAGACTTTGGAAACCGAGCTATGGAAAAGTTGAGCCTTTAGAAGGACCAATAGTTTTTAAAAATGTCAGTAAGGTGTTTGAGAGCGAGTTGGATATAAAAGGTCTTCCTGAGGAGATAAAGTTTCTCTTGGAGGCTTTTGGAGTTAGGCATAGGGTAATACAGAGACCGGTTTTGAGAAATTTAAACTTTGAAATTAAGCCTGGTGAGGTAGTTGCGGTGGTTGGAGCCAGTGGGGCTGGAAAAACGACTCTCATTAGGCTCCTTCTTGGAACGGCACTTGGATATTGGGAAGAGAAATACAGACCCAGCAGTGGAGAGATCAAGGTGCCGGGGAATGTTAAGGTTTCAGCCCTGCTTCCCGGGGAGCAGGAACCCACATTTGGGAGTGAAAGCATTTTGGAGCATGTCTACAGGAAGATAGGCGATTTAAATGCGGCTGTTGAAATTCTAAACCGCTCGGGGTTAAGTGATGCGGTGCTTTATAGGGCAAAGTTCAGCGAGCTCTCTACTGGTCAAAAGGAGAGGGCGAAGATAGCATCTTTACTTGCAGAAAAACCAAACCTTCTACTTATGGACGAATTTGCGGCACATCTAGACACTCTTACCGCCATGAGGGTTGCCAAGAAAGTGAGTGAAATTTTAAGGGAAGCGGGCATAACGGCTTTGATAATAACCCACAGACCGGAAGTAGTCAAAGCTCTGGATCCAGATAAAGTCCTTTTTGTGGGTTATGGAACTGCAAAGCTAACTGATCAGTTTTGACCACATTTTTCTTTTCCTTTGACCATACTATATTTAATTGAGGTGAAGATTAATGATAGAAGTAGTTGAGAGAGAGTACAAAGTTACCGGCAATTTAAAATTGAAGCTTGGCAATGTGAAAGGCAGTATAAAAATTGAGGGTTACGAAGGAGACACAATAAAGCTCAAGGCTGAGAAAAAGTGGGGTATTCTCGGAGCGGAGCCCAAGATAAAAGTGAAGAAAACGAGAGAGGTCCTAAAAATTGAAGTAAAGCAGAAAAAAAGCTTTGGAATAGGCATAGGGGGAAGTTCTGTTAATTTTGACATTGTTGTACCAAAAGGAGTGGAAGTTGAAAAAGTGGGAAACGTCAATGGAGCGATATTCATAAAGAATGTTGAGAAAGCTGGCAAAGTGGTTACGGTAAATGGCAGCATATCTCTGGAAAACGTCTCTGCCGAGAAAGTTTCAGCTGTAAATGGGTCGATAACTGCTATCCTAGCAGGTATAAACAGGAACGTTAAAATCTCCACAGTTAACGGAAAAATTGAAGTTTACATACCAAAAGAAGCCAGTGTTGCTATCAAAGCAAGCACCGTTAATGGCAGAATAGATTCGGAAATTCCCGGAGAGTTCTCAAAAACTCCAGTTCATGGTCCAAAGTCCTTCACGGCTGTTCTTGGGAGCGGCAGATATGAAGTGGTAATTTCCACAGTAAATGGAAGCATCTCTATCAAGGCGTTATAATGCAGAGAACGTCGAAAGTCATGGCTCCAATCCAGTGAAGGAAAAAGCTCGGTAGAAAGCTTTCACTCTTTAGATCAATTTTTGCAAAGATTATTCCCGCTATGAAGGAGTAGGGAACTTCCAATGGTGGCTTGCCTATGTGAACGAGAGTGTAGGGAATGTTCTGGACAACTATACCAGCCAATTCGTTTTTTCTTGCAAGGGGAAAGAGGAGAATCCCTCTGTAAAATGCCTCGTGGGAAAACATGATGACACCAATTAGGAGCTCCTTAAGGAGAAAATCTCCCCAAGAGGTATAGGTGAATATTGGGTAATATGCCCTGAAGCTTTCCAGCCGAGCGGCGTAAATACTTATGGGAAGGGAGAGTAGGAAGAGGATAAGAGCTGATATATAGCCTTCTTTTTTTCCTATTTTAAAGCCGAGTTCGTGAGGCTTGAAGTCAAGGAGATAAGAGGCTGTGAGGGGTATTAGTACATAGAAAAAGGTATCATAGAAAGCCCACTCGTAGAGAGTTTTTCCTAATCGATAGTTAATCGCAATGAGAAAGATCGCAAGAACGTAAAGGACAATTATCCTTCTCAAATCCTTCACCAAATAAAAAAGATAAAGAGATTACTCTTCCTTCTCTTCACTTTCTTCTTCTGGTTTTTCTTTCTTCTCTTCCTCTTTTTCTACTTCTTCCGTTGTCTTCTCTTCCTTTTCCTCAGCTTTTTCTTCTGTTTCTGCTTTTGCTTCTTCTTCGGCTTTCTCCTCCTCAATCTCTTCCTCTATCTTAGCCTCTGGTGGCTTCAAAAGCTCCTCAACACTTGGCTTGAACTCGATCTTTTCATATCCGAGGAACTTGAGATCGCTCTCGAGAAGGATTTCGCCCAAAACGAGAGTCCTTGGGTCTATTGTCTGTTCTCCGAAATCTATTTTAACATCGTTTTCGCCCACTTCGATCTGCACTTTTTCAAAGTCTATCCTTGGAATTCTGAGCTCGATTAGGGCTTTCACCTTTTCTATCGGATCGTCTATCTTTTCAAGTATTTCAACCTCATAAACAACTGTTTTTCCTGCGTATGGGTGATTGAAGTCAACCCTAACCCTACCGCTGGAGACGCTCATTACTCTGCCCTTGAGCTTCTTTCCGCTCTCCGTCTCGATTTCCACATCAAGCCCCGGGAAGGGATAGATACCCTGTCTTCTAAACTGACCTATTGTGAATGTTTTTATGAGCTTTGGGTCTCTCTTTCCAAATGCTTTCTCCGGTGGGAGCTCAATAGTATACTTCTTTCCAATTTCGAGCCCTTCAAGGGCTTCGTCAAGACCCTTTATGACGTGTCCAGCACCAACTGCTATCGGAACTGGTCCGTAAATTCCCTTCTCACTGTAGATTCCGGCTTCCTTTGCAACATCCTCGTAAGTAGTGTCAAATACCTCCCCTGTTTCTTTTATCCTTCCAGTATAGTGGAGCCTTATTACATCTTTCTTTGCTACTTTCATAATCATGACCTCCCTTTCCTTTTTTCAAAAACTGGTTTAGATTATGGAGGGGGGTTTTTAAGCTTTGCACTTGCCGGAAGCGATAATCTAATAAAAACTTCGGAGAACTCTCTTTAGGTGATTGGGATGAAGGTTTATAACACGATGTCCAAGCAAAAGGAAGAGTTTAAGCCTTTGAGGGATGGCGAGGTCAGAATGTACGTGTGTGGGCCAACTGTTTACGATTATACTCATCTCGGCCATGCAAGGACTTATATAGCCTTCGACGTCATTAGGAGATACCTGGAGCATAAGGGATACACGGTTTTGATGGTGATGAACTTCACCGATATAGACGACAAGATCATTAAAAGAGCGAACGAAACTGGAGAAGACCCAAAAGAGTTAGCTGAAAAGTTCTTAAAATACTTCCTTGAGGACATGAAGGCTTTGAAGGTAAAGCCCGCCGACATTTATCCAAGAGTGACGGAACACATCCAAGACATAATCGAATTTGTGAAGAAGCTTGAGGAAAAGGGCTACGCATATGAAGGAAGCGACGGTGTTTATTTTGAAGTTAGAAAGTACCGAGAGTATGGAAAACTGAGCAAGATAAACCTTGAGGAGCTTAGAAAAGGAGCGAGAGTGGAGCCAGGAGAAGGAAAGAAAAATCCAGAAGACTTCGCCCTGTGGAAGAAAGCCAAGCCTGGGGAGCCTAAGTGGTCTTCACCGTGGGGTGAGGGAAGGCCCGGCTGGCACATAGAGTGCTCCACAATGAGCACCAAGTACCTCGGTGAGAGCTTCGACATCCACGGAGGAGGAAACGACCTCATCTTCCCTCATCATGAAAACGAGATAGCCCAGACCGAGGCATGCACCGGCAAAGAATGGGTGCGCTACTGGCTTCACACAGGTTTTGTGATGGTCAAAGGGGAGAAAATGAGTAAAAGCCTTGGAAACTTCGTTACCATTAGGGAGCTCCTTCAAAGGTACTCAGCGGAGGTTATTCGGTTCTTTGTCCTTCAAAAGCACTACCGCTCCCCGCTGGATTACACGGAGGAGGGGATTCAGCACGCAAAGAACAACCTTGAGAGGCTTTACCACACCCTCGAAAATATAAGGATAGCCCTTGATAAGGCAGAAACACCGTTCAAGTGGGGTAGAGAAGAATTTGAGCTCTATGAAGTAGTAAGAGATGCAAAGAGGAAGTTCTATGAAGCGATGGACGATGATTTCAACACGGCTGAGGCTATGAAGCCGATTTTTGAGGTTGCGAATGCCGTAAACAGATACTTGGAAAGAGCTGAAAAGCCAAAGGAAAGCGTTCTTAGAAAAGCCCTTGAGTTTTTCAGAATGGTGAGTGAGGTCTTTGGTATTTTCGAAGACTACTTCAAAGAGGCGAAAGAGACAAAAGAAGAAGAGCTGATAGAGCTCCTGATTGAGGTGAGGAGTGCGCTTAGAAAGCAGAAAAACTTTGAGCTTGCGGATAAAATAAGGAGCCAGCTCAGAGAACTCGGAATTCAGCTCGAGGACACGCCCCAAGGAACAATATGGAAAAGGATAAACGTTTGATTATTCTTTTTTCTTCTTAAACTCCGCTAGGAGCTCTTTCGCCGCTTTTACCATGTCTTCTAGGCTTGCTCTGTCGTGGGTTATGCCTATGGTTATCTTTGCGTTTGTTGTTGCGTATGAGAAATACAGGGTGTTGCCCTTGCTCTCGGCAAAAAACTGTTCCACTGTTGTTTCCTCTTCCACTCCCTCATCTCCTTCCTCAGCTGCTATGACCTCATTGGGTAAGTCTTCAAAAAGCATTGGCTTTGGTTTCATTTTCACCACCGGCTATAGTTGGAGTGAAAATTCTTAAATATCATTTCGATGAAGATCTTAATGGTGTCGCCTATGGACGTTGTTGAACTTCTTTCTGAATTGGTAAAGTTTGACACAACGAACGATCCAGCAAGGAGGATAAAGCCTTCAAAGGACTGTCCAAAGTTTATACTGGAGACACTCTCTTCATGGGGCATTGAAGCAGAACTGATAGAAAAGGATGGTTATTATGCGGTTTATGGTGAAATTGGAGAAGGAAAGCCGAGGCTTCTCTTTATGGCTCACTTCGATGTAGTTCCTGTAAACAGAGAGGAGTGGGAAACCGAACCATTTGAACTGACAATCAAGGGCAATAAAGCGTACGGAAGAGGGAGTGCCGATGATAAGGGAAATGTGGCTTCAATAATGTTCGCATTGAAAGAGCTCTCAAAAATGAAGCTTGGGGGAAAGGTTCTGTTTGCATTTACCGGCGATGAAGAAATCGGTGGAAATATGGCAATGCATATTGCAGAGAAGCTGAAGAGTGAAAATAATCTCCCTGAATACATGGTAAATGCCGACGGAATTGGCATGAAGCCCATAATCAGAAGAAGAAAAGGCTTTGGCGTTACGATAGCGGTTCCGTCCGAAAAAATTAAGATGAATGGAGCTTTAAGGGAAAGAACTTTTAAAATAAACACCCCAATCGTTAAAACGAGGCACGCAGCTTATTTTCTCCCCGGAGTTGATACCCATCCGATGACAGCACTCTCGCACTTTTTAAGGAATTCAAATGCCTTAGCTGTCTCCCTTGAGGGAAAATTCATTAAGGGGAATGTTGTGCCTAGTGAGGTAACACTCAAGTACCTAGAACCGGGGAATGGGGATGAAATTGAGGTTGATATGGGCTTAACGAGGCTTTTAAAGGCTATAGTTCCTCTAGTAAGGGCCCCCATAAAGTCCGAAAAGTACAGCGACTATGGAGTTTCGATAACGCCGAACCTCTATTCGTTCAAAGAAGGCAAACATATTCTGAGACTTGATGTAAGGGCGATGAGCTATTCCCATGAGGATATCGAGAGCACCATAAAAGAGGTTGTCGCTTTTAACATACCAGATGCGGAAGTTATAGTCAGGGGTAATGAAAAAGCTGGTTACCTATTTACCCATCCAGAGGATGAGATAGTAAGAGCAATGCTCGAAACACTCGAAAAATTTGGAGAGAAGGCTGAGCCTATGGAAGGACCCGGAGCGGCTGATTCCAGGTTCTTTACGCCTTATGGAGTTAAGGCAATAGACTTTGGACCCAGAGGAGGTAACATTCATGGTCCAAATGAATATGTTGAGCTGGATTCCCTTAAGCTTCTCCCCGAGGTGTATAAAGGGGTTGCACTTAGGTTGATTGGGTGATAGTTTTCGGCTCTTTTTCTGTTTTTTCTGGTGGGAAAAGCTTAAATATTCCTTGTTTATTAACGTCAGTAAGGGAAATCATGAAGAAGTTTCCAGCATACTTGGCTTCTTGGGACGACATAGAGAAGTGGGCTAAGGAAGGAGCTATTAAAGTTCTTGAGGACGGATGGATGCCGGATGTTGTCGTGGGTCTTGCGAGAGGTGGCTGGGTTGCGGCAAGGCTTTACTGCGACTATTTGGGAGTCAAAGATCTCGTGAGCGTTAAAGTGGAGCATTGGGGAGTTACGGCAACTCCAGATGGAAAAGCCAGACTTAAGTACGGCACGCAATATAATTTTGAGGGCAAGAAAGTCCTAATAGTTGATGACATAGCGGACACGGGAGAAAGCTTAACCCTGGCAAAGAACTACGTCGAGAGCAAAAGCCCAGCTGAAATAAGAGTTGCGACTCTTTTGACGATAAAAACCTCAAAGTTTAGGCCGGATTACTTTGGGGAGGAGATCGATTGGGCATGGATAGTCTTTCCGTGGAATTTCGTTGAGGACATGATAAATCTTGTAAACAACCTGTTTGAGGAGAATGAGGCCCTTACTTCGGATGAAATAATCGAGCTGTTTAAAGAGCTCCATGGTATGGAGGTTCCGAAGAAAAAGCTTGAAGAGGCTTTAAAATTTGCCCAGATGAGGGGCGTGTTTATAGTAACCTTTATTAGGGTTTTTGCTGAATTCTTTCGGGTGGTTGTCGTGATCCCCAGATGGGATCACAGACTCAAAGACCCTGAAAGCGTGGCATTCGCAATTCTTGACGTTTTAGCAGACTTCGAATCAGAAGGAAAGCTGAAGAACCTGCCAAAATCCAAAAAATTTCCAGTAAAAACAATACTGGCAATACTCCTCTTTAAACAATACTACAACCTACCTCTCAGAGACGCCCAGCACTACGGCAGAAAATTCTTCGGAGCAAACATTCACTACTCAACCCTCCACAACTGGGAGAAAAAGCTGAACCTCGAAGAACTGACAAACCACCTCCTGAAAAAACTCCAGAAATTACCCTACGCCAGCACTCAAGCAGACTCAACCATTATTACAAATAAAAAAAGGGCAGGATAGAAGTTCAGGCAATAACGAGAATCCTGCCGGGTTTACTGTATCCGGTTGCTGTGAAGATCACAACTTCTGAGAACGAGCTGATTGAACTCCTGCCGGGGGGTTCTGGGAATTTTTATGCTGATGGGGCTTATGATTCAAAGAAAGTTCTGAACACTGTGGTGGAAAAGGGTTATCGGCCGATTGTTAAGAAAACTAAGAACGCTCCAGGTGGTTTTGGTAGTAAGAAGAGAGACAGAGTGTTTTCTGAAGAAGAGTACAGGCATAGGAATCCTCATGAGGGGTTCTGGGGTGCGTTTACAACGTGGTTTGGCAGTAGGATCCCCTGTTTTCTGAAAAAGACTACTGTAACCCGAATCCTGCTTGGGGTAATGTGTTATGGTCTGAAAATCCTCCTCAGAGTCAAATACTGTTTAAATAACAGGGGGTGAAACTAAACACGCCCCCCAGATGAGAAAAATATTTAAATGGGATGGGCAATCTTGGCGCAAAGCTTAAGGTTGTGATATCTTGGATAAGGAGGATGTGATAAAATCAATAAGGGAGCACAGCAACTACTCTAGAGAAATCTACAACATGCACGAAGACGTTATAAACGATGCTCTAGAACACTATGATGAGCTGAAAGAAGAATATTTGAACGACCATTCGCGTGCTAGAATCGTCAGGATAGTGATAAATGAGGATAATAATTTGCCGCTGGCTATAGAGTTCCATCGCAAGGATGACTCCTTTAAAGGCTTCAGCATAGCAATAGGCAAGCCCTACATAAAAAATGAGAAGAGCAACGGGCATCAGGAGTAAAATCCATCTTCAATGACTCTGCCGTCGTATATTTGGTAGCTTACTAGATAGTATGTTGGATTTTTGTATTTTCTTGTTCCATATCTATCTGCTCCAGCAATCCATATTATGTAATTGTCTTCTTGATATGGATTTCGTATTGCCATTACTACGGATGTAGAAGGTGAGCTGTAAGTTTTGTTTGCGAATTCAATCTCTTTTATGTATTGATCCGTTATTAGGAATGTTCTGACGTCTTCGAATTTGGCATTCTTCTCCAAAATCCATGTTCCGTTTGAGAACACAAATCTTAAAGGAAAGCCCTCATCCAGTTGATCGACGACTTTGTTACTCAAAGGACCTCCGATGAGGATTATATCCTTCTTTAAATCCTCATCAGTTACTTCCACATCGCTCTTTATTTCAACTTTTACCTCTCCCATCCACTGAGAGTAGAACCTCTGGAGATAATCCTTAACGATTTCAGCTGTCTCTCTATCGTAATCCACACCATCTTTGTCGGGATTCTGTGTGCCGTAGACTATGATTACCTCCCCTTCCTTCACTCCATCGTCTAGTGCTCTCAATGGAGTCACCGGTACTTTTTCATCATAAAGGGCTTTTGCTTTGCTTTCGGGTACTCTATGAGCTAGCTCTGTTAACATATTAAAGATATACTCCTCCAGGGGCTTGTTATTTTCAGCGGCAATCTTCGAGTATTTTTTGTACAGCTCTACAACCTCCTCGATCCAGAATTCTCCCCATGCTTTCTGCATCTGCAGGGAAAGTTCGGCATAATCCTTGTTTACTCCGCTTAGGGCAAAGTATGCCCAAGCATCTGCAAAACTTTCGTATATCATGGTTGTATCGCCCCAAAAGTGTATATCGTAGGTTGCCAAGTAAGGCATATCTTCCTCTATGGTGTCTTCAAGGTATTTGAGGGGCTTTACTTTGTACCCGTAATACTCATCAAGCTTGGCTGTAGTTAGGTCGTGTCCAAGTTCGTGGTATATAAACTCTAAAATCCACAATTTGTCAAACTCTGAATTATTTACATAAACGCTGTTCAGTGGAAGCCCGAATATGGTATCCTTTGCCCTAAGAAATCCCCAGTATGTTTTGGGAGGGTTTCTTCTGACCAATGGAAGCATTCCTCCAGAGCCGTAGATCACTGTCCCATTTACTTTTTCCCTAAAGCTGTGTCCGTGAATGCAAACCAAATAGGGAAAATGAAACTCGAAGCGAACTTTGGTCAAGTTCATATATGGTTTCATGAATTCATCTGGGGGAAGTAGGGTTATGGCAGAAGCGTAAACTTTCATATCTTCATTGTAGTGATTTTCATGCCTCCTAAAGAATTCCATGAAGTTTGTGTCTTGGGAAAACTCCTTCAGGGCATTCACTATTTTGTCAAGCTCTTGATCCTGCCATCCCGTGTAGATCTTCTTCATCTTCGGTGGCTCTGAGAACTGCAGAAGATACGCGTCAATGAGGAATAACCTATAATCCCTCTCTGGAATGGTTTTTGCATCCTTGAAATATTCCTTAAGTACCTCTACCGCCCTGTGGTTTTTGTATTTCCAGAACCAGTGTTCTACATCATTAATGTACTGCTCTCTGTTAATTACGAACTCATCGTGACCAAATGCGAGGTAGTAGACAATAGATAAGAGCTCTTCATTTGGGTTTATCTCTATTAGAACACTATTTCGCTGGAACTGGTATGCACTAACGTTTGGAGCTAGCAGAAAAATGAGCAGGAGTGCCAAGAGCCTGCGTTTCATAGGCATCATACTACTTTTTTATTCGGCATATTTAAATTCTCTGCAAAACTTTGCAAAACTTTAAAATATCATGCTCCAATTCTGTTAGGGTGACCTAAAATGAAAAGGATAACAGTGGTACTGTTTATACTTATTCTTCTCTCTCCCATGACTATTGCTCAGGAGAGGCCTTTAGTAGTTACGAGCATAGCCCCAATAGCGGAGATACTTAAGGAGGCCTTTGGAGACACCGTTCAGGTGGAATACCTCGTTCCTCTTGGCGTTGATCCTCATCAATACCAGCTTACACCGGAACAGATTGAAGAGATTCAAAGGGCAGATGCTGTAGTTACAATTGGTCACTTGCCTGCGGAAGAGAAAATAGAGGAGCTCGAGCAGGAAGGGCTCTTAAAAGGGAGGGTTCTTGGGATAAGGGATTATCAAAGATATGGCTTTCGCTATCTCCCTGAGAGGTGGTACAACAATAAGTACAACCCACACGGCATCTGGCTTGATCCTTATAATGCCCTTGCCATAGCAAAAGCTGTAAAGGATGCCTTAGTCGAGATTTATCCTGCTTACGCTTCCCTAGATTCCCGGTTTTCAGAGTTTGAGGCAAAGGTTGAGGGGATTGCCTTGGCATATCAAAAGTTGGACTTGAAAGGGAAAAGGGCATTGATAGAGCTCCCCTCTCAACAGTACGCTTTGGAGTGGATGGGAGTTGTGGCAGTTGACTCTATAAAACCTGAAGAAGAAGTTCCAGCCAAGAGTGTAGATGAGCTCTTAGATGTTGCGAAAACCGTTGATATAATAGTATATTCCGAAGAGTCTCCAGAGCAGTTGAAAAGTGCTGCCCTTGAGCTTTCAAAAAGAACGGGGGTTCCAGCGGTCAAAGTTTTGGTTATGTGGAGTGGGAGAAGCTATACGGAAGTTTTAACTCAAAATTCAGCCAATGTAGCCTTGGCATTTAGAAGTTGCGCTCCAAAGCAGATATCCCGGCAAACAAACCTCAACACAACATATATCTTTCTCGCCCTTATAGTCGGAATTACCCTCGGAACGGCTCTTGGTGTAATAATAAAAAAGTAATAAAGAAATCACTCTCTCTTGTATGGTTTTCCATCGGCTTTTGGAGGTCTTACTTTTCCTATTATTCCCGCTACAATGATCAGTGTCACTAGGTATGGAAGCGTAGCAACAAACTGCCATGGGATGATTCTTTGAACCTCTGGATTCGTTCTCACCCACACTGAGAGGTTATCGAAGAATCCGAAGATGAATCCTCCAAGGAGAGCTCTTAGCGGGTTCCATCCGCTGAAGACCATATTTGCTAAGGCGATAAATCCTCTACCTGCTGAAAGCTGCTTTGTGACCGTTCCAAGCCAGTCGACACTCATGAATGCTCCACCAAGGCCTGCAAGTGTTGCTCCATAGACTGTGGCTAGAAACCTGTAACGCTCAACGTTTATACCTAGCGCATCCGCTGCTTCTGGATTTTCACCCACTGCTCTTATTCTAAGTCCTAACGGAGTTCTGAAGAGGACCCAGTGGGTTAAGATTGCTATGACGATTGTTACAAGAACCATTGGACTTAGACTTCCGTAGGGAGTGTTTATTATCGGTGTAACCCTGAAGTTCGTTGGAACTTGATGCTGACCTGCGGTTCCCCAGTATGCTGGAATTCCAAAGGCTACAACACCCAGTGCAAGAAGATTAACTCCTATACCCGGAATTACGTGGTCTCCCTTTAGATATACGGTAATAAATCCGTGAAGCATCCCGAGAAGCATCCCTATAAAAGCCCCACCGAGAAGACCGATCCATGGACTCCCGGTGATTTCTGCGAATATTGCTCCGAAGAAGGCACTCATGAGGAGTATTCCTTCATAGCCTATGTTAACCACACCGGCTCTCTCACTCACCACAGCTCCCACACTCGTAAGCACCAGTGGAACCATTGCCGTTAGCGCTCCTATAAGTGTTGAAATAACGGCCTCAATCATCTTCTCACCACCCTCTTTAGAAGGTCCAAAAGTCCTGGAATTGCAACGGCAACAACTATAACACCCTGAACCATTCTTACCATCTCTAATGGCACTCCCGCTTCAATCTGCATAGCTGTTGCTCCGGCTTTAAGCATTCCAAAGAAGATACCACTGAATATTATTCCAAGAGGATGATTTCTTCCAACCAGTGAAACACCTATCCCATCGAATCCGTAGCCATATATGTTCGCCATTCCTTGGCTTATTGCATAGCTTGGAGGTCTTCCCATAACTTCCGTTGCTCCAGCAAGGCCGCTCATGATGCCTCCCAGGAGGAACGACCATATAACTGCTTTTTTTGGATTTATTCCACCATAGCGAGCTGCTCTCTCGTTGTACCCGCTCACTCTAAGCTCGTACCCTAACTCGGTGTGCCAGAGAATGTAGTATGTAATGAGCGCTGCTATTACTGAAATTGCAAAGGCCCATGAAAGCTCACTTCCCTTCATTATTATTGGAAACCTTGCACTAACTGGGACTGCTATTGTCTTATTTGGATCCTCTGGGTTGGGTATTTTCTGCAGGACTATGTAGAGGGCTATGAAGTAGGCCATCCAGTTAAGCATGATTGTGGATACAACCTCGTTTACCCCTCTTAGAACCTTTAGGAAGGCTGGAATTGCCATCCACACTATTCCAGCTATTATCCCACCAAGGAGGCCCATTAGAATGTTTCCCCATAGATTTGTTAGCAGGATTGCCGCTATCGCTCCAAAATATACTGTGCCTTCTCCACCAATGTTAAAGAGTCCTGTTCTCGCTCCTACTCCAAAGGTCAAAGCGGTTAATATTATAGGGGTTGCGGCGCTTAGTGTCATAGCCCACCCGTACTTTGAACCTATGGCTCCGTCAAAAAGTGCCACATAGGCCTTAACTGGGCTGTAGCCTGAGAATGCTAATATAATCCCGCCTACCACGATTCCAATCACTATTGCTATCAGGCTCTCTACAAGCGGCTTTGCGAATCCTTTGATATCAACTCTCATGCTTGATACCTCCCATCATTAGTCCTATTTGCTCTTCGGTAACTTCCTCAGGCTTAACTATGCCCACAAATCTGCCTTCATAGATTATCGCCATTCTATCACTGAGCTGCAATACTTCATCGAGATCGGCAGAAACCAAAAGAACTGCCTTGTTTTCGTTTCTAAGCCTTATCAAGTAGTTCCTTATATACTCAGTTGAAGCAACATCTACGCCTCTCGTTGGTTGAGATGCAATTATAAATTCAGGTTCTTTGCTGACTTCTCTTGCAACTATGAGCTTTTGCTGGTTCCCTCCGCTCAGGCTCTTCACGGGAGCATCTATACTTGGGACTACAACTTCAAAATTCTTTACAAGCTTTGCCGCGTGTTCCTTAACTTTATCCCATCTTATAAGTCCCAGCGGCCCTCTAAAGGTCTCTCTCCAGTGGAGACCAAGAATTGAATTTTCAGCTACACTCATTTCTGTGACGAGCCCCATATGGATTCTGTCCTCTGGAATATGTGCCACTCCGAGGTCATAAAGCTCTCTTGGTGGTCTACCGGTTATATCTTTGCCGTTAAGAATTACCTTGCCTTTTTCTATTCTCCTTAACCCGCTAATTGCTTCTATAAGCTCGGTTTGTCCGTTGCCCTCTACACCTGCTATTCCGAAAATTTCTCCAGCTTTCACCTCAAATGTCAGTCCTTTTACTGCATCTTCTCCTCTGTCTCCCTTTACCCATAGGTCTTTTACTTCAAGCACGGGTTTTCCAGCTTCTTTCGGTGGCTTCTCTATCCTGAGGACAACTTCTCTCCCAACCATCATTTTGGCGAGTTCTTTTGGTGATGTCTCACTTGTGTTGACGGTTCCTATTACTTCTCCCTTTCTCAGAACGGTTACCCTGTCGGTTATTTCCATGACCTCCCTTAGCTTATGGCTTATGAATATTATCGTTGTACCCTGTGATTTTAGCTTTCTAAGAACATCAAAGAGCTCCTTGACCTCTATTGGTGTTAACACTGCAGTTGGTTCATCCAAAATGAGGACATCAACATCTCTATATAGGGTTTTTAATATCTCAATTCTCTGCTGAACACCCACCGGAAGGTTTTCAACAGGTACATCAAGGGGGACTTGAAAGTTTAGCTCATCCATAAGCTTTTGTAACTTCTCTTTCGCTTTCTCAACATCTATCTTTGAGAAAAGGCCATGGCCTTCCATTCCGAGTATAATATTATGAAGTCCATCAAAAACATCAACGAGAGTAAAATGCTGGTGAACCATACCAATTCCATTTGAAAGGGCATCAGCAGGGCTTTTAAATCTCACTTCTTTACCATTAACAAAAATTTTACCCTCTGTTGGATGGAGCATTCCAGAGAGTATTTTCATTAAAGTTGTTTTTCCCGCTCCATTCTCACCCAATAAGCCGTGAATCTCGCCTTTTTTTACAGAAAAATCAACACCTTTTAGGGCCTTTGTTCCGTCTGGATATATCTTGACGATTCCTTTCATCTCAATAATTGGAACTTCTTCCATAAATGCACCCCCAAGAAGCTGTAAAAGTTAAAATAAAAAGGAGAAATCAACTGCTTTCCCACTGCTTTGCTAACTCCTCCATTTCTTGCCACGTTTGGGCATTTCTTAGGGCTTCTATCTGGTCTTTTGTAGTTGCCATTGGAACTTTTATCTCTCCGCTCTTGATCTTCTCTTCAAGCTCTTTCACAGCTTGCCATATCCAATCTGGAACCTGCTTTCTTGTCTCCTCGAGCTTGGCAAATAGCTCATCTTCGCTAGTAAAGCCGAGTTCCTTAAGCTTCTGCTTCTTGGTTTCCTCTGGAAGCGAGTTGAACATCTCCTTTACATCGTCGATAGTGCTTACTCCAACACCGCCCTCTTTTAGTCCGAGCTCCATTATTCCTCCTTGCCAGTTGCCCTTGACGGCCATTTCTACAGCCTTGTAAACACCGACGTCAACTCTCTTCATCATTGAAGCGATTATAACTCCCGGCTTAATCCAATCTTGTGCTGAATCTACACCAACGGCAAATGGTGGACCCATGTCTTTTCCTTGGCTTTGGAGGTATTCGTAAACTGCGTCAAATACACCCAATCCTACCGCACCTGCTATCTGGTAAATCACCCATGCTCCCTGCCCGAGCTGTGCTTGAGCTGCAGTTTTGCCCTTTGCAGGGTCTGTGAATGAACCAGTGTAAGTGTATAGGATGTCAATGTTGACGTCTTTTCCAGTCTTTTGCTTGTAGTAGTCTTCTGCCCAAGCCACACCAAACCTATATCCACCTTCAAACTTGTAGAGAACGGGAATTTCAATACCAAGAACGGCACCTACTTTGTCTTTACCGTCGTTTGCAGCTATTAACCCGGCTAAAGCTCCGATTAGAGCTGAGCCTTCATTCTCTTTAAAGAGAATGCTTACAACATTTGGCTTATCTGGGACAAATCCATCAACTATGGCGAACTTTTGGTTGGGGAACTCGTCTGCTACCTGCTTTATTGCATCGGTCATCATAAATCCAACTGCGATAATGATGTCATACTCTCCCTTTTGGGCTAAGCTTCTGAGGTTTGGCAAATAATCGGATTCACTGTTGCTCTGTACTTCCTTAAGCTCAAGGTTGAAGTCCTTTGCGGCCCTTGAAGCTCCTAGGTATGCCATATCGTTGAAGCTAAGATCACCTCTTCCACCGACATCATAAACCACTGCAATTTTCCCCGCGTATTGGGGAGTGCTTGTTTGTGTTTCTGTCTTTCCTCCTCCGCCAATACAGCCACTTACAGCAACGCTAAATAGTAAAATTCCTACTAAAAGCACTGCTAATCCTCTATTCTTCATTAGATCGACCTCCATGGGGAGTTATCGTATGAGAGTGAGAACAATAGGAATATATACTTTATGGTCATTTTTGGGCAACTGCCTCAGGTTTTTAAGGGGTTCAATTCTATTAACTGGGGGAAAGATATGCTTAAGGAGATAACAAACCTTGAAAGAGGTGTAGTTTTACTTACAGGGAATGCTAAGAAGCTCGCAAAGATATTTCTCAATGTGTGGCTTTCTAAAGGTAAAGTTTTCCTTGTGGAATACCTTCCCTTCGAGGTGGATTATCCGGAGAAGGTCTTTATAGGAGACATTGAAGAAGGATTCGAGTTTGACGGCTATGTGCTCTATTCAGTTTTATCCAGACTAAAACCAGAGAGAGCTAAGTATTATTCGTTCATAGCAGAACATAGGGATAAGCTTATCCTTATATACGAGCCCAAATACTTTAAAGACTCTGTTTTTAGATATGCGCTTAAGGACTTTATAGACTATCTGGTCGCTTATAAGCGTGAAACCATGGGAATGGAGAAGGTTGACGTGTACAAGCTTGAAGAGGGTAGAGTCACTAAAAAGAAAACCTACGTGAGGAGATTTTGAGGGGGATAGAATAAAAAATCTTTTAACTTAACCTCGTATTTCTTAGTGTTTAGCGCTCATTAGGTGATCCACATGGGGAAGTACTTTGGGACAAGCGGTATAAGGGAAGTCGTTAATGAAAAATTAACCCCAGATCTTGCTCTGAAAGTCGGGAAGGCATTGGGGACTTTCCTCGGCGAGGGGAGAGTAATCGTCGGGATGGACACCAGGACAAGCGGTGAGATGCTTAAAAATGCACTGATAAGCGGACTTCTAAGTACTGGGATAGATGTTATTGACATAGGTCTCTCTCCAACTCCATTAACGGGCTTTGCAATAAAGCTATACGAAGCTGATGCGGGAGTAACCATCACAGCTTCTCACAATCCTCCCCAGTACAACGGCATAAAAGTGTGGCAGCCGAATGGAATGGCATATACAAGTGAGATGGAAAGTGAGCTGGAGAGAATTCTTGAAGAAGAAAAGTTCCAGCAGGCATCTTGGGATAGAGTAGGAAAGCTAACAAAAGCTGATCCAAAAAAGGAATACATAAAAAAAGCTCTTGAGATGATAGAGCTTTCAAAAAGCTATAAAGTTGTTCTTGACTGTGGAAACGGCGCTGGTTCAATTTTATCTCCCTATCTTCAGAGGGAGCTCGGAAATAAGGTTGTCTCACTCAACTCCCATCCATCGGGATTTTTTGTAAGAGAGCTTGAGCCAAATGCTAAAAGCCTTTCAACCCTTTCAAAGGTTGTAAAGTCACTTAGGGCTGACGTGGGCATAGCACACGATGGAGATGCAGATAGGATTGGTGTTGTTGATGATCAAGGCAACTTTGTTGAATATGAAGTGATGCTTTCTCTCATAAGTGGATATATGCTGAAAAAGTTTGGGAAAGGGAAGGTTATTACCACAGTGGATGCAGGCTTTGCCTTAGATGATTACGTTAGGCCTCTAGGGGGTGAAGTTGTTAGGGTAAAAGTCGGTGATGTTGCGGTTGCAGAGGGGATAGTAAGAGAAAGAGCAGTCTTCGGAGGCGAGCCTTCTGGAACTTGGATAATCCCACAGTGGAATCTCACTCCCGATGGAATATTCGCTGGAGCCTTGGTTCTTGAGATGATCGATAAACTCGGTCCCCTGAGTGAACTAGCTAAAGAAGTGCCTAGATATGTAACTTTGAGGACTAAGATCCCCTGCCCTAATGAGAAGAAAGCAAAGGCTATGGAGCTTATAGCTAGGGAAGCTCTGGAGAGCTTTGACTATAAGAGGCTGATTGACATCGATGGAATAAGGATTGAAAACGATGAGTGGTGGATACTTTTCAGGCCTAGTGGTACCGAACCAATAATGCGCATAACTCTTGAAGCTCACACAGAGGAGAAAGCGAAGGAGCTGATGGAAAAAGCGAAGGAGCTTGTAGAAAGGGCTATAAGGGAGGCCTAGAGTTGGAAATTCCTATTTATATATTTTATGCTCTCTTATCGGCCATATTTGCAGCTTTGGTTGCAATATTTGGGAAAATTGGCCTTGAGGGGATAGATTCAACTCTAGCCACTACGATTAGAGCATTTATCATGTTTATGTTCCTGCTTCTGGTTTCAGTCTTTCAAGGAAAGTTGAAAGGAGGAATAACTTCAAAGCAATTTGCCTTCATAGTTTTGTCGGGTGTTGCGGGGGCGTTCTCTTGGCTTTTCTACTTCTTGGCACTAAAAACGGGAAGTGTCAAAGCTGTTGTGGCTATAGACAGGACTAGCGTGGTCTTTGCAATAGCATTTGCATGGATCTTGCTAGGAGAGGAAGTAACTTTGAGGGCCTTTATTGGAGCTTTGTTAATAGTTGCTGGTGCCATTTTGGTCTCACTGAAGTGAAGCTAACTTTTTTGCGAACTTTCTCGCATCTTCAATGTCCTTTTCGTCGGGATGATTTTTATTTATCCCTCCTATCTTAGCAAGCCAACCATTTGTGTCCCATCCTCTGCAGGAAAATTCTCCCACTATTTTAAATCCTTTCTTCTTTAAAGCCTTTCTGAGCTTCCTATGGTTGATAAAAGGAATGTTTATCCCTGCTGTTGAAAAGATAAAGGCCTTTCTCCCTTCCATCCATGGAAGATTATTTATAAGTTTAAAGAGTGCTCTATGGTGCTTCCAGTAGTAAATGCCTGAGCCAAAGCCTATGAGGTCGTATTTCAAGAGCTCTTCAGGTGTTATCTCCCATGGCTTAACGAGCTCTGCACTAAGAACTTCTGCTATTGCTCTAGCTATCTTCTCCGTGTTTTTATGGTGAATAGAGACGTAAACTATGATAGCATTCATCACGAACCCTCTATAACTTTTTTCAACCTTTCAATGCTTTCCTCAATGCGGTCTTTATCAAATTCAATGTAAACAAAGTCTGGGAATCTCTTTTTCAGAATCTCAAATAACACGCCTTCTCCGGGGATTAGTTTAAACTCCTGCTCTTTCATTAGCTCTTTCGACCGCTTTATCCTTTCCTCTTTGGGCAGATAAAAGAACTCTTGGATAACTTTGTAGGGGAACCTCTCTGGATTGCTTGAGGTTGTGTTAAATACTCCACACGTTGGTGAGCCTTTAACTCCAAGAAAGATGACCTTTTCTGGCTTTTCTTCTGTTAAAACTCTTCCAATGAAGTCCGCAATATCTTCCGCTTTTTCTTTCATTCCAAGCTTTTCAAAAATCTCTTTGCTCATGGGAGGCCTTGGCCAGCCTATGAGCTCATATTCGGGACAGGGGTATGTTAGCATCTTTATCCTGTTTTTATATTCTGAAAGAAAGCCTAAGAGCTTTTCACTTGTCTTGTACTCTTTTTCTTTTGCTCCCCGATAGACGTAAAAAGGGCTGAGAAGACAGGGTGCGAGAACTATCATAATCATAAACACCACCAATAAAAGGAAGCTCTAAAAACCTTTAAACTTTTTTAGACATCAAGGAGCCTATAATCTCTTCGACTTTTGCCTTTAACTCTTCCAGAGTTCCTTCGTTTACAATTAAAAAGTCAGCTAAGTCTTTAAGCTTGCTCGTATGATAAAGCTTCTCCTCAGCTTCATCGGCCTTTAAAAAATCTTCAAAGCTTTTTATCACCCTGTCTTTACCTGCGTTCCTCTTCTTTAAACGCTCGTATCTTATCTCTGCTCTGGCTTCAACATAGATTATAAACCCACCTCGCTTTTTTATTGCTTCAATCTCTCCCTTAGAGCGGACTCCATCAATAACCACATTTTCGCAGTTTCTTTTTTTGTCCAATGCAAGCCTTATCAAAATATCTTCTCCATAGGTCTCCTTTAGGTATCTACCGTATTCAATGAGTTTATCTCTTGTTGGCTCGCTCTTTTCTGGAATTTCTGGGAGCCATGAGTACTCGCTTAGGTTGTGGGTTAGGAGGTCGATTAACGGATCACTACATGAAACCCTGCAAAAACCTTTCTCCTCGAAAAACTTTGCAATTGTTGTTTTCCCGGCTGCGATTTTACCAACAACCCCTATTATCATCTGATCACCACATTACTTTTTCCATGCCCACCATATTAAGTTTGCCCCATCTGTGGATTCCATTAGTCCTTCAGCTACCATATCCACTACAAAGTCTATCATGGCATCTTTGTCGATCCTAACAGGCTTTTCAAAGCCGAAAAAGTATTTAGCTTCAAAGAACCCAATATGGAGAAATCTGAGGGGATTTAAAAATGCCGCATCGGTAGTAAATTTTAAATCGAATGGGAAATCTGCTATGACGAGCTTAATTTCCTTCTTTCTGGCGATATCTTTCAGTTTTTCCTCGTCTGGATAAAAGAGCTCTCTAAGGGAACCTTCTATCGGTTCGTGCTCTATTTTTGGGAAGGTGTACTTGATGCCAATCCTCTCAGTTTTTAACCCCAATTTTTCGGCAAAGCCTATCATGGCTTTTGCATTAAAGCTGAGAAAAACAAGGGCTCTCTCATTGACTTTTAGCTCAGGCCACTTTCGAGGAGGAAAGTTAAATTCCGCTTGGATTATTGGTATCAAAAATTCCAAAAAAGTCCCCTTGATTTTTCTTAGGCTTTCTTTGAGCTTTTTCTGCTTTATAAGCAAATCTAGTTTTGAGTATACTGTAACCTGCTTCACACCGAGTTCTTCTTTAAGCTTTCCGATTACAAAGCTGTTTCCAATTATTGCACTTTTATCACTTCTGTCTCTGGCTATTATGAACAGCTTATCACCCTCTCTATCGTACCTAATTTCATCTATTACAAAAGGCACTATGGGAAAACCGTTTTCTTTTCTTATCCTGTTAATCCTCTCGCTTATCTCCTCTATTGTGAACATCAGCTCACCTTGTATGCCTTGATGCACTCGTAGATTTCCTGGGCAATTTTTAAAGCTTCCTCTTTGTTGTCGGTTTCTTTCACTATAATTTTCCCGCTGGGGAATATGCTTATGTCATAGGTTTTTCTCACAAGTGCCAGAAACCTAGTTACTCGCTTTATCTGATATCCTTTCTCAGCTAAACATTCGCAGACCTCTTCTAGGTCAAGATCAAACTTTTCTCGCGGAGTTATGTTTATTGCCTTCATGCTTGTACATGGCTTCGCAACCAGCATAAAACCACCAAATGGAATTTATGAACTGTACTTCATAAATTTATTGAAAGAAAAGAAAGTTCAAATTATCATCGCCTCCAAAGGGCAAATCCCAGAATTGAGATCACCAAGAGTGCTCCCAATGAGAGCACCATTTTTGCTGAGATGCCTCCTTCTTTTGCGAGTGCTACAGTGTCTGTTTCTACGTCTTGGAGAGTAAAACTTACCTCAATTTTCCCTGCTGGGAGTGTAATCCTATTACCTTCAACTTCAATGGGAACATCACTCATATCTACCAAACTCGCTCCTTCTGGCAATATAACGCTTACTGGATTGTCTGAATTTAATGAAAGGGTCCACACAAGACCCTCTTGTTTAATCAAATCTGGAGTGGTGTAAGTAATCTTCACTATCTGAGCTTCTTGGGCGTTCACAGTAATCTCGTTTCCGTTTATGTAATATTCGAGGGGGTTATCGTTTTCGTCGGTAACAAAGATGTCTTCGTAATGATCCCCAATCAAAGATAATGTAACCTGCGTTGCATAATCATCAACGGGCACTTCAATTTCTACAGTTGCATATCCGTCTCCATAGGGGGTTATGTTTACGTTCTCTGCACTTACAAGGGGAATAAAAAGCAATAAGGCAAGCAAAGCCTTTTTCATACTTTACCACCTCCATAAAAAATTAGAAATCAGAGATGCCTTAGGATAAACTCATCCACTCTATGGAGCATGTCCAGGGCAATTGCAAAGTGCATCTTTGCTTCTGCTGGCTTTTTGTGTTTTAGGAGCTCGATTCCAAGTCTTACCTCTTGTATCGAAGTTTTAAGCTGCAGTTCTGCCTTTCTTGTATCTACTCCTTTTCTCTTGAGCTCTCTCAAGGCCTTTGCATCCTTCTGAATTCTGCCGTTAATCTCTCTGAGAAATGTTCTCATGTCTCTCATCTTTTCTTGGGCTTCTCTCTCGTGGAACTTTCTCTGGATAAATGCCATTGCCTTGTGAAATTCTTTTATGGTCTCCGTGTTCTCTCTCATGACCTGAAGAGCTTCGTCGTATTTTCCTTCATCTGCTAGAGCTTTAACTTCATCATAGACTTCTTTAAACGCTTCAAGTCTTTCTTGAAGTTCACTTGTATCGTAGCCTTTTTCTTCTGCCATCTCAATTACTTTCTCTGCTACCTCTATCCCTCTTGCACCTTTCTCCAAGAACTCATTTACTATCTTGTCAGCGTTTGCCTCTACAAGTTCCTTTCTTATTCTCTTTAGTTCCTCATCTAGCGCTGCTTTTTTCTCCCTCGCAACTTCGAGGTCTTCTTTAGCTTTCTCGAAATCTCTGGCTTTTATGTCCTCTAACACAGTCTTGTAAGCCTCCTTAGTTTCTTGTAAAAGCATTGTTGCGTTTTCTACATCAATCCCCTGTTTTTGAGCGATCTCTATAGTTCTCTCAGCCATTCTAAAGTAGCCTTCCATTCTCTTTATTTCCTCTGGCAACCTTTCTTTGAGCTCCTCTTTTCCTCTTTCAAAGCTCTTCAGAACTTCTCTGTAGTGATGCATTGCCGTTAAGCCATTGATTATGGTGTTGTAATAGTCGCCGCTTTCATAAGCAGCGAGGGCATCTTCTTTGTACTGTTCGGCCAGTTGGTAGTGTCTCATAACGCTTGAATTGTCTGGTAAGTTTGTATTGTTAATTAGTCTTGTTGTTATTTCGCTTACTCTTTCAAGGGCTGCAACAATATGCTCGGCTATTCTTTCCTCTTGAGTAATGTTCTGGATCTCTGGTGGCAAAGGTTCTGTTTCATTTTCTATGGTGGCATTCTCGTCTGCTAGGCTCAAGCCCGCTGGTATTATGCTTCCCACCAACAGGGCTATTAACACCCAAACTTTCAACCATTTCATGTCCATCACCATTCTTAACTAGGCTCTTTACCTATTTTAGGAACCCGGTGAAAAGAACGTTCCGGAACGTTTCATTTTTTGTATATGCTTCCATAAACAGCTTTCTATACATACAACCCATTAAAAATTATGAAAATCTGCATGTGAACGATGAGAAACGATATTTTGGACTAAATAAGGCTTAGATCTTTTTTAGAATGAGCTTCATAAAGGCCCCAGCATTCTTTAAACGGTGGGTCTTGAACTTTGCTGTCTTGGATATGTCAACGAGGTTATGCCATTCTTCCTCTGTTAACCCGTGAAGTTTGAAAACAAGTAACAAAGGAAATAATGGTAGATTTATCATCTTTGACAAGAGTTTTACATCTTTGGGCTTGGCATTGCGAACTATGTCATATACCCATAATTCTCCTCCTCTTTTTAAGACTCTAAACGCCTCATTGAAAAAGTCAAGTGGCTTGTTAAAATGGTGAATCGTTCCAACGGTAATGACGAGTTCAAAACTTTCATCCTCGAATTTTAGATCATAGGCACTCATCAGCTTAAATTCAATACTCACTCCCTCTTTTTGGGCGTTTTTATGGGCTATCTTGATCATCTCTCTGGAGATGTCCACACCAATGACCTCGAGATCAGGGTTGAGTTTTGCTATTTCTATCGGGAGGTAACCTGGCCAGTTCCAACATCAAGGATTCTCCCTTCTTTTAGCTTGGACGAGACTTCTAAAGCAATCATTTTATCTAGTGCCCTTTTTCTTTTAGCTAAAAAGCTGTATATGTGTGCACTTGAAGCGGAAGTTCTTCTATCCCCAAGCAAACTCCTCCAAAAGTTTAAAAAAGAAAAAATTACTTTAAACTTTTCACAAGCTCCTCCATAACCCCAAGGAACGTTTCAACTTCTTCAATACTGTTGTACACATGGAAAGAAGCCCTAACAGTTCCATTTATGCCAAGCTTTTTCATTACCGGCAATGCACAGTGATGACCGCTCCTTACCATAATGTTGTGCTCATCCAGAACGGCGGCAACGTCATGGGGGTGAAGCGGAGGGACGTTAAAACTCACAACCCCAGCATGCTTTTTGAGGTCTCTTGGCCCGTACCATGGAACTTCAAGCTCCGTTAAGCCTTCAGTTGTTCTTTTCACAAGCTTGTGCTCTTGCTTTTCAATTTTGTCTATGCCTATTTTTTCAATGTACCTTATTCCAGCAGCAAGACCTATTGCCCCTCCAATATTTGGCGTACCGGCTTCATAGCGCTCTGGTGGTTCGGTGAGCTTGTAATCATAAAGATTAACGTCTTCAATTGTTCCCCCACCTATTAACGGGGGCTCGAACACATCAAAGAATTCCTCCCTTATGTAAAGCACTCCTATTCCAGTTGGGCCCATTGGCCCTTTGTGTCCCGAAAATGCCAAGAAGTCTGCGTGAAGTTTGTTAACATCAACCTCCATGTGACCAACGCTTTGGGCTGCGTCAACAACAAATATTGCCCCTTCATCTTTTGCCATCTTCCCGAGTTCTTCCACCTCGTGAATAACTCCAAGAGCATTGGAAACATGCTGGATAGCCACGAGCTTTGCTCCCTTGATTTTCTTCTCCGCATCCGCTAAATCCAAGTTTCCTTCGTTGTCTCCTTCGATTATCTCCAGTTTCAGTCCAAGTTTTTTGGCTAATCTCTGCCAAGGGAGCAAGTCGGAGTGATGTTCGTAGGGAGTTGTCACTATCTTGTCTCCTTTCTTAAAAATCCCCTCCAAACCAAGAGCCGTTAAATTCAAGCTTTCACTCGTGTTCTTTGTGAACACAATCTCCTCAAATTTAGCTCCAATGAACTTTGCTGTGATTTCCCTTGCCTTCTCATATTCATGGGTCGCCTTTTGAGAGAGCCTGTGAACTCCACGGTGGACGTTTGCCCTATATTTCAAATAATACTCGTCCATGGCCTCAACAACTGGTTTGGGGGTTAGAGAAGTTGCGGTGTTGTCAAAATATATGACCTCCTGCGTTAAAGGGATATCTTTCCGAACATCTTCGGGTATTCTCATGCCAACCACCGTAGAATTTATTTTCATGGAACATATAAATGCTTTGCTTCTCATTTTTGTCCTCCCAAATATTCCGATTATGGAACAAAATTTTATAAAGATTGGAACAAAAGCACGGGTGGTGGTTTAAATGAAGGCTAGGGAGATAGGATTAATCGGACTGCTGCTGAGCTTATCTTTGGTATTGCAGATTTCCCCGCTTAAGGTTCCGACTCAATGGGGAATGACAATTGATCTTGTAGCCGTCCCGATAGTGGTTATCTACATTTTGTTGGGCTTTTGGAGCAGTGTAACAGCTTTAGTGTTATTGTTTTTGGGTTTGAGTTTAGTATCGTCTGCCTCTTGGTTGGGAGCCAGTATGAAGTTCTTTGCAACCTTGAGTGTGGTAATAGGCCTTGAAATTGCTAAAAGGATCACAAGGTTTGACTTCAAGAACTACAAGAAGGAGAGAGACCTTGTAATATTTGTGCTTGTGGCGTATCTGATAGGAATTGCGATAAGGATCCCCGCAATGGTTGCAATGAACTACTACTATGCCCTACCGCTGTGGCTGGGCATTCCAAGAGAACAAGTAATTCCAACTATTGAAGAGTGGTTCCATATTCCATTCTGGCTAGTGATAGGCATTCCAAATGCCATTCAAAGTGCTGTGGATGTTGTGATCGGTGTTCTCGTCGCTCTGCCGGTTATTAGGTCGCTACCGCACATCCTTGAGTGATCTCTTCCATTTTTCTGCATATTCTTTAAAGATCTCATTTTCCGTTTTTTCATAGAGCCATTCCAAGAGCTGGATATGGAGTTCGTGGTATTTTCTCATTGCTTTTCCATGAATGTTCGAGTATAAACTCCATCCTTCCTTATCAAAGTACGGAAGAGCCTTTGCAACAGAGACTGTCCCGTTGTCGAATAGCTCCTTTGCATAAGGGTCTTTTGTGACTTCCCAGTAGTAGTAGAGGCCTTGCAAAGCTATTATGTGGCCATTTAAAACCAGTTCATTTGAATTGTATCCATACTCTAGAATCCAAGGTCCATATGGAGAATTCACTACAAATCCTCCTTCTTTGTAGGGAATTTTAAAGGAGTTTAGTAGTAGTTTTGCTGTTTTTAGGTATGTTTTGTTTTTTGTTGTTTGGTAGGCTTTTGCATATAATCCTGCTCCCAAGCCTTGGGCATAACCAGAAACCCAGGGAACGGAAGAATTCTCAAAATGAAAATAATTCAAAAACAAAGCATACTCAATTTTGTCCTTTTTTCTGAGAACCATAACCCCTTCCAGCTCATCCAAGATTTTTAGGGCTTCTTCCGTGTTCCCATTCTTAAAGTACAGATCAGCCCAGTGAAGGCCACTTACCGGATACAGAACAAGCCCCCTGAAATTGTAATGCACAAAGGGGAGGGAGGTGTTAAGTCCCCCTTCAGCAAAGAAAACATTTCCATAAGGGCTTTTGTTTCCAAAGGTTATTGGGTAAAAGCTTCTTAGTGGAGATATGTATCTGGAATAATACTCATTGTTGGCCTTTAGGGTCAAGTGCAGCATCTTAACCTCCCCTATGCTCAGGTTTCCTTCCCTTTTCAAGACCTTTGCAAAGGTTCTTGTTGAGTAACCTGCTTCTACACTTGAAAACAAGAAAAGGACATTTGTGGTGCTTAAGAACTTGAAGAAGTTATCTAAAACAACCTTTTGGTTCTCGTTTAAGATATTCTCCAATGAACTGGCTTTTTCTATTATGATCCTCTTTGAAAATTCAAAGCTTCCAAGATATGAACCCGTTAAAAGGAGGAAGAGCAGTAGCAGAGAGTAGAATTTCTTTACCGGACTCATCCGAGATCCTCCGGTTTCAATCCTCTGTAAATTAGGTAATTGTTCCATTTTCTGGCATAATTCAGAAAGTACTCCTCGCCGGTAACATCGTATAGCCATTTTAAGAGCCTTATGTGGAGTCTGTGGTAGAACTCGCTCGCGTCCCCGTGAATGTTTGAGTATCTACTCCACGAGTTGGTGTCAAAGATTGGGAGTGCCCTCTTTGTGCTCTCTACTCCAGCTTTGAAGAGTTTCCATGCTTTTTCATCTTTCGTGATTTCCCAGTAGTAGTAGAGGCCTTGCAGAGCTATTATGTGACCGTTTAAGACCAGCTCATTTGAATTGTAGTTGTATTCCAGATACCATGGCCCGTATTTTGTATCTGCAACAAATCCGTTCATTTCTAAAGGCAGGTCAAATGAATTTAATAGCAGTTTTGCTGTTTTTAGGTATGTTTTGTTTTTTGTTGTTTGGTAGGCTTTTGCATATAATCCTGCTCCCAAGCCTTGGGCATAACCAGAAACCCAGGGAACGGAAGAATTCTCAAAATGAAAATAATTCAAAAACAAAGCGTAATCTTCGCCGTTGTAATTTCCGTAATAGAGGAGCCCCTGAAGCTCGTCCAGGAGTCTTAGAGCTTTTTCATTATCTCCCCTTTGGAAGTACAGGTCAACCCAGTGAAGGGCACTCACTGCATAGAGATTTATCCCCCTTCCCCGGTAGTATATGAAGGGCAAGGAGGTGTTTAGTTCTCCCTTTATCCTTATAGGGGAGTAGTAGGGAGTGCTGTCCGAGAATATCACAGTAAAAAAGTCCTTTTGTGGTGAAGTAAAGCGAGAGTAGTACTCGTTATTGGCTTTCAGAGTTAAGTTAAAGACCTTTAGGTCAACGGGTGTGAGGGCTTTCCATTTTGCAAGCTCCCCAAAAGCCCGTATTACATAGGAGGAATCCCTATAGGATATGAGATAGGTGATGTTACCTGTTTCGGAATACTTTTGCAGGAAAAAGCTGCTCAATTTTTTGTTTCTCTCGATTTCTCTCAGAATATCTTCTGGAATTTTTCCATAGAGGCCTCTTATTTCTTCGAGCAGGGCTTCTTCTGGAGATAGAAAAACATCTTTTGGAATGCTCTCACCGATAACTCCCGATTTATCCCTATCTGCTCTTATCCTAATGCTCTCATCTTGATAGTAGAGCTCCAAGGTAACAAGTACTTCTTCTCCATAGGGCAGCTTAAGTGTAATCAGGTTTTTAGCATGCCCTTTTTTTCCATACCAGTCTTTTACTCTTGCTTCCGCAATGAATGCAACGTTGACTTCTCCGTTCTCTCCTCTTGCATATCCAACAAAAACGGGCTTATTGAATTCACTTATCGTTTTATCTCCCACTTTTATTTCTACTTCTGAAAAGTCAAAAACTGCGCTTTTTTCTTCTATCTGCACGTATACTTTGACATTAGAGTTTATGGGGGATGAGTAGAGCCCATCTTCAACGGTAATGCATCCGAGAGAAAAAATTATCAGGAAAATGGGTATTATTTTAATTAGTTTCATATTTCCTCACAGTGGTTAAAAAGAGGGTTAGAGATATAAGCTTTTCTGGAAAAGGTTTATAACCTGGTTTTAAAAAAGAACAACTGGTGAAGAGCATGAAAACCCCTTGTGAATTCTGGGCTGAGGAAGTTATGCCCAACCTCAGGGCAAATGTTGCTAGGATTTTATACTCCAAAGGCTTAACTCAGGCGAAAATAGCGGAACACCTGGGAATTACCCAAGCGATGGTTAGCAAATATCTAACTGGTAAGTATAGAAGGCTAAGTGGTGAACTTGGTAAGGAGGTTGAAAAGGTCGCTCAAGAGGTTGCGGGGCTTATTCTGTATGGGGCAAAAAAGGAAGACTTGGTAAGGTTTTTGAACAGAAAGTTCTTTGAAATGTTCAGGAGCGGAATTCTTTGCAAGGGCTATTTGGATTACATTGGTAGCAGTGATGAGTCTCTATGCCGAGAAATATTCACTGAAGAGCCTTCAAGAACTCAGATTTTAGAAGAGCTTTCCTTGGCCTTAAGTGAGTTGCTTCGTGATGAGAAGTTTTTGGAGTTAATTCCTGAGGTCAGAAGCAACTTTGCCTATTCCCTTCCAAAACCAAAAGAAAAGAACGATGTTGCTGCCATTCCAGGGAGGATAACAGTGGTAAAGGGAAAAGCCTACGCTTTGCCTCCAGAATTTGGGGTGAGCGAACACATGGCAGAAGTATTAATTGGGCTTTCTGAAATTTTTCCCGAAGTTAGAAGTGTTTTGAACATAAGGTACGACGAGAAAATATCGGGTGCCCTTAAAAAGGCAGATTTTAAAGTTGGAACTGTAGAAAAAAGCGAGAGAAGTGAGGAAGAAACCGTTAAACTAATCACCGAAGAGTTTAAGAAAAAAGGGATTCTTGATGCTGTGATAGATAAGGGGGGATTCGGAATAGAACCTTGTGTTTATATCTTTGGCAAAAGCCCAATAGAGGTCGTTGAAAAAGTTAAAAAACTGGAGCGTTTCCTATGAGGCCTTTGAAGTATCTCTACCTCATCTTTCTAATTTATGCCAATCTCTCTCCTAAGGTGCCATCGGTTGGGATAGGAGGAGGGGATAAAATAGCGCATTTTTTGGAGTTCTTATTTCTCGGTCTGATTAGTGGGAGTAAGTTTTACATAGTTTTTCCAATTATTCTTGAATTTCTGCAGGTCTTTATCCCGGGAAGGAGCTTTTCCTTTATGGACATGGCCGCAAACCTAATAGGGTTTGGTGCCGGTTATTTGCTCTGGAGGTGGTGGAATGAAGGTAGTGACCGAAGAGCTTAGGTTTTCCACTAAAGGGGAAATAGATTTGGTGGATATAACCCCTGAAGTAGAGGAGATAGTAGAACGGAGCGAAATAAAAAACGGTCAAGTTCTTGTGTTTGTTCCCGGGGCAACTGGAGCCGTTGTAACAATAGAACACGAGAGCGGCCTCCTTGAGGATTTTAAAAGAATTCTAAAGGAACTTGTACCCAGAGGGGCTGGTTACAGGCACGATTTGATAGACAACAATGCTCACTCCCATCTAAGGGCTACTATCTTGGGACCCTCACTTGTACTCCCCGTTGTTGAAGGAAAAGTTGTCAGGGGAATATGGCAGCAGATATTTTTTGTGGAGCTCGATGTAAGGCCAAGAAGAAGGAGAGTGGTTGTTCAGGTGATGGGAGAGTGAAAACTCGCTTGGGTTTCTCATTTTTATGATTCTGTTCCAATGATTTTCCTTGGAGAAGGGCTTTTGAGGAGCTCTTTCTTGTTTAAATCTTCAAGTGCATAAAGTCCCTTCCAACTATTCCTGCCTCTCTGACCTTTTCTTCCAGCTTCTCATGGGTATAGTTTGAATGGCTTATATGCACGAAGAGCGTTTTTACTGCATTTACTTTTTGTGCGAGCTTAACTGCATCATCCACCCCGAGATGGGTTCTGGGAATTGAATGTTTGTGGGTCATCTCTGCGACGAGAATATCAGCTCCTTGAATTTCTTCCAATGTTTTCTCGTCTCTCAAAATTTCTGGCCCCGTGTCTCCAGTTATGGCGATCCTTTTCTCCCCTATCTCTAGGATGAATCCACCGGCAACTTCTCCGGGCTGGTGAACAACTGGAAAGTGGTTTATCTTGAAGTTCCCAAAATCATACCATTTGTTGAACTCTAAGGGGATGTATCTCCACTCTCTCTGACCCAAAAAAGTTTCTTGCAGGAGCTTCGCAATGCTAAGGGTTTTCTCATGGGAGTAAAAGCTAATCTCTTTAAAAACCTGCAGCTCAGGAAGCCCGGCAATGTGGTCAAAGTGGGGATGAGTTATAAAAACCCTCTCGATTTTTTCATTTAGGTGCTTTAGATGGTAATACAGATCTGGGGAGGGATCTATGAGAGCTTTTATCTTTGGGATGTATATAGAAAACCTTGTTCTTCTGTATTGGGGGAACTTCCTCGCCCTTGTGCAGTTCTCACAAGTGCAAAGGGCTTTAGGCGTACCGCTGTAAGAGCCGGAGCCCAGAAGGATAACCCTCATTTTCCTCCCTCCAAAATTTCCCTCCATACCGGGTTGTTGTGGACAATTACCCACCAATCCTTAAGTTCTTTCCTCTTTCTTCTCCAGTCTGGATGGAATTCCTCAACCAACGTCCAAAACTTTTTGGAGTGGTTCATCTCTATAAGGTGAGCCACTTCATGTGTTACGAGATAGTCAATGAGCTCCGGAGGTAAGGCCAGCATTGCTAAATTGAAGCTTAGGTTCCCCTTTGGGGAGCAGCTTCCCCATCTTGTCCTCTGTTTTCGGATGAAAATTCTTTTTGGCTTGACACCTAAACTCGTAGCACGTTCTTCAACAAGGGGCACCAATAATGTTCTAAGCCCGTTTTTTAGAGTTTTCTCAAGCCTTCTTTTGTCTGAAACGTCTAAAACTTTGTTATCGGTGAAAATCTTTCCATCTTTAAATGGGTAGAACTTTCCCAGATAAGGAAACCCTTGAAGGTTTTTTGCCCTCTCAATTTTCTCAAGCTTTGAGAGTATCCAATCCTCCTTTTCTTTTAGGAACCTTTTAACTCTTCTCGTTGGAGAGACGATATAGAGTTTTCCCTCTGGACTTACGTAGATTCTCACATATCTTACCCTTCTCACGCTGACTTCGTACTGGATCTTCTTCCCATTAAGGTCTATTTCCGGCATATTATCTCTTTGAAGCTTGAAGCTTAAGTATTTATCTAATGAGAACGATTTAATATCTTGGAGTCAAACTTCGGTGGGGTAAACATGAAGAAGATACTTTATGCAATCCTAATAGCAGGATTTTTTGCAATACTCGGCTCTACCATGAGTAAATCTCCAACCTTGCCACTCTATGCTCAAAGTTTGGGGTTGAGCAGGGGGGAGATTGGAATTGTTGCAGCGGCATCAACTATAACGGGTATTTTTATGAACTTTGCCTCAGGGCTTTTGAGCGATATCTATGGGCGAAAAAAGCTTCTTAAAATAAGCGGCTTTGTATTCTTCTCTGCGCCCCTTCTTTACTTCTTTGCTAACAATGCTATAGCGTTAGCTTTGGTAAGGGCCTACTATGGGATAGCAACTGCTATATTTGTTCCTGTTTCCCTTGCTTTAATCAGTGACTTATATTCTGAAAAGAAAGGTACTTTTATGGGGATTTTAAGTTCTGCAACTCTCGTGGGGAGAGCCATTGCTCCGTTATTGGCAGGAAGCTTAATATATTTCACAGGATTTTGGATTGTTTTTATTTTGTGTTCTTTCTTTGGATTTACAACCTTTGCAATAACTTTTACGTTACCTGAAGCAGAAGGAGAATTAGAGAAGTTTGAGTTTTCATTTAGTTCCACCCTCTTTCTTCTTGGTCTGTTGGATGCAGCTGTTTATATGGCTTATCAAAGTATTGAAACATTTTTACCTCTTTTCTACTTTCTTGAAGACAAAGCTTGGCTTTCGGGATTAATCCTTACAATTGAGATTTCGCTAATGGCAATTGTGAAACCCTACGCTGGTTACTTAAGTGACAAGATTGGGAGAATAAAGCCAATAATTGTGGGAATGAGCATGGTAAGTCTTGCCATGCTTATCTTTGCTCTCTCAAATTCCCTCTCACTAATAATCGGAGGGGCAGTTTTATTTTCACTCGGCGCTTCAGTAAGTGAAGCTTCAACCAAGCCTTTGGCAACAGAAATTTCAAAGCTTAGAGGCACAGCGTTAGGTTTTTTGGAGAGTATAAAAGACATAGGCCAAGCTCTGGGCCCAATCTTGGTTGGATTTTTAGGTTTTAGGTTTGGCTTTGCTTTTGTTGGAATCTTTGGGATGGTGATATTGGGAATATTTATGTTGATGTTTAAAGGGATGAAATCGAGGGATGAACATGACGCTTTCATTTGAACCTGTGTGGTTTGATTCCTTGGGAGCCAAGAGTTCATGTGTCTTCGTTAAAACACCTGATATCTCGATCTTAATAGATCCGGGTATTGCTATTATGCAGCCGAGTTTTCCAGCCACTGAAGAAGAGAAGATCGAATGGCTTATTGAGGGGGAGAAGGCAGTAAAAAAGGCCAGTGAAAAGGCCGATATTATTGTAATTTCTCACTATCACTACGATCACTACTTTCCAAGCGATTTAGATGTGTATGAGGGAAAAACACTCTTAGTTAAGAACCCAAATGAGTATATAAACGATTCCCAGAGAGAACGAGCCGAGTATTTTTATTCCAGTCTCTACAGGTATTATGGAGACCTAAAGTTGGAGGATATCTGGAAAGAACCAGAATCGCGAGAATATCCAAATCCAATGGAAGAGCTACCAATAGCAGTCTCCAAGGATTTCGGAGATTACAACAAGCGAAGGAAACAACTCCTTGAAAAAGGCCTTAAGTGGTTCAGAAATAGGGTCAATAAATGGAATCGAAACCCAAAAATTCCTGAGATGAGTTTCAAGAATCTTCGAGTTGTGTTTGCCGATGGGAGAGAATTTCAGTTTGGAGACACAAAAGTCAAATTTACGAAACCTCTCTTTCATGGAATAGAGTTTTCAAGAGTGGGTTGGGTGATTTCAACTGTTATTGAGCATGAAGAAGAAAAGTTAATCCATTCAAGTGATTTAAATGGCCCTATAATAGAAGACTATGCGGAGTGGATAATTAGAGAAAATCCAGATATCTTAGTCTTAGACGGCCCTATGACATATATGCTTGGTTACCTCCTCAATAAAATCAATCTAAGAAGAGCAATTGAAAATGCGGTTAGAATTGTGAAAGAGACAGACGCAGAGGCTATTATCTACGATCACCATCTCCCACGGGAGCGTCATTTTAGGGAACATACGAGAGAGGTGTGGGAAGTTGGAGAAAAGCTCAACAAAAGTGTTTTAACGGCCGCCGAGTTCTTGGGGAAGAAGCCAAAAGTTTTGGAAATCAAAAAAGGAGCTTAAAAATTAAAAAAATAAGAATATTCTTTGAGTACTTTTCTTAAATATCTACTTACCCTTTCGGGGGAAAAGCACCAAGTTGCTGTAGCATGTTAAGCATATCATATCCCCACCACATTTTTGCGATTTTGTCTCCTTCAAAGCGGTATATAGCAACTCCTCGGATGGTTACTTGCCTGTTGGTTGGGGGAATGCCCATCATCTCAGCCTTATGGGTTCCAGTGGCTGTCCATCGTTTTACTATCTTGTCGCCTTGGGCAATAGTATCTTCAATAGTTACATGAAAGTCCGGAAATACCTTATGGTTAAAGAGCACCCATTCTTTAAACTGTTCAAGAGTTTTAACATCTGGGTTAGCAGGGTCGTGGTTTACAAAGTTTGGCGCATGGAACTTGTCTATTAACTCTACATTTCCCGTGTTCCAGATTTCCTCTACTATTTGCTGGAGAATCTTTTCTTTTTCTGAGGTCATTTCTTATCACCTCCCTTCATGCTCTTCTGAATGTTATTCCGATATTGGCATCTCTGGCAATATCTGTTATTCAAAAAAGTTGATTGAGTTAACTTATTATTGGAAGTGTCAGTGTCCGAAAGATATATACTTTTGCATATTATGTCAAACTAAAGTAACATTAACTTTACATAAAGAAAAGTTAAAAATTAGAAACATGAAAGAGAGGCATCACTTTAAAATAATTCTTGCGTCAACTATGACTGCTCCTTCTCCCTCGGGATAAACGAAGACCGGGTTCAAGTCCATCTCTTTGATGTAATCCTTGAGGTCATCAACGAGCTGTGAAACTTTTAGCATCATATCTACGATGGCCTTCATGTCTGCTGGAGGCTCCCCCCTTGCCCCAGCTAGGATTGGATATCCTTTGATGCTCTTTATCATCGCCCAAGCATCTTTTTCTTCAATTGGGATTATCCTGAAGGTTACGTCTTTGAGAATCTCCACGAAGATTCCACCGAGACCAAACATTATTGCGTGGCCAAACTGTGGATCCTCTGTGACACCGATAATGATCTCTCTTCCAGGCTTGAGCATTGGGGCTATCAATACACCCAAAATTTCCGCATCTGGCCGGTATTTCCTTGCATTTTCGTGAATTTCTTCCCATTTCTGTTTGAGTTCTTCATCGTTTTTTATGTTAAGCATAACGACTTTTGCATCGCTTTTGTGGAGAATCTGTGGAGACATGAGTTTCATAACGACTGGATACCCTATTTCGTTTGCGTATTTTATGGCCTCATCGAGGGTTTTCGCAAGCTTTTCCTCTGGAAGTGGCAAGCCATAAGCTTTTAAAACCTGCTTTGCTTCGTATTCAACCAAAGCCTTCCTACCTTGGGCCAAAACCTCTTCAATCACTTTCAAAGCTTCATCTTTCATAATTACCCCCCCATAATAAGGAAATAAGGAGTGAATCACTCCTCCTTTAACTTTTCAAGATATTTGGAGTATTGTACTAAGCCAGCTAATGCTCTAACTCCTCTTTCTGGTGTTGGATAGACGGGAACTCCTTTTTCTTCAAGTATCTTTGCATAATACTCTGTCTTTTTACCGCCCATGGCAACCGCAACTATTGGTTTTTCACTCTTCTTTGCGTAGTCCGCTAAGATTCCTATTATTTCCTCCTCATCTAAGAGCGGCACTTGAAAGAGAACGATTACCACTATTGCATCAACGTTTGGATCGTTTACAAAAGCTTCAATTGCGTATTTGTACCTTTGGGCATCTGTATCTCCAACGACATCAGTCGGATTTCCTGCAACTGCGTGTGGTGGGAAGTGCTCCTTTAGATATTTGATGGTCTCTTCGCTAAGTTCGGCCATTTTAAGACCAAATTTGGCAACGGCATCACTTGCCATAACTCCCGCTCCACCACCGTCTGTAATTATTCCAACTCTGTCTCCTTTTGGAAGCTTGCACTTTGCAAATGCCTTTGCTACGTCAAACATGTGCTCAAAGTCTTCTGCCCTTAAAATCCCCGTCTGCTTGAACACTGCATCATAAATCACATCAGCCCCCGCTAGGCTTCCGGTGTGGGAAGATGCAGCCTTTGCACCATATTCTGTCCTTCCACTCTTGAGGGCTATAACAGGCTTTACCTTTGTTATCCTTTTCGCAGCTTCGATGAATTTTCTGCCATCTTTTACTCCCTCTATGTAGAAGGTGACGACCCTTATGGAGTCATCGTAAATGAAATAATCCATTAGATCAGCATCGTCTACGTCTATTTTGTTACCATAGCTTACCATCTTTCCGATTCCTATCCCAGCTAAAGCTGCCCAGTCGAGCATTGCTGCGGCAAAAGCACCACTTTGAGAAACGAAAGCTATTGGACCGCTCTTAGGTCTGTCCATTTTTTCCTCAGGCAGGAAAACCGTATCAACACCTGTATCAGGTACGTAAACTCCAACACAGTTGGGTCCTATGACCCTTATCCCGTTTTCCCTTGCTATTTGAAGGATTTCCTCTTCCATTTTCTTTCCTTCTTCGCCGAGCTCTCCAAAACCACCGGTAATAATTACTACTGCCTTTATTCCCTTTTCTGCAATTTCTCTCATTGTGTTTGGCACAAAGGGAGCTGGAATTGATATTACTGCTAAATCAGTGTCATCTGGGAGTTCTTTGACGCTCTTGTATACTTTATACCCCTCGATTTCATCAAGCTTGGGGTTTACGGGGTAAATGTTGCCCTTAAAAATGCCCTGCTCTTTGTTCCTTTTGAAGTTCTCAAAAATAACGTTTCCAACTTTTCCTTTTTTGTTTGTGGCTCCTATGATTGCGACAGCCTTGGGTTCGAAGAAGGGTTTGAGTTCTTCGACAATTTTTGGGCTTTTCATGGTATCACCTCTAAAATTTTATGAATAAAGTTCCACTTGAACTTTATCTTCTTGTGTATAAAAGTTTTATGTAGGTAAAATAAGCTCCCTGATGAATCAATAAAGGCATTATTGCCCAAAAATTGGAAGAATATCAAATATTGCTGTGAAGTTCACTCAAAAATTTGAGACTTTTAATAGCATCGTCGAAGGTTTTTATCTCTAAAGACATGGGAACTTTGGGTAGTTTTTTCATTACCTCTCTCCAAGGGACCGTGCCTTCTCCTAGAGCCAAATGAGAGTCTTTTGTGCCGTCATTGTCGCTTAAGTGTATGTACACTATCCTGTCTCTTAAGAGTTCAATAAATTCGTCAAAGTTTCCAGTTGTTGTGTTTAAGTGTCCCACATCAAATGTCACACCTATGTTGGTTCCATCAACGAGTTCTGCTATCCTTTCTGGAGTTTGACCATCAAGTATCCAGAAGGAGGGCATATTCTCTAAAGCAACCTTCACACCTATCTTTTCTCCCACTCTGTCTATTTCTTCTAGAGAGCGTTTTTGGACTTTTTCGTAAGCTTTGGGAAACTTTCCACTTAGTGGGGACTTGTGTGCTGGATGAATTACCACAAGCAAGGATTCCATTCTATGTGCTACCTCCAGAGTCTCAAAGATAATGTTGAGAGAAGCTCTCCTTATTTTTTCGTTTAACGATCCTATGTTTATATCGCTGAATGGAGCGTGGATAACGCTTTTTAAACCATTGTTTTCTAAAAACTCCTTGTGCATCTTATAGTTGTACCTGTTAAGCTCGTGATACCCTTCATTGACGATCTCAACAAAATCAACGTTGAGATTCTTAATTTTGTGGAGAGCGAGGCTTAAGCTTTTATCAAATAGACACTGAGTTGACACTCCCATCACTTTTTCTCACCGGAGAGGTATAAAAGAAAGGCTATAAAAATATCATCCTTGAGACTTTGGCAGGAAGGGAATAAGCCAGCTTAAAAAGCTATCTATGCTTCTTGTTTGTATGTATAATGTCCCAGTACCGTAGAACTCCGCTACAAGTCCTTCGCCACCAAAGATAGTGCTTTTTATTCCCCCAACCCTTCTTACCTTAAAATCGAGACCCTCTGTAAAGGCCACTAAATGGCCGGTGTCTATTATGAAGCGCTCATCTCTAAGCTCCTTTTTATATATTGCTCCAAAGCTTGAAAGGAATATCGTTCCTTCTCCGGTTAGTTTAAGCAGAAAAAGCCCTTCTCTTGAGAAAAAGGTCTTTGCACCGCCGAATTTAGTGTCTATCTCTATATTCTCAGAACTAGCTAAAAATGCTCCACTCTGAGCATATAGGGTTCCTCTCAACTCTAATGCCTCTATGTCTCCCATATACGGCGGGGCTAGGCCGATATTTCCTTTACCTCCTCTAGCTCTAAAGGTGTTTATGAATATGCTTTCTCCTCCAAGCATTGACCTTTTTAGGGCTTTAAAAACTCCGCCTGTCTTTGTTTCTATTTCTACATTTGGGCTCATATGAACCATTGCTCCGGGTTCTGCCTTAATGGCCTCCCCATCCTCCAATTCTACCTCAACCAAGCTAAAACTTGGTCTTTGAATAATCTCGTATCTCATTTATAACACCAAAAGAAATTTGGTGATTTAGGTATATAAGCCCTTTTATCTTATTTCTCTCTTGTCTATTTGACCTTTTGCGTAGGGGCAGAGATCCTGCAGGGGACACTCGTTGCATTTTGGGTTTATAGGCTTGCATATTCGTTTTCCGTGGTCAACCATTGCATGATTCACATATATCCATAGATCCGTGAGTATTAATTGTTTGAGGTATTCCTCGACTTTCTCCGGTGAAACCTTCGGAGGAGCTAAGCCGAGCCTTTTGCTGATTCTGTTTACGTGGGTATCCACTGGAATCGTCTGCTTTCCAAACCCGTATGCTAAAACTATGTTTGCACATTTTCTCCCTATACCCGGGAGCTTCATTAGTTCTTCAATTCTGTCTGGAACTTTACCACCATATTCTTCGAGAATTATTTGAGAAGCCCTTACTATCCACTCGCCTTTCGTTTTCCAGAGGCCAACACCGTTCTTCCTCAGAAACTCTTGCATCTCTTCAATGGGTGTGTTCGCTATCGTCTCGATGTTCTTGTACTTTTTAAACAACTCCCTCCACACTTTGTAAGTCACTTCATCCCTCATCCTTTGGGAGATTATGCAGTGAATCAGCGTTTTGTAAGGATCCCCAATGAGGATTTTTTCTCTAGGATAGGTCTCTATGAGTTTTTTGACTATCTCTTGGGCACGTTTTTTCTTTTCCTCCCAGCTCTCGTTAAATGTAAATCCATCAGACTTGGATGATTGTAAGTTTGTTTTCATCATGAACCACCAATACAGTGTTTTTTGCAAGCCTAACTTCTTTAAGTTTCTCGAATTTCTGGTTAAAAATCTTGTGTCCTCTGTGGTTCAAGATTAAAACCTCATCGTCAAAGACAACTGCAATAATGCTTTCTCCGAGAAGTAAATCTTTAATTTCCTTTTCAAATTCAAGTGTTGTGGAAAATATCTCTTCTTTGCTTAGCTCTATTGCCGTTAAGTCAGTGACCTTAATGACCTCTGGCTCTGCATATATGGCCTTGAACTTGAGAGGCTTTCCCAGCAGGTCTATTTCCAGAACATCACCTTCTCTGACTTCTTTTCCCTTGAGCTTTGTTTTTATGACTTCAATGAAATCGGGAGTTAGAGGTGCCTCAAACAGGGGTTTTAATATGAGTTTCACAATTCCCACCCCAGTAGTTGTACTTCGTGAACTAATTAAGGGTTTTTAGGGACAAAGTTTATAAAGATATATCTTTTGATATATCTGGTGATATAATGGAAAGGCCAAAATATAGGGGATATTTGAAGCTTCTTATCCTTCATTTGCTTGAGGAGAAGCCTCTACACGGCTATGGTATAATGGCGGAGCTTGAGAAAAGGTACGAAATACCGAGCCCAAGTGCTGGAGCAATTTATCCTTTGCTGGCTAATTTAAAGAAAAACAAGCTTATTGAGGTTGTTGAGACAGAAAAAAGAGAGAAAAAACTCTATAGGATTACGGAGAAGGGAAGGGGTTATCTTCAAGAGCATCAAAATGAGCTGAAGGAGGCTCTTGAGAAGGTTGATCGTTTTAAAGAATTTTCTAGACTTGGAGGCAGGAAGTTGTTTAAAACAATAAGAGAAATTATGGAAGTTTTGCCCTCACTTTCGGAGTCTCAAAAGGCTGAAATCTCGGAAGAAATTGAGAATTTTACGAAGAGAATAAAGCTGATACTTCTCGGAGGTGAGTAGAATGTATGCCATTGAAGTTGAGAATCTCGTCAAGAAATATGGTGACTTTGAGGCTGTAGAGGGGATTTCCTTTAAGGTCAAGAGAGGAGAAATATTTGCCTTTTTGGGGCCGAATGGTGCGGGTAAAACAACTACGGTTCATGTTCTAACTACTCTCCTAAAATTGACCTCGGGAAAGGCCATTGTAGCTGGACATGACGTGGTTAAGGAACCAATGGAAGTGAGAAAGAGGATAGGAATAGTGTTTCAAGATCCAAGCCTTGATAGGGAGCTGACTGCTTATGAAAACATGTATATTCACGGAAGGATATATGGATTGGGAGGGAATGAGCTTAAAAACAAAATAGAGGAGCTTTTGAAGTTTGTGGAGCTTTGGGAGTTTAGAAATAAGCCTGTAAAATATTTCTCAGGTGGTATGCAGAGAAGACTTGAAATTGCAAGGGCTCTTCTTCACGAGCCTGAAGTGTTATTTTTGGATGAGCCGACAATAGGGCTTGACCCTCAAACAAGAGCCCACATCTGGGAGTACATCAAATCCATGAAGGAAGAGCATAACATGACGATCTTCCTAACCACCCATTATATGGATGAAGCGGAGCAGTTAGCGGATAGGATAGCGATTATGGATCATGGCAAGATAATTGCTGAAGGAACAGCAGAGGAGCTCAAAAAGCTTGTCGGTAATGATGTTATATATCTCAAACTTGAGGCTCCAGAAGACCTCAAATGTCTCAAGGCTGAATTCATTAGAGGATGCAAACTTTTATCGGATGGAAGGGTTAGACTTGAAGTTGTAAACGCCGCAGAAGCTTTGCCTAAGATATTTGATCTTGCTAAGGAGCGAAATGTGAAAATTGTCGAGGTAACTTACCACAGACCAACGCTTAACGACGTCTTTCTGTACCTAACGGGGAGGGAGATTAGGGATGAAGAGGAGACAAATACTTTGGCATCAATGATAAGGATGAGAATGAGGAGGTGAAGTAAATGAGGGCTTTAACAACAATGGCATACAGACAGATCAAGCGATTTACACGGGCACGCTCAAGAGTTGTGGGAATGATAGTTAACCCATTAATATGGCTCGTGTTCTTCGGGCTTGGATGGAGTAAGGTTTTCGACAATCCAATGGCTAGGGCAATATTTGGAGGCGTTGACTACCTAACGTTTCTCGCTCCAGGTATATTTGCAATGACGATCTTCAATCAGAGCTTTATAGGTGGAGTCAGCGTCATATGGGACAAGCAGTTTGGCTTTCTCAAGGAAGTTTTGGTAGCTCCGGCTTCCAGAAAGGAAGGGATACTGGGCAGAATCCTTGGCGATTCATTGGTGACCTTGACACAGGGGACGATAATTCTCCTCTTGACGTTCCTCTTAGCGGAGAACCTTAAAATTAGTGGTATCTTGCCGGCTTTGGGGGTTGGATTTCTCCTCGCGGTTGCATTTTCAGGATTCGGAGTTAGCTTAGCCTTGAGGATGGAGAGCATGGAAGGGTTCCAGATGATAATGATGGTTCTCATGCTGCCTTTAATCTTTCTCAGTGGTGCAATGTACCCAATAGACACAATGCCCTCATGGATGAGAGCCTTAGCTTACATCAACCCCTTAACCTACGCAGTTGATGGAGCAAGACATTTCCTTGTTGGAGAAAACGTAACAAAATTTGCCCTAACAACTGACGTTGGAGTACTAGCGTTGCTGGCTCTTTTCCTTGTGGGAGTAGCCATGATTGAATTTGAAAAAGCTACAATAGGTTGATTTTAGCTTTTTCCTATTTTTCATAGCTTATTTTAAGTGCCTCAACAAGAGGAAGTTTTTCTCCAGCAAAAAAGGCTAACATTGCTCCACCGCCCGTGCTTATATGGGAGATTCCCTTTATGTTGTACTTGTATATGCTTGCTATTGAATGTCCCCCACCAACAACTGAGAATGCCTCACTCTCTCCTATGGCCTTAAAGACCTCCACAGTGCCCTTTGCAAACTCTTTTATCTCAAAGACTCCCATAGGACCGTTTGCAACTATTATAGCAGCCTCCTGAAGTATTTCTCGATACTTTTCTATTGTTCTGCTTCCTATGTCCCTGATCGGTCTCTCGTCAAAAATCCATTTTTTATCGCTCAACAGATCTACTTCGACTCTCTCACCTTTGTATTCAACTGCAAAATCTACTGGAGTTCTTACGTAAGGATAAAACTCATTCAGTATCTTTTCCGCCCAATCTATGAGTTTTATTAATCCTCTTTTCTCAAGAAAGCTTATGTTCGCATCCCCAAGATCAAACCCCTTTGCCAGAGTGAAGATTTGGCCGACCAAACCGCCTGTTAAAATCAAGTCGGCTTTTCCGTTCCTCAAAACATTCTCTGCAACTCTAAGTGAGTCCTCAACTTTTGCTCCACCTAATACATAGATTTTGGGTTTTTCCTCGCTTTCATATGCCTTATTCAATGCTTTTAGTTCTCTCTCCATTAAAAATCCGGGTATCATTGGTTTTAACCTTGCAAAGCCGACCAAAGATGGCTGTGATCGATGAGCTGCGGCGAATGCGTCTGTAACTACGTAATCTATCAGGGGGCTAAGCTTCCTAACGAAATACGTATTCTCACACTTTTCTAAGGGAGCTTGTTTGGTTTCCTCTGCCGCAAATCTGAGGTTCTCCAACATAAGTATTTCACCGGGTTTTAAAGAGGCTATCGCTTCCCTTGCACATTTTCCAAAGACATCTTCCACATATTTCACTTCAATACCTAGCAGGGAGCTTAGTATTTCGGCATGCTGTTCCGTGGTTAGGTAGTCTTCTTCATAGGGCTTGCTCTGATGAGTTCCAACAACAACCTTTGCATTGTGTTCGAGTAGGTACCTTACGGTGGGTAAAACAGCCCTAAATCGGGCATCGCTGATTATCTTTCCATTTTTGACAGGTGAATTTAAATCCGCCCTAAAAAAGACTGTTTTCCCGTGATAGTTAAATTCTGTCAGCTTAAACATTTTCTCACCTGAGAGAATGTAAATGAGAAATGGTTAAAAGATTATTTTAAACACCAATGGTGATAGGCGTATTATGCAAAACTAATTTATATGAAAAACCCCTATTTTATTATGTGAGCGTGATACTATGGAATGGACGTTGGAAATATTGAACTTTGCCTCTGATGAGGATATAATTCGTATCGTTCAACGACTCATTGAATCCTTGGGGTTTAAAGAAGCCGAGAGAGTAAGAGCTGAAGAGTGGAAAATCGACTTCATAGCCTTACGTGAGGATCCAATATCTGGGCTTGAGAAGTATGCAATAAAGGTAAAAACAAAAGGGTTAGCATCTTCTAAGGAAGTTGAAGAATTTGCAGAGGCCATCATAAAAGCTAAAGCAGATAGAGGGATTTTTCTTTCTGTTAGTGGATTCACAAAAGATGCAAAAGTGCTCCTGGGGAGAGAGTACAAGGGGAAAATAATTCCTTGGGATGGAGAGAGGTTTGTTAAGGAATTAAATGACAGGGAAATTCCAGTACCCCATGAGTTAGTTGAAAGGCTCAAAAAGGAGAAAATGGAGAAAGAAGAAGAGGCCAAAAGAAGGGGCATGTTGAAGGTTATACGTTTGGATGCACCATTGTTATACTCGTTTTCACCCAATAAAATTCTTGAAATGGTCGTATCGCTCATGGAATCTCGGTATAAAATCAAACGAGAGGACATTTTCCTAGAAGAGCTGGTAGTTGAGCTTTCTACCGGCTATATAATCCTGTGGTCTGCTAAAAAAGACACAGAGGAGGTAAAAGACAAAGCAGTAATTTTGTCAAAGGAAGAAGTAATCCCTTTTGTAAGCAGAGACGTTGAATTGGAAAGAAAAGTATCAAGAGCCCTCTTGGAAAGCGAGTCTGCAATAAAAGCTAGTGAAGTTGAAATAACATTCCCCCATTTCTCAAAATGAGGCGGTGATAGCTCTCAAATTAAAACTTGCAGATGAACTTGAGATTCCCCAAACGAATATCTATCTAAGTTCTAGAAGGAAGGTTTATGTCCCGAATAGAGCTCTATTGACACTCAAAGTGGGCATAAATTCTGCCAAGGCTGAAGTCGATCTTAAAACGAATGACATTAAAATAGACATAACCCCTCTTCCAAAGGAAAAGCTCATTGAAATAGCCAGAGAAGAGTGCAAAAAATCTCTCGGAGAGAACCCAGAAGAAATTTCTGTAGAGGAAAAAGATTCCGTAGCTATTATAAGTGGACAAACTAAACGGTTTGTTTTTGGGATTGCTCTGCATCTTTACAGTGGTAGGATCATGAAAAGAAAGTCAAAAATGAAACGTGAGGCAATATTCTCTGAAATCGCCAAACTGTATCCTGACGGAGAAGTGATATTCTTTGATGAAAAAGAAAATAGGGCAATAGTAGACGTGATGACTCCAAAGGAAGTCGTGGTTCTTGAATTCAACTTAGAGAACGGTGAACATAAAGTAGTTGCAAACCTCCTTCATCCTTATCAGATTGCAAATTCTGCTAAGAACCTTATTGAAAAGAATTTTGACATAAAGGGGCTTGAGCTTGTTGACTTCAAATTCTACGATGCAACCCATTTAGAGCTACTCCTTGAGAGTGTTGACGGGAAGATTAAGGTAAATGCCGATGGAAAAACGGGAGACATAATAGATTATTTCGTTGAGATAAGTCCTCAGAAAGCCAGAGAGATAATCCTCCAAAAATATAAGGGATGGGAAATAAAGAAGCTGGAGAAGGAGAATGAAGCTTACGAGGCTGAGCTTGAGAATGACAAATCTATTCTAAGAATATCCCTTAGCAAAGATGGAAAAATTTTGAACGAATTAGATAGACAGCTGAAAATTGAGGTGGTAAGGGAGATAGCGGAGAAATTCTTGGAAGAGAAAGGAATACCTGCAACCATAAAGGAGATAAAACTTAATGAGAACTGGAAAGTTAAATTTGTCGGAGAAGAAAGAGTGGGAGAGCTTCTGATAGGTAGAAGTTCTGGGGAAATACTAAAGAGCGACGTTTTCCTGACTGAGATAGTGATTGAGGAGAGCTACAAGAGGTATATACTGGAAAAGTTCAATGAAAAGAACCTCAATACGGAAAGGATAGTCGTTTACAAGGAAAAAGGATATGCAGTGATAAAACTAGTAGGCGATAAGTCGATTTACTATGCAAAAATAGATCTGAGAAGTGGCAAGATTTTGGAGGAAGACACGTTGCCCAAGAAAGGTTTGATGGCAAAGATAAAGAAAATCCAATTAGAGGCAAAATATAAGTAATTAGGTCATCAAGAGGCTTTCGATTAATTTTATTGCCTCTACTATTTTTGTTTCTGGTACTTCTTCCTCTGGCAGTTCCAAGTTTATTACGAGTCTCTCTTCTTGTGCTTCCTCATCTAACCCGTAAACCTCGAGCTCCTCTACGTCTACGTCTTCAAAGAAGTTCTCAATCTCTGGCCCTATTACCTTCTTGTCATTTCCGTAAACTTCCACTCTAATAAGGTCATCTTTGGAGGAAGCAACAACTGCTATTTCGTAATCACCAATCTTTTTTGTGAACTTAATAAGGTTTCCATAACCTAAAACCTCTTCAGTAAACCCAAGCTTTTTCATGACTCCCCTTATTCTCTCAATCTTTGCCTTCATCCTGTTTAGTATCTTATCTCTCAATTTATAACTCTCTTCGAGGGCTTTCTTTATGCCCTCACCAGCTTTTTCTACCTCACCTTCCCATATTCCGACTATCTTTATCCCAGAAGAAGTTGGTTTAAGCTCAATTTTTAGGTTCTCTATGTCAAAATCTTTTAAGTCTTCAATCTTAAGCTCGCTAAGGCTGAGTATCTCAAATTCGATTCTAACTAAATTGCCAAAAGCTTTCCCCTTAAATTTCAAAGGGCATCACCTAGAATGGGGAAGGCAAGTGGGTTTAAAAACTCTTCTATATGGGATCAATGAAAATAATAAAAAAGAGAGCAATCATTTCCTTCTCCTAAGTAGGGCAAGCGGAATCAGAGAGAATGCTAAAAGGGCTGCAGGTCCACACGTTGATTTGCTCTCTGTTGGAGATGTTGTTTTAGTTGTAGTTTGTGCCCCTCCGATCGTCTTTTCGAATGTTGCTCTATTTCCATAGAAGTCCACGGCTACTGCTCTTATGGTGTATTCATCTGCATCAACCCCTGGAATTTCTGCCATAAAGTAGTCTGCTTGTCCCCCGCTTGACTGCACTGCTGGATATTTTGTGACTTTCCCATTGGCTTCTATTTCCACGTAGATGTCTCTAATTCCAAGGTTGTCTTTGGCACTTATGTAAACCTTAAATGGCTTTCCTTTCATTGGTTTTGAAGGAGTCAAGTATGGAATGCTTATTTCAGGTTTTTCTGTGTCCTTGCCTTTGCTTATTACGAGCTGTGATACTCCTTCTGGAACGACTATTTCAAACAGTTCGTAGGTCTTATCTCCAATCTTTCTTTCTCCAAGAAGCTTGTAAGTGACGTTTGTAACACTTGCATCAACTTGTGCTCCTTCTGGGACTTCTATCGCAAACTTTCCGCTCTCTTCTCCGAGTAGGTTTATGAACTTGACGGCACTTCCAAAATCTGTCGTCCACCTAAATGTTATGAACTCTTGGGGAACTGGGAGGGAGATAAAGTCATTGAAAAGGTTTCCAAATCTCTTCTCAACTTCTGGAAGTTTGACATTCCCATTCTCATCTATTTCCACTATATTGGATCCATACCATGTTGGACTTCTGTTTGGTCTTGGGGGGTTTGTCTCTTTGTCAGGGGCTCCTGTTGATGTTAGTGTAACGAACCAGTGTTCGTTGCCGTTCTTATCTACATAGATGTGAAGCTTGTCGTGGTGAATGTGTCCACTCATGATAAGCTTTATGTTGTACTTTTCAACATCTTGGAGGAATCTCCTAGCTATGTCTTCCGTTGTTTTCTCTGGCCCCCCGATCCAGTAATAGCTGACATACTGAGTAAGGTTTGCCCAGTCCTTATCATCAAACGCCGTAAATCCTTCAATCCTTCCTCCAATCCACCCTTGAGGTGCGGAATACCAGTAGGGGTGATGGACAATCACTATTGGTATCTTGTCCGGGTGTTCTTCAAGAACCTTTTCCATCCATTCGAGCTGGTTCATATATGGGTGGGCTTCGTCTCCGTGGGAGTCTAGGGCTATAATGAGGAACTTTCCTATGGTGAGGTAATAGTCTGTTGGTCCTATCAGCTTGGGATAGTAGTTTGGTGGGTCATCGTGGTTCCCTTTGACTATTATCGTTGGCCTTCCAGCTGCGGCTGCCCTAGAAATTATGTCAAAGAGCATTTTGTATCCTTTGCTATCTCCGGCGGTATCAACAACGTCTCCAGTGTTTATTATAACATCAACCCTATTGTCCATGCTCCAATATGTATAAACACTGTCTGTGGCAACGTAGCTGTGGAGTGGAACGATTAGACCTCCATCACAAAGTTCTTGTATTTTCTTGATATCCCTCTGGAAGTATTCTCCGCATACGTAACCGAACTTAGTCCCGCTGGTAACGTGGGTATCGCTTACATGTGCTATTCTGAGTACCTTTGGATATTCCTTAAGAACCCATACACCGTTGGGTATAATTACTTCTCCTTTGTTTGACTTAACTTGGAGGAAATACACATCTGGAACAGCATTTTCAGGTATTTTGGCTTTTATTGTGTCCCCTTTCTCCAAAATTTCAAGCTTATACGGACCGTTCATAACTGAGACAATTGTAAGCTCTGTAATCTCAACGCCTTCTTGAGGCTGTATTTCTATTGTCTCTCCCGGAAGTGCTATAGCAGGAGCTCCGGGCATTGGCATCTTTAGGACATCTCCCGGGAGTGCTTCTGCACTTGCTGGGTTTACATTAATCAAGGACAAAGTCAGAAACGCCAGCAAAAATGCAAGTGTTCGCCTCATGGTATCACCAAAATAGTAGAGAACTTAAACATTAAAAAAGTTGTCACTCTTCTCAAGGGTTCCATCTTAACGCTGCAACTGCAAACCCCATAATCTTCTCTGCGAGTTCACTCTCTCCTCCAAGCTTTTTGTAAAGCCGATAACTTTCCCATATCTTGGAATAAAGCTTTTGGGCTTCCTTTACTTTCAATGCTCTGGTTGCTACATATAACCTCGTTAGGTGTATACCCATTTCCAGTAGGTAAAAGTCAGCTCGACTGAGAGGGGGCAAGAATAATGGGTGTATATCTTCATATGTTGGAACCAGTGAACACTCTAAGACATGCGTTCTTCCCAATTTGTCCTCTATTTCCCTCTCAACGAATTCTATTCTCCCTTCTATACTGGGAAGGCCCTTTATCTTCTTGATAGGGATCGATTTCGCATTTTCAAATTCTACTTCAACTGGTAGGTTAAGAGCGGCTTTTACCAATAGCTCGACGTCCCACGTTATGTGGAGGACTCCATAAGGATGCTCTTTTATATCATTGGCGCTCTTACCCTCAAAAAGCCTGAAATTCAATCTGTTGCCCTTTCTAGTAATTCCTACTGGGGTTATATTTGACTTTGTTGTAAGGAGGACTTCGTAGACCTTTCCCTCTTTTAAAATTTCCATTGCTCAACCTCCAAAGGAAAAAAAGAGAATTAGAGACTTTGTTTGGGAAGCACAAGGACATCGTTTCTGTCTATGTAGAAGGTCACTTCCCCTTGGGGTCTTAGATGGGCAACGTCTTTATCGTTTATTGTTCTGGCGATTATCCTCTTTTCTCCAAACAGTCCAACGACTTCAATGAAAAATCCATAGTACTCTATAAGGTCAACTTTGCCCGTTATTGCCACGGCATTTTCAATAGGATGCAGGCTGATGCGCTCCGGTCTTATTACTATAACAACTTTGTCGTTTTTCTCCTTGTATGTAAGTCCATCAAGTCTGAAGTTTTCAAATTCGACCGTTACCTTGTCTCCATCTCTTTCCACAACTTCAGCTGGAATTACATTGGTTTTTCCCATAAACGATGCGACAAACTCGGTTTTTGGCTCTTCGTAGATTTCCTTTGGTGTGCCCACTTGTTCTATCTGTCCTATGTTCATCACGGCTATCCTATCGCTTATCGCCATTGCCTCTTCCTGGTCGTGAGTGACATAGAGAACTGTAATTCCAAGCTCCCTTTGTATTCTTCTTATTTCCGATCTCATCTCCAGCCTAAGTTTTGCATCTAGGTTTGAGAGGGGCTCGTCAAGCAGAAGTAGCTTTGGCTCTACTACTAGGGCTCTTGCTATTGCAACTCTCTGCTGCTGACCACCACTGAGCTGTGTGGGATATCTATCTTCATATCCCTGGAGTTTAACTAATTCAAGAGCCCACTTTACCCTTTTCTCAATTTCCTGCTTGGGAAGCTTTCTTATTTTGAGCCCATAAGCAATGTTGTCGTAAACTGTCATATGGGGCCATAATGCGTAGTTCTGGAAAACCAAGACAGCCCCTCTTTCACTTGAGCTTTTGTAAGTTACCTCTTCATCGTCGAAGTATAAATGTCCTTCGTCGGGAAAATCTAAGCCGGCGATTATTCTCAATGTGGTTGATTTTCCGCACCCACTTGGTCCAAGTAAGGTAAACAGTTCTCCGTGTTTTATGTGGAGATTGATACCTTTCAAGGCCACGGTTTCACCAAAAGTTTTCACTATGCCCTCAAGTTTGACTTCAACCATATTCTCACCTCATGTTAATCCGATGAAGGAATACCTCTGCTTTGTGATAACATTAACCACCACAATCGCTGTTATCTGCACCACTATTAAGAGAACACCTAAGGCTGCTGCTATGTTTATACTTCCAGCCGCAGACATCAGTACTTCTTTCATGAATGCCGTTATTGGTGCTTGTGCCATGTTTATTGAACCGAGGGTTATTCCAACGCTTGTTTCGCTCATTGAATAGACAAAGCTCAGCATTGCTCCACCAAAAACATTTAGAGATATCAGAGGCATTAAAATTCCCGTTATCGTTTTCCATCTTGAAGCACCGAGGTTTATAGATGATTCTTCTAGGGATACATGAACCTGCTGCAGACCTGCATAAACAGACCTTGCCGCAAATGGGAGTCTTCTTATGGAGTAAGCAAGTATCAGCACCAATGCTGGATTAAATCCATAAAGTGATGTCGGATTTAATGGCGAATTCTCGGGAGTTACCGCTGAGAAGAAATAGAAGTATCCCATTGCAACTACAATTCCTGGTACTGCAATTGGAAGTATCACTATACTTTCCAAGATAGGACTCAGAACACCTTTGAATCTGCTTGTAGCATAGGAAGAGGTTATCGAAAGGAGCACTATGAGGATTACAGCAGCTCCGGAATATGTAAGGCTGTTTACGATAAACCTTCTGACGTCAGGATTTAATATCATCTCCTTGATGTAGTCAATTGTAAACCCTTGTGGAAGGACTGTTGTAGTCCATCTCTCAGAAAAGGCAAGCATGATCACACCCAATTGCGGAAAGATTGTAATTAACAATGCTGGGAGGAGGACCAAGTATATTAAGAGAGCTTGCCATGGTTTTGGATCGCTTATTCTCGGCTTCCACCTTCCACCTTTACTTAGCATTGCATATTGTCTCAAGCTTACGTACTTCCTTATACCAAGGAAAGCAATTATTGCTAGGGTCAGCATTATTATTGAAAGAGCGGCTATTTCTGGGCTTCTTTCTCCAAGGCCGTAGATGAATTTGCTGAATATCTGGTATGACATAAGCTTCTTGGCCAGTGGGTCTCCATGGAAGACGATTGGCGCTGCCAAGTCTTCAAGGCTGAATATGAAGACTAGAGTTGCCCCTGCAGCAATTCCGGGAAGGGCAAGGGGAAATGTTACTGTTCTGAAGAGGTGGAATCCTCTACTTCCAAGGTTTTCTGCCTGCTCCTCAAGAGTAGGGTCTATGTTGATAAAGCTCGCGTAGGCATTCAAATAAACGATTGGGTAATAGGCCATAGATTGGGCTAAAACTACACCTGCCAAACCATCTATTTTAATTCTAAAGGGAAGAATATGAAGGACTTCATGGAAAATATAGTTTATGAGTCCAAATTCACTAAACATCTGCTTTATGACATAAGCATTCACAAAAGGAGTTACCAACAATGGGATAAAGAGGGCAATCCTAAAGAAGTTCTTCCCTTTGAAGTTGTATCTCGCCATTACAAAGGCAAAGACGGTTCCCAAAATTGCCGTAAAGAGCGTTACTAATGCGGCAACAACAAGAGAGTTTAGCACAACTCCAAAATCCAAACCCCTGATTAAATATAAGCTCTCACCAGTTGAGGTTGTTAACTTTTGAGCGAACTCTCCTTGTGGAGGGAGTTGGATATAGTAAGAATCCATCAATATGCTCTTAAACCAGTGGAGGGAGATATTTCCATCATATGTAAAGGCAATGAGCAGCATAGACAAAACGGGAACTATCAAGAACACTATCAGATACAAGAGGGGAAAAATGTAAGAGAAAGCGACAAGGGGCTCAAACAACGGAGTCCCAAACAGTCTTTCACTCCATTTGCTAACCTTCATCCTTGCACCTCCGCGAGGACACTTTGGTATTTTTCTCTTGCAGCGTCTCTCCATTCTTGCATTAGGGTGTCTCTAAATGAAGAATCCTTTGCAAGCCTGTCGTTGATCTTCTTTGCATATTCTTCTGTTAAGGTTACAGTTTCTCCAGTATCTGGATCTTTGAACTTTACAGGCTCAAGGAGCTTAGCTTTCAGCTCTTTGTACTTGTCCTCACTTATCTTCCCTTCCTTGTAGGCTTTTACTAATGAAACCCATGCTCTGTGGAGTTCTTGGTTTGCATCGACTAATGTAGCTTTGAAGTAGAGTTGCATTGAGTTCACCGTTGCTAGGGCTTCATTGTCATCGAATTCTATTCCCTGTGTCTTTAAGGCACTCTCATAGGCCTTCTTTAGGTCGGGTCTCTTTTGTCCTTCAGGAGTATCAAAGACACTTGGATTGACTGGCAGTCTGTTTATCTCCTCATCAAGCCATATCTTCTGTCCCTCTGTTAGAACCCAATAGATAAATGCCTGTGCAGCTTCTTTGTTTTGGGAGTTTACAAGAAGGGCTATAGGATCACCGTTTATAATACTCTGTCCCTTTGGAATGATGTATTCACAAGCTGGATTCAGCTTCATTGCGGTGTATCCATAAAAGTCAATTGTGTTTCCAACGGCTATGTCTCCGGCAATTACGGCTTCTCTAACGGCGTCACTGGCATCATAGATCTTTGAATTTGCAGCAATTAGTGTGAGAATCTTCCATCCCTCGTCCCATCCAAAAGCCTGAAGAATTATCTGGTAAATCCTTGTGTTTGAAGTACTTCTTGTAGGATCGGCAATTCCCACTTGGGGTGGATCCATTGCAAAGGTCTCGCTTGCTATTTCTTCCCATCTCTGGGGAACAGGAAGGTTCCATCTCTTAAGAACGTCATGATTCACGGTAAATCCAAATGAAGATAAAGCAGCTGCAATCCAGTATATTTTCCCATCATTTCCTTTTCTTACCATGGGCATTCCAGCAATTGTTTCTTGAATCTGGGTGCCAATAAGCCCCAGAACTTTTTGATCATCTATAGGAGCAAGGTAATTGTTCTTGAAAAGATCGTCAAAGAGTGTTGGGCCTCCTCCCCATCCAATATCGGCTCCTTTTTCTATGTAAGTTGGCCATAATGACTCAGGAGCCTTTATGAACTTTATATCCTTAATATTGTATTGTTTTGCTATGTCGCTTTGGAGGAACATCTTCTTTGCCATCACTTGTATTGTCACGTCATGTCTCGTTAAAACGACAAGGGTTATTCCTTTTCCTTCTGTCTGTGTTCCTGTTTTGGTTTCTCCTCCGATACATCCTGCGGCAACTACACTGAACAACACGATGAACAAAACCGAAAGGCTCGCAAATTTTTTCATCAATGCTCACCCCTTTTGAAGTTCAGGTGCCTATTTTTAAATTTTGTCATAAAAATGTTAAAAGTTTAAAAGAAGGGAAAGATACAAGACTACTTCTTTCTTCTAAAGACCAGTGGGATTAGGATTAGGCCTACTAAAGCTGCTGGGCCGCAAACTCCTCCTCCACCGCCACCGGTTTGGGTTTCTGTTTTTGCTGCTTGTTCTAATGACCAGTGGATAATGTTTGTGACGAACGCTGGGCCATCTAAGTCAACACCGTGGTACTTTGCCTCCCATGTTGGGGTGTAGTCACCGTATGGGCTTTCACCGCTTACTATGAGAACGCTTTGCTTTCCATTGTCGAATTTAATTATCTCAACTGCCAAGAGTGGGAATACTCCAGTTTCTCCAGCTGTATAGGCATTTGCCGGTGGGTCGTTGTTCTCCACAATAGTACCGTCTTGTGAAGTCTTTACAATCCTATAAACGTTCTCTGGAATGTTTCCATCAACGAGTTTTTGCCAGTTTCCATTATCATCAACCCATGCAACTACTGCCGGGCCGTGGTAGAGGACTTTTCCTCCATGTTGGAAGTTTTGTGTGAGCTTTTCTTTGTCTGGGGTGTTGTCATCTGGCTGCACGAGACCAACAACTCTATAAGATGCTCCGGCGTTGCTTGTTGGGTCTTCAACAGAACAGAGATCAATTCTTAAGTGTCCAACACCGAGTTGTTCAAGAACGGAGTTTGCGATGTCTTGGGCTTGGGGACCGCTACCATAGTCACTATCGGCGGCAACCCAAAGAACTTTTCCACCTTGCTTAAACCACTCTGCAATGGCTTGGATTTCATCTGGTTGGAATGGGCTTGTTGGTTGGCCGAGGATAAGCATGTCAACGTTTGCAAGGGCATCGGCGGTTATCTTTTCTCCCAGGTGCTTAATGCCTAGAGTATCTGCGGCCATTGGATCGCCGAAGTAGCCCCATTCGACATCAGTAATAGTTTTTACAATTCCGTGGGCGAGAGTTTTGTTGGTTCCGTATTCAAGGACGTCCTCTGCGAGGTACTTCTCGTTTTCTCCGTGGGCTAAATCTACCGCAACTGTTGCTGCACTAGCAAAAGCCATACCAAAAAGACCAAACAACACAAAAACTGAGATTAGTATTGAAAGCTTCCTCATGGCGTTCACCAAAGTATTTTATAAAACTTGAAAGTTATAAGATTTTTGACTGTGGTGCGTGTTTCAAAGAAATGCTTAAAAGAGTCATTTCGTAGGTGAAGGTAGGTGGTGTAAATGGATATTGAAGAGAAAATAAGCTTGATAACGAAAAAACCTACTGAGGAAGTGCTGACACTTGAGAATCTTAGACATTTGCTGGAAATTGGAATGCCCTTGCAACATTACATTGGATTTGAAATAAGCGGTTACATTCATCTTGGCACTGGATTAATGGCTGGTGCAAAAATAGCCGACTTCCAAAAAGCGGGGATAAAAACGAGGATATTCCTTGCGGACTGGCACAGCTGGATTAACGATAAGCTCGGTGGGGATCTTGAGGTTATACAGAAAGTTGCCCTAACTTATTTTAAGGAGGGCATGAAGCAAAGCATTAAAGTCATGGGCGGGGATCCAGATAAAGTAGAATTCGTTCTGGCTAGTGAGATTCTAGAGAAAGGCGATTACTGGAGGACTGTTATTGATATTTCAAAAAACGTCACCCTGGCAAGAATGATGCGATCTATAACGATTATGGGAAGACAGATGGGAGAAGCAATTGATTTTGCGAAGCTCATCTATCCAGCCATGCAGGTTGCAGATATCTTTTACCAAGGAGTCAATATAGCACATGCTGGAATGGATCAAAGAAAAGCCCACGTCATTGCTATTGAGGTTGCTCCAAAGTTGAGATACCATCCCCTCGTTTGGGAAGGGGAAAAGGTAAAACCCGTTGCTGTTCACCACCACCTCCTCTTAGGTCTCCAAGAGCCTCCAAAATGGCCAATTGAAAGCGAAGAGGAATTCAAAGAGATCAAGGCAGCAATGAAAATGAGCAAGAGCAAGCCCTATTCAGCTGTCTTCATCCATGACAGTCCAGAAGAGATAAAGCAAAAGCTTAGAAAGGCTTTCTGTCCAGCAAAGGAGGTTAACTACAACCCAGTGCTTGACTGGGCTGAACATATAATCTTTAGGGAAGAGCCAACGGAATTCACAATTCACAGGCCAGCAAAGTTTGGTGGAGATGTGACGTATACAACATTCGAGGAACTCAAGAAGGATTTTGCTGAGGGCAAGGTACATCCCCTCGATTTGAAGAATGCCGTTGCAGACTACCTAATAGAACTCCTCAAACCTATTAGGGAATACTTTGAGAAGCATCCAGAACCGCTGGAGCTTATGAAAGAAGTGCAGATTACGAGGTGATCTTTTTTTAAAGTTTTGTTTTTTCTCCCTAAAACTGACATCGATAAAGAAAAAAGTTAAGAAATGTGCATACCCTCTTAGTACTCTTCAAATGTTCCAAATTTCACAGGTGTTCCTTCCTTTACCATAATTTCTCCTCTGGCTATGACGTATCTAATTTTGAGTGTATCCCTATCTAATATTATAAGGTCGGCATCTTTGCCGGGCTTTATCTCTCCTTTTTGATTTAACTTTAGGTGTTTTGCGATGTTTGTTGAGGTTATCCTGACGGCATCTTCAATTTTAAGTTTCTCAATTTTTATCATGTCTACGAATTCCTTATATAAGGAGTGCACGGGGGCAATTAACATCCTAATCAGTTCTTTCTTTTCGTTAAACTTAGGCATGCTGCCATTTCCATCTGTGCTCATAGTGATTCTCTCAACAGGAACATTGTTCTTTAAGAGAGTTTTGACGGCTTCACTGGGCTTTATCGCTTCATTAAATCCATATTCCGGAGAAACGCCTGCAGTTATGTCCACATAGCCTCCTTCCTTTCCAAACTCTATGCTTTCATTGAACAATTCCTCACATCTGTTTAGATGGGTGGGGGCAAACTGTTCTATAGGAATATCTGTATTTTCTATAGCCTTTAAAATCGGTGTAAGACCAGGCTTTTCACTTCCCATGTGAATGTGAATAACTCCAGCTTTTCCAGAGATAATGCCTCCCACTCTAGCGTCAGAGGCAATCCTGCGCAGTTCTTCTATTGTAGGATGTGAAGATCTGTGGTCTGATAATGCCATTTTAACTCCTATTACTTTGTCTATGAGAACGATATCTGACAGCACGCTCCCAGTAATTGTTGGAGACGGTATCTGGTATGCCCCTGTGTAAATCCATGCACTTATGCCTTCGTTTTCTAATCCCCGTGCTTTCATTAACAGCTCTCTTAGTGATCTGGCAACGCCATCTGTTCCTAAAACACCAACTACCGTTGTTATCCCTACTCTAGTCAACTGACTTAGCTGGACTGGAGGAGTTCTGTATTGAGGTCCTCCTTCTCCTCCGGCTCCGTTTATATGAATATGCTGATCGATGAAGCCCGGAATGACAATAGAATTTGAAGCGTCTATTATTTCAACTTTTCCAAGAGCTCTGATATCATCTTCGTGTATTTCCCTCTCAATCACTGTGATTTTTTCATGGGTTATAAGAATGTCTCTTTGTCCTTCCTTTTCAGGTGAATATATCTCCCCGCCTTTTATCAAGATATTCATTCTTAACCCTCCATTTTAACAAAAATTAGAGAAAAACAAAAACGGCGCTTTCTTCATTCTTCTTTCCATATTGCTATGCCTGTGTATCCGTATATCCATGCAGTTATGAAGCCAAGGTAGCACATTATAGCCCATGGAAGATATTGAGTGGTTGGAACTCCTAGGACTGTAGTCATATAAATACCAGCTGCAGACCATGGGATTAATGGAACTACAACAGTTCCCGAGTCTTCGAGGGTACGGGACAGCACAGTTCTTTTGATCTTCATCTTATCAAACAAATCCCTGAACATTGTAGCAGGCACTATTTCAGAGAGATAGGAGTTTCCAGTTCCCATTCCAGTCAAGATTCCTGTAATAGAAGTTGCAAAAATTAATCTACCGACACTTCCTTTTACGAACGTGTTCTGGAGATAGTCTACAATCTTGGAAATGCTTCCACTCCTTTCCAATTGTCCGGCAAAGATATATGCAAAGAACACTACTGCCATCGCACTTGCCATGAATGATATTCCCCCTCTGTTAAGCATTTTGTCCACGGCTTCGACGCCGGTGGCGATAGAGGGTCCTTTAGCCATAGTCTTAACGATTGTGGAGATATCATATCCCTGCCACATTGCAATTGGAATTGCGGAAAGAATTGCAACCCATAGAACTGGTATAGTTGGGTATTTCTTATAGGCTAAAATCAGCAGAAGGATTGGTGGAATTAATGTTACCGGGCTCAGGTGGAAGTTTTGGGATAATGCATTTAGTATTACATTGACCTTACTCCAATCAACACTTCCAGTTGCTTTCAGTCCAACTATTGCATATACCACGAGGGAGATTATGTAACCCGGAACTGTTGTGTAAAGCATTGATTTCACGTGGTCTAAAACATCAACTTCAGCTAATGCTGCTGCCAAAACTGTGGTGTCTGACACGGGACTTATCTTGTCACCTAAATACGCCCCAACTACTATTGCTCCAGCGGCTGCAGGCAAAGGAACTCCAAGTCCATAGGCGACTCCCATAAGAGCAACTCCAAAAGTGGCTGCAGTTCCCCATGATGTTCCCGTTAAGAGAGATGCTATACTTGTTATCAGTGTTGCAGCCACAAGAAACGTTTTGGGGTTTAGTGTCTTAAGACCAACATACATGAGATATGGGATAGTTCCTGATATCATCCAGATTGCAATTAATGGTCCTACCGTAATCAGAATTATCATTGCACCCATTGCTCTAGCGGCTAATGGGACTGTTCCTTCCTCAAAGAGTTCTTTCCATGAGAATCCATAGTAGAATACGTAGATTGCTGTTGTCATTATGCTGACAAACATCAACAAAATTGCTGTATCAAACTTCAGTATTAGCTTTCCTACCACCATTGTACCCAATATTAGTAGCACTACAGCAGTTGCACCCTTTAGTCCAACCTCTCGTTTTGGCATTTTCTTCACCCTATAGCGCGTTATTAGCCCTAGTCCCCCCATAATTGGGGACTAGGGTTTTGATTTGCTCATGTTTGATAGTACTGTCTATGAATAAAAACTTAACGTGTTAATTTTTGTCTACATGTTTCGTAAAATATTGACCCAAAAATGGTCTTAATTGCATCAGAACTAGTAACTGCTGATTAGATTTGATACTGAAAAATAGCTAAAAAATACCTAAAAGATTTTTCATTTGTGTGCCATCATTGTTCCAATTCCCTTCTTCAGAATTTTAGCTTGAAAGACCGATACCACGCCTTTGGGCTTCCAATCGCTGGATACACTTTATAGTTATCTACAATTGGTTTGTCTCTAAGAAACTTGTCTATATGGTATTTGAGGCTCTCTAAATTTGATTCAAAGAACCTTAGCAAGAAGTCGTAATCTCCACCTATGTATTCTGTTACTTCGTATATCCGTGGATTGGCAATTGCTTCAGAGATAAAGGTGTTTATGTCCTCTATCCTTGCCTGTCTGTTCAATTTAACTAAAACATCTGCATATGCAACGTTTGCCGCTTGAAGGAGGAGAAGTCCGACTATTTGTAGAATTCCTTCCTCTTGGAGCCTTAAACGTCGTCTTCTAGCTGTGGTAATAGAAATTCCAAGCTTTTCGGCAATCTTTGTGTCACTCGCCCTTCCGTCTTCTCGTAATATCTGATAAATCTTAATGTCAAGATCATCAAGTTTATTTTTGAAAATTTTCTTTAAGACGAGTATCTCGTCATTGTTCTCTCCTATTGTCATCTTAATTCCTCCATAATAATTCGGCTAGTTCTTTTTTAGGTTTTTTGATACTATGCCACAAAAAATGTGAATATGTGGAGGGATACTAAAGATTGTTGAAAAAAGGAATCGAATTCACTCAGAGTACACGATTTCTCCGTTTATCAATACCATTTCGGCTCTGTTTCTGATATCAAGTGGATCTCCATTGAACACTACAAGATCAGCATCTTTGCCTTCCTCTATGCTTCCCACTCTATCTGCAATACCGAGTATCTTTGCGGGTGTTATTGTTATGCTTTTAAGAGCCGTCTCGGGATCGAGCCCCTCTCTTACTGCGAGGGATGCCATAATCGGCAGCTCAAAAATAACTTGTCCTAGAGCATCGGTGCTTAAAGCAAATTCAACTCCGGCTTTGGCAAGTAAAACTGGAGATTTAATCGTGAGGTTTCTAAGTTCGGGCTTATGACGTGGAAGGAGAAGAGGTCCATGAACCACGGGGATGCTTTTCTTGGCAATTATGTCAGCAATTCTATATGCCTCGGTGCCGTGTTCTATCACGATATCCACATTAAATTCTTCTGCAATTCTTATTGCCGTTAAGATGTCACTTGCCCTGTGTGCATGAGCCCTGAGAGGAATCTCTCTCTTCAGAACAAGCTCCAGAGCTTCGAGCTTTATATCAAACTCCGGCATTTTATCTGGATCGTCTTTGGCTTTCTCTTTTTTCTCCATATATCTCTTTGCTTTGTACAGCCACTCTCGTATTAGACCTGCTGATGCCATTCTAGTTTGAGGAGTGCGCTTTTGAGTAACTCCGTATACATTTTTCGGGTTCTCTCCGAATGCAATTTTCATTCCAATGGGAAACTTAACAAGCATCTCTTCTACAGTCCTACCATAGGTCTTTATTGCTGCTCCCATGCCCCCAATGGGGTTTGCACTGCCTGGGAGGATTCCAAGGGTTGTTATTCCAAATTTTCTTGCCATGTCAAAAGCTGGATCATCGGGTTTAATACCATCTATTGCTCTCAAGTGAGGAGTTACTGGATCCGTCATTTCATTACCATCGTTTCCTTCCCATCTCAGTCCCTCTTCGAAAAGCCCTAGATGGGCATGGGCGTCAATAAATCCTGGAGTTATGACCTTTCCTGTGACGTCTATCACTTCGTAGTCTTTAGGGATTTGTGCATCTTTTTCAAGGATTTTTTCGATTTTTCCATTGCTTATTAAAATTGTTCCTTCTTTGATGGTTCCCAATTTAGACATCGTTAATATTGTCCCACCTTTTAATGCCAGTTTTTTGGACTTCAATATCTTCACCTCCTTGTTGGCAAACAAAAATATCCTAAAAACTAAATTACATCCTCTTGAGTCTTGGATTTACATATTCCTCGATGGCATAGCCTATTTGAGTGAATCCAAGGACTGTTATTGTTATCATAATACCTGGAGAGGTTATCCACCACCAAAGACCGCTGGAAATAGCCCCAGAATTTCTGGCCCAGTAAATAATCGCTCCCCATGATTTTTTGGAGGGGTCCCCCAGTCCAAGGAAGCTAAGTGATGCCTCAGCAATCATAGCTCCTCCAACTCTCATTAAGGTAAATGCCACAAGAAGAGGAAGCAGCTGTGGAAGTATATGCTTGAACATTATTCTTCTGTCACTGGCTCCAAGAGCTCTTGCTGCCTCTACGTAATCCCGTTCTTTTAATGATAACACTTGAGCTCTAACCATTCTTGCAATTCCCGGCCAGCTGAATATTGCGATTGTTATCACTATGTTTATGTAACCCTGCCCAAGAATAGAAGCTAGTAATATCATGAAGGGTAGTATTGGGATCAGTAGCATGACGTCTGTTACAGCCATTAGTCCCTCATCGACCACCCCTCCGTAGTAGCCTGCTATTAATCCGACTAGGGTTCCTATGACTACTGTTGAAACCGCTGCTGTGATACCCACAAATAATGAAATTCTAGCCCCATATACAAGCTCACTGAACACGTCTTGTCCTATGTCGTTTGTGCCAAGCAAGTGATCCCATGAGGGTGGCAAAAATGGTGCATCTACAATTTCCCAGGGATCATAAGGAGCTATATATTGAGGAGCGATTGCCATTGCAAATGGTATTGCTAGGAGTATTAACCCAATAATCCCTCGTCTGCTTGTTAATATTGTCCTGACAACTTCTAAAGATGCAAACAACTTGCTAAGGGGAGTTTCAGGAGATTTTTGTCCCTTAAGTATTTCCGTCATTGTGCACTCACCCTGGGATCTATTATTGGATACATAAACTCAACTATCGTTACCAACACCAATGTCAGAAGGGATGTGTAGACTACAATTCCTAAAAGCAGTGGATAGTCGGTCATATATACTGCATCATAAAGGAGCTTTCCTACTCCGGGTAATGAAAAAACAACCTCTATCAACATTGCTCCACTTACAGACCATCCTAGATCTAATGCGAGAGCTGTGACTACTGGTAAGCTGGCAGGTCTTAAAGCATGCTTGAAGAGGATTATCCTGTCAGGCATCCCTTTTGCTTTAGCTGCAAGAATGAATTCTTCCCCAAGGACATCTAGCATGGTATTTCTCATAAGCATGAAGTATCCTGCAAATCCCAAAACCACAAGAGTTACAAAAGGAAGCCACAAGTGGTAAATTACATCCTTCAGAAATTCCAACCGACTAGTATATTCGGTTCCATACGAATAAGCCCCATATAATGGCGCTAACCCGAAATAATATCCAAATATTATCAACAGCACTATACCAAGCCAGAAACTTGGCATTGACCTAATAAACATTACAAGGGAAACTAAAAACGAATCCGCTAAAGATCCTCTTCTATACGCAGCTATGGCTCCCAAGAAGATACCGATAAGTGCTGACGCTATTATTGAAGTGGTAACAAGGACTATTGTCCAAGGTAATGCTTCTTTGATAACTTTTGATACGGGTTCTAGTCTGCTAAAGGATATGCCAAGATTGCCATGAAGGAAGAATTCCTTTACGAATGTTTTGTACTGCTCCCAAAGTGGCTGGTCCAATTTGAACTCTTTTATAAGTGCTTCCCTCAACTCTGGTGAAATATTGGGGTTTTCTGCCAGATAAGCAAAGGCTCCTCCAGGTAATAACCTTGGGATAATAAAGGTTATACTAACGATTATATAAAACACAAATGCCCTTATTATTATCTTTCGGAGCACTTTGTATGCCCATCTTCCCGCCATTTTACCACCCTTTTAATTGTTAGTTGCTGAAATTGGAAAATAAAAATTTAAATGAGAAAAATTGATTAGATCTCACTTTCTCCGTCTAAGCAGTGCTGGGATCAACGCTAGTCCGATGAGTGCTGCTGGTCCACATACTCCTCCTTTCGTTGATGTCTCTGCTTGTGTTGAAGTTTTTGAAGCTGTTGCTTTTTCCTCGGAAGTTGTTGTTGAAGATTCCTTACTTATTTCCTTGTTGTAGAGGTTCATAATGCTGAACCAGTTATCTGGACCCATTATGTCTGAAAGCACCCATCCGTCCCATGTCTTAGTGCTGTATGCGAATATGAACTGCTGGTGAACCATATTTAAGACTGGAACGTTTTCTGCAAGTATCTCCTGAATCTTGTACACTATCTGCTTTCTCTCTTCATAGTCTACCGTGTACCTCTGTTTGTCGAGAAGCTCGTCCAGTCCGGGTATCACACAGTGTCCCTCGTTCCACCCACCTTCTGAGTGGAAGAGCATTCTGAGGATATCTGGATCGAGAGAGCCAATTCCACCTATTATCAGCATGTCAAAGTTTCCTGAGTCAAGATAGTTTGAGAGTGTTGTCCACTCTAAAGGTTGATATTTAACATTGACACCGATTTTCTTCAAGTTCTCTGCTATCATTTGACCCCATCTAACTCTTAATGGATCATATGATGGAGAATATATAGTTAGTGTTACATCTGACCCATCTGGAGCTTCTCTCCATCCGTCTCCATCAACATCCTTAAAGCCGATTTCATCGAGTAATTCCGCTGCCTTTTTGAGGTTGAATGGATATTTCTCTTCTTTTGATGGGAGATTTGGATTGTACCATTCTTTGAGTGTGGGCGGAATCCTTCCGAGGGATCCTGGTAATGCGTATCCTTGGTAAACTATCTTTACGACCTCTGTCTGGTTGATAGCATAGTGCACAGCTTGCCTGAACTTAACTTCACTCATTGGCCATCTCTGGCAGTTGAAGTACATAAATCTGGCACCAAATTCAGTCACGGCATGTAAATGAGCATCGGGAATTTCTTTAACTTGTGGAATGGAGCTGTATGGAATACTCCATGTCATCACATCAACTTCTCCTTTCTTAAATGCCATAAGCATTGCATCTGGGTTTGATATTACTGGCATAATGATTTCATCAATTAGTGGTCTGCCTAGGTGGTAATTTGGATTAGCTTTCAACTTATAATATTGCTGGGGCTTGTGTTCAACATAGATAAAAGGTCCAGATCCTATTGGGTTTTCATTTTTGTATTGAATTAGTGAACTCTTGTCTATATTTTCCCAAATGTGTTTTGGAACAATGTAGATTGAAGAAGCTATCATGTACAAGAATGGAGCATAGGGCTCTTTTAGGTAAATCTTTACGGTGTACGTATCAACAGCCTCTGCCTTGTCAATTACAGCGGCAACATCTGCAAATCTGGTCTGGCTCCCAATTTCTGCGAGGAGATTATACGTAAAGGCAACGTCTTCGGCGGTTACAGGTTTACCATCATGCCATGTAGCATTATGGAAAAGCTCAAATGTCCATACCTTACCATCCTCTGAGACACTCCAATCCTTGGCAAGTCTGCCAGCATATTTCATATCTGGTGTCATTATAGTGAGGGTGTCATATACATTGTCTAGAATCATAGCCTCCCAAGAGGATGTGTACGTAAATGGGTTCAATGTATTTGCTTCACCCATCATGGGCCATCTAAATGTTCCTCCGGCTTTCATCCATGGTTCTCTGTGGATATAATCAAAGATGTTGGCTTTGTTGGTTGCGGCACTGGCTTTTGGTGTTGCTAGAGAAAGCACTACAACCCCAACTAAAATCAAGCATATCAATTTTTTTGTTGGATGCATGCAGGAACCCCCAGTGGTTTTATCGTTGTTGTTGGTAGAACATAATAAATAATTTTCTTGTTAAATTTTAACCCAATAATCTTTCTTGATAGAGGTATGATAACTCGTTGGTGTTAATATTTTCACAAACATAGCGGTTAAATTTTTCTGGCTTTTTGCCAAGCTAGTCCCCCAATGCTCTTTATGTCATTTTCTAAAAAGTTTGAGATAACTCATTGTACTACCGAGATAATCTTGACATTCTTTTACTACGTTGTAGTAAGTAGAAACTCCGTAATGCATAGTTTTACTACGAGAAAGTGATTATGAAAAAAGATGCCAGTAACATCTATATCTTTGGAGAGGTGTTGGTTCTCACGCTCTTGATGAACTCTTTAGAAATGCTCATCAAATAAAAACAACTCGGAAGGTTGTTTTTGGTGCGGGGGCGGGGATTTGAACCCCGGAACCCCTACGGGACGGGACCCTGAATCCCGCGCCTTTGACCAGGCTCGGCAACCCCCGCGCGTTAGTAGATGAATTCTGCAGAACTTTTAAATCTTTCTAATTGATATGGTTTTAATCCTCGAGCCATATCTCTATTCTCTGAACTCCTTTTCCTATACTTGAGCGTTTAAGCTTCTTTATGTGGCCGATTTCTCTAATATCTTTTACATGTGTTCCTCCACAAGGCAGGATTTCAAAGTCCCTGATTTGGGTTAACCTTTTCTCTCCTTCCCACCAGATTTTGACTTCGCCTCCTTCATCAACGTAGCGGTTAAAAAGCTCGATTATCTTTTCTTTGTATTGGTTAAGGTTTTCGGGATATCTTACATCGTATCTACCCTTCTCTGAACTCATGCCGCTTCCATGTAGCTGCCAGTTTCCTTTTCCAAGAACTTCATTAAATACATGGTCTAAGAGGTGCAACGCTGTGTGTATTCTCATGAGCTTATAGCGCCTTTCCCAATCGAGTTTTAATTCTACTTCATCCCCAATGCTGAAGGCACTCGCATCTTCAACGACATGCCAGATATTTCCATCTTCATCTTTGTAGACATCTAGAACTCTAACTCCGTTTATAGTTCCCGTATCGTGGGGTTGCCCCCCTCCAGTGGGGTAAAATATGGTCTGGTCTAAAAGCAAGGCATTCTCCTTTATCTGGACTATCTTTGCCTTGGCTTCCTTCAAGTATGCATCCTCATAATAAAGTTTTCTCGTCATTTATACCACCTAATCAAAGAATATTAAAGAGAAATTAAAAACCTAATGCTACCTCTTCTTTAACATGAAAAGGGCAATGCCTATTAAAACTGCCGCTCCTGCTATTCCGGCTATCTGAGGGGTTGTTAAGTTTATTTTGTTTTCTTCTGATGGTAGCCTATACTTGATGTACGCCCTTGTAACGTTCCCTAAAAGGGACTGTATGTCCTCAAAGGGGGCACCGTATCTGACGAAAACGTTTGCTGTTATCAAAATTTTGTTTCCTTCTATTTTTGTTAAGAGAGTGTATCTGTTCCCCTTGACTTCCTTGCTTATATTCTCTGGAACTTCAACAATTTCCGCTTCTGGTGGAAGAATAAATTCAATTCTTAGGCTCTGATTTATCTCGTTTTGGGCTCTGTAGCCCAGCTGTGAGGGATTCAGAAGTGTTGGATCAAAGGAATATTCGTAGGTTCCGTTTACTAACTTAGTGAAGTTCTTCAAGACATAGTTGGCTTCTATTGTCAAGGGTCCCTCTTTATCCAAGCCCAATATGCTTGCATTTGCATCCTCCACGGTTATTCCTTGAGCTGCCATTCCTTGGAGGTAGTTTTGGAGGATCATGTTGGTAACATTCTCGGCTCCCATAAGGTTTATTTGAAGCTTCATGAGTTCTATTTGCTCCTTTGGCTCAAGGTATGTTTCCCTTACAAGAAGGTTGGTAGTTCCATCCTTTGAAATCTCTGCTTTTATATACTGCTCAGTTTTTACAGGTTGATACGTTTCCTCCCCTTTGTAGGGGGCTGTGTAATGAATATAAAACGCATTGTAGTCCCCGAAGAGCGCCCTGAATCCGTCTGGAGATAGGTTTTCTTCCAAGTAAATATCGGAGCTTACGATAATTTTATTCCCTTTAACTTTTGACCTTACGTAGAATTTGCTTTGTCCAAATTCCTTTGTGTATGCTTGGGGGTATTCAACCAGCTCTGCTCCTTCCGGAAGCTCTATAATAAATAAGTTATGGAGTTCTATTTTTTGAGGCAGTCCAGTGTCTGGAACTGGCATTGTTCCATATCCTCTAGTTGGATCCACTACTATTTCCCAGTAGTCATCATATGAATAGTACTTGGCAAACTTCTCTGCATACGCTGTAAAAACTACCGTGAAGTTGTCCTCCTTAATGCTAACCAGTTTGAACGTTTGGTTTTTAGTCCTTATTCCTGCATTTGCTAAACTGGCAATGTAGTTGTCCAGCTGCTCTTTTTCGAACTTTGCTATTGCTTCTTCTTCACTCATGTTTGTTTGGTTTAATATACTTGCGATCTCTTCTTGTATCTTGTCCTTAGGCCCTAGGATAGAAGTCATTACAGTTATTTGAGCATCCCCGTTTTGAAGCACCTTAACTTTGAGCGTAAATTCTTCTTTATAGTAATCCACAGTCTCTGCTTGGACAAAAGAGAGGCCTAGAAGGAGAATTATTAAAAAACTTCCTAACTTTTTCATTTTTATCCCCCAATTTCTTTTTCTAAAAACCAAATGGTGGTAGGGTATTTAACTCTATCCCTCATAAATTGAAAAAGAAGAAGAGGAAATCACCACTTACTCTCGTCAAGTTCTCCCTCAGTTTTTGCGACTATTGTTGTTCCTGCTAGGTCACCGGTAACGTTAACCATTGTTCTGCCCATGTCGAGGATAGCATCAATTCCGAGTATCATTGCGTAAGCCAAGGCAACGGGAGTTCCTGGCTCTAGGTGCAGTCCGACGCTCTCCAAGACCATTGCGAGCATTATTGCTCCAGCTCCAGGCACACCAGCGGTTCCAATTGAAGCCAGAACTGCCGTGATTACTATCACTAACTGCTGGCTAAATGGTAAGGGCTGTCCAATTGCGTAGGCAATGAACATTGCACAAACACCTTGGTATAGAGCAGTTCCGTCCATGTTAATTGTAGCACCTAGTGGGAGGGTAAATGAATAAATACTCCTCGGCACACCCATGTTCTCCTCTGCAACACGCATTGTTACCGGTAAGGTACCGCTTGAGCTTCTTGTGACGAATGCTGTTACCATAGCGTCCTTAGCCTTGCTGAGGAACTTGACTAAGTCTAAGCCAAATATCTTAAGGAGGAGTCCATAGACAACTACTATCTGAATTGTCAAGCCTAGGTACACTGCTACTGTAACTTTTGCCAAAGGTCCGACGACTTTTACTCCTTGGGTTGCCATGATGTAGGCTATTAAAGCGAATACACCTATTGGGGCGTACTGCATAACTCCTCTAACAATCTTGTACATCGCTTCCGCTAATCCATCAAAGGCATTGTAGAGTGTTGTTGCTGAATTTTTAATTCTCTCATTTTCGCTGTTCATGAGATAGCTAAGGGCTATTCCCAAGACAATGGCGAAGAATATCGTTGGTAAGACTGCACCACTTGCAAGGGATGCAAACGGATTAGTGGGCACGATGTTTAGGAGGGTCTGCACAAGAGAGGGTGCCTGTGCCTGTATTGCCTTTCCTTCTCCTGCTCCGAGTTGTAGTCCAAGGCCAGGCTTGAAGAGGTTGGCCATTATGAGTCCTATGAACACTGCAAAGGCTGATGTTACCAAGTAGTAGACCACTATCTTTACACCCACTCTTCCAAGCCTTGCTGGACTTATGCTTGCGGCACCGACGACCAGTGAAGCTAGAACTATTGGCATCACTAACATCTTTAAGAGCCTAACAAAGAGATCTCCTAGGGGTTTTATTGCAGTTGCTGCTCCTGGGTGTCCGATGGCTCCTACTATCAACCCGTACACTGCACCTAAAATCAGTCCGATAAATATTTTTCTCAAAATTGGGTATTCAAGATAGCTTTTTAGGAGCCCCATTGGGCTCACCTCCGAACATTGGTGTTATATAGCAGTCTATGGCGGGAGAATTTTGTACTTTGTAGTATATAACTTTTTCCAAGATAGGTAAAGTGTAAAGTTTGTTGGGTTTGTATAGCGAAATTTTTAAATAGTCTTGAGTCGTAATCTCCCGTAGTGAGGTAGTCTTCGGTATGTGGGGTTGTTAAGCCCGAATGGAGACTGCCGAAAGCCCTGAAGATGTGGGGAGTCACCGTTCCCCCCGAAAGCCAGCCAATGAAGACCGGAGGCTGGAAGCCTACTCATTACGAAATTAATACCCTACACACACTTTACGGGTAGGCAGAACGGTTATTCGAACCTTAATGAGACATCCCCATAAAGAATTTTTTCTTTTCTTCCATCCTCAAGCTCCAAGATTAATGCGCCAAGCTCATCAATGTCTAAAGCTTTCCCCCTAATCTCGCCCTCTTCTCTTATTACTTTGACATCTCTGTTTAGAAGTGCTTTCTCTCTCCACTTTTGCAGTATTTTCTCGTCATTCCCACGTAGAAACTCCTCGTACCAGTACTCCAACCGGCCTACAATGGTTTTAAATATCTCCTCTGTGGGAATTTGCACTCCTAGAACATTACTTATTGATGTTGAGGTGCTTAAGAGTTCTTCCGGAATTGGGTTATTGACGTTTAGTCCTATACCCAGGACTATGTAGTAAACCTCCCTTTCTGAAAAACTCCCCTCTGCTAAGATACCGCATATCTTTTTTTCATTTACAAGGACATCATTGGGCCATTTTATCCTAGCATCTATTCCAAATCTTTCTAGGGTTTCAACAACGGCTATTGCTCCAAGAAAAACTATTTTAACTATATGATCAGGGGTAGTTTTTGGTTTTAATATCACACTCATCCACAGCCCGCCCCTAGGAGATGCCCACATCCTAAACTTCCTACCATAGCCACTTTTTTGAGTATCAGCCACTATTATGGTTCCTTCCTCTTCATCAAGGGCTATTCTCTTAGCATATTCGTTGGTTGAATCTATTTCCTGAAAGTATATCACCTTCTTTCCAATGTTTTTAGTGTTAAGGCCGAGCATTTGTTTCACCATAATATATTTTGACATGCGGGATTATTTAGTTAACGATAGGTTTAAATTTCCTCTTCCCTATGTATCACCAGAGGTGAATAGTATGGAAGCATACAACAACATTGGGATTAGGAGGAGACTTAAGAGGTTTTTTAGAAGGGATGGGAGGGCTTTGATTTTTGCAATGGATCATGGATTTGAACATGGGCCAACTGATTTTGAAGAAAACTGGGAACACATTAACCCCAGAATCATAATTCGAAAAGTTGTCAGAGCTGGGATAGATGGAGTAATGATGCTCCCAGGAATAGCGAGAATATCTGGAGAAGAGCTTGTTGGTAAGGATGTCGGTTTGATGATAAAACTTACCAGCAAAACAGAGCTCAGACCAAAGGAAGAGTGGCTTATGCAAGATCAACTTGGGTTTGTTGAAGATGCGATTAAACTTGGAGCCGATGCCGTAGCAGCAACGGTTTACTGGGGAAGTCCATATGAGGGAGCAATGATGAGACAGTTTGCGGAGATAGCAAGCTACGCTCACGATTTAGGTTACCCTGTTGTGCAGTTTGCCTATCCTAGGGGACCGTACATTAATGAAAAATACGGCAAGAAAGAGGACTATAGAGTTGTTATGTATGGAGCAAGGGCTGCTGCAGAGATGGGAGCGGATATGATTAAAACTTACTGGACTGGGTCAAGAGAAACATTTGCCAAAGTTGTTGACGCCGCTTCAGGCGTTCCGGTTCTCTTAAGCGGTGGAGCGAAGACAGATAATCCTCTGGATTTCTTAAAGATCGTCTGGGAAGTTATTGAAGCTGGAGGAAGCGGAGCAGTTGTTGGAAGAAATATATTCCAGAGAGAAAACCCGGAGCCGATGATTAGAGCACTTTTGAGGGTAATCCACAGAAATGAAGATCCAGAAGAGGCCGCAAAGGCTGAGGGGTTAATTTGACTTTTCTTAATATTTTTATTCAAATTTGTCCAGTGTGATTTTTAAACCTCCTTTCTAAACATCTATTGGGTGGTGGGAATGGTTGAGATAATTGATACCACATTTAGGGATGCTCACCAGTCACTTATTGCTACAAGACTATCAACAAGGGATATGCTTCCAATAGCCGAAAAGATGGACAAAGTCGGCTTTTACTCTATGGAAGTATGGGGCGGAGCAACTTTTGATGCAGCTCTAAGGTTCCTAAGAGAAGACCCCTGGGAGAGATTAAAGCTTTTAAGGGAGCACATAAAGAGAACAAAACTTCAAATGCTGCTTAGAGGACAAAACGTTGTTGGCTACAAGCACTACCCAGATGATGTAGTGGAAAAATTCGTTGAACTTGCTTACAAAAATGGAATTGACATCTTTAGGGTCTTTGATGCCTTAAATGACGTTAGGAATATGAAAACCGCAATCAGAAAGGCCAAGGAAGTGGGGGCTGAAGTTCAAGGAGCAATAAGTTACACTACCGGGAAGATATTCACTTTAGAGTATTACCTCCAGAAAGTTGATGAGCTAATTGAGCTGGATGTTGATTATATCACAATCAAGGATATGGCTGCTCTTTTGGATCCCCAAACGGCCTATGAACTTGTGAAGGAGATCAAAGACCGCTATGGGGTAAAGGTCAATGTTCACACTCACGCAACAAGCGGTCTGGCCTCGGCAACCTACTTAAAAGCAGTTGAGGCTGGAGCGGATTTCATAGACACGGCAATTTATCCTTTAGCGAATGGTACAGCTCAGCCTGCAATTCAGAGCATCTATTACTCTTTAAAAAGCGAAGACAAGCCTAAAGTTGATATGAAGCTGATTTTTGAAATCTCCAAGTATCTGCGGAGGATTCTTGAAGAAAAATATGAGCACCTAATGAACAAGAGGGCTCTCCATGGAGATCCAAACGTTCTAATTCACCAAATTCCCGGCGGTATGTATTCAAACCTTATCTCCCAGCTCAGAGAAATGAAGGCTCTCGATAAGCTTGATGAAGTTCTAGAAGAAGTACCGAGAGTTAGGGAGGAACTCGGCTATCCACCTTTGGTAACGCCAACTTCTCAGATAGTTGGGACTCAAGCAGTGTTTAACGTTCTGTTTGGGAGGTATAAGATGATAACCGAGGAGACAAAGAACTACGTAAAAGGTCTCTACGGCAGACCCCCTGCTCCAATAAAAGAGGAAATTAAGAAGCTTATCCTTGGAGATGAAGAACCGATAACTGTTAGACCTGCCGATTTGCTTGAACCGATGCTTGAGAAAGCGAGAAAAGAACTTAAGGAAAAGGGTTTCCTTGAGAAGGAAGAAGACGTGGTGACTTACTGCCTCTTCCCACAGGTAGCTTTGGAGTTCTTTGAACTTAGAAAGCAAGGGAAGCTCAAGCCAGTAGAAGAGAAGCCCAAGGGCAAAGTGATAAAGGTCTATGTGGGTGGAAGAGAATATGAAATTGGAGTTGAAGGGGTAAATCTTGAGGGGTTGTTTATTTCGGCTTATGTCCCTTCTGAAGCTCCTACTCTTGCTCAGGCTCCTTCAGCACCAGCTCCAGCAACAGCTTCTGCTCCGGTTCCTTCTGCTCCGGTTGGGGTTTCTTCAGCTCCAGCTCCGGCGGCTGGTGAGAATGTGGTTTCTGCGCCTATGCCTGGTAAGATTCTTAGGGTTTTGGTTAGGGAGGGTGATCAGGTTAGGGTTGGTCAGGGGTTGCTTGTGCTTGAGGCTATGAAGATGGAGAATGAGATTCCCTCACCAAAGGATGGTGTTGTGAAGAGAATTCTTGTTAAGGAAGGAGACACCGTCGACACTGGACAACCACTAATAGAACTCACTTAAATTACTCTCCATTTTTTAGTTTTTACTTTAAACAGTGGGGAATTTGAGCGTTTTTGCTAATTTTTGGTACACTTATCAAAATTTGTTCATAAAAATGCCCAGATTTCCGAAAGGCATATATATTACATGACTATAACATCATGATGAATTTCCATTGGGAGGTGCTTTAGATGAACTCGGCAGTCATTATACTGGCGGCCGCAATTATATATGTGGCCATGTATTTTACTTATGGAAAGAGCCTACAAAGCAAAGTTGTCAAAGCAGACCCAAACAGGCCAACACCAGCACACAAGCTTTATGACGGTGTCGACTACGTTCCAGCACACCCAGTAGTTCTTTATGGGCACCACTTCGCAAGTATTGCTGGAGCAGGGCCAATAGTTGGTCCAGCTGTGGCAATGGCATGGGGATGGATACCATCACTGCTCTGGATATGGTTTGGAAACGTTTTCATTGGTGCAGTGCACGATTACTTAGCTTTGATGGCATCGGTGAGATATGATGGTAAGTCAATACAGTGGATTGCTGGAAAGATAATGAGCAAAAGAACTGGAATCGCATTTGAAGTTTACATATGGTTTGCCCTGCTCTTAGTGGTTGCAGCGTTTGTAGCTGTTACGGCAAGACTGTTAGTCTTGACTCCACAAGCCGCAACGGCAACACTGTTATTCCTCCTAGTGGCAATCATTCTAGGATGGATGATGTACAAGATGAACGTGAACTTCTACGTCGCAACGGCTATAGGGCTAATACTTCTTGTTGTTGCACTATGGATCGGCTTTAGAAATCCATTAGTATTCGTCCAAGGTCAGACAGTCGATGGAAGTGCAGAATACCTCCAAGCATACCACTACTGGAACATTATATTGATGATTTACATCATTGTGGCATCTTCACTGCCGGTATGGGTACTTCTCCAGCCCAGAGACTACCTTAACGCTTATATTCTCTGGTTTGGACTTTTAATTGGAGGTATAGCGTTCATAGCTCTCGCAAAGCCATTTGAAGCCCCAGGATTTACAATGTTTTCAGCAAACGTTGTTGGTGGGCAACCATCCCCCTTCTGGCCCACAGTTCCGCTGGTAATTGCATGTGGTGCTCTGAGCGGTTTCCACTCAATAGTTGGTTCTGGAACATCATCAAAGCAGCTTGACAAAGAAATCCATGGATTGCTCGTTGGCTACGGTGGAATGTTCACTGAAGGATTCTTATCAACAATTGTTGTGACAGCAATAGCTGTTTACGGTGTTAAGCTCACCGGACTAAGCGCAAATGCAGTAGAATGGGGAACCCAATACATAACCAAGGGTGGGCTTGGAACCTTTATCGGTGGTTATGCTCAAGGACTTGCCGACATGTACGGAATAGACGTTACACTTGGAAAGACATTCGCAACTCTATGGGTTTCAGCGTTCACATTGACCTCTCTTGACACTGCTACAAGGCTTGGAAGGTTTGCATGGCAAGAAGTCTTTGGAATGGTAACCGATACAAGCCAAGGAATATGGAAGACCATCACAAACAAGTGGATAGCATCAATAGTAATCGCGGTACTTGGAACTTGGATGGCTTGGGGCGCTGGATATAAAGTTCTCTGGCCAGCATTTGCTGGTATGAACCAGCTATTAGCTTCAATTGCAATGATGACAGCCGCTCTATGGGCTTACAAGATACAAAGGGCAGGAACATGGAGCTATGCCGTCTTAATTCCAGCACTCTTCCTATGGATAACAGTCACGGCAGGTCTTATATGGTACATAATAGTAGTTCCACTCAAAGGAAGCACCTTAATAGCAGTGAAAGGCTCTCTCTTGGTAGGTCTAGTGCTCAACTTCCTTCTAGCGTATGACTTCTACCTTGCATGGAAGAGACCGGCCGAAGAATACGAGGCGGCTCCGGCGTGAAAGTTTTTTCCTTTTTCAATATTATTTTAATTTTGTTGAGGTGATTTGATGAAGACTTTCTTAAAAAGGGCCCTTTACTGGATTTCTATGCCTATTCGGGTTTTATGGGAATTCAACAAGGGATTTAGGCTTTATTATCTTAGAGGGCTCCAGTGGGAGGAAGAAGAACTTGAGAATATTTTTGCCCTTCTCATTCTGGGGAGCTATATTGGGCTTCCAAACCCTCCTGTGGACCTTAGTTATAAGCTTCTTCCTCACATGATCAGGGAGATGTATGTTATGCAGGAGAAATCCCTTAATCCATTAACGATGAAAACGGGGTGGTTAAATGTTTGAAAATCTAAAGGCATTTTTTAGGGGATTTTTTAGTGCATTCAAGGCACGTTCTACGGAATATCTTGAGTTTGAGGAGAGGGAACTTGAAAACGTGTTTGCACTAGTGCTCATGGGCTCGTTTGTAGGCATCCCTTCTCCACCCACAACACTCGTCATGAGGTTAATGCCCCATATGGTGAGAGAGATTTACGTAATGCAGAGAAGAGCGGGGGAAATGGATGATATATTTGGTGAAATCGCTGCAATGTTTGAAATAACGTGAGGTGATAACGATGAGAGACTATTTGGTTCCAAAAGAAGGATTCAGGGTCTTATTCTTCATTGGAAAGGGAGGGGTTGGAAAAACAACGAGCTCAGCTGCAGTATCGGTTGCCCTCGCAAAAAAAGGATACAAAACTCTGATAGTCTCAATAGACCCGGCCCACAACTTGGGTGATGTGTTTGAGGTAAAGCTAAACGACAAGCCGAAGGAAATAGCTGAGAACCTTTATGCAATGGAACTCGACATGGAAAAGCTCATTAAAGCCTATTTAAAGCATCTTGAGGAGAATTTAAAGCATATGTATAGGTATCTTACCGTCATAAACCTTGAGAAGTATTTTGAAGTGCTCAGTTTTTCTCCGGGTATAGAAGAATACGCCACCCTTGAGGCTATCAGAGAGATACTGCAAAAAGGAGATGAATGGGATGTCATAGTATTTGATACACCTCCAACTGGATTAACTTTGAGAGTATTGGCCCTTCCTGAAATTGCTCTCATCTGGACAGAGAAGCTCATAGAGATAAGAAAAAAGATTTTAGAAAAGAGGAGGGCAATTGAGAACATACAGGGAGAGAGGAAGTTTGTGATTGAAGGGGAAGAGTATAAACTTCCGAGTAAAGAGGAAGAAGACCCCGTAATGAAGGAGCTTAAGCAATATAAAGCCGAGATAAATTTTGTCCGGAATGTTGTTACAAATCCAAAAAAGACCAGTGTCGTGGCGGTGATGAATCCCGAAATGTTACCGCTGTATGAGACAGAGAGGGCTTATAAGGCTTTAAGGAAGTTCAAAATTCCTTTTAATCTGGTTATTGTCAACAAAGTCATTGAGCTTGAAGAGGAAGTTCCAAGGATAAAGGTAAAGATGGAAGCTCAAAGAAAAGTTCTTAGAGACATAGGGGAAAAATTCAATGGAATAGACATCGTTACAGTACCCATGTTTGAAGAAGAACCGAGAGGGCTAAAATGGCTTGAGAAAGTTGGGGGGTTAATAGTTGGAGATTGAGGAGATTTATGAAGAGCTCAGGAAGGTGAGAGAGCCTATAAGTGGAGAGGATATAGTTAGTCTAGGAATTGTGAGTTTGATCAGGAAAGAAGACAACAAAATAATAATCTTCCTTGGATTGGCAAGAAGGACTCCTAGACATCCATTTGAGATGGCGGTTAATTGGGCGGTTCATGCAAGGATAGTCAAGGATATAGTAAAAGTTTTAGAGGGAAAAGTGAACTTTGAGATAATCGATGACATGACATTTCAAAGGTATTACCCAATAGAGGAGGTTTAATCATGAAGGTAACACCGGAATTGTTGCTTTTGATAATGGTTTTAGGTGCAATTGCCACTTTGCAGTTTTATAAAGGAAGGAAGCTCAATTTGACTATAATGGACTACTATCTGAGGACGATAGAGAAGGTCGTAAAGCCCAAGGATAAGGACTATGTGTGGATAGGCGGATATGTGGGATTTAGGGCGTTTTATAAGGTCAATGAAGGTAACATCGACAAGTTTGAATATACATTAACTCTTTTGCCGAGGCAGAGCATTCTCTATTTCCCTATCTCAAAGCTGATAAACAGGCATGATAAGATATACTTTGTGGTAAAACCATATGCCACAATAAAACGCGAGGTGCACTTGATACAGAAGGGCTATTACCGCTTTAAGCCGAAGATTGAAGATGAGGAGCTTCTGCAAAGAGAAATAATAGAAGTAAACGGAAAACAGTATGAAGCACTGTTTGAAAAGAGAAGAGACGTTGAAACACTGAAGGAATTTCTCCAAGGATTTTCAAAAGTCGAAAACGTCAAACACATTTCACTGACTCCAAAGACAAACGTACTTTATGTCTTCATGAAGCCGGAGATAGAAACGATAGAGCAAGATGTCAGGCATATAGTAAGGTTTGTTAATGAAAGGATAAAGGAAAGTCCCTTTGAAAGGTAGGGAAAAGCTAATAAATTTCCCTTTAAATTTCTCTTCATGATGGAGAGACTTTTCAGCCTTGGATACTCAAAGCAGTTTGCGGAGAGATATTTTGAATTATGGGGTGAGAGGGCTTTAAAAATAGCCGAAGCCATGGAAAAACCCCTGCCAAGGTGTTTTAGGGTTAATACTCTTCGTGTTGAAATTTCCAGGCTTACCAAGATGTTGAACAAAAAGGGTTTTCAATTTAAACGCATACCTTGGGCAAAAGAAGGTTTCTGCCTGACGAGGGAACCCTTTTCAATTACTTCTACTCCTGAATATCTCGGTGGTTTGCTCTACATTCAGGAAGCCTCATCCATGTATCCCCCAATAGCTTTGGAGCCAAAGCCGGGAGACGTCGTTGCGGACATGGCAGCAGCGCCGGGAGGAAAGACTTCACATCTTGCGCAGCTCATGGAGAACAAAGGGGTTATATATGCTTTTGATGTTGGGGAGGAAAGGCTTAAAGAAACAAGACTGAATCTCTCTCGGCTTGGAGTTACAAACACAATACTCTTCCACAAAAGCTCCCTTTATATGGGGGAGCTAGAGATTGAGTTTGACAAGATTCTCCTTGATGCTCCGTGCACAGGCTCCGGAACCATTCACAAAAATCCGGAAAGAAAGTCGAACAGAACGCTAGAAGATGTAAAGTTCTGTCAGAATCTGCAAATGCAAATGGTTAAGGTAGCTCTGGAGAACCTCAAAAAAGGCGGTGTGTTGGTATATTCCACATGTTCTTTAGAGCCTGAGGAAAATGAATTCGTTATTCAGTGGGTTCTGGACAATTTTGACGTTGAACTTCTCCCCCTTAGACATGGTGAACCTGCCCTAACGACACCTTTTGGAATAGAGCTTAGTGAAGAGATTAGCAAGGCGAGGAGATTTTATCCAGACAGACATAACACAAGTGGATTTTTCGTTGCAAAAATAAGGAAGAAATCTTAGAAGAATCTAACAAAAACATTTAATAGATTTGAGTAAGCAATAAATATTGGTGGATGACGATGAAACTCCGATTGGTAGATTTTTTGAACGATATTAATAATGGGGAGATTGTGTTTGTAGAATATAGATCCACATCCCATCCCGAGCTCCTTTTTGAAAAAATATTGTCTTGGGCAGAGAAAAACGGTTTGTCTATCTTGATCATTGATGTTCTTGACACATTCCACCTTTTCATGCAACAGCTTAGATTCATGGGGCATGATACATCATCACTAGAAACACTACCAGTTATTAAAGCTGGAGGGCGTGTGGAAACGAGAAACATAATTGGAAGAATTAGAATAATGGAGGAGTTTTATGTATACCTTAAAGAGTACAACGATGCAGTGAGCAAATTCTTTGAGCGGGTATCTCCTAAAAAAGCTGCTGTGGTCTTTTTAGGTACGGAAAAGTTCATGTATTCTATCCAAGATTCTCATTTCAGGGTAGAAGAGTTTTTTGATAAACTGATTAAAAAAGCTCCTTTCAAAGGGAACATAACGTTTGTTTTTGCTTTAACTGGACTCATGAATGAGCATGTTAAAGCCTCTTGGTATGAGTGCTCTACAAGAATTATTACTCTCAACGAGAGAGGGGATCAAGCATTCGTTAAGAAAGCGCCTAAACTTAATCTGTTGAAAGAGGTGATAGAAGTATGAATGACTCAACTAAAGAAATTGTGGAATATTTGAGATCCATTACGTGGAAAGAGGGCGTTGTAGTAGAATACTCTCCTTCTGAACCCATACATTTTATATTTAAGTGGTTAGTTAACGTTTCGCGAAAGTTCACGGAGAATGTACTGGTGTTGGATATCTTAGATATCTTGCCTATGATAAAGCTTAGTCTTGAAGTTGCTGGAGAGGATACTTCTTTTATGGATACGCTGGATGTAATAAAAGGTGGGGGAAGCATAAACGTTGGGAGGATAATTGGATACTTGGATCCATATCAGGATCCAACGGTTTATATGGCCCACTACATGAGAATCCTTCGAGAGTACTATAAAGAGCATAGGAATGTGGTGTATTTCATTTTTGGCGTTGAAAAACTTGTTCATTTGAGAGAAAGAAGAGAGGAGTTTGAATTATACATTACTAATTATATGCGCTATGTTTTAGGAAACGAGGATAGGATTGGTGTATATTTTATAAACAAAAACATTGCAACTGATGCTTTTCGTCTCCAAGCTGAAGAGGCGGCTTCTCGGGTTCTCGAAATTTCTCATGAAAAGGGAATATTGAAAGTAAGTATTAAAAAGTCTCCTCGGCTAGAAGATCATGGGAAGGAATTCAAGATTCCTTTTGAGGATTTGCTTCTTTCAGAAGTTTAGCTTCTATCTCATGAAGTCTTCTTTTTGTATCTTCACTCAATAATCTCTCAAGCTCTTCTCTTGCTGCCTTCGCGAGTTCAAATTTAGATGCGTACTCCTTGGACACTTCTACCCATGGAATTTTCTTTTCCTCGACAAATACATCTATATCTGCAAATCTCTGATAGTCTCTGTACTCTAATCCTTTGAGAAGGAACTTTATTCTGAGGGGCTCTTCCCAAGTTATAAGCTTTATTTTGTAAACCTTGATCCTCATGAATGGTCTTGGGTAATCCCAGTCCCACCCTTCACTTACGACATAGCCGAGATCGAGATCTTCAAGAACTAGAAGTACCCTTTCTATATTCTCTTCGTATCTCTTCTCGGTGTCGTAGATTCTGATAGTGATCTCTTTCCAACCCTCCGGGAGCAGTTTAAAGAGTATAATTGGCAAGTCAGTTCTTAAGGTTCTGTAGACTTCTATGAAATTTTTTCTGATCAAAAACGCTTCTTTTATATCTCTTATGCTCAAAGGTTCGCTCAATTTCTTGTCTGTCACCAGAAGTAGGGTATCTTGCTCTTCTCCTTCGTTAATACCCCTAGCGAAGCTTGTCTCTATCCCATCGTACCTTTTAGGAATTATTTCGGAAGTTTTTTCAGCTTCTTTTGGCACTCTCAGAAGAATTATCTGGGGCCCAAGGTTTGCTCTGTCAAAAGGGGCTTTTGCATTTAGAAGCTCCTTTAAAACGCTGTCACTTCGCATTCTGACCAAAAAAGCTCCCCTTTTTAGATTTAATACTGTCTTCCATTCTTCTGCAGGGGTTACAAAGATTATTGTATCAAGTTCTCCGCTTTGATTCCATGCATCGTCAACGGAGAGTTCTTCTACTCCAAAAAGATTTTTTAGGAAGCTTTCGCCACCTTCAACATCTGATGTCCTCAAAAAGAGCATTGAAGGACCAAAACGCATTAATCTCATCACAATCCCCTCATTAACTTATATCCCCTTTCAAAATTTGTCCCATCGGGATATTTGACCCTAACAACTTTCTTACTCCCCAGAAGGATGAAGTTCACATTTAAAAGGCCATTCAATCCATGCTTGATATTCCTGAAGTTATGTCCGTAGAGAATGAAATCAACATCTTTGGGAGGATTTAGCTGACTGGGATCATGTGCTAAGGCAAGCTTTACTTCGTCTACCTTAACGACCTCTCCGGGCTTTACTATTCGAGCTTTTCTGACGAGTTTTTTGAGTACTTCCTCACTATCCTCATTTCCTGGAACAATGTATATCTCAGCTCCGGAATTTTCAAGTATATCTAATAACTCTTTTACCCTTTCTGCATACCTTTCCTTTAATTCGGGCTTTCTTTCAAGTTTTATGTTGTCCACAAGGTCTCCGGTATGAATAATATACTCCGGTCTGCTTTTTTCTATTAGGTTTAGGATGAAAGGATATATATTGTCCGGAGTGTCGCTTATATGCATTATCTTGGCCTCTTTACTCTCCAGTAATTCTTTTGGAAGCCCTCTTCTTCTTAAAAAGCTGGGTAAGTTTAACCTCATCACAATAATTCCAGAACAACATTTTATATACCTTTGGTTTTATTCTTAGAAAGGTGGAGTGTATGAGAATCTTAGTACTTGGGGCTGGCAATGTTGGAAAGGCTATAGCTTATGATCTTAGTAAGGATTTTGAAGTGTGGGCAGGAGATAGAGACTTAAATCGATTGGAAGATGTAAAGAATTATGCGAACCCAATAAAAGTAGATGCCTCTGATTTTAGTTCCTTAGTTGAGAAAATGAAGGGCTTTGATCTTGTTGTGGGAGCCCTTCCCGGAAGGTTTGGATTTAGAACTCTAAAAGCGGCTATAGAAGCTGGGGTGGATATTGTGGATGTTTCTTTTATGCCAGAAAATCCGTTAGCGCTTAGGGAAGAGGCCGTAAAAGCAAATATGACGGCTATCGTTGATGCTGGTTTTGCTCCGGGACTTAGCAATATTTTCTTGGGAAGAATATATCAGGAGTTAAGCCCTCTTGAGGAGGGAATAATCCGTGTGGGCGGGCTTCCGAAGATCCCAAAGCCACCCCTTTACTACAAAATCACTTGGTCGCCGTATGATCTGATAGAAGAATACACAAGGAAGGCAAGGATTGTGAAAGATGGCGAAGTTAGAGAAGTGGATCCACTGGAAAAAATTTGGAAAGTAAAGCTCAAAGACTTCGAATTTGAAGAGTTTGTAAGTGATGGGCTGAGAACCCTTATTGAAACAATAAACGCAAATCACCTCGAGGAGAGAACCCTTAGGTGGCCGGGGCATCTGGAGAAAATGAAAGTCCTGAAAGAGCTAGGATTTTTTGAAGAAGAAAACGTTGAATTTACGCTTAGGGTAATTGCCCCACTAATGAATTACGAGAGCGAGGACTTTTCGATAATGGAAGTTTATGGCAGGGGCTTTAAGAATGAAAAAGAGAGGGAAATCAGGTACTTCTTATATGATGAAGCAAAGGATGGTTTTACTTCTATGGCAAGGGTGACGGGATTCACGGCCGCTATAGTTTCTAGGATCGTTATGAATGGAGAGTGCGCATATGGAGTAATTCCTCCAGAGATTTTAGGGATGAGGGCTGACACGTATTCAAAAATAATGAAAGAGATAAGGGAGAGAGACATCCATGTGGAGGTAGTGGAAGATGCTCCATTTAGTAATAGCCGATAGTGAACTTGAGCTTGTGCCGGAGAAGATAAGAGACCACCCTTCGGTTGTCAACTATGCAAGGAAGAGGGGAAAGAAGCCAGATGAAGTGCTTCTTGATTCCACCTATCATCATTCAGCCCTTAAACTGCTGGAGGATGGAGAGAGGAGGGGAAGGCCGGATATAGTCCACCTGTGCCTTATAAATGCCCTTGAGAGTATATTAAACAAAGAAGGAAAGCTTAGGGTTTATGTGCACACAAGAAACGACGAAGTTATTTATATTAAACCCGAGACCAGGCTTCCTCGAAACTACAATCGCTTTGTGGGGCTGATGGAAAGCTTATTCAAAAACAAAGCCGTTCCCAGAGATCTTGAACTTCTGAAAATGAGGAAGGGAACGCTTTCAGAACTCCTTGAGGAGATAGGCCCAGATGGGATTTTCATAATGCATGAAAATGGGAATTTATTAACTCCAAAGGAATTCGGAGAAAAATTGGTTAATTACGCTTCGCCAGCTGTTATCGTTGGCGGATTCCCCCATGGGGACTTTTTGAGTGAAGTAAAGGGAGAAAGGATTAGCATTTACAAGGAGCCTTTAATGGCATGGAGTGTTGTCAATGAGGTTTTGATAAACTATGAGGGAAGTTTACTTTGGTAGAATCTTCTTCAAAAATTTTTTAAATGCTTAAAATAAACCACATCAAGAACGTTTGTGGGAGGTAAGAAAAATGGGAGACAAAACCAGAGTTCAGGTTAGTAAGCTCAAACCCGGAAGATACATCCTTATTGATGACGAGCCGTGCAGAATAGTCAACATTACGGTTTCATCCCCAGGAAAGCACGGTTCAGCAAAGGCTAGAATTGAGGCCGTTGGAATATTTGACGGCAAGGTTAGGAGCATTGTGAAGCCAACAAGCGCTGAAGTTGATGTCCCAATTATCGACAAGAGAACGGGTCAAATAATAGCTCTCACACCAGACACAGTCCAGCTCATGGACATGGAGACATACGAAATCTTTGATGTCCCGATAGCAACGGGCGTTGATGATGAAATCAAGGACAAGATCAGAGAGGGTATTAGCGTTGAATACTGGGAAACCCTTGGCAGAATAAAAATAATGAAGCTCAAAGGAGAAAGCGAGTGATTCTTTTCTTATCTTAAATTTTTATGAGATTCCTGGGGCTTGCAACAACTTTACTTGCAGTTTTAATTCCTCGCTCTATTGCTTCTTTTAAAGAATCTCCTTGGGAGACGCCTGCCATTATTGTTCCGAAGAGTGAGTCTCCAGCACCCGTGAGTTCTACAACTCTCGTTTTTTCGGCGGGTACTGAGATGACATTTTCTTCTTCATCAAGTGCAATTACTTTTCCTTTCCGAAAGCTTCGCCCTTCAGGCCGGGGAGGGGTCAGTCTAAAAGAAGTCATTGTGAAGAGTGACGAGGGCAAGGAGGTCATTAAGCTTAGCATAGCTGGCAGAGAAGTTCCTCTAAGACCCAATGAGAAAATTGTCGTTCCTCTTTAGCTTTTAATCTTGCAAAACTTTTTAACCCCTATTCTAAACCCTCTCCGGGTGAAGGATGATGGAACTCCTCTATACCTATGAGACGCTAAAGCTTGAGTTTCCAATGAGCGATATTGAGGAAGCTGACTTTGTAATCCTCGGCATTCCCTTTGATGGAACAACTTCCTACAAACCTGGAACAAGGTTCGGGCCTACGTTAATAAGACAAGCCACGCTCAATTTGGAGAGCTATATTTTAGATTACGATATTGACCTTGCAGAGGTAGAGATAGCTGACGTTGGCGATTTAGCCATCGTCGCTGGTAATCCGCTTGAAACAATAAAAAGAGGCATTGAGACAATAGAAGAAATTAAGAGAATAAACCCTAAGGCAGTCCCTATAGTCTTGGGCGGTGAACACTCAATGACTTTTGCCCCAGTGAAGGCATTAAAGCCGAAAAGCTACGTGGTATTCGATGCCCACCTTGATTTAAGAGAGAGTTATGAAGATAACCCCTGGAATCACGCATGTGTTGCCAGAAGGATTTCAGAATTGGGGGTTAAGGTTGCCGAGTTTGGAATAAGAAGTGGTACAAAAGAAGAGGTGGAATATGCCAAAGAGGCTGACATACCTTGGGTTCACGCAAGGGAGTACACTCTCGAAAAGTTCATAGAGGTCGTAAAGGAGCTTCCAGAGCCGGTGTATGTATCTGTGGACATAGATGTCTTTGATCTTTCAATGGTTCCTTCAACTGGGACTCCAGAAGCTGGTGGATTAAGGTTTTGGGAGGTTTTAGAGGCGCTGGAATGGTTGGTGAAGAACAAAGAGGTCATTGGTTTTGATATAATGGAAGTGGCGGGGATGGAGCTTGGAGACATTACAGCTTTAACTGCCGCAAAACTCCTCTTTTACATGATTGGAATGCTTTCAAAATGATTCACTCTTCTATGTACATTTCTCTTAATGCCCTATAATATGCCTTGTAGATGTCCCTCTTTGTTACAACACCGATAAGCCTTCTGTTTTCTGGACTTTCAACAATGGGAAGAAGGTTTTGGTCGTATTTCATTAGTTTTTCAAAGGTATCTTGGGCTGTTTCATTTAAATATCCAACACCATATTCCTTGCGCAAAAACCTCTCTATTGGTAACGTTTTTATTCTTTGGGAGAGGTTTAGGAAGTCTTTTATACCCACTATTCCCAATACGTTCATTTTTTCATCAACAACCGGGAAACAATCATGGCCGGTCTTTGCAACGAGCTCCTCAACATCCCTTAGGGTATTCCATTTGTAAACAAAGATGGGCTTTACAGTCATTATCTCTCTAACGGGGATAGTCTCTAAAACAACGGGGCGACCTGTTTTTATGCGAATTCCCCTCCGTTCAAGCTTTAGGGTATATACCGAAGAGCCTTTGAGAATAAACCTAGCTGTTAAAAAGCTCGTTGTTGCGGAGGTTATAACTCCTGGAAGAAGAGCGTATCCTCTAGTGAGCTCTGCCACCATGAGTATCTGGTTTATTGGTGCTTGAGTTAGTCCGCTGAAGAACGCTGCCATTCCTGCTAGGGCATAAACGGCTGGATTGATACCAATGGTGGGGAAAAGAAGTTTTAAAATTGTTCCATATGCAGCTCCAAGTAGAGCACCAATATAAAGGCTGGGAGCGAAGATGCCGCCGCTGTGCCCGGAGGATATCATCACGGATGTTGCCACCATCTTTCCAATTCCTAAAAGGATAAGGACTGCAAGGGGGAGCAATCCTGCAATGGCAAGCTCCATCCCTTCATAACCAACCCCAAGTATTCCGTATTGGGGGAAGAACATTCCGATAAAGCCAACACTTAGCCCTCCGATAAAAAGCTTTGTCCACAGTGGAGTTTTAGTACCTTCAAATCTATCGGTGAGCCAAAACAGAAACTTTGCCCAATATGCAGCTAAAATCCCAAATAGTAAACCCATAAGGAACAGAAAGAAAAGTTCAATATGTTCATGGGCAATCTGAAGGGGAATATTGACTTCAAAAGCCTCCCCCAGGAACAGCAACGTCACGGTATTGCCGACTACGGCAGATAGGAATATCGGGACGAGGTTTATTGAAAATATCCCCATGTAAACGACTTCAAGGGCGAACATCGCTCCGGCAAATGGAGTATTAAACGTCCCTGCTATTCCTGCAGCTAAACCACATGTGGTTGGGAGCTTTTTCATTTCCGAGGAGAGTTTAAAAGTCTGCGCTAAGGCTGAGGCTAATGAAGCTCCGATAAAGCCTATCGGGCCTTCTCTACCAACACTTCCTCCGCTTCCGATGGTAATTGAAGTTACCAATGCCTTCAAGATTGCCAGTATTCCCTTTATTTCTCCTCTTTTGAATATAACCGCCTCTATAACCTCGGGTATGCCGTTTCCCTTTAATTCGGGATAATTTTTGATTATTGGTGCGACTATGAGGCTCCCTATTGCTGGAAGCAGAATATACCCGAAGTTGTAACCGTGGTAATAGAAGGAGATGTGAGGGAGTAAAATCTCAAAAAACAGCAATCTCGTGAGAAATATTAGCTTTCTGAAAACAACCGCCCCCAATCCACTGACTACCCCTGTGAGTATAGAGAGGAAAAGAATAGTTGCCCACTTCTTTACATACTCTTCTCTTCTCATCGACTTAGGAATAATCTCTAGGGGTATTTAAAGATTGAAGAAACCAAAGGTGGGCATATTAAAGTTTAAAAGTTAAGCCTTTAAGGCTTCTTCCAGCAGCTTTAGTCCTACGTTGAGGTATTCTCTTGCCTTTTCTTCACTTCTTGCCTCTGCAAAGATTCTTATTATTGGCTCTGTTCCGCTTGCCCTTACGAGCACCCATCCATCTTCGAAAAGAACCTTTGTTCCATCGGTGGTGTCAATTTTTAGCCCTTCTTTCTCTGCAATCTCCGCAACCTTTGCCACTATTGCTTTTCTGTCCCCCTCGACGTGTCTTTTGGTCTTTACTTGGTAGAACTTTGGAAGCTCGTCTATAAGCTCACTGAACTTTTTACCGCTTTTTGCAAAGATTTCAACTATCTTTGCAGCGGTCATAGCTCCATCTCTGCCCAAAACGTGATCTGGGAATATTACTCCCCCGTTTTCCTCTCCTCCCACTAAACCGTTGTGCTCAAGCAGTGCCCTCGAAACTATTAGATCTCCAACTTTTGTCTTCAGAACTTTTCCTCCGTAGATTTTGGCAAGCTCGTCTATTATGTGGGAGGTTGCTACGGTTGTTACGACCAAACCTCCCTTGTTTTCTTCGAGCATTGCTTTCACAACTAAGGCGAAGGTTTTGTCTCCTTGTATGAAGTTTCCGTTCTCGTCTATGAAGACTGATCGGTCTGCATCGCCATCTTGGGCTATTCCAAAGTCCGCTCCAAGTGCTTTCACGATCTTCATAAATCCTTGGAGATTCTCTTCATTGGGTTCTGGGTTTCTTGCGGGGAAGTGTCCGTCGGGATGGGCGTTTACGCTAACAACTTTACAGCCGAGCTCTCTCAAGAGGTAAGGGAGCACTAAGGATCCTGCACCATTCGAAGTATCCACCACGACAAAGGGTCTTCTCTTTCTTATTGCCTCCACATCCACCCTCGCCTTTATTGCATCTATGTAAGGCCTTATTATGTCCCTCTCAACCAGCTGACCTATCTCGTCCCACTTAGCTCTGTAAAAGTCTTCTTTGAAGAATAACTCCTCTACAATTGCTTCTCTTTCTTTTTTAAGGCCTAGACCATTTGGCTCGAGGAGTTTTATCCCATTATATTCAGGTGGATTGTGGCTTGCAGTTATTACAGCCCCTCCATCGACTTTGAAGTACTTGCATGCAAACTGAATCGCTGGAGTTGGTGCTATGCCCACATCTATGACGTTGACTCCAACGCTTAGAAGACCGCTTATCAGGGCATTTTTGAGCATCTCTCCGCTAACTCTTGTGTCCCTTCCTACGACAACCCAGAGCTCCTTGTCAGGCTGTTCCCTTTTTAGGAGCGTTCCAAATGCCATTCCCATTTTGAGTGCAAATTCTGGGGTTATCTTTTCATTTGCGATTCCTCTAACTCCAAACGTCCCAAATATCTTGCCCATCACCATCACCTCACGCAAGTGCTTTTATAAGCTCAAGGATGATTGCTATGAAGGAATAGAATGCATAGGTAAAGACTGCAACCTGAATTAGTGCAACTCCTCCCTTTAGTGCCTTCATGTTTTCAGGTAGGAGGGGTATAGGGATTCCAATTAACACTGTACCAAAGAGGAGTATTATAACCCTATACAATGCGTCGAAGTCTATCGGGAGTTTCATCTCTGGGTAGGTTATCTCTACATTAACCCCTTGAATGGGGACGGTGATCTTAGCATTCCCAAGTCCCTTTAGAGTGAAGTAGCTTATCACAAGTACGAAGAGTATAGTGCCGAGTAGGCTAATTGAAAGGGAGGAGAGCGTTTCGCTGAGTCTTTCCCATCTGTCTTTGCAGCTTTCTTTCCCCATTTTTAGTCTCTCCCGAAGTCATCCTGGAACCTTTCAATGTCATCTTCCCCTAGATATTCCCCGATCTGAGTCTCTATGACCTCAAGGATCACTTTTCCCGGATTTTCGAGCCTGTGGACAACCCCTGCGGGAATGAATGTGCTCTCTCCCGGCCTTAGCAGTAGCTCCTTCTCTCCGATTTTTACCTTTGCAGTCCCCCTCACAACAACCCAATGCTCTGAACGATGATAATGTCTTTGGAGGGATAATCTTTTGCCAGGTAAGACCGTTAAGCGCTTTATTTTATACCTCTCTCCCTCTTCAAGAACTGTATAGGCTCCCCAGGGTCTGTATGCAGTTCTGTGTACTAAGGCTCTCTCATCTCCTTTTTCTACTAACTTTTTGTAGACCTCTTTGACCTTTTGGGTTTCGCCCTTCTTAGCTACGAGCAGGGCATCTCCGGTGTCTATTATCACTAGGTCTTCTACCCCTACTGTTGCGGTTAGCCTTTCTGTTATTATCAGGTTGTCCTTTGAATCTACGTTTATATAGTCTCCCTTAAATCCACTTATTCTGAGGGCATTTCCGTTTTCATCTTTTTCAAAGGCCTCGTATATTGCATCAAAGCTTCCCAAGTCATTCCAGTAAGTGTTTAGTGGCACTACAGCTGCTTTGTCAGTCTTTTCCATGATGCCATAGTCTACGGAAATTTCCGGAACCTTTTCATATGCTTCTTCTATGCTTTTCGCCTCTTCGAAGGCGTTGTAGACCTCTGGAGCGAGAGTTTTTACTTCTTCAATGAACAGTGAGCTATCGAAAAGGAACATACCGCTGTTCCAGTAGTAGCCCTCTCCCACATAGCGCTTTGCGGTCTCGTAATCCGGCTTTTCTTTGAACTCCTCAACTTTGTATCCCCCTTCAAGTTTCTCTCCTGGTTTTATGTAGCCATAGCCGGTGTGGGGCTTTGTTGGCTTAATGCCGAATGTTATGAAATAGTTATCTGCAAGTTTTTCGGCATTTTCAAACGCCCTTACATAGTCTTCGTTAATCCTTATTAGATGATCTGATGGTAGAACAGCAACTTTTGACTTCCCGTAGTTCTCTTCTATAACCCTCATTCCCCAGAAAATTGCGGGCAAAGTATTTTTTCCAACAGGTTCAAGAAGAATATTCTCCTCTGGAACTTCTATACCAAGCTCCTTCAAGTCATCTAGAACCCTAAACTTGTATTCCTTGTTTGTGACGATGAATATCTCTTTGGGTTTCGAGAATTTTAACGCTCTTTCAACGGTCTTTTGGAAAAGGGATGCACTGTCGAAAATTCTTATAAACTGCTTTGGCATTAACTCTCTACTCAATGGCCATAATCTAGTCCCTTTTCCTCCAGCAAGGATAAGTGTTTTCATTCTATCACCTCCATAAGTTCTTTTATTGTCTTTATGTTCTTAGCTCTTTTGTGTGAAAGGTTTATAGCAAATGGGTGATCAACAACCTCAAGCATCGGAATATCGTTTTCTCCATCCCCCACGGCGTAGCTTTCTACTTTTCCAATCTTTGAGTATAAACCTATAAGCATTTTTGCGGCTTTCCCCTTATCAGTGTCTCCGGTAACAGTGTAAAATCTGCTGCCTCTGGTGATCTTAAGCCCTCTCTGCTCTATCTCTTTTTGGAATCCCTCTTTTGCCCATTTGAAAATTGTCTCTGAATATTCTCTCTTCACAGCGAGTTCTGCAAGTTCCTTTGGGAGACCAGTAAATTCGATAATCTCTTCAATTGTTGAATTCCCATAGTATTTTAGTCCAAAGCGGCTGCTTATTTCATCTAAAGCTTTTTTTATGATATCATACTTTGTGCCGAGTTCGATGACATAGTAACCCTCATTTTCCCGGCTGTATGGGAATTCAAAGTTGAAATACCCTTTTGGAATGTAAATTGCGCTCCCATTCTCAACTATGAAGGGATCCGAGACTTTGAGTGCTTTTCTGTAATACTCCTGCTCTGCTTTCGTCTTTGAAGAGTTAAAGATTATCTTGAAGCCCTTCTCCCTCAGAAAGTCCACTATCTCCCTTGCTGGTTCTGGGAAATAGTCCTCTCCAATAAGAGTTTTATCCAGATCTAGGAAGATCACCTTCATAGATCAAACCTCAGAAGGGTCTCTTGGTTTGACTCAAGAACTTTCATCCACTTCTTGGTGTCTATATCCTTTATAGGTCTCATGATTCTCGGCTTTGGTGGTTCTTCGTTCTCTTTTATTATCCCATGCATTCTGAGATCCTCTAAAATCTGCCTCTTCAACCGCTCTGATGCAAGTTTTGAGTGGTATATTGTGGTTAAAGACAGCAACACCATCTCCTTTACATGTTCCTGCCCCTTATCCTCGTGGAAGTGGGGATTTAACGTTTCTATCTGGAATATTTCTATCCCTTGATCAAAAACATCTTGGAACTCTTCCACATTTTCCCAACTACCAAAGCGCTCAAGAAGATACACTATCTCATAGGGCTCTATTGAATAGCCCGTTGAAAACGGTAGAATTTCTGCAAGCTTCATTGTCATTGCGTGTTCTCCAGCATTGCCGGTTACCATTATCGTGGTTTCAAATGCAGTCTTCTCACTTATCAGCTGATTCAGATAGCGATTAGTTATTTCACTCACCCTTCCCCACTTCTTGAAATAAAGCGTTCCTCTGCTAACTTTAGGCTTGTGCCTCCAGTGGAGCCTTACCATCGTGTATTCACTTTCACTCATCAAGAATCCAGCGGCATAGTCCTTGACATATTCATTAACCGCTCCGGGTATGTAGTTGTCTGCATCAACGAATCCTACGTATTTGGCTCCTATTGCCCTAGCAAGCATTATTCCTATGAGCATGCCCTCTCCTTTTCCACTTCTCACAAGTCCTTTTTCGTCTAAGATGTCCTCGTACCCTGTCTCTCTAAACGCCTCCGCTAGCCCGGGATCTCTCTGGTGGATCATAATAACTTTCGAGTGTGTCAAATTGCAGAAGTGTTTTACTAAATCTACCTCCTGCTTGAATCTGTTGGGCCCCTTTCTTTTGCTGTTAGAGACTATTATGATTGGCGATTTGTGGGGTATTGCTTTAAGAACTCCATCAACTAAGTGTAGCTTTTCGTTTTTCATCGGCACGACTATTGCCATTTCTCCGATGGTTTTGTAGATATCCTCCCTTGGAATATTTTGAACAGTGAACATAGGAACATCTTCAGTTTCCGTATCCATCTTGATGACTTTTTGTAGTTCGTAAATCTTCACAGCTCCAAAGATTTCTTTATAAACCGGAGCTTCTAAAAGCATATTATCACCTCCCAAGTGATTAGAGCAAGCAGAATAATGAAAACACTCTGCCAGATACTTTTTATTTTTTCCTATATATAAATTTTACCCTAGGTTAAAAAAATAAAGAAGGTTACCTTTTCCTCATGCCAAATTCACTGACAAAAGCAGAGCTTGAAATGGTATCTCCAATTCCAACGGTGCTCTTGGGAGATGCTACAATCTTTGTTGGCACAAAAGCAAGTTGTCTGTCCACCATATCAATAAGGCCGTTCTCAAATTCTGTGAACTCCTTTTCAAGTTCTTCTTCAAGCACTATTGCCCTTTCATTTGTTGGTACACTTAGGGCATCTCTAATCTGCTCTATTCTTTCAAGGTTTCCTTTCATGGCTTTAGCAGCTGCAGCGAGGGATGCAAAGAGCAGAGCATCTCTTACCTCTTCTCCTCTGTATTGAGTTAGGGCGAGGTAGTAGCCGTAGGTGTGGAAGTGAATTCTCTCAATTCCTGTCTCGTCCATTAAAACATTCATCGCATCTATGACTGAGAAGATATGTCCCTCCAGAACTTCTTTTGCCAGCTCCTCGTCTCCTATTATCTCCATTATTGAGGCAAGTTCTACTTCATTAAGGCCGACGCTTGTGAACTTCGGTAGAAGCTCTATAAGTGCCTCCCTAACCCTTCTGTTTGCAGTATATGCAAATTCAAAATGGCTCTTCACGTTGTAGCGGTTGAGGATATTCAAATGACTTTCAACTCTATCAAGAACATCTCTGTATGTTGTTCCGTCGGGGTAGTATTCCTTTAAAACATGCAGCCCGCTTATTATCGCTAGCTCAACATTTTTGGTAATTTCCTCAAAGCCTTCTCTGAATTCCCTTCTCATGTAGACCCTCGCGTTGTAGTCATCGGCATTGGCTATGAATCTATTCTCTCTTGGTGCTTGAACATCAAAAACCTGAAAACCTCTGGGAAATTCATATATGTAGTGGATTAACTCTTCTTCCTCTGCAATGGCATCTTTAGGGTGAACTAGCTTCAACTCATTTCCTTCAAAGACGGGGACATAAATAGGACCATCTACAAACAACTCCGCCTGAAGCTTTGGATTCTGAGGAACATGAACAATCGTCGGAATCCTATACACTCCCCCAAGAAGGTTCGCCATTATCCCTGCCTGCCCTCCTATTCTCAGCTCATCCCATCCCCATTCCCTTAAGTATCTCCTCACTTCCTTACTCTCTACAAACCACTCCATGGCCTTGCCAAGTTTTATGCTCCTCAATATTCCACCAAGAAGCTCTTCAATGGAGGAGATCTTTTCAGGTGGATTTTCAATAATTTCAAAAACCTTGTCTCTCCCTATTTCGGTTATTCTTTTTTCTAGATCTTCCTTGTCTAAGTATTTTATGGCATCAATGTTGGTGTTATATGCCAGAAGAACACCCTTAACGTTTGGGATAGCGTTTAGAGCATTCTCAAAGGCGTTTACATACAGCCTTTTCCACAATCTTATCCTATCTTTAAGGCTTTCCTTCATAGCTTATCACCTCCAGTGTTGGTATGCATTCAAAATTAATAAACATTAGCCAAGATAAACTTCAAAAACTTCCGGCATAAACTATGGATGATGATAATCAAAGGTATTGGGTTGGATTCTTCATCAAAAATTGCCTTTCAAAGTCATGCTCACACTGATCATTTTGTTAGTGGAGAGTTTATAATATCCACAAAACCCACGAAGTTCCTCAGCCATCTCAAAAAAGGTGGATTCTACAAGACCTACCGATTTGGAGAGAGCTTTTACATAGGTGATTATAAAGCAAGGCTCTATCCAGCAGGTCACATGCTGGGCTCTGCTCAAATATACATCAAATTTGATGAGTTTTCGCTCCTTTACACAGGGGATGTAAAATGGTTTAAGCTTAGAACGGCCGAAAAAAGCAAATTCAGAAAGGCTGATATCTTGGTTATTGAAGCCACTTACGGCCTTCCAATGTACAACTTTCCGACTCCAAGAGAAGCTGAAAAGAAGCTCATAGCCTTTGTGGAGGAAGCATTAGACAGAAAAAAGGTTCCAACGCTCTATGCAAATCAAATGGGAAAGGCTCAGGAACTGCTTAAAATTCTGGACGTTCATGGCTATTCTGCGAGAGTTCCAAGTGATATAAGAAAAGTCGCCAAGATCTACGAAAAATTTGGAATTAAGTTTAACAACATTTCAAATGATGGGGAGGTTGTTATTAGGGGCTTTAGGACTCAAAAGCCTATTAACGGCATCCATCCTTCTGAGCTGTTTGTTTCTGGGTTTGGGAATCTAAAGCTCAGCAACCATGCAGACTTCTGGGAGCTTATAAGAATAATTGAGAGGGTTAAGCCTGAAAAAATTTACACACGATATGGCTATAATAGGGAATTTGCAAGGATTTTGAGAGGATTAGGATATGAAGCAAGGCCTGTAGAAGATGTTTTGCTTTCAGGAGAATTAATTTGAAAGAAGAAGAAATCAGAGTGATTTCAAGTATTCAGCATAAGCGTTAGCATCCATAAGCTCTTTCAATTCCTCTTTAAGATTGCTTGGCTTTATCTTAGCAATCCAAGCTCCATATGGGTCTTCGTTGATTTTTTCTGGAGCGTCTTCAAGTTCTTCGTTAACTTCAATTACCTCACCGCTAACTGGTGCGTAAACTTCGCTTACGGCTTTTACGCTTTCTACTTCGCAGAGTACATCCCCTTTTGCCACCTCTTTTCCAACCTCTGGAAGTTCTACATAAGCGAGGTCACCAAGTTCCTTTTGTGCATAGTCGGTTATTCCCACTAAAACCGTGCCATCCTCAAGCACTTGAGCCCATTCGTGGTCCTTGGTGTAGTATAATCCCTCTTTAATCTTGTATTCTCCAACCTCAATCATAGCAATCACCATAGCCTTTTATGGCTAAAAAACATTTAAAGCTTTTCCTAATTGTGATCACTTTTGAGCAAAATGTATTATTGAATTGACCACATAAATCAGCTTTTGAGGGAGAGTAAATGAGAGACAATCGAAATTTTTGGCTCTTTGCCATGGGACGTTTCGTATCTCTCGTGGGAAGTGGAGTACAAGATGGGGCTTTGCCCTTGTTCATTCTAGATTTAACAGGCTCTGGCACGATAATGGGAACTTTTATGATAATTTCAATGCTTCCTCGATTACTCCTATACCCAATAGCTGGCGTTTTGGGAGATAGAATCAATAGAAAGTGGATAATGGTCTAGATGGACTTTGGAAGGGGAGCAGTTATTATACTTCTAGCTCTTTTGGCTTCAAAAAATTTGATAACAATACCTATCCTTTTTGGAACGCAGTTCGTTGTGTCGATCATGAACGCTTTGTTCGGGCCGGCAACCAGTGCTATGCTGCCGGATATAGTAGAAAAAGAGGAGTTAATGAGAGCAAATTCAATTTTGATGAGCCTCAACAGCACAGCTTATATAGTAGGCCCAGCCCTTGGTGGGATAATTTATGGGATGGGAGGAATAATGATAGCGTTTCTTATCAATGGTGTGTCGTTTATAGCTTCAGGTGTTAGTGAGCTTTTTATAAGATTATGAACAAAAAGTAGAGAAGATAAAAAAACATTGGCGAAGTTTTTGAGGGTTTAAGAGATGGCTTAAACTACATAAGAGTCCAAAGAGGGATATTAATTTTGATGGGCTTTGCTTTGGTGATTAACTTTTTTGCGGCTCCAATATTTGCGGTTCTTTACCCTTATGTGATGAGGATAGTTATTAAATTCACTGCAGAACAGTACGGTCTTTTAGAGACTTCGTTTATGGGGGTATACTTCTCGGAAACATCTTAATCGGTGCACTGTTTGCAAAGAAAAAGGCTGAGAACCTTTTAGTTAAAGGTTTGATAGTTGAAACAATTCTACTGTTGATTTTTGCCGTTTTAATGTTTCCACAAAGCATTGCATTCTTTTTGGGACCCAGCTGGAGAATGTTTGGTGCAATTGCTTTGGTATCGGTTTTAATGGGGATTTCAAATGTCTTCGTGAACACTCCACTAAACGTGGAATTCCAGCAGCTTGTTCCAACGGAATATAGGGCGAGGCTGTTTTCGGTTTTGGAAGTTATGAGTCAGGGAATAATCCCCATAGGCTATGGTCTCGTTGGCATACTCCTCGATAAGACTCCCGCCCATTTAATTGCTCTTAGTTTAGCAGTACTGGTACTTTTCTTAGTTTTGTTATTTGTGACAAAATACTCAAAAGCTGTTTTCATAGAATTTGAAAGTAGGAAGAAGGAAGCTGAAATGGAAGCAATGCCTTTAACTCTTCATCATGATACTGTCAGGATAACTGGGGTATCACCTCCTGAAGCCATTCAGTCACATCACCAGGCGGTCCACCAAACCGAGAATGAATTCTAACAAAATTATACCAGAATGAAAACAGAAAAACAAACCTGTGAACCCTCCTCCAGTCTCTAGCCCTGAAGTTATTCCAGAAACGCTTTGTTCTCTCTTTAACAGTCCTAAACCAGCGCTCAACACAGTTCCTCGGCCCGAAAGTCACATGCAGATAATCCAGCCCGAGAGATTTAAACGCTGATTTATACCACGGCCCTTTGTCAACCAGGAAAATTGGCTGTCCCTCGCAGGATTTCAAAACAACTAGAATGAAGTCCCTGGCAATCCACCAGTTCCTAACGCTTGTAATCCATACTGCTAGGATTTCTTTGCTCTCAACGTCGATTGCAGCCCAGAGAAATCTCTTCTGGCCGTTGATCTTTATCACTGTCTCGTCAATTGCGATGAAGTTTCTCTGTTTTTTGACTGCGAGGATTTTCGGCTGGTAAACTGCTTTCGCGAATTTTTGGACTGTTTCCCAGACTGTTGTGTGGCTGATTTCGAGGATTGTTCCTACCTGTCTGTAACTTAGTCCGTGCAGGTACAGGTTTATTGCCCTGGTTTTCTTTTTTGCTGGGATTTTGTTCCGGCGAAAGGTTTTTAAGACTGAAACCAGTAAGTAAATAATGGTTTCAGTCCTCATTTCTCTCCCCTTTTCTGAAGAGGTATCAGAAACTTAAACCTAACGTCCCACTGCTTATCCTGACAGTGTCCTTCATCATATCCAGGGCGTGTTTAGTTTCACCCCCTGTTATTTAAACAGTATTTGACTCTGAGGAGGATTTTCAGACCATAACACATTACCCCAAGCAGGATTCGGGTTACAGTAGTCTTTTTCAGAAAACAGGGGATCCTACTGCCAAACCACGTTGTAAACGCACCCCAGAACCCCTCATGAGGATTCCTACGCCTGTACTCTTCTTCAGAAAACACTCTGTCTCTCTTCTTACTACCAAAACCACCTGGAGCGTTCTTAGTTTTCTTAACAATCGGCCGATAACCCTTTTCCACCACAGTGTTCAGAACTTTCTTTGAATCATAAGCCCCATCAGCATAAAAATTCCCAGAACCCCCCGGCAGGAGTTCAATCAGCTCGTTCTCAGAAGTTGTGATCTTCACAGCAACCGGATACAGTAAACCCGGCAGGATTCTCGTTATTGCCTGAACTTCTATCCTGCCCTTTTTTTATTTGTAATAATGGTTGAGTCTGCTTGAGTGCTGGCGTAGGGTAATTTCTGGAGTTTTTTCAGGAGGTGGTTTGTCAGTTCTTCGAGGTTCAGCTTTTTCTCCCAGTTGTGGAGGGTTGAGTAGTGAATGTTTGCTCCGAAGAATTTTCTGCCGTAGTGCTGGGCGTCTCTGAGAGGTAGGTTGTAGTATTGTTTAAAGAGGAGTATTGCCAGTATTGTTTTTACTGGAAATTTTTTGGATTTTGGCAGGTTCTTCAGCTTTCCTTCTGATTCGAAGTCTGCTAAAACGTCAAGAATTGCGAATGCCACGCTTTCAGGGTCTTTGAGTCTGTGATCCCATCTGGGGATCACGACAACCACCCGAAAGAATTCAGCAAAAACCCTAATAAAGGTTACTATAAACACGCCCATCATATCCAAAAGATTTAAATATCCCAATGCCAAGATAAAGGGCGATGCTTATGAGGGGGGATCGAGTTCTCCACAAGTTGGTATTCCTCTTATGCTGATCAACTTAGCTATCCCCCTAGACGTAAATCCAAGTCTTTTTCCTCGGTGCAAACTCTTTTAAAAGACGTCTTTAACAACATCAGGGAGGTTAGGATATGGTAGATTTCAAGGCTATTGAAGAAAAATGGCAGCAGAAGTGGCTGGAAGAGAAGGTATTCGAACCTCAGATAGATGAAAAGAAGCCAAAGTTCTACATAACGGTTGCATTCCCCTACTTGTCAGGCCACCTTCACGTGGGGCATGCAAGGACCTACACGATACCGGACGTTATTGCAAGGTTCAAGAGAATGCAGGGATACAATGTTTTGTTCCCAATGGCGTGGCATATAACCGGCTCTCCAATAGTCGGGATAGCGGAAAGAATAAAGCATAGAGACCCCCAGACAATCTACGTTTATAGGGATGTCTACAAAGTTCCAGAGGATATTCTATGGACATTTGAAGATCCAGTGAATATAGTTAAGTATTTCATGAAGGCCGCAAAGGAGACTTTTATCAGAGCGGGTTTTAGTGTTGACTGGAGCAGAGAATTCCACACGACATCGCTCTTTCCGCCGTTCAGTAAGTTTATCGAGTGGCAGTTCTTGAGGTTAAAAGAAAAAGGGTTGATCGTTAGGGGAACCCACTACGTCAGATGGGATCCGGTTGTTGGAACCCCCTTGGGAGATCACGACCTGATTGAGGGAGAAGATGTACAGATACTGGATTACATTCTGATAAAGTTCGTTCTTGAAGAGGAAGGCGAAGTTTACTATCTACCTGCAGCAACTCTAAGGCCCGAAACCGTTTACGGAGTAACCAACATGTGGTTAAATCCCGAGGCAACTTACGTGAAAGCCAGAGTTAAGAGCAGAGACAAGGAAGAGAAATGGATAATAAGCAAGGAAGCCGCTTACAAGTTGAGCTTCCAAGATAAGGATATTGAAGTTCTGGAAGAGTTCAAGGGAGAGAAGTTAATTGGAAAGTGGGTCAAGAACCCGGTAACTGGAGATGAGGTAATTATTTTGCCTGCTGAGTTCGTTGATCCAGATAACGCTACCGGAGTAGTCATGAGCGTTCCTGCACATGCACCCTTCGATCATGCAGCCTTAGAGGACATAAAGAAGAACACTGAGCTGTTATTGAAATACGAGATTGATCCAAGGATCGTTGAAAACATAAGCTACATCTCCCTGATTGAGTTGGAGGGTTATGGTGAATTTCCGGCTGTTGAAGAGAGTGAAAAGCTTGGAGTAAAGAGCCAAAAAGATGTGGAAAAACTTGAACAGGCCACAAAAAACATCTACAAAGCTGAATACCACAAGGGTGTCTTCAAGATTGAGCCCTACAAAGGAAAACCCGTTAATGAGGTAAAGGAGCTAGTAGCTAAGGATATGTTCGAAAAAGGAGTAGCTGACAGGATGTATGAATTCTCGGACAAAAACGTCATCTCAAGGTTTGGAAACAGGGCGGTTATAAAAATAATCCACGACCAATGGTTTATCGACTACGGAAACCCAGAATGGAAGGCAAAAGCAAGAGAGGCTTTGGCGCAAATGAAAATCCTGCCGGAGTCAAGAAGGGCACAGTTTGAAGCCATAATAGAGTGGCTCGACAAGAAAGCCTGCGCGAGAAAAGTCGGCCTTGGAACTCCTTTGCCGTGGGATCCGGAGTGGGTGATCGAAAGTCTGAGCGACTCAACAATTTACATGGCTTACTACACCATAGGCAGAGCCGTAAATAAGTATGGCATTAAAGGAGAACAGCTAATCCCAGAAGTTTTTGACTACATATTCCTTGAGAACTTCAGTGAGGAAAAAGAAAAGCAGCTAAGCGAAAAAACAGGCATTCCAAAGGAAGTTATAAGAGAAATGAAGGAAGAATTTGAATACTGGTACCCGCTGGACTGGAGATGCTCGGCTAAGGACTTAATTCCAAACCACCTGACGTTCTTCATATTCAACCATGTGGCTATCTTCAGGAAGAAGCACTGGCCAAAGGGCATAGCGGTGAACGGCTTTGGAACCCTCGAAGGGCAGAAGATGAGCAAGAGCAAAGGGAACGTCCTCAACTTTATCGATGCCATTGAGGAAAATGGAGCAGATGTGGTTAGACTTTACATAATGAGCCTTGCAGAGCACGACAGCGACTTTGATTGGAAGAGAAGCGAAGTAGGCAAATTAAGGAAGCAGATAGAGAGGTTCTACGAGCTGATAACGGAATTTGCAACTTATGAAGACAAAGATGTTGAGCTGATGGACATCGACAAGTGGCTACTCCACAGAGTCAACAAGGCCATAAAAAGCGCCACTGAGGCTTTAGAAGAATTTAGAACAAGAACAGCTGTTCAATGGGCCTTCTACAACATACTGAATGACCTAAGATGGTACATGAGGAGAACGGAAGGAAGGGATGACGATGCGAAGAGAGCAACTTTAAGAAGGCTTGCGGATGTATGGGTTAGGTTAATGGCCCCATTTACACCACACATAGCTGAAGAACTCTGGAAGAAGCTTGGCGGAGATGGCTTTGTAAGTTTGGCGAAATGGCCTGAACCGGTTGAAGAGTGGTGGAATGAAACAATAGAACTCGAGGAAGAGTACATCAAAGCGCTCATAGAGGACATAAAGGAGATAATCAGCGTTGCAAAGCTTGAAAATGCAAGAAGGGCCTACATTTACACAGCCGAAGAGTGGAAGTGGAGAGTAGCAGAAATAGTTGCGGAGAAGAAGGACTTCAAGGCAGCGATGAGTGAAGTAATGAAAGACCCAGAGATGAGAAAGCGTGGCAAGGAAGTTTCAAAGCTGATTCAAAAGCTTGTCAAGGAGAGAGCTTTTGAACTCAAGCGCATCGATGAGGAGAAGGCTTTAAGGCAGGCAAAGGCCTTCATAGAACGCGAGACTGGGCTGGAAATAATCATAAACCCAGAGGAGGACAAGGGCGGAAAGAAGAAGCAGGCAATGCCGATGAAGCCTGCAATATTTGTGGAGTGAGTTCTAGCTTTTCTACCTCTTTTTCTCTTAAGAATATTCTAAAAAGGAGAAAAGCGGCATTAAAGACCAAGCTCAAAATTCGAAATTATGAGTTTGCTTGAAGCCTTTTTATCGTATCGATGTAAAACGGGGCTGTTGCAAATACAGAGACGAGCTCTGGGATTGCTACTCCCTCTGGAATATTGTACGCAAAATGAATGAGCCACGCCAGTATCGCAACTGTTAGAGCAGGAATAGGCAAATAACTTCTAAAGTAGACCCCATAGGCGACTAGGAATACTGCAAGGGAGAGAAAGAACGCCACCGAGACTTTAAAGTGCAGTCCCCTGTAGATTTCATCAAAAACAGCCACCAGAATTAGCGTAAACCCAACTAAGAATCCCACGGCAGAAAAAGCTTTGCTGGTTTTGTATATGCACAGTGCTGAAACGTATATGATAAGAGCCCCTCCGAGACTTAAACCAAAGTTAAATATCGGCGCAACGGAGCTTCTTGTGGCATGTCCAAGATCGCTTAGGGCGTTGTTTGTGATACTGAACCAATCTGAGAGAAGTATTGCTATTGCAATTGATATTAAAGGTATTGCTATTGAGAGATACGCCAGATATAAACAGGGGGCTTTATTTATTGCTTTCATGGTTTTGACTTGGCACTTAACCTAAATAAGGTTTTTTGGAGAAATTTAAAATTAAGAAAAAAGCCTAGAACTTCAAAACCCTTGCTAGAACTACCAGTGGGTCCCAAACCGGGGCAAACGGTGGTGCATAGGCTAAATCGGCAAAGAAGAGGTCTTTTGTTGTAAATCCTGCTTGTAAAGCTACTGCAAAAGCATCCACTCTTGGAAGTATCTCTGCTCCAACTGCCTGTAAGCCTAAGAACCTTCCGTTCTCTTTGTCAGCTATCCCTTTAAGCCATATCTTCTTTCCGCCTGGATAATAATGGGGTTTTGTTCTTGCCTCTATGAATGCCGTCTTAACATCATATCCTTCTTTTAGGGCTTCTCCTTCTGTTAGCCCGGTTTTCCCAATTTCAAGATCCATGAATTTGGTTATGGCCGTTCCAAGAACTCCTGGAAAGGTTATGTCAACACCCGCTATGTTGCTTCCCGCTACGTAGCCCATCTTATTGCCCGGTGGGGCCAATGGCACCCATACCCTTCTGCCAGTAATCAAATGCTTTGTTTCGGCAACGTCTCCAGCAGCATAAACGTTTTCAATGTTCGTTTGCATTCTCTCGTTTGTCCATATTGCTCCAGTCTCTCCTATCCGAACCCCCAGCTGTCGCGCAAGCTCAGTATTGGGCTTTATTCCAGTGGCTATGATAACTAGGTCGGCTTTATACTCCCCTGCATCAGTGATTACCTTTTCTACCCTATTCTCTCCTTCAATTCTAAGGGTTACTTCCTCCAGACGAAGGTTTAGGTGTTCTCTGAGTTTTGCTTCTACTATATCGGTTATCTCCTTGTCAAAGGTTTTTCTCAAGACCCTCTCACTTCTGCCAATAAGGGTGACATTCTTTCCCTGAACCACAAACGCCTCGGCCATTTCAAGGGCTATGTAGCCAGTTCCAATTACCACAACGTTTCTTACATCGTTTTTTTCCATGTACTCTTTTATTGCAACTGCATCTGGGGGTAGGTCTGCTGTAAAGACTCCTTTCAGTTCCACACCCTCTATTGGTGGGACTTGGGGAGAGGCACCATTTGCAAAAACTAAATAGTCCCATTCGTACGTTTTCTCTCCGTTTTCTTCTCTCACTCTCACGCTTCCCTGTTCAACTTCTATCACTTCTGCATTCAAGTGCAGGTCAATTCCCCTCTTTTTAATGAAAAACTCTGGTGGATAGTGCATGAGCTTCTCCTTTGGGGAAATCCCTTCAACGACGTAAGGAACACCGCATGGAGCGTGGCTTACCCATTCAGTTGCTTCAAACACTTTTACATCCCACTCAGGCTTTAACCTCTTCACCCTTGATGCAGTGCTCATTCCCGCTGCTCCACCACCTATTATCACTACTTTTTTCATAAGCATCACCAAAGAAGGGTTGTAAACCTAAGGTTAAAAAAGTTAATGAAAATCAAATATTCAAGGGAAGTTTCACATAGTCGAGGACGCTTCCGTAACTCTTCTTTATCTCAACATGCTCAACAAGCTCTTTGAACTCTCCTCCTGCCAGACCATCTGCAATTACCGCACTTCCCTGAGCCGCTTCCTTCGCCTTTCCTTCAAGCCCTTTCTGCTTAACTACAGGTAGCCCAAAGCGATCTTCAAAAAGATCTTTTACATCTTTTCTGAGTTCGTCTATCCTCATTAGTCTCCCAGAGAGAATTATCTCTTTTGGTTTCTTAAGTACTGCCAATTCACTTGCCACAGCTTTTAAAAATCCCTCTTTCATGGCTTCCCAAGCCTTGGCAAAGGATTCCTCGTCTAGGCGTTTTGCGAACTCTTCTGGAGGAAGTATTTTTTCTGCAGCTATTATGCTTGCTCCTCCCCAGAAAAGGTGCCATTTTTTGAGCTCCCCAATCAGATAAGCCACTTCTCCATCTAAAGCGCCGCTGTTGACGTAAGCCGGTCCAGGGAATATTGTTCCCCCGATTCCATCAACTATTTTCCCGTCTTTAACAGCCCCAGCGTAGTTGTAGCCAAAGCCGACTTCGAGGAGGACAAAGGAGACATCGGAATAATCAACGCTGAGCCTATTAGCTTGATCGTAAATGCCAAGAACGGTTATGGCAAGCTTGTCTGCGGTTCCCATATCTACTTTATTGTACTTTCTCCACTCTGGCACAGTTGGAAGGTGTATAACACCGGGAATAAACCACACGTTCATGCTCTTTTCAGCCATCTCGCTTACCATCTTTTGCAATCCAATGAGAACCGGTATCTCTTTCATCTCTTCCTCTCTAACAAGCGTCATCTCAAAGCGGTCTTTTTCAGTTAATTCGCTTATGTGCTTAAGCGGAACTCCGTAGCCTGAGGGCCCCACTATAAGGTCTGCGTTGAATTCTTCTATTGCCTTGACGATTTTGCTTGGCTCTTCTGCAACTACCTCACTTGGGAAGCTAAGATCAAGCTTTATTTTTCCGTCTTCAAGGCCAATAATGTCGAAACTCTTTGTGCCCGGATCTACGCCTATAACCCTCATTTTATCACCCGAACAGAAAAGAGGAAAAAGCCTAAAAAAGTTTATCTTACTTTTTCTCCTCAATATAATATTTCCCTTTAACCCTAACGAGCCTGTAGATCTCTCCTTCCTTTATTTCAAAGTCTGGTTTTTCGAGTTCAAATATCTCATAACTGCTCATATCCATAAACTGGACTTCTCTTGGGGTCGAACTCGTTGCCATAGCTTCAATCCTCTCGTGCTCTATTGTATCGAGCCTATCTCTCTTTGCGCTTTTCCAGTCTTTATGCTCATTTCTGTGTGTGGTGAGGTTTTTTAGCAGGATCCCCTTCCCGTTTACTTCCTCGACTTTGTAAACGTTTCCCCTTTTGTCACTGACTATATCTCCCCTTTTGAACTTTGGAAGTCTGACGCTAACACTAGTCCTGTAAACTTCCTTGCTTGTCATCCTATCCTGGCCAACTAGCTGATAAGCCTCGCTTATGCTCCCCCCATATCTATCCCTTATCGCTTGGGCAAGCTTTCTTGCAGCACTTGTTGATCCCATATAGAAGTCTATACCTTCTTCCTTTTCTACGGTATCTTGAATAAAGCCCATTCTGTCGCGCTTCATGATCTCATCGACTTTCTCTTCAACGAGCTTGGAGATTTTATCTCTCTCCTCTTTTGTTAGCTCTCTATCTTCTGCCCTCACCTGTAAAATTGCCTCGAAATAACCTCCTAAGAATTTCTGACATCTTGGACAAACCGTCTGTCGTACATAAACTGTTACCTTCTTCTTCTCATGGTGTAGCTCCCTCTGCATTTCATGAATTCTCGCTCTAATCTCCACTTCATAGATGATTATTGCTGGGAAGTACTCTATGTGCCACTCAATAGGCTCAAAACTCACATACGCCACTCCTACCGGGACCTCTTTTATTTCTTTAAGCTCATCTTTGGAAACTATTCTCACGTCTTTAACCCTCTCATCAAGGAGAAGGTTTTCAACAAGGGCGGTATCAGCTACCTCAAAAATGAGCTCTTCAAGTTCGTAAGTTCTTGGATCAACCCATGTCCCTCTAACTTTATAGCTTCCACAGTTTTGGCATAGCTCAGTGTTTATTTCATCTTCCATGAGAAGCACGGGATTCTCTTTTCTAAAACAAACCTGACAGAGGCCATCTATCAGCGGCCCTCCCTCATTCTCGCTAATCCCACACCTATAGCAAAATCTCTCGCTCATCTCTCTCACCACTACTAGCTGAGGTTTCATGATTAAAAACTTAACCTCTGCAAGAAAAAGCTTTTTGGGAATTTAGTATAAAACCCAAAGGGGTACATATGAACAAATGGATTTTCTTAGTTTTGATTTCAGTTGTTGCTTTCTCGGCACTATTTTACTTTTGGTTCTATCCTCACGACTCCTCAGGTGAGAACACAGACACACACCAGTTGCATGAGTCTAAGACCACTCCTTTTTGGGAGGAAAAGAAGTACTATACTGGAGACATGCCTCCACGGAAAACTATTCCCCTCCTTCAATTGCCTCCGTTGAATTTTAAGCAGATAACGATGTATACAATAAAAACCCTCAAATCAAATGAGAGCCTCTCATGTTTAGAGGGAGAATTTATAGAATTTCGCTCCGAAAATGGATCTGATTTAAAGTTTGCTTGCCTTAATGGAACTTCTGGAAAAATTGTAGAAGTTCCCATTGAAGAACTTTGGGGCCTCCCAGAGAATGCTGCCGTTTATTACTCTCCTTTAGTGATTGTGCGGACTCCCCCGCCAATTAAAATTAATGGAACAGAATATACTATTGGAATTAATGCTTTGTATTATTGTGATCCAGCTGAGAAGGAGATGAGAGTAAGGGAGATGGCTTTTTACTATCCTGCATCCGATAGAATTTTGCGTTTTGCAATTCCTGTTAATTCATCCATTATAGAGGAATTTAAGGGAAGAAAAGTGTTCTATGTTTTGGATGTGGTGGATATCGAGAACACCACCCTTGTTGCTAAGTATTCCCCATGGTGCATCTCTTCATAACAGTTTTGCCATTTGAGCATGTGGGACGCCTTGAATGTAGAGAACCCTCTCTTTGTCAATATAGCCCAATTCAATAGCCTTTTTTACACACCTTTCACCGGTAAGGTTGGCAATTGTGGCCTCTTCTAAAAGCTCTTCGAGCACATCCACGTCTTTAAGTTCGCCTTTGTAGAATCTTTCTTTTACTTCCAATTTAAGCTCTCCTTCCCTAAACGTTTTACCGAGAAGCTCTTCATCGCATGCTGCTACAAGCACTTCTCCCTGGACGCGGTAAACTTTGACGTAGATTTTCACTTACCTCCCCCTATCGAGTACAAGCGGAGCGTTTAAAACTTTTTCTTTGAAATCTAGAGGTTGAGAATTTGTTTGTACATTGCCCACCATTTAGGAAAAATTAAAGTTAGGAAAATAGTAAAAAGAGTTGGAAGACTTAAGGACTTTCTAATAACTTAATTGCCTCTTTTAGGAATAAATACGCTTTTCTGAGATGCATGAATACCCTTGGGTCGCCTAATCCTCTGTATATTGATCCTGGAGAGATCTCAAGAGCTCTCTGATATTCCTCTTCTGCAGCTTTCTTAAGCTCTTCTGCTTTTATTAGTATTTCATCGCTAATGCCTTCCTCTTCTGCTTGTGCTATTAATCTCTCGTACTCCTCAAGCATCTTTGTGTACTGCCATGTGTAGAACATTCCAATGTTTCTGAGTGTATTTATTATCATTGAAGGAGTCCGATATTCTACCCATACCTCTACTGGAGATGATGTAACTGTTTCAACGTAGAGGACTATTGCATTTTCTGTTTTGATCTCCTTATATCCAATTACTTTTCCTCCCACAGTATAGCTTAATGTGTCTGCTGGAAGTTTAAACGCTAATGTAATTCTTGTTCCTGTTTCTCCATTAAGCTTTACGTAGTATCTTCCTGGTAATTCATTGATGAAGGTTATCCACCCTTTCCCTAAACTCTCGAGCATTAGCACATTGGGCTCTGATTGTATCTCCGCTAAGTTTATTGGTCTTATCTGAACAATAGCCTCATTGTTTTCCATGTTGACGTCATGTGGGGCGTTTACAACAACTTTGTAGGTATGGTGTGTAGTTTCTTTCAGTGGAATATTGAACGTGACATTGTAAATTTCGCCCACTGCAATAGTTGGAACTAACACTTTAATATCAGTAGGAACATTGTCTCTTAGTAGAGTTACCTCCACATTGGTAGCATTGTAAGGACCTTCGTTTGTTAAGTATACTGTTATGTTGTATGTACTGTCAAGGGAATACACTTTGTTGGTTGCAACTCCTGCTACTTTGACATCGTAGGGAGTGGGGACTAAGGTCACTGGTACCTGGAATAAAAGTGGATTTTTGGTTGTCCCAATTAGCATCATACCTTGGAGGGGTAGGGTTGAATTTAGTTCCTCTTCTGTTAGATTGTAAGCAACATCGATATGGTAAACTCCGTTTTCTTCTTTTACGTTTTTGACCTGTATGGATGTCCCTTGTATTGTTGTGACTTTTAAATTGTAGGTGGCTTCTCCGGGGGCTGGATTGCTCCATGAGTTAACCTCAATTACATATTGGCCGGGTTCTGGGAAGTTAATTGTTACTCTTTCATCTGATGTTGATGTAGTTGAACTTCCCACCTCTATTAAAGTTCCACTTGCGTTGTAGTAGACAAATAGATCTAAATCTAGGCCTACTAAGTCGTCCCAAATGCTAGTAAGTTCTACGTCGAGGATTGGAGAGTTAGTTACGTTAACAGTGTAATAGTCTGAGAAATCAGTTGGGGGGGCCATAACATTTTCGAATGTTAGCGGTACACTAAATCCAAATGCTGAAACTAATACTTCACCTGCCCATTCTGGAAGTTCGAGTGTAAATCTCTTTTGCCCAGTCTTGCTCTCTAGAGGTTCTATCCATTTTTGTGGATACAGCCTTGCAAGTCCTACTTTTCCAGTGAATGTATCATAGCTCTTGTTTCCTCCGAATAGTACATTGTGGAGTAATAGGGCGTTTAGACCTGGAATTGCCTTTGCGGCTATTAGTTCTTCGTTGCCACCGCTTGTTGTTTGGTGTACAAATAAGCCTGCTGTAACGTAGCCATCATCACTTCTCGCTATTTCTTTTAGAGTGTAAGGTCCGTAGTGTTCTGGATAGTTCATGCTCCATTCATCAACTGAAGGACCGAGTAGATGCAAGTTTATGTCAGTTTTCTCTTGCTCCCAAGCAACACTAGCCAAAACATAAGTGTTTTCATCTACCTTTGGCACATTGAAGTGGAATACTCTCCAGTCTCCGCTTTCGTATCTCCATCCCCAGTCGAATACTCCATAAACATTGCTGTTGTCATAGATGCCAGTGGCATTTGAGTCCCCTCCAAAGCTGAATTCGGGAGTCGGGGATGCTACAACAACGCTTATTGGGATAACTGTTTCATATTCATCGTACTTAAGGTAGATAGCTCCCCCATAGGTTCCAAATTTGGCATCCCCTGGCACTGTAACAGTCGCTGTAAAGGTGGTTACTCCATCAGCAGGAACAGTTAATGTGTTCTTATCCAAGGCTACCCATTGCCATGGGACTCTCTTATAGAATTCGAGTTTGAGTTTTGCTGGATATGTATCGGTCTTTCCGTAGTACCTCCAGATATCTCTAACTTGTACCCACAAGTCATCATGCATTTTTTCTAGTGGGTTTCCTAAGGCTGCCCATGTAGTAGTTCCTTCGTTAAGGCCTTGTTGGAGTAAATTAAGTGTTGGAGTGTCATTTACGTAAGTGACGTCAAATATCCTGAACCATGGATAAGCATCCGATGAATAATTCCCATTAGTGTCGAAATATTGGTAGTTTGTGTAGAGGGTCACCTTCATTAAATCAGTTCCATTAGGTATTAAGCTTCCTATTGGGTAATAGGCGAATGAATTGCCCACAACGTCCAGTTCAACCTCTCCGATCTTTTGGAAGATCTCGGCGGATATTTCAATGTTCACACTTTCATTTGGATTTACATTTTCTACTGTAAATGTCTTGGAAGCACTTTCTCCTGGATAGAGCACATTGGCGAACATTGGGTATTCGCTCTTACCTGCTTGCCATGAGGACGGAGAAACTCTAATTCCTTCATGACTCATTGCTAGTTTAACTGCCCTGTATGCATCTAAGAACCCTGCTCCTTGGCTAAATACGTCGTGATTAACGTTCTTTGCAGTATTCATCAGGATTTCTTTTACTTCTTGAGCAGTAGGCCATCTTCCATGAGCTTGATAGAAGGCCTCATAAACTAAAGCCGTAATACCTGCAGCCATTGGCGTAGCTAAGCTTGTTCCGCTCCATAGGTCAGCAGCCCAGAAGCCATCTCCTACGTAATTAACAGGGAGACTTCCAAGGGCGTAGGCTCCTACAGCTATTACATCTGGTTTTACTCCTCCCATTGCGTTGGGGCCTCTGTCGGAGAACCACACGACATCTCCGTAGTTTGCTAATTCATAGCCCCATGGACCATCATCGTATCCAAATAGGGCTCTATATCCAAATTCTACTGCTGCCCCTACACCTATTACTCCTGGTGAAGATGCATACCTATGGGTTGTGCCGTATCCTGGTCCTCCGTTGCCCATCGCAAAGAGGAATGCAGTATTCGGAGCGTACATGGTTGTTAACCAGTAGAGGTATCTTTCATACCAGCTGAATCCCTTTTGAGTATCGGCAGATACTGAATAGCTGTTGCTTACTACTAAGGCTTCATCCCCAGTTCCTACAACTCCATCATAACCCTCAACAGCAAAATGGAGGTAGTCTATATAGCTTCCCCCTTGGTATAAGGAACCTTCTGTAATAATTTTTGCATCAATTGCATTACCGAAAGTAAGGCCAAAGAATGTCCTGCCTCTTGCACCCACGGCAGCGGCACATAATGTGCCATGGTCGCCACCTGCAGTGTAAACGGTGCCAATCATGAACGCTACTAGTCCTCCGTTTTCTGGGATTCTCAGTGGGATTCCCCACCTTTCAGCAACTTTGTCGGAATATGGGATTGGAGTCTGTCCATCGGATATGAAGTAAATCAACCCTCCAGAAAGGTCTGCATAACCATCTTGGCCAAACCAATCAGTAAATGTATTCCAGAAATCCAGTTGGACTACTGGGTTGTCCTTCGTGTGCCCAACATCTTTGTTGAAGTCGATAACTACAGAAGGAGCCAAGTCAACATAAACTGTATCGTAAGTTTGGTTTGTGTTTGGATCGGTTACTAATACAAATCCACCATACCAGTCGTACCAGAGAGCTAAGTCGGGATGAAGGCCAAGTTTCATAGTTCCACTTGTTGTTGGAATGGTGAGGTTTTTTATCTAATGGGAGTTTGATATCATAGTAATAACCTCCAAGTTGGGGATCCCATGCATAAACGGTGTAGCCAATGAGTAATATTGTTGCATTCTCGTCTGGAATGAGGTAGTCTGCATTTAGATCAGTGGGGCTCTCCCATAGTCCTTGGTAAATTTCCCCTCCATAGTAGGCATTTCCAGCATAGTCATAAATTACAGTGGGCACTGGATAGTCCTCTATTGCACCTGAAACATGGAGATAATTAATTGTGAAGTTGTACTTTACGGTGGTGTTATCAAGGCCACCATCGTATAGGTAGTCGCTGCTTATAAGCCACAACTTTCCTCCATTTTCCAAGTATTGTGTAAGATTTCCTATATCTGCGTTGGTTAATGTGTTGTTATACGTGGCTCCTGTAAACCATATAACAAGGCTGTAGTTGCTTAATGTTGTGGCATTTGGTCCATTAGATGTTTCATTTGGCACTTCATAATATGTGTAGCTGACTCCCAAGGAATCTAAAGCATTCATGTAAAATAGCTCTAGTATATCCCCACCATCGTCGTCCACTAGAAGAACATTGCTCACATTTCCGATCCATCCAAGTGTGTTGTTAATTAGTTGGGCTCTTTCATTATCATCTGGGATATTAGCAAGGCTCATTGATGTGAATACTGTGGTGTAGTTTCCTTTGTAACCAATTCCGAAATATCCATACACTGGGTAAGGTTCAATTGGATAGCTTGTGTTGGCATACCATGAAGACAGATATCCAGAGAATGTTGCAAAATCGGCAAATGTAGCTCCAAAGATTAGATAGTATAGCATCGAGTTACCATCAAATGCTATTGGCCATCCATAGTATGGTGAATCTGGATTGGTCTCTATAGCATAGGCGTCTTGGAGGTCAGGGTTTCCAAAATCAACACCACTGTCTATTACAGCCACATTAATTCCTTTTCCAGTGACTCCAAGGTCTAACCAAGTACTCCAGGCTCCATGGTGATAGATAGCAAAGTAATCAGAGGGCTGTGGTGGTGTTTCTATTTTGATATTTTGGGTGGCTAGTTTGGCTTCGCCTTGGATTGCTGGGCTATTTTCTCTTAGAGCCCTAAGTTTTCCTGAAAGGGCTTCTTTGAAAGACAAGACCCTCTTTCCATCAAGGGATTCTCTTGGCTTTATTTTTCTAGCTCTCTCAGCAAATTTTGATTTGGGCAATTTAATCCAGTTTGATGGGCTTTCTTCGTTTTTGTAAATATCTATTGGTTCTACCGGGTTTGTCCTAGTTATTGCTTCAACACTGGGAATTGAAGCTACCTTTAGGAGATTCTTGATACTCTCTCGTTTTAAAGGTATCTCTGCTAAGTATACATAATTGTCTAGTAGTCTCGCTTTACCGTGTATTTTTATTCCCTTTAATTTGTTTGTTATATCATCTCTGGATATTATGTGTATTAGGAGTATTCCTAAATTATTTTGGGTTGTTTCTTTTTTGTTTTTTAAAATTTCTAGTAGCTTTGGCTCTATCTTGTCAATAGGGCTTATTGGAGTATTCTCTGTTTCTTTTGGTTCAGGGGAAACTTTGGTAACGCTATAGTTGACGGCGGTGAATGGTTTGTTTGCTGAAGTGTAGCTGAAGGGTATTAGCGAGGCCCCTAGTATAAACAAAAGAACTATACTTAGCGCTCTCTTCACTATTATCCCTCCTGTGAGATAATTCATCTTATCATTATAATGTCCATCGATATAAGCATTTCGGCATTATAGTGTAAATATGTTTTCCAATGTCTTTAATTATTCTTCAATGTATGTTGTTGATTGATAACGTATAAACAACAGTAAGCCAAGAACTATGCAGATATTCCAACAAGTTTTGAATAGTCTATAAAATTAAAAAACCAAAGTAAAGACTAAATCCTCCCAAAAGCCAATCCGACTTCCAGTGCAGTTCCAAGGGGGAGGACATCCTCATCCACATCGAACTTTGGACTATGGTGAGGTTGTGTTATTCCCTTCTCCTCGTTTTTAATCCCAAGTGCTATAAAAGTCCCTGGCACTCTTTGAAGGTAGAATGCAAAGTCTTCTGCCCCCATTGTTTTTGGCACTTCTCTTACTTTTAGTCCCAGCCTTTGGGCACTTTCCCTGGCATAAGCTGCCATCTTGGGATCATTAACTGTTGGAGGGCCAACTTCCACTATCTTAAGTTCATAAGAAGCACCATTGGCAGAAGTGATGCCATTCAAGATTTCTCTGATTCTTTTTTCGATTAGCACTTTTGTTTCTGATGTGAAAAACCTGTAGGTTCCGGTCATGTAGACTTTTTCTGGAATCACGTTAAATGCTTCTCCGGCTTTTACTGAACCTATACTGACAACGCCGCTCTCTAAGGGATTTAGGTTTCTGCTTATGATCGTTTGAAAAGCTAAAATTGTCTGGGCTGCTATTGGTATGGGGTCAACGGTTTCATGCGGGGAAGCCCCGTGTCCTCCTTTGCCAAATATTTCTATATCAAATCTCCCAACTCCGGCCATAAACGGGCCTTCTCTGATTCCAATAACACCGCTTTCTAGTTCTGACCATACGTGGAGACCGAAGATAGCATTGACACCCTCTAAAGCTCCTCCTTCGATCATCCTAAGTGCTCCGTTTCCTCCTTCCTCAGCGGGCTGGAAAATGAGCCTTACTCGATTGGGAAGCTCGTCCCTATGTTGGGAGATTATCTTTGCCGCTCCGAGAAGCATTGCAGTATGAGCATCATGACCACAAGCATGCATTTTTCCGGGAATTTTTGATTTGTACGGAACATCATTTTCCTCCTGAATTGGCAGGGCATCCATATCGGCTCTTAAGGCTATGGTTTTTTCGCCTTCTCCAATATCAGCTATTATCCCAGTGCCAACGCGCTTTATTCTGTACCCCCACTCCCTCAAGTGTTCCTCAACAATTTTTGAAGTTCTATCTTCTTCGTAGCCGAGCTCAGGGTGCATGTGAAAGTCTCTACGCCAAGCAATTATCTGATCTTTAATCTTGAGGGCTTCTTCAAGGGGGTTCATAATGATCACCACTATTTACTTTGTTTTTTAAGATACTTAAATTATTCTGGACTAAAAATAAAGATATTAAAGAATAGATGGATTACTTTTTCGTCTTTTGCTTCTGTCTTATTGCTTGTTCCAACACTTCATATCCCTTCCTCATCCGCACTACTGCATGTCTCATGTACGGAACTGCTTTAGGAGTGTCTCCTAATTCTTTTGCTTGGAGGTAGTACTCTTGTGCAACTTGTTTGTATTCTAAGGCTAAACTTAATGTTTCATTATCAATCCCAAGTTCTTTCGCCTGAGTGTAGGCTTCTTCAAACATGTCAATGTACATGAAGTAAGCTTCTTCCCATTCTCTCAGTTTCTCGATAATTTCTTTTTGTTCTTCTGCTGTTAGGACAATAACTTTGAATGTTACAATTGCTTCACTGTATTGCCCTGCAAGGTTTATGGCTTTTACGTATACTGTGTATTCGCCTTCTGGCAAATCATAGAACGTGTACTTGTCACCACCTACCTTTATCCAAGGCCCATCGTTGAGCTTAATCTCGTAATGGTCAATACCAAGTTTATCTTCAGCCTCCCATGCTATTGTAACGTTTGCAGTAGTGTTAGTGTAGAATTCAGTCCTATCCTCGGGGGATGTTATGTTTATTATTGGTTTGCTCACACCACCAAGAGCATAGATACTAAAGTGGTCCACAACAGCCCACACGTAATTCTCCACCGTGTTGACCCCCGCATCGTACACGAATGGGCCATTGGGAATCGTGCTGTTAATGTAATCCACGACCCTAATCCAAGCACTTCCATTCCAGTAGTAAAGGCTCAAAGTGCTCTCGTCAATAGTGCCCAGCTCTCCCTCATCATAACTTACCTTCAAAGTGTATTTCTCGACAACATCCTCTGCAGTAGTATTTTCATCGGTTGTTGAGACGTCTACCACCACATACTTAACCGCCGCTACGGATTGAGTCTCATTCTCGGTAGTATTGGCCACTACAGGAGCAACAGCAAGGCTGCTAGCGTTTTCCTTTATGATCTCATCTTCATTTGTGGTCACCGTGGCGTTGATGACAATCTGCGTCTCGTTGGAAACTGAAGTCTCATTAACATCAATACCCAACTCCAAATCCTCCTCTTGAACGGTTACATTGGTGGTAGTCTCATTTACTATAACAGTCTCAACGATGACCTTCTGCCCATAGAATTCCATTGAAACCTCGTTAGTGTTGCCCCACTTATCAACAGCCCTCACCGTGGCAGTGTACGTGCCCACCTCAGAGACATTGTAAGTGTACGAATAAACGCTTAATGAGGGATCAAATGATTCTGTAATTACAGTGCCATTGGGTTGTTCTATGCTAAGGGAAACTTCCGTTATTTGACTGTCATCACTAACCATCCAGGAAATCGTAGTTGCGTTCCCAACATCCACCGTGGTCGGATTGATTTTGAAGTTCATGATGTTCGGCGGGTTGTAATCACCCATGCCAATCATTTGTTTGATTTCCTCTAGTGTGAACGGATACGTTGGATCTCTGAACGCTCTCAATTCTATTAATGGGGTATTTGGATCATAGTAATCCAAATAGAATGGACCGTTGCTTATCACAGCGTGTCCTTTGCTGTTGATCCAGTTGATTATTGCGTCGTAACCAGCAGTTGGATCGCTAACGTCATCAGCAATTGCGGATGGAACGGCCTTCTTAGCCTTCAAAGCCTCAAGAACCTTCTTCAAGTCGGCGACGTGGTCTTTCACGAGAAGGTCGAGCTGTGCGACACCTTCGGCCTCCTCACTGAAGGAGTACTTCTGTGATGCTCCGTACTCGTCTCCCTTGGCAACGAGTTCGCTCTCTGCGTAGAGGAGTTGCCATGGTTGTGAAGCCCAGAAGACGTTCATGTTGGCAGTAACGTCATCAGCAATTGGATGTACATTGTCCGTATAAATTACGTAAGTATCATTATCGACCCACTCTATGCCCTTAATATTTGCAAGAATGCCCTGCATCCTAGAGGCAAGTTTGTCGTCATAGTATGGGTCATTTTCACTGTCTTTGCTTGTCCATTCGTAATAGAATGCTATCATGTATTTAACGTCTGTAATGCTCATCGGTTCTCCATCGTGCCAGTTGCTTAGTTTACAATTGTAAGTTATTTTGGCTTTAACAGGTTCTCCTGCATGGGCAACAACCCATTGGTCAGTTGTGGAATTGTAGATTACTGCATCGCTTGGTACTGTAATATTACCCCTCTCTACAATATACTCACATCTAACTGGGATGTATGTTCCAGTAGTCAAGTCGGTATACATTGCAGGATCATAAACTAGTCCCCATATATAAGCGCTATAGAGATCCGGTATATTCATGCCTCCAATCGGATTAAATGCGCTCGTGAAAAGTCTTCTTTCTGATGAGAACCAACTTACTCTGGTGATTTTATCTGGGGTTTCTGCGGTGGTTAGGCTCCACCTTGTCTGTAGTCCTGTGGAAACATCTGCTGCAATGCTAAGGAGTCTCTCTTTGTTGACTGGGAAGTATTCCCAGGTTTCGACGAGGAAGACTTTTTGTGAGTCTCTAACACCTAAGGCCATTGAGATCTTTTGCAAGTCCCAGTACTGGTCAACGTTACCCTCTTCCATCTCGTAAGTCTTGCCATTAAACTCAACACTACCAAGAACGAGCATTTTTGTGATTTCTTCTGTGGTCATGTTGTAGAGTTCCATAAGTTTTTCAGTGGTATTGTAGTATTTTAACTGAAGCGCGACTATTGTTGCTTCACTTCCTCCAAGTTCTTCAACGAGCCCTTTGACTGTTATCAAGTCTTCTCTTGGCATCTCCCATCCAGATGGTGATGGTAACCATCCGTACCAGCTTGCATACCACCATGCAGTGTAGTCGTCAGGCCACTTAATGTTGACTGTTGAAAGCCAACCGGAGGTGTAGAAGCCCCATTTGTATTCTTTCGGGTCACTTCCATAAACTGTCGCTCCTGCTTGCCTTCTATCCATTTCAAGCCTTTCAACCTTGAATCCAGCTTTTTCGAGCATGTCAGCAACGTAGTGACCGATTTGGTATCTTGTGTCTTCAATTCTAATAACGCCTTTTATTGTGACGGGTTCGCCTTCGAAGTACCATGTGCCGTTGATTTTTTCTAACGTGTATCCTTGTGTCGCCAAGTCTTGGGCTGCTTTCTGCATGGCGTCTTCGATCATTATTAGGGCCTTGTTCTCATTTCCTTGTGGGGTCAAACCTAGGGCACTGTAAACTGGTTCGAAATATGCGTTTGCGCCCGTGCTTGGTCTTATGCCACCGAGCATTGGCTGTCCATAACCACCGAGATACTCTTGCACGAAATATTCTCTATTGAGAAGGAAGTCCAATGCGTATCTAACCTCTCTAATTGCGAATGGGTTGAAATACTTCTTTCCATTTACTGTGACTAAGTATGGATTATCGTCGTCATGCACTGGGTTAACTTCCAGGTCATAATAAAGGCGTGGAGTCTTGATCAAGAGCAAGTTTCCAACGACTTCTGATGGTAAGTCTTGGAATGCTGCCCCACCAATGCTCCAAAGGAAGATATCGAACTCTCCGTTTGCAGTTTTAATAATTCCATCCTCTGTGGAAGTCGTAGTTGTAATTCTTACTAAATCACTTGCTGGTCCTTTTTGGGAAGTGCTGTAATTTCCGATTAATGGTGTTGTAAAGCTTAATGTCCTTCCATATGCGGTTCCTATTTCGTTCTCTGCAACTGCTCTGAAGTAGTACGTAGTGTTCGGACTTAAATCAAAGATAGCAACTTCAAATGGCCCCTCAGTTGATAACACTTGATATTGGCTTATCTGGGTTAAATTATCCGCAGAAGTTCCGTATTCAAACCATACTCTGACAGAAGTGCTTCCTCCAGTATCTAAAAGTGTGCCGCTGAAGATAGCGGATGTGTTTGTTACTTCTTTAACTAGATCAGTTAGGACTATTGGCTTTATCATGTATGAAATTGGATAGGGATCGTAATTATTCGAGTCAATGTAATAAGGTTCTTCTCCGATTCCGTCTCCGTTAGTATCTCTTCCTATATAATTGCTCCAGTAGTTTCCAATGTAGCTGGTAAATTGCGTTCCTGGGATTATGATGTCTGTTCCGTTATAATCGTAGGATATTGGTTCTGGGGAGTACCAACGGGCCATTGAATCTTCGAGAATTATGTTCTGTGAATTTTCGAAGTGGTTCAAGTAGAATATGTTGTCATAAGAGTTGTGGATGAAAACTCCAGTCCATGTGCTGTCTTTAATCGTGTTGTTGACGAAAGTGTTATTGTCGGACTCCCAAATCCAGAAGCCCTTCTCGTTATCCAGCATTAAGTTGCCTTCTACGAGGGAATCTCTAGTCCCGTACCTGAAAACAACTCCCGAGTTTGTGGACACCATGATATTGTTTGCAATGTGCAGGTTCGTGGAATTGTCCGCCTGGAAAGCTCCAGCATTCTGGGTGAATACGTTAGAAACAACTTCTGAACCATGCACGTTGTAGAACTCTATACCATTGTACCCGCTATGCTCGATCCTGTTGTTTCCAACGTTTATGGATGACGAGCCTGAGACAACAATACCCTGGCGGGAGTTGTTCGTGAGAATGTTCCCTGAAATGGTTATGTTCTCCAATCCGTCAATTACTATCCCTGCCCCGTTGTTAAGGACTGTGTTCTCGGTTATGTTGCTGTTGTGAGAGCTTAAGAATAGGTACATGCCATTGTTGGCGTTAGTTACCGTGTTCCCCGAAATTAACAGGTAAGGGGAGTGATGAGCGTCTATTCCCTGTGCTGTTGCTGCATTGCCGTGATCAATGTAATTCTCAATAATCTTATTGTTGGGTGAAAATTGTAGCTGAACACCATCTTCGCCCGTATTTTCAATGTAATTCCCCTTAACTACGTTCCCCGTGGCATTCCATATGTATATCCCATCACCCTCCGTCGTATTTAGGATTGTGTTGTTCGAGATTAAGTTATTGTGGGCATCGTTCAATGATATTCCGCTGTACCTGTTCCTCTCGAAAGTATTGTTACGAACGGTTATGTTTGAAGAATTGCCCTGAAGGTAAATGCCAAAGCCGTTATCTACTATTTTGTTATTCTCTATAATGGAGCTAGTAGTTTTGTAGGTCAGAATACCATCAGATTGAACGTTTGAGATGTGGTTATCATAAATTTGAACCCCAGTAAGATCGTACACGTATATTCCCTGTCCAGTACAGTTGTTAATGATGTTATCGTGAACCACAGTGTAATTGGCCCGGTTAAGTCCAATGGCGTAACCATGGATGTTAGTGAACGTATTGTAAGATATCTCCGTACTGAGGGTATACCCCACGTAAACGCCCGCTTCTGTGGTGTTCTCAAAGGAGTTATGCGTTATAATATTTCCCTCTACAGCGTTCCAGATGAAAATACCGTCATCCTGAGTGTTTTCGATGGTATTCCCCGTTATCACATTGTTCTTGCTGAGCTTTCCGATCTCTATCGCGTACCACCGCATGTCAAAAATGTGATTGCTGTCAACCGTGATGTTAGTATTCGGGGAGTGGATTGCCCCATCCCAGTCAGTAAACTTAATGCCAACGGATGCATTGTGGATAACATTGTTGGTGATATGCCCATTGCTTGACTCCTGTATCTCTATTCCATCGTCTCTCACGTTTAAAATCTCAGAATCTCTGACAACGAAATTACTAACATTCTCGAGGTATATGCCGTAGTTTGACCCATATACAGTCACGTTTTGGATAACAAAGTAAGCCCTTGTGTTCTTTATCACAATACCAGCCCAATTTCCGGTGCCATTTATAATCCAATTTGCAATTACATATGGATCTTCTAGAGTACCACTGCCTTCAATGACTCCATTCTCGGGGGTGAAACCATCATCCCCTGCAATTTCTATTGGGCCTCGATTTTGCTCTGCTAAAACAGATATTGCACTTGTAGGCACTATAGACCAAAGCAATATTACAACCAAAAACAAAGTTGCCCTTCTCATATCTTTTGACCTCCCATTTTGGGATCAAGTAACTTCCTGATTTTAGAAAGTTTGAATTATATGTAGCAATAACAACAATTTTTATATTATTCAGTATATAAACTTTTTGTCAATAAACATAGGATTTAGTGTTTATTCTGATTGTATGTTTGTATGTGAGAATTTCATTCACCGAGTAGATAAACATGTGTTTTCCTATTCTCAAATTTATCTAGGAGTTATTTTGAATCTTCTATTTTTATTTTATATTGAGAGAGAAGACTAGATGAATAAATGCCGCCAAACAATAACACCACAGAGAGTAAAAATGCATCGATTCCCGCCTCGAGGGCATATACTAACGTTGCCAAAACAACACTTGCTGTTTTTTTGTCAATTTCTGACAATCTAAGCAAACTTCCTAGGAGATAAGCTTCTAAAATTCCAAAAATCCCAAAATCTGCTATTGGCTGGCCAAAGAGAAAGTATGTGTACCTACCATTAAGAGTAAACATAAACGCAACTCTCCACCTTGGGTCGCTGTGCAGTAGTAATCTGCCATGGAAAAAGCCAAATGGGAGAGAGACTGAAACTATGTTATGAAAGATCAGGAATGTAAATCCCATTCTGACTAAGAGGGCTTCGAGATTTCCGCTTAAGAAGAGAATAAATAAGAAAACTGGCAGTCCAATTAAGGCCTGTCTGAACGTTAATTTGTCTTCGTAATAATACGGAAGCGAGTAAAATAGGAATACCAAAAGCATTAGAGACCTAAAAGTACCTAGAAAGAAAAGAACCTCTAACATTACGAAAAGAACAGTTCTGATCTTCCAGTTTAATTGACAGTATGTGAGAGATATCCCAGACAAAAACGCAAAAAGCACTAGGGGTTTAACAAGCCTAAACCTCAGCTCCCACTGAAAAAATGGAACGCCTTCAAATAAATAGAGGACAAATATGGAAAGGATAGAACTCATGAGAACAAATTTTGCATATCTTTCAAAAACATTATACTCCCTTGAAAGGAAAAATACAACTAAAACAGCCAGCTGGCCATAGATTGGGAGTGCAAAGGATAGGATAAATATGAGAAGCCAGTAAACCCATTCCGGGAATCTTATTGGTTTTAAATATCCAAAAACTAAAACCCCCCAAAATAGCAAGGCAATAACAAGAGCGGCTGTAATTTTACTAGAAGGGAGAACTGTGGCATATAATCTATCCTTGAGAAAGATGTTTGCATAAACCATTAAAAATAAGTATGTAAAAAATGCAAGGGTAAAGAGCTTTAGGGCTTTCATTTAACCACCAACTTTAATAAAGTCAAAAGAACATTAAAAGGCTTAGGGGTGTAAAAGATGAAAAGAGCTAAGTTCGCATTGTTCATTACGGTTTCATTCCTTATCAGGCTTATACCTCACAGGACTTTGCTACTGGCAGTCTATGACGAGTACCTCCATAGAGATTTGACGTTAAGAATTGTTAACAGTGGGATAGGAGTTCTTTCCAGGGATTTAGGTTCGCTCTTGGGTCTTAAAGCCTACAGCTATCCTCCTCTCTTTCATATAATGGGCGCTCTCTTTTATGAAATCTTCAAGAGTGATTATGTGTTCTTCATTCTACCTGCAGTCTATGGTACGCTTTCATTGATAGCCTTCTACCACCTCTCCGAGGAAATTCTAGGAGAAGAGAAGAAAGCTTTTCTGGCAACCCTTTTGGTGGGCTTTGCTCCGAATTTTCTTTATAGAACCAGCCTGTATATCCCTGAGAATCTTGGCATTTTTCTTTTCACATTGGGTCTCTGGCTGATAATAAGGTTTCTTAAAACCAGAAGGACAAACTACCTAATATACTTAGGAATCCTGCTTCCGGTCTATATGATCACCCACAGAGGGTGGGTGTTCTTTGTTGGAGTTGGAATATTAATGTTCTTTGTGTACTTTATCCCATGGGTGAAGAGGCATCTCCACTATTTGGCAGTTTTAGCCTTTGCAGGTCTTGCTCTTTATTATGCTCCCATAAGTGGGGAGTTCATAAGGGGCCTTATATCCAGAATGCCAAGGGAAGAGGTCACGGCTTTGGGCTATGTGAAGTGGATTGGAGTTGTTCAGCTGATTTTTGGAGTTCTGGCAACTAAGAAGTATTTCGAGGGAGATCCAATTAGACGAGGGTTGGCTTTGTGGGCTTGGACATTCATGATCTTAGGTAGCATAGCGTTTAGGTTTAGAGATCCTTATGCTTCTCTTCCCCTTTCAGTAATGGCGGCAGAGTATTTAGTGGATGATGTGTTTCCAAGACTCCGCTTAATTCTTGAAAAAATAAGTGCGGATATGAGTGGATTGGGTGCAAACGTGTTTAGGAGAGCTCTATTGAGCAGAAAAGCTGTTTCCATTTTGATGGCCTTGCTCATTGTTACACCCATTGTGCAGGGGGCTTACTCTTCATACGCCTATATAACTCCTCCAACGGTAAAGGACAAGGAGGCGTTTGAATGGATAAAGGAAAACACTCCAGAAAATGCCGTGTTTTTGGTATGGTGGGATCTTGGGTATCTTTTAATAGGTAACACCCATAGAAAAGATGTTGTAATGTGGAAGAAAGTTTACCAAGGATTTTTTGAAAAAGCTCCAGATACGCAGGAGGCAAAGAAGGCCTATGCGGATCATGTTGTCATGTTCAGCTCAACTCAAAAGGAAAGGGTTTATCATCTGATGAAGCTCTACAATGTGAGCTACATCTATGTAGATAAGTATCGCAGGGCTTATGGTCTGATAAAGTACGGCTTAATGGAATATGCCCCTTACGATACCCATTTTAAGACCCTCTTTGTTAACGGAAATTCGGAGATTTATAAGTTCATCTCAAATCCTCCTCTATTACCAGAGGATCAGGACAAAATACGGTATTCCGGAGAATATGAAACCCTTGTTAACTTTCTGGAAAAGTTCTGGACGGGATATAATTACGCAGATTTTGACGATGGATACAAGGGAGACTACTTCCTCAACGCAAGGATAGCCAGACTCTATGCCTACCTCTATCAGAAAACGGGATATGAGAAATTTAAGGAAAGGGAGGAGTGGTTATTGGAGTGGCTCGCGTACAAACAACTCGATAATGGTGGCTTCCCTGAAGGTGTTCCACCAAATGACTTTACTCTGTATACTGCCTTTACATTGGAGCCTCTAAAGGAAATGCCGTTTGAGGGGAAGAAGAAGGGGATAAGGTATCTTGAAGAGAGAATTAAAGACGATTACGTAATGACAACATCAAAAGATGATAAAGGAGATCTCTTTGCTGAGGCCCAGATGCTCCCAATACTCTATGAGTACGGCCTGCTTAATGAGACCGTGCTAAATAACATAGTAACAAAAATCCTTAAGGAACAAAAGAAAGATGGGAGCTGGAAAGGAAGCTTGGGAGGAACAATAGTGACAGCTTTTGGCCTGGCAAGATACTACCAGATAAGTGGAGACGAAAGGGTTTTACCCGCAATCAAAAAAGCAGCAGAATGGATCAAGGAGCAACAAGAAGAAAACGGGCGTTTCAAAGGGGAGAAGGGATACGGCTATTCTAGAGCAACCTATGCAAATGTTTTATTTGTGTACCACATTGTCGGAATGACGAAAGAGGAGGAGCAGATGCTCCACATTATTAGGAACACCTATGATCTTAACAAGGAACCAAGGCCTCTCCAAGCCACATTGGATATTTTTAGGGCTTTGGAATATGCATATGGCACGAAAAATGCTGTTGAAAGCCTTAGTGAGATTCTTTCGTTACAGAACTTTTAATTTTTAACCTTATGGCCTCATTATTTTATGGGTTCAAAAGCCATCTTTGGACAGTTAATTTTAAATAGGCTCTCTCTATATCACCCACGGTTATTCTAAAAAGGAGGGATCGAGATGGCGTACAAATTCATAAAATGGTTTGAGGAATTGAGGAAAGAAGACGTCCCCCTTGTGGGCGGAAAAGGTGCAAACCTTGGAGAAATGACAAATGCTGGGATCCCAGTTCCACCAGGGTTCTGTGTTACAGCTGAGGCATACAAGTATTTTGTTGAAAACGTTAGGGTTGAAGACGGAAGAACTCTCCAAGAGTGGATTATGGATGTTATAAGCAAAACCAATGTTGATGACAGCAAGCAGCTCCAAGAGAACACCGCTAAGATTAGGGAAAAGATCATCTCGCTTGAAATGCCTGAGGAAATCGCCAAGGAGATTGAGCAAGCTTATAAGGAGCTCAGCCAAAGGTTTGGCAAAGATGAGGTTTATGTGGCTGTTAGGAGCTCTGCTACAGCAGAAGATCTCCCAGAGGCCTCATTTGCTGGACAGCAGGAGACCTTCTTGGATGTTCTTGGTGCGGATGATGTTAAGGATAAGGTAAAGAGATGCTGGGCTTCACTCTGGACTGCAAGAGCTACCTTCTACAGAGCAAAGCAAGGATTTGACCACTCAAAGGTTTACTTGAGTGCTGTTGTTCAAAAGATGGTTAACAGCGAGACAAGCGGTGTTATGTTTACAGCTAACCCGGTTACAAACGATAGAAATGAGATAATGATCAACGCAAGCTGGGGACTTGGTGAGGCTGTTGTTAGCGGTGCTGTAACTCCAGATGAATACATTGTTGAAAAGGGCACTTGGAAGATTAAGGAGAAGTTCATTGCCAAGAAGGAGATAATGATTGTTAGGAACCCAGAGACTGGCAAGGGGACAGTAAAGGTTCCAGTTGCTGAGTACTTGGGCCCAGAATACGTTGAAAAGCAAGTCCTCACCGATGAGCAGATAATCGAAGTTGCAAAGATGGGTGCCAAGATCGAAGAACACTACGGATGGCCGCAGGATATTGAGTGGGCCTATGATAAGGACGATGGCAAGCTCTACATCGTCCAGAGCAGACCTATTACCACACTCAAAGAGGCCGAGAGCGCTGCTACCGAAGCTGCTGAGACTGAAGAAGCAGAGGTCATTCTCAAAGGTCTTGGTGCCTCACCAGGTATCGGTGCCGGTAGAGTAGTTGTTATTTTTGATGCCAGTGAGATCGACAAGGTCAAGGAAGGAGACGTCCTTGTAACAACAATGACCAACCCAGATATGGTTCCTGCAATGAAGAGGGCCTCTGCTATTGTCACTGACGAAGGTGGAAGAACCAGCCACGCTGCTATAGTCAGTAGAGAGCTCGGCATCCCAGCTGTTGTTGGTACCAAAGAGGCTACCAAGAAGCTTAAGACCGGTGATTATGTCACCGTTGATGGTACTAGGGGTGTCGTTTACAAAGGCATAGTTAAGAGCCTCGTTGAGAAGAAGGAAGAAGCTGCGGTAGCCGCTGGTGGTCAGGTAGTAGTTGCTGGTGCTCCGCTTATCACTGCAACCAAGGTAAAGGTTAACGTTTCAATGCCTGAGGTTGCCGAAAGGGCTGCAGCAACTGGAGCAGATGGAGTTGGTTTGCTTAGAGCAGAGCACATGATCCTCAGCATTGGCCAGCACCCAGTTAAGTTCATCAAAGAAGGAAAGGAAGAGGAACTTGTCGAAAAGCTTGCTGAGGGCATCAGAACTGTCGCAGCTGCCTTCTATCCAAGACCAGTGTGGTACAGAACACTTGATGCTCCAACCAACGAGTTCAAGGAGATGCCCGGTGGAGAAGACGAGCCAGATGAAAGAAACCCAATGCTTGGATGGAGAGGAATTAGAAGAAGTCTTGACCAGCCAGAACTGCTCAAGGCTGAGTTTAAGGCTATTAAGAAGGTTGTCGAAGAAGGTTACAACAACATCGGTGTCATGCTCCCACTTGTGGGCCACCCAGAGCAGATCAGGAAGGCTAAGGAAATTGCCCTTGAAGTCGGTCTCGTTCCACACAAGGACGTCGAGTGGGGTGTTATGATAGAGGTTCCAGCAGCAGCTCTCATCATAGAAGAGCTCGTCAAGGAGGGCATCGACTTCATAAGCTTCGGTACAAACGACCTTACCCAGTACACCCTTGCTATCGATAGAGACAACGACAGAATAGCTTACCTCTATGATGAGACTCACCCAGCGGTGCTCAAACTCATCAAGCACGTCATTAAGGTCTGCAAGAAGTACGGAGTTGAAACCAGCATCTGCGGACAAGCTGGAAGCGATCCAAAGATGGCCAAGATACTCGTCAGGCTCGGCATTGACAGCATCTCAGCTAACCCCGATGCAGTCGAGCTCATCAGGAAGACCGTAGCCCAGGAAGAGCAGAAGATCCTTTTCGAAGCAGCTAGGAAGAAACTCTTTGGAGAAGAAGACGAATTCGAGTTCTGAGCTCTCTAACCTCTTTTCTTCTTAATCTTTGTAAACTTCTGCCTGCGGATAATTTATCCATAATAAGCTTTTTATAGTAACGTTTCGATTTCCATTTGACCATAAAGCGACCACTTTTAAGGATGAAACAAGAGCACTAGGGGGTCAGAATGGACGGAGAAAAAATTCAAGCAATGAGACAGGAAATAGTAGAGGGCAACATAGAAAAAACAATGCTGAAGCTAGCCTATCCTTTAATAATCAACAACATGGTTCAAGTTCTCTATAACCTCACAGATACTTTCTGGCTGGGAAAGTTAGGTACAGAAGAACTATCCGCTCCAGGAACCGCTTGGCCTCTTGTGTGGTTTTTTATGAGCATTGGAATGGGTTTTGCAACTGCTGGTTTTGCCTTTGTGAGCCAGTATATTGGAGCTAAGGATTACGAAAAGGCTAACAGGGCTGCTGGAGCGTTGTATTCTTTGATGATGTTTTTTGCTCTCTTTGTGGCCATTTTTGGACTTTCGATAGCCCCTTTTGCCCTTAAGTTTATGAAGGTCACTCCTGAGGTTTATCCCTTTGCTTTGAACTATATTAGAGTGATTTTCATAGGCATACCTTTCTCCTTTACTTTGTTTGCATTTAACTTCCTCCTCAGAGCGGTTGGAGATACAAAGACTCCTGTGAAAATCAACATGTTCACTGTGTTCCTTAACATTATTTTGGATCCTCTGTTGATTTTTGGCTGGTTGGGGTTCCCAAAGCTTGGGGTTATAGGGGCTGCCGTAGCAACAATGTTTTCAAACAGTGTTGGCTCTTTGATTGGAGGATATCTACTGTTTAAGGGAAAAGTGGGAATCCATCTTACTTGGGAGAATCTCAGGCCGGAGTGGGACTTTTATGCTAGGATTTTTAGGGTAGGATTGCCTTCGAGTGTGGGCTTCTCCACGGATGCCTTCGGTTTTGTTGTACTTACGAGGATAATCTACATTTACGGAACCGTTGCCTTTGCTACCTATACCATAGGAAACCGCCTTACCAATTTTATGTTCGCTATAGCCAATGGGATAAGCCAAGCGATGGGAACTATGGTGGGTCAGAATGTTGGTGCTGAGAAATACGAGAGGGCAAAGAAGATAGCAGAGAGAGCTATGCTGACCAATTTAATTGTCCTAACCATCGGAACTGCCATAGTGGTAGTATTTAGAGCCCAGATCTTTGGATTTTTTGTCAAAGACGAGAGGGTCTTAGCAGAAAGTGCTAAGTTTGTTAAGTATTTTGCATTTTCCTTGCCATTTTTTGGCATTTTTTCTGCTGTAAGCAACGTATTTCAGAGCTCAGGACATACTAAAAAGAGCATGATACTGGGCATGGTAAGGCTGTGGGTACTTAGAATCCCCCTTGCATACACCCTTGGGAAGTTTATGGCAGACACAACAGGAGTATGGCTTGGAATGGGTTTAAGCAACTTTCTAGCAGCATTAATTGGCTTTACTTGGTTCCTTAAGGGGAGCTGGATGAAGAGAATTATAGACCATTAATCTTATATATTAACGCTTCGATAGGTATTTTTACCATGGCCAGAATAGAGGAAATGAGAGCGGAAATTCTGGAAGGGAATATCGAGAAAACTCTTTTCAAGTTATCCTGGCCATTAATCCTCAACAACCTCGTCCATGTCCTTTATAACATAACCGATACTTTCTGGCTTGGAAAAATTGGAAGAGAAGCTCTTTCTGCTCCAGGTGTTTCTTGGCCTCTAATTGGAACCCTCATGAACCTCGGCCAAGGATTTGCCGTTGCTGGTTTTGCTTTTGTTGGACAGTACATAGGGGCAAATCTATATGATAAGGCTAATAGGGCTGCTGGAGCATTGTACTCTTTAGTTCTCTTTTTTGCTTCCCTTACAGCAGTTTTGGGGTTCCTCATAACTCCCAAGGCCCTAGAATTTATGAAAGTTACTCCAAATGTTTATCCTTATGCTCTCACCTATGTTAGAATAGTTTTCTTGGGGCTTCCTTTTTCTTTTATGGGCTTTGCTTTTAGTGCTCTGATGAGGGCCACTGGAGATACAAAAACTCCAGTAAAGATCAACATGTTTACGGTATTTCTGAATGTAATTTTTGATCCTATTTTGATATTTGGTCTTTTTGGGCTTCCAAGGCTTGGCGTTGCCGGAGCTGCTGTGGCAACTGTTTTCTCAAATACCCTTGGCTCAATAATTGGGGCATACCTTCTCTTTAACGGAAAAGTTCCCATACACTTAACACCAAGGGAGCTTAAGCCGGATTTTGAATTCTACAAGCGCATTTTTAAGGTGGGGTTGCCATCTGGAATAGGACAATCTGCAAACAGTTTTGGTTTTGTCATGCTTACAAGGATAATATTTGGGTTTGGAGATGTCACTTATGCGGCTTATACTATAACGACACGCTTAGTGAACTTTCTTACCAGCATTTCTAGGGGAATAAGCATGGCGATGGGAACCATGATAGCCCAGAACGTTGGTGCTGAGAAATACGAGAGGGCAAAGAAGATAGCAGAGAGAACTATGGTTATCAATCTTCTAATAGCTACAAGTGCTGTTGTAGTTATAGGGATTCTAAGGGTCCCAATATTTAGGGTTTTCCTCAATGATGATGAGGTAATAAAAGAAAGTGCAGTCGTTTGGAAGTATTTCCTCACATCCGTTCCCTTTTTCAACGGCATTTTCGTTGTGGTAAACAACGTCTTTAGGGCATCGGGACATACAAAGAAAAGCATGATTTTGGGAATTCTGCGGCTTTGGGGATTAAGGATTCCACTTAGCTATACTTTGGGTTATATACTCTTGGGATCTTCCATTGGGGTTTTTCTGGGCATGGGTCTCAGCAATATCGTCGCTGGAATATTCGCTTTTGCATGGTTTTTAAGAGGAACATGGATGAAGAGAATTATAGATGAAGGGTGAAGTGCCAAAATATTTATATCCTGAACAAGTTTCTATATAGATTGGGTGTTTAGTATGGAGTTCAGGAAGATACAGTTTACTGGACGGAGCTCATATATAATCTCACTTCCAAAAAAGTGGGTTAAGGAAAATAACTTAAGGCAAGGGGATGTAGTTCCGATAGTGATCAATCCCGATGGATCTCTGCTAATACTTCCTAAAGAACCCAAAGAGGTTAGTGAAAGTAAAGAACTTGTAATCTCTAAAGATATTTCCCCTGACATGGCGGTTAGACTTTTGATTTCTGCCTACATACAAGGGTATGATATTATTGATGTAAAATTTACCGAGGATATGCCCATCTATAAGGTAAAGATACGAGGGACAATTCAGAATCTTCCGGGATTGGAAATAATCTTGGAAGAACCCCTTAGAATTACAAGCAAAAGCCTATTGGCGGATGAGGAGGTAAACCTAAAAGAGATAATAGAGAGACTAACTTCTATCCTAATTTCAATGATAGAGGATCTAATGCTTATAAGTGAATTTGAGAAGAAAGAAGTTCTCAGAGATATCAACGGCCTAGAAAATGAACTGGATCGCTTTTATTTCCTAACGCTGAGAGCAGTGAATAAAATACTTTCTGGAGGCAGCATAGTGAAGGATGGAGGGCTTATCAAGAGAAATTTTGACCTTCTGGGGGTTCTCTTCATAGTGCGCAATATTGAGAGAATAGGGGATCACATGGTCAGAATCGCTGAGAACTTTGATCCAGATTTAGATATTGCGTACTTGAAGGAAATACTTCAAAAAGTCATGGCTCAGATAGCCCAGAAAGATCTAAAAAAGATTGATGAAATAATGCTTGAATTAAAGGCCCATATAAAATCGATAGACTACAGAAAATCTGTTGCTATGGACAGCTATCGTAGAATACTGGAATATCTTGAGAACATAGGAGAGACAATAATAAATATGAGTCTAAGCTAATGAAACTTCTCTCTTTCCGTTTCCATAATGCTTTTAACCTTTCGAAGACATTACGTAATGGTGGTTCTAATGGTTGCGATTATTGTTCACGGTGGCGCCGGCACAATAAAGAAGGAAGATCGGATTCCCAAAGTTCTTGAAGGGGTTAGAGAGGCTGTTTTAGCGGGATGGAAAGAGCTAAAACGAGGATCTGCTTTGGATGCCGTTGAAGAAGCCATTAAAGTATTGGAGGATAATCCGATATTCAACGCTGGGACGGGTAGTGTTTTGACCTTGGATGGAAAAGTGGAAATGGATGCTGCTATTATGCGTTCTAATCTTGAGGCTGGTGCTGTAGCGAGCATATGGGGAGTTAAAAATCCTATAAGCGTGGCAAGAAAGGTTATGGAAAAAACTGATCATGTTCTCCTTGCCGGAGAAGGGGCCCTTAAGTTTGCCCGTCTGATGGGATTTGAGGAGTACAATCCTATAACTGAAGAGAGGGTTGAACAGTGGAGGAAGCTTAGACAAAAACTCCTTGAAGATGGGAACATTCCCCACTGGAGAAAGATTAGTGAGCTGATAAAGGAATATCCTGAAGTCCTAAGAAGTACTGTCGGGGCAGTTGCCTTTGATGGGCAAGAAATAGTGGCTGGCACTTCTACGGGGGGAGTTTTCTTGAAAATGTTTGGAAGGGTTGGAGATACCCCGATAATAGGAGCCGGAACTTATGCTAATGAATTTGCTGGGGCTTCGTGCACTGGACTTGGAGAAGTTGCCATAAAGCTTTCTCTTGCAAAAACCGCTACAGACTTTGTTAGATTCGGCCTGAATGCACAAAAAGCTAGCGAAGCTGCCATAGAACTTGCAACTAAGTACTTTGGGAGAGACAACATGGGGATAATCGTGGTTGATAGAGAAGGGAACATAGGCTTTGCCAAAAACACCAAGCATATGAGTGTTGCATACATGAAAGACGACATGGAGAGTCCAGCTGTGGAGATTTAGGGGGTAAAAGATGAGAAGAAAAGACTTATGGCTTCTTCATTTTTCGACACTTTTCTTCTTCTTGGGCTATATTCTAGTGGCACCTCTAATCTCCCCCCTTGCTATAACTTTTGGTGCCAGCCCATTCTTAGTTGGCATCGTAGCCTCCGTGTCCTCAATATTCGCCTTCGTACTGAAGCCCGTAGGGGGTATCTTGGGAGACAAGGGAAAAAGCTTTGAGGTAATGATGGTAGGCACGGTCCTTGGTGCTGTTGCAGGGGGGTTTTATCTTCTCTCTTTTTTCATGCGAAGTTTGACTATTTTTGCCATAGGAAGGGCAGTGCATGGAGCTGCATCAGCATTTTTCTTTCCCTCCTCCCTCTCAACTGCCATAAACCTAGCTCCTAAAGGAAGAGTCGGGGAAACTTTGGGATGGAGGGGAACAATGTTTTCCCTAAGCCAGCTCATTGGTCCGGCTGTGGGAGGAATAGTTGCAGATTACTTTGGATTTCATTCTGCCTTTGTTCTCGCAATCTTATTCTCTTTAGTGGGCTTTCTATTTGTTTTAAACGCATATAAGGAAGTTAGAGCTAAGATACAGTTCAAAGAAAGCGAAGAAAAGAAGGGTTCTTACAGGGATCTGATTAACATGTCTTTTGTTGGTGCTTCGATTTCACTTTTCTTTATGGTCTTCGCTTATAGTGGTATGTACACGTTTCTCCCGGCATACTACAAGATTGTTGGATTAGGCACAAGTATCTTTGGGATATATGCGAGCATCATGGGTGGTTTTAGCCTTCTCACAAGGGTTTTTGGTGGAAGGGAAGCAGATAAAAGGGGGCCAATTCCAGTAGCTTCTTCAGGATTGCTGCTAATAACATCTGCTTATGCTATCTTATTTTTCTACCTTCTACCCCCGGAAGCATATCTAAGCGCGGTTATTCTGGGAATGGGGTTTGGACTGGCTGTTCCCTCTCTTCAAATGCTGGCTTTAGCTAATCTCCCCAAGAATATTAGAGGGTTAGGCTCGAGTGTCTATACAATGTTTTTTGATTTGGGCTATCTTTCTGGGCCTTTAGTTCTTGGTTACCTAGCGGAAATTGAAGGCTACAAGTCAATATTCCTTTTCCTACCTATGCTAACATTTTTATCTCTATTTAACCTCATATTGCTCAGGATGCTTGGGAGGAAAAGACTATGAAAATAAGGGTTTCATATGGAACCGCAGTTGTCTTAGGGCTTAAGAAGGGAAAAATGTTTGCAAAGCCCACGACGGCGTATTTCATGACGTATTATGATGGGAGATGCTTAAACAATTGTGCCTTTTGTGTTCAGGCCAGAGGGAGTAAGTCAAATCTGGAAAAGCTTTCGAGGATAACTTGGCCTGCATTCGAGTTAAAGGAAGTTGTAGAAAAACTAGAAAGTTCAAAATTTGCGAGAATATGTCTGCAAACTATAGATTATCCAAATTTAAGGGAAGACGTCTTAAAGATTCTAAAAGCTTTTTATCCATTAGGTCTTCCAATTTCCCTCTCGATAACCCCTGTCGATAAAAACTCTCTTAGAGAGTTTCGGAGACTTGGAGTGGATTACATTGGTGTTGGAATAGATGCAGCAAGTGAGAGAGTTTATAGCCGAGTAAAGGAGTCTATGTACTCCTGGGAGGAAATGTGGAAATTTGTTGATGCAGTTATTGATGTTTTTGGGGAAGGGAAGGCATTTGTTCATTTGATCTTTGGATTGGGCGAGAGCGAAGAAGAGTTCTTACAAGCAGTTCAGAGGGCGTATGATTCAAAGGCTAAAGTTTCGATTTTTGCGTTTACTCCAGTTAAAGGAACTATATTGGAAAACCAGACTCCTCCGGATCCAAATAGATACAGATTAATGCAGATTGGGGTTTATTTAATTGAAAACCAGATAGCAAGGGTTGAAGAGTTTAAGTTTGACAATGGAAGACTAATGGATTTCGGCCTTTCCAAAGAAGAGCTTTTGAAGGTTCTCGATGAGAGTGCCTTTATGACTCATGGCTGTCCCGGGTGTAATCGGCCGTATTACAACGAGAAGCCAAGCAGAGAACCATATAACTTTCCGGTAAGACCTGAAAAGAGGCAGTTTGAAAGATTATTGGACAAGCTATTCCATGAGTGATTCTATAACCTCCTTGAGTTTTTCTGAGCTTATATCTTTGGCCAAGACCTGTGCTTTTTTAACATCCCCCTTTGTAAGGGCATCCAATGCCAGTACGAACATTTGGAGGTCTCTGTTAGTAGATGTTTGCGGGAACAAAATCTCCAGCCTATCTCTGATTAGGTCAAATTTATTATTCTTCTTGATTATTGCGAGAACGTTTTTTAGTCTCTCAACTCCGAGCGAAAACATTTCTTCATTTGAAGCATTCAGAAGTGCTCTAATTGAGCACTTTACAGCACCGCTGTAGTTGCCCTCTTCTATAAAAGCCTCGACCAAGCCAAAGCAGGCTTCAAAATAAATCCATGGATAAGAGCCCTTTGAGAGATGCATGACCTCATCGAATTTCTTTTTTGCAGCCTCAATTTTTCGTTCGTTTAATGCTCTTTGAGCCTCCTTTAAGAGGGTTGCAATGACCTCTTCTTTCTTTGTCATCTTTTACGCCTCTTTCAAGCTCTTTTTAAAGGCCTCTTCAAATTCTTTCCAAACCTCATCCCAATTTTTTTCTACCCGCCATTTTCGTTTAAACGAATTCAGGAGCACTCTGAGGTCTCTTTCCAGATAGTACTTGGCATCTGGAAAAGCCGTTGTTAAATATTGGGGCCAGTCTATTATTAATATATCCCCATTCTTTTTAAGAACTATGTTGTAAAGGCTCATATCGGAGTGAATTATCCCGAACTCAACAATCTTTTTATACTCTCCCAGAACTTTGTCTAGTATCTCTGATGCTTCCTCTTTTGTCAAATCTGTATCTGCAAGCTCTATAAGCTCAACCCCTTCTATAAATTCCATAACAATCGCATGTCTGTTCCACGCAAGGGGTTTTGGAACTTTGGCTATTGGGCTCAAGAGCTGAAGGGCTTCATACTCTCTCTGGGCAACAAGCCTTGAAATATAGAGCCATGATATATGCCTTTTGTCGGTAAAATCGGGTCTGTAGAGCTTTATTCTTGTGAAACTTGTTCTTCCTATCCGATTAAATTTAACGGCTACTTTTTCTTCATTCGGAGTTATCCCCACATAAACATCTGCCTCTTTCCCTACTCCAATCTGTGTCTGGCTTATCGCCTTTATAATCCCCTTTTTAGCAAATGCTCTTATTGCCAAAGCGTCGTAGCCGTGAATCGTGAGCTGGTAGCCAATATAACCTATGTCGCTTCTTCTCCTAACGAGCCCCCAGTTGTCAAGCTTTCCCAGTCTGTAAGATGCAGTTTCAACATCAACTCGGGCGAATCTTGCTACGATCTCTAAGGGCACCCACTCATAGTGGCGCATATTAAGCTCTACTCCCCTGAGTATCCTAAAATCGAGATCTTTGAGATTGGGATATACTTCGAGTGCAAGAAGTTTGCTTACCATGGTCCTCACTCAGCCCTATATTGTTTCCTTTTTATATTTAACTCTTCGATAATTTTTTAAACGTTCAACCTTTCACCTCAAAATATGCAGAAAAAACTTCTCCTACTGCTCTCTCTTGGGTGGATATTCAACTATGCCCATAGAATGGCTATTCCTCCCCTTATCCCAATAATCAAAGAAGAGTTAGCCATAACAAACGCCCAGGCTGGGCTTCTCATGACATCCCTTCTTCTCCCCTATGCGTTAATCCAAGTCCCTGCTGGTTATTTTGGGGACAAGCTCGGAAGGAAAAAGCTCATAGTCATTAGCATCGTTGGCTATTCATTAGCAAGCTCCTTGGCCATTTTTGCTCGGCAATACTGGCATCTTATTGGGATCAGGGCTCTCTACGGGATTTTTGCTGGTCTCTACTATGCCCCAGCCACCGCTCTCATAAGTGAGATATATAAGGAGAGAAAGGGCTCTGCGTTGGGTGTTTTTATGGTTGGTCCCCCAATAGGGACTGCCATTGCTCCAGCAATTGTTATCCCAATAGCCTTATCTCTAGAGTGGAGGTATTCGTTTTTGATTCTCTCACTTATGAGCCTAACAGTTGGAATAGCGCTTATGCTAATAATCAAAGGAGAGGTAAAGCAAGTTGAACGACCAAAGTTCACGGTGCCTAGGAAGGTATTTAGCTTGAGTATCATGAACTTCATAGTCCTAGCGGCCTTCTTTGGAATGCTAACTTTTCTTCCAGACTTCTTTGTGAACAAAGGCAGAAGTGTAGAAGAAGCTTCTTTTTACTTTTCTCTCCTTTCGATGGTGGGGATTTTTGGTTCCATTGCTGGAGGAGGTGTGTATGATAAGATCAGGGAAACCAGCCTTCTCTCTGTTCTTGTGCTTAATGCCCTCTTGTCTTTTCTGTTAGTGAAAACAGCTTATCCCATGCTGGTTTTGTTATTGGGGTTGTTTTTTTACTCCGTTGGCCCGATAGTAACTGCCTACACAAGCGAACATGCAAGTGAGGAAAATCTCGGCACTGTTATGGGTTTTGTGAACATGATGGGGTTTTTTGGAGCAACTGCGGGGCCCTATTTTGTAGGGCTTTTGATCGATACTGCAGGCTATGAAATAGCGTTTTATTCAATTTCAGGGATGTACCTGTTAAGTTTCTTAATTCTCTGGTGCTTTCGATGAGAAGCATTTGCTAATTCCTATGGTTTATTTCTTTTGGTTATACTTTTGTACATCTAAGCCTAAAATCAGTCGTTGGTGGGATTTATTTGAACCGTGATGTTGGTTTCTGTTGTTTGAAGAATATATAAACAAAGTATTTTGAGCGAATTTACTGTGTTAAACCTTTGGTTAAAAATCTAAGGATTTAGAAAGGCTTTTTTATACACAAAACAAGCTTTCAATGAGGATGAATAAAAATGTTCACTAGGACTATTTGTGTACATCGGTGGGGTGATGGAGTTGAGATATGTTAAGCTGCCGAAGGAGAATACTTACGAGTTCCTAGAGCGATTAAAGGACTGGGGAACCCTTTACGCTCCGGTAAAAATCTCAGAGAAGTTCTATGACTTCAGAGAAGTTGAAGACGTGAGGCAAATAGAATTCAAATATAACAGAACCATAATGCCTCCGAAGAAGTTCTTCTTCCTTCCGAGAGAAAAAATGTTTGAATTTAGCATTTCGAAGGCAGAATATAAGGAGATTATTGAAAACGTTGAACCATTTGTAGTTTTTGGGGTTCATGCGTGCGATATCTTCGGCCTTAAGATAATGGACACGATATACCTAGATGAGCTTCCTGACAAATACTACAAAGTCAGAAGAGAAAAGGGCATAATAATAGGAATAAGCTGTGTTCCAGATGAGTACTGTTTCTGTAATTTGAGGGAGACAGACTTTGCGGACGATGGGTTCGACTTATTCCTTCACGAGCTTCCTGATGGATGGCTGGTAAGGGTTGGCACCCCAATCGGACACAGAATAGTAGATAAAAACATAAAGCTCTTTGAAGAGGTAACGAGCCAAGATGTATGCAACTTCAGGGAGTTTGAAAACAAAAGACACCAGATGTTCAAATACCATGAAGATTGGGGGAACCTTAGGTATCTGCTTGAGATGGAAATGGAGCACCCCATGTGGGATGAGCAGAGTGAGATATGTTTAGCATGCGGAAACTGTAACCTGACATGTCCCACGTGTAGATGTTATGAAGTCCAAGATATACCAAATCTCGATGGAGACACAGGAGTTAGGATTAGAAGATGGGATTCATGTCAGCTGAGGAGTCACGGCCTTGTGGCTGGAAACCACAACTTTAGACCAACCAAGAAGAGTCGTTTTATGAACCGTTACCTGTGTAAGAACTCCTACAATGAGAAGCTTGGCATAAGCTACTGTGTAGGGTGTGGAAGGTGTACATACTTCTGTCCAGCAGAAATAAGTTTTGTAAAGAACCTGAGGACTATTATGGGACTTGAGGATAAATCATGTCCTCCTGAAGTTGCGGAGGAGATTCCGAAGAGAGGATTTGCATATGGCACTTCTGCCGGAGGTGAGGAACTATGAACACTCCCAGCACTGTACCAAAAGATATTATGATGCCCGATGAGAACCCATATGCTCTCCACAAAGCAAAAGTACTCAAAGTTTACAAGCTTACAGACACAGAAAAGCTATTCCTATTCCGTTTTGAAGATCCAGAGTTAGCTGAAAAATGGACGTTCAGACCAGGTCAGTTTGTCCAGCTTACTATTCCTGGTGTTGGGGAAGTACCTATTAGCATATGTTCTTCCGCTATGAGAAGAGGTTTCTTTGAACTTTGTATAAGAAAAGCAGGTAGAGTAACAACGGTAGTCCACAAGCTCAAGCCTGGAGATACGGTTTTAGTTAGAGGGCCCTACGGAAATGGATTTCCTGTCGATGAATGGGAGGGAATGGATCTACTGCTTATTGCTGCTGGACTGGGGACTGCTCCCCTTAGAAGTGTCTTCCTTTATGCAATGGACAACAGGTGGAAGTATGGAAACATCACATTCATAAACACGGCTAGATATGGAAAGGACTTGCTCTTTTACAAAGAGCTTGAGGCAATGAAAGATTTGGCAGAGGCGGAGAACGTTAAAATAATCCAAAGCGTTACAAGAGATCCTGATTGGCCTGGATTAAAGGGCAGGCCCCAGCAATTTATAGTTGAAGCTAACACAAACCCCAAGAATACAGCAGTTGCAGTTTGTGGTCCCCCAAGGATGTATAAGGCTGTCTTTGAGTCCCTCATAAACTATGGGTATAGGCCAGAAAACATCTACGTAACGCTTGAAAGAAAAATGAAGTGCGGAATCGGAAAATGTGGTCATTGTAACGTAGGAACAAGCACTTCATGGAAGTACATATGTAAAGACGGACCGGTATTTGGCTACTTTGACATAATATCAACCCCTGGACTGCTGGACTGAGGTGGGAGAGATGAGCGAGAAGGTTAGAATTGGATTTTACGCCTTAACTTCATGCTATGGCTGTCAGCTTCAAATGGCCATGATGGATGAAATACTTCACCTCTTAGATAAGACAGAGATAGAATGCTGGTTTATGGTGGAGAGAGACAGTGATGAAGACAGAGAAGTTGATATAGCCTTCATAGAGGGAAGCGTTTCTACTCAAGAGGAAGTAGAGCTTGTAAAGAAGATCAGGGAAAAGGCTAAAATAGTCGTTGCAGTTGGAGCTTGTGCAACCCAAGGTGGAGTGCAGAGCTGGGGTAAGGATAAAGAACTTAGTGAGCTTTGGAGGACTGTTTACGGAGATGCTCATGTTAAATTTGAGCCCAAGATGGCAGAGCCTGTTGAAAAATACATTAAGGTTGACTACAAGCTTTACGGATGTCCACCGGAGAAGAAGGATTTCCTATATGCATTGGGCACATTTTTAGTGGGCTCATGGCCTGAAGACATTGATTATCCGGTGTGTGTTGAGTGCAGGCTTAGAGGAAACCCCTGTATTCTCATAGAAAAGGGAGAGCCATGTCTGGGCCCAGTGACAGTCGCTGGATGTGACGCTAGGTGTCCAGCCTTTAACGTTGCTTGCATTGGGTGTAGGGGAGCTGTAGGCTATGACGTTGCGTGGTTTGACTCTCTAGCGTTAGAATTCAAGAAGAAAGGTCTTACAAAAGAGGAAATACTTGAGAGAATGAAGATCTTTAACGCCCACAATCCAAAGCTTGAGGAGATGGTTAACAAGATATTTGAGGAGGGAGAATGATGTACATCCCGATTACAGTTGATCATATAGCCCGTGTTGAGGGTAAAGGAGGAATAGAGATAGTTACAAGCGAAGAAGGGGTTAAAGAGGTAAAGCTTAATATAATAGAGGGGCCAAGATTCTTTGAGGCTATTACAATTGGTAAGAAGCTTGAAGAGGCGTTGGCAATCTATCCGAGAGTCTGTTCATTCTGTTCGGCTTCCCATAAGCTCACGGCATTAGAAGCGGCAGAAAAGGCTGTAGGATTTACTCCAAGACCCGAAATTCAAGATTTGAGAGAACTCCTCTATATGGGGGATACTATAGAGAGCCATGCCCTACATCTCTATTTACTAGTTCTTCCAGATTATCTCGGATACTCAAACCCACTGGCAATGGTGGATAAGTACAAGAAAGAAATCGAGTATGCAATGGCACTAAAAAACATTGGTTCAAAAATAATGGATTATCTCGGCTCAAGGGCAATTCATCAAGAAAACGCCGTACTTGGAGGCTTTGGAAAGCTTCCAACAAAAGCTCAGTTTGAGGAGCTTAAGAGAGAACTGAAAGAAGCACTACCTTTAGCCGAATATACAGTAGAGCTCTTCTCAAAGCTTGAGCAGTATAAAGAGGTGACCGATGATGAGATGGTTCATATGGCAGTGAAGCCAAGAAACAACGTCTATGGCATATACGGAGACTACATCAAGGTCAGTGATGGGTTTGAGTTCCCAGTTGAAGACTATAAGAAACACATAGTTGAAAAAGTCGTTGAGCACAGCTTTGCAAAGCACAGCTTTTACAAGGAGAGGCCCTTTATGGTAGGTGCAATCTCGAGAATAGTTAACAACGCGAATCTCCTATACGGCAAGGCAAAGGAGCTCTATGCCCAATACAAAGACCTTCTTAGATATAACAACTGTTTTGCAAACAATTTTGCCCAAGCAATTGAGCTGGTGTACTTCATAGAGAGGGCAATAGATATCATTGACGATACCCTTGCAAAGTGGCCGGTAAAAGAGAGGGATGAAGTTGAGCTGAAAGACGGCTTTGGAGTGAGCATAACCGAAGCTCCAAGAGGTTTACTCGTCTATGCCATTGAAGTTAAAGATGGAAAAGTCAACTATGCAGACATAATAACTCCAACAGCAATGAACCTTGCGATTATGGAGCGCCACGTTAGAATGATGGCGGAGAAGCACTGGCAAGACGATCCAGAAAGGCTCAAACTTCTTGCAGAGATGACTGTTAGGGCATACGACCCATGTATCTCATGTTCTGTGCACGTTGTTAGGCTTTAATTTTTTTAGCTTCCTCTCCAATTTTTGTTGGTGAGAATATGAACACGTTAATTCTTGCCCTTGGTAATGAACTAATGCGGGATGATGGTGTGGGGCTGAAAATTGGCAGAATTCTAGCAGATAGAGGTTACAACGTTCTTGAAATTGGGACCGATATATTCAAGCTCCACCGCTATTACAACGGGGAAGAGAAGATAATAATAGTGGATGCGATACTAACGGATAAATACAAACCTGGAGAAATGATTCATCTAAAGGGAGAAGAGATTTTTGGAAAGCTTAAGGCTGAAATAAGGAGTTCACATTTTATGGGAGCCATCGATGGACTCAAGCTTTTGATGACCCTTGATGAACGGTTGGCTAAAGCAGAGATTCATTTCGTTGGGGTTGTGGCTAAGGAGATTGGACTGGGCACTGAGCTTAGTGAAGAAGTTAAAAGCAATATTCATAATATTATAAATGCCATAGAGAATATCGCGAAATGATCTTTGCAAAAATTTTTTATACTTTCGAAGGTTCAGAAGGGTGGAATAGTTCGAAAGCCTTTTAAATACTTTCTTTTTACCCCACTACAGCTTTAGGGTATAGAAATGTAAAGGCTGACTGAAATGGCATGGCATATCTTCATCCCTGATTCACTCCTCGAAGAGACCTCTGACCCGAAAATAAGAACCTACAAAGTGGGGCAGATCGGCAGGGCGGCAGCGATCTTTGGTGTGGAGCACATATGGATTTATAAAGCAGGGGGAAAAGACGGGAAATTCATTAAACTCGTACTGGAGTACATGGAGACACCGCAGTACCTGCGAAAGAGCCTAATACCCCTTACAAAGGAGCTCAAGTACGTTGGTGTTTTGCCACCCCTGAGAACCCCGCACCACAAACTCAAGGAAAGACCCAAGCTCGGTGAAATCAGGGAGGGCATTGTAATCAGGAAGGGTAAAAGGCTTTACGCGGATATTGGCCTTGATGAGCTTGCCCTCGTGGAGGGAAGTGGAGAAGGGAGAATGACATTCAAAATCGTGTCTCTGAAACCGCTCAAGGTAGTGCCTTCAAAACCCGAGGAGTATTGGGGATATCGAGTGCACCTTACCAGAAAGTCCTTGGCAAAAACACTTAAAAAGGCAAAACTCAACCTTGCAATCGCGACCTCACGAAAGGGTGAGGATGTGAGAAAAGTGAACCTTCCCCCGTTGGATGGGGAAGTGGGATTCGTGTTTGGATCTCCCCGGAAGGGAATAATAGAGATCCTGAGAGACTTCAATGAGGATTATCCCTTTGATCTAATCCTCAATACGATTCCAAATCAAAAGACAAAGACCGTTAGAACGGAGGAAGCCGTGTTGGCGACATTGGCGATATTTAATTTCATAAGGAGGGATTGAAATGGGAAAAATTAGCAGACCAAGAAGAGGTTCATTGGCATATTCCCCAAGAAAAAGAGCCAAGAGCATAGTCCCGAGAATTAGAAAGTGGCCACAAGAGCAAGAGGTTAGGATGCTTGGATTTGCAGGATACAAAGCTGGAATGACCCATGTACTTATGATAGACGACGCTCCAGGGCTTACGAAGGGTAAGGAAATCTTCATGCCAGTGACAATAGTCGAAGCTCCACCATTGATAGTCTATGGGGTTAGGGCTTATAAGCAGGGTTACCTTGGACTTGAAACTGCGACTGAGGTCATGGTTCCAGATTTCAAGCTCGAGAATTACCCATCAAAGAAGGCAAAGAACATAACATTCTACAAGCTTCTTGAGAGAAGGATTAAGACCCTTCCAAAGAACTACAACGAAGAGACCTTCCAGCAAAAACTTGGAGAGCTCGAGGATCTTGTTAAGTCTGGAGAGGTGGTTGAGGTTAGGGCTCTTGTGGCAACTCAGCCATGGCTCGCAAGGATAAAGAAGAAGCCTGAGATCATGGAGTACGCTGTTGGTGGAACAAGCGTTGAGGAAAAATTCGCTTACATCAAAGAAAAGCTTGGAAAAGAACTCAGGGCAAGTGAAGTTCTCAAGGAAGGGGAGCTTCTTGACATTATAGCCGTCACAAAGGGTAAGGGTACTCAAGGCCCAGTTAAGAGATGGGGTATCAAGATCCAGTTCCACAAGGCTCAAAGAGCTGGAAAAGCAAGACACGTCGGTAACCTTGGTCCATGGCACCCAGCTAGGGTTATGTGGACGGTTCCACAAGCTGGACAGATGGGCTTCCACCATAGAACTGAATTCAACAAGAGGCTCTTGAGAATAGGGGAAAATGGAAAGCTCAAGCTTAATGGAGAGGAAATCGAGATCACTCCAAAGGGAGGATTCCCCCACTATGGAATAGTGAGAAATGATTTCCTAATGATCGCTGGAACGGTACCCGGAGCAATTAAAAGAATAATCAGGGTAAGACCGGCAATAAGACCTCCAGCAAAGAAGCCACCTGTTGAGGCTCCACAAATAACATACGTTAGTAGGGAATCAAAGCAATGAGGTGAGGGTTTATGAAAGTTAAGGTATTTTCACTCGATGGCGAGCCAATTGAAGAAATTGAACTTCCAAGGGTATTTCAAACACCTTTCAGGCCAGATCTCATTAGAAGAGCTGTCATCGCTTCATGGACCCACCGCATACAACCACAGGGGAGAGATCCCCTTGCGGGTAAGAGGAGGGTTACTGAGAACATCGGAAAAGGTCACGGCATGGCAAGGGTTGAAAGGATAAAGACCTCCCCGAGGTTTGCAGCATTTGTTCCATTTGCCAGAGGTGGTAGAAGAACCCACCCACCAAAAGTCGAGAAGATAATATGGGAAGACATCAACAAGAAGGAAAGGAGACTTGCCTTGATGAGCGCCATAGCTGCCACTGCAAACTACGATTTAGTTAAAGCGAGGGGTCACATAGTGGACAACCTGCCTCAAGTTCCTCTTGTGGTGGAGGATGAACTGGAAAAGGTTTACAAGACAGCAAAAACTAGAGAAATTTTCAAGAAGCTTGGTGTCTGGGATGATATTGAGAGGGCAAAGAAAAACACCAAAGTGAGAGCAGGAAAAGGTAAGATGAGGGGCAGAAGATACAAAAAGGCAAAAGGCCCACTCATTGTGGTTGCCAAAAATGAGGGAATAATTCAGGGAGCAAGGAACCACCCAGGTGTTGACGTGGTCTTAGTGGACAATTTGGGTGTGGAACTGTTAGCTCCAGGTGCACATCCTGGAAGGCTCACAATATGGACAAAGGGAGCAATAGAGAGATTAAGGGAGATTTATGGGTGATGAGCGATGGATCCATATAAGGTTATTATACGACCTGTGGTCACAGAAAAGGCAATCTCCATGGTTGAGAGAGAAAACAAGCTTACTTTCATAGTGGACAGAAGGGCCACAAAGCAAGATATAAAGAGGGCTGTCGAGGAAATATACAACGTCAAAGTGGAAAAAGTAAACACCCTCATAACAATGAAAGGTGAAAAGAAGGCTTATGTGAAATTGAAGCCTGAGTATAGCGCAAGTGAGGTTGCTGCTAGAATAGGATTGTTCTGAGGTGAGTGAGAATGGGTAAGAGTTTGATTCAACAGAGGAGAGGAAAAGGGACAACAACTTTCAGAGCACCATCTCACAGGTATAGGGGTGCGGTTAAGTACATTCCCTTGAATTTCACCCAAGAAAAGACCCTCGCTGGTAGAGTAATTGAGATACTCCACGACCCTGGAAGAACCGCACCGGTTGCCAAGGTTAAGTTTGAGAACGGTCTTGAGAAACTCATCCTTGCGCCAGAGGGCCTTTTAGTTGATCAGGAGGTTTATATTGGGCCCGAAGCTCCGATAGCAATTGGAAATACACTTCCACTTGCAAAGATCCCAGAGGGTACATACGTTTACAACATTGAGGGATCCCCGGGCGATGGTGGAAAGTACGTGAGAGCCGGAGGAAGCTACGCCCTAGTGGTTTCAAAAGAGAAGAACAGAGTAATTGTTCAGTTACCAAGTGGCGAGCTTAAGGCATTCAATCCAATGTGCAGAGCCACAATTGGTGTAGTTGCTGGTGGAGGTAGGCTTGAAAAGCCAATAGTCAAGGCAGGTAAGGCATACTACATAATGAAGGCAAGAAACAGGTTCTGGCCTAAGCCAAGAGGTGTAAAGATGAACGCAGTCAACCACCCACACGGTGGTAAAGAACACCACATTGGTAAGCCAAGTACAGTTTCAAGGAGAGCCCCACCAGGAAGAAAAGTCGGTCATATAGCTGCGAGAAGAACCGGAAGGAGAAAGTGAGGTGGTGTAAATGGCAAGAAAAGAATTTAAATATCGCGGTTATACCCTTGAGGAACTAATGAACATGTCTCTTGAAGACTTGGCTAGACTTTTCCCCTCAAGACAGAGAAGAAGCCTTAAAAGAGGATTAACACCTGAACAGAAAAAACTCCTTAGGAAGATTAGATTAGCAAAGAGGGGTAAATATAAGAAGCCAATAAGAACTCACAGCAGGGACATGGTTATCCTTCCAGAGATGGTTGGAATTACAATTTACGTCCACAATGGTAAAGAGTTTGTCCCGGTAGAGATTAAAGAAGAGATGATTGGACATTACCTTGGAGAATTTGCTCTAACGAGAAAGAGAGTCCAACACGGCTCACCTGGTGTTGGTGCTACAAGGTCATCGATGTTCGTTGCAATCAAGTGAGGTGGTAGATAATGGCAAAGTTTTCCTACTCTTTCCAAAATTTTGACCCAGAGAGAATGGCAAAGGCAAGCGGGAGAGATTTAAGAATATCTCCAAAGCTTTCAATAGAAGTCTGCAGAGAAATTAAAGGAATGATGCTCAACGATGCTATAAAGCTCCTTGATGATGTAATAGCCAAGAGAAGACCTATCCCCCTCAGAAGGTTCAATGACTCTCAGGGGCACAAGAAAGGAAAAGGTTTTGGACCTGGTAGGTATCCTGTGAAAGTTGCTAAAGAAATCAAAAAGATTCTCCTCAATGCTAAGAACAATGCTGAGCAGAAGGGTCTTGATCCGGATAGACTAAAGATTATTCACGCTGCAGCTCACAGAGGCCCAGTGCTTAGAGGATACATCCCAAGGGCTTTTGGAAGAGCCACACCATTCAACGAGCAGACTACACACATCGAGATAGTTGTTGAGGAAATTAGGAGGTGAGCTCATGGCAATCGAGAGATATTTCATAAAGGAAAGCATTAAGGAAATGCTCATCGATGAATATCTTGAGAAAGAGCTTAGAAGAGCGGGTTATGGAGGACTTGACATCAAGAAGACTCCCCTTGGGACAAAGGTTGTTATATTTGCCGAGAGACCGGGTTTTGTTATAGGAAGAGGCGGAAGAAAAATAAGGGAGCTTACAAGGATACTGGAGAGGCAATTTGGTTTAGAAAACCCCCAGATAGAGGTTGAAGAAATCAAAAACCCCTACTTTAACGCTAAGGTTCAGGCAACAAGGCTTGCTCAGGCATTGGAAAGAGGAGTCCACTTTAGAAGGGCTGCATATGCCGCAATAAGGGCAATTATGAACAACGGTGCGAGAGGCGTGGAGATCAGAATAAGCGGCAAGCTTACAGGAGAAAGAGCTAAAAGCGTGAGATTCTATCAGGGATATATTGCAAAAGTTGGAAATCCTGCTGAAACCTTAGTTTCAAGGGGCTATGCACAGGCTTTGCTAAAGCTTGGCGTCCTTGGGGTGAAAGTTTCGATTATGCCACCAGACGCAAGACTTCCGGATGAGATTGAGATCATAGAAAAACCAATTGAAGAAGAGGTGAGCGAGCAATGAAGCCAAGTGAGATTAGGGAGATGAGCGTGGAAGAGATAGAGGCCAAGATCAGAGAGCTAAGACTTGAGCTTGCAAAGGAAAGAGGAATGCTTACAATGGGAACATCTTTAGAAAACCCGATGGTTATTAGGAACCTTAGGAGGGATATCGCCCGCCTTTTAACAATAAAGAAGGAAAAGTTGAGGAGCAAAGGGTGATGGTTAGTGCCTAGGATTGTGAACCCCCTGGATGAGATGTTATTTAAAGAGGTGTTGAAGGAACAGCAAAGGATTAGGGTCTACATTGAGAAGGCCCGTTATGGAAAGCTCAAGACCATAATAGAGGGAATCGATGAGAAAGAGTTTAACCTTGAAGAAATTGCAAAAAAGCTTAAGGCGAAACTGGCATGCGGAGGAACGGCCAAAAACGGGAGAATAGAGCTCCAAGGAGATCACAGAGAAAAGGTGAAGCGCTTATTGGCAGAACTTGGATTTTCAGAGGAATTAATAGAGGTCGAGTAACCAGAAAAACAATAACAATGCACGAGCTCATAGGCCTGAAAGTCAAAGTCATTAAAAGCTCTCATCCGGGGTTGATAGGTATTGAGGGATATGTGATTGACGAGACGAGAAACACCCTCACAATCCTTGGAGAAAGGGTGTGGATAGTTCCCAAGAATGTTGCGGAATTTGAGTTTGAAATTGACGATAAAAAAATACGAATAAAGGGAGAAGAACTAATTGGAAGGCCTGAGATGAGATTAAAAAAGAGGTGAAAAAGATGAGAGACATCGGATTGAGGATACAACCTCCCGCAGAGAAGTGTGATGATCCAAAGTGCCCATGGCACGGACGCATTAAGGTGCATGGTAGAGTGTTTGAGGGAGTTGTCATTAGTGACAAGCCAAGACATACAGTTACCGTTGAAAGACAGCACTATCACTACTTGAAGAAATACGAGCGTTACGAACTTAGAAGAAGCAGAATACATGCCCACAACCCACCATGCATCAATGCAAAGCCGGGAGACAAAGTTATCATAGCCGAAACCAGACCTCTTAGCAAAACAAAGAGCTTTGTAGTTATTGCAGTTACCCAAAAAGCTGAGGAGAGGTGAATATAATGGCAAAAAAAGGTGCTGGTGCTACGAGAGGTATCTCCCCAGTTAGACCTACAAGAGCACTACCAATTGGTGCCTACCTCAAAGTGGCAGACAACTCAGGGGCAAAAGTTATCCAGATAATCGGGGTAGTAGGCTACAAAGGTGTTAGAAGGAGACTTGCTTCAGCGGGCGTTGGTGACATGGTAGTTGCAACGGTAAAGAAGGGAAGACCAGATATGAGGCACCAAGTTGTTAGGGCAGTTATCGTAAGGCAGAGAAAAGAGTACAAGAGGCTTGACGGAATGAGAGTAAAATTTGAAGACAATGCAGCTGTCATTACAACACCTGAAGGTGTTCCAAGAGGAACTGAGGTTAGAGGACCTGTCGCGAGAGAAGCCGCTGAGAAGTGGGTTAGAGTAGGAAGTATTGCGAGTATAGTATTGTGAGGTGAGAGAAATGAGATTAAAAAGCAAACAACCGAGAAAGCAAAGAAAGTTTTTGTACAATGCTCCCCTTCATCTTAGACACAAGATAGTTAGTGCCACTCTTTCAAAAGAACTTAGACAGAAGTACGGCATTAGAGCTCTTCCAATTAGGACTGGAGACAAAGTGAAGATAATGAGAGGGGACTTTAAAGGGCATGAAGGAAAGGTTGTGGAAGTTGATCTCAAGAGGTACAGGATTCACGTTGAGGGAGCAACCCTTAAGAAGGTTAACGGTACTGAGGTGTTCTATCCAATACACCCATCAAATGTTATGATTGTTGAGCTGAATCTTGAGGATGAGAGAAGGAAAAAGATAATTGAGAGGAGGGCTTGAAGATGGCGAGGAAAGGTGCTAAGAGGCACTTAAAGAGACTTGCTGCTCCAACTCAGTGGTACATTGAGAGAAAGACATACAAGTGGGCTGTAAGACCTTCCCCTGGTCCGCACAACATGAAAACATCAATTCCCCTCATTTACATAGTTAGGGATTACCTTGGATACGCAAAGACTGGTAGAGAAGCAAGAAAAATCCTCAACGAAGGGAAAGTTCTGGTAGATGGAAAAGTCAGAAAGGACTATAAGTTCCCAGTTGGTATCATGGACGTTGTCTCAATACCGGAAACCGGGGAACACTATAGAGTTTTTCCAAACAGAATCGGAAAGCTTATTCTGCACCCAATAAGCGAAGATGAGGCAAAAATAAAACCACTGAGGATAAACAACAAAAGAATGGTAAAGGGAGGAAACTTGCAGCTCAACTTCCATGATGGAACAAACCACCTAATCAAGCTCAGTTCACTCACCGATGAGACCAAGGATCAGTTCAAGACCTCAGACACTGTCTTAATGAAAGTCCCAGAGAGGGAAATAATTGAAGTGCTCCCATTTGAGATTGGGGCTTATGTATTCGTTGTTCAGGGTAAGAACGTTGCAAGGGTAGGAAAAATAGTTGAAGTCAGGCACTTCCCAGGTGGATGGCCAGACGTGGTTACCATTGAAGACAAGGAAGGAGAGCTCTTTGATACCTTGAAAGATTACGCATTTGTATTGGGTAAAGAGGAACCAAAGATCTCATTACCGTGAGGTGAAAAGGAATGATAGCTAACAGAGAGGCAATCTTGGCGGATTGGGAAGCTCACCCTATGAGAAAGCCTAGGATAGCCAAGGTCACCATAAACATTGGTGTTGGTGAGAGTGGTGAGAGACTTACAAAGGCTGAGACAATGTTAGAATCACTTGTTGGTCAAAAGCCAATAAGAAGGAAGGCAAAGAAAACAAACAGGGACTTTGGAATTAGAAGAGGCGAGCCGATAGCAGTCAAGGTAACTTTAAGGGGTCAAAAAGCCTATGACATGCTCAAAAGGCTATTGGCCGCCGTTGACAACAGACTTAAAGAGTCCAGCTTTGATGAACACGGAAACGTTTGCTTTGGTATTGATGAACACATCAACATTCCGGGAGTAGAATACGACCCAGAAATCGGTATATTTGGTATGGATGTTTGTGTAACACTTGAAAGACCAGGATACAGGATTGCAAGAAGAAAGAGAAGGAGACACCACATTCCCACAAGACACAAGCTTACAAAGGAAGAAGGTATGGTTTTCATGCAAGAAGAGTTTGGAGTCCAGATTGTGGAGGGATGATTATGGCGAAGGCTGATTATAACAAGAGAAAGCCGAGGAAGTTTGGTAAGGGCGCGAGAAGATGCATCCGCTGTGGACAATTTGGACCAATAGTTAGAATACACGGACTAATGCTCTGCAGGCACTGCTTTAGAGAGGTAGCTCCAAAATTAGGATTTAAGAAATACGACTGAGGTGAGATGAGATGACTCTGTTAGATCCTTTGGCAAATGCTTTGTCTCACATTACAAACAGCGAGAGAGTTGGAAAGAAAGAGGTTTACATAAAGCCGGCCTCAAAGCTTATTGGAGAGGTACTTAGGGTTATGCAAGAGAATGGATACATAGGCGAGTTTGAATTTATCGATGATGGGAGGGCAGGCATATACAGGGTTCAGCTCCTAGGAAAGATAAACAAGGCAGGGGCAATAAAGCCAAGATTTTCAGTAAAAGCCAGAGAGTATGAAAAGTGGGAAAAGAGATTCCTTCCAGCATTCGAGTTTGGTATCCTAATAGTTTCAACATCCCAAGGTGTTATGACACACAAAGAAGCCCTTGAGAAGGGCGTTGGTGGAAGGTTAATAGCTTACGTCTACTGAGGTGAGAGAAATGCCAATTGATGCATGGGTGAGGGAAGAAGTTGAGATTCCAGAAGAGGTCACGGTCGAGATAGATGGTAGCCTTGTCAAGGTGAAGGGACCAAAAGGGGAAGTTGAGAGAGAACTCAGCTATCCAGGGGTCAAGATATTCACTGAAGACGGCAAAGTTGTTGTTTACAAGGACTTTCCAAGAAGAAAGGACATAGCTATTGCAAGAACATTCAAGGCCCACATAGCAAACATGATCAAGGGCGTCACGGAAGGATTCACTTACAAGCTTAAGGTCGTTTACAGCCACTTCCCAATAACAGTCAAGGTGCAAGGAGACAAGGTTTACATAGAAAACTTCCTTGGTGAAAAAGCACCAAGAGTTGCCGAGATACTCCCCGGGGTCACAGTAAAGGTCATGGGTGGCGAAATAATAGTAGAGGGAATCGACAAAGAAAAAGTCGGACAAACTGCAGCAAACATCGAGCAGGCGACAAGAATTACCGGTAGGGATAGGAGAGTCTTCCAAGATGGTATTTACATCGTTGAAAAGGCTGGTAAACCTATAAAGTTCTGAGGTGAGACTGATGGAAAAAGCGAGACTCTTAAGAATAAGGGCCAAACTCAAAAGGAAGAAGCCCAAGTTTCTTAGGCAAGAATGGTGGAGATTTCCCAAATTTAAGAATGATCCCAAATGGAGGAGACCCAAAGGAACAGACAGCAAGATGAGACTAAAGCTTAAAGGAAAGGCAAGATCACCCAGCATTGGATGGAGCTCACCAAGGGCAGTTCGTGGATTGCATCCAAGCGGTTACGAAGAAGTGCTTGTACACAACGTTAAAGAGCTTGAGATGATAGACCCAACAAGACAGGCTGCTAGGATAGCTAGAACAGTCGGAAAGAAGAAGAGACTCATGATAATTGAGAGGGCCAAGGAATTGGGTATTAAGGTGCTCAACGCGAGGTGAAGGTCATGCTTAAGATGCAGAGAAGGATTGCTGCTGAACTTTTGAAATGTGGCGAGAATAGGGTTTGGATAGACCCTGAAAGGATTGATGATGTTAAGTCCGCTATCACTAGAGAGGACATTAGAAGGCTAATAAATGAGGGCGTCATCAAGAAAAAGCCAATCAAGGGCCAAAGCAGATACAGGGCAAAACTTAAGCAAGAAGCAAGGAAAAAGGGAAGACACAGGGGGCATGGAAGCAGAAAAGGTAAGAAGACTGCAAGGATGGGCAAGAAAGAGAGATGGATGATGACGATTAGAGCTCTTAGAAAGGAGCTTAGAAAGCTCAAGGCAGAGAAGAAGATTGACGAACACACCTACCGCAACCTTTACATAAGGGCCAAGGGTGGTCAGTTCAAGAGCAAACACCAGCTTTATCTGTTCATGGAAGAGAAAGGGATATTGAAGAGGTGATATAAATGGCACACGGACCAAGATATAGGGTTCCATTCAGGAGGAGAAGGGAAGGTAAGACTAACTATCATAAGAGGCTTGCACTCCTTAAATCAGGCAAGCCCAGGTTGGTTGTGAGAAAAACCCTCAACCACCACATAGCGCAGATAGTGCTATATGATCCAAAGGGTGACAAAACGGTTGTTTCAGCTCACACGAGAGAGCTCATGAGGGACTTTGGATGGAAGGGACATGGTGGAAATACTCCAAGCGCTTATCTCCTTGGATTGCTCGTAGGATACAAGGCACTTGAAAAAGGAATTGAAGAGGCAATCCTTGACATAGGACTCCACCCACCCACAAGAGGCTCAAGCATATTTGCAGTCCTCAAGGGAGCAGTTGATGCAGGATTGAATGTTCCTCACAGTGAGGAAATTTATCCGGAAGAGTATAGAATTAGAGGAGAACACATCGCAGAGTACGCAAAGATGCTTAAAGAGGAGGATGAAGAGAAGTACAGGAGACAGTTTGGGGGATATCTCGTTAAGGGACTTGAACCTGAAAAGCTTCCCGAGCACTTTGAAGAGGTTAAGGCGAGAATCATTGAGAAATTTGAGAAGGTGAGAGCATGAGCCAGGAGTGGAAAGAATACGCTCAGAGGGTTTTAGAAGAGTGGCAACCCAAGACAAAGCTCGGTATGCTCGTTAAAGAAGGTCAGATCACTGACATTCACGAGATCTTTAGAAAGGGATACCAAATAAAAGAGCCTGAAATTGTTGACGTATTACTCCCAGAAGTCAACGCACGTGAGAACCAAGAAGTACTTGACATAGCACTTACAGTGAGAATGACTGACAGCGGTAGGAGAGTTAGGTTTAGGGTACTAGCAGCGGTAGGAAACAGAGACGGTTACGTGGGGCTTGGAATTGGTCACGGAAGAGAAGTTGGAATAGCCATAAGGAAAGCAATAAACTACGCTAAGATGAACATAATTGAGATCAAGAGAGGCTGTGGTTCATGGGAGTGCAGATGTAGAAGACCACACTCAATCCCATTCGCCGTTGAAGGTAAGAGCGGTAGCGTAAAGGTCAAGCTCATGCCAGGACCAAGAGGGCTTGGTCTCGTTATCGGTGACGTTGGTAAGAAGATACTCAGCCTAGCTGGAGTCAAGGACGTGTGGTCACAAACATTGGGTGAGACAAGAACCACAGTTAACTTCGCAAAGGCAGTGTTTGAGGCACTCTACAACACCAACAGTGTCGCCGTGAAACCTGAGATGATCGAGCGCTATGGTATCGTGGTTGGTAGAGAAGTCCCACAGAACTTTGAACTGTGAGGTGAGCGAGGATGGCAAAACTTGCTTTGATTAGGATAAGAGGCAGGGTGAATGTTAAGAGACCCGTAAAAGATACCCTTGCAATGCTGAGACTTCACAAGGTAAACCACCTTGTGATCGTTGACGACACCCCAACTTACAAGGGAATGATACAGAAGGTAAAGGACTACATCACTTGGGGAGAGATAAATGCCGAAACCTTAGCAAAGCTTATAGAAAAGAGAGGAAGGCTTCAAGGAAACAAGAGAGTTACAGAGGAATACGTCCAGGAAAAACTTGGCATGAGCATCAAAGAATTTGCTGAGAAAGTAGTCAACGGGGAGATGAAGCTCGCCGATTTGCCGGGACTCAAGCCAGTATTTAGACTTCACCCGGCAAGGGGTGGCATTAGGAGCAAGAAGAGAACCTTCAAAGAGGGCGGAGCTTTAGGGTATAGAGGAGAGGCTATTAACGAGCTTATAGAGAGAATGCTGTGAGGTGCGCGAGATGATTAGGAGAAAGAAAAAAGTGAGAAAGCTTCGCGGTTCCCACACTCATGGATGGGGCTGCAAAAAGAAGCACCGCGGTGGAGGACACAAGGGCGGTAGAGGTATGGCAGGAACTGGAAAGAGGAAGAAGACAAAATGGACATGGGTCATCAAGTATGCCCCTGATCACCTAGGCAAAAGGGGTTTCAAGAGGCCTGTGGAAGTTCAAAGAGAGATAACTGCAGTAAACCTCAAATTCATTGACGAGCACCTTGACGAGCTCATGCAGCTTGGTATTGCCTACGAGGAAGAAGGAAAAATTATTGTCGATACAACTCAGTTTGCCGATAAGGTGCTTGGAAGCGGAAAGCTCACAAAGCCACTCGTAATTAAAGCCAGGGCCTTCTCCCCCAAGGCCGAGGAGAAGATTATTCAGGCCGGGGGAGAGGCGCTGATAGCTTGATTTTTCTTTCTCTTTTTGGATAATTATTTTTGGGGTGTAATCCATGGGAGCAAGGGAAATAATATACAAAATAGAGCACATGTTTCCAGAAATTGAAAGGCCAAAAAGACATGTCCCGCTGAAGGAAAAATTCGCTTGGACAGGAGTTGCATTGTTGCTGTATTTTATTATGGCACAGATACCTCTTTTTGGAATTCCTGGCCAGATACAGGACTATTTCCAGACTTTAAGAGTGGTTCTGGCAGGTAGGAACGGTAGTCTATTAACATTGGGAATAGGACCCATAGTTACTGCTGGAATTATAATGCAGCTTTTAGTTGGTTCAGAGATTATCAAGCTGGATCTTTCAAACCCCGAGGACAGAAGATTTTATCAAGCTCTGCAGAAGGTATTTGCGGTGTTCATGTGCTTCTTTGAGGCAGCTGTTTACGTATTTGCGGGAGCATTTGGGAATCCTACATTAACAATTAAGGTACTCCTCATGCTTCAGCTCGCCTTTGGTGGGATAATGGTAATGATTATGGATGAGCTGGTAAGCAAGTGGGGAATTGGTAGCGGTATAAGCTTATTCATCGCTGCTGGTGTTTCACAGACAATTGTTACGAGGGCACTTAATCCATTAACAACAAATCAAGCTATAGATCCCCTAACAGGTGGTCCTGCTATAATAGGTGCTATCCCAGCATTTATCCAGCATATAATTAAGGGTGATGTTACAGGGGCACTATACAGAAGAGGATTGCCTGACATGCTAAGCGTTCTGGCAACAATAGTTATCTTCTTGATAGTTGTTTATTTAGAAAGCATGAGGGTGGAGATTCCTCTCAGCTATGGAAGGGTAACTGTTAGAGGAAGATACCCGATAAGGTTCATGTATGTCAGCAATATTCCGATCATACTTACATTTGCCCTTTACGCAAACATCCAGCTTTGGGCTAGGCTTTTACAAAGACTTGGTCACCCAATACTTGGAACTTTTGATGAAACGGGAGCGGCAGTTTCTGGGTTTGTAAGATACGTCCTACCGCCTAGAGACATATTCAGCGTTACAGCCGATCCACTAAGAGCTTTTGTCTACGCTATACTCACCATAACGTTCTCCCTAATATTTGGATTCCTCTGGGTTGAGCTTACTGGGCTTGACGCGAAGAGCATTGCGAGGCAACTGCAGAGAGCTGGGTTGCAAATACCTGGCTTTAGAAGAGATCCAAGAATCTTAGAAAGGGTCTTGCAGAGATACATACCCTACGTTACATTCTGGGGAGCATTTACCTTGGCTATTGTTGCGGTATTAGCAGACTTCCTTGGAGCGCTGGGAACTGGAACTGGAATACTGCTTACGGTGGGTATCCTTTACAGGTTTTACGAGGAAATAGCAAGGGAACAAGCAACAGAGATGTTCCCAGCACTACGCAGGTTCTTTGGTTGAGTTTCTTTTTTCACCATCTATTCTTCTAAAAAACCTTATAAACCAATTTTTCTTTGTACTCTCTGGAGTGCGAGTTTTGATCAGGGTGATAGAATATGCCATTTGTAGTGGTCATTACGGGAATCCCGGGGGTAGGAAAGAGCACAATCACAAAACTGGCCTTGAAAAGGACTCGAGCAAAATTTAGGGTAGTTAATTTTGGGGATATAATGTTCGAGGAAGCTGTCAAGGCAAAGCTAGTTACCCACAGAGACGAGATGAGAAGGTTGAGCTTAAAGGTGCAGAGGGAATTGCAACTTAAAGCTGCCCAACGGATCCTTGAGATATCTAGAGAGGAACCCGTACTGCTTGATACTCATGCCACAATAAAAACGCCCTTGGGGTATATGCTTGGCTTTCCTAAGGAGGTAATTGAGGTCATAAACCCAAGATTTGTTGTTATAATAGAGGCAACACCTAGTGAAATACTTGGAAGAAGATTAAGAGACCTGAAAAGAGACAGAGATGTTGAAACTGAAGAGCAAATTCAGAGACATCAGGACTTAAATAGGGCCGCTGCAATAAGTTATGCAATGCATTCCAATGCACTTATAAAGATAATTGAAAATCATGAAGATAAAGGTCTAGAAGAGGCTGTTAATGAGCTGGTGAAAATACTCGATCTGGCGGTGGAGGAAGATGCTTGAAGGAATATACCTTGCACTTGACAAAGTATTTGGGCCGTTGGTGACCAATGCTCACCCTATGTGGGTGGTAACAATCTCAGGAATTATACTTGGAGCTTTTTTCACACTAGTTAATCACATGCTGATAGATCAAGAGAAAATGAAGAGGCTACAAAAAATGAGCAGGGAATTTCAGAAGGAGTGGAAAGAAGCCCAAAAAGCTAAGGACGAGAAAAAATTAAGAAAGCTTCAACAAAAACAGTTGGAGCTTTTAAAACTTCAAAATGAAGTTATGAAAGACTCAATGTTTAAACCAATGCTCTTTACAATGCCGATATTCTTCATATTCTTTGGATGGATGAGAAGGTGGTACGTTGAAACGGCAATCGTTAAATCACCATTTAACTTTTTCCTCTTTGACTGGTTCCACAGATTTTACCACTCTTCCCTCCAAGCCAACGAGCTAGGTTACATCGGATGGTACATCTTAACATCAATGATTGTCGGCCAGGTTTTAAGAAAGCTTTTGGACTCATATTAGTTAAATTTAAAAATGCTACACAAAAAAGCTAAGCGGGGTGAGAAATATGAAACCAATGTACAGGTCAAGATCATGGAGAAGAAAGTACGTTAGAACTCCGGGTGGAAGGACTGTAATACACTTTGAGAAGAAGAAGCCAAAAATAGCACACTGTGCAATGTGCGGAAGACCACTAAACGGAATCCCAAGGGGAAGGGCAAGTGAGTTAAGAAAGCTTCCCAAAACCAAGAAGAGGCCTGAGAGGCCTATGCCACACCTTTGCCCAAGCTGCATGCGCAGAGTCATGAAGGCTCAGGTAAGGGCTGCTCTCTAATCTTGGACGAAAGGGATGTACCATGCCAAAAGGATGTCTAGTGATCACAGTGAGCGGACTGGCAGGGAGCGGTACCACAACTCTTTGCAGGAATCTAGCCAGACACTACGGCTTCAAGCACATCTATGCTGGTTTAATATTCCGACAAATGGCAAAAGAGAGGGGGATGTCTCTCCAAGAATTCCAAAAATATGCTGAAATGCACCCAGAAATAGACAGGGAAGTTGACAGAAGACAGGTAGAAGCGGCAAAAGAATGCAACGTGGTTATTGAAGGTCGTTTGGCTGGGTGGATGGTAAAAAATGCTGATTTAAAGATATGGCTTGATGCACCGATTCAAGTAAGGGCTCAGCGTGTAGCAAAGAGAGAGGGCATAAGTGTTGAGGAAGCGTTCATGCAGATTGCCGAGAGGGAAATGCAGAACAGGAAAAGATATTTAAACTTATACGGAATTGACATTAACGATCTCTCAGTTTATGATTTGGTTATTAACACTGCCAATTGGGGTCCCGATGGGGTCTTCGCCATTGTGAAGGCCGCCATCGACCACCTATACCCCGATGGCGACACGGGGAAATAAAAAAGATGGAGGTGGGATGAATGCCAGCAATTGATGTTGGAAGGCTAGCTGTTGTTATCGCTGGAAGAAGGGCTGGGCAAAAGGTAGTTGTTGTTGACATAATCGACAAGAACTTCGTCCTCGTTACTGGTGCTGGATTAAACAAGGTGAAGAGGAGAAGGATGAACATAAAGCACCTCGAGCCTCTTCCAGAGAAGATTAACATTGAAAGGGGCGCCGACGACGAGGCTGTTAAGGCCGCTCTTGAGCAAGCTGGAATCAGCTTGGAGTGATTTGAGGGCTTTATGTCCCTCTTTTCAAATTACAAAAATTTTCTTTTAAATTTCCCATTCTGTAAATGAAAAGCTCTTTAACTTATTTTTCCTAAATAATTATCGAAGTGATTTAGATGATTAAAGCTGTTTGGAATGGAAAAGTTATTGCTGAGGCCAAAAAGGATGAAGTTATTCTCCTTGAGGAGAACGTTTACTTTCCTTCAGAAGCTGTTCGCAGGGAATTTCTCCGAGAAAGCGATACTCATACAACCTGTCCATGGAAAGGAGAAGCCAGTTATTATCATGTTGTTGTGGATGGAGAGATAAATGAAGATGCTGCATGGTACTATCCCGAACCCAAAGAAGCAGCTAAGGTGATTAGGGGTTATATTGCCTTTTGGAGAGGAATTGAGATAATATGGGATGATTAAAATGGGAGAATTTGATGTTGTAGTTATTGGAACTGGCGTTGCCGGCTCTTCCGCAGTTTATAAGCTTGCACAAGCAGGACTGAAAGTTGCCATTGTTGATGAGAGACCTTTTGGAGGCACTTGTGCCTTAAGGGGATGTGATCCAAAGAAAATCCTCATTGGGGGGGCTGAGCTTGTTGACTGGGCCAAGAGAATGAAAGAAAAAGGCATTGAAGGGGAAATTAGAATAAACTGGAAAAAACTTATGGCCTTCAAGAGAGAATGGACTGAAGGATTTCCAGAGAGAATGGAACGAAGTCTCAAAAAAGCGGGTATTGAGGCAATTCATGGCAGAGCACAGTTCATAGACAAGGATAAAATAGAGGTAAATGGGGAGGTAATCTCAGCCCACAAGTTCCTTATTGCGACCGGAGCAAAACCAAGAAAGCTCAATATTCCTGGGGAGGAGCATGTAATAACGAGTGACGAATTTCTTGAGCTGGATGATCTTCTTGATAGGATAATCTTTATAGGAGGAGGGTACATCTCCTTTGAGTTCGCCCATTTGGCAGCACGTGCAGGGAGCGAAGCGATGATACTTCACCGAAGTGGAAGACCATTAAAGAATTTTGAACCTTACATCGTTAGCGTTCTCCTTAGAGCTACTGAAGAAGAGAGCATAAGGGTTATGACAGAAGCTCCTGTGAAAGAGATTGAAAAGAAAGGTGCCATGTTTATTGTAAAAACCCCTAAGGGGAATTTTGAAGCCGATCTTGTAGTCCACGGCGCTGGTAGAGTTCCTAATATAGATAACCTTGGGCTTGAAAAAGCAGGGATAGAATATGGAAAGAGGGGGATAAAAGTTAATGAGTACATGCAAACTACCAACCCCAAAATCTATGCTGCTGGAGATTGTGCCGAAGGTGGCTTGCCCTTAACCCCTGTAGCCACTGTAGAAGGTAGTATAGCGGCAAGTAACATGATAAAAGGCAATCACGTTAAAATTGACTACACGGGCATACCTACAGTAGTTTTCACAATCCCTCCAATGGCCTCTGTCGGATTAACGGAAGATAGAGCCCTGGAACAGGGTTTTAAGATTAGGATTAAAAAAGGTGAGACTTCAAGATGGTACTCTTCGCTGAGAATAAACCAGAAATATAGTGCTTATAAGATAATCTTTGATGAAAATACCGGAAAGATCTTAGGAGCCCACTTGCTCGGCCACAATGCGGAAGAAGTCATAAACATCTTTGCCCTTGCGATCAAGATGGGTTTACATGCAGGTGAAGTTAAGCACACTTACTACACCTACCCCAGTCACACTTATGATATCCTCTATATGCTTTAAGGCTGGTTGAGACTGTAAAGGTTTATAACCCCTTTTCTCAATTTTTTGTAGGTGAGCAGGATGAGTAGAAAGAAACAGAAGCGAGAGGTCATGCTTCCTGCTGATATTAAGAGAGAAATCATTATTAAGGATGAAAAAGCTGAAACCAACCCGAAATGGGGATTTCCCCCAGATAAAAGGCCTATTGAAATGCATATGCAGTTTGGAGTTATAAACCTTGATAAGCCCCCCGGACCCACAAGTCACGAGGTAGTTGCGTGGGTTAAGAAGCTTTTAAATCTTCAAAAAGCTGGTCATGGAGGGACCTTAGACCCAAAAGTTACTGGAGTTTTGCCTGTGGCTCTGGAGAGGGCTACAAGAGTTGTTCAAGCCCTTTTACCAGCTGGAAAAGAGTATGTAGCCCTGATGCACCTCCACGGAGAAGTTCCCGAAGATAAAATAAGGGCTGTTATGAGGGAATTTGAGGGAGAAATCATCCAAAGACCCCCTCTAAGGAGTGCCGTTAAGAGAAGGCTGAGGACGAGAAAAGTTTACTATATCGAGATAATTGAGATAGATGGTAAAGATGTTCTCTTCAGAGTCGGAGTCGAGGCTGGTACCTACATAAGATCTCTCATCCATCACATCGGCTTAGCTTTGGGAGTTGGTGCTCACATGGCCGAGTTAAGAAGAACAAGGAGCGGGCCGTTTAAAGAAGATGAAACTCTTGTTACTTTGCACGACCTTATAGATGCCTATTACTTCTGGAAAGAAGATGGCATTGAAGAATATTTTAGAAAAGCAATCCAGCCAATGGAAAAAGCTGTTGAGCATCTCCCCAAGGTGTGGATAAGGGACTCTGCAGTTGCAGCTGTAACCCACGGTGCGGACTTGGCAGTTCCCGGAATAGTGAAGCTTCACAAAGGGATAAAGCCTGGAGACCTTGTTGCAATAATGACCCTCAAAGATGAGCTTGTTGCGTTGGGTAAGGCAAAGATGAACACACAGGAGATGCTCACAAAAACAAAAGGGATAGCGATAGATGTGGAAAAGGTCTTCATGCCGAGGGACTGGTATCCCAAGATGTGGTAGAAACCCTGTGCGAAGTTTCACCAAGGTTTGTGATTTTTTTAATAAAACTTTTTTCAAAGGCCTCGCCATTCAGGGAGGTTGGAAGGTTCACCTTTATAAACCCCTCTTCTAATTTTCGAGCATGAGCCACTACTACTCCGAAGAGCCAAATGTTCCGTTAAAGACCAAGATAATCGAAGTATTTATTAGAGGGGAGCGTTTTAGATTTATAACGGCCAGCGGTGTCTTTTCCTTTGGTAAGCTTGATAGAGGGACAGAGTTGCTTATAGAGAACATGATACTTAAGAAAAACTGGCGGGTTTTGGACTTGGGATGTGGTTATGGGGTGATTGGTATCGTTGCCTCCCGCTTTGTGGAGTATGTTGTAATGACCGACATAAACAAGAGGGCCGTAAGCATAGCAAAGAAAAACTTAAAAATCAACAACGTTAAGAATGCCGAGGTAAGATGGGGCTATCTTTATGAGCCTGTAAAAGGAGAGAGGTTCCACAGCATAATAACGAATCCTCCAGTGCATGCTGGAAAGGATGTGTTGAGGGAAATAGTTATAAATGCACCCCATCATCTCTACGATGGAGGATTACTTCAAATTGTCATTCGCACTAATCAAGGCGCAAAGTATATTAAGGGACTCATGGAGGAGAACTTCAAAGAAGTAGAAGAAATTGCGAAGGGATCGGGCTTTAGGGTGTATGCCGGGATCGCCTAGCCTGGGATGGCGCGGGCCTTGAGAGCCCGTGGGCGTTTGCCCGCCGGGGTTCAAATCCCCGTCCCGGCGCCAAAATCCTCGTTGAAGGATTAACTTGTGGAGGTGTGCTTATAATGGCTGACTTTAGACATATCGTGCGTGTAGCAAATGTTGATATAGATGGGCACAAACAACTTAGATGGGCCCTCACTGGAATTAGGGGTATAGGAATAAACTTTGCAACAATGGTATGCAGAGTTGCAGGGTTAGATCCAAAAATGAAGGCGGGTTACCTTACTGATGAGCAAGTAAAGGCCATTGAGGCTGTGCTTGAAGATCCAGTAAAACACGGCATCCCTGCATGGGCAGTCAACAGACCAAAAGACTACGAGACTGGTAGAGATCTACATCTTACCGGAGCAAAACTCGTTATGGCATGGCGTGAGGACGTTAACAGACTCAGGAGAATCAGGGCTTATAGGGGTATTAGGCATGAGCTTGGTCTTCCATTGAGAGGACAGAGAACCAGGTCAAACTTCAGAAGAGGAACCACAGTTGGTGTTAGCAGAAGGAAGAAGTGAGGTGGTATAAATGGGAGATCCAAAAAGGCAAAGGAAAAGGTACGAAACTCCCTCTCACCCTTGGATTAAGGAGAGACTTGATAGAGAGAGAGTACTAATGCAGAAGTATGCGCTCAAAAATAAGAAGGAGCTTTGGAAGCACGAGACCCAACTTAAGAACTTCAGAAGAAGGGCAAGGAGATTGTTAGCTGCTAGAGGTAAGCAGGCAGAAATTGAGAGAGCTCAGCTCCTTCAGAGATTGGCTAGATTGGGACTGCTTCAAGAGGGAGCTCACCTTGATGATGTCCTCTCACTTACAATAGAGGATATTCTTGAGAGGAGACTACAGACGATGGTGTTTAAGAAGGGATTAGCGAGAACAATAAAGCAGGCCAGACAATTAATCGTCCACGGACACATTGAAGTAAACGGCCAGATAATAAGATCTCCAAGTTATCTGGTGCTCAAAGAGGAGGAAGACGGCATAACATACGCAAAGACTTCACCTTTTGCAAACTCCCAGCACCCTGAGAGAATTGTTATTGAGCAGGCTCAAAAGGGTGAGGCGCAATGAGTGAGGAAGTTAACATCAAAAAGAAAGAAAAATGGGGAGTTGCCCACATTTATGCCTCCTACAACAACACAATCATTCACATCACCGACCTCACAGGGGCTGAGACAATATCAAGATGGAGCGGTGGGATGGTAGTTAAGGCAGACAGAGACGAGTCATCTCCCTATGCAGCAATGATTGCTGCTAAAAGAGCCGCCGAGGAGGCTCTCGAAAAGGGCATTGTCGGTGTTCATATAAAAGTCAGAGCACCTGGTGGAAGTAAAAGCAAGAACCCCGGCCCTGGAGCACAGGCAGCTATTAGAGCTCTTGCAAGAGCCGGACTTAGAATAGGCAGAGTAGAAGACGTTACACCAATACCACACGATGGTACAAGACCGAAAGGCGGCAGAAGGGGAAGGAGAGTTTGACTCCCCTTTATAACCTCTTTTTTGGTGAGAAAAATGCAAATAAAAATTCTTGAAAAAAGGGACGATGCAATCCGCTTCATTTTAGAGGGAGTTGATGTTGCATTTGCAAATGCACTTAGAAGAACGATAATAGGAGAGGTTCCAACTTTTGCCGTTGATGAGGTGGAATTCTACGAGAACGATTCTGCCCTTTTTGATGAGATCATTGCCCACAGGTTGGCGTTAATTCCTTTAACAACACCCTCGGACAGATTTGAATTGGATGCATTGGAGTTAGATGACTACACCGTCACATTGAGCCTGGAAGCAGAAGGTCCTGCTATAGTTTACTCGGGAGATTTAAAGAGTGATGATCCAGATGTAAAACCCGTGACCCCTGACATTCCGATAGTCAAACTAGCTGAGGGGCAGAGGCTCGTTTTTAATGCATATGCAAAGCTTGGCAGAGGAAAAGATCATGCAAAATGGCAACCTGGCTTTGCTTACTACAAGTATCTTACAAAAGTGCATGTAAGCAAAGAGATCCCTGGCTGGGAGAAAATTAAAGAGCTCGCAGCTAGAAAGAAGCTCCCTATTGAAGAAAACGAGAAGGAACTTATCGTAACCACCCTAACAGGCTTCTATTTGCCGAAAGAATTTGATCCGTATTTAGGAGATAAAATTAAGGAAGAAGTAGTGCCAAATACATTCGTCTTTACGGTAGAAAGCAATGGAGAACTGCCTGTTGAGGAAATAGTAGCTTTAGCGCTCAAAATTTTAATGAGAAAGAGCGATAAATTTATAAACGAGCTTCATAAATTAGCCGAATAGCGCGGGGGTAGCCGAGCCTGGCCAAAGGCGCGGGATTTAGGGTCCCGTCCCGTAGGGGTTCCGGGGTTCAAATCCCCGCCCCCGCACCATAATGATCACCCCGTCCCTCGGTGCGAGAAATAAAAGGAGGAATGCTTATGAAGAGGACTGGTCCAACTGATATTAACCTGAGAAGGCTCATTCGCTATCTAAGGAAGAAGTCCAACGAGGAGAACGTTAAAATATGGAAGGATATAGCTTGGCGCTTAGAAAGGCCGAGAAGGCAAAGAGCTGAGGTAAACATTAGCAGAATAAACAGATATACCAAGGAAGGAGACATGGTGATAGTCCCAGGAAGTGTTCTAGGAGCTGGAAACCTGGATCATAAGGTCATAGTTGCCGCATGGAAGTTCAGCGAAAAGGCAAAGGAAAAGATTATTCAAGCAGGTGGGGAGGCAATAACAATCGAAGAACTTGTAGAGAGGAATCCAAAGGGTAGTGGAGTAATCATAATGGAGTGATGAGCCATGAGGATTATTAATGCTGATGGTTTAATACTTGGAAGGCTCGCTTCAAAAGTTGCCAAGATGCTCCTTGAAGGGGAGGAGGTAATTATCGTCAACGCCGAAAAGGCCATCATTACTGGAAACAGAGAGTTCATTTTCGAGAAGTACAAGCAGAGAACAGAGCTAAGAACAAGAACAAACCCAAGAAAGGGGCCATTCTATCCAAAAAGAAGCGACGAAATAGTTAGAAGAACCATTAGGGGCATGCTTCCATGGAAAACCGACAGAGGAAGGAAAGCCTTTAAGAGACTTAAGGTCTATGCAGGGATCCCAAAAGAGTTTGAAGACAAAGAGTTGGAGACAATTGCTGAAGCTCATATGTCAAGACTTAAAACCCCCAAATACGTAACTGTTGGAGAGGTTGCTAAATTCCTTGGTGGAAAGTTCTGAGGTGATGATAATGAGGATAATCCAAACTGCAGGAAAGAGAAAAACCGCTATCGCGAGAGCTACCATAAGAGAAGGTAAAGGGAGAGTTAGGATTAATAACAAGCCTGTTGAGATTATTGAGCCAGAAATAGCCCGTTTCACAATAATGGAGCCACTAGTTTTGGCTGGAGAGGAGATAGTCAGCAAGGTGGACATTGACGTTAAGGTCGAAGGCGGAGGATTCATGGGGCAGGCCGAGGCTGCAAGAGTCGCAATAGCAAGGGCATTGGTGGAATGGACCGGTGATATGAACCTCAAAGAAAAGTTTATGAAGTATGACAGAACTATGCTTGTTGGCGACTCAAGAAGAACAGAGCCGCACAAACCAAATCGCTCTACAAAAGGTCCAAGAGCAAAGAGACAAAAGAGTTACCGTTGATTTCCTTCAAACTTTCCTTAAAATTTAAAAACCAAAAAGGTGATTCGCTTGATAGTTCCAGTGAGATGTTTCACCTGTGGAAAGGTGATTGGGGATAAATATTACATATTCAAAGAGCGTGTTGAAAAAGGGGAAGATCCCGAAAAAGTGCTTGATGAGCTTGGACTTGAGAGGTACTGCTGCAGGAGAATGCTCCTCAGCCACGTTGAGTTAATAGATGAGATAATGCACTACAGAGTATATTGAAAAAACCACATTTCTTTGGAGGGGCCGTGGGGTAGCTTGGTCTATCCTCCCGGCTTGGGGTGCCGGAGACCCGGGTTCAAATCCCGGCGGCCCCACCAAAATTTGCACGGGTGAGAAAGATGTTTAGATACACAAGATTTGAGAAGGCTCGTATAATAGGAGCAAGGGCACTTCAGATCGCCATGGGCGCTCCTGTGCTGATTGACATACCTGAGGGAGCCACACCTTTAGAAGCCGCGATAATGGAGTTTGAGAAGGGAATAATCCCAATAACAGTAATAAGGCCGAGTTGATGTGGGATGACAATAATCGAGAACATAGTCGGCAGAATTTCAATCCTCAAGGGTGGGAAGTATTCAATTGAAGTTGACGTTATAACAACTTCGGGGTTTGGTAGATTCGCCGCTCCCGTAGATGAGAATCCATCCCTCTACATAGTGGAAGCCCACAGAGCAGTTAGCGAAGTTGATGAGATAATCGGACCGGAGCTTATTGGATTTGACTCTCAAGAGCAAGAGCTCATAGACAGTTACCTCTGGGAAATAGATGGAACTGAGGATCTAAGTCACATAGGGGCGAACACTGCTCTGGCTGTTTCAGTTGCCGTGGCAAAAGCAGCTTCAAATGCCAAAAACATTCCCCTTTACAGCTACATAGGGGGAACATTCACTACAGAGCTTCCAGTTCCAATATTGAGGTTTGCAGAGGATGAAATGTTTGAGTACCTTGTCTTGGTCAAGGATTTAATGGAGATCTCGGATGTAATAGATGCAATTACAAAAATAAAGGAGCATGCAAAGAGCATTGACCTTCAAGAACTCTCAAGAGCTTCAGAAATAGCCGGGGACGAACTTGGTCTTGAGGTGTCTCTTGGAATAATACAGAAGAAGGAAATGAGTATCGAAGAAGTCCTGCAAAAAGTCGAGGATAACAATATCTCCTACATCAAGCCCTTAGGGGAAGAAGAGCTCTTCCTTGAACTTATAGCCGGAACACACGGAGTGTTTGTCGACGGGGAGTACCTCTTCAGAACAAAAGACATCTTGGATAGGAGATATTACAATGCACTTTCGATTAAGCCGATTAACCTAGGTACTCTCACGGATCTCTACAACTTGGTTAATGACGTTAAATCTGAAAGAATAACTCCGATTTTGGCGGAGGCAAAGTATGAATCCGCTGATGATGCTTTACCCCACTTGGCTGTGGGTCTTAAATGTCCTGCTATAATGCTCCATGAGAGCTCCCTTGTTAAAATAAACGAACTTATTAGGATAGCGGAGGATTTGGGTGAAAGAGGAAGAATAATAACGTTTGAGGGGTGAAGAAAATGGAAGAGTATTTGGTTCCACTCGATCAATATTTGGCTGCAGGTGTTCACATTGGAACACAACAAAAAACAAAAGATATGAAGCGCTTTATATATAGGGTCAGGCAAGATGGCCTATACGTGCTCGATGTAAGGAAAACCGACGAAAGACTCAGGGCTGCGGGGAAGTTTCTGGCAAAGTTCGATCCAGATAGAATATTAGCGGTAAGCGTAAGGCTCTATGGTCAGAAGCCAGTCAAAAAGTTTGGAGAAATCACCGGAGCGAGGGCAATACCCGGAAGATTTTTACCTGGAACAATGACAAATCCGCAGGTTAAGAACTTCTTTGAGCCCGACGTACTCATAGTAACAGACCCAAGGGCGGATCACCAAGCGATGAAAGAGGCAATAGAGATTGGAATTCCGATAGTAGCCCTCGTTGATACGGAGAACCTTTTGAGCTATGTAGACTTGGCAATTCCAACAAACAACAAGGGAAGAAAAGCTTTGGCCCTAATTTACTGGATACTTGCAAGAGAAGTTCTCTTTAACAGAGGAGACATCAACAGCAGGGAAGACTTTAAAGTCCCTGTGGAAGAGTTCGAAATGAAAATAATCAGAGGATGAAGTCTGCTCTCTCGGATTTCTTCTCTTTTCTCCTTAAAGTATATTAACCAGAACAACATAAAGGAATTTTGGTGAGCTGGATGGAGTTAAATGAGGTAATATTTAACAGAATGTCCGTGAGGTATTATGAAGAGAGAAGCATTGAGGAAGAAAAGCTCAAAGAGCTAATAAACTCTGCAATAAGAGCCCCTACTGCAAGTGGTCTTGAAAACTGGCTGTTTGTAGCGTATAAAGACGAGAACATCAAAAAACGAATTCATGAGATGATGTACGAGGCCCATGCAGAGTATTACCGTGCGTACGGATTACCTGAAGAAAAAATAGAAAAACTGAAAACGAAGATATTTGAAAGAGGAATGTACAAAGCTCCAGTTTATATAGGGGTTTTTGTCGATAAAGAAACGCGCTTCTTAAAAGGAAAAGAATATGAGGAAATTGAATTTCTGTGGAGCGTTGAAAGCGCTGCAATGGCAATAGAAAACCTTATGCTGAAGGCGGTGGAGCTTGGCTTGGGAACATGTTATATAGGAGTTACCAGCTTGGAGAGATACCAGAGAGAGCTTAGGGAAATGGCGGGACTTAGTGAAAATTGGTATCTCGTTGGGTTAGTTCCCGTAGGGTATCCTGCTGAAAAAATAGCTCCTAGGCCAAGGAGGAAATCTCTGGAAAAAGTCCTCAAAATAATTTAAATCTGGTGGATGAGAATGCTAAATGCCATAATAGTCAGATACGGCGAAATAGGCACGAAGTCCCCAAAAACGAGAAGATGGTTTGAGAACATTTTGGTCAATAACATAAAAGAGGCTCTCTTAAGTGAAGCTGTAGAGTACAAAAATGTCTTTGCAAAGCATGGCAGAATTATCGTAAAGACAAACAAAGCGGAAAACGGCGTGGAAGTTCTCAAGCGAGTTTTTGGCATAGTCTCGCTTTCACCTGCTGCTGAGATAGATGCGGAACTGGAGAAAATATATAGGGCCTCTTTAAAGTTGTTTAGGAGAAAATTGAGGGCGCTTGGGTTGGAGAATCCTAAGTTCAGAGTAACTGTAAGAAGAATAACTAAGGAGTTTCCCCTTAAAAGCCAAGAGCTGGCCGCTAAAGTTGGTGAATATATACTAAAAAACGAAGAATGCAAAGCGGATTTGAAGAACTATGACATCGAGGTGGGTATTGAGCTGATGGAGGGGAAAGCATACATCTATGTCGATAAATTCCAAGGATTTGGAGGTCTTCCAGTAGGAACCCAAGGAAAGGTTATAGCCCTTTTAAGTGGGGGTATAGACTCTCCAGTTGCGGCTTTTCTGATGATGAAGCGAGGGTGTGAGGTAATCCCCGTTCATATTTACATAGGGGAGAAGACTCTTGAGAAAGTTAGGAAGATATGGAACCAGCTCAAAAAATACCATTATGGTGGTAAAAGCGACCTGATAGTTATTAAGCCTCAGGAAAGGGAGAAAGTTATCCAAACGCTAAAGCAGCTTAAAAAAGAGAGCTATACGTGTGTTTTCTGCAAGTACATGATGGTTAAAAAGGCGGACAAGATTGCTAGGGAATTTGGGGCAAAAGGGATCATTATGGGGGACTCCCTAGGCCAAGTTGCTTCTCAAACACTGGAGAATATGTACATAATAAGCCAAGCAAGCGACCTACCAATCTACAGACCATTAGTTGGACTGGATAAAGAAGAGATAGTTGCTATTGCAAAGAACATTGGAACCTTTGAACTCTCTATACTACCGGAAGATGAGATACCATTTATCCCAAAGCATCCAGTGATAAGAGGATCTTGGGAGGAGTTCAAAAAGCTGTATAAAGCCATCTTTGGCGAAGAGCCGAGAAAACGGGGATGTCAATGAAAAAGTGGGTAAGGATTTTGGGGTTTTCCTTCCCCTTCCTTACTTTTGGTGGCATCTTCATTTCAATTTACTTGAATCCATGGTTTTCTCTAACGGAAAATGCCCTTAGTGACATGGGCTCTATTAAAAACCCAGTAGGGTATGTTTTCAACTCTCTGTTAGTTCTTCTCGGCTTTCTTGGTGTTGCGTTTGGCATTAAGATGATGAAAGAAAGAAGAGTCACCATTTTGTTCCCACTTGGAATGGCTTCATTATTGCTTGTGGGAATTTTTCCAGAAGAGTATAAGCTCCATTCGTTTTTTGCACTCTCCTTTTACCTCTTGCTCTTTGCAGACATCTTTATCTGTGGTTTAAAGGGAATTGGAAAAAAGAAGTTTGCTGTCATATGGCTTCTTGGTAGTCCGATAGTCTTCATGCTAATGGTTTACCTCTCTGGGGTGTTTGATGGACTCGCTATCCCAGAGCTTGTGGGAGCTGTCTTCATAAACGCTTGGATAGTTTATCTAACCTTGGAGGTAGGACGATGAAGGCTGTTGCGCTTTTGAGTTCGGGAATAGATTCACCAGTAGCGATATACTTAATGCTTAAAAAAGGTTTTACGATTTACCCGATTCACTTTATGCAGAGTGAAATCAATTATCAAAAAGTTAGAAGAATCTGGCAGAGGCTTAAGGAACTTTTTCCAGAGAACTTGGAGGAGCTAATCATTGTTGACTCCTTTGAATACCAAAAACCCATCTTTGATAGACTAATAGGGCTGAAAAAAGAAAAGTGGATATGCATTTTTTGCAAATTCAGCATGTTTATAAAAGCTACGGAGATAGCAAAAGAAAAGAATGCTATGGCAGTAATTACGGGAGATTCTCTTGGCCAAGTTGCTTCTCAAACCTTGGACAATCTCCTAATAATAAGCCTCGCAACTGATCTGCCAGTACTTAGACCTCTTATAGGAATGGACAAAATAGAGATCGAGAAAATTGCAAAAGAGATAGGCACATTTGAGATAAGTATAGAACCTGAAGAGGGCTGTAATTTTGTACCGAAACATCCCGTGATAAGAGGAGCTCTTGGTGAGTTCAAAAAGATTCACCGAGAAGTCTTTGGCAAGGAATGCTAGATACACACTTTTGTGTAAGATTGCCGCAAAAGAAACATTTATAAAGCCCGATTAAAAGCCCAATATGGTGATCAAAAATGAACGTTTTTAGCAATCCACTCGAGCTCTTTGAAAAATTTAAACCAACCCCCCTGCTCAGACTTTCCCTTTCAGATGAGAGGGGGGATGTATTTTGCCAAGTTAGAGTTCTTTAACCCCTTCAGCAGAAGCATAAAGGACAGGGCCGTTTTTAACCTTATCATGAAAGCTATTGAGCGGGGAGACATTAACGGCACAAGAAGACTTTTTGAAGCAACTTCGGGGAATGTTGGCATATCCATGGCAGCCATGTCAAACATCTTCGGCATTGAATTCAGGGCTTATCTCCCAAAACCCACTCCAAGTACAACTCAAACTCTGCTGAAAGTTCTCGGAGCTGAAATTGTAAAAACTGAATTTGAGACTATCGATCCAGAGATGGTCGAATTCGTCAAAAGAGAGGCAGAAAATGCAAATGCAGTAAATCTAAACCAGTTTGAAAACGATGACAATTTTGAAGCCCACTACAGGTACACTGCAAGGGAAATAGAAGAGCAACTTAAAAGCATAGGGCAGAAGGCGGATGTTATTGTGGCAGGTATAGGGACTTCCGGACATATAGCGGGAATAGCAAAATACTTCAAGGAACGCTACGACACAAAGGTTATTGGAGCAATTCCAGCCAAAGGTGAAAAAATACCTGGCATAAAGAGGCTTGAAACAAAGCCGAAGTGGTTTTTTAAGGTGAAAATTGATGAAGTAGTGGAGATTAGTCAAAGAGAAGCAATCGAAAGTTCTGTACAAGTAGCCAGAAAGGAGGGTCTTTTAATAGGCTTAAGTTCGGGTGCGGTGGTTAAGGCCTTTGAAAAAATCCGTGATAAATACCCCGGAACCGCAGTTTTGATATTTCCAGACGATGGGTTTAAATACGTTGAGGCATTTGAGAGATACTTGAGTGAGGGTCAATGAGAGTTGCTGTGTATTTGCTGTTTCTACAATCATTTTTCCTTTTATACTATTCAGCCGGTACTTTTGGGAGCGAACGGTATATGCTGCTTATTTTTGGTCTTTTGAATTTTCTCCTGGCTTGGGGGATAGTTAAGGGCGAAAGAAGGGCTGTAAAAATAACAATCGCATACAAAGGTGTCGACTTTTTCTTTGCAGTATTAATGCTGATGGCAGGAGCGGTTTTTCAATCATTAAACGCTGCAATAGATTTGGCAATACTTCACGATTTAATTGGACTTTTTGGTAAAAAAGAAGAGCTTACGGAAGAAACCTGAATTTTCTATGCTTCAAAATCTCGCCTAACTTTGGCACACTCCATGCTCCCCGTTTTGTAGTTGAGAGTGCAGCCACTAGGTTTGCAAAGCTTCCCACTTCCTTCAGTTCTTCTTCGGAGAACTCCAGTTTATTCAGCTTGTCCATATAGAAAAGAGAGGCTAAGAGAGCTGCCATAAATGCATCTCCGGCCCCAGTGGTATCTACAGGCTTAACTTTAAACGAGGGCACCTCAACCCTTATCTCATTGTGAATAATTGTGCTCCCTTTAGCTCCTTTTGTTATTGCCACGAGATCAAAGCTGAAGTCTTCAAGTGTTATCCCATTTTTATTGAGGTAATTTAACTCTTCATCTCCAATTTTTACTATATCTGCGAGCTTAAGAGCTTCTTTTATATCTCTGAGCATTTCTTCCTCTTTTCCTTTCCACAGATCGAGTCTGATATTGACATCATAGCTAATGGGGATTTTTCCTTTAATGTCTCTAAGAACACTAAATACTGTTGACCTGCTTGGTTCTCTCGCGAAGAGAACACTTCCAAAATGCAAAAGCTTAGCGTCCTCCATAAAATCCCATTTTATCTCTTCCTTTCTTAGGTTGAAGTAAGCCACACCATCGTATAATATGAATTCGGGCTTTGCTCCTATAAGCTGGACAAAGACTATTCCCGTGTGCCTGTTTACGTCTTTTACTATGTATTTTGTTTCAACCCCTTCTTTTTTGAGTTTTTCTATAAGAAATTCGCCAAAGGGATCATCACCAACTTTGCTTATTAACCCACTCTTTACTCCGAGCTTTCTCAAGCCAACGGCAACATTTGCGGGAGCACCGCCAGGATGCTTTTCAAATTCTCTAACATTTTTTAACTTCCCTTCTTCCTTTGCAATAAAATCTATTAGGACTTCTCCTATTGCATAGATCATTCTAACCCCCCATGGAGTATTGTTTAGGAGACTTAAAGTTTTACTTTAAGGACGTTTATACTTAAAGTAAATAAACAGCATACCTATAGTTGGACTATAGGTTTTAGATAAGAAACGGCAATTAACATTTTGTTTAGGATCAATAAAGCACTGCAATCGTCGAAAATTTTGACTGTTCTATCCGCAAAATATATATACTTTTAGTATATACAAGAGATTGAGGTGTCTCTATATGGATGTCAAGAAGGTGTTGCTCGGTTTGTTTTTAGTTGGAGTGCTGGGCATTGCAGTAGTAGCAAGTGGATGCATTGGTGGTCAACAGACTTCTACCCCAACTACGGTTACACAGAAAGAGACCGTTACAGAGACAAAGCCAGTAGAGCAGATTACTTTAAAAGTAATAGGCCCGTGGTCTGGAGCAGAGCTTGATGCTTTTATGGAAGTTATTAAGGCTTTTGAGGCTCAACATCCAAACATAAAGGTAGAGTACAAAACATATAGAGCTGAAGACCTTTCGACTATTTTACCCTTGCAATTCGAGTCAGGAGATACCCCTGCTGATGTCATTGCAATGTGGGGATGGTTTATCGCAGAAATGGGCCAAAAAGGTCACTTAATGGAGTTTAATGGAGTGATCAACCCAGACGAATACGTTCCCGGAATTCTTGATACTGTAACAGTAGACGGAAAGATCTATGGTGTTCCATTTACAGCGGCAGCTAAGCCCGGTTTCTGGTATAGAAAGTCTTTCTTCGAGAAATACGGCTTAAAGCCCCCGGAAACATGGGACGAATTTGTGGCATTGCTTGAGAAGATTAAGCAAATACCTGGAATAAAGGCACCAATAGTTAGTGGAGACAGCGTTGGATGGCCACTTTCAGATGTAACGGAGCACTTCATTCTAACCTTTGGAGGAAAAGATCTTCAGCTTAAGCTCATAAACGGAGAAGTTAAGTGGGAAGACCACAGGTGAGAAGCATATTTGAGCAGAGGCTTGTGCCCCTTCTAAAGGCTGGATACTTTAGTGATCCAATAGAGTGGACATCTGCAGTTGATCTATGGTGGAAGGGAGACTATGCATTGTACTTTATGGGAACTTGGATAACTGGAATGGTTGATGATCCAACTGATCTTGGTCTAATTTCACTACCGGGAGTTAAAGCAATGGTTCTTGCTCCGGACTATTTCATGGTGCCTAAGTACACAAGCCATCCAAAAGAAGCCATGGAGCTTGCCAAATTCTTAGCAACAGAGGGACAAAGAATTCACGTGGGTACCAAGTCAGGAAAGCTGGCAACATGGAAGAAGGTGTCCATTGAGGACTACTGGGAGCCAATGAAAGATGTTGCTAAGGTGGTAGCCAACGTCGAATCTGCACCAGATTTGGATGACAGCGTTGGAGGAGAGTGGCAGAAGACCTTCTGGGATCAGTTAAAGCTTCTATGGGTGCAGCCAGATAGATTGGATGACGTTTTAAGCACTTTGGATGCCAAGTTCCCAAAGAAGTGAAAGGAGGGTCTTAATGAGGAGGCCTAGATCTTTAACTCCCCTTTTTTTCCTTTTACCGGCACTTGCTTTGATGGTTCCATTTGTGATATACCCAGTATTCAAGACGATATACTTAAGCTTCTTCCTTGACGGAAAGTTCGTTGGTTTGGAAAATTACAAGAATGTTCTGTTAAGCTCTGATATAATAAACCTCGACAGATTCCCGACTAAGTCTCCCCCATGGGGGGCTCTAATTCATAACATAGTATGGATAGCCATTCATCTCCCTGCAACTGTGTTTTTGGGGTTAGGAATTGCTCTTCTCTTAAGACGAGAGGAAGTTAAGGGGAGTTCGATAGTCAAGTCTATAATCTTCTTGGGTATGGTCATACCAATGATCGTTGGAGGTTTGATAATTCGCTTTCTTTTTGAAGAGGGGGCTGGGGTAATTCCCGCAATTTTTAGGTTACTTGGCATTGAGAGGCTCGCAATTACTTGGACGGCATATCCTGAAACCGCACTTTTTGCTGCGATTTTGGGATCAATTTGGATATGGACTGGTTTTAGCATGCTTATGTATTCAGCGGGCTTGGCCTCTATCCCCAAAGACTATTACGAAGCCGCTTTGATAGACGGTGCTAACAGATTTCAAATCTTTAAAAATGTAACCTGGCCCTTGTTGAAACCGATTACCGTTGTGGTAGTGGCAATGACCTTGCTCTGGGATCTCAAAATCTTCGATGTTGTATACGTAGCCACAGGCGGAGGGCCTGGAGGAGCTTCAATGGTTCTCGCACTTCAGATGTGGGACTACTTTGCAAGAGCTCTCAACTACAACTATGCCGCTGTAGTAGCGGTGCTCTTGACTGCACTAACACTAATACCTGCCCTGTGGCTAATTAGGAGGAGGGAGTGAAATGGTCGTTCCAAGGTACAAGCTGAGGAAATACATAATCTCAAATGCACTTGCTTGGACTATAGGGATAATATGGCTGATACCTTTTATAGGAGTCCTTATGGCCTCAATAAGGCCGTATGAAGAAATTGTAAGTGGATGGTGGCATTTTCATCCTTTCACGATAACCTTGAAAAATTACATAAATGCCTTTAACCATCCAATGTTCCCCATTAGTCAAGGGTTAAAAAATTCCCTAGTAGTTGCAATACCCTCCACAATCATTCCTTTAATAGTGGCTGCATTAGCTGCTTATGCCTTTGCCAGATACAGCTTTCCAATAAAGCATTATCTATTTGCGTTCATAGTGTTCCTAATGGCACTTCCGCAGCAAATGACTGTAGTGCCACTCTACTTCCTTTTAAGAAACCTCCATATGTTAAACACGTTCAGAGGGCTAATAACTGTCCATTCAGCATGGGGTCTGGCGTGGATAATCTTCTTTATGCGAAACTACTTCTCAATGCTCCCAACAGACGTTGAGGAAGCCGCTAGAATAGACGGTGCCACAGATTTCCAGATATTCTACAAAATTGTCCTACCAATGGCGTTACCTGGATTAATCTCAGCTGCGATACTTCAGTTTACATGGGTATGGAGTGACTTCTTCCTAGCGTTGGTCTTTCTACAAAATCCAGAAAAATACGTTGCTACTCAAAGGCTTCCTCTGCTTAGGGGGCAGTATTTTGTTGATTGGGGCATACTAACTGCAGCTTCTATTATGGTCATGATAGTCCCTCTGCTTGTCTATGCCCTCTTCCAGAAGTACTACATAAGCGGTATGATAGGATGGTCAACTGAGAAATAATGGGAGGAATGGAGATGTATGAGGTAACGAAGTTTGGTGGGGAAGGTAAAAGGCTTGAGGACTACAGGGAAATAATAGGGAATAAAGCCTTGGAAACCATTAAAGAAAAGGCAGAGAATCTGAAAGGTAAGAGTTTTATCCATGTAAACTCCACTTCTTTTGGTGGAGGTGTGGCAGAGATTTTGCACAACCTCGTCCCCCTTATGAGGGACGTTGGAATAGATGCAAGATGGTTTGTAATTGAGGGGACAAACGAATTTTTCAATGTTACAAAGAGCTTTCACAATGCTCTTCAAGGAAACAAAGAGCTTAGGCTAACTGATGAAATGAAAGAGCTTTATTTAGAAATAAACAAAAAGAACGCAGAAGATTTAGACCTGAGTCCATTTGATTACATCCTGATACATGATCCTCAGCCAGCACCTCTTATAGAGTTTTATGAGAAAAGACAGCCTTGGATTTGGAGATGCCACATAGATCTAAGCGATCCAAACTTGGAGTTTTGGAAGTTTCTGAGGCAGTTTGTCGAGAAATATGACCGCTACATTTTCCACATGGAAGAGTACGTTCAAGAAGATCTAAACCAGGAAAAAGTCGTTATAATGCCCCCTTCCATTGACCCCCTCAGTGAAAAGAACATAGAACTGAGTGAAAGTGAAATTTTGAAAATCCTGGAAAGGTTTGATGTGGATCCGGAGAGGCCAATAATCACCCAAGTATCTCGGTTTGATCCGTGGAAAGGTGTCTTTGATGTCATTGACGTTTACAAGAAAGTCAAAGAGAAAATACCGGAAGTTCAGCTCTTGCTAGTTGGTGTAATGGCTCATGATGATCCTGAAGGCTGGATATACTTTGAGAAAACTCTGAGAAAGATCGGAGAAGACTATGACGTCAAAGTGCTTACAAACCTCACCGGAGTTCACGCAAGGGAGGTAAATGCCTTCCAAAGGGCAAGTGACGTGATCCTTCAGATGTCTATTAGGGAAGGGTTTGGACTAACTGTTACCGAAGCAATGTGGAAAGAAAAGCCTGTAGTAGGCAGAGCTGTAGGTGGAATAAGGCTTCAGATAGTGGACGGAGAAACGGGATTCCTAGTGAAAGATGTTAACGAGGCCGTTGAGAAAACTCTCTACCTCCTTGAGCACAAAGATATAGCACAGAAAATGGGTAAAAACGCCAAAGAAAGAGTTAAAGAGAATTTCATAATAACAAAGCATCTCGAGAGGTATCTTGACTTGCTAAATTCTTTTTAAACCCTCTTCCAATATACTTTATTAGGTGACAGTAATGGAGATACCCCCAGAAATCTCGCATGCATTGAGTGAAATTGGATTTACAAAATACGAAATTCTCACCTACTGGACTCTTTTGGTTTATGGGCCTAGCACAGCTAAGGAGATATCTACAAAAAGCGGAATCCCGTACAACAGGGTATATGACACAATATCCTCCCTAAAACTTAGGGGTTTTGTGACTGAAATTGAGGGAACGCCAAAGGTATACGCTGCCTACTCACCAAGAATAGCATTTTTCAGGTTCAAAAAAGAACTTGAGAACATAATGAAAAAGCTCGAAGTTGAACTTAAGAACGTAAAAAAAGAAGAACAGAGGCCCGCGATATGGAGAAGCAGAAGTTTTGACGAGGCCCTTGAGATGTTCAGGGAGTCCCTATATTCCGCTAAAAATGAGGTGATAGTAGTTACCCCAAGTGAATTCTTTGAGACTATTGAGGGAGATCTGCTAAGAACTCTCGAAAAAGGCGTTACAGTATCTCTCTACATAGACAAGATCCCGGATCTGTCGAAGTTTATAGGAAAAGGAAACTTCTTTGTTAGGCAGTTCTACAAGCTGAATCACCTAATCGGTATGGCAGATGGAAGGGAAGTGGTCATGATCCAAAACGTGAGCTTTAAGCCAACTCTTCCACCGAGCTTCAAGGCGACTTATCCAGAAATAATATTCTCCCAATACAGCCTTATAATAGAGATATTCAAGGAATCATCGCTGGAGGCTGAGTATTTGGGAAATCCTCAGGATATCAGGTTCTTTGCTATGTTTCATGCTGCAGATTTTGTAAAGAGGCATATCAACAAAAACGTAATAACGGCAGAGATCGTTGGAAAAAACATCAAGACTGGAAAAGTTGAAACCCTTTATGGTAACGTTGTTGGATACACCCTCTCTTTTAAAGAGGCCGTTAACAACATCCATCTTGAAACGGAAAAAGGTGTGGTGAAAATTGGAGGAATGTTTGCTGTTATTGAAGATTACGAAAGTACCGAAATAAAATTCATAGTGGGGTGATCCTATGGCTGGTGTTGGGCTTGTGGGTGTTTGGAAGGTGTTTGGTGAGGTTACTGCGGTGAAGGATTTGAGTTTGGAGGTTAGGGATGGAGAATTCCTAGTCTTGCTTGGCCCTTCAGGTTGTGGGAAGACTACGACTTTGAGGATGATTGCTGGTTTGGAAGAACCTACGAGGGGGCAAATTTATATTGGGGATAAGCTTGTTGCTGATCCGGAAAAGGGCGTCTTCATTCCGCCAAAGGATAGGGATATTGCTATGGTTTTTCAGAGTTATGCTCTGTATCCTCATATGACTGTTTACGATAATATTGCCTTTCCGCTTAAGCTCAGGAAGGTTCCCAAACAAGAAATCGACCAACGCGTTAGGGAGGTTGCGGAGTTGCTTGGTTTAACTGAACTCCTCAGGAGGAAGCCGAGGGAACTGTCAGGAGGGCAGAGGCAGAGGGTTGCTTTGGGGAGGGCTATTGTGAGGAAGCCTCAGGTTTTTCTTATGGATGAGCCGTTGAGTAACTTAGACGCGAAGCTTAGGGTTAAGATGAGGGCAGAACTTAAGAAGCTGCAGAGGCAGCTTGGGGTGACTACTGTTTATGTGACTCATGATCAGGTTGAGGCTATGACGATGGGTGATAGGATTGCTGTTATGAATCAGGGAGTGTTGCAGCAGGTTGGTTCGCCGGATGAGGTTTATGATGGGCCGGCGAATGTTTTTGTGGCTGGTTTTATTGGTTCGCCGCCGATGAATTTTTTGGATGCTACTGTTAGTGAGGATGGTTTTGTGGATTTTGGGGAGTTTAGGCTTAAATTACTTCCAGATCAGTTTGAGGTATTGGAAGAGCTTAACTACGTTGGCAAGGAGGTTATTTTTGGTATTCGTCCGGAGGATGTTTATGATGCACTCTTTGCCCAAGTGAAAATCCCGGGAGAAAACATGGTTAGGGGAGTGGTAGATATTGTGGAGAACCTTGGTGGGGAGAAAATCGTGCATATAAGGATTGGAAACCAAACAGTCACAGGAAAATTCCCAGGAGAATCAAAGGTCAAAGAAGGAGGCGAAATAGACATTGTCTTCGATATGAAAAAAGCCCATATATTTGACAAAAAAACAGGAAAAGCAATATTCTAGTCCTTTCCTCTTCCCTCAAATTTTAAAAGCAATTCATGCATAACAAAGGGCAGGTGATGTAATGTGCTAGCCCTTATAACTTTCACAGACCCGAGGAAAACTGCCCTTTCAATAGAGAGGGAAAAAGCCCTTTTGGAAAAGCATAAAAAACTTCTACAAGAACTAAAATCCTCTAACTTCGAGGTCTTTGATGTCAATAAGGCTCTTGGAAAATATGAAGCTCTCGAAAAAGGAGAAAACTTCGGAATTGATGACAAAGAAGAAGTTATTAAAGCTTCCAGATTGATCGGTTCCAGAGATATAAGCGGGATTATTCTGGGTTTGTGGCACTGGACGGAAAGCAACCTTGTAACATTGTTGGCGAAGGAGGCTAATAAACCCCTACTTCTCTACGCTGATGATGATCCCGCATGGGCTGGAAGTACGTGTATAACCTCTGTTGGGGCTTCCCTATGGGAAAGCTCTGTGAACTACCATGCCTTACACCATGTAAGGCTTAAAGGGGACACTAAGAAAGTAAAAGCATGGGCAAGAGCTGTGGAGGCGGCGTCCAAGCTCTCCAAAAAGTCTCTACTCCTCTGGGGGGCTCCATATACGCTTGGAATGGAACATTTGATGGACGATTTGCCAAGACTAAAGAGATTTATAGGAGATCTCTTAATCCTGGATCAGTACGCAATAATCAAGAGAGCAGATTCTATGATTAGTGATGAGAAAGAGCGTATCCGCGTCGAGGAGTTCTTTGATTGGCTGAACGAGAAGACGAGAATTAATTATGACAACAACATGCTCACTCCAGAGGTCCTAAGGAGGCAGATAGCTATATATCTCGCTGCAAAGGACATCTGGAAGGAATATGAAAAAGAAACAGCGGCTGTTTCAATTAAATGCCAGCCGGAGCTTAGTGAGATGTATGGAGTTACTGCATGTCTAATTCCGGCTCTCTTTCCATTTAATGCTGATGCAAAAGGGGAAAAACCTATTGTGCCAGCTACCTGTGAAGGGGATGTGAAAGGAACGATAACCTCTGCCTTGCTCTTTTATTTGAGTAGGAAACCTCCGCTTTTTGGAGACATAAAGTATGTTGACGATGAACTTGTACTGATAGCAAACTGTGGAGCCTCGTCTCTTTACTATGCAAAGCTCAGCGAAAATCCCGAAGAAAACCTCAAAGAAACAACTATACAAGGACAATGCCAAGGAAAAAGCGGAGGGGCTTTAACATATAGAACCCCACCAACTAAGCTCACTGTTGCAAGGCTTATAAGAAAAGGGGGAGAGTACTATCTTTTATACTTCCTTGCAGAGGGAGTTGAGATCACTGAAAATATTGAATCCAAGCTGAAATGGGGCAAGCAGTGGCCCCACACAGCGATAAAGAACCCCCTCGACAAGGAGAAGTTCCTGAATGTAATGGGGGCAAATCACCTCTCAGCAGTTCCAGGGGATTTCACGGAGGAAGTTAGATTCGTAGCGAGAATATGGGGCATTAAAGCGGTAAATATGAGAACGGAGGAAGAAGTTGATAGATTCCTGAATTACCTTTAATCTCAATTCTTTGGAGGCTAGAGGGATGTCAGTGATTCTTTCTTATAATGGAGCTTTTGTAGTTACAAGACAAAACGGAGATATGAAAGATAGCTATGATGGCTTTTATATCTTTGACACCCGCTTTCTGAAGGGAGTGAAGCTTAAACTAGATAAGAACAGTGTGCTCATAGGGAGTTCCCAAGATGGTCCAAGGAAGGCATACTCTCATTTTTCTATAGATGATGAAGTAGTTCTTTTGAGAAAGCGAGAGATAAAAGACAACTGGGCATATAGAGAAGAGCTTCAATTCTACAACACCTCAAAGAGAAGGATGCGTCTTAGAGTGGAGTACTTCTTTAAAGTTCCAATTGAAGATATTTTTGAAGTCAGAAAATTTGGAGGGCAGAAAATTAGACGTAGGATCAGGAACTCTCTTGGAGACGAGAATGAGTATATGTATACAGGAAAAGATAAAATAAAGAGAAATCTGAAAATCAAAACGAACATGAGGACTGAGAAAGGATTGGCGTTTGCGGAGATTACTCTAGAGCCTCTTGAGAAAGAGACTCTTTATCTTGAATTCATTCCTCAGGTCTCGAAAGAAGGACTTGAAGTATTTTTGGCAGAAAAGCCTCTTCTGCTTCCAAACGTTGTCTCAACGAACTTAACGTGGCTTGACAGGATTTTTGAAAAAGCTGTTGAGGATCTAACTGCCTTGACAGCATATACCAACTATGGGATGGTTCCGTTCGCTGGTATTCCTTATTATGCATGTCCTTTTGGAAGAGATAGCATTATCACCTCTTGGTTTTTGCTTCCTTACTATCCTCAGTATGCCGAAGGAACACTAAAGTTTTTTGCCAAGATTCAGGGAAGGAAGTTTAATCCACTCAACGAGGAAGAGCCCGGTAAGATCCCCCACGAGTTCAGATTTGGCGAGTTGTCTCATTCGAGAAAAATGCCCTTTGCCCCTTATTACGGAACCGTAGATGCAACGCCCCTTTACGTTATTTTAGCCGCTGAATACCTTCGGTGGACAGGTGATAAGGAGCTAATAGAGAGGCTCAAGCCAAATCTGACTGCTGCAGTGGAATGGATTCTGAGAAGGCTCGATGAAGGGGGAGGTTACATAAGGTATAGGGGGGGTCTTCTGGCCAATCAAGGATGGAAAGACTCAAAGGAAGGCATTCCAACCGAAGAGGGAACTCCTACGAAACCACCTGTTGCCTTGGTGGAAGTGCAGGGATATGCCTATAAGGCCCTTATGGATGCGGCTTCACTTGGTCTAACTTCACTGGATCCAAAAATGCTTAAAAAAGAAGCAGAAGAACTGAAGAGGCGCTTTAACAGAGATTTCTGGTGCAGTGGGTTCTACGCACTTGCCCTAGACGGAGACAATGTTCCCTCTAAAGTACTCTCTTCCAACATGGGGCATCTTCTATTTACCGGAATAGCCGAACACCAAAAAGAAATAGCAGAAAGGTTGTTTGAAGAGGATATGTTCTCTGGATGGGGGATTAGAACGCTCAGCTCAAAGGAAAAAGCCTATAACCCATTCAGTTATCACAACGGCAGCATATGGCCTCACGACAATGCAGTGATTGCCATTGGGCTTGCTTCAATTGGAGAGAAAGAAAAGGCAAGAGCACTTGCGGAGGCAATCTTCAAAGCTGCAAAGTTCCTCCCTAATTCTCAGCTTCCAGAACTTTTCAGTGGTCTTGAGAGCGAGTATCCGCTCTTATGTCCTAGAGCAAATGCTCCGCAGGCTTGGAGTGCTGCAAGTGTATTCGCATTTCTTACAGCTTTATTAGGCCTTAAAGCTGAAAAGGAGCTGACTGTCTCTCCACTATTGCCCAAAAACCTTAAAGTTTCCCTATTGATTAGGTTTAGAAGGAAGGCATATTTAATTGAATCCCAAGAGGAGGAGGTTGTCAGGTTTGAAGAGCGAGATATTTGAAAAGATTCTCAAAATAGAAGGGAGCAAAGTCAGTATAAAGCCTCCAAAAAAGATTCCTCAGCCTATTTTGTCTCCCTCAAGGGAAGGTTTTGATTCCAGAAACACTTACAATCCTGCGGTTATTAAAGAGAGGGGCAGAATAGTCATGCTTTACAGAGCGGAATCCAAAGAAGACAAGCTGACAGGCAGAATTGGGCTTGCAATAAGTTATGATGGTGTTAACTTTTTTAGACATCCAGAGCCAGTAATAGAGCCAGAATACAAGTGGGAAAGTGCTGGTGTCGAAGATCCGAGGGTGGTAAAGATCGGCAAGACCTACTACATGACGTACACAGGTTATGATGGTAAAACCGCAAGGCTGTGTCTGGCGACTTCAAAGAATATGCTAACATGGAAAAAGTATGGCCCAATTTTTGAAGGTTTTGAGTATAAAAAGAACAGCATTCAGGGTTGGACGAAAAGCGGAGCAATTTTGCCAAAAAAACTTGAAAAAGGTGATTTCAAGGGGAACTACTTAATGTATTTTGGTGATTCAAATATCTGGATGGCAGTTTCAAAGGACTTGCTCACATGGGAGTACATGAAAGAGCCGGTACTGTCTCCAAGAGGAGGATACTTTGACAACGTTCTGGTAGAGCCAGGTCCCCCTTTGTTTGAGACTAGCCACGGGATAGCTTTGATTTACAACAGCGCTGGCAGATATGGAGAGGGATTAAAGTACAGGGTAGGACTCGCAATTTTCGATAAAGAGCGTCCAAATAAAGTTGTTGCAAGAGCTGAAAATCCACTAATGGTTCCGGAGTATAACTGGGAAATCTATGGCTATGTTAATAACGTCGTCTTTGTTGAAGGCATGGTGGAGCACGAGAACAAGATTTTGCTGTATTACGGTGGGGCTGATAGGTACATTGGTTTAGCCTACTGGACAACAGACTTATAAAACCATATAACTCACTAAACCCGATGAAGATGAAGTGGAGAAACTTCATAGTTTTCCTCCCTCTTGTTTTTCTGTTCCTGTTCTTTTACTTTCCCCTAATGATCATATTAAAGGAGGGTTTATGGGATAATGGGATTACGCTAAAGTACATTCTCCAGGTTATCTCAAACAGCTATCACAGAAGGGTTATATTTTTCACTTTTTGGCAGGCACTTGCATCTACACTTCTAACGTTGGTACTGGGTTTGCCTGGAGCGTATATCTTTGCAAAATATGACTTTCCTGGCAAAGGGATTTTAAAAGCCCTTTTAACGGTTCCCTTTGTAATGCCCAGTATCATGGTTGCCTTGGGCTTTATACTCCTATTTGGGAGATCTGGAATTCTTGCCCAGCTAATTGAAAGGGATCCGGGTATTCTCTACTCTTGGAAGGCAATAATTTTGGCTCACGCCTTTTACAACTTTCCTGTGGTTGTGAGAATGGTATCTTCGCTATGGCAACGCATAAACCCCCATTACGAAGAAGCAGCTTTGAGTTTAGGAGCAAAGGGATTCACGCTCTTTAGGAAAGTCACCTTACCGATGCTCATGCCGGCTATATTTGCCTCCTCAATGCTCACTTTTGTCTTCTGCTTTCTGAGCTTTTCAATTCCATTAATTCTAGGTGGGTATCAGTATGCAACTATAGAAGTCGATATTTTCACGGCAATAATGACCCTCTTAGACTTCAAGACTGGAGCAGCTTTAGCTATAATCCAAATCTCTTTGAGCTTTGTTTTCATGTACTTCTACATAAAAAGCCTCGACCTTTATGTAAAAGCGGAGGAGCAGAGAATATTTAGAAAACCAGTCCCATTAACGCCAAGAGAGCTTTTAAGTGTGAATGGAGTCCTTATATCCATCTATTCTGGCGTAGTCTTCATCTTTATTTTATCCCCGTTGATAGCGGTTGTTTACCACTCTTTTACCTATGGGGGCAAGTTTACCATTGAATGGTACAGAAGGGTTTTCTCTCCAGAATACAACCCCATATTTGGTGCAAACAGCATAACGGCGGTTAGAAATTCCCTTTTCTTTGGGTTTTCTACAGTGCTTATTTCGACTCTTCTAGCTTTGAGCATAGCTTACATAATGTACAGATGGGAATTCAAGGGTAAAAACGTCTTTGATGCACTTGTGATGCTACCCTTGGCGTCTTCTGCAATAACCCTTGGCTTAGGATACATAAGAGCTTTTCATAAACCTCCTCTGAACCTTTTGGGCACTTGGTATCTGATAGTCTTTGCACACACGATTATTGCCTATCCCTTTGTTCTGAGAGCTATCTCTACAGTGCTAAAGAAGATAAAGCCCAGTCTAAAGGAAGCTGCTATGAGTTTAGGGGCTAACGAGTTCAAAGCATTCTTGAAAGTTGAGCTTCCTCTGGCTTTTGGAGGAATAATAGTGGGGGCAATATTTGCCTTTGCAATGAGCATAGCTGAGCTTGGAGCTACCTACATGATATACAAGCCCGAGTACACGACAATAACTATTGCTATCTACCGCTTTTTGGGTTCGCGACAATTTGGACCAGCTTCAGCAATGTCGGTAATTTTAATGCTGGTGAGCACTGTGGCGTTCATAATAATTGAAAGAACGGGGGAGGAAATATGGTAAGGTTAAGGCTCAAGAACATAGAGTTCAGACAAGAGGATTTTGAGCTCATAATTCCATACTTAGAGGCAAAACCAGGAGAATTTTTAACTCTACTTGGCCCCAGTGGGTGTGGAAAAACAACAACACTTAGAATAATAGCTGGTTTCGAAAAGCCAGACAGGGGAGAGATATACTTTGATGACACCATTATGAATGATGTCCCCCCATATGAAAGAAACATAGGCATTGTGTTTCAAGACTATGCTCTTTTTCCACATATGACGGTTTATGACAACATTTCCTTTGGTTTAAAGCTCAGAAAGCTCCCTAAGGGAGAGATTAGAAGACGAGTCTTATGGGCCCTAGAGCTTGTAGGCTTGAAGGGATTTGAAGACCGTTATCCTGAGCAACTGAGTGGCGGTCAGCAACAGAGAGTGGCGTTGGCAAGGGCTTTGGTAATAGAGCCTCAACTTTTGCTTTTGGATGAGCCTCTTTCCAATCTCGATGCAAAAATAAGAGAAAGGCTTAGGGGGGAAATAAAAAGAATCCAAAAAGAACTTGGGATAACGACAATTTATGTAACGCACGATCAGGAAGAAGCCATGGCGATAAGCGATAGAATAGCTGTTATGAGTGTTGGGAAGATAGAACAAGTTGGAGATCCATTGGATCTCTATTACAATCCAAAAAATGAATTTGTAGCTCAGTTTTTGGGCCTTTCCAACATCTTGGAGGTTAATGCAGAAGACGGCAAGGCATGCATTGGAAGTCTTTGCTTTGAAGTTAAAAAAGAAGGAAGGGTAAAAATATTTTTCAGACCAGAGAGTGTTTATGTTGGGGAAGGGGATACTGGAGAAATAGTGGACTACGAACTGCTACCAGGTAGGATAAGACTCAAGATTGATGTAGAGGGTAGGATTATAATTGCAGAACGATTCTTAGATGAGATCCCATTTTCTATTGAAAAAGTACCAAAAAAAGTTGGGGTAAGGGTAAAAAGCTTTTCAATAATTGATTCATCCCCTTGAAGCTATAATTTCTTCTGGACTCTTTCCTTCTACCATTAGAGCTGTCCATTCTTTAATCCAACGTTCAAAGTTCTCCTTTACGTATTCTGGATCAAGGGTTACTGGCTTTATTTCTTCTGGCTGAATGGCATACTTAAACACCTCTGGGAGCTTGACGTTTGGATTCACTGGGTACATCCATTGGTTTGTTGGAATTGCACTCTGGAAGTCTTCGGTAAGCATGAACTCTATGAACTTCTTTGCTAGCTCTTTGTTCTTTGCTCCTTTTATTATTCCTGCTCCCTCTATCTGCATATAGTTGCCCTCTTCGAAGGCTATGGCCTTAACGTAGGTTATGTTATCGTAGTATACTGTTGCAGCTGGGGAGGTGGCGTAGCTGAGCACCAGAGGAAATTCGCCGTTCATAAAAGCTGTCCAAGCTTCTGTCCATCCTTTAACTATGTGGACGTCGTTTTCCTTAAGCTTCTCCCAGTAGTAGAGGTATCCGTCGTCTCCATATACTGCTATTGTCCACAATAAAAATGCAGCTCCTGGAGAAGATGTCCTGGGATCTTCAATAACAAGCTTTCCTTTCCATTCTGGTTTTGTAAGATCCTCGAGACTCTTTGGAGGATTTTGCACCATATCCTCTCTGTAGTTTATTGCGATATACCCGTAATCATAGGGAGTTAGATGAAATGTTGGATCAAATATAAGGTCCTGCGGAATAAGGTTTATGTTTTCTGGTTTGTAAGGCTCTAGTACCCCAGCTTCGATTGCCTTTGCTAAAAGGCTGTTGTCAATACCTATAACTAGGTCGGCTCTTGGATTATCCTTCTCTAAAATAAGTCTGTTGAGTACTTCTCCTGCATCCCCGATAAGCTGAAGTTCGACTTTTACTCCGTATTTCTCTTCAAACTTTGGAATCACTTCACTTGCTAAATATTCAAAGCTATCGTAGGAATAAATCACGAGCTTCTGTTCTTGTACTTGCGTTGTTGTTTGGGGTTGCTGTCCTATGCACCCGAAGGTGAGTGCTAAAAGCACGATTCCTAATATAACCCCGAGTCTTCTCATTTTCATCACCTAAAACTCGTTTTTGCTTTTCCACAACTGTGTTCTATAGGATGTTTAAAAAGCTTCCTTATCGCAAACTTTATAAATCCAAATCCACTCATGTTAAAACAGCCAATGTTCGGTGAGATGCGGTGGTAGTCTAGCCTGGTCTAGGACACCGGCCTTCCAAGCCGGTGACCCGGGTTCAAATCCCGGCCACCGCACCACAAATAGTTTCTTTCTCCATTAGATTCTTAAACACTAACAGTTTCATTTTCTTATGGGTGGTGCTAATGTGCAATCTCACTAAAGAAAAACTTGTTAGGCTTTTAAAGGAAACTGAGAAGTCTCATGCTGAATATGAGAAAAAACTTGGAAAGAGAGATGAAAACTGGCCTGAATGGTATGCGGAGTATATAATCAAAAAACTTGAAAAAGAAAAAGATTAACCAACAATATCTCCAATAATCTCCACAAATCTATAGATTCTCATGATGATCTTTGCACCAAGGATCTTCAGTGAGTTCTGAAATCCAACACCGCTGTATTTTATCTCTCCCATTTTTAGTGCATAAATCCCAGTTTTTGTTGGGTTTTCTGAGTCTATAATCCTTCTCGCAACATCTTCTGTAGTCCACACTCTCATTGTGGGCTCTGAAATTCTTCCCTTTGAAAATTCAGATATATGTCCGTCTTCAGTTACGATGCCTATATTGAGCTTGCTCTTATTTTCTAGGGTTATCTCGAGGTCTATACGCTCGTTTCCAGCTATTCTTTTAATCGTTCCAGGTAATTTTCCTGCATTCTCGTTGTAAGTTGGAACGTAGTCCTTTAAAATCTCGAAGAGTGTTCTCTCTTTTTCCTCCTCAACCCCCTCAAACTCAGCCTCCAGCTGGTTTATGGCTCCCGTGCTTATCGTCAGTCCTATTATGCGGTACTTTATGAATTCCTCCGGGTTTCCTCCCCAGCCAACCTCGATAAGGTTTTCCGATCCGAGCATATCTTCCTCCACGGAGAAAACGAGCTCAAAAGCATCCAAATCCGGGTCAGTGTCGTAGGCGACTGTTGGCTCCACGAGTGTAAGTTCCAATTGGTTCTTGTTTACATAGAGTTCAACGTTTCTAAGGAGTCTCTCCAACTGCTCCTGAATCTCTGGAGTGGCCTCAATAAGTACGCTCACGTAGGGCTGATTGTCGGGGTCAAGCTGCATTGTCCGCAAAAATTCCTCATCCAGATCCCATGAAACCTGTTCTGGCCTTTTTGCAGTCTTCTTTGGAGGAATCGGTGTTTTTACGGGGTCAATAATTTCATTCAACACGGTTAGCTCTAACCTCTCCCTATTCCCGTGGTCAGAGACCCAGAATATAAGCTGCTCATCCTTGTTCATTTTTTTGCTTACGTTGACTATCGCCTCGTAGAGGGCTTTTTTGGTTCCGGGTCCATCAACGTAGCCCGGCGCATTGCCCCCTCCAGGCATCGTCTTTCCATTACCTGCCAGGACGATTATGTCCGTATCGGTGAACCCCTGCTTTCTAAGCGCATTGTATGCCCTGTTGAGGTCGTTCCAGTGTCTCTTCGCGTTCGGGTTGCCTGCGAATAAGATTGCATGCTTGCTTCTGACGTCGGAGCCGTCAGCTTTCTTTCCTATTTTTATTTTGTCTCCATTTCCAATTGATGTGTACTGGGGTGTTTCTTTGAATTTAAGTCCATAGGGACCACGTGGATCCTGTTGCTCCGCTCTCTTTGCCATTTCTTTCATCGTCGGTGCATCTTTTCCCGTTTTTTCCAGCTCTTCTCCAATCTCCTTTGCATAGTAGTCCTCAGGTCGGGTGTATCCCCTTTTCTTCATCTCTACCCATCTGTTGGGGTCGTAGTTATCGCCAAGTCCCCACGACGACTCACTATGCTTTGACGCGCCAAGAAATGCTGCATCTCCTGTCCCCTTTAGCTTTTCTTTGAGATCATCAATCATGCCTCCGGCAAAGCACTGGTTAAAGATGAACACCATGTTTGCGTAGCCCGTTCTGTTGGCTATCCACATGTTCATCATGTTCGCCAGCTGCCAGTCGTAGACGTAGCCTCCGGAACTTGTAACTATACTGCTGGCGTAGCCGGCTGGCTGATCTTCGAAGTAAGAGCACTCTCCTGCGGCAATTGGTGTTTTTGTCACGCTTACCTCTATTAGGGCCCTGCCTTTGCCGGCTTTTACCATGTACGTCCCCGGTTTTGCCACTTTTATGGAACCCGAACCTATCTTACCGTTTGCAAATACGCTGTTGTACTCCTCTAAGTTGAACTCTACCGTCACTTCGTTCATTGGGGTGCACTCTCTGTGGGAGTACAGAAGCCGCTTTTTGATGTATCCTATTCCCCCGTTGAGGGTATCCCAGTCGTAGTATATAATCCCTAAATCCCCTGTCTGGCTCTCGTGATTGCTATGGGAGACTTTGTATGTTCCCGTTATGTCAGTGAAGCCGTTCCATCCATCGTCCATGTCCTCCGTGACTGAAACTCCCACTAGCCACACAGTGATCATTATTGCGGGAGGGGCTGGCGGATCAAAGTGGGCAGCGGTAGAAGAGAGCATTAGGCTTGAAGTGAGGATTAGACTTAGCAGTGCTAAACCTTTTTTCATCAATCAACACCTCCCTTGAGGGAATGTACTAAAAGTTAGAAAATTGAAAAGCTCTACATTGACATTGGTTATAGTAAGTTTAGGATATTATTCCCTAATAAGTAATGTCTCATTACCTCTTTGAGCCTATTTAGTAGAACAAAATTTCATATGTGATTCGTTTATAATGCTTCACTGCCTTGAGAAAATCAGGGATTGGGTAGATTTTAATGGACTATAACGGGATAATGAAGTGGCTCCTAACCTTTTTTCCGTAGTTTGTTTGCCAGTTCAGTGAGTTTCTTTGCTCGTCTTGAATCGATTTCGTTTTCAACCCTCCCTTCTTTTTTGATCCATGTTCCAATTATAAATCCATCAGCATACTTCCACAGTTTTGGTAAATTATCATAAGTGGTTCCAGAACCTACCAGAACAGGAACTTTTGAAAGCTCTTTGGCTTTTTTGAGCTTTTCTAAATCTACTTCACTTCCAGTTCTCTTTCCACTTATTATCACGCCGTCAGCAAGTCCCCGCTCAATCGTATCAATCAGTGCCTCTTCAAAATCTCCGAAGTGATAGGCGTGTTTAACATGAACATCTGCAAAGACTTTGATCTTTGAGGGAAGTAATTTTCGAAGTTTAGCTAGTTCATTGCCCACTCCTTCAATGATCCCCTGGTCGGTGTAAGCTACTCCGCTAAGAACGTTAACCCTTATAAATTCTGCTCCAACAGCATACGCTATTGAATACGCTGCCACTGCATCGTTTCTGAGAACGTTTATGCCAAGAGGAAGGGAAATCTCGTCCTTAATGGCCTTTGCAATGATGCTCATGGAGGCCACAGTTATAGGTTCAACGGTTTTTGAAAAAGGCATGTCGTTGAAGTTTTCAATCATTATTGCGTCGAAACCTGCTTTTTCAAGCTTTTTTGCCTCGCTTATAGCATGTTCAGCGATTTCTTCAAAATTTCCGTCATAAAGGTAAGAACCTGGCAAGGGCTTAAGATGAACCATTCCAATCAGCACTTTTTGTTCGAAGTTCATATGAGTCACCTGAAATATAAAAGCATGTCTTAGGTAATAAATTTTCCTCACTGGGGCTTTTGCTATTTGGGGATATTCGTTTGAGTGTATTATTGAAGAATTTTATGGATTTTCAAAGCAGGGTTTTTGCCTCTCGTTTCTATTTGGAAATTTATTATGGTGATTTTTTGATTAAGTATAATGGCTCTTTGCTATATTATGACATTTCTATAACCAAAAATTATAAATATTTCAAGTTACTATTTTAGTTTAACAAATAATATTAAGTTAAATATAAATGCTTGCTCTTTTGGCGAGCATTTTTGATCGGGAGGCGAAAAATATGAGGGTTTGGAAAAGTTTTTTCATAGGTTTAGTGGTTTTAGTCTTTTTTACTTCTTTTCTTTCAGGAGTCCAAGCACGGGAAGCTAATCTTATACAGGGGATATCTGGAACTCTCATAAAAGACGACGAAATACTGCTTGGTGACAGAGGAGACAAGATCGTTATCTATGAAAATGAGGTTGGAGCTTTTCTTAGTGAATTCGAGAGAAATTATGAGCAGTGGGACGAAATGGCAGCGGGAGATGTGAATGGAGACGGCAAGGATGAAATTATTCATGGGGACAGAAGTAGCGACGATATCTACATATTCACAAAAACCGGGGAGCTACTTGGGAAAAAAGATGTAAATTTTGAGGCAGGAGATGACATTGCAGTAGGGGACTTGAATGGAGATGGAAAGGAAGAAATTGTGTTTGCAGATAGAGGAGACATTCTAAAAGTATATGACGGGACATTTAAAGAACTGAGTAAATTTACGATAGATTTTTCAAATGAAGACAGCATCGCAGTTGGGGATGTAGATGGGGACGGAAAAGCAGAAATAATATTTGGGGATCACAGCAAAAATGTTGTTACACTATACGACATGTATGGGAATCACGTAATGAGCTTTTTGACGGATGAGTACTTTGACCTTACGGGTAGAGATGAGATTGTTGCTGGTGACGTGAACTTGGATGGACTCGATGAGATTATCATAGCAACAAGGGACAATGATAACGGGGGTCTTTCTAAGGGAATACATGTTTTTAGCATTAGAAAGGAAGGAGGTAATTACCTCCAATACGAGATAAGCTATTTTGGGATCGAGTATGAGAAAGGGGATAGGATTGCAGTTGGAGACGTTAACCGGGATGGCGTCAACGAGATAGTCTGGGGAAGTCAAAATGGAAGAATAAAAGTTTACAACTACATCGGGGAGCTTTTAAATGCTCCAAATGGCTTCGAGGCTAAATTTGAGTATGGCAGTGGTTTAGCTGTAGGAGACATCGATGGGAATTCGATCATCGTTGGACCTCCAGTACAAAGCAGAATGAGTATTACAAACAGGGTTATCGCTATAGTAAATGCACCACCAGTTGATTTTGACGTTATAAACGCGCCTGGCCTGTTTTATGCCACCTACCAAATGGGGAACACCAGAATAGTCTCGGTTTCTGTGAAAGCAGTTTCGGACGCTTCGTTTACATACGGCATCACGACTAAGACCAATTATCTAGTGATGAACAAGGTAGAGGAGTCATTGAAGACAAAAACAAGGAGGGAGCTTGAAGCCAGTGGTGAATCTCATACCACCTCTGAGGTATACAATATAAGAGCTGATATGGCAGATGCAGTCCTTTACGTTAGCACAGAATATGATGTCTATGAATTTCCAATAGTAGGTCCCGCTGAGCTTGCTGTTATAGACGGCGAGCAACAGTACGTTATGGTCACAGTCCCAAAAGGAAAGCCAAATGTCCATTTGGGTAACTATAAGTCTGAAGTCCATGAGATTGGAGATATAAACACTTATCCTGTACATCTTGAGGAATTGCCCGGATACGAGGCAAAAAATGAGCTTTTCAAGTACACAATTGAGGCCGGAGAAGTTGAGGGTGGCGGTGGATTCTACATGCGTGATTTCTATTGGGAGAAAAGCGAAAACTCTTACTCTGTATTTGCTTCAGCAGATAGTAAATATAATTTCCCATTGGGGCCGTTTGGAAGCATGGACTTAAGCACCCACGGATATTATGGTGAGAGCAAAATAACCACCCATGAAGTTTCAGTCTCTAATGAAACGCAGGTTTATATAGACTACAAAGCAAGGATAGAAGATCCTGAAAAGTGGTACAACACAACAGCGGTTGTTTATTTGGACAAGGAGTATGGTCACCTTGTACTTGATTTCATCGTTCCCAGCAAGGGTTCCTATTATCAAGAAAGAGACGTAAGTCCCTTGGGATTTAGTTACAGAGAGGCAACTCTCTCTAGGCTATATGAACCGGTTTGTGAGATGAACATCATTTCTTCTTCAAACAAAGTCCCTGCTGATGTTAGTGTAAGTATCTTTGCATCAAGTAAGGGTGGCATCAAAAACTGGACACTGGACTTTGGAGATGGCATTCTCCTGAAAAATACAGGAAACGTAAGCGCGACGGTTTCCCATAGGTACATTTATCCCGGAACTTACACAATACTTTTTGAAGCCGAGAATCTGTGGGGGCGGAAGGTGAATTGTACTCAAACAGTTAGAATAGTCCAAAACGATTTGCCCAAAGTTTCTTTCACCCCCTCTCGGGATAGGGCAAAAGAGGGGGAGGAGATTCACTTTACAAGTGCTGTGGCGGATGAAGATGGGACGATAGCAAGAGTAGAGTGGGATTTTGGTGATGGTACGGTATCCAGAGAACCCAATCCCACTCACTCTTATTCAGCCCCGGGTGTTTATACAATAAAACTCACTGTAGAGGACAATGAAAGTATGAGAAACACGTACCTGAAAACTATAGTTATTGAACCGCTGAACTATCCCCCCACTGCTGAGTTTAGTTTTCTTCCACATGAGCCCAAATCAGGAGAGCAGGTGAGCTTCGCAGATGAGTCTTACGATAAAGACGGAAGCATTGTGAGCTGGGAGTGGGACTTCGGTGATGGGAGCACTTCTACGGAGGTAGAGCCGAGCCATATCTACACAAGTGAGGGGAATTACACGGTTACTCTAACTGTTAGAGATGACAAAGGAGCGGAGGATGCTAAAAGGCTTACGATCATGGTAGGAGGAACTCAAGCTTCCCCACCCATGGAAACAACGACTACTCAGGAAACTTCAAGCACTTTACCAACACAAACTCAAACCTCAAGTGCAACTGGAGGGATATGTGGTTTGGGGATGCTGACAATCTTATCCCTTGCTCCTCTACTTTTAAGAAGGAAAAAATAATCCTTTCTTTTATATTTTTGCAATGTTTATAAGTGAAAAGTGAAAGGGCTTCGTCGAAACCTGCTTTTTCAAGCTTTTTTACCTCGCTTATAGTATGTTCAACGATTTCTTCAAAATCTTTGGTGTAAAGATAAGAACCAGATAAAGCAGGGCTTTTTCACCATTAGGGTGTTTGTTTGTCTAAATATACTGTATATATGTAATACTTTATTGGGAACATATTAAAATATCAGACAAAAAATTTTATATATTTTTAAAGCATAATTTGGATATAGTCTTCATTGAGTTTGCTGTTCTGGTAAACTCGTGAAGGCTTGTTTCATATTAATAAAGGGGGAGAAATACCATGAAAAAATGGAATATCTACGCCCTTTTTTTGTTTTTCTTCTTATTTAACGTATTCATTTTTCCTGTGAATGCTCAAGGAGTTGATTTTCTCGACAACCAGGGCGGCACGATGATACCGAATAACGAGATCATCATCGGTGATAGGGGGGACTACATCTGGGGCTACGAGAACGAGAGCGGCGGCTACGTGGTGCAGTTCCACACCGGTTACGAGAAGTGGGACGAGCTTATAGCCTGCGACATTAACGGGGACGGGAAGGACGAGATAATCCAAGGCGACAGGAGCACGGACAAGATTTACGCCTACGACATGTACGGGAACGAGCTTTTCAAGAAGGACGTGGACTTTGAGGCAGGGGACGATTTGGCATGTATGCGAACGGGGAGTTCCCACACGCTAGTCTTTGCGGATAGGAGCGACGACAGTATTGCCCTTATATGGATAGGTGTGGCATACATTCAGCCCCTGGGCAAGGCTGAGCTGGAGGGGGCTAGTGACTTCGAGTATGGAGACAGTATCGTGACCATTGACGTCGATGACGAGACCGATCTCCAAGAGATCATACTGGCCGACCACGACGAGAACAAGCTCCACATCATAGACTGGGATCTCTCAACCCCTGCCAGAGCCCTCACCTACAGGACGTCCCTCGACGTCAGCGAGTACTTTGACCTCACGGACAGGGACGAGGTGAGTGCAGGCGATGTGAACTTCGACGGCAGGGAGGAGCTGGTCATAGCCACGCAGGACAACGACAACGGCGGGGCGAAGGGGGGAATCCACGTCTTCAGCATAGACTACAGGAACAACGCCTACTCCCTCAGGGAGCTCAGCTACTTCCCGATAAACTTCCGCAAGGGCGACAGGATGGTGGTTGGCGACGTCAACGGCGACGGCCTCGACGAGATAGTGTGGGCCTCCCAGGATGGCAGGGTCAGGGTTTACAACATGATAGGCGACCTTCTAAACGGCCCCAACGGCCTCAAGACAGAGTTCACCTACGGGGCGGGTTTAGCGGTTGGAGACGTTAACGGCGACTCCATAGTCCTCGGCCCGCCCAACAAGGCCACACTCCATGTGGTGAACCAGGTTCTGGCGGTTATAAACGCCCCGCCCGTTGACTACGACGCCATGAACGAGAGCGGAACATTTTACGCGGAGTACACGAGCAAGCAGACCCAGAAGACCACCGCCTCAATCAAAGCCACCTCGGACATGAAGATGACCGCGGAGCTCGAGTTCGTGCAGAACGTACCGGGAATCGTCAAGTACAAGATTGGCCTGAAGACCATGATCGGCCAGAAGCTCCAGCGCGAGACCGGCCAGAGCTACGAAACCGCGATAACCCAGAAGATGCTCGCGGACATGGCGGACGGGGCCATTTACGTGAGCACGGACTACGACGTCTACGAATTCCCCATAATATCGCCGCCCGAGCTCGCTGTGGTGAACGGCAAACAGCAGTACGTCCTTGTCTCAATACCCAAGGGGCCGCCCAACGTCCACTTCCAGAACTACGATTCAGACCTCCACGAGATAGGTGATATCAACACCTATCCGACCAGGATAACGGACCTCAAGAACTACGACGCAAGCAGGCTCCTCGGTATCTTCACCATCGAGGCGGGCAACGTCCAGAGCTCCTACGAGCAGTACATGAAGCAGCTCAACTGGGAAAAGAAGGCCAACACGTTCTCCGTCGGGGTGTCTCTCTCCTTCAGCGGCACGCTGGGAAGCAAGGTCCTCACGGGGTTTGAGGGCTCCGTCCAGGGCGACTACAGCTACGAGAAGCTGACGACCCACGAGGTCACGTTCTCGAACGAGACCTCCGTGCTGGTCGCCTACGAGGGTAGGATAGACGACAGGAGCAAGTGGTACAACGCCACCGGCGTCATCTACACCGACAGCGAAGATGGCCATCTCGTCCTCGACTTCTACGTCCCGAGCAAGGGGTCATACTACGAGACGAGGGAGCAGAGCCCGATTTTCATAAACCTTGGAATCTTCCAGCTCAACCTCAACGCCATCATAGCCATGAACAAACCGCCTGAGTGCTCCATAAGCGCAACACCGAGCATCGGCAAGATGCCCCTTGAGGTCCGCTTTGGTTTAAACTTCAACGACCCCGAGAATGGTTCAATGCGGTGGGAATTTGACTTCGGCGATGGCTCAACCCTCGAGGGCAACTACACCGAGCTGAGGCACGTTTATACTGAAGTGGGCACTTACAAACCGTCTCTGACGGTCTACGACCCGTGGAATGCTAACTCGACGTGCACAGCGACAATTAACGTACAACACAATGAAAAACCGAACGCCCTCTTCAGCTACTCGCCATCTGAGATAAAGGTTGACGATGAAGTGAATTTCATAGACAGCTCTAGTGATCCAGATGGAAGTGTTGTGAGCTGGATCTGGAACTTCGGGGATGGAAGCTTCTCGAATGAGAAGAACCCAAGGCATGCCTACTCAACTCCTGGCACTTACACGGTGATGCTGACTGTTGAGGATGAAAGTGGACTCAAGGGTAGCTATACAAAGGAGATTGTAGTAGGGCCAAAGAACTATCTTCCCACAGCAGATTTCACTTTCCTTCCAAAGGATCCGAAGGCTGGGGAAGAGGTGAGCTTTGCGGATAAATCCACAGATAGGGATGGAAGCATCGTGAGCTGGAGCTGGGATTTTGGGGACGGCTCCACCTCAAGCGAGGCCGAACCCACTCATGTATTCTCCACTGCCGGCAACTACACGGTGACGCTGACGGTAAGGGACAACAGTGGGGGCGAGGACGTCAGGAGGATCACGATAACCGTGGTCGAGGTCACTCCAACCCCCACAACGACTACTGAGACTCATACACAGACCCAAACAGAAACACCAACTGAAACATCTTCTACAAGTTCAACAACGACAGCACAAACTACAACAACTACAGAAGAAACTCAACCAGAACCTTCTACCTCATCAACTCAAACTCAAGAAGCATCCTCAAGTTCAGGAACCCCGAGTTCAACAGCTCAAGGAGGCACCTGTGGAGTGGGTATACTTTTGGCTTTTGTTCTTGTTCCATTGCTATTGAGAAGGAAAAAGTGAATTTTTCTCTTATTCTATTTTTTCTGTTTTTAATGGAAAGGTTATATACCTTCTAAGTTAAATCTAAAGAGGTGAATTGTATGAAGGAAGAGCTCCCTAAGGGTATTTTGGAAAATCTTTTTCCCAATGAAGAAGTCCTTTATGCAATAAGGAAAAAGTTCAGCCTTGAAGCAAAGCCAAAGTGGCTTGTAGTGACGGATAGGAGAATTATGTATATTGATGAGAAGATTTTGGGAAGATACGATTTGACTGCAATTCCCTACGAAAAGCTCGAGCAGGTGTATGTTAAAGTAGGAAAACTGTATTCTGAGTTTCTGATTAAAAAGGAAGATGGGAGTGAAATTAGGTTGCAGAGGATGGATAAAGAGGAAGCAAGGAAAGCTATAGAATCGATAAGGGATGCACTAAACGAGATAGCAGTTGAACCAGTTTCTATAGAGAGGAAGAAGCATTTGATGAGTGAGGAGTGGATTATTCACAAGCCGAGGGAAGTTGTGAGTAGAGGTATACGGATGGAAAGGGGCATTGGAATCTCTAAGCCTGAAGAAGATCCTCTCGAAAAACTCAAAAAACTTAAAGAGCTTTATGATATGGGAGTTCTTTCCCAGGAGGAGTACGAGGAAAAGAGGAAAAAACTTTTGGAGCAGATTTGAGCTTTTCCTTTTCACTCCAACTCCATCTCTAATAAACTTCCAATTTCTTCAAACCCCATGCTTTTGTAAAACTCTCTTGCCTTGAAGTTGTTAATCTCTGTGCTTACCTCAACTTCAGTACACCCCAATTCTCTACACAGTTCTACAGCAGCCTCTACTAGTTTACTTCCTATTCCATGGCCTCTGTGCTCGGTAGATACAACGAGCTCATCAATTAATCCAGAGGGAGCAGGATGAAGAATTGTCTTGCGGATGTTTAAGTGAAGGGCTCCTACTATTTTTCCGTTTAATTCTGCGACTAATAGATGTGAAAGAGGGGCCTTTAGAATTTCCTTGCAGTTCTCAAAGATGCTATCCTCCTCTATGCCCTCTTTGTTCTGGAGACTTTCAATGAGTTCCAGCATGAGGGTTTTGATTTGGTATAAATCCGACTCTTGAGCTTTCCTGATAATGAGATTATTCATTTTCCCACCTAAAGAAAGTTTTTCTATCGCCTATAAAAACCTTCATATACTTATGAAAGCTAATATTAAAGCATGAACGAAAGGCAAAAGAAAGTATTGGTACTTATCATGCTTCTTATCCTCACGGGCCCTTTTGCTTTTTTATGGCTAGCTTTAATGGGTCATCAGGAGGAGCCTAAAGTTGAGATTGAACAAGCCGAAGAGGAAGAAGAAAATGAATTTGAGTGGAGAAGTATTTGGGAAGACGACTAAGCGATCTTCTCCACGAGTTCATCCAGAACTTCTTTAAACCTTGCAGCATCTATCCATTTTATTCCCATCTTCTGGGCCCACGTTAAAATTCCAACGTCTGCAGAAACAATTGTTGCATCGAGTTCTTTAGCTAGGAGAATAAGCTCGAAATCTTCTTTACTATCCACGATCCCCTCTCGTAGAGCTCTCCTGTAGTTCCTCCTGAGTCTCTGGATTATTGCGTCCACATTCTGTGTGTCGATTACACTCTCTCTCACGGCCTTTTCGGCAACCCTAAGGCCTTTATCTATCCTTCTTCTAATATCATCAATGAGTTCATAAACGACAAAAGCCGGTATTTTAATGTCATGTACGTTGGGAGGCTTTTTGATTATATAAAGCTCAATATCAGGAGAAACCTCTTCGAGTTCAACAAAGTGAGTTACCTCTTTGTAGATACCCGGAGGCATGTAGAATTCAACTCTCCCAAAAAGCCTCTCCGCATACTCTAAAAACTTTTTCATAGCCTCAGTAGGGTTTTCTCCGAACTTATTTCTAATATCTGGATTAACAAAGATGCTCGTGTCAAGTACAAAGCGGATCATCTTTACCACAATTTATTATTGTCCCTTGGCTTTAAAACGGTAACCTTAAATTTCAGTGTCTTTAACCATTATTGGAGGTTGTAAGATGAAAGTGGGAGTAGCCTTTGGAATTAGTGAACTGGCAAATCCAAAAGCCTTTGAAAAGAAAGCTTCTGAATTTTTGATGAAGCTTGCTAATGAATTTGAAATTGAGGGAGGAGCGTTTGTATCCTCAAAGTCAGAAACAAGAGAGGTAGACTTCAAGGATGTCGATGTTATAGTTCTGTATCCCCTAACCGGAGGTACTGAGAATCCCCTCAAGGAATTTGCATACTACAGAAAACCGGTGATTCTCTATGGGGATCCATTTAACAACTCAATTGCCGCGGCAATAGAGCTTAGAGAATACTTTAGAGATAGGTTAATTCCAGCAACATTGGTGAAAAGCTTTGAGGAACTTAAAGCTGCTATTCTGGGTTATGAAGATATGGAAGATATGTTGAGTAAGTTCCTAAACCTCAGACTGGGGCTGATTGGAAGAACATCTGTATGGCTTATAAACGAAAAGTTTGAAGTCCCTTATGTGCATATAAGCCTGAAGAAGTTCTATGAGTATTATGACTCAACGACAGAAGCTGAAGGATGGAAAGCTATCGAAGAAATAATCGCAAAAGCTAAGGAGATCAAGGAACCTCAGCGGGAAGACCTTGTAAAAGCGGGTAGGATATATGTGGCTCTCAGGAGGATAATTGACGACTATAATTTGGATGGATTTGCAATAGGATGTTTTGAAATGCTGAACAAGCTTAAAGCTACTCCATGCTTGGCTTTGGCAATGTTCAACGCTGAAGGAATTCCCGCTGCGTGTGAAGGAGAACTAAACTCCCTACTAGGAATGGTATTAGTAAGGAAATTCTTCGACAAACCTGCTTTTATGGGCAATATAGCGGACTATGGAGAAAATCACATAATATTAGCACACTGCACAGCACCATTGATAAGCGATTACATTCTTAGATCTCACTTTGAGAGCGGAAAGGGAGTTGGAGTAGCCGTAAGTCTTCCTCGGGGAAAGGCATCTCTTCTGAAAATTAGGGGTAGAAAGGCCGTGGTGGCAGGTGTTGAAGTTGTAGAACAGGAAAAGAGCGAACACAGGTGTAGGACTCAAATGAAGCTCAAACTTGTGGAGGCAAAAGACTTCATCGATGGAACCCTTGGAAATCACCATCTTCTTGTGTATGTAGACAGCGAAGAACTTGCTGACCTGCTAAGTGAACTTGGCTTTGAAGTCATGCTCTATTAACTCTTTATTTTTTACCTAAAGGTTTATTAATTCTTCATGCATTATTTTAAAAGCGGTGATTATATGGAATTCGATGAAAAAGAGAAGAAGATACTCATATATATCTTAGACAAGATAGTTGAGTTTGTGATAATAACCTCTGCAGTCGCAATTGGCTTTATAATAGCCTCAGGTTTTGTTGCTAAGCAGATAGCCCAAGCTCTCGGAGGATGAAATAATGAAAAGGAATGCTCAGGCAGCTATAGAGTACTTGATGATGATAGCCATTGTTATCGTTATAATCTTCATTGTGGTTCAACTCATTAGAAGAACAGTCTTAAATGCTGCTCAGAACATTCAAAACCTCACTCAATCAATAATTGAGGAACTGCAAAAAACAAAAGAAGAAGTCAGCCCATAAGCTTTTTCCCAAAAAGCTTAAGTCCTATGACAGTTACCACCCCAATTGCAACCGGGATTATATGGAGACTTGCTGCAGCAATGCCTATTACTCCAATAACCGCTCTTATCTCTTTTCTAAGGTTTTTCTGGAACCAGCCGGTAAGTGATATCGCCAACAGGTACATGACTAAAAGGGTAGCCCCAAAATCGTAAAGTACTTGGAGAGCTGTCGTTGCCGTCCACTTCTCTACAGTTATTAAGAACATTTCTGGGTGGTTGAAATAGATGTATGGGCCGATATATCCAGCCAAGGCATATTTCACGGCATTCATTGCTGTCTTCCAAAAGTCCCCTCCCGCTAAAGCTGAGCCTGCATAAGAGGCTAGAGCTACTGGTGGAGTAACATCGGCGAGTATCCCAAAGTAGAATACAAAGAAATGTGCTGCTAACAATGCTATTGGGGTTGTAAATCCAGGGACTGAAGAGCTGTAGGGTTGTAAGCCCAATACTGCATTGTATATTGCTGGAGCAGCCACAAGAGATGTTATGATATAGTTTGCTGTTGTCGGCACTCCCATTCCTAAGATTAGGCTGAACACCATTGTTAATACGAGTAAAAGCCAAAGGTTTCCTGCCGTTAAGTCGATTAACTTGTATCCCAAACTTGTCACTAATCCCGTCATTGTAAGTACACCTTGAATGAGTCCAGCACTTGCTGCTGCCAGCATTACACTTGTGCTTGTTTTCCCAGCATCGATCATGGATTCGTAGGTGGCTGAATACATTTTCTTGCCATCCTCGCTTTTTGAGATATATCCCACTATTAGTGAGAAAACTATTCCCATGACACCGCTCATCAGTAATATTTGCTCTTTTCTCATTCCTAGGTACTTAGTTAGGGCTATAAACAGAATGAAGAGCAAGCTTATGTACAGTTTTTCGTTGAATTCCAGCAGTTTGGTTGAAAAGGAAAGTGCTATTAAAGACAATGCGAGCAGAATAAGGACTAGTGTCACAGGGGATGCTATCTCTCTGCCAGTAAACATAAGTATCGTGGTTATTATAACTGAAGCTACGTAAATCCCTTCGTGTCCTTTGATGTTGTCCTTTGATATCCAAGCAACCCAGATTGCTATCCCCAGAGAGGAAATTGCAGAGATATGCGGGGGAATTCCCCAAACTAATGCCACTGTAATAACGGCTATTGGAAGTAGTATGTAGAGCTTTCTAATGAAATAACTAAGAGGCGCAAATTTCTCTCTTGGCATTCCTTTTAATCCAAGTCTCTTTGTCTCTAGGTCTATGAATAAATAGACACCCGAATAATAAACCAAAGCGGGGAGCACAGCCGCTATGATTAACTTGTTATAAGGGATTCCAAGAAATTCAGCCATAATAAAAGCAGCTGCACCCATTATAGGAGGCATTAACTGTCCACCAGTGGAGGCAACGGGCTCAACGGCTCCGGCAACCTCTGGTGGATAACCCGCTTTTTTCATTAGGGGTATGGTGAAAGTTCCTGTAGTTAAAACGTTGGCAACACTTGAGCCGCTTACGGTTCCCATTAGCCCACTTGAGACAACTGCAGATTTAGCCGGTCCTCCCGGACGGGAGCCAAAGAGCGATATCATGAACTCCGTTATGTAGTCACTTATTCCAATTTTTAGTAAAAATGCTCCAAAGAATACAAAAGCGAAGACATATATTGTCATAACAAAGAATGGAATTCCAAAGATCCCCTCGTCAAAATACAGCTGCTGGGTAAACCTGATCCAGTTAAATCCTATGTTGTTTATTCCATAAAGCAAAAACACAACTACAACAAGCGGAAGAACCCATCCAAGTACTCTTCTTGTGGCTTCCAGCACCAATATTATTGCCATTACACCAAAAACGACATCTGTCATGTATACTTCTGCGTATGTAGCATACCTTTGATACACAAAGAACAGGTACATTGAAGAAATAACCCCAAGGGCTGCTAGAATATAGTCATACCATGGGACTTTTTTGAGGTATTGCTCCTTCTTCTTTATTGGGTAGAGAAGGTATGTTATTAAGAGAATCATTGCCAGGACAAAGGCTTCTCCTTGCTTTGTCTGGAAGGTTATCCTTAGTGGGGAAATGCTTATCCCCATTTTCGAGAAGAGATCATAGAGGGTATAGTTGAAGTTAAATATGAAGAGGATTTCGTAGATGCCTATTAAGATTGCGGCTATTTTTATCACATTCTCAAGTTTTGGGGGAAGGGTTCTTGTTTTTTCTAGCACTATCTCTTCTGCCTTTTCAAATTTTTCTTCGATTTCCATATCAGCACCTCCTCATTATTACAAGTATAAGTGGACATTTCTTCACATTAAAATTCACAAGGGTCTCTTTGGTTGGAGACAATATAACCTCTTCGTTCACGCTAATTTTTGCATGATTCAATTGAATAAACCAAAAGCTGAGGCTCTTCCCAAGGGGGATATTGACTTTTTTAACATAATACCCATCTTCCGAGTATTGGATATCCTCTGGAAGACCTGCTCCGAAGTCCTTCCACCACATTCCAGTGACATAGAGACCAGTTTTGTTGACTTTAAGCTCTTCTATGATTTCACTTCTTTGAACACTGTGGATGTAGGTAATCTTTATGTCCTTCTCACCAAGAAGGCTTACATAGGAGTGAGTCCCATCACTTATTACAAGAACATTCGCGGGAAAAAGGAAGATTATAAGAAAAGGAAGCAAAAAAAGAAACCTCTTCAAAAGATTCACCCTTTAAGCTCTTCTGGAATGCTCAGGCCTTTTTCTTCATAGTACTTTATTGCTCCGGGGTGGAGTGGTATGCTCATACCATCAAGTGCTGTTTCTAAGCTTATGAGTTGGGCTTTCTGGTGGACTGCTCTAAGTTGATCGACGTTCTCAAATAGTATTTTAGTCATCTTATAGACTGTATCTTCTGAAAGATCGGCACTTACGGCGAGCATTGCTTTAACAGCTAGAGTTGGGGTGTCCTCTTCAATACCATTGTATGTTCCTTTTGGAACGACCTGTCTAACGTAGAATATGTACCCCTGTTGCTTAAGCTTGTTAAGGATGTCATCTGGAATTGGAAGGACTCTAACCGGTGTCTGGACGGCTATTTGGTTAACCGATGGTGTTGGAATTCCTGAGACTATAACGGCTGCATCGACCTGACCTAACTTAAGGCTTTGTGAAGCTTCGCTGAACTTTTGGTTCACTTTTTCAATGCTGTCCCATACACCAGCTGCCCTAAGTACCTGTTCTGCAGCAACAGCAGTTCCACTTCCGGGGGCACCTATAGCCACTTTCTTTCCGGCCAAATCTTGAAGTGTCTTAATATCACTGTCAGCTCTAACAATAAATTGAACTGTTTCTGGATAAAGTGCTGCAACTCCTCTAATGTTCTTTATTGCTTGTCCTTCAAACATGTATAGGCCATTGTAGGCATAGTAAGCTACGTCGTTCTGGAGAATCGCTGCTTGGGCAGTTCCATCCCCAATTGCCTTTGCGTTTGCTACACTTGCACCGCTTGTAACGGCCTTAGCTGGGACACCGTTTTTAGTTAGGATCTCGGCATACTTAGAACCGAGAGGGAAGTAAACTCCTCCGGTTCCCCCAGTATAAATAGTTATTTCTTGGGCTTGGGTTGTTGTCTGAGTTTGTGTTGCTTTTTGTGTACAGCCCGAAACAATCAAACCAAGGGCCAAAACCAATACCAAACCAATTGCTTTCCACTTCATTTTTCACATCTCCTTTTTTGTACATCCAAATAATTTCATATACATTACAGTATTTGTTTTGTATTTATGTCTCGTTATATACTTTACGGTCGTAAACTTTTACTTGTTCGTAAATCATTAGTTTTTGATTATTTTGGGCTATAATTGAAAATTTTCCGGAAATATATTTATCTAAATCAAGCTAACACACTGGAGAGAGACTACCTTTGAAAGAATTTACATTTTTTTCCATGTCATATGTAGAGCCGAATGATTTTGATACTAAAACGCTAAGATTTTTATGCTAAAACTCAATGCCTCATAGGGGATAAGGATGAAGGTTGTAATGACAACCAGTGTTGATTTAGCGTCCATGAACATTAAGCATAAGTTGATTGAACATTTTGGGTTCAAGGAGACAGAGCAAGAATTCGACAAAAATCAGGTTTATCGTTGGAGGGATACCCTTCTATTGACAACAAATAGGGAAATGATATACTACGATAACCTAGACAGGGAGATAGCAAAACAGCTCAACATAACTCCGGAGATAATAATCTTCGCATCTAGGCATTCAAGTCAGCAGAAGCTCCCGGCTTTAACGACCCATGTTACTGGAAACTGGGGAAAGGCTATGTACGGAGGAAAAGATGAGAGCTTAGCTATCGCAGAACCTAGGGCAATGAAGCTTGCACTTCTGAAGTTACATGAATTAAATACCTTAAACTGGATAGTATGTTATGAGGCAACTCATCACGGTCCAAGTGAGCTTGAAGTGCCTTCTCTTTTTATAGAGATTGGCTCCAGCGAAGAGGAATGGAAAAACGACAAAGCTGGAGAAATAGTTGCGGAGACAATTGTATATGTGGTGGAAAATTACCAAAAAAGTAAATTCAAAACTGCAATTGGGATTGGTGGGGGTCACTATGCTCCTAAACAAACAAAAACAGCATTGAGTTCGGATATTGCTTTTTCCCATATAGCCGCAAAATACGCACATCCTCTGTCCAAGGAAATGCTTGTTAAAGCCATAAAAAGAACATCAGGGGAAGTTAATGCAATTTATGTTGACTGGAAAGGGAGTAAGGGGGAAACAAGGCAAATTGCAAGGAATCTGGCTGAGGAACTGGACTTGGAATTTATCAAAGACTAACAAAAGAAGCGAAATGCTTAAAGCTTTAAAAGTACACATTTAAATATCGGCTGAACTAATTTGGCTAAGGTTTATATATGTAGAGAATGTGAAAAAACATTTAGAACTGTTATCGATTGGGAGGGTGAAAAGATGTTGAAACTAATTGAAAACGCGATAGAAAGAACCTCCACTGAGGCAAATGTTCCAGTTGAGGTACAAGCCCCATCTTCTGACATTGATGAGGAGCTTAAGAGAATACTAGAGCAAGTGCAGGCTAAGATATATGTCATTGGTGTCGGTGGTGCGGGCTGTAACACCGTTAATAGAATGATGGAAGTTGGGATTCAAGGTGCCAAGATAATTGCTGTTAACACTGATGCTCAAGATCTTTTAAAGATAAAAGCTCACAAGAAGATACTCATTGGTAAAGAGCTTACAAGAGGGCTTGGAGCTGGAAACAATCCAAAAGTTGGTGAAGAAGCTGCAAAGGAAAGTGAGAGGGATATTAGGGATGCTCTTGAAGGGGCGGACATGGTCTTCATAACCTGTGGTCTTGGAGGAGGAACTGGAACCGGTGCTGCTCCAATAGTCGCAGAGCTAGCGAAGAAAATGGGTGCTCTAACAGTTTCTGTAGTAACGCTTCCATTTACTGTTGAGGGAATAAGAAGAATTAAAAACGCTGAATACGGTCTTGAGAGGCTTAGAAAGAACAGCGACACTGTTATCGTTATTCCAAATGATAAGCTTATGGAAGTTGCACCTAATTTGCCAATTCACATGGCATTCAAAGTTGCGGATGAGATTCTTGTGCAGGCCGTTAAGGGCATTACAGAACTAATTACAAAGCCAGGCCTAATTAACCTTGACTTTGCAGATGTGAAGGCGGTGATGAAAGACGGTGGCGTTGCAATGATTGGTATCGGAGAGAGCGATAGTGAAAAGAGGGCTTTGGAAGCAGCAACACAAGCATTAAACAGCCCATTGCTTGATGTTGACATAAGTGGTGCTAAAGGGGCTTTAATAAGCATTGCAGGAAGTGATGTTAAACTTGAAGAGGCACAGCAAATAATTGAACTCGTTACAAGTAAGCTTGACCCAGAGGCTCAGGTGATATGGGGAATACAGCTTGATCCAGATCTCGAAAAGACCATTAGAGTAATGGTCGTTGTGACCGGAGTTAGCTCTCCGTATGCAGTGGTTGAAGAATCCGAGATCTCATATTCCCCGGAGGAAGAAAAGAAAGTTATTAAGCTCGACTTAACTGAGCTTTAATTTTGTTTTAACTTCTCTAGCCTTTTGTTCTCCCTTAACTTTATAAATAAACTGGAAGGATATAAGCATAACTTTTAAATAGTCGGGGAATAGTCAAGTCTGAGAGTCGTAAGGGGTGTTAAAAATGGCAGAGAGCTACACAGAAAAATTTAAAAACTTCATATCTGAGTCGAAGAGAGTTTTCCTTGTGACCAAAAAGCCAAGCTGGAAAGAATATAAGCTTGCTGCTAAGATAACGGGCATTGGAATTATTTTAATAGGCCTTATCGGCATGCTTATCCATATTATTGGCGCATTAATGGAAGGTGGAGCATAATCCCTTTGGTGGTAGAGATGGAGTCGAAGATATTTGCAGTAAGGGTGACAGTTGGACAGGAAGAGAACACTGCCAAGCTCATTTACAGTAAGGCAAAGACCTACAACCTGCCTATTAGGGCAATTTTAGCTCCTTCTAAGGTTAGGGGATATATCTTTGTTGAGGCTGCAGAGAAAGCGGCAGTAGATGAAGCAATCAGGGGCATCAGGCATGCAAAAGGGACTCTACCAGGTGAGATAGCCTTTAGTGAGATAGAGCACTTCCTTGAAGAGAAACCCGCAGTCAGTGGATTCGAACCAGGAGACATTGTCGAGCTTATTGCCGGTCCATTTAAGGGAGAAAAGGCCAAGGTTGTCAGAGTTGATGAGGCGAAGGATGAGATTGTTGTTGAGCTCATCGGGGCTATAGTGCCAATCCCCGTTACAGTTAGGGGGGAATACGTTAGGCTTATAAGCAAACGCTCAGAGGAGTAGAGGGGTGAAGAGAATGGCAAAAAAGCAAATTGTTGAGGTTTTGGTTGAAGGTGGTAAAGCTACTCCCGGTCCTCCATTAGGTCCAGCAATTGGTCCTTTGGGATTAAATGTCAAGCAAGTGGTTGACAGAATAAACGAGGCAACAAAGGATTTTGCGGGAATGCAGGTTCCAGTTAAGATCATTGTAGACCCAGTGACGAGACAATTTGAAATTGAGGTTGGTACTCCTCCAGTAAGCCAGCTTATAAAAAAGGAGCTTGGCCTTGAGAAAGGCTCAAGTGAACCAACAAGGAACATCGTAGGAGACTTGACAATGGAACAGGTTATTAAGATAGCAAAGGCAAAGAAGCAGCAAATGCTTGCAGCTGATCTAAAAGCCGCCGCCAAAGAAGTTATAGGAACAGCACTAAGCATGGGAGTTACCGTGGAAGGTAAAGATCCAAGAGAAGTGCAGAGGGAAATAGACGAAGGAGTTTATGATGAAGTATTTGCAAAGGCGGAGTGAGGGAAAAGTTTAAAAATCTCTCCTTTTACGAACTTTTGATTTTTCCTTCCGGCTTAAATAAAAAAAGAGGGAGGTCAGAAAAATGGCCTTTAACAGGCAAAAAATCGTGGAAGCGGTGAAGGAGGCTAAAGCCCGGGCTAAGCCGCGCAACTTCACACAGACCGTCGAAGTGGCAGTGAACCTCAAGGATATTGACCTTAAAAAACCTGAGAACAGGTTTAAGCTTGAGGTTGTTCTGCCACACGGTCGCGGGAAGGAGCCAAAAATCGCGGTCATCGCTGATGGTGCCGTTGCCGAGGCGGCTAAAAAGCTCGGGCTTGATGTGATTAGTGGTGAGGAATTGGAGGAATTGGGGAGCAACCCAAGGGCTGCGAGAAAAATAGCTAAAAAGTATGACTTTTTCATAGCAGCTGCTCCGCTAATGCCAAAGATTGGTAGATACCTTGGTAGATACTTAGGTCCAAGAAACAAGATGCCCGTGGTAGTTCCACCCACAGTAACCGATCTTACGCCGTTTGTTGAAAGGCTTAAAAAGACTGTGAGGATACAGCTCAAGAACAATCCAGTGGTACATGCTCCAGTTGGCACGGAGGACATGGATGATGAAAAGCTTGCGGAGAACATTGAGACAGTGATCAATGCAATAATAGGAAAGCTCGAAAGGGGAGAGAACCAAGTTAAGTCAGCATACGTCAAAACAACAATGGGCCCAGCTGTAAAAATAGAGGGGTGATATAGATGGCTCATGTTGCTGAGTGGAAGAAAAAGGAAGTTGAAGAACTCGCCAAGCTTATCAAGAGCTATCCAGTGGTTGCACTTGTGGATGTTGCAGATGTCCCAGCTTATCCCCTATCAAAAATGAGAGAAAGCCTTAGGGGCAAGGCTGTGCTTAGAGTTTCAAGGAATACCTTAATCGAGCTTGCAATTAAAAAGGCTGCTCAGGAGCTCAATAATCCAGACCTTGAAAAGCTCATCGATCATATTCAAGGTGGCGCAGGTATTCTTGTTACAGAGATGAACCCATTTAAGCTTTACAAATTCCTAGAAGAGAGTAAAAAGCCAGCTCCAGCTAAGCCTGGAGTTCCAGCTCCAAGAGACGTTGTAGTCCCAGCGGGACCGACGCCGCTCTCACCAGGACCTCTCGTGGGTGAGATGCAAGCTTTGGGGATTCCTGCAAGAATTGAGAAAGGTAAAGTTTCAATTCAAAAAGACACTGTAGTGCTTAAAGCTGGCGAGATTATAACTCCTCAACTCGCTAACATCCTCAACCAGTTGGGAATTGAACCTCTTGAAGTAGGTCTCAAACTACTAGCCGCTTATGAAGATGGAATTGTCTACACCCCAGAAGTACTTGCAATTGATGAAGAGCAATATATCAGCATGATCCAACAAGCTTATATGCATGCATTCAACTTGTCGGTTAACGTAGCATATCCAACAAAACAAACAATTGAGGCAATCATCCAAAAGGCATTCCTTGGTGCAAAGAATGTTGCTGTGGAAGCAGGGTACATTACCAAAGAAACTGCAGGGGACATACTTGGCAAGGCATTCAGAGTTGCACTGCTCATAGCTCAGGAGTTACCAGAGGAGTTACTTGATGAGAAGACCAAAGAACTTTTAAACCAACAAGCACAAGTTATAGCGACTCAGCCTCAGCCGGCTGAAAAGGCTGAGGAGAAGGTTGAGGAAGAGGAAGAAGAAGAGGAGAAAGAAGAAGAGGAAGCTCTCGCTGGATTGGGAGCTTTGTTTGGTTGATGCGCATCAAATAACAAAAAATAAAGATAACTCGGAGGTGTAAGGAAATGGAGTATGTATATGCTGCTTTATTGTTACACGCCGCTGGTAAGGAAATAACCGAAGAGAACATAAAGGCCGTACTCCAAGCTGCTGGAGTAGAGGTTGATGAGGCAAGAGTAAAGGCTCTCGTCGCAGCCCTTGAGGGAGTCAACATTGATGAGGTCATAGAGAAGGCTGCAATGCCAGTTGCAGTTGCAGCTGCCCCAGCTGCAGCTCCAGCTGCTGAGGCTCCTGCAGAGGAAGCTCCAGCAGAAGAGGAAGAGGAAGAAGAGGAGAAGGAAGAAGAGGCTCTCGCTGGACTTGGAGCCCTCTTTGGCTGAACTCTCTTCATTTCTTTATATTTCGTTTTCCTGAATCGATGTACAAATCTGTTTTTGCTGTGGAAGATAAAAGAAAAGGAACTACTTCTTGGATTTTCTCTTGGATAAAACTAAATGCTGGCTTCCTTGATAGCTACCTCTGTAGGGGTTGCTTGATGGTTCTTCAAGACGGTGAAAAGCTATCTGTACGAACCTTTCCCCGTAGTGAAGGACTACTTCTTCTTCAGAACTGTTGAACAATGCTAACGTAAGATTCCCATCCCATCCAGGGTCAACCCATGCAAAACTCCCCAAGAGGCCTTCTCTTGCAAAAGTGCTCCTCAATCTCATATCCCCCATGACATCGTCGGGAAGCTTTATTCTCTCTAGGGTCAGGATCAAGGCATGTCCTTTAGGAGGAATGACTACTTTTCCTTCTCTTTCAACGTCTATAAATCTTCCATTCACCATGGCTTCTTTTCCGACCCTTAGATCATAGCCCGCTGGTTGAAGGGATTTTTCGTTAAACGGTTCTATTAGTATCTCCTTTCTAATTTTATGGTCCGGCAGTATCATTTTATCACCGCAACTTTTATGTATGCATGCATTATAACTCTTTTGAGGGCCCGTGGCCTAGGGGATTGGGCGTCGGCCTTCGGAGCCGAAGGTCCCGGGTTCGAATCCCGGCGGGCCCGCCACATACCTAGGATGGTTGAGAGAAAATGAAGCCTGCTCAATATTATGAATGGTTGAAAAGGGAATGGGCAAAAGTAGGTTTAATTCTTTCTATTTACCTTTTTGTTTTCTTATTTGTGTTTGTGCGTAATTATGATTTTGTGGTGTTCCTTATCCTATTACAAACACCTCTCTACATGCTCCACCAGACAGAAGAGTATGTTTTTCCAGGAGGGTTTGATAAGTTTTTCAATACAAAAATATTCAAGATAGAGGCAAAAAATGGCCCTTTAAACCCTACCTTCATTTTCTTTTTAAACGTTGCCTTGATATGGATAGCTTTACCATTGTTTGGTTTGTTGTCAACTATTAATTATAAATTTGGTCTCTGGATTCCGTATTTCTCACTATTTGCCGGGATAGCTCATATTTTATTGCCACTCAGAGCTAGAAAGGTATATAACCCGGGGCTGTTTGTAAGTTTATCCTTGAACATTCCTGTAAGTTTGTGGTCAATTATTCTCCTAATAAATCTTGGTGTTCTGGATAGCTTCTTGAACTTCTACTTGGTAATAGGACTTGCTATAAATGCCTCACTTCCAATTATGGCAGTAATCCTACTTAGAAACTATAGAAAAAGCAAAAATCTGACCTCCTCTCGGTCCTAAAGAGCGAGGTTCTTAGAAGAAATCAGTCTTTTTATCAGTTACTGGACTGGGATTCTAGAATTTAAAGGACCCATTGTATGGTTTTTCTGTTAGGTTAGTAAGAGAAGTGGTGGGCCCGGGGGGCTTTGAACCCCCGACCACGCGGTTATGAGCCGCGCGCTCTGACCAGGCTGAGCTACGGGCCCACAAAGACTGGCGCCGCCGGCCCGACTTGAACGGGCGACCACCGGATTAACAGTCCGGCGCTCTACCGACTAAGCTACGGCGGCACGAACCCAATCATAGGGAGTATGAGTGAATTTATAAAGCTTACGGTGGCTCTGGGCGAAAAGTTTATATACTAACTTAAGCCTTTCTTCATTCGGTGCCCCGGTAGCCTAGCCTGGTGGGGCGGCGGACTTGTAATCCGCAGGCCGCGGGTTCAAATCCCGCCCGGGGCTCCATTGCAATGGGGCCGTGGGGTAGCTTGGTCTATCCTGCGGGCTTTGGGAGCCCGTGACCCGAGTTCAAATCTCGGCGGCCCCACCATAATAATGATCACATAGGTACATCAATGAAATGTTAAGGCGTTCAGAAGAGTTCTTAAACTTTACGCAAACAATATAAACCCTCTTTCAGACTAAACTCACGAAAAGCTTATATACTCCAATTGAAAGCTGGAGGTAGTGAGAGGGTGTACCTTCTAAAAATTTTAAAGGGGGCAATTCTCTGTGACGGCGAAAAAAACCTTTACAATATTTGATCATGTATTAGTTCCTGAGCATAGAATCCTCAGCGAAGAGGAAAAAGAAGAACTGCTTAAGAAGTACAGGATTAAGCTTTCTCAGTTACCCCAAATCAAAGCAAGCGATCCAGCAGTTCAGGCTCTTGGAGCCAAGCCTGGAGATGTTATAGAAATAAAGAGGAAAAGCCCTACTGCGGGGGTTTATTACTATTATAGGATTGTTGTGGAAGATTGAAGTTTTTGAGGTGAGAAAATGAGAGGTCCTACTGTTGTTGAGGTTACTCCGGATGATCTTTGGGAAGTTATGAAAAGCTACTGGGACGAAAAGGGACTTGTAAGGCAGCATCTCGATTCTTACAACGCTTTCATTGATCATGGAATGCAAGAAGTAGTTAACGAGTTCGGTGGAGTCAAGCCAGACATTCCAGACTTTGAGGTCAAATTCGGAAGGATAAGGCTGGGTGAGCCTGAATTCCAAGAAGCCCATGGGCAAAGAAAACCCCTATTTCCGATGGATGCAAGGATTAGAAACCTTACCTACTCAGCGCCGATTTTCTTGGAGATGATACCCGTTGTCAAAGGAATTGAGCAAGAGCCTGTTGAGGTCAGAATTGGAGAACTGCCGGTAATGCTCAAATCCAAGGTATGCCGCCTTTACGGGCTAAGCGATGAAGAGCTGATTGCCCATGGAGAAGACCCCAAAGACCCGGGAGGATACTTCATAATCAATGGTTCTGAAAGGGTTATTGTATCTATCGAGGATTTAGCACCAAACAGAACACTTGTGGAGATTGACGAAAGGCAGAACAGATATATAGCGAAGTGTTTCTCTTACAGGCATGGATATAGAGCTTTGATAACGGTGGAAAGAAGAAAAGATGGCTTGCTTTATGTTTCTATTCCAAACGTGCCCGGTGTTGTAAAGTTCGTTCATGTCATGAGGGCCCTTGGACTTGAGAGTGACAAAGAGATTGTGGACGCTGTGAGCAACAATCCTGAGATCCAGCAGGTTCTCTTTGATAATTTGGAGGATGCGAGCGATATACAGACTCAAGAAGAAGCATTGGATTACATAGGAAAGAAGGCCATGCCAGGACAGCCAAAGGAGTATAGACTAAGAAGGGCTCAATCAATAATTGACAACAATCTTCTCCCCCATATGGGCGTCTCTCCGGAAGACAGAATAAGGAAAGCCTATTACCTTGGGATGATGGCTCTTAAGGTTATTGAGCTCTCTCTTGGGCTTAGAGGAGAAGACGATAAAGATCACTATGCAAACAAGAGGCTCAAACTTGCCGGTGACCTGCTAAGAGATCTCTTTAGAGTTGCCTTTGGCCAGCTTGTTAAGGATATGCAGTATCAACTTACCAAAACCTATCAGAGAAAAGGTGAGAAATACACCTTCCAAGATATCCAGAGGTTTGTGAGGAATTCTGTGAGGCCGGATGTACTAACGGAGAGAATTGAACATGCTTTAGCAACTGGAGCTTGGCCAGGTGGAAGAACCGGTGTCAGCCAGCTCTTAGATAGAACTAACTTTATGTCAACTCTCTCTCACTTAAGAAGGGTTACTTCTCCATTAAGCAGAGAGCAGCCCCACTTTGAGGCGAGAGATCTTCACGGTACCCACTGGGGAAGAATTTGTCCAACAGAAACCCCTGAGGGTCCTAACTGTGGTCTGGTCAAGAATCTTGCATTGATGTCTCAAATAACAACTGCAATCCCTGAGGAGGAAGTTTTAGAGTATCTAGAAAGCCTTGGCATAGTGCACATTGAGGAGAAAAGACCAGAGCCAGAGGACTGGAGAATATATCTAAACGGTGTTCTTATTGGGACGTACAAAGATGGCATTGCTTTGGTAAACAAGATAAAAAGCGACAGAAGAGCGGGAAGGATAAGTGATGTAATAAACGTTGCTTATTATGAAGATGTTAGGGAAGTATACATCAACAGCGATGATGGTAGAGTTAGGAGGCCTCTCATCATTGTTGAAAACGGCGTTCCAAAGCTTACAAGAGAGCATGTTGAGGCAATAAAGAAAGGGGCTATCAAATGGAGTGATCTTGTGAGAATGGGGATAATTGAGTACCTTGATGCTGAGGAAGAGGAAAATGCCTACGTGGCAACTTGGCCATGGGAAGTTACCGAAGAACACACTCACCTTGAGATAATGCCTGCTGCAATCCTTGGTTTGCCAGCATCGCTCGTTCCCTATCCAGAGCACAACGCTGCTCCAAGAAACACTTATGGAGCAGGTATGGCCAAGCAGAGCCTTGGTTTGGGCTGGGCGAACTTTAGAATAAGAGTAGATACAAGAGGCCACTTAATGCACTATCCGCAAATTCCCCTCGTTAATTCGAGGATCATGGAGGCAGTAGGTTTTGAGCAGAGACCGGCAGGTCAAAACTTTGTGGTTGCTGTTCTCAGTTATGGCGGATATAACATGGAAGATGCAGTTATCATGAACAAGGCTTCTATCGAGAGAGGGTTAGCCAGATCAACGTTCTTTAGAACTTATGAGGCTGAAGAAAAGAAATACATGGGCGGACAGACGGATAAGTTCGAAATTCCTGATCCAACTGTTAGGGGATTCCTTGGTGAAAAATACTACAGACACCTTGACGAAGATGGTATAATCTTCCCAGAATCAAAGGTGGAAGGAAAGGATGTTCTAGTTGCGAGAACTTCCCCACCGAGGTTCCTTGAAGAGCAGGCCGGATTGGGAGCTGGTATACTTCAAGGAAGGAGAGAAACGAGCATAACTATGAGACCTGGGGAAAAGGGAATAGTCGATAAGGTCATATTAACCGAAACAGGGGATGGAACAAAACTTGTTAAAGTGACGGTTAGAGACCTCAGAATTCCAGAATTTGGTGATAAATTTGCTTCAAGGCATGGACAGAAGGGCGTTATTGGTCTTATAGTTCCTCAAGAGGACATGCCATGGACAGAAAGCGGAATAGTTCCCGACTTAATAGTCAATCCACACGGTATCCCAAGCCGTATGACCGTTGGACAGCTTATCGAGGCAATAGGTGGAAAAGTTGCCTCACTCAAGGGAAGGAGAATAGATGGAACAGCTTTTATTGGAGAGCCAGAAGAGAAGCTTAGAAAAGAGCTTGAGGAGCTTGGTTTCAGACACAATGGAAGAGAAGTCATGTACGATGGAATCACCGGAAGAAAGCTTGAGGCAGACATATTTGTTGGCGTTATCTACTACCAGAGACTCCACCACATGGTTGCCGATAAACTACACGCACGTTCAAGAGGCCCGGTGCAGGTTCTTACCAAGCAACCAACCGAGGGTAGAGCAAGAGAGGGTGGCCTCAGGTTCGGTGAGATGGAGCGTGACGTTCTCATTGGGCATGGTGCATCGATGCTCTTAGTGGAGAGGTTACTGGAAGAAAGTGATAAAACAGAGGTTTGGGTATGCGAGAGCTGTGGACATTTGGCAATTGAGGACAAGCGTAGGGATAAGGTTTACTGTCCAGTTTGTGGAGAAGAGGAGAAGATAAGCAAAGTAGAGATGAGCTATGCCTTTAAGTTGTTGTTGGATGAGATAAAGGCTATGGTTATTAGACCATCGTTAAAACTCAAGGAGAGGGTGTAGAGCTATGCACTCAATGAAAAAGGTTATCGGGAGCATTGAATTCGGTATATTATCTCCTCAAGAGATTAGGAAAATGAGTGCTGCGGAGATAACTGTGCCAGATACATACTCAGAGGACGGTTATCCAATTGACGGCGGATTAATGGATAGGAGACTTGGTGTTATAGATCCAAACCTTAGGTGTGAGACCTGCGGAGCAAATTACAAAGAATGTCCCGGGCATTTTGGCCATATAGAACTCGCAAGGCCCGTTATTCACGTAGGGTTTGCAAAGACAATATACAGAATCCTTGAAAGTACTTGTAGGGAATGTGGAAGAATCAGGCTAACAGATGAAGAAATAGAGGAATACATGGCAAAGTTCAGCGTAAATGAAGCTAGGAAGAGCGAGATAGATGCCCTGGTAACCGAGATATACAAGAAGGCAAGGGAAAGAATGGTCTGTCCACACTGTGGTGCTCCTCAATACCAGATAAAGTTCGAAAGACCCACAATATACTGGGAGATAAGAAGAGACGAGGAAGGGAATGAGTATAGGCATAGAATGATGCCAAGTGAAATTAGAGACAGACTGGAAAAGATTCCGGATAAAGATCTGCCTCTTCTTGGCCTTGATCCCGAAAAATCAAGACCGGAATGGATGGTTTTGACAGTTTTGCCTGTCCCTCCAGTTACGGTAAGGCCGTCAATTACACTTGAAAGCGGTATAAGAGCGGAGGATGACCTAACCCACAAGCTTGTTGACATAATAAGAATCAACGCTCGTTTGAAGCAGAATATCGAAGCTGGAGCTCCGCAGCTTATTATCGAAGATTTGTGGGATCTTCTTCAATATCACGTTACAACATACTTTGACAATGAAACTTCCGGCATTCCACCTGCAAAGCACAAGAGTGGAAGACCACTCAAGACGCTCGCCCAAAGACTTAAGGGAAAAGAGGGAAGATTCAGGAAGAACCTTAGCGGTAAGCGTGTTAATTTCTCTGCAAGAACCGTTATTAGTCCAGATCCAATGATAAGTATAAACGAAGTTGGTGTCCCTCTGGTAGTTGCGATGGAGCTCACCGTTCCAGAAAAGGTAACCGAGTTCAACATTGAAAAGCTTAGGAAGATGATCCTCAATGGCCCGGAGAAGTATCCAGGGGCTAATTATGTAATAGACCCACAGGGAAGGAGAATCCGCCTTATGGAAAGCAATAGGGAAACAATAGCCAACATGATTGACATCGGATGGACGGTGGAGAGGCACCTTCTCGATGGGGACATAGTCCTCTTCAACAGACAGCCATCTCTTCACAGAATGAGCATTATGGCCCATAGGGTCAGAGTAATGCCTTACAAAACATTTAGACTTAACTTGGCAGTATGTCCTCCATATAACGCTGATTTCGATGGGGATGAGATGAACCTCCACGTTCCACAAACGGAAGAAGCACAGGCAGAGGCTAAGATCCTTATGGAAGTACAAAATCATATTCTCTCGCCAAGATATGGAGGGCCAATAATAGGTGGAATTCAGGATCACATATCTGGAGGTTATCTGCTTACTAGGGAAGGAGCATATTTCACGAAATACGAAGTTGAGCAGATGTTGATGTTTGCAGGCGTTGACGTAAAGGAGCTTCCAAAACCAGATAAGGTAGAAAATGGCGTTGAATACTGGAGTGGGAAGACCATATTCTCCCTCTTATTGCCAGAAGATTTAACAATCTGGTACCGCAACAAGCTTTGTGATGACCCATCTCAATGTGAACCGATTGAAAAGCTCATCGAAGAAAAGCTGGTGCCTAGTGAAGAAGAGGTTAGAAAAGTTGCCACAGATGGATTTGTTTATATCCGCAACGGAAAACTGTTGAGCGGTGCAATAGACAAGAAGGCTTACGGCAGAGAGGATGGAAAGATCCTTGACATTATTGTTAGAGAATACGGAGTTGAGAGGGCTAGAGAATTCTTGGATCAGGTTACAAAGCTTGCTATATGGGTCATTACTCACAAAGGATTCACAACTGGGATAGATGACGAAGACCTCCCTGACGAGGCGAAGGCAAGGATTAGGGAGATAATAATGGAGGCAGAGGACAAGGTTCAAAGACTAATAGAAGCATACAAGAACGGCGAACTTGAGCCATTGCCCGGTAAAACTCTTGAAGAGACTCTCGAGAGCAAGATAATGGCCGTACTGTCAGAGGCCAGAGATAACGCAGGTAAGGTTGCCGAGAAGTATCTGGGTATGAACAACCATACTGTTATAATGGCCAAAACTGGAGCGAGAGGTAAGATTCTTAACATTACCCAGATGGCCGCTATGCTTGGACAGCAGTCGATTAGAGGTAAGAGACTTTATAGGGGTTATAGAAACAGGGTGTTAAGCCACTTCAAACCGGGAGATCTCGGAGCGAGGGCAAAGGGCTTCATTGTGAACTCTTACAAGAGCGGATTGACACCTCAAGAGTACTTCTTCCACGCAATGGGTGGTAGGGAAGGTCTTGTCGATACAGCTGTTAGAACAGCCCAAAGCGGTTACATGCAGCGCAGATTAATAAACGCCCTCCAAGACCTCAAGGTAGACTACGATGGAACGGTAAGAGATCCAACTGGAATTATAGTGCAATTCCGCTATGGTGAGGACGGAGTAGATCCAATGAAGAGCTGGGGCGGAAAAACAGTAGACGTTGATAGAGTGATAATGAGGACTTTAATAAAGCTCAGGGAAAAGGGGTGAGATGTTATGGTATCAAGCTCAACTATTAAAAAGCTTGTAGAGAGTAAAGCCTCCAATCTGCCGGAGAGACTTAAAGAAGAGCTTTTGGAGAAGCTCCTCACTTATAACGAGAAGTACAAGCTGAAGAAGGCAGAAATTGAGGCAATAATTGATGAAGTTGTGGGCGAATACGAAAAAGCTCTAATAGAGCCTGGAGAGGCTGTAGGAACTGTTACCGCCCAATCGATTGGAGAGCCCTCCACACAGATGACACTTAACACATTCCACTATGCAGGTGTTGCTGAGATTAACGTTACCCTTGGTCTCCCAAGAATCATTGAAATTGTTGATGCAAGAAAGAACCCATCAACTCCAATTATGACAGTTTATCTCGACGAGGAGCATAGATACGACTCAGAAAAGGCTCGTGAGGTTGCGAGGAGAATTGAGGGAACAACTCTCGAAAGCCTTGCCAGAAGCATGACGCTTGATATACTCAACATGGAATTCGTGGTTGATGTGGACCCAGAACGCCTTGAGAAAAGCGGTTTAACAATGGAGAAGATTCAAGCAAAGCTCGAACGCTCATTCAAGTCGGCGGAAATAGAGGTTGATGGAAACACATTGATAATCAGAATGAAAAAGGCTAAGGGTGTTTCAACATTAAGAAGACTCGCCGATAAAGTTAAAAAGCATCGTCTAAAAGGACTGTCAGGCGTAGGAAAAACAATTATCAGAAAAGAGGGAGATGAGTACGTCATCTACACAGAGGGATCAAACTTCAAACAGGTGCTCAAGGTTCCGGGCGTTGATCCAACAAGAACAAGGACGAACAATATCCATGAAATAGCTGAAGTACTTGGCATTGAGGCGGCAAGAAATGCTATTATTGAAGAAATAACAAGAACGATGCAGGAGCAGGGTCTTGAAGTAGATGTCAGGCATATCATGCTCGTCGCTGATATGATGACCCTTGATGGTATTGTGAGACCTATTGGAAGGCACGGTGTGGTTGGTACAAAAGCAAGTGTGCTCGCTAGAGCTGCATTCGAGATTACCGTTCAACACTTACTCCAAGCTGCCGAAAGGGGAGAGGTTGATCCCCTCAACGGTGTGGTCGAAAACGTATTAATCGGTCAGCCCGTTCCAGTTGGAACGGGAATCGTTAGGCTGGCAATGAAGTTACCGATTAAAAAATCCATAGAAGAGTAGGGAGGTGTAGGTAATGGATTTAGCATTTGAGCTTAGAAAAGCCCTTGAAACAGGAAAGGTTATCATTGGTTCAAACGAAACAGTTAGGCTTGCCAAGGTCGGGGGTGCAAAGCTCATTATCATAGCCAAAAACGCACCAAAAGAGCTTAAGGATGACATCAACTATTATGCAAAGCTCAGCAATATTCCAGTTTATGAGTTCGAGGGGACAAGCGTTGAGTTAGGCACAATGCTCGGTAAGCCCTTTGTAATCGCATCACTGGCAATAGTAGAGCCTGGAGAGAGCAAAATACTTGCACTGGCCGGAGGTAAGTGAGCATGCCACTCAAGCTAAATACTGACCAGATAAAGTATATAGCACTCTTTGAGAGCTTTACAGGAGCAACAGTGCTCGATTGCTTAATCGACTCACCAAGGAATCGCTTAATATTTGTCATCAAGAAGGGAGAAATGGGTTTGGCATTAGGCAAAAGGGGCAGCAACGTTAAAAGGATACAAGGGATGTTAGGAAAGGACATTGAGCTCATAGAACATTCAGAGAATCCAGAAGAATTCCTCAAGAACATTTATAAAACAATGGGCGTAAGGATTAAAAAAGTTCACATAACTGAAAAGAAAGATGGAAAAAAAGTTGCCCTCCTTGATGTGAATCAAAGGGATAAGCCTAGGGCGATAGGTAGAGGGGGGCAAAATATAAACCTCGTCAAAGAATTAATGGAGAGGCATCATGGGATTGAGGAAGTTGTGGTAATTTGAGGTGATGATCATGGCTGGAAAGAAGGCTCCTTACGGTGAATTTGCTGGAAGAAAGCTCAAGCTTAAGAGAAAGAAGTTTAGGTGGAGTGACATAACCTACAAGAGAAGGGTACTTAGGCTCAAGGAGAAGAGTGATCCACTTGAAGGTGCACCACAGGCGAGAGGAATCGTTCTTGAAAAGATTGCAGTTGAAGCTAAGCAGCCAAACTCAGGTATGAGAAAAGCAGTTAGGGTTCAGCTCATCAAGAACGGTAAAGTGGTTACCGCTTTCACCCCCGGTGACGGTGCTATCAAGCACATTGACGAACACGATGAGGTTATCATAGAGGGAATTGGCGGTCCAAAAGGTGGATCCATGGGTGACATTCCAGGAATTAGATACAAGGTTGTCATCGTTAACAGAACTTCTCTTAAAGAGATAGTTAAGGGTAGAAAGGAAAAGCCAAGAAGGTGATGCTCATGGCCAAACCACTAGAAGAGAGATTTTTTGTCCCAAAGGATCTCAAGGTTTTCGGGAGATGGAGTGTTGAGGAAGTAGTCGTTGAAGATCCATCGCTCAGACCTTACATTAATCTTGAACCAAGAATTCTTCCTCACAGCCACGGAAGGCATGCTAAGAAGCAGTTCGGTAAGGCAAACGTTCATGTGGTTGAGAGACTTATAAACAAGGTAATGAGAAGTGGTGCTTCAAGCTACAAGATCGGCGGTCACTTCATGAGAAGAGAGCACCGCTCATTGATGAGCAAGAAGATGAAGGCTTATGAGGTCGTAAAAGAGGCTTTCAAGATCATTGAACAGAGAACAAAGCAGAACCCAATCCAGGTTCTCGTTAAGGCAATCGAAAACTCCGCCCCGAGGGAAGACACCACAAACATCATGTTCGGTGGAGTTAGATACCACCTCGCAGTTGATATCTCTCCAATGAGAAGGCTTGATGTTGCCTTGAGAAACATCGCCCTCGGTGCATCAGCAAAGTGCTACCGCAACAAGATTAGTTATGCCGAGGCGTTGGCTGAAGAGATTATTGCAGCAGCAAACAAGGATACAAAGAGCTTCGCATACAGCAAGAAGGAAGAAATCGAGAGGATTGCACAGTCCTCAAGGTGAGCTCTTTTATTTCTTTTTCAGCGGCAAGACGATTGTGCTTTCCCCTTTGTACCTTTTAATTCCCTCAGAGAGCTCGAACTCGACTTTTACAGTAATTGAGATTGCATCTGCTTTTTCTGAAGGGATCAAAATAAAGTCTAACCTTGTGCTCCCTAATCCTTGAAAACCGAGATCAGGAACTTCTAGCTCAACAGAATTATCTTTATCCCTCTGGAATTTTATAGGGTTCCAAGGATACCCATCTGGAGTCTTTAAATAAACTTCTGCAGTCGCATTTGGGATTATCACAAGCTTTAAGCTCTTAAGCTTTCCACTTTCTCTGTGCCATATATGAACGCGAAAAGACATTAGGTTCTCTGGATAATAACCTCGCCTCATAAGGGAAACAGTTGCAATTCTTTCACCTTTTGAATCATAAAAGAGGGAATGAACTTCATCACTCTCTACTATATTTTCACTTCTGAGGTCTTCAGCTGAAAGGGCTTTAACGCCCAACGTGCAAATAGCAAGTAGCAAAATCAGAGGTATCAGCACTCTAACAGCTCTGTTCATAATCCCCCTTAAGCCTTATGTTTTTGGAGTATTTATGCTTTTTCTTCTGCTTCAAATCCTAAAAAGGTCAGTGCGACAGAGCTTTCCCAAGCCACTTGGCAAGTGCAACTATTGTCAAAATAGGTGGTAATCCAGGTGCGTTTGGTAAGACACTCGCATCGCAGACGTAGAGGTTCCTTATTTTTGTTTCAAGATTCTCATCCACTACGCTTCCAATAGAGGCAACCCCTCCAACGTGCGCTCCTTGAGGCTTTGAAACAAATATGGACTTTGGATCCGCCCCCATTTTTTCTAATATTTCTCTTGCTATGGCAGAACCTTCGTTTATCCTTTTCCAATCATTCTTTGTTACACCTTTTGAAACACTCCCATCTGGGTAGACTCTCCCCGATGCATCATCCGCAATCTTCACCATTATCCCTACAAGCTTATCTGTGGGCATTCTAAATCCCTTCAGGCCTGCTTCCATGAATCTAACTGTTCTGTTGGCATTTATATGGGGGGATAGTATGAAGCCTTTCTCCTCGTGGAATTCATGGTCAACAAGTGCCATAAGAGGTTCACGAACTTGGTGTAATCCTTTTGCTTTGCCATACACATTTAAGAGGATATCAATGAACAAGTTCTCTCCTGCCTCAGATATTCCCGAATTTTGAAGAATGATTGGAGTGCTTAGGGCACCTGCGGCTAATATGACATTATCTCCTTTAATTTCTACATATCCGTTCTTCCCTTTTCCTTTAATGCCTTTGACCTTCCCGTTTTCGGATATTACCTCTCTAACTTTAGTTTCATACATGACTTCAGCTCCATGGGTGATAGCATCGTCCAGATAATCCAAGGCCGTCCACTTCGCACTCTGAATACACCCAAAAGTGCAGCTCCCACATCTCACACATTTATCGAAGTCCAAAAATTTCGGCATCGGCTCCATCTTGTAGCCCAATTCCTCTGCTGCTTCTCTCATTTTAATTGATGCCTCTGATAGCAGATTTTCAGGTGTTGGGCCAATTTTCATTTCTTTCTCTGCTTCTCTAAACTCTTCTTCTAACTCTATTCCAAAATCCTTAAACTCTTCTTGAAGGCATCTAGTTCCGTTTCCACATGAGACAACCGTTGAGCCGCCTGCCATTATGGTTCTCCATAGAATCACGCCTTCTTTTGATGTCCTTGGGGTTTTATATCCAGTTGTTTCAAAATATCTGAGGGCATCTTTGAAAGTACCCATCTTTTCCTCGTATTTTCCCGCTTCTATGATAAGAACATTCTTCCCTCTTTTGGCAAGCTCTCTCGCGACTGTGGCCCCTCCGGCCCCAGAACCCACTACTAGATGGTCATATTCCACAAAATCACCTCCTTTTTGCAGATGATTAGAAAAGATTACAAGAACCGCTGCCTTGTAACTGATGATTTATGTTTGATGATGGAATCTTCATGTATATACGCTTTTGGGTTTAGAAGAGAAAGAGTTTGGTTCTAGTTCACAAGGTTTGTACTATCGTAGTAAGCTCTTTCCTATCATGTCCTCGGGCTTTTCAACACCAAAGAACTTCAGGATAGTGGGGGCTATATCATAAAGGCTGGCATTATCAATGTCTGCACTCTCAAATCCCCACAGAATTAGTGGAACTTTCATTACTGGCTCGTTCATCGAGCCGTGCATTCCTTTTACCCAGTAGCTTGACCCTTTGATCCAATCACATACCCTGTGGGAGCAGAACCAATAACCAGGCTTTGCAGAGACTATGATCTCTCCACTGTTTGGAGTGTTTAGATGGGGCAAATCCTCTCTGAAAAAGACGTACCTTACGCCCGGAGCTCTCTTTAATAGTGAATACGCTTCCTCAGCTTCTGTAGGGTTTTTTAGATAAACGTGCACCCCTCCACCAGATGAAACCCTTAGTGTTGCAATGCCGTGTTTTTTGAGATAATTCCTCAGGTTCACCCATGTGTGCACATTTTCTTGCCCGTGATCGGCAAAAATTATAAATGCGTACTCCTCTCTAAGCCTCTCCCACAAAACGTTTAATGCAGTATCTACAGTTTCAACAGCTTTCATAGCTTCGTCGCTTAAAGGCCCGTAATCGTGCTGCATTCCATCTATTGAGCAGAAGTGAACCAAAAGTAAATCGGGTTTGCACTCTTCATAGAGATACAAAGCTGAATTCAAGACCCAGCGGTCTTTTCTCCAGTCTCTCCCGTGCTCTCTATAAAGTTTATCGTCGCTGAAAAACGGAGGAAAGATTCTAACATGCGTTCCGCTGAAGGGAGGCATTGTATAGCCACTAACAGAAGCACTCCTTATCCCCTTTTCTCTGAGGATGTCAACTACCGTTCTTGCCTTTATGGCTTTGTGCGGATTAAAAGCAATTTCGTAGTCGTAAAAATTCACTTTCCTATCGGTTATTCTGTCATAGTAACCGTTTTCTACAACCCCATGCATCCGTGGAGGGACTCCGGTAACTACAGTCGTATGGACTAAATCCGTAAGTGTAGGGAATATCGACTCCACTACTTCAAAGAACCCTTCATCCGCTAGCTCACTTAAAAACGGCATGTGTTTTAAATTGTAGGCCCCGTTGCCATCGATGCTTATAAGTGCAAGTTTTTTCCTCATAGATTAAGCTACGGAAAGTTGGTTAAAAAGTTTAAGTTTAGAATTCTAATTGGAGAGAGCTTACTATTACTATCCCTCATCTTTTTCTTTTGGTACCTCTGTCTCTTCTAGTTTTTGGAACTCTCTTAGAAGTAGTGCATACTGTCTTTTCTCAAGAGCTTCTTTCATTATGGGTACTACTATGACCGTATTTGTGAGGACAGCGTGATCTTTTAGAGACGTAAGGAACTTGAAGACAGAGTCAAATCCGTTCTCTACAACGAGGTATTCAAAACCATCGATTACAATACTTTTTGGTTCTTTTTCGGATCTCATGAATGTAATAAGTTCATGGGCGAGGCGTTCAAGGTTTCGCGGATGAACTGTTCCGGGTTTGTCAATCTTTGCAAGCCACAAGATCGGAACACTTGATCCTACCTTAGCCTTTAGCTCTTCTGGATTTTGTCTTGTTATTATTATGACTTTTCTTCCCTGTAAGAGAGGTTTACATTTCTCGCAGACTCCCCTCAAAGGCTCCTCTATATATAATCCTGGAGGAAGACTTTTGGCAACCTCACCTGGAATTGTTGGAATGACGGGAATTAACCTGTACCTCTGGGTTAGAGTCCTAAACAGCTTTATCCATGCATATACCAAAAGAACACCGAAGATGTTTATTAAAAAGTTGGCAAGGCCGTTGAGTGTCTTGGCGGTACTATTATCTATATCGATGAAGCCTGCTCTATCTAGGTTTAAGGGCAAGAAAAATATCTTTGATATAGCGTAAAAGACAAAACTAATCACAAGAAGATCATAAAACTTTAAAATTGACATAGGTGTTTCTCTTCTTTTTAACTCCTTTCGCACTAGAATAGCCAAGATAACCACTACAAAACGGAGAACTAAATTTGCAACCGCATTGACCGCACCTATCCAGTCCGGCATATGGTTTCCCCAGGATGTGAAAAACTCCATATATTTTAGGCAATTGCATTATATAAAAGTTACCTTATGGTAATTTAAAGTAATAATCGAGTGTTCTCTGCTTTTTCATCCCCAAGATCCAGCTTTTTTCTAGATATTTCTCAAGCTTTAGCTCAAGGAATTTCCTAAGTTCATTAAGGGCTTCTTGGAGTGTGTTAAATCTCCCTACAGGGTTTTCCAAGGCCTTCTTTACTCCAACTCTTATCTGCCACACACCTACGGGAGCATAGTACTTCGGGGTAACTTCCCTGAATACTATTATTCTCGCCTGCCTTTTTCTTCTCCTGAGACTCTCAAGAACGCTCAAACGGGCGGCATAGTACGCTCCGGTGGTCTCTTCAGCGTAGCCCTTAATCCCACGAAAGTCTTCATAGTCATGAATTACCTCGGGTTCATCGCTTCCAAACAGAGAACCCTTAAGCCAAACCTCTAAGAGCTCAAAGGCATAAGTTTCTGGCATTAAAATAACAGCATATCTGTTACCTAAGAACTCGTAAAAGTAGAGCTCAAACTCGTTTATGGGCCCATAATGCAGGATTTCTCTCCTTAGTCTTTTACCTATTGTATCCTGCACAGCTGTGATGCTCCACCTTGTTGGAACGAGCTTCCTGTTGATCCCCAGAAGTCCGGCTGAAAGCAGCCTTATTATGTAGTACTCATCAAAGCCCCAGCTGTAGAGCCGCATTATTGCCTGTTCAGCTTTTAGTTCATCGCTAACCACGTAATCCGTTTTCCTCGGAATTTTTGGATTTTCTGTGAGCTCAAAGTCAAGAAGTTCTGCCTTTGGCCCTATTGGAGGGGCAAATTCACTTGGAAGAACTTTTAGAACTGGTCTTCTCTTGAGAAGAATCTCGCTGTCCACGGGCTTTACTGACATTGCCAGCTCTTGGACTTCTCCAAGAATTCTTCCGCTTTTTCTTACGTTAACATCTGCTTTCATCTCCCCCATTACAAGAAGAGAGCGGTAGTAGAGGATATCCCTTATCGTTTTGTTCTCCCACTTCAGAGGATTGTCCAGATGAGAGGTGTTTCCTTCTATAGGCGGCACAAGAGGTCCGATGCGAACCTTTGGATAGCCGTACTCACCAACGAAGATGCTGGGTGGTGAAGAGCCAAAGATATCTCTTCTGTCTATCTTTTTCTCAATGCTCCTGGCTACTCTAAATCTCTCGAGAATGGGACATGTGGGTCTGCCGCAGAGCAGCTTTCTACCTTTGCACAGGGCGCACAGTCTGGAGTTAAATAATTCCATCATTGTTGGATAGCTAGCGAGGTATTTATATCTTTGTCTTGCACTTATAGACTACGGAAAAGTTAAATATAATTAGCAGTGTATTTTTATTGATGGTATTTAGTAATATTGTTCTCATAACTGCATGTGGAAATAAAAAGGAGAGTACTCCTCAGCCAGCGGGTAAGTTATATAAATCTTCCAGAATCCGACATTTATATCATCGATCAAAGGAACTTGGAGTGCAGTTTTACATCCTAAGTGCGAAATATGGGTTAATTAACGCTGATACAGTAATTGAGCCTTATGACCAAATAATGACAAAAGAAAGAGCGAAAGAACTTTTGCCACAAGTTAAAGAGGTTCTCAGAGGTTTTGATGTCGTGATATTCTACCGAGGTGGAGCTAGAAAAGAGTATAGAGAACTAATTGAAAGAGCTTGCAAGGAAATTGGTGTTAAACTTGTTGTTTTTGGATACGGAAATATGGGAGATATTGGGAAGTTAGAGGTGATATTAAATGGGTTCGTTTCCAAATCATCAAGCGAGGCTCATATTGGATCCAGGTATGAGAAAAGCATTTCAAAATGAATTTTTAATACTTCCTCAAGAGATCCGAGAAAAACAGGAACTTCTTACTACTATCTTACAATTCATATGGGACATTCTTCCGGAGATTATAAAAAGCAATTTTCCCTTGGAGATAATGGGATATGACAACCAACGCATTTCTCCATATGAATTGGAAATTAGAAGTTTCAAAAAGAACTCTCAAAAGTTCTTTATGTCAAGAGAGGAACTTATTAAAAATCTTGACCTTGATACTATGGCACGACTTCTTCAACATCCAAAACTTGAGATCATTGGAATAGACGAATCCAAAGTAGAAATACCCTTTCAGGGAAGTACATACGCCTATTTAAAAAGTGTGGCGTTTAGAATATACAAAACAGACAATGGGCAAAAAGAAGCTGTAGGCCCCATTGTAAGGGATCTCAAGATTTCATTCAGAGATGATCCATTTTTTGAAAAGGAGGCTCAGTTCTGGGGATACCTCAGGAACTTATTTATTGCAATAGTTGCAATTGAGGAATCTATCAAAAGTGGGTATCATCCAGTGGTATTCTTACATGGACCCCTTGTAAGAGCCATTGGGGGATTTACTGATATTTTTCTAACAAAGGAAGATGCTGAACGTGTTTTGAGCCTAGAGATAATAACAAAAGAAGGTGTTCTTGGGCCAGATAGTGATGAAGGTAGAATCACTCAGAAGAACATAGGGGGAGAGAGTTGGCTTCGAGAACTTCACGAAGAAGAAACAAGCTTAATAGACAATCCTGAAGGGCCCGGTAAAGTCTATGCAGCTCAAATTATTTATTCAGAAATCTTGAAAAAGATAGAAAAAGGCATAGATTTTCAGAACAGAGATAAATGGGAAAATGCAATACCCTATGATGTATCTAAACGACGTCCTATCTCATTTGAAGAAAGAAAATATTATTCTGGTATAACGTTATATTTTTGGTTGTTGAGAAAGCTCTACAATATATGCAAAGAACACAATGTTCCATTGATAGCAGTTGTTGAGAATATTGAGCGATCTACTGAGTTTGTACAATATGTTCTCCCTCCGTTATTTTTAAGGATTTATACAAATCCAAACTCCCTAGATAGAATCCCCGCGGAGATTATATCACTATTTGGAAAGGGAGATCGGTATCATCCCTCATTTGACAACGTGTTAAAAGATCTAAAACAAGGATTATACACTGCGAGAAAAGATTTCTATTGGCATATCTTCAAACTAATTAAAGCAATCAACATAACAGATTCTGTTATTGTAACAAATATCCTTACTGAAGGAGATTACACAACTCCAATCCAAACTCATAGATACGAAACAAGAGATTTTTTTGAGTCTCATTTGGGTCACGCAGAGTATGGAATAAAGAATGATTACGGGCCAATATTAGAATACTACTTCAGTTCCTCAAAATACAGAGTTGTATTCTCTTACCTACGATCAACTCCCCTGAGAGAACCTATTAGAGTTGAATTTTTTGATATTTATGAGAATTATCATGAGATTTTGGGTGCAACATATCTTTTAGCGTTACTCTATCCAAATTATGGACTTCCAATTGTTCTATACTATACAGATAAAGTTGCAAGAACTCACAGTAATTACTTCAAAAAGGCGTTGGAATACGTTCTAGTTGAAATTTTAAAAGAAGGCTGGAATGTTAAAGCCGAGAAGCTGTTTAGATTGTTTAAAAATGAACTCTTTACGCGGAATTTTTGGTCGAGGTGATATAAGATGGAAAAAATAGGGATTATTGTCGAAGCTACCTCCACTTTGAACTTTAAGTTCGTCATAACAGATGAAAGTGCAGAGAAAGAAAATCTGGTCTTCAGTTATGTAGAAGTCCCCTTGAACGGGAACGAGAAAATAATTGGTAGAATTCTTGATGTGAAGAAAGAAAATCCCCTACTAAGCATTGAACAGGCGGGAGCACTAGCCAAAGAACTAATTGAAGGCATAGGTTTGTCTTTTCCTCCAGAAAGATACACTTATGCTATAGCAGAATGTGAAGTTGTTGGATTATTGAAAGAGGAGAAACTTAGACAAAATCGTAAACCCGTACCTCCAGGAAGAGAAGTGTACCCCCTAGGTAGAGAAAGCCTGAAAGTTCTGTTTTATGATAACTCCCCTGAATACATCCCAATAGGAAAAATTGAGAGCTTTGGATCAACCAGCGAGATTCCAGTCACAATTGATGGCAATGAGCTTGTAACAAAACATTTTGCAGTCTTTGGAATGACAGGCTCTGGGAAAACTAACACCTCCGCGAAAATAATAGAAGAACTTGCAATGAGAGGGTACAGAATCATTATTTTTGATCCTCACGGAGATTACTTCTCTTCCGTCGATCCTAGAAGGAGTATAGTTAACTTTGATGGAATTTTTATCAACTCAAACGGGGAAAATCTAAAGCCAAGAATATTGGCCCAACTGAATGAAGAGGGCGTTGACATTCCCGAAAATAGTCTGTTACCACTCCTACAAACACTAGCCATTCTCAAAAATGAACCGATATGGAGCTTTTTTGAGTATGAAGACAATAAACCTACTAGACTACGTGAAGATATCGTTAAGATACTTAAAGATTCCAAGTGGCGCGAAAAACTCGTGGATAGTCCCCTCTTCAAATTCCAAAAAGAACTGACTACTAAAATTAAGCGGCATAATATATTCCCAGAATTAAAATACTATGGTAGAGGCTTTGATGGATATACCCTCCGCCTTATTGAGGGATTTCTTGGAGAGGAGTTCACTTCTGCCCAAAAACGACATCTCTTCAAATTAATAAAAGTTCCTGGAAAAGGTAATACATATATAGACGCGATTATAAATAAACTCCAAACATTGCCTTCAAATGAGATACGATATGACACAAGACAGGCATTAGAAGGCAAATTCAAAGTTCTTAAGCTAATTTACAATGATTTACAAAGGATGGCAACTCCTGCAGAGATTGACAAAATCTGCCAAGATATCTTTCTGAAGTCTGGAAGCGACAAGAACATCCATGTGTTCTCCTTATATGAGCTACCAGAAAATATGAGAAAAGTAACTGTCTATGCAATAATTGAATATATCTTTAGGGCGTATAAGTTTGGGATTTATAATGAAACCGAGAAGATAACAACAAGAATTCCAGAATCCAAAAGATATCCATTGTTGTTTATTTTAGAAGAAGCTAGAAGCTTAATTCCGGCACATGCTGCACAAAATAAAGACTATGCAGGTTGGTTAGCAGTTTCTGCACTTAGAGACCTAGCTTATGAAGGAAGAAAATTCAAATTATCCTACGGTATTATCTCACAAAAGCCCGCTACTGTCGATGCAGAAGTGGTATCTCAATGCAACACCCTGATACTTCATCAATTAAAAAACCCAGATGATCAAGATTATGTTAAAAAAGTTACAGAAGGGTTAACAAAGGTTGAGATTGAGATGCTAAAGAACATTGGAACTGGAAAAGCTGTTATAACAGGAACTGCGACCAAGTCCACAATATTAGTAGAGGTATTTAAGAGATACAGCCTAGAGGGAGTTATAAAGCCCACACCACTAAAGGATGCCCTCGAAGAATTTAAAATCGATGAGTTAAAAAACCAACTTAGTTTATAACTTTCTTGGTGGCTTGAATCATGATCCCTTTTTTTGTTTTAGATAGACAAGCAAGTCTTGAAATACTCAAAGGGTTATTCTTTAAATTCCCTAATTTGCAATTTGGATTAATGACGCATGCTAACGTTTCCCCCAAGTTTATTGAGAAATATAGGGCATTTCCTTACAAAACACCTCTCAAATATTTTGATGGAAATGTTAATCAGAAAAAACTGAACAGGATAATAAGGCAAAACATCATAAAAATCTCGGATAGTGGAATTTTCCAAAAAAATGGTACTAGTCTTTCGTATGAAGAACTTTTTGAGCGATATATTGAACTAAAAGTCGAGTTTGGAATAATGAAGGATGTTTTGCATAATATGGAAGAGACTATAAAAAGTGCTGAAGAAGCGCTTAATGTTTATCATGATAACGGATTCAGTAAGAAATTCAAATTAATAGGGGTTGCTCAAGGAAAAAACATAGAGGAGTATGTTAAATGTTATGGTGAACTTCTAAATATGGGATACAAATACATTGCAATTGGTGGATTATTGAAACGAAATGGTACTAGCAATTATGTGAAAGTAAGAAGTGAAGATTTATTAGAACAGGTAATAACATCAATTAAGGAAGAATATTCACCAGAGTGGCTTTTTGTTTTGGGAGTTTACCATCCAAAACGTCATAAAACTTTGGAAGAGTTAGGAGTTTGGGGATCCGACTACAAGGGATGGCTCTTTCATTATGATGAATACTACAAGAGTGCAATTGCCCAATTGGAAGAATCTGGTAAAATAACACCTAAAATCAGGCAGGCATACTACTATTTCTTGAAATGTAAGAGGCAGTACCTAAAAGACAGAACCGACAAAAATCGTGAAAAGTACTGGAAAGCAAGAAAAAGACTTGATAATGCATTAAAAGAAATTGGAACTTCTCTTCAAGAGCTTAGATTTCGTGAGGTTAGAGAAACCATTGAGAAGGAAGTTGTTTCTCAAATGTTGGTCAAAATACAGTGAATTCTGAGTTATGTTCTGATCAAAAGTATTCGTATTGCCAGTTGCGAAAGATTTAAATACCCTCCCAAACTCCTTAATGTTGGACGTGCCGCGGTAGCCTAGCCTGGTAGGGCGCCGGCCTGCTAAGCCGGTGGGCGCTGTCCCTCCGGGGTTCAAATCCCCGCCGCGGCGCCAAAATATCTTCTTCGGGTAAAATGCCGGGATAGCCTAGAGGTGAGGCGGCGGACTGCAGATCCGCTTTACGGGGGTTCGAATCCCCCTCCCGGCTCCATCAAATGTTCTTCAGACCAGAACCTGTGAGGGGAATGAGCACTTTTACACCTTTTTCAAAGTATCCCTCTTCTAAGAGCAACTTAAATGCGGCATAGGCTGTTGCTGACGTTGGCTCTACCAAAAAGCCCATAGAAATAAGGTCTTTTGTAGCCTTTGTTATCTCTTCATCCCCCACGGAAACGCAGGCTCCGTTGCTCTCTTTTAAGGCTTTGAGCATCTGCTCCCTTCTGGGAGGTTCTGGAATAGCTATCCCTTCTGCAAGTCTGCTTCTTTCTTTACTCCTCTTACACAGACTTTCATATCCTCTTCCTTGAACCGCAATCATCCTAGGAATTTGGGTTTTTTCAAGCTCATTCAGCTCGCTAAAGCCCTTATAGAGACCCAAGAATAAGCTTCCACTGCCCGTGGGAATTAAGGAATAATCAACCCCTCCAATCTGCTCATATACCTCATAAGCTGCTGTTTTTGTTCCTTCGAGGAAATAGGGGTTGTACCAGTGGGAGATATAAACCCCCTTCCGAAAGCCCTTTGCCTTTTCGTGCACTTCCATTCGTGATCCTTCCACCTCATGAACCTCTACTCCTAATAACTTTAGAAGTCTCTTTTTTCCTTCACTTGTGTGTTTTGGGATGAAGATGTGAGCCTTTATTCCTTCACTTTTTGCAAAGAGCGCTAAGCTTAACGCCGCATTTCCTGAGGAGTCGAGTGTTACTTCCCTTATACCTTCTTCTTTCAGCTTTGCAAGGGTTACGTAAGTGCCCCTGTCCTTAAAGGAACCGCTGGGCATTAGGTATTCAAGCTTGAAGAGAACGTTAACTCCTTCAATCTTTCTCTCAACTACTGGAGTTATTGGAAGTGCTAATCTTGGTGAGAACTCCTCTTTTATTGGCAAAAAATTAAAATACCTCCTTACGTCTAGGAATTCCCTTTTCAGCAACTCCTCAAAACTACCTTTCTTTTCCCTAATGTATTCGAGAGTTCCGCCACATTCACACATAATTTTAAAGCCTTCGTAAGTCCTTCCGCATCTCAGACATTTTAACATCTTCTCACCCTTTGCAGTAGGGATTTCATTTATATATCCCTTTTCCAAAATTCATGTGGGGTGAGAGAAATGAAAAAGTTTATGCCCGCTGATAGACCTCAAACGGAAGAGGGATACCAATATCACATAGCCTGCAAGCCCGGTGATGTGGCTAGGTACGTTCTTCTCCCGGGTGATCCTGAGAGAGTTCCTAAGATAAGTTCCCTCTGGGATGAAGCGAAAGAGATAGCCTTCCATAGGGAGTATAGAACCCACACGGGCAAGTATAAGGGTGTTCCCATAAGCGTAACCTCAACGGGAATAGGAGGCCCTTCAACGGCAATTGCAATTGAAGAGTTAGCAGCTATAGGTGCTGACACTTTCATTAGAGTGGGCTCTACGGGAGCAATTCAACCCGGGATAGAGATCGGTGACTTAATAATAGCAAAAGCAGCAGTTAGGCTTGAGGGGACATCAAAGCAGTATGTTAGGGTTGAATATCCAGCAAGTGCCGATATTGAGGTTACTTTGGCATTAATTGAAGCCGCAGAAACACTGGGAGTTAGATACCATGTTGGAATAACAGCTTCCACCGATAGTTTTTATGTAGGCCAAGCAAGGCCCGGATTAAACGGCTACTTCCCGAGCTTTGCGAAGCACCTCATAGATGATTTGAGGCAGGCAAAAGTTACGAATTTTGAGATGGAAGCTGCAACACTTTACACTTTAGCGAACATCTATGGCCTCAGGGCGGGATGTGTTTGTGCAGTCTTTGCCAACAGAGTAACGAACGAATTCGGAAAGGCCGGAGAGAAGGAAGCGGCATTAGTAGCAAGTGAAGCGGTCAAAATTCTGCACGAATGGGATGAGGAAAAGGAGAAAAGGGGCAAGAAGCATTGGTTTCCAGGTTTGAGGAAGCTTTAATCTCTTTTTAATTTAATTAAGGAATCCTGGAGCTCTTGAGCTTCGATGCTGAAGGTCTTCCCGTAGTCCTCGAAGTCAACAGACCTTATTACTTGGAAGTGTATTCTCTTTTCGGATAGCTGGACAAGGAAGCTTCTGCTGGAATGTTCTCTGAACTCCTGTAGAATTTCTTCGTTTAGGAGGGAGGTGTTAACCAACGTTACCAGCACTCTTTTCCCATCTCCAAGGAAAGGCCGTATTATTGTTCCGAAAAACGTTTCCAATGTTCGGGGATCATCTTCATAGAGTTTTATAAGTTTCTCCACCCCTACAACGATTCTTATAGCAAATTCGTTCTCCTCTTCTCTTTGAAACTCTTTGAGAGCTTCCAGGTACTGCTCCTTCCATATAGATATCTCACTTTTTAGCTCTATCCTCTTAAGGATTTTGCCCGTTTTCATAATTCCACCAAATTTAATTACCGGGAGGGTTTCTACAAAAGACGAGTCAATACCTGCAAGCTCAAGATGAGCTTTTAATAGGTGGAGCTGGTCAAGTATATCCACCAGAAGCACCTTAGTATTGCTCTGCTTTGCATAGTTAATGGCGGTGCAAAATATAAGATGAATTGGTTCGGAAGAGGTATATTCCACCAAAACGTCCTCTCCCCTTCTTATTTTTCTAAGCTGATTGAAAACGTCTCTCTCAAAAGTTTCCATGTTTCCCACTCTCCTGTGGATTTTGTCATATGAACATTCCTAAAATTGAAAATTGAAATAATTCATCCTATATATGAGTAGCTATGGAAGTATAAAAAGCTTCTCACGAATATTTTTAGTTTGTATCTTGAACTTATTAAACTTTATCCTCTTTATACATTTTTATTTTGAAGTGCCAAACCTTTTTGTAAATTTATGGGATATCTATTTGGTTGTACGAAATTCAAACCTTTGAGGACTTATTTAGAAAATTTTTTAACCTTGAGTTACCTAAATTTCTTAATAGAACATAGGACTTGGATGGGTGATCTTGATGTCTGAAAAGTTTGAAGAGATGGTATTTGAATACAATAAAACAATCCAACGGGGAGAATTAGTTCTCGTTGAGTACACTTCAAACGAGCCCATTCATTTAGTAGTTTATCTCCTCTTGCGGTATCTAAAGAAGGAAAACGTTCCCTTCATTATAATAGACATAGCGGATCAACTGCACGTGGTCAAAGCCCATTTGAAATTTGCTGGAATAGACACCGAGCTGGTTGATGAAGCGCAAGTAATAAAACTTGGCGGAGCGATAACTACTGGAAAAGTTCTCGAGAGAATTTCCTTAACCTTAGAACCATCCGTTATGAAAAATGAGTTTATTAAAATACTAAAACACATGGAGGAGAATTATGACTACCTTGTTAGAATCACACTTGGAACTGAAAAGCTTATAAGACTTCTATCTGAAGACCCAGCAACGTTAGAGGCATTTTTTGGTGCCGTTGTTAGGCCGCTCTTGGGGTATGAGAAAAGCACGGGAGTTACGTTCCTGAACACAGGCATTCTCAGAGAAGATATTGTCCAAGAGGCAAGAGAGATCGCAAGCAGGGTTTTTGAAGTTAAACTAGAGGACGGAGAGATCACCTTTAGAGTTGTTAAGTCAATAAACTTCAATGAGCACGGGAAAGCACTCTCAATTAAAGCTCAGGAACTCCAAGAGTACTTCGCTAAGTGAGTCCATGATTTTTATTTATGTCGCCAAGCTGCCGTGTTTTGGGCTTAAAATTTCTTAAAAAATTCGCTTTTTCCAAAAATCGTGGTGCGGGGGACGGGATTCGAACCCGCGTAGCCCTACGGCACCGGATCTTAAGTCCGGCCCCTTTGGCCAGGCTCGGGCACCCCCGCTCATAAGTGAAAGAGCAAAGTTCGAATAAAAAGCTTTCGGTAATTCAAAAAAGGTAAAGCTTAAAAAGAAATGCTTGTAAGTGAACACAGTCAAGATCATGGAGGGATTAAAATGGCGAGGTTTCCTGAAGCTGAGGCAAGAATATTTAGGAAGTACATATGTATGAGATGTGGTGCTACTAACCCATGGAAAGCAGAGAAGTGCAGAAAGTGCGGATACAAGGGGCTAAGACCAAAAGCTAAAGAACCAAGAGGAGGAGCAGGACGTTAGGGCTACTTAAGCTTGTTTAGGGTTTCTTCTATAAATTTTATTCCATCTTCAAGGAGTTTTTCTCCCTTTTCTGTAAGCTTGTAGTATTTTCTTGAGGGCTTCCCAGTTTCGCTTTCCTGCCATTCTGAAGTAACGTATCCATCGTGTTCGAGCTTGTATAAAACAACGTAACTACTTACCGTAGCAGGCTCAAATCCAAATCTCTCTCTTATTTCATTTTTGAGTTCATATGCGTACATAGGTCTGTCTTTTAGCAATCTCAGTATGTAAATCCACAGAACTTCCTTCGTCATCTTCTCCTTAAGTCTCTCCATAGGAGTTGTCATATATATCACCCTCAATGATACATATTGTTCATCCTTAAAACTTTTATGCTTTATAAATATTGGGATTTCACACAATTTAAACATTTTGTCGCTATAAAATCCAAAAGCAAAAGGGTTTTAATTACATTTTTCTTCCGAAAGCCTCGCTCTTTAGAGTGAGATGCGATAATTAGAGGGCTATTGAAGGGCGGAACCCTTTTAAACTTTGGAGTGTATTAATAACTCAAAAACAAATGGTGAGCTACCATGAACCTTGACTTTGGTGGAATAATGGGTGATATGGGAATTGGAGCCGTTGTCGGCTTTATAACAGGTTATGCGCTTAAAAAGTTCATAAAAATAGTTCTTACCTTGATAGGTGCATACCTGTTGAGTCTCTTTTGGCTTCAGCAGAAGGGTGTCATAACAATAAACACCGATGCTCTCTTCAACCTTGCAGAGAGTGCAACCACTTCAACCTTAACTTTAGCCGACAAAGTAGTGGGGATTTTACCAGGGACGGGGGCATTTGTTGCAGGCTTTTATTTAGGGTTCCGCAAAGGTTAAATTCTGCTTTATTTATCTTTCTTTCATGAGCTATGAGAAGAAAGTCATATTACGGCATTCAATAGCCAGTATAGTGGCCCTTGCCCTCTTTGGCCTCAGCAGGCTTGTCTACAGCATAGTTATCTCAAGGAGATTTGGCGTCGAAGTTCTGGGAAAGGTGAATTCACTCATATCGCAAGCGTTCTTATTGGCCATTCCGTTAAGCTTTTTTGCAGTTGCTCTGGGAAAGTACACTTCCGAGTTTTTGGGGAGAGGAGAAGTAGGAAAAATAAAATCCATAGCTACGTTGGGGTTTTCTTTTCCCTTTATTGGCTTGGTTTTGATCCCTTTTAATTTTTATTTGGCTGTTCTGGCAGTTTTGAGGGCGCTCCAACTGACGTTTCGTAGCTTTATTTATGGTCTTCATCGGGGTGAGATTTATGCTTATGCAATGCTGGGGGCCTTTGTGCTGTTTATTGGTGGATTTCTGTCGGAAAACTACTACATGCCTTATATCGGCCTTCTTTCTGGTGTAGTGGTCTTTGGACTCGCATATCTCTTTAAAGAAAAGCTCTTTGGAAAACCTACTTCCGAAACTCTTAAAGTCCTTGTGAGATATTCCAGCTTTGCATTTCTCGGAACGATCTCTGGGGTTTTTCTTGTCCAGGCTCCGTATTTTCTAAGCGAGAAGCTTGCTTCTTCTAAAGTTGCCGGTGTTGTCTCGGCTTCTTTATCCGCTGCTTTTCTCTTAACTTATCTGCCCCAGGTGTTTCAATCGGCGATAATGCCTTTGTACTCGTATAAATACGGGAAAGATGAAATGGAGTACGTAAAGTGGCTTGCCGAAGAATCCACGAAGTTGCTGTCCCTTTTAGTGGCTTTGGTGGTCTTTCTTCTTCTACTTGTCGGCAGGGAGATTCTATCGCTCCTCTTTGGATTCAATTTAGGCAGTGAGTTCTACCTAGCTCTCATGGCAGTGGAGACATATATTGCCTATAACCCCAGCATAGTGGCATTGAATTCAACAAAGTACGTAAAAGAGGGGACTATCATTGCACTTTTAGGCGCTGTAGTTTCTCTCGTTGCTTGGTTGCTTTTGATAAGTCCCTTTGAAGAATATGGAACTGTCTCTGGGCTCTTTTTAGGATACCTCTCGATACTAATTGGCACATCAATCGTAGCAAACAAGAAGTTAGGGGTTTCGTTCACCTCTTATGCTCAATTTGTTGTGGCTGTTTTACTGCAGTTCACGGTATTCCTATCAAAAACTCTCTTGCTGTTGGCTTTTGTAGTATACGTTGGAATATTCAGAAAAGAAATAAAAATGGTGCTCAAGCTGTTTAAACCTTCCCGTGATAGAGGATCTTAATGAGCTCCTCTGGCAATCCTTCCGCTTTGATCTTGTCTTCTATGATCTTCTTGTCATACTCGACTTCTATGAATTTTGTGTGCAGGTTGTCAACATTTATGAGGGCAAAAGTTGCCTTATGTTCTTTCCCAGGGGGAAATCCAATGCTACCGGGGCATACTACTCTCCCATATCGTGTCATGGCATTAACGGGGAGTTTTGGTGATGCAACTAACAGAAGTTCGTAGTCTTTTACCGGCCTCATAACAGCTTCATAATACGTGGTAGGCTGTTCCGGAAGAACTTTGCCTTCGAAGGGGTTTAGTGGACTTCCATACACTCCGAAGATATCATTCTTGCCTATTTTGTCAACTAGATATATTGGGAGATCTCTTATAAACTCCCTTCCTTCATGGCCGAGCTTTTCCCATGTGTATTTCAATGCCTCTTTTGTGTATGGCTCAAGGGCAAGTTCATCGATATAGTCCGCACCTTCTGCATGTGGGTCGCTCATGGCTATTATCTGGTCGAATTCTCCACGAATTATCTTTACATGGTTGTCCTTCATCAGATCATCGAGAACATCAAGAACTTCCTTCGGATATGGGAACAACCCAACTATGTTTCCAAGGATATAATATTTCTCAATCTCATAACCCTCCTCTTTAAGCTCCTCGATTCTTCCAAGGGCTTTCATAAGAGCGGGGAAGTTTCCGTTGATGTTTGCCAATACTGCCACGTATGTCATCTTACCACCTCCTCTCAATTTTTCTAACTTTATTTTACTAAAAGGAGGTATTTAAGCTTTTCGAAATTTAGGGCTCAAGAAGATCGGAGCTTTCTTCTCTTCTTCCTATCTTGTTTAACCCTCGCACTGCTGAGCAGATAAAGCATAAGTGCATCCTCTATCATTGCTATCACCTCCTTGGTTTTAATATAATGTCTTGCTCTAATGGGTAAGAAACGTTCTATGTTTTAATTACCAAATGTTATTTAAAAATTTTTGGTTATTTTTTGGTCATAATTGAATAAGAGTAAAGATATGGCGCCCCGGCGGGGATTTGAACCCCGGATCTCGAGGTCCGCAGCCTCGCGCCCTATCCAGACTAGGCCACCGGGGCATCCAAGGGAACTTTTGGGAGAGACCTTATAAATTTTGCTCGCAAGTTTCTCTATGGTGGTATATGTGGATAGGATGAAGAAATTCTTGGAATTCCTCACGGAATACGATGGTGCATTAATAACCCCCAGTAGCAATCTCTATTATCTAACCGGAATGGCCCCTCAAGCAACTGAGGAGAGGCTTTTTCTCCTTGTAGTCAATAGAGAGGGGGAAAGCGTTTTAATAGCACCCAAGCTCTATGAAAACGAAGTTGAATGGGAAAATGTGGTGTTCTGGAGCGATGAAGAAAACCCATATGAAATCCTCGAGAGATTTCTGGTTTCTCTGAATTTAAAGAGCGGTAAGATTCTGGTAGAAGATACTATGAGGGCGGACTTTCTAATTCACATTGAGCGGCTTTTAAAAGATTACACTTTTTATCCCCTAAGTCTTGTTACAAGAGAGCTAAGAATGCGCAAAGATGAAAAGGAGATAAAGCTGATGAAAAAGGCTGCTGAGATTGTAGACAAAGTTTTCTACGAGATAATAAACAGGGATCTAATAGGAAAAAGCGAAAAGCAAGTAGCATTAGAAATCGAGTTTCTTATTAGGGAGCTGGCAGACGGTGTGTCGTTCTCTCCCATAGTAGCTTCTGGCAAAAACGCTGCAAATCCTCATCATAAGCCTAGTGAAAGAAAAATAAGGCGCGGAGACTTCGTGATACTCGACTTTGGGGCAAAGTACAAAGGCTACTGTTCGGATATAACGAGAACTGTAGCAGTTGGTGAAACAAACGAGAAGCTTAAGGAAATCTACGAAACTGTTAGAGAAGCTCAAGAAAGGGCTTTTCAGAGTGTTCGTGAAGGGATAGAAGCAAAGAAAGTTGATAAAGCAGCAAGAGAGTACATATCCCAGAAAGGCTATGGTGATTACTTTATCCACAGAACGGGACATGGATTGGGGCTGGAAGTGCACGAAGAGCCATATATAAGCCAAACAAGTGATAGGATTCTTGAAAGCGGCATGACGTTTACAATTGAACCCGGCATCTACATTCCCAATCTGGGTGGTGTGAGAATAGAGGATGATGTTGTTGTGAAGAAAAAAGGAAAGAGACTCACAAGTGCCGAAAGAGAGTTAATAATACTTTGAACCTCCTACGTAGACTTCAAGAACCTTTATATCCCTCAGCTCTTTATCTTTAACTTCAAATGGATCCTTGTCTACTATAATAAAGTCTCCGAATTTGCCCTCTTCAAGGGTTCCAATTTCATTTTCAGCGTGCATTATATAGGCCGAGCCGTATGTATAGCCGTGGAGGCTTTCCTCAAGGGAGAGGCGCTCATCTTTTGTATAGTGGTAGGTTTCAGTATTTTCAAATTTTCCCCTGGTGACTGCAGCGTATATAGTTTCCCACGGATTTACAGGTTCTATTGGGGAATCTGTTCCAAAGCCTATCACTATGCCCTCCTTAAGCATGCTCTTGAAGGGATAAATCCATTTTGCCCTCTCCTTCCCCACTCTCTTTACTGCCCACCAGTCGCTTATTATGAACCTTGGTTGAACCGAGGCAACAACTCCAAGCTTTTTCATTCTTTTTATTTGATCTTTCCTTAAAACTGATGCGTGCTCTATGCGGTTTCTCTCTCCTCTAAACTTCTCATAAACCTCTAAGATCATATCCGTAGTTTTATCGCCTATTGCATGGATTGCCACCTGGAGGTTCAGCTGATATGCCTCTTTTACTATCTTCTCTAATTCTTCTCTGCTCACGTTGGGGTGTCCAGCTGTGGGAGCGTCTTCATAGGGTTTAGAAAGCCATGCCGTTCGGGCTCCAAGGCTTCCATCAGCGAGAACTTTTATTCCCATAATCTTTACTCTCTTGCTCCCGATCTTTTTAGTAAGCCCTAGGCTTTTTAACTCCTCAAGAAGAGACGGGTTTAGGTATACAAACACCCTAATGGGAAGTCTTCCTTCGTTGTCTAATTCTAGGAGGGCTCTAAGGCTTTTCTTATTCACGCTTACGAAGCCGACAGTCGTAACACCCTGAGAAAGAACGAACTTGGCTCCTTCTTCGATAAAGTGCTTGTAGTCTTCAACTGTTAAAGCTTTATTGATGATTTCCCTTACCTTTTCCAAGGCGTTTTCTTTTATTATCCCCGTTTCGAGATCTACATCCTCATCTTCTTCCAGATTCGCCATTTCTATAGCTCTCGTGTTCAACACAGCTGCATGGAAACAGGTTCTATACAAAAGCACTGGTTTGTCATCAATAACTTCATCCAAGTCCTCTTTCGTGGGATATCTACCAAGCTCTTCTTGATCCCATCCAAAGCCAAGGATCCAGCTTGTGCTCGTTTTTCTGGCGTATTCTTTAAGCTTCTTCTTTAATTCCTCTATGCTTTTTGTTCCCTTTAAGTTGAGCATTTTCAAAGACTGCCCAAGAGAACTTAAATGGATATGGGAGTCTATGAATCCAGGCAGAGCAGTTTTTCCGTTCAGATCTATTATTTTCCCTCCGAGCTCCTCAGCAATTCTGCGAGCCCTTTCACTATCTCCTGCGTAGATGACTTTTTCATTGGCTATCACAATTGCTTCTGCGCTTTTCAACGGTTTAAAGGAGAGATATATTTTCCCATTCACAAAAGCCCCAATCAATTTACTCCCCCTCCCTTGGTTTGCCGTTGTCTTTTATATCTCCTTTGGTTGCCATCAAAAAATCCTTAAAGCTGCAAACTTTAATGCACAATAGCCGATGAAGAGCGGTTTCGGAACTGAAGGATGATGTAACCAGCTATCGCTGAGGCTTATATTTATAAATTCGTTTAGTGATCATAACCCCGGTGAAGAGCAAATGTTTGGGAAACTTAAGGAAAAATTAAGCTCATTCGTTGACAAAGTTGCTCAAACTGAAATAAGTGAAAAAGACATCGAGAATGCACTCTGGGATCTTGAGTTAGAGCTTTTAGAAGCAGATGTTGCCTTGGAAGTCGTTGATGAGCTTAAGGAAAAAATAAAGCAGAAGCTCGTTGGACAGAAGGTTAAAATAGGCACAAACAAAAGGGAGATTGTTGAAAAAGCAGTTAAAGAGGCTGTTCTTGAAGTTTTAACACCTGAAAGACACATAGACCTTTTGGAGATGATAAAATCAAAAAAAGAGAAGCCATTCGTGATAGTTTTCGTTGGCTTCAACGGAAGCGGGAAAACCACTACAATAGCTAAACTTGCCAATTGGCTTAAGAAAAATGGCTTAAGCGTTGTTATAGCCGCTAGCGATACCTTTAGGGCGGGAGCAATAGAGCAGGTAGAGGAACATGCGAAGAGAGTGGGGGTTAAGCTCATTAAACATGGTTATAAATCTGATCCAGCTGCTGTGGCTTACGATGCCATAGAGCATGCGAAAGCGAGAGGAATCGATGTGGTTTTAGTTGATACAGCCGGAAGAAACGAACTTAACAGGAACCTTATGGATGAAATGAAAAAAATAGTCAGGGTTACAAAGCCGGATCTGGTTATATTTGTAGGAGATGCGCTTGCCGGAAACGCAATAATAGAGCAGGCAAGGCAGTTTAATGAGGCGGTTAGGATTGACGGAGTTATTCTAACAAAGCTTGACGCAGATGCAAGGGGAGGTGCCGCATTAAGCATAGCCCATGCCATTGGCGCGCCAATACTTTTTGTTGGAGTTGGTCAAGGATATGACGATTTAATGCCCTTTGATGAAAAATGGATGCTGGAGAAGATTTTTGGTGAGTGAGAATGTTTTTGTTTTTTAAAACATTTCTTTATGTGTTTGGAACTCTCTTTGCAGTGATGAACCCTATTGGGGCTGTTCCGGTGTTTCTTTCTATTGCCCAGCACTGCAGATCTTATGAGGGGAGGATAAGTCTAGCAAAGAGAACATCAGTGGCTGTTTTTATGACCTTGATAACCTTTGCACTCTTAGGAGAGTGGATATTCAAATTTTTTGGCTCTACGGTAGATGCCTTTGCAATCGCAGGAGGGATTTTGCTCTTCAGGATGGCTCTGGAAATGCTAAGTGGTAGCCTCTCTACCATAAAAATAACTCATGAAGAGGAGGAAGAGGCTGTAAGTTTAAGTGAGATCGCCATAATCCCATTGGCGATTCCTTTAATCTCTGGTCCAGGTTCAATAACAACTGTAATGATACACATGGCAAAAAACACCAACTATTTGGGAAAAATTGCTGTGATTCTAGCGATTTTTATGGCAAGTTCTTCAGTTTACTTGGTGCTTACGTCTGCAGAAAAGGTACAGCGGAGACTTGGTAGAGTTGGGATAAGACTTATTACAAGAATGATGGGCCTTATACTGGCTTCAATGGCCGTTCAGCTCGTAATTAATGGAATTAAAGGAGCGTTTGGACTTTGATCGCAACCTTTTTAAATTTTTTAGGCAACCCTAATTGTGGGTGATAGATTGATACTAGCTGAAAACCTGACGATTTACTACGATAATTATAAAGCAGTTGAGGATATCACTTTTAAGCTGGATAGTGGAGAGACTCTTCTTTTGCTGGGTCCAAATGGTGCGGGAAAAACAAGTCTTCTTAGAACGATTGCAGGGCTTCATAAATCCTATGAAGGCAATCTTCTTGTTTTTGGAAAGCCTCCTGCTGAAGTGAGGGATTTAATATCTTATGTTCCCCAGAGCCATTCTTTAAACGAGCGTGTGCCTTTGAAGGCTATTGAAGTCGTTGCAATGGGGGCCCTTTACAAAAAGGGTCTCGTTCACTTTAATATTCCAAAGTCAATCTTAAAAGAAGCTGAAGAAGCTTTGGAGTTTGTGGGGCTTGGAGATATAAAAAACAAAAGGTTTGCGGAGCTTAGCGGTGGGCAAAAGCAGAGGGTTCTGTTGGCTAGAGCACTTGTTTCAAAACCTCAACTTCTTCTTTTGGACGAACCGTTATCTGCCCTTGACCCTAGTGCCAGAGTGGAAGTGGTTTCAGTCCTTGCAAAAATAAAGCGTGAGATGGGACTGACGATGATAATAACAACCCACGACCCCAATCCATTAACGGAGATAGGAGATAAGATAATGCTTATCAATAAAAGGCTCATAGCCTTTGGAACCCCAGAGGAAGTTCTGAGGGATGAAATAATTACCAAAGTCTATGGGCCTCTCTCCAAAGCTGTTAGAGTGGGAGAGAGAATGTACTGCTTTATAGGGGATGTCCACCTTCATGGGAGGGAAGAAGTTTGATCCCCGAGTACTTGCTTAGGGCTCTTTTGGGTGGTGTGATGGTTAGTGTTTTGCTGGGTATGCTAAGCCCTCTGATAAACATGAAGGGCTTAGCTTTTCTTACTCATGCCACTTTCCACTCCTTGCTCTTCGGAGCTGTTTTGGGTATGATACTCGGACTGGTATTTTCGAACTTTTCCCTGATTCTGTGGGTAGCTTTAATAATCACGATTTTTGTTGTTATCTTAATAGCCCTCCTAGAAAACAGAGGATTCAGCAGTGACACTGCAATAGGAGTAATAGCGAGCTTTATAGCGGGCTCCACTGTGCTGGCTTTTGGAATTCTATATAAAGTTATGGCGAATAAACCCTACTTTGCCCTCTCTCAGAGCATAGTGTCCTATTTAACTGGGGAGCTTTTTCTGATAACGCTCAACGACTTGATGTTTTTGGTCTTGGGAGGTGCCTTGATATTCTTTGTGATGCTTGCATTTTACCGTGATTTCCTATACGTCAGTTTCGATGCTGAGGGACTTGAGACCTATTCGGGTAATGCAAGGTTTTATCTCACTTTGCTCTACGTTCTCGTGGGCGCTACTGGTGCGTTAATAGTTAGAACCGTTGGATTGATAACCCTCCAGGTTGTGGCGGTTTTACCGGGTACAATAGCCATGATGCTCAGCAATGACTTGAGAAAGATTCTTGGAATAAGCTTGGGTCTAACTCTCTTAGTCCAGGTACTCTCGATAGTGCTGGCTTACTTAACAAACATACCTCCAAGTGGAATAGCCACGATAATGCTGGGACTTGTTTATGGACTCTTAGTCTTGAGGAGGTAGAGACATGAAGCTGGGAGGAATAGACGAAGCCGGTAGGGGACCAGTTATAGGCCCTCTTGTAATTGCAGCGGTTGTTGTCGATGAGGCTCATATACAGGAGCTTGAAGCTTTGGGAGTCAGGGATTCAAAAAAGCTAACACCAAAAAGGAGAGAAGAGTTGTTTGAGGAGATTGTGCGGATAGCTGATGACTACGTTATCCTTCAGCTTTCTCCAAGGGAGATAGACAGCAGGGAGGGAACAATGAACGAGCTTGAAATTGAAAACTTTGCTAAAGCGTTGAACTCCCTTAGGGTTAAACCCGATATACTCTACATAGATGCCGCAGATGTTAAGGAGAAACGCTTTGGTGATATCATAGGGGAAAGGCTCTCATTCTCTCCAAAGATAATTGCCGAGCATAAAGCCGATTCTAAGTACATCCCAGTGGCTGCAGCATCAATACTGGCTAAAGTTACCCGCGACAGGATAATAGAGGAGCTTAAGGAAGTTTATGGAGAGATAGGCTCAGGATACCCAAGTGACCCAATTACAAGGAGGTTTTTAGAGGAATACTACAATCTCCACGGGGAATTTCCTCCAATAGTAAGGAAAAGCTGGAAGACTCTTAGAAAGATAGAAGAAAAACTGAAAGCCAAACGGACTCAGCCCACTATTTTGGACTTCTTAAAAAAGCCTTAATCCTTTCGAAGGCTTCTTTTGCCCATATTAAGATGTTTCTTATCCATTCCCAGTACATTCTAATAGACCTTTCAAAGTACTCCCACTTTATTATATCGTACGCCATTACTCCAAGCGTTACTGCCCCCGGGGGGACTAATGGAGCGGCATAAAAGCTGAACTGAGTTTTTCCACCTAAAATCCATTGGAGGGCATAAAAAGATATTGTACTCCAGAATATTCCAAATGGCACTAGAAGCTTTCTTCTTCTTGTCGCAGCATAGGGAATTGCGAATATAAATACCACCATAGAGAGCATCAAAATTGGATCGGTCGCGGCAAAGATATCTGGGTTATAGTGAAAAGGAAACGGTTTAAGACTTATGAACCATTCCCAGAAAGGTGAATTCGCTGGGTGGTCTCCCTTGTAGCTGAGATGCCACCCAAAGCTTCCAATGAACTCAGAAAGCCACGGGAAGAAGCCTATCGCTTTTATTATCGTAACCTGTGGAAGTAAAAATCCAAGAGCGGGTAAAATAAATGCTGAGATAAGTATTTCCTTAATCCTGATCTTATCCCTTAAGCTTTTTATGAGCAAAACTGGGTAAGAAAAAGCGCCGTTTAGCTTTGTAGCCGCCGCAAGACCAATAGAAAGACCGCTTGAGCGATACTTCTCAGAAATCAAAAGATACATGAAAAGTGCTGTAAAGAACGTCACGTGTATATCGAGCATTGCAGCAAGGGAAGTTGCATACAAAAGAGGGTCAAAAGCAGAAAACACCAGCGCTATGAAAGATGCAAGATAACTTTTTGAGATTTTATATGCAGCTAAGAAGACGAGAATGTTTATTATAGCGTGTTCTATCAGCCCTGGCAAACGCCAGAAGATAGGCTTGTCCTCTATCAGCATTCCAAGCATTATTATATCCTTCCCCAAAAATGGATGCTCCGTGTTCAGATAGTTTTGGATGTTCTCCTTATCAGGATAGCGGAAGCCTTTTACGACTTCAACCCCTTCTATGCTTTTGACTTCTTCTATGAAGGCTTTGAGGTTTTCGCGGGGGATTTCATAGTAAACGCCGTCAAAATTAGAATATGGTTTGTAATAAGTGTAGTTGTATTTTCTCGCTATTGTTTCGATTTTAAACTTGATCTCATCAAAATCAGGAGATGGGGTTTTGTTTAAGGGTATAAATTCTACTCTTATTCCCAACTTTGAGAGAATTGCTGGCGTTTGAAGGTTTACGTTTCTCGTATAAGGTCTCGTGAATTCAAATCCAAAAGCAGAGACTTTTACATGCCCCTTAATAATTTCTCCGCTTGCAATTATATTCACCCCTTCTGAATTTGTTGTATCGTTTACGTAATGAAGTTCAGCCCCAAGCTTGTGGAGAACGTTCCTTGCTGCTGGGATGTACCATACCTCGTCCCCAATGTAGTCATAGAGCTCTGTGCTTGAGGCCTTCTCGTATGAATACCAGAAAGTTCCAACTATTATTGTTACCACTGCTACAAAATAAAGCTTCTTTCTAACGTTCATGCTCTCCCCCAGTGAATTTCACCTGATATCTTTAAATTATTTCCCATAAACCTTTAAAAATTGAATGAAAATGAAACAACGGTGAGAAAATGGAGGAGTTTATCGAGCAAGCCGTCGAGATGATAAAGCGAGGTCTAGACGAGAGAAAAATACGGGCGAGACTTCCGAGAGAAAAAGCGGATGAGATACTTGAGATAGCAAAGGCAAGAATCAGAGCAAAAGATAAGTTCTCAAGGACTGACCTATGGATGGACTTAGAAGGCCTTAGGTATGCTACTCATGAGGTTGTTGCCGAGTATAGAGCGGAGAGAATTAAACCAAAAAGCATAGCAGACGTAAGCTGTGGGATTGGAATCCAGCTAATATTCTTCGCAAAATATGCAGAAAAGGCCTACGCTATAGATATCAATGAGAAAAAGCTTTTCTACGCTATGAAGAATGCGGAGAAATATGGGGTTAGGGATAAGATAACCTTTATCCATGGAGACAGCTTAAGTGAGGAGGTTGTTAAGCAGGTTGATGCCGAGATAATATTTTCGGATCCTGCAAGGCCACCAGAGATGCCTGAAAGAAGGCTTGAGGATCTTCTCCCGAGTCCTATTGAAATTTATGAATCTTACAAGCACAAGACCGATGCGTTTATCTTTGATCTTCCACCTCAGATAAGAAGAGAAAGAGTCCCGTGGAAAGGGGAGTTCGAGTACATAGACTTATATGGAACGCTCAACAGACTAACTTTTTATTTTGAACCACTAGCCAAGGCAGAGCGCTCTGCGGTTATGCTCCCTAAGGGGGTTAGACTTGAAAGCAATCCCAGTCTTGAAAGCATAGTCGAGTGGAGTGGGGAAGTAAAAGATTACTTGTATGAAATCCCGCAGGGCATTGATTACGCTGATCTAATAAACGAACTTTTCCATGCAGTAAAAGGCAACTTATGGATGCTCATTCGAGAAAAGCGGAGAACTATTGCAACAAGCAATGATGAAATTGAGAGCGAATACTTCAAGAGACGCTACATCGTAAGAAAGGTGCTGAACTTCCATCCGGTAAAGATAAACGACTTTTTAAAGAGAGAAGGATACGGCAGGGTTACTCTAAAGATCTCAATTCCAGACAAAGATTACTGGAGATTCAGAAGAAGAGTTGAGCAAGGCCTAAGAGGAGAGAAGAGGGCTTACTTGTTCAAATTTAAAGACAAAGCAATAGTAGCAGAGCCACTTGATTAGTCTTCCTGAACTTCAACTATCTTTACTCTTTGTATCCTCTTTGAACCGATGCGGAGGGCTTTAAAATAGTTTATGTGCTCATCGGGTAAAAATTTGTCCAGTTTAGTTGATTTGAGTCTCTTTTTCTTGGAGAGCTTGGCTTTATTTTCGCTTCTTATTTTAATGGAACCGTTTATGAATTCATCCAACTTTTTCTCCATTGACCCACCCAAGATATTAAGGTTGCTTTGGATATATAGGTTTTTTGGAAATCTCTCTTGTTTCATTTCCCTTCCTCTGGTGTTTGATTCTTATTAAAGGCCTCAAAAACCAAAAGAAATCGTTTTGAACAATATTTCAAAGGGAACACTGAAACAGAGTAAAGAACACAATGGTTGCGGTAACAGTTTTATGGAAATCCTTTTAATTAGTTTAAACCATTACGATTTACAGTACAAAAAGCGGAGGCAGCACAATGTGCGGTATAATAGGCTATATCGGAGATAGAAAAGCCGCTAAAATCCTTGTAGATGGTCTTAAAAGATTGGAATACAGGGGATACGATTCAGTTGGAATTGTAACAGAAAAAGGAGAGCTTTTTATAAAAAAAGGGGCTGGAAAAATAGACGAGCTTAAAGAAAAGCTTAAACTTCATGAAATGCCTGGAAACAGAGGAATTGGTCATACTAGATGGGCAACGCACGGAGTTCCCAATGATATTAACGCCCATCCTCATACCGATTGTACTGGAAAAATAGCGGTTGTTCACAATGGAATAATTGAAAACTACCTTGAACTTAGAAGCGAGCTTGAGAAAAAAGGCCACACGTTCAAGAGCGACACTGATACAGAAGTGATAGCACATCTAATTGAAGAAGCTTTAAAGGATTCATCTACCTTTGAAGATGCCCTCCGCAAGGCGTTGTTGAAACTTAGGGGTTCGTTTGCCCTTGGCATAATGTATGCTGAAGATAAGGAACGCCTATATTTTGTGAGAAATGAAAGTCCGCTCGTCCTTGGAATCGGAAACGGGGAGATGTTTGCTGCCTCCGATATTCCTGCATTTTTACCTTACACGAATAAAGTTGTGTTCCTGGATGATGGAGAGTATGCAGTGGTTAGCAAAGATGCATTTACAGTGAAAGACCTTTGGACAGGAAAAGAAAAGAAAAAAGAAATCCATGAAATTAATTGGACTCTTGAAATGGCTGAAAAGCAGGGTTATCCCCACTTCATGCTTAAGGAAATCCATGAACAGCCAAAGGCTGTAAAGGAAGCAATTTACGGCAACTTGGAAACAATAAATCAAGTTGCTAAGGAGATAGCCAAATACGAGAAGATATTTGTTGTGGCTATGGGGACCTCTTATCATGCAGGAATTGCCGCGAAATACCTCTTCCAAAGACTGGCAAACAAACCTGTCCTTGTTGAGGAGGCAAGCGAGTTTAGGTATGAGTTTGAGAACATAGTTGACGAGAATTCCCTTGTAATCGCCATTACTCAGAGTGGGGAAACTGCCGACACTCTGGCGGCGATAAGACTAGCTAAAAAGAAGGGTGCAAAAGTTCTAAGCATTGTTAACGTTGTTGGGAGCATGGCTACCAGGCTAAGTGACCTTGTAATATACACGCATGCAGGGCCAGAAATAGGGGTAGCTGCGACAAAGACGTACACAACGCAGCTTACCGTTTTGACAATGCTTGCAATAGCACTAGCTAAAATACTCAATACCGTAAATGAGAACTACCTTAAGAAACTCGAAGCTGAGCTTTTGGAACTCCCGAGGTACATTGAGAGTGTTCTTGGATATGAGAACAAGATAAAAGCCCTTGCTAAGGAGTTAGTAGACAAGAGGGACTTCTTCTACATAGGAAGAGGGATAAGTGTTGCAACAGCTCTAGAGGGAGCATTAAAACTCAAGGAGATCAGCTACATTCATGCAGAAGGTCTTTCTGCTGGAGAACTTAAGCACGGCCCTCTAGCGCTGATTGAGGAAGGAGTCCCAGTTGTTGCCATTGCCCCAAGTGGAAGGACATTTGATAAGATGGTGTCCAATATACAGGAGGTCAATGCAAGAAAGGGGCTTGTAATTAGCTTGGGAGATAATGAAGAACTGAAAAAAGTTAGCAGGATCTTCTTGAAGATGCCGAAAATAGATGAGCTTTTAAGTCCTGTTGTGTATATAGTACCACTCCAATTGCTTGCCTATCATCTGGCTGTGTTGAGGGGTAACGATCCTGATAAGCCCAGAAATCTGGCAAAATCGGTAACTGTGGAGTGAGGTGGTTCAAAATGGTTGGAACAAAAGTTAAGAAAAAAACCAAGAGTGAAAAACCGTCCTCTTTAGATTTTTCAAAAATTAAGCTTTATCTTTTCCCAATTGTGGTGATAATCGTTGCTTTTATTGGTTATAAAATTAGAGCAGCAACAGGGGAAACAAAATACTTCATAGATCCAGACACGTTCTACCATTTTGAGATATACAAGCTTGCGATAAAGGAGGGGCTTCCGAAGTATTATCCTTTGGCAGATGCTCCTTTTGGCTCTCTCATTAGGGAACCTCTGGGGCTGTACATAATCCCAGCTTTGCTTTACAAGTTCCTTTCTGCATTTGGGTTTGAAATAATAAAGGTCTTCAAGATGTGGCCTCCACTTGTTGGGTTTTTCAGCATAGTTGGGATATACTTCTTAGGAAGAAAACTTCACTCAGAATGGGCTGGACTTTGGGCAGCTTTAGCCATGATGTTCTCGATAGCTCACTGGACAAGAACATTTTCAGGAAACGCAAGAGGCGATGGGCCGTTTTTAATGTTCTTCATCTATGCTGCTTTGTTCATGTTCTACTACCTTGAAACCAAAGAGATCAAGAGAAAATCACTTTTTGGCGCTCTATTTGTGCTCTTTGGAGTTTTGATGCTCTCAGTATGGAACGGCTCCCCATTTGGTCTTATGGTTCTCTTGGGCTTTGCAAGCTTGTACGTGATTGTATTATTTATTTTTGGAAAAGTTGAAGACGTCAAGAAGTTTGCCATGGAATTTTACCCAGTTTATGTTGCAGTATTGCTCATTGGCTACGCATTGACTCCAAGTGGAATTGTAAGAGTTGGAGGGCACATAAAGTTCGCCTTTGAAGTTTTCCTTGGACTGGCACTACTTACGACGATAATGCTCTACGGTGGCAGATACCTAAATTACTCCGACAAAACACATAGGTTTGGAGTTGTTGCAGTGATAGTACTCCTAGGCTTTGCTGGAGCTTATCTTTATGTTGGCCCCAAGCTCTTTTCCCTTATGAGTGGAGCATACCAATCCACTCAAGTTTATGAAACTGTTCAAGAGCTTGCAAAGACGGAATGGAACGATATACAGAGGTATTACTCGGTCAAGGGAACCGATGGGATAGTCTTTCTCCTCTCACTTGTCGGAATTGCAATAGTTGCGTTTAGATTTTTGAAAGCCTTAAACCAAAACAAAGTCGATGCAAAGAATTTGTTCCTCTTGGTGTTTTACGGGCTTTCAGTATATCTCATGTGGACAGCGGTGAGGTTTTTATTCCTTGCTTCGGGCGCAGTTTTGCTAACCTTTGGAATTCTCGTGGGAGAGCTCTTTAAAATAGTAGAGAATATGCAGGAAAAGGTTTCAACAAAAGCTCTCTATGCTTTCTTGTTGGTCCTCCTCTTTATTCCGATTCCAATAGTGGGAGCAAACACAACTTACAACTCGGCAAAGGTTAGCGGTGAAGCTGTAAGCCCGAGCTGGGAAGAAACCCTTAAGTGGCTTAGAGAGAACACAAACGAATACGATACGGCAACTTCTTGGTGGGACTACGGTTATTGGATTGAAAGCTCTCTCCTTGGAAACAGGAGGGCAAGTGCGGACGGTGGTCACGCGAGGGACAGGGACTATATAATTGCCCGCTTTTTGGCAAACGATGGCAGCAAGAGTGAAGTTGACTTCGAGAGCTGGCAGCTTAACTATTTTATTGCTTGGAGTGCCGACTGGATAAAATTCAATGCCATAAGCTATCTTGGAGGGGCAATAACAAGAGACGAAAGAGACAGATCCGGAATGATATTACTATTGACTAATGCAAGTGGAAGTGTATACATTAATCCTGATGTTGGTATTCAATTCCAGATAACTAAACAAAATGGTCAAATAAAGGCGATAATAATAGCTGGCAATCAACAGGGAGAACCGATACAAACGATAGATGTTCAAAATGGGGTAGTAATACCCGGAAGGGGTGACTTTCCCTATGTGGTTTACATAGGAATCAACTATCCGTTATATATGTACTCCTATTCCTTTAGACAGGTGTTACCCGTTAGAGGTATTATGGTATACTACAAAGTTGCTACCAGCAATTTCCTAAAACTTTCTTTTAGAGTGCCGATTTCTTTGGAGGATAATTTTGCCCAAAAACTGTATTCAAACTTTAGAATTGCAAAATCGCCCTCTGTAGTGGTTAGCCCACATACTGATACTTTGACCATTTATGAATTCGTCCCATTTGGAGTATATAGAATTGAAGTTTACAAGAATGATACATGGATGCCAGTGTCAAAGCTTATTCCTGGGGAATACAAGGCTAAGCTCTACATATCAGCATTTGGAAGAGACGTTAAAGATGCCACCATAAAGCTCAGGGCTTACAATGGAGATAAGCTCATAAGTGAGCAGATTATAGCGCAAAACGTTAACATCGATCATTTAAACGAGACGCCGGTAGAAGTTAGTCTCAAAGTCCCAAACGCTACAAAGTATCAGCTTGTCCTTGTGCAGAAAGGCCCCGTTGGGGCTCTTACAGAAGCTCCAAAATTAAATGGCAGGCTTGTCAGCCCAATAAGAGTTTTAAACGATGGCCAAAGTGGAGAACTTGAGTTAAGAGCTGGGTTCAGAAAAGACTACTCCAACTTAGAGCTTTACCTTAGGGCTACAGTTATATATCTTATTAGAACCGAGGGAGAAAACAGAGATGATCCAAAAGCCGCATTTGAGCCTCACATGGATATAATCCATTATGAAAAAATTGCCAGTGGCTTAAGCACATCCAACAGAGAACTTTATTTCAAAGGTCAGGCAAGTTTTCCAGAAGTTATCCAGCCTTATATAGAGAAGCTCAAGAATGAATATGGAAATAAGGTGGAAATAAGGGGAATAAGAGTCGAACCGGTGTTTATAACAGACAAAGAATACATAATATACGAGGGGTGATTTTTGCTACTTTTCTCATTTTTGCTATTTTGGAAGGAAAGATTTAAAAAGCAAGCATCCTTCCCTAACTTGATGACTCGATGAACGATGAAGTTTGGAGGGATGTGAAATGGCAAAGCCAAGTTACGTGAAGTTTGAGGTTCCAAAGGAGCTTGCTGAGAAAGCCCTTGAGGCAGTTGAGATTGCAAGAGATACTGGAAGGATTAGAAAGGGTACAAACGAGACAACAAAAGCCGTTGAGAGGGGTCAGGCAAAGCTTGTAATAATCGCTGAAGATGTTGACCCAGAAGAGATCGTTGCTCACTTGCCACCCCTCTGTGAGGAGAAGGAAATCCCATACATTTACGTTCCAAGCAAGAAGGAACTTGGTGCTGCCGCTGGTATTGAAGTTCCAGCTGCAAGTGTTGCTATAATCGAGCCGGGTAAGGCTCGTGAACTCGTTGAGGAAATTGCGATGAAGGTAAGGGAGCTCGCCAAGTGAGCTCCCCTTTCCTCACTCTCATTTGGATCGGGCGAGCTTTCATGATTACAATTGATTAGAGGTGTGAGAGATGTCAGATGAGGGATACCCTGCAGAGGTCATCGAAATTGTAGGAAGAACTGGAGTTACCGGTGAGGTTACTCAAGTAAAGGTTCGTGTTCTTGAAGGGATGGATAAGGGTAGAGTGATTAGAAGAAACGTTAAAGGCCCAGTTAGGATTGGCGACATAGTTATCCTCAGAGAGACAGAAAGAGAAGCAAGAGAGATCAAAGCAAGAAGGTGATGTAAATGGCAAGATGGAACGTTTGCTCATACTGTGGAAAAGAGTTCGAGCCAGGAACAGGAAAGATGTATGTCAGAAACGATGGAAGAGTTTATTTCTTCTGCTCAAGAAAATGCGAAAGATACTTCTTTATGGGTAGGAACCCAAGAAAGCTCAAATGGACAAAAGCTTTTGAGGAAGCAAGGCTCCAGAGAGCCAAAAAGTGACTCTTTTTATTTTTTAACCCTCACAGAAGTTTTTAAGCAAAGATTGTTCAATATTAAAAAAGAAAAGAGGCTCTTCACTCTGCAAAGGTTATTATTTTAAGATCGATAGGCCTTCTAACGACATTGCTTTTTCTTGCACCTATTAAATATTTGACCCCCTTCTCGCTTACTATATCGATAAGTCTCTGAGTTATGATTCCGTTAAATATTATTGTGTGTACATTTTCTTTATCGTTTAGGGAGGTAAGTAGGTCTCTCACTGGTATTTCCGCGATTATGTTCTTGTTTTCATCTAGGAGAATTGCTGTGGAGTCTTTTTTCACTTTTTCAATCCAATCTTTAAATTCATTAAGCTCGGGAGCTTTGGGAGGCTGTATTGGTTTTACAAACTTTTCTTCCCTTGCTGGGGGTTTTACCTCAACTTTTGTCTCTCTTATGGTTTCTTTTTGGGGTTCAATGGCTTTCTCTATCTTTGGTTCTGCAGGTTGTGGCTGGCTGGCTTTTTGCTGTTCCCTTTCTTTAACAAGTTCGTAAAAACTCTTTCCTTTAGCAAAGAGCTCATTTATAACTTGCTCCGCCGGAACTTTGCTTCTTAGAGACTTAATTATCTCTTTCTTTGTCAGCTCTTCAACTTCTTTTCCTTCCGGAGCTCTGGCAACATAATCAATGTCTGCGACTTGAAGGAGTTCTTTTAGTATAAGCTCTCCTCCCCTATCCCCATCGGTAAATGCAGTTACGATTCTCTCTTTGCTGAGCTTTATTATTGTCTCTGGTACCGAAGTTCCTTCAACAGCTATAGCGTTTTTGATTCCATGTTTTAGAAGGTTAAGCACGTCAGCTCTTCCTTCTACAACGATTATTGAATCTGAAAACGGCACGTGTGGGCCAGCCGGGAGTTTCTCCGGACCATATTCGATAAGTTCTTTAGCTCTCACTTCCTTTTTAACTTCTTCAGTAATCTCCTGTGTTTCTGGAATTTCTTCTTCCATAAGGGTCTCAAGTATCTCTTTAGCTCTCTCTATGATGTATTTTCTCTTTGTTGCCCTGACGTCCTCGATTCTTATTACCCTAATCCTGGCCTCAGAAGGCCCAATCCTATCTATTGTTTCTAAAGCAGCTGCCAGTATTGCTGTTTCTACTCTATCCAAGCTAGAGGGTATTGTTATTGTCCCATAACTTTTTCCAGCTCTTGTGTGAACGTCAACCTTGATCCTTCCTATTCTTCCAGTTTTTTGGAGCTCCCTTAAGTCCAGATCGTCCCCAAGTAAACCTTCAGTCTGCCCAAAAATAGCTCCTACAACATCAGGCCTTTCAACAATTCCATTTGCTTCAAATTCTGCGTGGATTACATATTTTGTTGTTCCAAAATCATCCTTTGCAGCCATGCTATCACCTTCTATTCCTTTCTTTTTTAACATTCTTTGCTTTTCAAGCAAAATCTGCTGGATTGTAGTCTTTTTTCTCTTCAATCCATACCCCTCCTTTCGGGGGTCAGAAACGGAGATCCCTAACACGGATGTAAAGGGAGTACAAGTCTTCAATGCCCTTAATGTCTTTTTTTGCTATTTTCTTGAGCTCTCTTCGTGTTTCTGTATCTACTTTGCATTTATACCCTTCTAAATATCGGGTTAGTTTTTTTGCAAGCTCTTCACCCTTTCTGTCGAAATCTGTTAATATCATGACATCATGATAGTGAGAGGCTATTAGAGCAATCTCCGCTAGTGGTGAGCGGGAAAGCCTAATTATCTCCGTTTCGACCCCCAATTTTCGTAAGGCCACCTCGTCTCGCATTCCCTCTACGAGGATAACACCCTCAAACTCTCGCAATTTGTCTATAAGTTGTTCGAATCTTTTATAATTTTCGGCGTACATACTGCCGTCATGATGATGAGAGTTCGATAGTATTATAAAGTTTTGGGAAGCGAAGACTCAATAAAGTGTTCACTTTGTTTAAAATCACTATCCCATGACAAGAGTATGTGTAAATGTATGTTACATGCTTTGTTGTGTATTTTTAACCATTTTAATAGTAACAGAACTGCATATTTATGCAGTCAAAATAAAATTACAATTAGAAAAAGTGCAACTAAAATCAATAAGAAAAAATTTATATAGGTCTTTGGCTATTTTACAAATAGAAGAGGTGATTAAAAATGGTGAAAGAAAGAATGGTAGAACTTTTGCAAGAACACTTTGAGCTGAATTTATATGAAGCTAGGGCATATGTTGCACTAGTTGGCTTCGGAGTTCTTACACCTGCAGAGCTTGCAAGTGTTTCCGAAGTACCAGCTCCAAGAACTTACGACGTTTTGAGGAGTTTGGAAAAGAAGGGATTTGCATTAAGCCAGCCCGGAAAGGCCAACAAGTACAGACCAGTGCACCCCAAAAACGTTCTTGAGAAGTTCATTGAGGACTGGCAGGTCAGGGTAAAAGAGGAACTTGAAGCTAAGAAGAAGGCTAAGGAAGAGCTTTTAGAACTAATGACCCCATTAATAGAAACAGAGGTTCCCAAATATGGAGTGGAGAGAGTCTGGGTGGTCAGAGGTATCAGGAACTCGACCCTCAAGACTCAAGAGATGTTTGAAGAAGTTGAGAAGGAAATACTGCTGGCAGACAACGGTTACATTGCAGCGAACCTTGATGAAGAGATAGCAAAAGCCGTCGATAGAGGAGTTAATACAAAAATAATAGTATCCAAACAGGTACTTCCAAGAATTGAGACATCAAAGATAATGGACTACTACAAAGAAGGAAAGCTTGAACTCAGAGTGCTTGACAAAATAGAGCTCCCCATGCTAATATGTGACGAGGAAGTGTTCTTTGCCTTGGAAGATTTGGCTGCTAGATACTTCAACTATGAAACCCAAGTATGGATAAAGGACTTTAGAGTAGTTGAGCTCTTCAAAGGAAAGTTCAATGAGTATTGGGAAAAAGCAGAAAAAGCTTAAAGGTACTTAAATTCTTCCTCTTCTTTGCTTTTCTCTTTCAACTTCCAAAAGACTTTTCCATTTCTTTCAAAGCTCTCTATCTTTCCTTGCTCCAGAAGTCTAAGCAGGAATCTTCTGGTCTCAGCTAAGCTCAAACCACTTTCTTTTGCAATTTCCTCCATTGTCATTTCCCTTGTTAAGGTATTCAAAATCTTCAAGTGCTTCATTTTATCTCCTCCATTTTCTTATATTTTTCCAGCAGTTCTACTATCATTCTCATAACTTCTAGGTGCTTTTTTAACTCGTCTATATCATCTGGGAGCTGGTTTGCCAGCAGCCTTAGTTTTTCTATGAGGCTCTCTTCAATGCTCTTTAGTTCGACTCTTTCCTCCCTTTTTCTGTGCTCACAAATTGGGCAAAAAACTCTTCCGTTTAGTTCAAAAAGAGGAGAACCGCACTTTGGACAGTGCTTGTCAAGCATCTTTGCTCCGGACAAGAGGAGTGGAGTTATTATTTCTCTAATCTCCTTGTCACTTAGTGCCATTTTACTCACCCATAAGGGCTGTGTAAACTTCAATCAAAGCTTTCTTCCCAAGTTTTGACCTCTTTATCCTGTCTGATATTTCCGCTATATCGCATGCTATTATGTTGAAGTTTTTCTTAATTTCGTCTATAAGTTCTAAAAGCTCATCTAAGGTAAGCTCCCCGTGCTGAAATCTGGCAATTTTATATTCAGGCTTTAGAACGTCCATATCAACTGTTAGGTAAATATCTTCCCCAAGATATTTCCGCATCTCGGCAATTATCTCCTCTATTGGGGAGATTTTTAGGCTTTTGTATGCTTTCCATTTTCCCCTTATTTTTCTGGTTCTTGGGAGTGCAGGGAAGATTTTAACTCTTCTTGTCCATAAGCTCGTCCCTTCAGTGGTGGGTATCATCAATACCGATCCAATTACCGTTGCTCTGTTTACTGCCTTTTCTTCCAGGGCATAAGCAAGCCATGAACCGTGGTCAAGATAATCGTGCATTAAGTCAGTATGGGCATCGATACTTATTATAGAAGGCGGTTTTATCCTTTTGATTATTCCATATGTTGCCAAATGCTCCCCGATAATATAACATTTGTCTAGAGGTACTCTATCTGCGAGTAGCTCCACATTATTTGATTCAACAATCATAAATTCCTCTATTAGTTTGTTCTTTTTTAGCAATTCTATAGTGTACATAACCCCCTCTTTGTTGGGCTTCTCTCCGAAAGGGATAAATGTAACCATTTCTTTCCCCGAAGCTATTTCTGACTCATCCCTTTTAAATTTATAGCTAATTAGTCTTTGATTGCAGGGGAGTTAAAGTTAAAAGCACCCAATTTGATGTTAATTTGAAGATCATTGGGAGGTAAGTCAAGATGATCCTGCAGGTAGCACTTGATCTGACTGATATCGAGCAGGCAATTTCTATAGCAGAGAAAGCCGCTCGTGGTGGCGCTCATTGGCTTGAAGTGGGGACTCCCCTAATAAAGAAGGAAGGCATGAGGGCTGTAGAGCTAATGAAAAGAAGATTCCCGGATAGAAAAATTGTAGCAGATTTAAAGACAATGGATACTGGGGCTCTTGAAGTTGAAATGGCGGCAAGACATGGTGCCGATGTGGTCTCAATACTTGGAGTTGCTGATGACAAGACTATAAAAGATGCTGTGATGGTTGCGAGAAAGTATGGGATAAAGGTAATGGTTGATTTAATCGGGGTTAAAGATAAGGTAAAAAGAGCTAAAGAGCTTGAAAAAATGGGTGTGCACTATATTCTAGTTCACACAGGAATAGATGAGCAAGCTCAGGGAAAAAACCCTTTGGAAGATTTAGAAAAAGTTGTAAAGGCCGTAAAAGTCCCGGTCGCTGTGGCGGGTGGCTTAAATCTAGAGACAATTCCAAAGGTTATTGAGGCTGGAGCCACTATTATCATCGTTGGTGGGGCAATAACAAAGGCAAAGGATCCCGAAGAGGTTACTCGGAAAATACTTGATCTGTTCTGGGGAGAGTACATGGTCACCATAAGAAAAGCAATCAGAGATATTACCGAGCACATAAACATGGTTGCTGACTCTCTAAAGCTTGAACAGGTTAGAGGAATGATAGATGCCATGATAGGTGCCAATAAAATCTTCATCTACGGTGCCGGAAGGAGCGGTTTGGTTGGAAAGGCTTTTGCAATGCGCTTGATGCACCTTGACTTTAACGTCTACGTGGTTGGTGAAACGATTACCCCGGCTTTTGAGGAGGGAGATCTCCTAATTGCGATCAGTGGAAGTGGTGAAACAAGAACGATAGTAGATGCAGCTGAAATCGCAAAGAAGCAGGGTGGAAAAGTCGTCGCAATAACTTCCTATAAAGACTCAACCCTTGGAAAACTTGCTGATGTTGTAGTAGAGATTCCGGGAAGAACAAAAACAGATATTCCAACAGATTATATTGCAAGGCAAATGCTCACAGAATATAAGTGGATCGCCCCAATGGGAACGCTGTTTGAAGACTCAACAATGCTGTTCTTGGATGGTATCATAGCACTGCTAATGGCGACATTCCAAAAAACCGAAAAAGACATGAAGAGGAAACATGCAACCTTAGAGTGATTCACATGGCTTCTTTTCCCCATATTTTTGTTGGGATTGGGAATAATGGAGGCAAAGTTGTTCAAAATATCGGTATAGAAAGGATTCCAAAGATCGTGATAAATCCAACATATTATCTACTTGGAAAAGCGTCTTTTCGTCAAAACCTTAAGAATTTGTTCTGGAATGTTTCAGACGATGCAATTTTGTGGTTTGTACTTGAAAATAAGCCAGTAAACATTGAAATAATGCAGGTTATTCTTGAATACGTGCCACGAAAACCTATTAAGTTGGCTTATGTCCTTACTCCTCAGAAGGAGCTTGTTAATGAAGAAAAGCCCCAATGGGCAGAGGACTTTGATACAGTATTTTATGACTCATTGTGGGAATTCCTAGATGAATATACTTCCTCTTCTCTTGGCTCTGCATTTCAAATGGCAGCAAAAAACATTGGATTGATGTTCACCAGGCTTTACTACTACCTAGAAAACCAAATGCTTGTAAATGTTGACTATGCCGACTTCTTTAATATGGTAAAAGGAAGCAATGTGGGTATACTTCGTCTTCTAAGGAAGGTTGATTTCGACTGGCATTGGGGAATATGGGACAGGGGCTTAGTAAACATTCTAGTGGGTGAAAAAGTCCCACTGAGTTATGCTCATAAAATACTCAATACATTTCAAGGTCTCTTAAAAGAGAAAGACATAATATGGGGGATAAAAATGGAAGAAGGTTTAGAAGAGCAGGTAGAAATCCTTTCACTTCTAGTTAAGAGGTGGTAAAATGGATGCGATCTTCTTTGACATAGATGAAACCCTTTTAAGTGAGAGGCCACTTGTAATGCTTTTTCTTCCCCAAGTTTATGAGAGGCTTTCAAAGAAACTGGGAATTTCCAGGGGAGATGCTAGATTAAAATTCCTCAGAGAACTCTCTGAAAAACGGGATACGTACGAATGGCATGACTGGAACTTCTTTTTTGAAAGTTTTGGCCTGAATTTTAAATATGAGGAGCTCTTGAGGGCGTATCCTCACAAAATTCGCGTTTTTCCTGATGTGAAGCCAACTCTAGAGTGGCTAAGGGAGGAAGGATATAAGCTTGGTGTGATAACAAGTGGTCCAGAATATCAGAAGTTGAAACTAAGAATTGCAAAGCTCGATAAGTATTTTGATGTAATTGTGACTAGGGAAGATGTAAAAACCGTAAAGCCTGACCCTAAAATATTTTTATATGCTTGTGAAAAATTAAACGTAGAACCTGAAAATGCCATGATGGTTGGGGATAACCTGCATCAAGATATTTACGGGGCAAAAAATGTTGGAATGCTTGCAATATGGGTTAATAGGGAGGGATCGGAGGACTATAACTTTGCAGATTTTGAAATTAGGAGCTTTCATCAACTGAGAAAAATCTTGGGGGGTCTAGGATGAGGGAGCTATTCAATAAAGAGGGGGTTTTCGTAAAATATAAAGAAAAAGTTATAGAGCTTGAGAATGGTGATAAGTTGACCCATAGACAGGAATCTCCAACAGAACTGTGGTGGCTCCTAAAAGAGGCAATAAAAGGCAAAAAAGTTAGGATAATAGCATATGAAGTTGAGGAATGAAAGATGATAGCCCATTTAATAAACACCGATATCTACGGAAGGAACGTCCTAAAGCTTTACCTTGAATACCGCAAACGCAACTTCGACTTCTTAAGCGATGCTACTTCTTTGTTTCTTGAAAACCTTGACAGAGTTTTAATTGTCTCATGTTTTCCAATTCCACCAATGCAGATAGCTGAAACGGATGGCCCCCCTGGGGCTCTAGCGCTTTACAGAACTGTTGAAAAGTTAGGGGGAAAAGCTGAGATACTGACGTGCAAAAAGATTCAGGAAGCTCTTAAAGAGTTTAAAGTTGATTTTGCCCAAAATCCGACCATTGCCGATTATTCTCTTTTAGTAAGTGTTGAGACTCCTGGAAGGGCCAAAGATGGGAAATACTACTCAATGAGTGCTCTGGAAATAGATGTGCCCCCCTTTGACAAATTATTTCTGGAAGCTAGAGAACTTGGCATTCCCACAATTGGAATCGGTGACGGAGGAAATGAAATAGGGATGGGGAATATAAGGGATCTAGTTTGCAGGCACATAAAATTTGGAAAGAGAATAGGTAGTATTGTCAAGGTTGATTCTTTAGTTCTTTCTGCGGTATCCAACTGGGGGGCTTATGGGTTAATCGCTCAGGCATCTATTGAGCTTGGGGAGAATATGATAGTTGGTTGGAATAAGGAGGAAGAAAAGATTCTGAGGGCTTTGGTTTCTTCCGGGGTTATAGATGGAGTAACTAAGAAACCCGAGCTCAGTGTTGATGGAATCCCTTTCGGAGTCCATAAAAGCTTTTTAATTCTGCTTAATTCAATTGTTGAGAATAAAATCGGGTGAAAGACATGAAGCTTGAGGAATACATAAAAGACAAAGAGAGTATAGAACTAATCAAAAAGGCCGAAGGATTAGCTAGGAACTTCTTTGAGCGAGAGGGAACACATGGATTTTCTCACGTGAAAAGGGTCTTCAACCTCTGCTTGCATATTGGTAAAGCAGAGGGGGCAGATCTGGAAGTTTTGGCTTTAGCGGCTTTACTCCATGATGTTGCCAGGCCTCTGGAGGATAAAGGAATTGTTGAAGACCACGCTAAGGAAAGCGCAAAGATTGCTCGCAGGTTTTTAACCTCCCTTAAATACCAGAAAGTTGACGAAGTTGTTCACGCAATTGAGGCACATAGATTCTCAAGGCCTCCAGAGCCTAAAACGCTTGAAGCAAAAATCCTCAGTGATGCGGATAAGCTTGACGCAATAGGGGCTATAGGAATTGCGAGGGTTTTTATGTATTCAGGAGAACACGGAAGGGATATAGAAACCTCCATAAAGCATTTTGAAGAGAAAATACTAAAGCTCAAAGATTTAATGTATACAAAAACTGCAAAGAAATTAGCTGAAGAGAGACATAAATTTGTTGAAGGGTTTATCGAAAGGCTCCTTAAAGAGATCGAAGGGGAGCTCTAGATGGCAGATACTCGACTTAAGTTTTCTTAATTTTGATTCCTTTGTAATGGGATAAGGTTTTTAAATAACACCTGCAAAAGAGTGTTAGCTTATGTTCATTTTTTGCAATAACTGGGAGGTGAGCTAATGAAAGCGCCAATCTGTGAGGTGTGTCTAAAAACGGAGGACATTTTGTGCCCGGCAGATGAAAAGAAACTTCAAGAGGGGTTGATTTCTGAACTTGATGTTAAGATTTCAAGAATGCTCTATAAACTCTTGGGTGACGCTGACATTGAGTTTAAAAAGGCTGTTGAGGCCGGGGATTTGGTAGTAATAATGGTCGGAGAAGGGAATGTCCCTCTTGTCATAGGTAAGGGTGGTAAGAATATCAAGCTTCTCATGAGGGAACTCGGAAAGAGAGTTAGAGTAATTGAAGGCAGGGAAATTAAAGGCACCGATGACCTCAAGAAACTTGCCACAGACCTTTTATATCCTGCGGGAGTCTTTGGAGTTAACGTCGTCTATGCCCCACAGGGGCAGTATTACAAAGTGCTTGTGATAAGGAGGGACAAGCAGAAACTTCCCGAAAGGCAGGAGATTTTGGAGAATATCCTTTCGAAGATAGCCGGTACTGATGTTAAGATATCCTTCATCTGATTTCTAATTTTTGGAGGTTTAAACATGTATAGAACTCATTATTCAAGCCAAATAACCGAAGAGCTACATGGGAAGAAAGTGAAAGTTGCGGGATGGGTTTATGAAGTCAAGGATCTCGGTGGAATAAAGTTTCTTTGGTTGAGGGATAGAGAGGGTATAGTTCAAATTACAGCTCCAAAAAAGAAGGTTAATGAGGACATTTTTACCCTTATTCCAAAGCTTAACAGTGAGGATGTAGTGGCTGTTGAAGGTGTTGTCAACTTTACCCCTAAGGCCAAACTTGGGTTTGAAGTTATTCCAGAGAAGATTGAAATCTTGGCAAAAGCTGAGTCTCCCCTTCCTTTAGACCCTACAGGCAAGGTTAAGGCCGAGCTTGATACAAGGCTCGACAACAGATTTATAGATTTAAGGAAGCCTGAAGTCATGGCAATATTCAAAATACGCTCAAGCGTTTTTAGGGCAGTAAGGGACTTCTTTTATCAAGAAGGGTTCATTGAGATTCACACACCCAAAATAATAGCCACCGCCACAGAAGGTGGCACGGAGCTCTTTCCCATGAAGTATTTTGAAAGAGATGCATTTTTAGCCCAATCTCCCCAGCTTTATAAGCAGATTATGATGGCTTCTGGATTGGACAGAGTGTTTGAGATAGCCCCCATCTTCAGAGCAGAGGAACATAACACAACCAGGCATTTAAATGAAGCTTGGAGTATTGATGCTGAAATGGCCTTCATAGAGAATGAAGAGGAAGTTATGCAACTCCTTGAGAGACTCGTTGCCTATGCGATTAATTACGTTAGAGAGCACAACGAAAAGGAGCTCAAGATTTTGAACTTTGAGCTTGAAGAACCAAAGCTTCCCTTTAGAAGGGTTACATATACCCAAGCTCTTGAAATACTTAAAGACCTTGGAAAAGAGATCCACTGGGGAGAAGACATTGATACAGAGGGAGAGAAGCTGCTAGGACAATATATCAAAGAGACCTATGATGAAGACCTCTACTTTATCTACCAATACCCAAGTGAAGCAAAACCCTTTTACATAATGAAATATGATGATAAGCCCGAAATCTCAAGGGCATTTGACCTGGAGTATAGGGGTGTGGAGATAACCTCTGGAGGTCAGAGAGAACACCGCTATGAAAAATTAAAGGCTCAAATTGCCGAGAAAGGCTTGAATGTGGAAAGCTTTGAGTTCTATCTTAAGGCATTCCGCTACGGTATGCCGCCCCACGGGGGCTTTGGTCTCGGGGCAGAGAGGTTGCTCAAGCAGATGCTTAACTTGAGCAATATCCGAGAAGTTATACTATTCCCAAGGGACAGAAGAAGGTTAGAACCATAAGAGCTTTATATTATTTTATCTTTTATGAATTTTAGGAAACAATTTGCTGGAGGAGGAAATGATGAGAAAAGTTGCTATACTCATTGTTGGATTGTTAATTTTGTCCGTTGTACCCCTTGTAAAATCAGCGGTGCCTTCAACTGCCCAAGTAACCCTAATAGAGCTCGGCCTTGGAGATTCAGTGATTTTTGGCAACTATGAAATCAAGTTTGCGGATGTTAATCCTTCCTGGACTAAGGTGAACATACATATCTACGAAAAAGGCAAAACTACACCAAGTGCTACTCCTGTACTCGGAGTTGGGGAGAGTTATCCATTCCCTACTGAGAACAATCCGCTATTTTATGTCAAAATTGCCTGGATAAAATCGGATGCAAAGACAATATACCTTAGAATTGAATCTCCTCTAAAAAAATTAGAAAGCAAGACCCTAAGTGAAGGAGACACTTATCAATTGCCCTCTTGGTTGCCGGAGATCAAGATAAAAGTGGTGGAAGCATATGATGACAGCGCCAAGTTCGAGATAATCCTCCCTTATGAGACCGATTCTAAGGTAGTTACCCTGAATATCACAGAGGGCAAGGGAGATGGGATCTCCTATAAACTCACTGAGATTTCAGGAAAAACAATATCTTACTACCCCTATGTCTACATAGATCTCAAGAGTTCTGCAAACAACGGGGATGTTAATTTTGATATATACATTCCGGAATATGCAACAACTTCACTTCAGGTAAAGAGAGCGCAGGTTAGCGAAGAGACACCCCAACAAGTAGTTGCTGAACCTACGGAACTTATCTACAACGACATCCTTTATGTTGGAGAAATATTGACCTTTAGTATTAATCAAACTACTTATAAACTGAGACTCAACTCTGTCGGATATTATTCAAGCTTCAGTGTCTTTGATAAGAACAACAAACCAATAAAGACATTCACTGTAAAGGAAGGTTTAGGATATCAGTTATCCCAAGTACCTATTAGAGTAGAAATTCCTCCGAACAGTGTGGATTTAAGTTATAATCGCACAAAAGTTAGATTGTATGCTCCTAAAGGTTCTGAAGTTCAGCCAATTATTAGGGAAGCAAACATAAAAGTTGAACTAAGCGTCAGCACAACCAAGATTCTACTCGACGGAGATGAACTTATAGTATTTGTCAACGTTGAAAATCAAGGGAAAGGCAAGGCGTTTGATGTTAATGTTGTTGCCCCAATACCAAGCGGCTTTGAGCTCAGAAGCGGAATTGGAACCTGGAACCTAAAAATGCTCGATGCCTTCACACAAATGCCGGTTTTAGTTTACACCTTAAAACCCACTCAAGTAGGGAGTTATAAGCTTGATACAGTAAACGTTCAGTATTACAATGAAGCAGGAGAAAAGAAGGTCGTAAAATCAAATACAATCAACCAGATCATCGTTTATGGCTTGCCAAAACTCTCTTTGAGTGGAGAAGCCTTCAACGGAACGTGGAGCACCTATGTCCACACACAAGAAAAGACCGTCAAGCTTAAGTTTACAATCTCTGCCGAAGGTAAAGACGCAAAATACGAATTCATAAAAAATGCTACGATTAAATTACTTCTCCCGGATAGCCTTGATGGGGAGACAGAGCTCTTTGTTGGAGATCTTAAAGCCGGAGAAACCAAAACTTTAGAAAGTGAGTATGCAATCTTAAAGCCAGATAATGCCATAATAAGTGCAATGCTAGTTTACCAAGACCCACTTGGCAAGTGGCATGAAGAGAACTTTGGAAACCTTGTGATAGTGAATTCCCTCCCACCAGCAGTGGAGATCAAGGAAGTAAAAGTTTACCCCTCTCCCGAAGAACTTCCACAATACGTAAACTCGACATTGGCAAAGTTGGACAACAAAACAAGGGAAGTGCTTGCGGAGAAGCTCAATAACATAACCATTTCCTATCTACCGCCATCAGAAAAAGGCATCAACTGGTGGCCAATCTTAGCTATCTTGTTCCTTATAACTTCAGCGGTCTTGGCATACAACTACATAGATCTGAAATCAAAATACGAGAAAGCCCTTAAAGAGCTTGGAAGGAGGAAGAGGAGACCTGGAGGGCTTCCAAAGAAAGAGGAGACATTAAAAGTCGAAGAAAAGGCTGTTGAAGATACACAAACTTGAACTTCTTTCTTCTTAAACCTTTATATATCCTTTTTGTTTGTTATTCTTGGGATGAGAGATGTTCAAGTATAAGCAAGTTATGGTAGTTAGGTCAGATTTGAAGCTCAGCAAAGGCAAATTAGCAGTTCAAGTGGCTCATGGAGCAGTTACAGCAGCTTTTAAAGCTTACAAAGAAAAGCCAGAATGGTTTAAAGCTTGGTTCAACGAGGGGCAGAAGAAAGTTGTCGTAAAGGCGGAGAGCGAAAGAGAGCTTTTTGAGCTAAAGGCTCAAGCAGAGAATCTAGGGATTCCAACGGCATTAATAAGGGACGCAGGCTTAACGGAAGTTCCGCCGGGGACGATAACGTGTTTGGCAATTGGTCCAGCACCAGAGGAGATAGTTGATAAGGTTACTGGAAACCTAAAACTTGTGTGAGTGATGAAAATGGACTATAAAGAATTTTTTAGTCAGTTCAAATATTTAAGCTCGTCTCCTGGAATAGGGGGGAAGATTAAAACCTACCCAGAAGATTTTATAGTGAAGGAAAAAATTCCAAAGAGCATTTTTAAAGGGAATAAGTGCTTGATATACCTCCTCAAAAAACGGAACTGGGAAACAATGGCTGCTATAAAGGAAATAGCCAAGAGAGTTGGTATAGATTACAAGCAGATTGGGTTTGCCGGTACTAAGGATAGGCATGCGGTAACTTATCAGTACATCAGCATCTGCACTGAAAACTCGGAAGAAATAAAAAAGCGTCTTGACTCTTTAGAGATTTCGGACATTTCATTAGAGTTTGCGGGATATGGAAAAAGGCTAAAACTTGGCATGCTTCTCGGGAATTATTTCCAGATAACTGTGAGAGACGTTAATCCTGATACCGCTCTAGAACGTACTAAGAAGATTTTGGCAGAGTTAAAAGTCAAAGGGGGCTTTCCAAATTATTTTGGCTACCAGCGCTTTGGTGAGAAAAGGGTTATCAATCATGAGGTGGGAAAGCTTCTGTTGAAGGGAAATTTTGAAGAAGCAGCGTTTAAGTTTTTGGGAGAATATACAGGTGATATGATGGGCGATGAAGCAAGAAGGAACTTTTTGGAAAGTGGCGATGTTGAAAAAGCTTTGGAGGAGTTTCCCAACTTTTTAAGGTATGAAAGGGCTATGCTTTATAAATATAAGGAAACAAAAAGCTGGAAAAAAGCCTTTGCAGTTCTCCCAAGGCCAATAGTGAGAATATTCATTCACTCCTATCAGTCTTATCTCTTTAACAAAGTGCTCTCGAGGAGAATTGAGGAAGGATTACCTCTTAATGAAGCACTACCTGGAGATATTGTTTGTCAGGTAAAAAGGGGACTCCCTATAAGGAGCAAAACGTTCAAAGTTACTGAAAGAACCCTTCGCTTTGTAAATGAAAAGATCAAAAAAGGAGAGGCAATGGTTACGGGACCTATTTTTGGATTCGCCTCGCGACTTGCCGATGGAGAAATGGGCAGGATTGAGAGAGAAGTGCTGGAAGAGGAAGGTATAACGCTTGAGGAATTTAAAATGAAGCATTTAAAAATTTTGGCAGAGCCTGGCGGGAGAAGAGAGCTGTTAATAAAGCCTAAGAAGTTTAGATACAGGGCATTTGAAGAGGGACTTATTTTCCGGTTTTTCTTGCCTAAGGGTGTCTATGCCACAAGTGTTTTGAGGGAGATTATGAAAGATCACTAAGGTGGGAAAAATGAAAATTAGAGCGATATCCATAGACATTGACGGCACAATAACGTATCCCGATAGAAGACTCCATGAAAAAGCCCTTGAAGCAGTTAGAAAAGCGGAAGAAGTTGGACTACCTGTGATGCTTGTTACAGGAAACAGCGCATGCTTTGCTTATGCAGCGAGCATTTTAATAGGGACAAGTGGTCCGTTTATTGCTGAGGACGGAGGCGTTATAGGGGATAAGCGCAACAACAGGATTTTTCTTGGAGATATGGGAGATTCCATGATCTTATGGAGTGAGCTCAAAAAACGCTACCCTCAAGCGGAGATGAGCGACACAATGAAATTTGGAGAGAGAAGGGCAGGACTTGTGATAAAAAGAACGGTTCCAGTTGAGGCGGTTAGAGAGATCATAAGGGAGCTCGGCCTGAATCTTGTGGCAGTAGACAGCGGATATGCAATACACGTAAAACAGCCCCATGTGAATAAAGGAGAGGGGATAAGAAAAGCGTGCGAGCTCTTGGGCATAAGGCCAGAGGAAGTTGCTCACATTGGAGACGGCGAAAACGATCTTGATGCCTTTAGAGTAGTTGGCTACAGAGTTGCAGTGGCTCAAGCCCCAGAAAGTGTTAAAAAGGAAGCGGATTACGTAACAAGTAAGCCATATGGCGAAGGCGCCGCTGAAGGAATTTTGCACATCTTAAAGAAGTTTGGATATACCTAATCAAAATACTGCCTTGCTAGCAACTCTCTGAACTCCTCTGCTTTCTTTCTCACGTTCTCTGCAAATATGATGGCTCTTGAAACATTAACCACAACGTCTTTCCCTTTTAATTCTCTGAGAACTTCTGGGTTTCCCCCTTGTGTTCCAATGCCGGGAATTAACCATGAAAGGCCTCCACTCGCATTAGAAATTTTGCCTATATACTCTTTCCTTGTTGCACCTACCACTATGCCAATCCTTTCTGGATAGCTTTTTTCAAGTTCCTTTGCAAGCTCGAGGACTTTGTGATATACATGAAGCTCAACATCTCCGATCGATTCGTTGCTAGTTAAGAGCAGAACAAACGCATGCCCTTTCTCCAAAAACGGTATTATGGCATCTCTCCCCATGTACGGATTAACGGTTACCGAGTCAACACCAAGTCTATCAAAATATGCCTTGGCATAGGCTCTTGCAGTGTTTCCGATATCTCCCCCCTTGGCGTCGAGTATTATTGGCAAATCTGTCTCATTTTTTATGAGTTCTATTGTTTCTTCAAGTGCTTTATACCCTCTCCAACCGGATTTTTCATAGAATGCAAGGTTTATCTTGTAGCCACACACCAAATCCGCCGTTTCTTTTACGATGTGCTCGTTGAACTCCATCACACTTTTGAACCCTTTGATTTTTTCAGGATCGCTGTCAAGACCAACTACTAAAATTGACGTGTTCTTGTCTCTCGCCTTTCTATATTTCTTAATAAACATCAGAACCCACCTCTATGGGCTATTCCAATTATGTCCTCAAATTTCTCGATCCCTTTTTGCCTTAGAAAGCTCTCAATACCATGCAAAATTTCAAGCGGTGCTTGAGGATCTACCATAATGGCTGTTCCTATTCCGATAAGAGATGCTCCGGCCATTGCATATTCCAAAGCGTCCTGCCAGTTCATAACTCCCCCGATGCCTATAATAGGGACTTCTAAAGCTTCTGCCACTCTAAAAACTCTCGCAAGAGTAATCGGCTTTATTGCGGGACCGCTTAAACCACCGGTTTTGAGTTTAAGGACAGGTAGTCCAGTTTCTATGTTTATCCTCATAGCTTCTATTGTGTTCCCAATGCTCAGGGCATCGGCACCGGCATTTACTGCTTTCTTTGCTACCTTCACTATATCCGTAACGTCGGGGGCTAGCTTGGCTATTATTGGCCTATCCGTCGATTCTCTTACGGCCTTTATTGCTTCTTGAGTAAGTTCCTCGTCTTTAGCCCAGATTCTCTTTCCTTCTACGTTAGGACACGAGAGATCGAGCTCAATCGCCTTTATCTCTTTAATTTTGTCCATTTCTTCTCCCAAAATTTTCCATTCCTCTGTGGTGAATCCCGCAATGCTTCCAATTTTGATCGTTTTAAGATCTTTAAGTCTTGGAGCAATGGTTCTCACAAATTTTTTGATGCCCGGATTTTGGAGTCCTATGGAATTTATTATTCCTCCATGAGTATCAACAAGTCTTGGAGGAGCATTCCCCTCTCTTGGATTCAGTGTAATGGTTTTCAGGGTTATTGCGCCTATCCTTGAGATGTCTAGATATTGCTGGAGCTCAAAACCAAATCCCGCTGGTCCAGAGGCAAGCACAAGCGGATTTTTAAATGTTAGTCCCAATATTTGGACGCTTAAATCCACTCCCATTGTATCTCCTCCTTTCTAAAGAGTGGCCCGTCCTTGCATACCATCTTAATGCCCTCTTTTGTTTTTACGGCGCAGCTTTTGCATGTTCCGATTCCACACCCCATTACGCTCTCAAGGGAGACGTATGAATCATGAGGAAGGTTTTTCAGCATTGGGATTGGACCACATGCCAAAATTCCTAGTTCCTCTGAATAGACCTCCCTAAATATGTCCACGACAGTTTTCCCGCTTTCTTCTTCTATTACAAGAGTCGACTGCTCCTCCTCCTCGAAGAGCTCTCTTATATATTTTTCTCTAAATCCATAGAGTTTTTTATAAACAAGCTCGGGATAAAGCTCTGAAAAGAAATTTAAAGGTGCTATCCCGCTTCCTCCCCCAATTAAAATATACTTTCTCCCTTTGTTGATCTTTTCAATGTACGGTGTTCCATAGAGCCCTCTTATGTAGAACACCTCCCCTATAGGACTGGAGAATATCTTTCCTGTCAATCTTCCAACACGCTTTATAAATAGGGTGAGGTTTTTGTTTTTGTAGGAATAAATGGAGAACGGCTTTGCAAGAATCGGCTCATCAAGAGCTTTTAGCATTATAAACTGTCCTGCATCCGGGCTTTCTAATTTTTTATGGAGTTTAAATTTAAAGAACCCGTAATCTTTTGCTATTTTCTTTTCTATAAGTTCTGCTTCAATCAAAGGTGATCCCCCCGGTATACAATCCTGCCCCCTTTAATGGTCATCTCAACTACCCCTGGAAGTTTTCTCCCGAGGAATGGAGTGTTCTTACCTTTTGAAAATAAACTTTTTTCTGTGACTTTCCACTCTTTATCTGGATCTAAGATGACCAAATCTGCTCTGTATCCTTCTCTTACGTCTCCTCTTAGAGGAAGATTGAAGAGATTTGCTGGGTTGTAGGTAACCTTTTCTAAAAGGATTTCAAAATTGATCTCGTGTTTTTCTGCTATTAACAACAAAGATGAGAGCAGGGTTTCAATACCACTTATTCCGAAGGGGGCTTTTTCAATGTCTATGTTCTTTTCCCCAAGAGAATACGGAGCATGGTCAGTGACTATTATGTCTATTGTGCCATCAAGGAGTCCTTTTATAAGTTCCTCTTGATCCTCTTCTCTTGGTAGAGGTGGATTAACCTTTTTAAACGAAGAACGATCTTTCAGGTCTTCATCCTTAAAAAGGAGGTGATGATGAGTAACTTCAGCAGATACTGGGGCTCCTTTTTTCTTTCCTTCTCTAACTATATCCACGGAGGATTTTGTTGAGAGGTGCTGTATATGAATATGAGCTCTAGTATATCTTGCCACTTCCACGTCCCTTGCAACGGCTATTGATTCAGCTATGTCGGGGATTCCGCTTATGCCATAAAGCCTTGAGAACTTCCCTTCTCTCATGGTACCTCCTGATAATTCCTTTATCTCTGCGTGGTCTAAGATTGGCTTGTTTACTTTTTTTGCATATCTCGCAGCTTCTAAAAATACTCTGAAGCTTTGAGGAGTTGACCCATCATCACTGAAGCCTACAACGTGTTCTGCTAATTTCTCAAAATCCGTGATTTCTTTTCCATTCCTGCCTTTTGTAATTGCCCCGATTGGGAGAACGTCAACGAGCCCTATTTCTCTTGCTTTCTCTTTTACGTATCCTATTACCTCGATATTGTCCATGGCGGGATTAGTATTTGGCATAAGGGCGACAGTTGTAATGCCTCCATGAACAGCCGCTCTTGACCCACTTTCTATCGTTTCTCTGTGTTCATACCCGGGCTCTCGAAAATGAGCATGCATATCTATTAATCCAGGGATAACGAGTTTGTCCTCTGCATCGATGTCTACGGCCCCTCTTGGCTTTTCTCGCTGAACGCTCCTGATTACTCCATTCCTGATTATTATGTATCCTCTTCCTTTGAAACTCTTTGAGATTATCTCTCCTTTGATTATCATTTTGACCCTCACAACAGATGTTTTGGCACGATGTCTTCTTCCAATGTCCTTTCACAGTAGTGACACTTTAACTTAAGTGGCTTCTTCGAGAGTACCTTAAACTTTGGGGTTACTTCTTCGTAGTGTGTTATACAATTGGGATTTGCACACTCTATGATTCCGATTATTTCATCCGGTATTTCGACCTTTCTCTTTTCCACGACTTCCCAGTTCTCTATTATGTTCACTGTGGCACTTGGAGCTATGAGGGCTATTTTGTTGACTTCTTCTTCGTTCAGTATTTTTCCTTCGACTTTTATGATGTCTTTTCTTCCAAGTTTTCCGCTTCTTACGTTCATAGCTATGAGTATCGTATTGTCTCCGGATAAATTTAAGATTTCAAGAACTTTCAACCCTCTGCCGGCAGGTATGTGATCTATTACAGTCCCTTTGTTAATTGCTGAGACTTTCAGCTCCTTCATTCTATCACCCCCAGTACAATGCCGAGAAGAGCCATCCTGACTGGAATCCCGCTCCACACTTGTCTGAAGTATGCGGAGTACTTCGTATTATCCACTTCATATGCTATCTCATCAACCCTTGGCAAAGGATGCATAACCTTTAGCGTATCTTTGGCCTTCTCAAGAACCTTTAAATCCACCTTATATGACCCCTTGATTTTATTGTACTCTGCAGGGTCTGGGAACCTCTCTTTTTGGATTCTTGTTACATAAAGCACGTCCACTTTTGGGATTACAGCTTCCAGATCACTGGTCTCTACGATTTCGACTTTGTTTGATATCTCTTCAACTATGTGCCTTGGCATCTCTAAACCTTTGGGAGCCACAAAATAAAGCCTGACGTTGTAATAAGAGAGGGCTTTTGCTAAGCTATGCACGGTTCTTCCATACTTAAGATCTCCAAGAAGGGCAATGTCAAGGCCATCTATTTTTCCAAATTCCTTTTTAATTGTATAAAGGTCAAGTAAGGTCTGGGTGGGATGTTGATTTGCCCCATCCCCTGCGTTTATTACTGGCACCCTCGCAACCTCGGCAGCTAATCTTGCAGCTCCCTCTCGTGGATGCCTTATAACTATTACATCTGCATAATTTTCTACGGTTCTTATCGTATCCATTAAACTCTCTCCTTTTTTGACACTTGTGCTTGATGCTTCGGCGAACCCTATTACTGAGCCTCCGAGTCTGTGCATTGCACTTTCAAAGCTCAATCTTGTTCTTGTCGATGGTTCGAAGAAAAGAGTCGCCAAAACTTTTCCTTTTGCGTATTTGAGTGTCCCTTCTTTTTTAAGTTCTTCTTCGAGTCTTTCTGCAACCCTCAAAACGTAGTCTATATCTTCTTTTCTAAAATCACTTATACTAATCACATCTTGGAACTTCATAAAGCCCGACCGAATTAACTCTGCAAAGATTTATAAATTTTTTGTTAACATATTTGTGAGAGCATGGGGGGATTTACATGGAAATGTCAATGAAAAAAGACCGGCTTATTGAAATGATATTCAAAGAAAAAGCAATCGAGTTTGGTCATTTTATCCTGAGCTCTGGAAAAGAAAGTGACTATTACATAAACATCAAAAAAGTGATAACCAATCCAAAAGCCCTAAGGCTTATTGCCTTCCTTATGAAGGCTAAGACAGAGGAGCTAGGCCTTGAGTACGACAAAATAGCTGGGCCAGAGTTGGGGGCGGTTCCTATAGCTGTCTCTTTGGCCTTGGAAACAGAAAAGCCCATTTTAATAGTGCGTAAAAAGAAAAAAAGCTATGGGACCGGAAGGCAGATCGAAGGAGTAGTAACACCTGGAGATAGGGTTCTTTTGGTTGAGGATGTTACAACGACAGGAAATAGCGTTTTAAGGGCTGCAAAAGTCTTAGAGGGAGAAGGTGCAAAGGTAGTTGGTATTATAGTAGTAGTCGATAGAGAAGAAGGCGCGAAAGAGTTACTATTGAGAGAAGGCTACACTTTAATTCCTCTTGTGACCGTTGGAGAACTATTTGAATACAAAGAAAAGCAGAGAAAGGATTAAAAGTAGTCTTCAATAGTCTTTGCCTTTACCATTATTGTAGCTTTTTCCTCCCCGAAGGATATTTCAACAAGCCCTTCGGATTCTAAATGCCTTAAAGCATTCAAAAGGTGGGGCATGGGGGTTTCGAGCTCTTCACTCAACTTCTGAAGAGAAGTAGCTTTTTTCTTGGTCGCTAAGAGTTTGTATATGATTTCCCTTCTAGCAACCATCACGAAAACACCATTAATATTACTCCTCTATCACTAATAAGGTTTTTCATGTAGTAAGTTGGCATTGTGACAATATAATCCCGAAAGTTTTCTAAACTTGGGCGGCATCTTTTTATATGCCTTCCAAAAACATTGAAACATGAGAGCAAGTGTAGAAAGACTAAGTGAGGAAGGATTCGGAGAAGTAAAGGTCGGGAAAAAGATCATATTGGTTCCGTTTACTTCTCCAGGTGACGTTGTTGAAATCAAGAGATGGCACAGAGAGAAGAAAAGGCTAGTTGCTCATGATTATGAGATAGTGGAATTTTCTCCTAACAGGGTAGAGCCAGCTTGCCGGTATTTTGGACGATGTGGGGGATGCTTGCTTCAGCATATCCCTTACAGGGAGCAGATAAAGTTTAAAGAAGAAAAGCTTGCCCATCTTCTCAAGGTTGAAGTAGAAGTACTCCCATCCCCAAAAATCTACGGGCATAGAAACAGAATTGACGTTGCAACAACAACGAGTGGGATAGGATTTAGGAGAAGGGGAACTTGGTGGGATGTTGTTGAGATTGAGGAGTGTAAAGTGTTTGGAGAAAATAGCAAAAAAGCATTGAGTGCATTGAGAGAATTTATAGAGGATTTTAAAATTCAACTTTGGGATTTAAAAAAGAGTGAGGGTTTTTTGAGATACATTGTGCTTAGAGAGGGGAAATTTACAGGAGAATTAATGGCAAATTTAGTAACCTCTACCGGGAAACTTCCTGAGGAAGTCAGCCACTATTTTGATTTCGTTGACTCTCTTTATTGGAGTATCAACGAGACTAAAAGCGATGTGTCCTATGGCGAGCCGAGAAAGTCTTGGGGAATGGAATTCATCAGAGAAAAGCTTGACAACGTGATTTACCTAATCCATCCCAACTCATTTTTCCAAACGAACTCATATCAAGCAGTTAACCTCCTAAAAAAGGTTGCAGAATTTGTAGAAGGTGAAAAAGTACTTGACCTTTATTCTGGGGTGGGAACCTTTGGGATATATCTCGCCAAGAAGGGATTTAAGGTAGAGGGTGTTGAAATAAACCCGTTTGCTGTTGAGATGGCTAAGAAAAATGCGGAAATAAACAACGTTGAGGCTGAATTTAGAGTTGGCGCTGATAAAGATATTGAAAGCCTAAACCTTTATGATACAGTTATAGTAGACCCCCCAAGAGCGGGCTTACATCCAAAACTCATAAGAAAGATTTTGAATGATTTACCAGATAATCTGGTCTATGTCTCCTGCAATCCCAAAACTTTTGCTGAAAATATCGAAAAGCTTAAGGAGGGATACTCCCTAGAGAACATAATTGGGCTCGACATGTTTCCTCATACCCCGCATGTTGAACTCATCGCAAAGTTGAGTTTGAAGGATAAACTTTAAGGTTCAAAAAGTTAATATACATGTTTTGACAAAATAACAATGGGGTGAGCTTTATGTTAGACGAAAGGGATAAGGTCATAATTGAGATGCTGACGAAGGATGCGAGGACACCTTTCACGGAAATAGCTAAGGTCTTGGGTATAAGCGAGACGGCCGTAAGAAAAAGAGTGCGAGCATTAGAAGAGAAGGGCATAATACAGCAGTATACGATCAAAGTAAACCCCCAAAAACTTGGGTACAACTTAATAAGCATAACCGGAGTTGATACAAAGCCAGAAAAGCTGTTTGAAGTCGCAAACAAACTGAAGGAGTTTGAATTTGTTAGGGAGCTTTACCTTTCAAGTGGCGATCACATGATAATGGCAGAAATCTGGGCAAAAGATGGCGAGGATTTAGCGGATATTATGTCAAACAAAATAGGAAAAATTGACGGGGTTACAAAGGTTTGTCCTGCGATAATTCTAGAGCGCTTAAAGTAAAGCTTTTAAACCCTTTTCTTATTATTTCTGTTGAGCGGTGGTAGTCTAGCCTGGTCTAGGACACCGGCCTCCCAAGCCGGTGACCCGGGTTCAAATCCCGGCCACCGCACCAATTCTCATTCAATTATTTTGATTGAGTCTATTCTTTCGTCTCCGAACACATAGAAGCGTAGCTCAAGGATTTCCCCATCAGGTTTATGGAGTTCCCATACCTCATAAAGCCTATCTTCTGTTTCCTTTCGCTTTAGAAAACTCCCGCCATCTCTGTAGAATTTGTTAAGGTTCCCATAAATGAACTTGTTTATCCTCTCCTTGTCCCCTATAAGCACTACCAAATCTAGCTTTCCTTTTGATATCTCCTCTTTAACGAGCACATATACCATAAAATCCACCTAATAACTTTTTGGTCCTTACTCTATTGTGTAGTTTCTTCAAATATAAATAATTTTCTAAGGAAATTGGGATACTGTTAGGATAACTGGGGCATCACCTCCTGAAGCCATTCAGTAACATCACCAGGCGGATCACCAAAACTAGAATGAATTCTGACAAAATTATACCAGAAGGCAAACAGAAAAACAAACCTATGAACCCTCCTCCAGTCTTTACCCCTGAAATTATTCCAGAAACGCTTCGTCCTCTCCTTCAACGTCCTAAACCAGCGCTCAACACTGTTCCTCGGCCCGAAAGTCACATGCAGATAACCCAACCTCAAACTCTTAAAAGCAGACTTATACCAGCTCGCCCTGTCAACCAGAAAGACAGGCTGCCCTTCACACGACTTTAAAACAACCAGAATGAAATCCCTGGCAACCCACCAGTTTCTAACAGTCGTAATCCAGACTGCTAAAACTTCCTTGCTCTCAACGTCAATTGCAGCCCAGAGGTATCTTTTCTTCCCGTTGATTTTTATTACTGTTTCGTCAACTGCGATGAAGTTTCGCTGTTTTTTGACTGCGAGGATTTTTGGCTTGTAAACTGCTTCTGCGAGTTTTTGGACTGCCTCCCAGACTGTTACGTGACTGATTTTGAGTATTCTGGCGGTTTGCCGGTAACTGAGGCCTCGCAGGTATAATTCTACTCCCCTGATTTTCTTTTCTGGTGGGATTTTGTTGCGACGAAAGGGTTTTAAGGCTGAAACCACCCAGTAAATAATGGTTTCAGACTTCATGTTCCCCCTTCTTTTTCTAAAGTACTGCCAGTAACTTAAACCTGACACCCCACAGCTTATCCTAACAGTATCGAAATTGGTTTATTGGTTTTCATGAGTCTAATTGATCATCGCTTATACGCCAATTTTAGCAAAGGAGGTGTTGAGATAGTTGTTACAAATACCATGAATATTGCTATGGTCAATGCCTCCGGCCCAATAACTCCACTTGAAAGTGCTATAGTCAGCATAGCGAGCTCCACTCCAAGCAGCATTCCCCCAATAAGCTGACCAAGAGCCCCCGGCATTTTGACTTTCGTTGCCAAATATCCGAACAGTTTAGCAACTATTAGGATCACTGCGAGTTCAAGGAACACGTCCATGCTTTCATCTCCCGCTGATTAAAGCGCAACAATCCTAATAAGTCGGATTATGTCCTTAACTTCCAGCAAGCCATGAACCTTTTTCTTATCGTCTATGACTGGCAGATGATGCTTCCCAGTCTCCGTCATGAGCTTAATAGCGTGCCCAAGGTTGTCATCTACATGAATGGTTATGGGCTTCGTCACCATTATGTCCTCTACCCTGGAGGCGCGGGTTAAAGTGTATTTTTTCAGTAAGCCTAAGCCAACGACTGAATATCTTCTCGGTGTTGTAAAAAAGTGCAGAAGGTCTTTCATCGTTATAAACCCTAAGAGTTTCCCATCTTCGTCAACAACTACTGCAGAAGTTTCTTCGCTTGTGAACCTGCCGATTAGAACTGTTAAAGGATCCTCAGGGCGGACTGTTAAAAATTCTCTGTCCATAACAAGCTTGACCGGAACTTTAGAGATATATCTAATGTTGTGGCTTAGTTCCTCTTTTCTTTGAAGCATCATATGGCGCTTTTTACCGACGATTATTGATATCTTTTTATTTTTCGCGTCTTTGGGTTTGCTTGGGAAAGGGTCGTTCACATTTACCCCCTATAATTTTTGTTCACTTCCCACTTAAAATTTTCTCCTAGCTGTAAAGCAGAATCTCTCCACGTGGTTGCTATGTACATATACAAAGCAAAAATCCAGAGGGAAAAGCTCTTCTTAACCTTGCATCAGGCAAAAAGTTTATAAGATAACTGCTCCAAAATATCGGCAAGGGAAATATGAGTTCTGAGGAAAGGTTTGATGTTGTTATAATAGGTGCAGGTCCAGCAGGCCTTTTTGCGGCTTATGAGCTTGCAGAAAAAAGCGATTTGAAAATTGCAATTTTTGATGAAGGTGGAGATATAGACCAGAGAACATGCCCAATGGACGAACTCGGCTACTGCATTGAGTGCAAGCCCTGTCATATAATGAGCGGTGTCGGAGGAGCTGGTGGCCTTAGCGATGGGACAATAAATCTAAGACCCGATATTGGAGGAAACCTAACCGACCTTACAAAAGATGAGAACTATTCCTGGCAGCTTGTGTGGGAAGTTGACCAGATCTTCTTGAGGCACGGAGCTCCTAAGGGCGTTTATAAGGGCAACGAAGACGAAATCAGGAAATGGGAAAGAAGAGCCGCTCAAGCTGGGGTAAAGTTCATACCAATAATTCAGCGCCATATAGGTTCAGACCACACAAAAGAAGTCATAAAGAGCATTAAAGACTACTTAGAAGCCAAAGGCGTAAGGTTTATCTTGTGGACGAAGGTCGAGGAGTTCAGAAAGGGTGAGGTCATAGCGAGAAAAGGAAAAGATATCTTCACAGTAAAGTCCAAATACATAATAGTCGCCCCCGGCAGAGGGGGGGCGGAGTGGTTCCACGACGTTGCTCAAAAGATTGGGCTAAATGCCAGACACGGCCCAATAGACGTGGGTGTTAGGGTTGAAGTTCCAGCCATAATAATGGAGCCCATAACGAGGATAAACCACGACCCGAAGTTCCACATATACACAGACACTTACGATGATTTTGTGAGGACTTTCTGCACCAATCCAAACGGCTTTGTTGTCGAAGAAAAATATGACGGCTACGTTGGCGTAAACGGCCACTCCATGAGAGACAAAAAGAGCAACAATACAAACTTTGCGTTTCTCACAAGGATAGAGCTAACCGAGCCGGTTGAGGATACAACAGCATACGGCAAAAGCATAGCACAGCTCGCAACCACCATCGGGGGAGGACGGCCAATACTTCAGAGACTTGGGGATTTGAAGAGGGGAAGAAGGAGCACATGGAGCAGAATCAGGAAGAGCGACGTTGAGCCGACACTGAAGCATGTAACGCCCGGAGATATAGCAATGGCATTGCCCCACAGAGTTGTGACGAACATAATTGAGGGACTTGAAAAGCTTGATAAGGTAATCCCCGGTGTTGCAAGCGACCACACCTTGCTCTACGCTCCAGAGATAAAGTACTATGCAATGCAGGTTGAGGTTAATGAGCTCCTTGAAACCAGCATAGAGAACATATTCGCAGCAGGGGATGGGGCTGGGTTGAGCAGGGATATAGTTAATGCTGCAGCCACGGGTCTTTTGGCAGCGAGGGGAATATTGATCAAGGAAGGCCTCTACATGGAGAGGAGCTTCAAAAAGCCAGGTAACTGGAAGAAAGCTGTTGAGAGTTTGGAGGCATGAATGCAAAGGTTTAAATTTGTTCTTCTTTTTCTCATTCTGGTGAGATCATGAGGTGCAGAGTTTGTGGAGAGAAAGCGTTTATAAAACTCCATTATCCAAAAATGTATCTTTGCGCTGATCACTTTGTGGAGTATTTTGAGAGGAAAGTCAAGAGGACAATCGAGAAATACAAACTCCTCAAGCCGGATGAAAAAGTCCTTGTGGTTATTAGCGGGGGAAAGGATTCCGCAGTAACGGCTTACGTTCTAAAGAAGCTCGGTTACAATGTGGAATGTCTACATATAAACCTTGGCATAGGGGAGTATTCAGAAAAAAGTGAGCAATATGCTAGGGAACAGTGCAGGATTATAGGTGCCCCTCTTCACGTGGTTAACGTTAGGGAGCTTCTTGGAAAAGGAATCGGCGAGGTGAGAACGAGAAGACCCACCTGTTCCTACTGTGGCCTTACGAAGAGGTATCTCTTCAACAAGTTTGCCTATGACAACGGCTTTGACGTCATTGCAACGGGCCATAACCTGGATGATGAGGCGAGCTTTATATTCTCCAACCTCATGAACTGGAACACAGAGTATCTGGCAAAGCAGGGACCTCTTTTACCGGGGGAGGGGAAGTTTGTAAGAAAGGTCAAGCCCCTCTACGAGCTCACCGAGAGGGAAGTAGTGGCTTATGCCCTTGCAGTCGGATTGGAGTATATAATCGATGAATGCCCCCACGCAAGAGGGGCTACAACAATAGAGTACAAGCAAATTTTAAATGAGCTTGAAGAAAAAAGGCCTGGGACTAAGATAAACTTCGTCAAGGGTTACCTGAGGAAAAGACACTTATTTGAGGCTGAGCTTAAGGAGATAGAGCTCAATGAATGCAAGGTCTGTGGAATGCCCACCCAGGGGGAAAAATGCTCATTCTGCAGATTCTGGGGCTTGGAAGAGCCCGTCAACCTTAGGATAGTAAATACCGATGAAGAAACTTTCGGGCCCTGAGGGGGGTGATGAGGGCCTTCCTATCTGAGGGATAATAAGGAAGAAAGGTCAGAGCTCCCTAAACCTTACCGTGAACTCTAATTCCTTTTCTATTGGGAAAAGCATTGTATAGCTTACTCCCTGCTGTATGAAGTCCCATCCGGCCTCACTCTGACTGAGCGTTTTTATCGGGAACTTCCAAACCTTTGCAGCCTTGTCGAGCTCTATCCTGACTTTTCCAATGCCGTATGGGTCATTCACTTCAAACTCTTTTGCTTCAAACTCTTCTGGCTTTTCCATAACGCTGTGTACTGCTAGGTTAATCTCTACTCCGAAGAGAGCTTTGTAGGGTTTTTCAAGCAAGACTCTGTACTTTGCAATGAAGCCGTCTTCCGTTAGTTCTATTTTCTTCTCTACCCTTGCAGGGATTTTTTCCTCTGCATAAACGCCTCCTTCACGCCACAGCTTTACTCCGTTTTCTATCATCTTATACTCGTAGGGCTGGTTAACGAAATCACCGAGCTCGTGGTACTTTACAAGGCGATAGTTGTCGAGAGTTTCTTCTGGTTTGATGAAGTGGTCTTGCAAAATAGCCCTTAGTTGCCAGTCATAGGCAAGCTCTCTCTTTATCTCCTCTGGAATTTGCTTTCCGAGCTCATGTATGCTTGCAACACCTTCTTCGCTTTCCTCCTCTGGTGTAGCGGCTTCCGGAACCTCATGGTAGTGCTCCCATCTTCTCGGAAGCACGTCGTTGTAGTTTACGGCTTTTTTCTTTGAGCTTAGTTCAAAAATGCTGCCTCCGTAATGGGGTTTTATCGTGGCAATAAAGCCCTCGTTTTCAACCATAATCTCTTTTCTTCCATCAAAATCAACGTCAAGTATTTTGTTTTCTGGCTTTAGGTGGCTCTGGGCTTTTATTATGTTCTCCCACACAGTTCTTCTCAAGTGAGGCAGATAAATTCCTCCAAAAACGCCGTGCCAATATGCGTCATTGCACTGTGCTTTGAGGATGTATTTTCTAGCTTCGGGGTCATCTCTCACGGCTTTGCTTACCATAAGCATTCTTTTGTGCATAAAGTTGCTTTCGGGGTACTTGAAGAAGAAGTTCTTCCATATGCCACCCCTGACAAAGACGCGGTACTTTTCAAACTTCCCCTCTTTTTTCAGCCCTTCTACAAACTCCACGAAGAGCTTTGCCTGCTTTGCCGGTAAAGACCACTCGCTCATCTCAAAGTACGACGCTATTGGGAGATACACCAGCCCCTTTGGAGTAAACTTGTTCAGGTATTCACTGTAGGTCATGAGGTTGATCTTTTCGTTGCTTGTAATTGTGTCAAAGAACTCTCTGAGCCAGCCTTTTTCATAAACCCATTCATAAGTTCCCGGCCAAACTCCAAACTTTTCGCCGTCGTCGTGGAACACAGCTACCTTTGAGGGGTCATCGCTTGCAAGGCTTTCTAAATATTCGAGAGTCTTCTTAACCGGACGGGTATCAAATAGCGTAGTTTTTCATCTATTGGGAACACTGTTATGACTTCTCCACCGTCTTCCGTATAGTACGGCCAGAAGAGTTCTTCTTTGCTCAATCCAGCACTCATGAAGTGATAATCATCAACGACTACGTACTCGATTCCAGCCTCTCTAAGCGACTTTACCAGTTCCGGTTGCCATACCCTCTCTGTGAGCCACACACCTTTTGCATCATAGCCGAGCTTTCTTGCATAGTCCTTTAGCATTTCTATCTGAACCAATCTGTCTTCTTTTGGAATAGCCGCTAACACTGGCTCATAAAATCCCGCCACAACGATCTCAAGTTGCCCCCTTTTTATGAGGGATTTAAGAAGATCAAGATAATCTGGTTTGTTTTCTTCAATCCATTCCAAAAGCGGTCCACTAAAGTGAACGTTTACTTTCATCTCTGGGAATTCCTCTAAAATCTCCATAAAAGGTCTGTAAGAACGGTTATATGCTTCTTCAAACACCCATCCAAAGTTGCCGAGAGGTTGATGGTTGTGAATGCCAAAGATGAAGTTTATTCTTTCCATAATTGCACCTCCTCAAATAGTTATCACTAAGAGTGATAGTGGGAAAGATATATAAATATTTTATGCTCATATATCAACTGGGGTGAACAAATATCACCCGAGGTGAATAAAGATGAAGAGGAGTGCGTCTTTGTGGATTGTTTTTTTGATGGTTCTTAGTCTAGTGCCAGCAGCAAAATTTGCTAGTGCCCTCTATGGGACAAAAGTTATTGATGGAAATCTAGGTGATTGGGGAACTCTCGATCTTGTAGCAAAAGACAAACTTGGCTATGGAGTAGATGGTGGAAACCTAAGCTCTCTCTATGTGTCTTATGACGATCAGTATCTTTATATAGCATTAGAAGCTAACAATAAAGCCAATTGGGGAATGGCGTATGGAATTGGAATTGATGTGGATCCTGATAGTGGAAATGGATACACTGGAACAAGTGATGCTTGGGGAAGAAGTATAAGTTTTAGTGGCAATTATGCCATTGATTATGAACTATACACTTGGTGGGACGATTCGCAAGCAAAGCCTACAGTGGAGGGACAAGAAAATGTTGCTTTTCTACCTTGGGTAGGAGATCATTGGGAATACAAAACAATTGGAGAGGTAGGCGGAAGTTTTGGATGGAGTGGAGATAGCTCTGTGGGTTTAAAGACTCTCGAAATAAAGATACCATGGAACGCTATTGGAGGAAAAACAAACAAAATTGCTGTTATTGTATGGGTAACAGGGGGTGAAGGATCTGCAGTGGATGCTCTTCCAGAAAGCTCCGTTGTAAAAGATAATCCTAATGAATGGGGAGACACTGATTACTTCACGAACCTTGCTGAAGTATACATCGTTCCTAAGACTATTGATGGGGATTTAAGCGACTGGGAAAGCTATGAGGTTGTGGGAGTAAGCAATCTTGATGGTCCAGATGGGGCGGATTTGAACAAGCTCTACGTTTCATACGATGAACAGTACCTATATGTGGCTATTACCACAAATAATACTGCAAGTTGGGGCGTAGTATATGGTTTTGGCCTTGACGTTAAAGAAGGAGGCTACACTGGGGATACTGATGCATGGGATAGAAAAATAGGGTTCTCGAGAGGAGTTGATTATGAGATTTACTTCTGGTACGATGGAGGTAATGACGTCATTGGGGGCGGAAACTTCATAACGTGGACTGGAAATGGTTGGGATTACAAAGACGTTGGAAGTGTAGTTACTTACGATTTCACAACAGGCAATGGGCTACAAGTACTCGAGATGGCAATTCCATGGGATGCAATAGGGGGTAGAACATCGGAAGTCGCCCTAATCGCATGGGTGGCTGGAGGTGCGAAGGGGGATTCAGCTGTTGATACAGTTCCCTTGGATCCAGCCGTAGATGGAAATGATTGGACTGATCAGGACGTTTTATCAAATTTTGCCGTTATTGAAATCCCAATTCCAAAACCCGAGCTTACGGTTAGCATTTCTTCAGATGTACTTAATGTCGAGCAATGGCAGCCAGCTAACATTACAATTACAGTTAAGAACATAGGAGAGGTGGATGCTCAAAACGTAACTGTGGAGCTCTACGATGGAGATGCTCTCCTCAAAAGCTGGCTTATTAACGTATCTGCACACTCTGAAGTCAAGCTTGGCTATCTCTACAGGTATTCTGATGCATGGGGGGTTCACACCATAAAGGCAGTTGTCGATCCCAACAATGAGATAGAAGAGGCTAACGAAGATAACAACGTTGCCACACTGGACATTGTGGTGGGACAAGTCGCAGAGAGGCAGAACAAGCTTATAAGGCTCGGTATGTATGTGTGGCCTAGAACCTATCCAGAGGAATACGAGAAGACAAAGCTACTTGTAGAAAATATTTCCTCCATGAGTCTGCCAGCCAAATATGCTGAGACTGTAAAAGGATTTGAGCTGAAGCTCAATGAAAGCCTGAAACTGTTTAACGAAGGCAAATCTCTCATTTACATGCCCAACTATGAATTGAGAGGGGCTCTAAAAATTTTCTCTGCGTATATCCGCCTTGTTAAGCTGCAGAGAGAGATTTCAGAATTCCTGGAGAGTTTAGAATTTAAGAAGAAGATCGATGGATTCCTTACGGATTGGGACGAAAGCTCACTTGTAGCTCAAAACAAAGTTGGGGCGGGAGCCGGAGCTTATCTGGACAGTCTCTACGTAGACTACGACGACAAATATCTCTACATTGCTCTGAGCACAAAGAACACCGAATCATGGAGAATAGCTTACGGTTTCGCACTTGATTACAGAGAGGGAGGATATACCGGAGATGCTGATGCGTGGGGAAGAAAGATTGGGTTCGCTAGAGGCGTTGATGCGGAAGTATACCTTTACTGGAATGGCCCGTTCTTTGAAAACCCTGGAACAAACACTATAACATCAGCGGAACTTGCAGTATGGAATGGGGCTGGATGGGAGTACTATAAATTGTTCGAGAATGCTGCAATAGGATACCTCGGAAACGACAAAGGCTTGCAGAGCCTTGAAATGGCTATTCCATGGGAGTTGCTTGGAGGAAAACCAGAAAAGATAAGCATAGTTGCATGGATAACAGGTGCAAACCCTGGAGACTCGGCCGTTATAACCATTCCGGATGATCCAAGCGTCCACGACAGTGACAACGAGTGGGGCGATATGGATACCATAAGCACCTTCGCAGAGGTCTACATCAGGTGATTTCCCTTTCTTTTTGTTTTTTACTGTCCAATGAATTTTCTAAACGTCCATAGTGCAAACGCCACGGCAAGTTGGTTTGACAAATTGTCATCGGGAGGCAACTCGTAAAACTCTGCTAACATTCCCGCTAAGGCTCCCACAAAGGCGTGGGGAAGGTCTATTAAAAAGAATAGTATCAAAAACGCGGTTAAAAAATACGCTAGGCTCCCTTCTACGCTTTTGCCGTTTTTAAACCTGTGCTTTCCAAAGGGTTTTCCCACTATTGCCGCAACTGCATCTCCAAGGGTCGCGACTGTTATGGCACCTATGGCTATGTCCCTCGGGAAAAAGCAGACTATTATTAATGCCCCGAGTGTAAAATAGATATGTGCTCCAATCGAATGCTTTTCATGCTCTCTTGAAATTGCGTCCAGTTCTCTCTCTACGCGGGCTATCACTTCATCTCTGACGTAAAGTCCGAGCTTTCTTTTTACCCGGTCTCTCAGCCCTTCAACTATTCTAAATGGCTCCAGAATTAAAAAAACTATCAGTGCGGATGAAACGAACCCTATCGCTGCTTTTTGTCCAAACGTTAGATATATCAGAGGAACTGTAAGCCCTGTGAGATGAAGCGCTTTTCTTTTAAGCTCGCTTTTTATGCTCATTCTTTATTACCTCCAATGCCTCTTTGAGGTCTTTAACTACATAATCAGCATGCTTTGGTAAGAGGGATTTAAAGTATCCTCTCCTTACGAGAATTGTTGTTGCACCGATTTCTTTTCCCCCTCTCATATCTGTGTCATCTCTATCCCCTACTACGTAGACTTCATCCTCCTTGGGAAACATTTTCCTCGCAAGTATAAAGTTATGGGGCTCAAGTTTGCTGTGCCCGGTCTCTCCACTTATTATAAGGTGATCAAAATATTGCTTCAGGTTGAGATACTCCAGCTTCTTTCTCTGCCACTCAGAGGAGGAATCCGTCACTAAAACAACCTTAGCATTTATATCCTTTAAGCCCTTCAGGAATTCAACGGCATCTGGGTAGAGCTTTAAGTTTGAGAAAAATGTCCTATCAACAAGTTCAAACATTTCTCTAAGGTCTTCCTCCGAAATTTTTTGATAAATCCGCTCCATGAAATTTTCGACCAGTTCGTCTAGATCAAGGAGATGCAGCTCTCTTGACTGCTCAAGCTCTTTGTACCTCTGGGTGAGAATGTAAAGGAGTGCCCTAAACTTTCTTTTTCTAATCAAATGGGGCAGGAGTCTAAGAACACTCCATCTTGCTGCCTCCCATGTGTTGCAGAGAGTATCATCCAAATCCACAAGTACGAGCATGCTGTAGTTCCTCCTTCAGTAACTTTAGCGTTAAAGCTTAAAAACTCTAAGTGTAGTTTTCCATGAGGGGCCATGAAGGGAGAACTGCTTATACTGGCAGGGATGGGACTGATATTTATAGGCTTCATGCTGATCTTCATAGGAACTTTGATGGCAGCATCCGGGGGAGAGGCTGACGTTGAGAGTGGAGGAGTAATAATGATTGGCCCTATTCCAATAGTCTTTGGGACAAGCAAGGGGGCCACCTTGGCAATGATACTCGCAGTTTTCCTAATGCTCCTGTGGATAATAGGGGCTCTGCTGAGCAGGAGGGTATGAAGTGGAGTACATTCTTGACCTTTCCATCCTTCTGGTTTTTGCAAAGACTTTAGAGTGGCTGTTTGAGAAGAAGGATGTCCACCCTATACTTGCCCATATACTCACCGGAATGATACTGGGGCCTTTTCTTCTCAACGTTATTTCTCCTTCCGAGCCATTGAAAGTCCTTTCAGAGTTCGGCCTTCTGATGATGATGCTCTACATGGGTCTCACAAGCAACTTTTCATCGATTGCATCAAACAAAGCAAAAGCTATCACAGTGGCCGGTTTGGGTGTTGCGTTTTCATTCTTTCTTGGCTTTTCAACGGTTTATCTCTTTGGAAAGGGATTGGCTGCGGCTATTTTTGTAGGGGTGACTCTGGGGAATACTGCAATTGAAGTTACCAGTGGGGTGTTGTTGAAGTCAAGGGTAGGGAAGGAGATTTCTTCAATATTAATGGGGGCAGCGTTTGCCGATGACATAATGGCCGTTTATCTAATTGGCATAATAACGGCGATGACACAGGGCGAGCTTGCACTCTTCCCCTTGGTTGTTTTGACAATTAAGATAGCCATATTCATAGCAGCAGTTCTCTTACTTTCTGAATACATTTTCAAGCGCTCTGTGAGGTTTTACGGCATATTGAGGAACCTCAACATATTCTTCACTTTTACGATAATCCTCACATTTTTCTTAGCAATAGTGGCTGAAAGGGTGGGCCTGCACCAGATAATTGGTGCCTATCTTGCGGGCTTAACAATAAGCAGACTCAGAGAGAGGAGAGATCCCCTCGTGTTAAGCAAGATAAAGCTTAACGAACTTATTGGGGACCTGCAGGTAGTCCTTACAGAGTTCTTCATGCCTCTCTTCTTTATTTACGTGGGGCTGATGTTTAATCCCTCTCTCAATGAGCTCAACGTCGCTTTGATAGTCCTTCTTTATCTGGCTGCAGTTTTAGGAAAGCTCCTCGGCTGTGGACTTGGAATGAGAGCATTTGGATTTGACTGGAAATCGGCAATGCTCGTTGGAATCGGTATGGGTGGAAGGGGCAGCCTGGAACTTGCCATACTAAAGTTCGGAATTGAAGAGGGGCTAATAGACCAAGGCCTCTTTGCAACCATTGTCATAGTCTCAATGCTGACTGCTGTAACGACTCCCCAGTTTTTCAAACTTTATTTATCTCGCATAAGGGAGGAGTGACAAAAGCTTAAAGGCTATGCTGATGAGTCTAGGTCGGTGAGAGCATGATTCCAAAGGAAGGAATGAGCGAAGAGGAAGTGCTTGCTGAACTTGAGGAAAGGCTTAAAGTTGACCTAACTTTTGATTCGGGCAGGATTTTGGGATCCATGTGTACTTATCCTCATCCGCTTGCTCAAAAGATAATCCAGAAGTATATAGATAGGAACCTGGGCGATCCGGGGTTGCATAATGGAAGCAAAAAAATCGAGGAAGAAGCCGTTCAGATGCTTGGAGAACTTTTACATTTAAAGAAGGCCTACGGTAACATAGTGAGCGGTGGTACCGAGGCAAATATCTTGGCCGTAAGGGCTTTTCGCAATATATCCGATGTTGAGAAGCCCGAGTTGATCCTCCCAAAAAGTGCTCACTTCTCTTTTCTAAAGGCGAGTGATTTGCTGAGGGTAAAGCTGGTGTGGGCCGAACTTAATAGGGACTATTCTGTTAACGTCAAAGATGTTGAGAGTAAGATAACCGATAACACAATTGGTATAGTTGGAATTGCCGGTACAACCGGGCTGGGAGTTGTCGATGATATCCCCGCTCTTTCAGACATTGCTGTTGATTACGGGATTCCCCTTCATGTTGATGCGGCCTTTGGAGGTTTTGTAATACCCTTTGCGAAGGCTCTGGGTTACGAGTTGCCGGATTTCGATTTCAAGCTCAAGGGTGTGCAGAGCGTTACCATAGACCCCCACAAAATGGGCATGGCTCCAATCCCTGCCGGAGGGATAGTTTTTAGGAAGAAAAAGTACATAGAGGCCATAAACGTTTTAGCACCTTACTTAGCTGGAGGAAAGATATTCCAGGCGACCATTACCGGCACTAGGCCAGGTGCAAATGCAATAGCAGTATGGGCCCTCCTCAAGCATCTTGGCTTTGAAGGATACAAGAGAGTTGTCAAGGAGGCTATGGAAAATGCTTACTGGTTCGCGGAGCAAATAAAGGCTCTAAATGGAGTATACCTTATAAGGGAGCCCATGTTGAACATAGTCTCCTTCGGCTCCAGGAAGCTTAAGAAAATTGAGGCCGAGCTCAAAGCCAGAGGCTGGGGAATAAGCGCCCACAGGGGGTATATAAGGATAGTTATGATGCCCCACGTAAAGAGGGAGCACCTTGAGGAGTTTTTGAAAGACCTGAAAGAAATCCTGGAAAGAGTTCTTTGATTTCGCTTTTATTGTTTTTAAGATTTCACCTAAGCGCTTTCAATTCTTCTAAAGTCTTATTGGAACCTGGGTCGGTATGGGCTTTAGTCGGGGCGGTGTTGTTAACTTTCAATTCTTCTAAAGTCTTATTGGAACCATTGATGTGTTGAACCCACATGTTAGGGCGAGGATCCCTTTCAATTCTTCTAAAGTCTTATTGGAACCGAGGAAGCAGATAATCATCTACAACACTCCTGCATTTCTTTCAATTCTTCTAAAGTCTTATTGGAACCAAGACCAAAACCAAGACCAAAAACAAGAGAGAATTATCTTTCAATTCTTCTAAAGTCTTATTGGAACTCGTAAACCATGAGGGTGTAGGTTTTCACGGCTCCCGTCTTTCAATTCTTTTAAAGTCTTATTGGAACCAAGAAGAAGGATGAGGAGAGGAAGGTTGCAGATAAAGCTTTCAATTCTTTTAAAGTCTTATTGGAACTTAGTGTCAAGAGTTATTCATAAGGTATTGGAGTGGTGCTGTTTCTTTCAATTCTTTTAAAGTCTTATTGGAACAGAATACCCAGCACCTCAGCCATTAGAAATTCTGCTGTCTTTCAATTCTTTTAAAGTCTTATTGGAACTTGGTGGAGAAGATTGTGCTTGGAATTTTTGCTCTTGCCTTTCAATTCTTTTAAAGTCTTATTGGAACCCTCGACTCTAACATTGCCAGGGCCCCGAGCACGGTTCTTTCAATTCTTTTAAAGTCTTATTGGAACTTGCTGGATAGGGACGCTTGGAAGAGGGGCTCATATACTTTCAATTCTTTTAAAGTCTTATTGGAACGCCCAAGCCTTTCCCTTCCTCCTGTCCCCCAAGTCACTTTCAATTCTTTTAAAGTCTTATTGGAACCTTGAGAGGGAAAACCTCGATAATGAAAAGAAATCTACTTTCAATTCTTTTAAAGTCTTATTGGAACGGCCTCCTGCTGGCCGGTTCCCACTATCTCCTCGACTTTCAATTCTTTTAAAGTCTTATTGGAACATATTCATAGTTAAAGACGAGTTCATTACAACCGTGCCTTTCAATTCTTTTAAAGTCTTATTGGAACACTGATCTTGAGGTTTCAGTGAAGACCCCTTCTGCTTTCAATTCTTTTAAAGTCTTATTGGAACGCCCCATTCCGCGTTATGTGCCAGGTTGAGAAGCCCACTTTCAATTCTTTTAAAGTCTTATTGGAACATAACATTTCAATAAGTGATAGAACTTCAATTAAAGCCTTTCAATTCTTTTAAAGTCTTATTGGAACAGGTATGTAGTGTTATTCTCATTATCGAGATTTGAATCTTTCAATTCTTTTAAAGTCTTATTGGAACAATGGCAACGTTTGGCACGGAGATTAATCACTTGAACTTTCAATTCTTTTAAAGTCTTATTGGAACGGTTCTCCCGCAGGAGGAATTTCTTCCTTGCGAGTTCTTTCAATTCTTTTAAAGTCTTATTGGAACGACTTCTGGGAGAAAGTAGAGAAGATCAAGGCGATACCTTTCAATTCTTTTAAAGTCTTATTGGAACATCTTCTGTAATAGACAGCCAGCCCTCCTAAGACTACCTTTCAATTCTTTTAAAGTCTTATTGGAACAGTTGTAGAATGTCCCCTTTCGTGATTTCCTGCGAGCCTTTCAATTCTTTTAAAGTCTTATTGGAACAGAGGGCCATCTCGTGCCTTTGCCCCTCACGATACCCACTTTCAATTCTTTTAAAGTCTTATTGGAACATATATAAGCAGGAGAACGGAGGGAATCGCTAAAAAACTTTCAATTCTTTTAAAGTCTTATTGGAACCGATATGCTGATTAAGGCCTATGAAGGACTGAAGAGCTTTCAATTCTTTTAAAGTCTTATTGGAACTCTTTTGACGATAAATCCATGATATTTTGAGCTGTAGTCTTTCAATTCTTTTAAAGTCTTATTGGAACCCATGTTGAGTCAACTGTTCCTCCTGGCTCCAACACGACTTTCAATTCTTTTAAAGTCTTATTGGAACTCGAATCTAGCCGTATCGTTAGTTACTGTAGTAGTTACTCTTTCAATTCTTTTAAAGTCTTATTGGAACTAGCCGAAGCGAACGTACACATTATAAAAATGTTTTACTTTCAATTCTTTTAAAGTCTTATTGGAACAATTCTAATTCAGTCAAATAAGCTAGGGAACGGTTAAAACTTTCAATTCTTTTAAAGTCTTATTGGAACATGTCTATACCCTATCGAACACCTCAACGCCGGGATTGCTTTCAATTCTTTTAAAGTCTTATTGGAACATTATCGTGATAAGCAAGACTTTATTATCGATGCAATACTTTCAATTCTTTTAAAGTCTTATTGGAACTCTCACGAACGCAGCGATTCATTTTAACGGCACGAGCTTTCAATTCTTTTAAAGTCTTATTGGAACTGTTGGATAAGAGGGCAAGGGAAGAGGTGTGGTAACAACTTTCAATTCTTTTAAAGTCTTATTGGAACATGGTTCAATGAAGCCAAGTTTTTAGGCATCGACGAGACTTTCAATTCTTTTAAAGTCTTATTGGAACATGGAACAGACGAATGGACAACATCAACGAGATATACCTTTCAATTCTTTTAAAGTCTTATTGGAACACGATTCTTGAGATATTCACCAAATACCTTAGAGAAGCTTTCAATTCTTTTAAAGTCTTATTGGAACAATTTAGGGTTGCACAAAGCAACTTGACGGCAAAAGTCTTTCAATTCTTTTAAAGTCTTATTGGAACTCAAAATGTTCGCCAAACACATCGACCTCGTGCTCCACTTTCAATTCTTTTAAAGTCTTATTGGAACCAAAATTAAACACACTGTACGAGTCGCCTACATACGTCTTTCAATTCTTTTAAAGTCTTATTGGAACACTTCCCTCCTACAACAGTCTGTAATGCCAATAATATTCTTTCAATTCTTTTAAAGTCTTATTGGAACTGGCTACAGCGTACATTGACGTAAGCAGGGACGTTATACTTTCAATTCTTTTAAAGTCTTATTGGAACCCTCAAAATCGTATATCACGTCTTCATAGTACGCATCCTTTCAATTCTTTTAAAGTCTTATTGGAACCGAACAACGTTATGTATTATTACATTAGAAGCAACGCTTTCAATTCTTTTAAAGTCTTATTGGAACTCAAAGTCTTGAAGTGTTTGTGATAGAACACTTTCTACTTTCAATTCTTTTAAAGTCTTATTGGAACGACATTATTGAGGAATTAAGGGAATTTAAGAAACAATCTTTCAATTCTTTTAAAGTCTTATTGGAACCAGCCTCAACTGCTTTTATGTAGGCTTCGTAGACTTCCTTTCAATTCTTTTAAAGTCTTATTGGAACTTTTGCGTCTTTTTTGTTCACTCATATCGTCCTCTATCTTTCAATTCTTTTAAAGTCTTATTGGAACGTGTTTTACAAGGACATGTTGTTGAATGGTAAGCTTACTTTCAATTCTTTTAAAGTCTTATTGGAACGTGATATGAAGGGTAGATTGCAGGTGAAGGTTGTTGTTCTTTCAATTCTTTTAAAGTCTTATTGGAACCAAAAGAAGGGGTAAAAAGAAACAAATTGTAATCAATGACTTTCAATTCTTTTAAAGTCTTATTGGAACCCCGAATCGTGTAGCATAACCTGTTTCTTAAGTTTGTCCTTTCAATTCTTTTAAAGTCTTATTGGAACAAAGGTAGGCAAGCCCAGCCCCACTGACCTCCATACTCCCGCTTACTTTCAATTCTTTTAAAGTCTTATTGGAACAATCCAACTGTTTTATCACTTCACTAAACACCCATTTCTTTCAATTCTTTTAAAGTCTTATTGGAACCTTCAAATTCCGTGGTGGGCATTATGTCTTTCATTTCGACTTTCAATTCTTTTAAAGTCTTATTGGAACGTTTACATAACCATGCACAAATATGTGAAATGTTTTTGCTTTCAATTCTTTTAAAGTCTTATTGGAACAGGGGCGATTTTTCCTCTAAACTCCTCAAAGAGTAATTAGAAGGCTTGAATCTTATAAGCTTTTCTTCAAGGGGTCAATAAAACTCCCCTCAAAAAGCTCAAATTCGAGCTTCCAGAAAAAACTTTAAAGCTCTAGCCTACTTAAAGCTCCTCCTTTTTCCCCATGCCCAACTTTGTTCATAAGACTTCCAGGGGCAAAATAGGAGCTTAAATCAAAAATAACCCAATAAAACCGCCTTAAACTAAAAATGGTTAAATTTCCACGAGGAGAGAATACCAAAGAAGCCCTAAGAAGCCTCAACTCAAAACTTCGAAAAAATTTCGTTACAAAACTCTCAAAAACTTGTAACTCTTTGTAAGATAGTAACCTTCAGTTACTAAAGACTTCCAGAGCATTCCTAGAGCCTTAAACTCAAAATTAATCCTTCAGAAAGCAGAAAAACCAAAAAGAGAGAATCCAAACATGATACAAGACTATTGGATAAGCATTTTGAGTTTTCTTAATACAATCTCTGGGCTCTCCCCAAATATTAGGATCATTGCCTCCCTGCCCCAATCCCCGAGGTGGTAAATTATGTCAGGTTTGCTGTTTACCCTTTCAATTGCAGTTCGTATTCCCCACGGAATAGTGCTTCCTTCTTTGGCTTTTATTCCCTCTGGCTCCTCTCTTCTGTCGTAGAATGAAACTCTAAGCCCCAACTCGGAGGCTTTCTTAATCAGCCCCTTGCTGTATTTTAAGTTTAATGCGCTTCTTGTTTCGGGGAAGAATTCCATAAAGGTTAGAACCGCCCTTGCTATGTGGTCTGAGGCTCCAAATTCCACGTCGCCCACAGGCTTTACCGTGCTTCCGAACTTTACTATCCTTCCTTTGACCCCTGCAACATTCTCTTTGCTCCTTGCGTAGAGCTTTGGCAGTGCGTAGACAAAGTTCATGCCCACTTCTGGCACGTAATGAGAAAGCCCTTCAATTGCCAGGAGCTCCTTGACGGCATTCCTTAGAGCTTCATAAACCCTCCATTTTTCAGCAGGAATCTCTATCCAGGCGTTCTGGTTAACGGGGCAGTGTCCGTGACCTATCTTTGCTCCATAGTAGATTCCCATCGTTATGAACTCCTTTGCAATTCTAACTGCCTCCTCAAGCTCTTTTCCCTTGGCTAGATTTGCCGTTATTGCTGCAGAAAAAGAACATCCTGTGCCGTGGGTACAGCCGTCAACAAACGGTGCCCTGTACTCTTTGAACTCACCGTGGAAGTATAGCACGTCAACAGCTTCGCTCAGTCCAAGATGCCCACCCTTGACTATTGCCCCTTCAGCTCCAAGCTCCTCCACTATGATTTTTGCAGCCTTTCTTGCGTCTTCAAGGTTTCCAATCTTTATTCCGCTCAGCTTTTCGGCTTCCGGCTTGTTGGGAGTTACAACCTTTGCGAGAGGGATGATCTTCTCGATAAGGGCATCCATTGCATCTTCTCTCAGCAGAGGTGCTCCGCTCTTGGCTATCATCACTGGATCAACCACCAGTGGAAAGTCATACTTCCTCACAGTCTTTGCGACAGCCTTGATGATCTCCGCATTGCTCAGCATTCCGGTCTTTGCTGCATCAACTCCTATGTCATCGGCAACCGCTTCTATCTGCTTTGCAACAACTTCTGGTGCAACATCATATATCGCCCTTACTTCTTGGGTGTTTTGGGCTGTTACTGAGGTTATTGCAACCAAGCCATGAACACCAAAGGCAGAGAATGTTTTTAGATCAGCTTCTATTCCGGCCCCACCTCCGCTATCACTTCCTGCTATAGTCAGGGCCTTCTTAATCACTCTATCACCTCCATTCTTCTTAGAGCTTTAAGGGTGAAGAATCCCAAAGTGGTACCCACTAGAGTGCTTGGAGCAAAAGCAATCCAGAACCATGTAACTCCCTTGTAAACATTTATGAGAGGGCCAAATAATAGAGCACCTAACGTGCCTCCTATAAAAACTGTAGCAAGGGGCTCGCTAAAAGCAACCCAGTCTTTCTTCATGAGTTTATAAGCCAGTCCTACAGTGAAAGCCCCTGGGATTCCACCGGGTATTGAGAATATTGTGCCTACTCCAAAGGAGATCCTAAGAAGACCTATTAATAGGGCTGTTAAGGAAGCCCACCATGGCCCAAGCATGATTCCGGTTATTACATTTATAAAGTGCTGGAAGGGTGCTACTTTTGTTGGACCTATAGGAAAGGAAATTGTTCCGAGGATAACACCTAATGCCGTGAAAATTCCAACATAAGCAAGTTTTTGTGTTTTGGTTTCGGCTTTCATTTAATCATCTCCTCCACAATTCTCCTCATTTCTTCCGTGGCCTTCTTTACATTCTCAGCTCCCATTATCGCGGAAATTACTGCAACTCCATCGACGCCGGTTTTGAGGACTTCCTTAACGTTTTCGTGGTTTATACCCCCTATAGCCACAACGGGAATTTTCACCGACTCCACTATTCTCCTAAGCCCCTCTATGCCGATAACTCTGACATCTTTCTTTGTGGATGTGGGAAAGACTGAACCTGCCCCTAAGTAGTCGGCCCCTTCTTTTTCCGCGTGCAGAGCTTCCTCCAAACTGTAAACCGAAGCCCCAATAACCAAATTCGGCGCTATATCTCTAGCCAGGGAAATGGGCATATCCTCTAGACCCAGCTGGACTCCGTCTGCGTTTGTTGCTAAAGCCACATCCACTCTGTCATCAACGAAATAGAGGGCGTCGTACTCCTCTGTGAGCTTTCTTATTTCTTTGCCGATTTCTATCATCTCTCTCGTTGGAGCGTTTTTTATCCTGAGCTGGATGGAGGTTGCACCACCTTCGAGGGCTTCTTTCACGCTTTCTACTTCTGGCTTCAACCTTCTATCAGTTATAACATAAAGCCTCAGCTTTTTTCTAAGGTTCAACTTCCCTCACCTTCGCCCTCTCTTTTATGAGCGCCCCATCAATCCTGTAGAGCCAGTCGTAGAGCTTCATGTGAAAGCTTCCCGGATATGGGGACTCTTCAACAGCTTTCTCAGCAGCGATTTCAAATGTTGTGAGCCCCGCTATAGTGGCTTTCAAAGGTTCTTCAACTGCTAAAAATGCTCCTATTATTGCTGTAGCCATGCACCCGGTTCCCGTAACCCTTCCGAGCATAGAGGTTCCGTTTTCTATGGCATAAGTTCTCTCGCCATCACTCACGTAGTCCACAGCACCGGTAACCGCTACCACCGTTCCGAACTTTTCAGCCGCTTTCTTGGCTAGGTCTTTCGCGGCATCTTTATCATAAACTGCTGAATCCACGCCCCTAGTTTTGCCATGCTTGCCAAGAAGGGCGGCTATCTCACCGAAGTTGCCCCTCACCACGCTTATATCCCCTAATTCCAGCAGGTTTAGAGAGGTCTTTGTCCTCAGCTTTGTTGCCCCAGCACCGACGGGATCAAGAACTACTGGCTTTTTGAGCTCTTTGGCAACCTCAACGGCTTTAAGCATGGAATATATTTTGTGCTCATCAAGGGTTCCAATGTTTATTACGAGTGCATCAGCTAAGCTGACCATCTCTTCGAGCTCCTCTATCGCATGGGCCATGACGGGTGAAGCTCCTACTGCAAGGAGAGCATTTGCGGTGGTGTTCATCACAACATAGTTCGTGATGTTGTGCACCAGTGGCCTTTTTTCTCTTAATTTTTCAAGTGCTTCGCCGATCCACTCCATCTTCACCACCTCTCAAGCAAGTAGTAAATGGTGCTCACAAGAAGAAACGTTGGAATACTAGAGCCAAGTCTGAAGCCGAGTTCACTTAAAACCGGAATGTGAAGTCCAAAGAGGCCTTCTACAGCCAAACCCATGTAGAACGCAAATCCTATCGCCCAGATTATTATCGCCTTTAAGTTGTATCCAGCAAATGGACCGTTTTCATCAAGCAGTTCCTCTGGGACATAGGTTTTCCTTACAAGGAAGTAGTCAGTTACCATTATTGCCGCTAAAGACACAAATGCCCCACCTATAAGTAGTAGAAAACTTTCATACTGTTCCATTGGGAAAACAAGGGCTAATAGAGTTCCAAGGAAACCAACTAGAAGTACCTGTTTCTTTGCATCTGCTTTTGGTGAGATGTTCTTGTAGGTTATTGCCGCTGAATAGACGTCGAGGAATGTTGTAGTGACCGTAGAGAAGATGACTATCAGCATAGCTGGAATTCCAATGCCGTAGGCGGCTATGATTTTAATGGGGTCTCCTTCGCCGATTGCCATGTTTGTCAAAGCCCCAACAAAGTAGAACAGGCTTGAGGACACAAAGTAGCCTAAATAGGTGCCCCAAAATGCTGAGCCCTTACCTTTGGCGAACCTCGAATAGTCTGCTATTAGTGGCGCCCAAGAAAGAGGCATTGCTATTACCAAGTCCAGCGCTAGCATAATGCCTATTTCTCCAGTTCCGGGCTTGGAAAGGAGCTCACCTAAGGGGAACCTCTTGAGTGTAACATAGGTAAGCCACAGGCTCAATGCAAGCAAAAGCAGAGCTGCTATTTTTTCGAGCTTTTCCCAGTTTTTTGGACCAATATATGTCCATCCTGTAACGAGGATGCCCAGGAGAATTACCCAGAGGGCATAGCTTTCAAAACCGAGGACTTTTGATACTGCATTCATGGCGTTTGCTCCAACTATGAGCATTATTGCTGTCCACCCTATAAGCTGGAGGTAGTTCAAGAGTGACGGTAAAATCGAACCTTTGATTCCGAGAGGAGCCCTAGAGAGCACCATAGTTGGTAGTCCAGTTTCCTCACCTTCGATGGCTATTAAACCCATCACTGCATTTCCCAAGATGTGGCCGATGATTATTACCAGTACCGCCATACCAAGTGAGAGCGCTGGAGTTAGCAGTGCCCCTGCCCAGAATTCTGCGATGCTTATTCCTGCTCCGAACCATATTGCAAGGAGTGTCAAGAAGGTAAAAGTTCTTTTCTCTCTCTTTACGGGTGTTATATCATACCCTCCTTCCATCTCTATCACCTTTCAATTATTCCACTCTCCATTCTCTTAGAGTTTTATAACTTTTTTGTTAAAATTTAAAACTAAGTTATAGAGAGGTCTAAGAATGAGTTCAGAGGGTTTCTGTACAGAGGGAGGAAATAGGTTAGCTTTTCATTACGTAGAAGTATCTGTCTAGAGAAGAGTGAACCCTCTGATAGTATTTCTCCAAAATTGTAAATCCTATTTTTTCAGCACTCTTTTCCGCATTAAAACTAGCCGGAAATGCAATGGTCAAATATCCATCTAACACTTCATACATGCTTTCTAGGGCCTTTTCGTAAAGCTCTTCTCTCTTTTTCCCTCCTAGTGTTGCAGAAGTTCCATATGGCGGATCTGTAACAATTGCCTCAAACGTTTTATCTGGAAAAATTTCTCTTAATCTAGTAGCATCCCCTTTTTGTAACCTGTATTCTCTTATTCCATAATATTCAAGATTTTTTTTGGCGCCTTCTACCATATCTGCTCTGAGATCCACTCCATAAACGTTTAAGCCGATAAGGCCAGCCTCGATTAGTATCCCTCCAGTCCCCATAAACGGATCAAGAACTTCCTTTCTAGCCCTTGCCAGATTGACCATTGCTCTCGCTACTCTTGGGGGCAAGGCTATGGGTTTGTAGAATGGCCTTTTGTCAGCTTTTCGCTCGTTAAACTCCTTCGCTTCGAAAAATTTCTTTCTAACTCCAACCCAGAGCTTTTTTCCGCAGTAAACTCTGATTAATGTTTGGGGAGAGCTTAGATTCACTTTGAACCCTCTTTTTGAAACTATTGCCCCAACTTTTCTTTCAACATCTTCTACTTCATGCGAGCAGTTTACCATGGTTTCCCGGTCCACTTTAAAAGTTCCCCTGATGTATTTTTCCCATTCAATACTCTCTGCTTTTGAATACAGTTCCTCCGGGCTCTCAGCGGAAAACAAAAGCTCGCCGTATTCGTGTGCCAGGCCTAGCCTATCGAGGAATGGAAACGCCCTTTTATCGCCCTTAACAGCAAGGAACAGGTAATCCCTCTCAATGATTTTAAACTCTGGGCTAGCCATTTCCAGTAACGCTTTAACTTCGCCTTGAGCCATTTCCGGAAGATTTCCAAGTATTTCGATGTAGAGCATATGACTACCTTCCTTTAGTGCCTTTTAAGATTTTTTGGAGCAAACATCAACGCAACTGCCAGAGCAAGGGGTACTAACGAAGATAAGAAGTTAAGTCCAAAGCTTATTTCGCTTAGATATCCCCCTATTAGAGGCCCAACGACCCATCCGATGCTCATCATCGTATTTAGCATTCCCATAGCCTGTGCCCTTATCCTGTCCTCTGTTTTCAGTGCTACGTAGGCTGATGCTGCGCTAACAAAGGCAGACCACTTCACTCCCGAGAGTATTGAAAGGGCTATCATCAGATTTATGCTTTTAACTGCTCCATACCCGTAGAACACCACCATGTAACCCACTAGCGACAAGATGAAAATCTTTTTCGCGCCCTTTTTATCAATAGCCCTGCCTATGAAGGGGGCACTTAAGGCAGCTGCTAGGGAATCAACACCGAAGAGAATTCCAACCCATTGGCTCCCAAATCTCTCTTCAAAGTACACGGAGAGCACGGAGTAAACCTGGCCGGAAGCTATCATTGCAAACAAGACGGATAAGTAAAAAATGCCCAGCTTTCCCTTCAGAAGGCTCTTAAAAGCGCTACCCTTGAAAATAACCCTCTCGCTCTCTCTGCTTTCCTGAGTTAGTATCAACCCCTCAGAATGTGAAGTTTGGTGAGGGGTTTCTTTGATAAGCATCACTATTCCGGCTGAAACAATTGATATCAGTGCGGAGATAATAAAAGCACTTTTGATACCGAGGACTTTAACTATTCCGCTTCCCACAAAGTTCCCCAGCATGTACCCCATATTTTCAACGAAGTTAAAGAACCCAAATGTTGAACCCACCTTTTCCATAACCGAAAGCTCGGTAATAAAGGCAGTATGGGCGGGAAAAATTGAAGAGCTTAACACTCCCTGAAGAATCCTTATCCCGAGGAGCGCTGAGGGAGTTGTGGCAAATATTACAAAAAGGTACGCAATACCTGAAGAAAAGATTCCAAATGCTATGAACGGTTTTCTTCTACCGGTTTTATCGGAAAGGTATCCAAAGGGGTACTGGGCTATGCTGGATGTCAAATTGAAAGCAACACTCAAAAGCCCGACAAGAAAAAGTGATCCTCCCAGGGCTTTCATGTATACACCGAGGTATGGATAGGCTATTCCCCAGCTTACATTGGCTAAGAACATTGAAATTGCAAGAAGAAGGAGGTTTCTTTTCTTTCTCTTCCGAATGGAGATTTTTGCAGCTCGCTCCTTAATGATTTGAAGCAGAGACTGCTCTCTTTTCATGCTCTCACCCCCTCAATTTTTGAGGATGTCTCTGATGAGGGCATTTGCTATCTCCTTGTCTATCGCTCCCGCTCTGAGCTCCCTTAACACTCTCTGAATGCCGAAGCGTTTTAAAATCGGCGCACTTTTGGTAGCGTTTTTCCACAAGGAACATCCAAAGCCTAATGCGTATTTTCTGCCGAGGAGGCTTATTGCTTCTCTTTTATCAAGGGCTAAAAAGGCAGGTAGGTTTAGCTTTATCAGGTCTTCCTCTTTGTAAATCGAAATGCTTCCGAAGCTCAGCAGGTCCCCTGAAGCAACTATTTTTATCCCGTTTTTCCTTGCGTAGTCCTTAACTGCTTCCATTATCATTGAATGACATTTACCGCAGATAGGAGCCTTCTTTTTTATCTGCGCGCTTATAGTCTCCATGTATTCCGGGATTTCAACAAAAACTGCTCCGTACTCCTGAGCTCTGAAGAGTATTACGTCCCTCATTTGAGGGAGCTTTACCATAACCGGGACTACTTCAAATCCCGCCCATCGAAGGATTAAAAGCGAGGCAGTGCTGTCGCTTCCCATTGAAAATGCGAGGGCGATTTTTTCCCTGATTTTTTCTCTATTAAATTCTTTCCCGTAAAGTCTGTAATGGACTAGGCTTTTTAACCTTTCATAGGCTTCTTCACTAATCTCTCCCCTAACCCGCTCGAGGGCTTCAAGGCTTTGATGCAAACGATAAGTCTTAACAAAGTCGTCTTTCACTGTCTCTATCATTGTGAGTGGGTTTGAAATTGGGCTTTTAAAGGGTTTCTATGGGAGAGGATACTGTTAGGATAACGGGGCATACCTCCTGAATGAACTGTAAAGATTAAATCCAGAAAGTTCAATTGAATTAGGGTGGTAGATATGTTTGCGGAGATAGTTACTGTGGGAGATGAACTGCTGACGGGCAACACTGTCGACAGCAATTCCGCATTTATAGCCCAAAAGCTCACGGAAAGAGGCTACTGGGTGAAGAGAATAACAACTGTGGGGGATGACGTTGAAGATATAAAAACTGTAATCAGAGAGTCGCTATCCCGAAAGCCAGAAGTTTTAATAATCGCTGGAGGATTAGGCCCCACGCACGACGATGTTACAATGCTTGCCCTTGCCAAGGCCCTTGACATTGAGCTTGAATTGAGAGAGGATGCACTCAAGAGAATTGAACAGTTTTACTTGGAGCTCTATGAGAAAGGCCTCGTAGATGATCCGAAAATCAATGACGCACGTAAAAAGATGGCATATCTTCCAAAGGGGGCTGAGATGCTCAACAACTCTGTCGGGGCTGCACCGGGAGCGTTTTTGGTTCATGAAAAAACAAAAATATTTGTCCTTCCGGGAATGCCAAAGGAAATGAAGGCAATGCTTGAGGAAGAAGTGCTCCCCAGACTTGGAAAGAAAACATTTGTTCAGAGAAAGCTACTTGCAGAGATAACGGACGAATCAAAGCTCGCTCCAATATTAAATGAGACGTTGGGCAAGTTCAAGGTGAGGATACACTCTTCCCCAAAGGGCTTTGGAAAATACATCGGAATAATTATCTTTGGAGAGTCGGAAGAGGAGGTTGAAAAGGCAAAGAAATTTATGGAGGAAAAGGGAATAATGTTTGAAGAAGTCTAAGGAATCTGGAAGATACGCATTGTATTTGTTCCTACGGTTTTTCCTATTGGTTTTCCTTCCGTTAGGAGCACTGTATCATCCTCTTTAGCTATTCCCAATCCCTTTACCAGCATTATTATGTCCTTTTCAGTGAAGCCCTCGTCCATGTGGGATGGGTAGACTCCGTATGAAAAGGCCAAGTTATTGCAGACCTTTTCATTGCTTGAGAAAGCGAGGATCCACTGCTTGGGTTTGAAGCGAGATATTAACCTTGGGGTTAACCCCGTTTTTGTGGGGGTTAAGATGTATTTTATGTCTATGGCACAGAGAGCATCTATGACGCTGCGGGTTATTGCCTCTTTTATAGTGCTTTTTTGCGGCAGTGATTCAATCCAACTGCGCAGTCTGGAATATCCTAGGGATTCTCTGTATTCTTCTGTTGCTTTAGCTATCTTTGCCATCATCTCAACTGCTTCAACGGGATATTTTCCTATGGCCGTTTCCTCTGAAAGCATTACGGCATCTGTACCGTCAAGTATTGCGTTCGCGACATCTGTTACTTCTGCCCTTCTGGGTATCTTTTCAGTGGTCATTGAGACAAGCATTTGGGTGGCGGTTATTACTGGCTTTGCAGCTAGATTTGCCTTTTTTATGAGTTGCTTTTGCATTATGGGGAGCTTTTCAATTGGCATCTCAACACCGAGGTCGCCCCTTGCTACCATTATTCCATCCGCTGCGTTTAGGATCTCATCAAAGTTTCTCACAGCATCCGGTCTCTCTATCTTTGCAATAATGAAGAGCTCTGCGTTTTTCTTTGCAAGAAAGCTCTTCACCTTGAGCACGTCATACACAGAGCCTACGAAGGACAAACCTATGGCGTCTATTCCATGTTCAATTGCAAACTCTATTATCTCGAGGTCCCTTGGAGTTATCGCTTCAATTGGAAGGTTGGCTTTTGGAATGTTTATTCCCTTGTGGGAGAACAATATTCCTCCGTTAACCACTACACATTCGACGTCATTGCCCTTAACTTCTTCAACCCTCAGCATTATGTAGCCATCGCTTAGGTATATGGTATCACCCTTTGAAACCAGCTTTGGAAAGTCTTTAAACTCGACAGGAATGGTCGTTTCGTCGCCTTCAACATCTCTTGTTGTGAGAACGACTTTTTCTCCCTTTCTTAGAGTTATAGAGTCCCCCTTCAGCTTTCCGACCCTCATTTTTAGTCCTGGCAGATCGCCTAAAATTGCCACTCTCCTCCCTAATTTCTCGGCAGCATCTCTCACCAACTCGATAGTCTTTGTATGCTCCTCAAAAGTTCCATGGGAGAAGTTTATTCTCGCGACACTCATTCCAGCTTCTATCATCTTTTCTATAGTGCTCCTTTGCCTGGATGCAGGCCCTATTGTGGCGATTATCTTTGTTTTATGAGACGGAAGTTGCATTTCTCTCACCATTTTCCTTTTTTCTTCAGGATTAATTAAGTTTTCTGAGATTCGAAAGGTATTTTAAATCCTTCCCCTATCTTTTTCCATGAGGAGAAAACTAATAGTTGCAATCCCTCCCGAGGAGCTTCTTAAAATCAAGGAAAATTCCAAAGCTAAAATAAGAGTAGAAATCCAAGAGGCAGAGCCGTTTTTTGGGATGCCCAGGTGGGAGATAGTGGTTGATGGGAGCAGTGAAGAAATCGAGAAATTTATGAATGCATTGATGAGGTCAAGGGCAGGGGGATAGTGAATCCTGAAGATTTTCTGTTTATCCCACCAGCGCGTTTTTTAATCCAAACTCCTTCACAAATTCTGCCGCTTTAAACATCTCATCGTTTGTGAGCCTTCTATCGATTTCGGGGTATTCGTGGGCTTTATACTCCGGCCGATACTGGAACATCACGTTAACCCTAACACTCTTACCGAGATTTTCGCTGATCCACTTTAAAATCGGCTTTGTGCAGCACTCCAGGTGTCCTGGCATTACGAGATGCCTTATCAGGAACTCGGCTTTGTAGTGCTGTTTAGCCAGTAAAAAGTTCCTCGTAACGGTTTCCCAGTATCTGGGAGCTCTTGAGTATTTGAGGGCATCCTCGTTATTACCCCATTTGAAATCCGCCAGATAAACATCTACAATTCCATCCAAAAGCTTCATGCTTTTTTCGCTCATATACATGTTTGAGTTCCAGACCACTGGAATGGGAACTTTGACGTACTTTAGAGTCTCAAGGATAAAAGGAAGGTTTGGAGTTGGCTCGCCACCAACGAAGTTAACATTCTTTGCCCCCTCAGCATAGGCTACCGCTATCTTAACGGCCATCTCCTTGGGAGAATACCTCAGGCCTACGCGGTATTGGCTTATGTCCCAGTTCTGACAGAACACGCACCTAAAGTTGCACCCGGAAAAGAAGACTGTATAAGACGGCACAAGCTCTGGCTCCTCCCCTATGTGGAGAAAATCACTCGCCACTAAACTTTCTTTCACTCTGCAGTAGCCGATCTCTTCAAATCTATTTGCGTGGCATTTAAACTCGCACAGCTCACAGCTTTCAAGCATTTTATATGCTATTAGGGCTTTTAAATCGAGGAGACTCTTTTTGGGATTCTCTTTTAAATCGTTCTCTCTCAACTTTTCCATCCCTTCTTCGTGTGTTTTCCACAGACTCTCAAGATCCTCATTTTCTCCAAAATTAACCTCTACCTGCTTTGAATAGAAGAAATTTGGCTTTTCTTCTCCGCTTAAGATTGAAAAGTAATGCGGTAATGCATCTTTTGCCCTTTTAATTTCATCGAGTTCTACTCGCCTAAACCACATGACCATCGATTAATAATAGCACATGAATTATTAAAAGTTTAAACCTCTCCGAATGTAGCCCTAAAATACTTCCTTTGTTGAATGATTAATCTTCGATAGCATCTCCTTTTTCTTAAAGATTCTTCGAAAGACTATGCTAAACAAAAAAGCTTATTTAAGCAATAGTCGTTAAATAAGAGCGTTTTCTTGGTTTATGTCAATTAAACTATTTTATGAACCCAAAACCTTTATTAAAATTCAAGCATTAATGAACTTTGGTGATCTTCTATGAAAGGTTGGTGGGGAAGAATCCTAAGGGTTGATTTAACCAACAACAAAGTCTGGGTGCAGGAATATTCTCCGGAAGTTGCAAAGAATTTTATTGGTGGTAGAGGTCTAGCAGCCTGGATTCTTTGGAATGAAGCAAAGAACGTAGATCCTCTTGGGCCAGAAAACAGATTAGTTTTTGCAAGTGGTCCGTTTAACGGTCTCCCAACACCAAGCGGTGGAAAGATGGTTATAGCTGCCAAGAGCCCCCTGACCGGTGGTTATGGCGATGGTAACCTCGGAACAATGGCCACCGTGCATTTAAGAAAAGCCGGCTATGATGCCCTTGTCGTTGAAGGAAAGGCCAAAAAGCCCGTCTATCTCTACATCGAGGACGACAACGTGAGCATTCTCAGTGCCGAAGGTCTCTGGGGCAAAACTACCTTTGAAACCGAGAAAGAGCTCAAGGAGATACACGGTAAGAACGTGGGTGTTCTAAGCATAGGGCCCGCTGGGGAGAACCTCGTTAAATATGCCGTTGTTATCTCCCAAGAAGGAAGGGCAGCTGGAAGGCCAGGTATGGGTGCGGTAATGGGTAGTAAGAAGCTCAAGGCGGTTGTCATTAAGGGTACCAAAGAAATCCCAGTTGCTGACAAGGAGAAGCTTAGGAAGCTTTCACAAGAGGCTTATAATGCAATTCGCGACTCTCCCGGTTATCCGTTCTGGCACAGACAGGGAACAATGGCCGCTGTGGAATGGACGAATGAGAACTCTGCATTACCAACAAGGAACTTCAGCGACGGAAGCTTTGAGTTTGCCCGTTCAATAGACGGTTACACAATGGAAGGAATGAAGGTCAACCAGAGAGGTTGTCCATACTGTAACATGCCTTGTGGAAACGTGGTTCTTGATGCAGAGGGTAGAGAAAGTGAACTTGACTATGAAAACGTTGCTTTGTTAGGTTCAAATCTCGGCATAGGAAAGCTTAACGAGGTCTCAGTTCTCAACAGAATTGCAGATGAGATGGGGCTTGACACGATTTCGCTTGGAGTTTCGATATCCTATGTGATGGAAGCTAAGGAGAAGGGCATAATAAAAGATGACGATGCTCCAGAATTTGGAGATTTCAAGAAGGCCAAGCAACTTGCCTTAGACATAGCCTATAGAAGAGGAGAGCTCGGAAACCTTGCCGCTGAGGGTGTCAAAGCAATGAGCGAGAAGCTTGGTGCAAAGGACTTTGCGATGCACGTTAAAGGTCTTGAGGTCAGCGGTTACAACTGTTACATCTACCCAGCAATGGCTTTGGCGTATGGAACGAGCGCAATCGGTGCCCACCACAAGGAAGCATGGGTTATTGCGTGGGAGATCGGTACAGCGCCAATTGAAGGTGAAAAGGCCCAGAAAGTTGAGTACAAGATAACCTATGACCCAGAAAAGGCCGCAAAAGTTATTGAGCTGCAAAGACTTAGAGGTGGCCTCTTCGAGATGCTCACCGCCTGTAGATTGCCATGGGTTGAAGTTGGCCTAAGCTTGGACTACTATCCAAAGCTTCTCGAAGCAATCACCGGTGTCAAGTACACCTGGGACGACCTCTACAAGGCAGCCGATAGGGTTTATGCTCTCATGAGGGCATACTGGGTTAGGGAATTCAACGGCAACTGGAGCAGAGAAATGGACTATCCACCAGAGAGATGGTTCAAAGAAGGCCTTAAGAGCGGCCCATACAAGGGCCAGCACCTTGAGAAGGACAAGTACGATGCCCTGCTTTCAGAATACTACAAGCTCAGAGGCTGGGACGAGAGGGGTATTCCAAAGAAAGAGACACTCAAGGAACTTGGCCTTGAGTTCGTCATCCCAGAGCTTGAGAAGGTTACGAAGCTCGAGTGAGCTTTTCCTTTTTTATCTTCTTTGTCTCTTGAGCTTCTTGACTTCTCTTATTTTGAAAAGAGATTTTTCAAAAGAAAATGAAAAAAGTTCAAGTAAGACAATCATACTCATGATAACTTGTTCCTAATATCAGTTCTTTGTGGATTTTAGATCCGTAGGGAGTTTCTATGTTGATAGTTATCTTAGATATCTGGCTGTTAGTTATAAGCTCGACCTTAGAACCCTTGTAAACTCCCTTGAATTCATAAGTTCCAGAGAATACTCTCCTCTGCTTTAGCTGCCACTTGGACTCATTTAATAGGATTTTCAACCTTTCTATCCGGAATGAAGAGTATATTTCCCGTTGTATTAGTTCTTCCCTTGTTATTCCTGCTATTTTTTCCCATTCTTTGTCTTTTATGTCATACATCGTACCATTAACGTTTACGTATCCTGAGCCATTACCTCCGAAAAATTCAAAATAAATTGAGTATCCATACTTATAAACCCCATTTACATAGTACCTTACGGAGCCATTGAAGGTATACTTCCCTTTAGATTTTTTGAGATGTATTAGATGATAAGCAGTTATACGCTCAATGCCCGTGGAGGTGTTTTGAACTGCATATAAGGTCGCGTTTTCTATATAGGTGTAATCCTCTGTGGGGATCTGTTCCAGCTTTGATTGTATTTTTTGGATATCTGGTGCTTCATAAGAGTAACCTAAGAGTGCAACTACCAAAATGGACAATAGACCTGTCACCCAAATAACGCTCTTTCTCATTTTCATCACCAATTTATCACATAATCCCATCCCACTTGAACTCCAACTTTAACATTTACGTGTGGAAATGAATTTGAAGCTGTGTATGTTGGTGAGAAAGAGCCTCCATCCCATTTGTACCCTGCTTCATCTCTTACATTAAACAAGCTTCCGTCGAAGGTGTATATTATGAGCTCAAATGGGACATCCCCTTCCGGCCCTGTTACATAAAGATTGATCCGATCCAAGGGATGAACACTTGCGTACCAGTACCATGTATACACTCCGGCTTCTGTATGACGTGCCTAAAGGCCAAACCACAAGTTTGGATCGTCGACGAGCTTTTCTCTGCAGAGAATGACCCAACCACCGGAAGGACCCAAAATACAACGTCTCCAGTGTCACAATAGCTCCAGGCATTTATAGGCGTAGTTGGTAGGGATACAAAAAATAAAATTCCTACCAGCACAATTATCTTTCTCATTTGCCTCCCCAAGCATGAGGAAATACTCACCAATAATAAGCACTCAAACCATATAAAATTTACCATTAGAAAAAACGAAAAGACAAAACAAAGTAAAAAGGACAACAAAATTTATCAGCTGACAAAGAATAGTATCTGTGGTGATGCACATGGTGAAAATCAGGCTTATGGGGGCTTTTGCTCATCTTGCCAAAGCTAGAGAGCTTGAGATAAAGCTCGACAGCCCCAAGACAGTGGATGAGATACTTAGAGAGCTAATCCCGAGGTATGACGAATTCCATGACAAGATAATCTTCATTAACGGCAAGCCTGCAAAGGGAGATGCAGTAGTTGAGGAAGGGGATGAGATAAAAGTCATGCCCGTTCTCAGCGGAGGTTAGAGTATAAGGAGTTCCCAAAAGCGTCTATTCCCACTATAAGCGGAAATTCTTCAACCTCTAGAACCCAAACCGCCTCAGGAATTCCAAGCTCTTCAAGCCAGTAAACGTCTAAAACTCTTTTTACGCTCTTTGCAGCCAGAGAGCCAGCGCCGCCTGTAAATGCAAAGTAGACCGCTTTGTGCTCTCTGAAAGGCCCTGGATTCATTCCTCCCTTCCCTATGATGCCTTTAACGCCCATGCTTAGGATTTTTTCGAGGTATCTGTTCATCCTCGCGCTTGTTGTTGGGCCTGCGGAGACTATCTCATATCCGCTTTCCTTTTTTCGCACTATTGGGCCACAGTGATAGATAACGGCTCCTCTTAAATCAAAGGGGGCTTTTTCCAGTAGTTTTCTATGAGCGAGATCCCTTGCCGTGTATATCACTCCAGAGAGGTAAACCAAGTCCCCGGCTTTGAGCTTTAGCACGTCCTCCTCGGTTAGCGGTGTCCTCAGCTTTACTGCCATACTCTCACCTCTCCGTTTGCGCTTATCTCTAAGAAAGCCTTCCTATGTGCCCAGCACTGGAAAACAATTCCAACAGGGAACGAAGCCGGATGCCTATAAGTGATCTCAACCTTGACGTCTAGAGCAGTTGTTTTTCCTCCCATCCCCATGGGGCCTACTCCTAGAGAGTTTATCTCTTCAAGTAGCACCCCCTCGAATTTTGCTATCCTTTTGTCTCTGTGCCTCTCTCCTACGGGTCTTAACAGGGCTTTTTTGGCAAGCTTTAAGGCCGTGTTAGAGCTTCCCCCAATCCCGATTCCTATGATTACTGGGGGGCAGGGCTTTCCGCCGCATTCCTTAACTCTATTAATTACAGCCCTCTTTACACCTTCAAAGCTCTCCGCAGGAGTGAGCATTGCTAAAGCAGAACAGTTTTCGCTTCCCCCTCCTTTTGGCAGAATAGCTATCCTTATTTTATCCCCTTTTGTAAGCTCCCAATGAATAACCGGGAGGTTTCCAACGTTTTTGTTCGTGAGAACATCAAGGGTATTTGGTCTTAGAGGAATTTCCTTCGTTGCTTTTTCCAGAGCTGAAGCTATAACCCCTTCTATTTCTCTTAGATACGGGCTTTTGATTCCAGCCTCTACGAAGAAAGTCACCGTTCCGGTGTCTTGGCACACTGGGATTCCCTCTCGCTTTCCGATTTCAACGGCTTTTAGAATATTTTCAAGGTTGAACTTTGCAGTTGGGTTATCTTCCTTTTCATAAGCCTCTTGCAGGGATTTAACAACGTCGTCGGGAATTTTCGTGACAGCAAGCTTTATCGCTTCAAATATTGCTCTCTCCATATACTCACCTCAGTACTTGATAAGGGAGTGGATGAACCTCAAAACGTCTTCAAACCTGAAATGGCCCGTCTCAACCCCATAGATTCTCTCCACCGGGACTTCCTTAACCCTCGCTCCCATTTTCACGGCTTTTATTAAAACTTCAGTCTCAACTTCATATCTTTTGCTCTCTATTTCCGGTAGGAATTCCCTCTTGATGGCTCTAAATCCGCTTTGAGTGTCCCTAACATCAATGCCTAGCTTGAACTTTATTAAGCCGGTACTCAGAAAGTTGCTTATCTTTCTTATAAGCGGTCTTTTTCCTTGTGCCTTTATCAGCCGAGAGCCTATAACAAAGTCTGCCTCCCCTCTCAAAATTGGATAGAGGAGCTTCTCAATTTCCTCTGGATTGTGCTGGCCATCTGCATCCATAAAAACCACAATATCACCACTTACATTCTTGATCCCTTCTCTCATTGCTGCCCCTTTTCCTTGATTTTCCTCAAGTCGGATTACCTTTGCTCCATAACTTTTTGCGACCTCTGAAGTGTTGTCTCTGCTCCCATCATCCACAACAATAACCTCATCAACGAACTCCGGGATTTTTGAGAGAACCTTTCCAATTGTTTTTGCCTCGTTGTAAGCTGGAATAACAACGCTAATCCGTTTCCCCTCTAACATTTCTTTTCAGCTCCAAAAAGCACTTTTCACAGAAATCATCCCTTCTTAAGTCCCATTCGGCAATGACCTTTGGGGGGTTCATAACGCAGTCTTCTTGGCAGTGATTTAATCCGAAAGCGTGGCCAATTTCATGCAAAATTCCTTTGAAAAGCCTGTCTTCAAAAAGCTTCTCGTTTTCAGATTCAAAAGGCTTTACCGAGAGAACCATGACCGTTAATTTGTGAAAATCCTGCTGAATCCCCAAAAATTTCTCATAAAAATCTAGGTAGGGATTTCTCGAAACTATGGGGAAGTTCACTATTCCGAATATCTTGTTCATGGTAACCTCTTCTTCGGAACTATTGTTCTTTTCCGCCCTTGCCTTCTTCTTCTCAAAAAGCTCTTCTCGGGCATGTATAAGTTTCGCATGCAAAAGTTCGGTAATTCCCTCCAAGGGGTACCCCTTAACACTCCCACCGTCCGTGTAGATATTAACGAGATAACCGGGGCCCAATTCAAGTTCTCCAAGATAAACAAGTCTTATCGGGAGGTTCTTTGACTTAAAATAGCTGTTAACTCGCTTATAGGCTCTGGCAATTACCTTTTCGTTGAATGTGTTGCCAAGATGTACAAAGCCAATAAGTTCCATATTTCACCACTCGCTTGCTTGTTATTTTATCTTTCCAAAAGAAAAGCTTATAAAATTACCTAAGAAGAAGGTCTTGGGCGATGGCGTCCGCCTGGGGCTTCGAGCCCGAACCGCCCGCTGAGGGCTGATGACGCCTGTTCTCCGCTAAAACTTTGGGAGGCGGTAGAATGGGCTCGAAGCTTGAGAAATATGTTGATATAAATGCTGTGCTGAGGTACCTTGAGGGAAGGAGACATGAAGACGGTGGCTATTGCTTTGTTTCTCTGCTGAACGAGACTAACGTAAACGACACTTACTATGCGGTTAAAATCTATGATCTTCTTGGACTAGAAGTCCCAGATGAAGAAAAAACAATAGAATTCTTACACACCTCCCTAAAACCCCAACAAGCAACTGTTGCAATAGCCATGGCAGTTGAAGGGCTCGCAATTCTAGGGGCAAAAGACCTAGCAAAAGAAGGACTTTCACTGGTCTTTGAAAAGTATAGCCCCCTTGAAGGCAAATTTGCCGTTGGTCTTGGGGGGAGCGAGGAATTCGGAACTGCAACACCACTTGAAGCAACCTACTGGGTGCTTAGGGCATTTAGAGCAGGAAATTACAAAGTTTCTTCCGCGGAGAAGAGGAAGATAAAGGACTTCATTGAGAGCTTTAGGAAAGGCGACGGCTATGGTGTGAAGCAGGCAACAACAACCATGACTTGCCAAGCGATCTTTTCGCTCAATGCGCTGGGATACCCAGTTCCAAAAACAGGGCACTTCCACAAGTGCGAAGTTTACGGCGGCTTTACGGAGGTACCTTATTCTCTCCCACCCTATCTGGAGCCAACATTCTACGCGGTTAGGGGCTTAAGGCTTATTAACGAAAAGCCTCGCTACATAGAACCTCACATAAGGTTTATAAGAGCTCTCCAGAATCCCAACGGGGGTTTTAGAAGGAGCCTTGAGATGGGGATTTCAAACTTCCAAAACACCTATAGAGCGTTGAGGGCACTTAATGATCTTCTGAGCTTTTGAATACTGCTTGGGAGGTATGGGAATGAACACTAAAATCCTCTTGGCAGTTGGCATTGGGGGAATGCTGGGAGCAATAATACGCTATGGCATTGCGGGCTTACTCCCAGTTTACAAGGATTTTCCGGTAGGAACTTTATTGGTGAATAGTACAGCCAGCTTTCTGCTTGGTTATTTATATGGACTAATCTTCTTCGGCTATGAAGTTTCTCCCAACTGGAGAGCCTTTTTTGGAACGGGCTTTTGCGGAGGCCTAAGCACGTTCTCAACTTTTTCATATGAGACTTTTAGCCTTTTGCGTGAAAGGGAGCATTCCCTTGCCCTCTTAAACATCTCGGCAAACGTTATAATAACCATAAGCCTAGTATTTTTGGGGTTCCTTCTTGCAAGGAGGTGAAAGTATGGTGGAAATTGAGCACTGGAATACTCTAAGAATGAAAATTTACATAGGGGAAAGTGATACTTGGCATGGAAGACCGCTTTATAAGGCAATAGTAGAAAAACTGAGGGAGATGGGACTTGCTGGGGCAACTGTATATAGAGGGATTTATGGCTTTGGAAAAAAGAGTAGAGTGCACTCAAGTGATGTTTTAAGGCTTTCAACGGATCTGCCGATAATAATTGAGGCCGTGGATAGGGGGCACATGATAGAGAGGGCTATAAACGAGATAAAGCCAATGATAAAGGACGGCATGATAACAGTTGAGCCTGTTATAGTTGTGTGGGTGGGGACAAGGGAAGAAATGAGGAAGTTCGAGGAAGATGCTGTGAGGGAGGAGTAGGTTTGGATATCGTTTTAACTCTTGTTACTAACCAAGTTCATTAAAAACTTATTAACAAAAATTTTATAAGGAACTCTTTCATAACTAAAGTCGCCATGATGAGTATTAATTTTGCAATGTTATTTGTTGAAAATGATGTCATTGGAGAAAGCGCTTATTTTGCTCTTTTTTATATTCCGTTTGCTTTTGGCATAATGAAGAACTTTCTTGGAATTTTTATTCCAAATAACAAGCGAAGGGTGGGCGATAAGCCGCTTTCTTCAGGTGCATATATTTATCCTTCACTTAACATTGATTACCTTATCACCGAAATTCTTAGAGATAGGAACATATTGGCGGTTGTTAGAAATCCCAATCTTTTTGAGAAGTATAAACTCCCTATTCTGTGGTTAAGCAAAGTGGAAAAAGAGAATTCGGTTAATCCAACTCACCTTGAAAAGATTCTTCACTGGGCGGTGACTATGGCCACAAGTGGAGATGCTTTGATTATTGATGGGGTTGAATATCTTATCCTAGAGAACGGGTTTGAGCCTGTTTTTAGATTTCTCGTTAATTTGAAGGATCAAATCTTGCTTAAAGATTCGATTCTTGTCCTTATAGTTGATGAAAGAGCCCTAGAAGAAAAGCATGCTTTTCTCCTGCAGAGGGAGTTTAAAAAGATCCTCTAAAACAGCAACCTTAAATATAATCTCCCCAATTTTCTCTGGTGAGTGAAATGCTTCATCATGTAAAGCTTATATATGCAACAAAGAGCCGGAAGCTTGTTGGAAAGAAGATAGTGCTTGCCATACCGGGAAGCATAGCGGCCGTGGAGTGTGTCAAGCTTGCAAGGGAGCTCATAAGGCACGGAGCAGAAGTTCATGCAGTTATGAGCGAAAGCGCCCAGAAAATAATCCATCCCTACGCAATGGAATTTGCTACTGGCAATAAAGTGGTTACGGAAATAACGGGCTTCGTTGAACATGTTGAGCTTGCCGGAGAACACGGGAACAAAGCAGATTTAATTCTTGTATGCCCGGCAACCGCTAACACGATAAGCAAAATAGCCTGCGGAATTGATGATACTCCCGTTACCACCGTTGTAACGACGGCTTTTGCCCATACGCCGATAATGATTGCTCCGGCAATGCACTCGACGATGTACGAACATCCGATAATAAAGGAGAACATTGAAAAGCTCAAGAAGCTTGGAGTCGAGTTTATTGGGCCGAGGTTTGAGGAAGGGAAGGCTAAAGTAGCTTCGATAGAAGAAATAGTTTATCGCGTTATAAAAAAGCTTCACAAGAAGGATTTAGCTGGGAAGAGAGTCCTGGTAACTGCGGGGGCTACAAGGGAGTACATAGACCCGATAAGATTCATCACCAACAGGAGCAGTGGGAAGATGGGTGTTGCGATAGCCGAGGAGGCGGAATTTAGAGGAGCGGAAGTGACACTCATAAGAACCAAGGGAAGCGTGCCGAGCTTTGTCGAAAACCAAATAGAGGTTGAAACAGTCGAAGAGATGCTTGAGGCAATAGAAAAAGAGCTTTCAACCAAGAAATACGACGTTGTTATTCTGGCAGCTGCCGTTAGCGACTTCACCCCCAAGGAGAAAGCGGAAAGTAAGATAAAGAGCGGCCAGCCCTTGGTCATCGAGCTTGTCCCAACGCCGAAGATAATCCAGCGGGTCAAGGAACTCCAGCCCGATGTCTTTTTGGTGGGCTTCAAGGCGGAGTATGGGGTTAGTGAAGAAGAGCTAATCGAGCAGGCAAGGAAGCAAATAGAAAAGGCAAAGAGCGACGTGGTGATAGCCAACAGGGGAGAAATTGCATTTGAAAGCGAGGTAAACGAAGTCTACTGGGTCACCAAAGATGGTTACGAGAAGTTCCCGCTGATGAGCAAGAGGGAGCTTGCTGAGAGGATATGGGATAAGATCGTAAAAGTTTTAAGTTAAAAAGTCTCGGAGGGTCTCTTTCTTAACTTTTTTATTGTGTTTATAGTTTTGGCCCGCTAATTGCGAATAGGAGAAGGAACATCCCCGTGAGAAACCCGATTATAGTTGCTCGCTGTATGTGAGATACCTTTGCATGCATAATTGTTTTGGGAAGTTGTACCTTGAACCTTGCGGCAATCTTGCTTATTATCACTGCTAGGAGAACCCCTGTAAGAGCATCATAAATCCAGTGGTGACCTAGGAGAATGGTTGCAGGAGGTACTAGGAAATTTAGACTAATAAGGATTTTGGCCCATCGTTTCTCACGATGGACCCATAATGTGACTATGTTAACAGTGGCTATTGTATTATGAAGAGAAGGTAGGACAAATTCTTCTTGTGTTAACGATCCTACCGAGAATACCTTCAATCCATAGACATCGTGTGGTGCGTGAACATGACCTAGGGAGTATATAACACCACAGAGTGTATAGGAAAGGAGATAGCTAAACGCGAGCCTATCGGCTGATTCAAAATCCTTCCAATAAACTAGTATGAAAAAGATTGTAAGTGCTATTGAACCTGAAAATCCAAAGTGATAGACTATGGTTAACAAAGGTTGGAGAAGAGGTATGTCTTTAGTCGATTCCATTAAAAATATAACGAATTGTTTAGACGTAAACGGTAATTTCAGGAGAAAAGGAACGAAATCCTTGCTGTAATCTTGGATGAGATTATAGAAGAAGGTGAACCCGATCCAGCCAAAATACATGATGAGGAAAATATCAAGCCTAACAAGAACATCTCTCTCATGAAGGGTAGACCCTATCTTGGTAACAGTTTTTTTAATATTCATCCTAGTTATCCTCTTTCTACTTTATGGTCTAATAGGGCTTTGAGGTACTTATAGTTAATCCCTCACATGTGTGGCTGGAACGATTCCCATTGTCGCTGTTACCTTTTGTGAACATAACTCAACGGGGTTTGTTGGAGTACAGAGGGGGTTATGGGGGGTTTCCTCTCATGAATAAAAGAGAGCTGGCGGAAAAGTATGGTGGTATTGCTCTTGAAGACTTAACGGAAATCAGGAACACAATAAGGTATTCGGCTGAAATGAATGGGAGGCTTCACAGGTGGAGTTTTAGGAAGCTTCAATCCATTATTGAGTATAAAGCCAAGTTAAAAGGGGTGAGTGTCGTTTTTGTTAATCCTGCTCATACTTCCTCCCTATGCCCGATATGTGGGGGGAAGTTAAGCCCGAATGGGTATAGGGTTTTGAAGTGCTCAAATTGTTGTTTTGAGGCTGATAGGGACGTGGTCGGCTCGTGGAATATTCGTTTGAGGGGTCTGAAGATGTGGGGAGTTCCCGTTCCCCCCGAAAGCCCTCCAATGAAGACGGGAGGAGGGAAGCCCACCCGTTACGAGATTAACACTCTACACACACTTTACGGGTAGGCAGAACGGTGATTGTGTAGTACCATGACCTTAGGTTGTACTCAACGAAAGCGCTCCTAATTACTGTGAGCTTTCTTTTAATTTCGTTTTCTTTAACCTCTATTCCAAACTTGAACAGGTTGAGGGCAAAGCTGTTTACTATCTCTACGATGTTTTCCGGAAATTCGATGAAAGCGTTGAAGAGGAGATGTGCCTTGTGAAATCTCCGGAAGAAGGTTTCACTTCACGGTTTATCGTCTGCGAATTACCGGAGAGAAAAAGCCCCGAAAGGTTGAAAGTGGAAAAAGATAGGAGACGGCAAGCCTCAGGAATAGATAGTGGAATTCTTTTTCACAAAAACCTTCATAAGCTTCTGCTCTATTTTTTGGTTGGTGGTGCTATGAAGAAGATTGGAATAATAGGTGGCACGAGCCCGGAATCCACCCTGTACTACTATAAAAAATACATCGAGATCTCAAGGGAGAAGTTTGAACCATATTTCTTTCCGGAGCTGATAATCTATTCCATAAACTTCAGGGACTTTAAGGACAACCCGGATGGATGGGAAGGCAGGAAGAGAATTCTGATAAATGCCGCAAAGGCCCTCGAAAAAGCAGGGGCAGAGGTTATTGGGATCTCCGCAAACACTCCACACATTGTTTTTCCAGAAATTAAGAAAGAAGTAACCGCTGAGATGGTCAGCATAATCGATGCAGTTGCTGGAGAAGCAAAGAGGAGAAACCTCAAACGGCTCCTTCTCTTAGGAACAAAAACCACAATGACAATGCCATTTTACAAAAATGCTTTGGAAGAAAAAGGGTTTGAGGTAATCGTTCCGAGAGAAGAGGAAATCGAGGAAATCAACAGGATAATCTTCGAGGAACTGATGTTTGAAAACCTCAAAAGCAAAGGATGGCTCATTGAGCTTATTGAAAGGTACGCAAAAAGCGAAAATATTGAAGGCGTTATACTGGGTTGCACTGAACTTCCCCTTGCAATAAAGCGGGAGGATGTGAGCGTTGAAGTTTTGGATAGTGCTGAAATTCACATGAGGGCTTTGATAGACGCTGCCCTCTGACTTAAATTTCTTTTGGTGGTACGAGAATGCCTAGCTCTGTGATTATCCCCCTTATGTATTTCCAGGGTGTTGCATCGAAAAGGTAGTTCCTTATTATTGTATGGTTTCTCTTGAATTTTCTCTCTGTGATTTTGACATCTTCAGCTTTTGCCTCTGGGTGTATTTTAAAGCTCTCCGCCGCAACGTAGAGGGGAACTCCGTTGTCGTGACAGGCAAGTGCAAGCAGGTAAGTTCCAGCTTTGTTAAAAACGTAGCCGTCTTTGGTGATGTTGTCGGCACCTACCAATGCCAGGGTTGCCTTCTTTGCAAAAAGTCCCAGCTGAGCGTCTGTTATAACCTCGAAGGGGATTTCAAGCTCTTCAAGCTTTTTGGCGAGGAACAGGCCCTCGTAGTCCGGTTCGCTCTCGGTCAGAACCACTTTAAAGATCTTACCTTTTTCTTTTGCTTTCTTTAATATCTCAAAGACTGTCGAAGAATAGGAGTGTGTTATAATGACTTCGTTGTGGTCTATCAGCTCGCTTCCAATGTTCCCGATTTCTCGCTTTGCCTCCTCGCTCAACCTTATAAACTCCTCTGCCTTCGCCTTGACAAACTCTGGATCGGGAGTTATCGGTATGAACCTAACCAGGTTGTAAAGGGACGCCATGGTGGGATTCACGTTGATGATTTCAACCCCGAGTTCCTTGAGCTTTTCAACCAGCTCTTCCCCTTCAAACCTTTCTGCGAGCAGCATGTAAGCTTTAGCTCCCATTTTTGCTAGATATGATGCTCCATGGACTTTTTCTTCATTCATTCCTTTTAGGAGCTCTTCTATCTCTTCGGGAAGCATTGTCTCACTCCACTTTTCTCTTTCATTTAGGCTTTAAAAGATTTTTTCGCCTCTGCAACCCTTTTTAAATTTTTCCGGGAAGACTTATTAATCCCAAGGTTGAGGTTCTAACGGTGGTGTGAATGAAATACAGCGAGCTAAGTGCCAGAGTGAAGGGAGTCTACTCAAGAATAAGGATGCTGGATGATTACCATTGGGACATCTATGACGATAGGATAGTTGGCTATCACAGAAAGAGCAGACTCCCTGTTAGGATAAAACTTGCGGAGAGCAAGGAAGAGGCCGAGAAGTTGAGTGGAGAAAAAGAGGAGTACGGAATAGACATAGTAGTTCTTCCTGATAACGGAACGTTTTACATAAAGAACGGCGCTTTCGTACTCTCAGAGAGATTTTTGAAGGCCACGTTGATGGATATCCACGACCATATAGTTTGGGGAGGATTTAAGGTCGTTGAGAGAGATGGAAAGCTCGTCCAAGAGGACTTTTACGAATACTTAGGTGGACTTTTAGTCAGACATTTGAAGAGCAACATGATGAACGGCCAAGATTACGTCTTCTGGCAGTTCTACAAGTGTGAAAAATGTGGGAAATACGTCGATATAGAGAACGTCCCCGACCACTTAGCCAAGCACGGCATCAATGTTGCTGAAAAAGATAGCGAGAAGTATGAGATATTTGAACTGAACTTCCTTGAGGCAAAGGTCTTCAATAAATTTGGAGAGGAAGTCCCACAAAGCCAGTTTGTACCAGAATCACAGGCTTTTCTGAAGGAAATGCTTGGCGAACCAAAAATCCAGGAAGAAGAATGAACTTCTTTTTTCCTTCTTTTTGAAATAAAATGGGGAAAAGAAGTCACCCTCTAAACTTCGGCCTCATGCTCACAAGCAGTGGCAGTGGCCTCGGCTTGTAGGGGAATCCTTCTGTTTTCTGCCTTATTTCTTTTATTAAGTCTTCAATTTGCATCTCGTACTGGCCACCTTCTCTCTTCCTGACTGTAATTACTCCCATTCTCTTCTCGTTTTCACCAACGACAACTATGTATGGGATCCACTCTTTCTCTGCTTCCCTTATCTTCTTGTTGAGCCTCTCGTTTCTGTCATCGACGTCGACTCTTATCTTTGCTCCCTCAAGCTTTCCGGCAACGTAGAGGGCATAATCAAGGTACTTCTCGCTGACGGGGATGACTCTAACCTGGATTGGGCTAAGCCACAGTGGGTACATGGGTTTCTTGCCCTGCTTCATAAGCTTTGCCTGCTTTTCAAGTATGGCGTACATAACTCTCTCTATTGCCCCACTTGGCGAGCAGTGGAGAATTAATGGATATTTCTCCTCTCCGTTTTCGTCGTAGTAGGTTATGCCGAATCTTTGGGCGTTTTCTACATCTATCTGCACCGTGCTTAGCGCTGCTGCCTTGTCGAGGTTGTCCACGAAGTTGAACTCGAACTTGAGGATGAAGTAGAAGAACCTCTGCTTCCACATCTCGATTAAAACAGGCTTTCCGATTATCCTTGCGAGCTCTACTATGAAGTCCCTGTTTTCGTTCCAGAAGTCTTCTGTGAACCTTATTGCCACTTCGTAGTCCTCTGGGGTCAGCCCAACTCCCCTAAGGACTTCCATACTGAGCTTGTACTGCTTTTTGAACTCTTCCATTGCCTGCTGTAGGTCTTTGGCTACCGTGTGCATATCGGGCATTGTAAATGCCCTGAGCCTTCTCAGGCCGGAGAGCTCACCGCGCTTTTCCCTTCTAAATGAGTACCTCGTGAGCTCGTACATTCTAAGCGGCAGGTGGCGATAGCTGATTGTGGCGTCCTTCTTTATAAGGAACTGACCAAAACAGGCTGCAAATCTGAGGAAGAACTTCTTATCACCGCTTTTTACTATGTACTGCCTTGCTGGAAATCTGTTGAGGTACTTCTCAAGGGCTGGGTGCTCGAAGTCATACATAATCGGTGTTTCAACTTCCATTGCTCCATATTCGATAACCTTTTCCGTTACATAGTTCTCAAGAAGGGACTTTATGAGTCTTCCTTTCGGGTAGTAGCGGAGGTTTCCGGGGTCGCTGCCCTCTTCATAGTCCACAAGTTCCTGTTCAAGCATTATCTTAACGTGAGGAGGTTCTTCCGTTGCAACTCTGCTCTTGCTTATTTCATAGTTTGCAAACTTCTTGAGGTTTTCATAGCCAGAGAAGTCAAACTTGTCCACCTCAATGAGCTCTCCTTCTGGCGTGAGAATGTACCAGTAGCTGACAAGCTCCTCTTCCTTTTTAAGAGCCTCGGGCACCTCTTCCTCCTTCTTTGCTTCACCTGGTATAATTGTCCTTGAAAGCTCTGCTAGGGGGTGACCTTTGCAGCTGAGTTTGAATGCCTTGTAGTATCCAAACGGTGCTCTCTTAACGTTGTAACCCTTCTCTCTGAGCTTTTCCTCGATCTCCTTGAGTATCTTTAATGCAATGTCTGGAGAACCGAGCTCGCTGCTTAGATGGGCGAAGGGATAAACGAAAATGTTCTTTGTTTTTACTTGAGCAGCAACATCCTCTATCTCTTTAACAGCCTTCTCAACAACTTCTTCTGGATTTTGCTCATCTACCTTCTCCACGCTTATAAAGGCAGCAAGAACTTCATCAAGCCTGCCTTTTTTCTGTTCTTCACTTATCTCCTCGGGTTTTTTCAGGGCTTTATCCTTTACCTCATACTCAAGGTAGTCACTGTGTATCAGGAGCATTCTCATTTATATCACCACCTCATTCTACTTGGCAAAACTACATAAAAGTTGCCATCAACCTTTTTATAGCCTTTCCTCATCCATAAACTTAAAAGTTCAGGATAGCTAAGTTTAGTGGTGGTGAGTGGATGGATAAAAAAGAAAAGAAAAGGGTAAAAGATGGAGATATAGTTCTTCCAGGGGATTATCTTGGGGTTATCGAGGAGTTTCTTCCTGGTGAGGGTATAATAGAGGAGAATGGAGAGCTGTATGCGGCAAGAGCTGGAAGGGTAAGGATAAACCCCGAGAAGATTGAAATATCCGTGGAGCCATTAACAGATACTCCACCTCTTCCACAGGTTGGAGATGTTGTAATAGCGAGGGTTATAGAAGTTAAACCCCAAGCCGCCATAGTTCAGCTGCTTAGAATTGAGGGTAGAAAGGGGTACAGGGAGATAGCAACCTCAAAACTTGCTGGAATACATATCTCCCAAGTCAGAGATGGATACGTGGAATCAATGAGCAGCGAATTCAAAATTGGGGACATTGTTAGGGCAAAGGTATTAACGAATGAAAAGAGCCCTATACAGCTCACCACAAAGGCTCCTGATTTGGGAGTAGTTTATGCCCTCTGTTCTTCATGCAGAACTCCTCTAGTGAGGAGGGGAAACGTGCTCATATGTCCAAAATGCGGGAGAACAGAGACAAGAAAGCTTTCAACATACTATAGAAAGCTGAAGCTGGAGTAAGGTGTAGAAAATGAAAGCCAAGAAGGTTATGGTTATTCACGTTAAAGATGACATTGAAAAGGAGGAGCTTATGAAAGAGCTTCAAAAGCTTGAGCTTCCTGCCTTTATTTACGTTCATGGCAAATTAAACTCCCTTAAAATAAACATCCAAGGAACCAAGGACGAGATAAGAGAAGCCATGCAGAAGGTCAGGGACATTCATCAGAGGGTACGCTCTCGCTTGTATCCAGACAGGAGGGGGTTTTACCAATACAATATTGATGATATCTTCAGAGAAGCTGGAACTAGTGTTTCGGTTCCTATTCTTTTAAAGACCCTTGAGCTTCTTGGGGAAAAGGCTGAGCTTAGGGACAATAGACTTATAAGCTCCCTTCCGTGGAATGAGATTGTAGAACTAACTAAAAAACTCGGGGAAGCATTAAGCGAGGTAGCTTTACAGACCACAAGGCAAATAAGGGAAGTTGTGTTGCCCATAGCTATAGCTTTTGAACTTGAGCCAGAGGATGTTTTGGACATAGCCCTTGAAGTGGGAGTTGCGGAGTATAAGGAGGATAAATTTAAATATGAACTCATCAAGAATAAGGAGCAAGCCCTGGAGATAATGCTGAAAAAACTAACAGGTGAGGAAAATGAAGATTGAAGTCATAAAGCGTGAAGAGAACCTGCTCGAATTTTATCTTGTGGGGGAAGATCACACATTTGCAAACTTACTCAATGAAGTGCTTCATGAAAACAAACACGTCACATTTGCCGCATACACCATAGAGCACCCAGTTCTCATGGCAAGAAAGCCGAGGTTCAGAGTTGCCACCGATGGAAAAATAACCCCCGAAAAGGCTTTAGAAGAAGCTGCCCAGAAGATCTTTGATAGGGCAAAAGAGGTCCTTGAGGCTTGGGAGAAGGCAATAAAGGAGTAACCTCCTTTTTTAATTTTGAGAGGGTGAAGAATGGAGTATTCCATGGACTTTAACGATAAGAATCTCTCAAAGTTTGGGGATTCGCTTGTTAATTTTATCTTTTCTCTCGCCTTAAGTGAGTACCTCGGCTATCCCAGCGCTGGGAGAGTGCCCAATGCATCACTGAGCATTGCCCTTGAGAAGGCTAAGCTCTTAAGCTATGTCCCGCCAAGAACAGACAAACACGGAAGAGGCGATATTGCCGAGGCAATTTTAGCCTACGCTTGGCTTGAGAGGAAAATAACCATAGAAGAAGCTGTATCAATTCTCAAGCGGAATTTTACTTCAGATGTTCTCCACCCTTCTAGAAAGAAAGAAGTGATTGGCAATGCTTTTGGAGAGCTTTTAAAGATAATAAAAGAAAGACTGGAGCTTTAAATGCTGGTGAGGATTTCTATCAATCCCCTCTTTGAGGGAAGCTTTGCGAAAGTGTCAGGATCTTTGACTTTGAGCAACAACGGTACATCGCCAAAAAGTTTTAATGTCTTTCCAAAGGGTATCTTTCCTTCCCCTGGCATTAAGTGGAGATCCCCGACACCGTATGCCAGAGCATCTTCTGGCTCTACCTGTGGGAAGAGCTTTCCGAAGTTATCGTGAATCATAAGGATTATCGTCTTATCTGTACCGAGTTTTACATCCTCTAAAAATCTGCTTTCGTCTCCTTGAGCACTTAAAAAAGCATGCCCTAAATCAAGGGCAAAACCCACATTTTTTCTATTAACGCTTTCAACAACATAGAGAGTGTCTTTAACACTGTAGGTGTTTTCGAGGGCAATTTTAATTCCAAAGTTCTCCGCCATCTCAGCCAGCTGTTGGAGGGCTTCTATCTCTAGATCGAGCCTTCCAGTGCGGCCGCTTTGCATGACCACTATTTTTGAGCCGAGCTTTATTGCTACATCCATTATTGCTTTGGCTACCTTGAAATGTCTGGTGTAGTATACGCTGTCCCTCAAATTCACTGAGGTGGGCATTCTAATTGTGTAGTTTATCCCAACTCCCCTTAGAGCATTTTCTATTGAGCGCAAGTTCTTTTCTATTACCTGTCCGTTTTTTATTAAGCCAAGTGTATGGGGGAATATCTGGACAAAATCATAATCTTTAATCTTCAGCTCTGCTAAAACTGAGGGCAGACCCTTCCCTTTGTTCACAAAATGGGGATAAACACTTACTCCTATCTCCATGTCTTACACCTTTTTCTGCTTTTGCTAGAGATTATGGAAACACCAAATTTAAAAGTTTCCAAAGCCATTTCACTTTAGGTGATTCTGATGGAGAGAGAAATATGGAAGTATCTCAGCTTCATCCTCACGCTCCTTCTAGCGTTAGCAACGGTTGCCGGAGTTCTTCTTTATACTCAAAACACTGAACTGCAGAGAGCTCTTCAAGAGAAGAATTTTACGGTGGTTTACAACGAAACGGTAAAGGAGGTAGAGAGCAACGCCACGTTAGCACTTCAAGCAAAAATAGAAGAGCTTCAGAGAGAGATTGAATATCTCAAAAGCCAGATGAGAGGAAATGTGAGCGAAGAAACCAATGTAACCGTGGCAATACTTCCCATAGTGGGTCCAATTGATGAAACCACCGCTTTGGATGTAATTTCCAAAATAAGAGAGATAAGAAAGGATGACAATATCAAGGGAGTTGTTCTGTGGGTTGAAAGTCCCGGAGGCTATGTAGGGCCAGTCATAACTATTTACAAAGAGCTGAAAAAACTATCGTATGAAAAACCAATAGTTGCTTATACCGGAGGTATGGCTGCTTCAGGAGGTTATTTCCTCGCATGTGCCGCTGATAAAATAATAGCCGATCCCCTTGCCGAGGTTGGAAGCATTGGCGTTCTTTACGTCCATTATAACCTGGAGCAAAACTACGCTCAAAACGGCATCAAGGTGAACGTGTTCAAGACGGGTAAATACAAAGACATGGGTGCGGAGTGGAGAGACCTCACAGATGAGGAAAGAGAGATAATAAAGAGGACAATAGATACATACTTTGAGTATTTCCTCCAAGTTGTTAGCGAGGGAAGAAAGCTTGACATGAACACGACGAAGAAATACGGTGATGGAAGGGTTTGGTTTGCAAGCGATGTTAAGGGCACTCTGATTGACGACACCGGTGACCTGGACTATGCGATAAAAATCCTTGAAGACATTATCGGCGTGAAGAGTGCAAATGTTGTGCTTTATGATGCCCAAAAGACAGACTTTGGTATCTATGAGAGCTCTTCACTCTATATGCCTCCCAATTACATCGCCTCCTATATACGGAGGTGATGCGGATGCAGTGTGAAGAGCACCTCGAGGTGTTTGAGAACGGCTTTGAAGACGGAAAATTTAACCTGAGAATTGAATATTATGGGGGAGATGCGAGAAAAGTTCTGCTGTCTATCATCTATGAGCTTTATCAGCCTATATATGGCAGCGAATACGTATATCCCTTTGAATGTGCCAAGGAGTTTTGGGGAATCTTTATGGATTACAGTGAAGTTGTTCCAGAAGAGCTTAGATTGAGCAAGCCCAAGTTCATTAACCAGGCTTTGATTGATAGGGCGGAGAGTCTACTAAAGGAGATAGAGGCTCCAGAGGATGTGAAAGGCCTTATTGACATCAAGAGTGCAGAGATATACAAGCTAAAGGATGGGCTTTTGATCGTTGGGAAAAATTTCTTGCTTGATGAAGCTAGAAAAACCCTGTTTGTATTTAACAAACCACAGGCTAAGGATTTGATCCTCAAATACCTTAGGAGATGATTGTATGAAGACTGAGCACATCGTCTGGATTGCCGTCTCTCTTATAATTCTTTTCATTGTATGGAAAACCGTGGAACCTCTTATTACCCCGATAATCTTTGCCTTAACGGTCGCATACATTCTTCATCCCCTCCATGAAAGGCTTGCAAAGAAGCTTGATACAAAAAAGTCTGCCATATTGCTATCGGCTTTGATGACCTTGCTGTTGATTGGGTTTATATTTGGCATAGTGCTATGGTTTAGGGATGTGACCAGATCGTTGGTAATCTACATAAACGAAGCACTCAACTGGTTTTTGTCCTTAAACCTTCCCCCAGATATAGGACAATCGGCTGCGATTTTGATTGAAAGGGTTTCGGAGAAGATGAGCGAATACCTTCTCAACTATACCTTATCCATACCCAAGTTACTTCTTCAAGCTGTTGTGTTCATAGCAGTCTTTTATGGAATACTCGTCCACTCCAGGGCTTTGTCTGAAGAGCTTTACGCATTACTGCCCGAGGAAAGGAGAGATTTGGGTGTGGAGCTAATAGAAAAGGGAAAAGAAACGTTAAATGCTATTTTGAGGACCTGGCTTATGCTGAGCATCTTTAAAGGCTTTCTGCTAACCTTGGGCTTTTATGTCTTTGGAGTGACGAACCTTAGTGGGGCAATCGCAGCTGGAATATTCTGTATTATCCTTGAGCTCCTACCCGTTATTGGAGGCTGGATAGTGTGGATAGCTGGGGCAATATATCTATTTACTCAAGGGAATATCTTTGCAGCGGTCATGCTCTCGGTATATGGTGTAGCTTTAATATCTCCTGGCCCTGATATTACAATTAGGCCAAAACTTGTTGCAAAAGGTGCAAAAATAAATCCTGCCCTTGCGCTGGTGGGGATATTTGGTGGAATAATGGGCTTTGGGATAAAAGGGCTGATAATTGGGCCGGTAGCTCTGGGCTTGCTTTCAACACTGCTAGAAGAGTGGAAAGAACAAAAACGGGAAGGCTAAATATTAAAGCTCTTTACTTGCTTTTCCGCTATTTCTCCCACTATTGGGAACTTGTAGTATTCGCCTTGGTAGGCTTTTACCATGCCGAGTATCCACAGTATAAGCCCAATCAATGTTACCAGTGAGCCCAGTATCCAGCCAAAAAACGGAATGGCTCCAAATATTATGTCAATTACTGTTATCGCAAGGAACGTAATTGTTGACTGCATTGCATGAAATCTCACAAAATCGCTCTCCTTTTCAAGCAGGAGAAAGAGTATCCCCGTCAGCCATCCAAGAAGATATGCAAGAGCCCCTTCCACATTTTCATCAAGTCCAAGTGATGTTTTCTTTTCTTCTTCCATTTCATGTCCTCCTTTGAAATTATTCCAGTAATATTTTGTATTTTGTCCTTAAATACTTTGCTTTTTTATATGTAATAATAGCACCCTTAAGAGAGCATACTAGAACCATTTCTCTTTGATGTTCAAACTTTTTTGGAGTTTTAGACGATACTGTTAGGATAACTGGGGCATCACCTCCTGAAGCCATTCAGTAACATCACCAGGCGGATCACCAAAACTAGAATGAATTCTGACAAAATTATACCAGAAGGCAAACAGAAAAACAAACCTATGAACCCTCCTCCAGTCTTTACCCCTGAAATTATTCCAGAAACGCTTCGTCCTCTCCTTCAACGTCCTAAACCAGCGCTCAACACTGTTCCTCGGCCCGAAAGTCACATGCAGATAACCCAACCTCAAACTCTTAAAAGCAGACTTATACCAGCTCGCCCTGTCAACCAGAAAGACAGGCTGCCCTTCACACGACTTTAAAACAACCAGAATGAAATCCCTGGCAACCCACCAGTTTCTAACAGTCGTAATCCAGACTGCTAAAACTTCCTTGCTCTCAACGTCAATTGCAGCCCAGAGGTATCTTTTCTTCCCGTTGATTTTTATTACTGTTTCGTCAACTGCGATGAAGTTTCGCTGTTTTTTGACTGCGAGGATTTTTGGCTTGTAAACTGCTTCTGCGAGTTTTTGGACTGCCTCCCAGACTGTTACGTGACTGATTTTGAGTATTCTGGCGGTTTGCCGGTAACTGAGGCCTCGCAGGTATAATTCTACTCCCCTGATTTTCTTTTCTGGTGGGATTTTGTTGCGACGAAAGGGTTTTAAGGCTGAAACCACCCAGTAAATAATGGTTTCAGACTTCATGTTCCCCCTTCTTTTTCTAAAGTACTGCCAGTAACTTAAACCTGACACCCCACAGCTTATCCTAACAGTATCTTTTAGACCCACCAAATCTTTTTAAGGCAGTCTATATATCTCATAAACGAAATTAGGTTTACCTAATGGTGATGCTCATGTATGTGCGGTTAACTCAGATGCGTGAGGGAGAGAAAGGTATTGTGGTTGACATCCAAGGGGGGCATAGGGCTAGGCAGAGGCTCTTGGGGATGGGAATAGCCCCCGGAACAAAGATTTTTGTGGTCAAATCAGGCAACCCGGGGCCTTATATAATCGCTATTGGGAATACCCGCATAGCTCTGGGAAAAGGTGTGGCAGAGAAGATCATAGTTAGGAGGGAGCTTTGATGAGCTCTTGTTGCAGTGTTGAAAAAGTTCCCGAAGAAAGGAAACATGGTCTAAAAGTCGTTGCATTAGCGGGCAATCCAAATGTAGGGAAAACTACGATCTTCAATGCCCTAACTGGTCTTAGACAGCATGTGGGGAACTGGCCCGGAGTAACGGTTGAAAAGAAAGAAGGGATAATGAAATACCGCGAAAAGGAATTTTTGGTAGTGGATCTCCCGGGGACGTATTCTCTTACCGCAAATTCTATAGATGAGCTAATTGCGAGAAATTTTATTCTCAGTGGGAATGCGGATGTTATTGTGGATATAGTTGATGCCTCTTGTCTTATGAGGAACCTCTTTTTGACGATGGAGATATTCGAGATGGGAGTCAAAAACGTTGTCATTGCCTTAAATAAGATCGACATCGCAAGAAAAAGGGGAGTTCGCTTTGATGTTAAGAAAATGGAAAAGGTTCTTGGGGTTCCGGTAGTTCCAACAAATGCCAAAGAAGGCGAGGGGCTGGAAGAATTAAAAAGAACAATAGCCAACATGGCTGAGGGGAGAATAACTACAAGTCCCATAATCCCCGTATACGAGGAACCGATAGAAAGAGAGATAGAGCACATCTCCAACCTTTTGAGAGAAACTCCATTGGAGGAGATGTACAACGTCAGATGGCTGGCAATAAAGCTCCTCACCAGAGACCAAGAGGTAATAAAGCTCGTTTTGAACTATCTCGGCCCGGGAAAAATGGATGAAATACTTAAGCATATAAGCGAGCTGGAGGTTTACTATAAACGCTCCCTTGACATCGTAATAGCAAATCAAAAGTACGAGTTTATAGATCGGCTTATGCATCAATTCGTCACTCACTTTGGAGAAGTCAAAGAAACTTTCAGCGACCAGATAGATAGAATTCTCACTCATCCAGTTTACGGACTCTTGGGGCTTTTGGGGGTATTCTACGTTCTGTTCAAGTTTGTGTTCACAATAGGCACTCCCATGCAGGAGTTCCTGGACAATGCTTTTGCATCATTCGGTGAATTTGTTGCGCCATTTATAGGTAATGAAACCGCGAGGGGTCTTATTGTTGATGGGATCATAGGCGGTGTTGGCTCAGTGTTAAGCTTTTTCCCATTGGTTTTCTTGCTGTTTATTGCAATGTCAATTCTTGAAGACAGCGGGTATATGGCTAGAGCGGCTGTCGTCATGGAAAGGATAATGAGAAAGTTTGGTCTTCCAGGAAAGAGCTTTATCCCGATGGTTTTGGCATTTGGATGCAACGTTCCAGCTATAATGGCAACAAGAACGTTAGAAGATGAAAGGGACAGAATATTAACCATGCTGATAAATCCACTCGTGCCCTGCAGTGCAAGGATGGTCGTTATAACTTTCCTAGCCGGGGCATTCTTTAGCGACCATAAAGCCCTTGTAGCAGTGGGTATATATGCAATTTCCCTCTTTCTCGCTTTACTTTCGGCTCTAATCCTTGGAAAATTTGTTGTTAAAGGAGAGGAGAGCCCGTTCGTAATAGAACTTCCCGAGTATTCTCTTCCGTCATGGAAAGTCGCGGTAGTGCATTCATGGGAGAGAAGCAAGGAATTTCTAAGGAAAGCTGGTACAGTAATTCTACTTGGCTCTGTGGCAATATGGTATCTAAGCACTTATCCTGAACCCATAGGTAGCGGCTTGAGTTATGCAGAAAAGCTTGGAAAAGTTTTTGAGCCTTTTACACTGCTCATGGGTCTTGACTGGAAAGCTGCGGTAAGTTTGATCTTTGGGATAATAGCCAAGGAGAACGTTATTGCAACATATGGCATAATATATGGCATAGGAGAAAGCGAAGAGGCTCTCATATCGCTGATGCAGAGTGCTATGACTCCCCTACAGGCATTTGTCTTAGCCTTGGTAACCACTTTATATATTCCTTGTATAGCAACAATAGGGGCAATAAGAGTCGAAGGAGGGAATAAGTGGGCTTTGGTAGCCTCTCTCTACAACCTTTTGCTTGCGAGCTTAGTTGGCATACTCGTTTACAACATTGGTCTCTTGCTTGGGTTTTGATGGGTGAAGCAGATGGGGAAACTCGATGATGTGCTGGAATTGATAAAGAATGGAGTAAGAACATCCAAGGAAATAGCTGAGAGGTTAGATCTTACGGTTGATGAGGTTGAAGGAATCATAAAAATCCTAGAAAGCCTGGGCTACGTGGAAAAAGTCGAGATGGGCTCTTCGTGCCAGAGTTGTCCCCTAAAGAAAATTTGTCCAGGTAGTTGTGTCGTGTTTAAAGGTAGCCTCTATGAGCTCAAGAAAGATGACAAGAAGAATACATAGGCTGAAAAGCTGTTCATTGAGGGAATATTTAATCCACGTAAAATATTTAAGGCGATAGCCTAATGTATTATTGGTGATACTATGAAAGCGGTTATTCTTGCTGGTGGTTTTGGAACAAGATTAAGGCCACTCTCTTCAACTAGACCAAAGCCCATGATCCCGGTTCTTGGCAAGCCAAATCTCCAGTACATACTCGAAAACTTGGAGAAGATAAAGGAGATCGACGAGGTTATCCTTTCAGTACACTACATGAGAGGAGAGATTAGGGAATTTATAGAGGACAAGATGAGCGATTATCCAAAAGATATTAGGTTTGTCAATGATCCAATGCCCTTAGAAACAGGAGGAGCCCTTAAGAACATTGAAGAGTTTGTAGGTGAGGAGTTCCTAGTTATTTACGGAGACGTCTTTACTAACTTCAACTTTGAGGAGCTCATAAAAGCACACAGAGAAAACGAGGGGCTTGTAACGGTAGCACTTACAAAGGTCTATGACCCAGAGAAATACGGTGTCGTCGTTACAGACGAAGAAGGAAAGATAATTGATTTTGAAGAAAAGCCTCTAAAGCCTAAGAGCAACGTAGTAGATGCGGGAATTTACATGGTTAACAAAGAAGTCCTGAAAGAGATACCCAAAGGAAAAGAGGTCTACTTTGAGAGGGAAGTTCTTCCAAGGCTCGTGAGTCAGGGCCAGGTTTATGGCCACATGATGCCGAGAGAGAACTACTGGGTCGACTTGGGAACTCCAGAAGATTTCTTCTATGCTCACCAAGTTGCGCTAGATGAGATAGCTAAAAACAATGGCTATTATACAGTAAAAGAAGGAGCTGAAGTGCCAGAGGACGTTGAGATACAAGGTCCGGTATACATTGACAGAGGTGTCAAAATAGGACATGGAGTCAAAATCAAGGCCTACACTTACATAGGGCCAAATACTATTATAGAGGACAAGGCATACCTCAAGAGGTCAATACTCCTGGGACACGATATAATAAGGGAGAGAAGTGAGCTGAAGGACTCAATTCTTGGAGAAGGTGTTGTAGTTGGCAAAAACGTCATCCTAAAAGAGAACGCAGTAATCGGAGACTACGCAAGAATTCATGACAATCTCGTAATATATGGTGCGAAAGTACTCCCATGGAAGAAAGTTGAAGAGTACGAGGCGTATCTAAAGATAAAGCTTGATCCGACTAAAGTAAGGCCAGAACTTACCCCAGAAAGATGCCCTCTGGGACTGCCGGAGTGTATATACTCAAAGTTCAAGGCAATAGCAACAGAAAAGCCACCATGCGATGAGTGTATAGAAAACCAATGGCTCTTCTGACCCTTTATTCTTTATTTAATGCAGTCTTGGGTTGTACTCGAAGATTATCTTTCCATCTTTGAAGACCCTCACTATCCCACTCTCTGAGACCGTTATTGCTATCGCTTTAGTAACTTTTGAAATTCCCGCTGCTGCCAGGTGTCTACTCCCTAATCCGGAGGGAATGTTCACACTTACTTTCTTAAAATCAATATCTAAATACCTTCCTGCGCATAATACTCTACCCGACTTGCTTATAACAAAAGCTCCATCTAAAAAGGCAAATTCCTTTATGATTTCTTTACTCCCCTTATCAAAAATGTTTATCTTGTATCCCTTAAAGGGATTTGGCACCATCTGATGGGAATGTTTGATAACGTTTTGTGTATCTCCTATTACGAATATTGTCCCTATTGGCTTTCCTTCTCTGCCCTCAAGGCTAAGCTCTATGGCAAGCTCAAGAACTTCCTGGAAAATGTGTTCAATTTGAGAGAAAAACTCATCTTCGACCTCTACTGCTTTTTTAGCTTTTCTAATGCCCAACGTGGATGGGGTCACGTATATGAACGTTTCTCCCTCTTTGATTATTCCCTCAGCTATCATAAAGCTCGAAGCTAAATTTACAAGATTTTTGGTTCCCATTGAGAGGGGAAGGGGAAGGGTTTTAAGGTTATGTTGTTTGCTTGTTTCTCTCCCCACTAGAAGGATTGGTATGTTCACTTTGAGGGGCTTTTTTAGTTCTATGCCAATGACAACTAAGGCTTTAATGTCCAAGAGCCCTGTGAGCTCCAGGGCTTTTTTGAGAAGAACCTCTGCGTAGTCATTTCCCTTCATCTTCACACCTGAGTGTAAATATGGGCAACTTAACCTTATAAACATTGTTTCGAAAAGCTATGCATCCGTTATGAAATTCACACAAAGTATTTTAAGTACCTAAACGTAAAAGTACTCAAAACGGTGAAGAGCTATGAGAATTGTGGTTGCCATTACTGGGGCGAGTGGAGTTATTTATGGGATTCGATTAATTGAGGTTCTAAAAGAGTTGGGGCATGAGGTCGTTAGCGTTGCCTCAGAGACGGCTTTGAAGGTTATAAAATATGAAGTGGGAGTTGACTTTAAGCCTGATTTCAGAGAGAATGATCTCTTTGCACCAATAGCCTCTGGCTCTTATGGGTTTGATGCCCTTGTTGTGGCTCCGTGTTCAATGAAAACGCTGAGTGCTATAGCTAATGGGTATGCTGATAACCTCATTACGAGGGCTGCAGACGTTGCTCTAAAAGAACGAAGGAAGGTAGTATTGCTGATAAGAGAGACCCCTTTAAACTTGGTGCATATCCAAAACATGTTGAAGGTTACCCAAGCAGGAGCTATTGTTATGCCAGCATCTCCAGGTTATTACCATAAGCCTAAAAATTTAGACGACATCGTTAATTTTATAATTGGAAAAATTCTAGATATTCTCAGCATACCCCATAATTTGTACAGGCGATGGGGTGAGTAGGATGATATATCTTGACGACCTGGACAGGGCGATTTTAAAGATTCTTAAGGAAGATGCGCGGATAACAATTTCTGAGATTAGTGAGAAGTTGGGTAAGCCTGAATCTACCATACATTTCAGAATAAAGAAGCTTATCGAGAAGGGAATTGTGGAAAAATACACGATAGTTCTGGGAGAAGTTGCAAGGCCTAAGGAAGTTGCTTTTGTAGTAATAGGTATAGAAAAACCAGTTATAGAAGAGTTCCTAGGCAGATACCTCGAGTATGTATCAAAAAACTTGGCAAATCTTCCCAATGTCCTCTTGGTAGCAAAAACTGAGGATGAGAGGATAGTGGCTCTCGTTGGAGCAGAAACAAAAAAGGAGTTGAATGAGTTCATTGAGGAAAATATAAAAAGCATACCGAGCGTACGGGAGATTGTAGTTTATCCAATAGAGGAGTTCAAGAAGGGAGAGGAAATTAAGGGATTGCTTCTGGGGATTTAGGATGGAAGTTGAAGTGAAATTCAAAGTCCTCTTCGATGAAATAAAGGAGAAGATAGAGAGACTAGGGGCTGAACTGGTTAGAGAAGAAGTTCAGGAGGATCTCTACTTTGATATTCCTCTCCCCAACCTTCTTCGCATTAGGCGTATTGTAAATACAGGTGAAGTAATCTTGGGATACAAGGAGATCAAAGACCAGAGAAATGAGGAGTTTGATGAAATAGAGGTAGAAGTGAAGGATTTTGACAAAACTAGGGAGATTTTAAAGCGTTTAGGATTTAAAGAGGATATATGGGTTAAGAAACACCGGCATGTGTACAGGCTTGGCAACGTTACTTTTGAGCTAAACCGGGTCGAGGGGCTCGGGGATTTTCTGGATATAGAAGTCATAAGCGATAATGTGGAAGATGCTAAAAGGGAGATATGGAAAGTTGCGAGGGGACTTGGACTAAAAGAGGAAGATGTCGAGCCAAGGCTTTACCAGGAGCTTATAAAAGAAAAAGGATCTACCTAGCGGTGGCAACTATTTTTATGATGTCGTTGAACTGAAGCTCGTAGTCTTCTCCCACCCTTCTGTGGGTTTTGGCGTTAATGGCATAAAGGAAGGTCCTTCCCAAATCGGTGTGCACCTTAAACGCAAGGTCTCTCGGCGTTGAGCCCTTCTTCATTAAGAACACATGCGGCAGAACGTTTCCAAATTGATCTGTTAGCTTGTGCTCATCCTCCACGGGATAAACTGGAATTAGCTGAAGGAGCTCAAAAACTGCTCTGTTTATCACATCTTGAACTCCGGTAGATCCGAATCTGTTGAGCACCTTTTCCCTAATTAGCTCCAATCCGTGCTTTTGCTTTTCGTTCAAAGTCTTTAAGACCTTGAAATCCCTCGATCCTGGGATGTAGTCAATGTAGCCTGCTTTAGCGGCTTTTCTGAGTGTTAGCTCGGCAGCGGCTGATGTCGGCACTACGATGTATCCCCTTTTCTCACCTTCTCTTATTAATCGCTTTATCTGCTCATCATCGGCAGCGTCGGCTTTGTTTGCGGCTATGATTATGGGCTTGTTTATCTTCCTGAGCTCTCGCACAAAGTTAAACAACTCCTCATCGCTCCATTTTGTTGGATCATCGCTTAAATTTACCCTGTGCATAGCATCGAGTACGTCATCTTCGCTAACCCCAATTCCAGTAAGTTGGTCAGCTATTGCCTTAGAAAGCTTTAAACCCTGCATTTTTATTCTCTTGGCAAACTTCTCCCAGTTTTTTCTTAGAATTCCATATATCCAGTAGTCTATTTCTTTCTCCAAAAATTCTATATCCTCGACTGGATCGTGGTAATCAGTTGGTTGTCCTTCGGCATCGGTTTTTCCAGTTGCATCAACCACATGTATTAGAGCGGATGCCATCCTTAAGTCGTCTAAGAACTTGTTCCCCAAACCTCTTCCCTCATGGGCTCCGGGCACTAATCCAGCAACGTCTATCATCTTTATTGGAATTAGGGCAATTCCGTCTTTGTACTGGTAGTTCTGTGGATTTGGAGTGCAGTTGAGCTCTTTGCATGGATGCTCCGCGGTTGCGTAGCTAACTCCTATGTTGGCTTCTATTGTTGTGAAAGGATAATTCGCTATTTGCACATCTACAAGCGTGGCAGCGGCGAAAAATGTGGACTTCCCCACGTTTGGTTTTCCTACAACCCCAATTTCCATGCTATCACCTCAGAGTATTGTGAATTCCCCTTTTTTCATAATGATCTCTCCGTCAACCTCTACACTTGGATACCAAACCAGACAGTCGTAATGGTTCAAGGCTGGAGCATCGTTGTCGTAATTTGCTCCTATAGCTATGTGGATTGTCTTTCTGATCTTCTCATCTTCTAGAAGCTTCCCCGACATCTGGGCTTTGGAGTTAAGACCTATACCGAGTTCCCCAAGATGCCAGGCGTTTTTTGCGTATTCCTCCTTTCCCATTTCAAGCGCCATTTTTTCGGCTTTTCTTATTGCCTCCTCAAGCTTCCTTGCATCTTCTCCTCCTTTAATCTTTGTGACAAAGCCGTTCTCAACATAAACCTTAACCGGCTCTTTTGGAATAATGCTCTCTCCTCCAAGGCTTAAGGTTCCGTCAAAAACAATTACACCCTCACTTTTGCCAACTGCTGGAGAGATAAAAACTTCCCCTGCGGGAAGATTTCCGCCTTTTCCGGGCTTTCTAAAGTCTCCATCATCTTTTAGTGGCCTTCTGCCTTCAATGTTTATCCACAGGTCTGTTCCCTTTTCGCTTGTTATGTGGACCTCTTTCCCTCTTTCCAGAACCTCAGCCAGTATCTCTGCTTCTTCTCTAAGCTTTTCATAATCTATTGGAACACTGCGGAGGTACATTTCCTTAGTTATCCCGGGACTCCAGAAGGCTCTTATCCTTTTGTCTCCCCTCAGCAGTTTCTCAAAAATATGGGTATATTTTTTATTGTCCCTTCCGATATATCCAATATTAATACCGTAAGGATCTTTTCCAAGCTTTTTTTCACTTATGGATACCACAATATCCGGCTCTGATTTTATGGCCTCTATAACGGCTCTCTCTGCATAGTCTAGAGTTCCTTTTGGGCTCTGCACTATTATTGCTGGCTTTGCCTCGAACTCCCTGGCAGCTTCAAAGAGGCTCAGAGATATTTCAAGAGGTTCTCCGGGGTTGGTTATTATTAAAATCTCTTCTTCCTTTTCAACTCCTAAGACCTGCTCCATGACCGTTCTTGATACATCAATTAGCTTCATTTTTTCACCCTCACTCTCTTTTGCTTCTCCCCTTAATTAGACTTATGCTCAAGAAGGGAAAGAGTTATAAAGCAAGTTTCCCGTTATCACTGTGAACTCTATCTTTGATTATTTAGGAGGGAAGAAAAATGGCGGAAAGACCACTCGATGTTATACACAAGTCACTTGATAAGGAAGTTTTGGTGATCCTCAAGAGAGGAGCCGAGTTTAGAGGAAGACTCATCGGTTATGATATCCACCTGAACGTTGTTTTGGCTGATGCCCAGCTTATTGAAGATGGTGAGCCAAAGAAGAATTATGGCAAGATCGTTATTAGAGGGGACAATGTGTTGGCTATCTCCCCGGTTGAGGTAGAATGAGCGAGAGGTGAGGCTTCGTGGGAAGTGGAACAGCTCCCCATGGAAAAAGAAACAGAACTCCCACTCACATAAAGTGCAGAAGATGCGGGAGAAAAGCCTTCAACGTTAGAAAAGGCTACTGTGCAGCTTGCGGTTTTGGAAGAAGCAGGCGACTAAGGAAATACAGCTGGAGTCACAAGTGGAAGAAGGCAAAGAACGCCCTCTGATTTTCTTTCTTTTTGGAGATAAATTATAAAAGCACTGCATTCTTATCCTTTCTCATGAGTGCTAAAGATGATATTTTGGAGTATCTTAGGGAAAAATCCCATGAAGGGGCACTTCAAAGTGAACTCTACGAACTTGGTTATTCCAGATCCACAATAGCCGAGGCGATTGAAAGCCTGGAATCTGAAAAAATGATTGTAAGAAGAGAGATAGGAAAAAAAGCCTATAGGATATGGCTTGTTGAAGAAGCACCATTTCCTATTAAGGGACTTCTCAGACTTGGGGTGTTAAAGGCCGCTGAGTATCCCCATGCCCTTTTGACAGCCAAAGATCTTGAAAAAAAGCACGATGTTAGGGTAATCGTTTACAGCAGTGCCTTGGAGCTTACGAATGCTTTAGCATTGGGCAAAGTTGATCTGGCATGTTCCCCGCTAGTGACTCAAGTACTTTTTGGACTTTTGACCAAGAGTTTGAAAATCGCTGCAGGCTGTGGTTTCGGAGGAAGCGGGCTTGTTGTTAGGAAAGAACTCAAAGAAGGGATAACCATAGGCTCGTCCGAGCTTTCCACGATGGAAACGATGCTGAAGCTCTTTCTAGAAAAACACGATCTCATTGGCAAGGTGAACGTGGTCTACTTCAAGAAGCCAGAGGAGATTATGAAATCATTTCTGGAAGGGGAGATCGACGGTCTGAGCATATGGGAGCCCTATCTGAGCAAGCTGGAGAAGAAAGGATTTAAGGTGTATAGGTACACGGAAAAGTTTGGGTTATTCCCCTGCTGTACTTTGGGAGTAAATCGAGAGTTTCTAAAAACTAACGGGGAGATCTTCAAAGAATTTATGGAGTTGTACAAGGAGAACACCGAAAGGTTAGAGAAAAGGAAGGAAGAAGCTTTGGAAATAATGGTTGGCCTCTTTGGATTTAGCAAAGAAGAAGCAAAAGCAGGGCTAAAAGGATTTGTTTTTGATTACAGATTGAGCGAAGAGCAGATAGAAGCAGCCTTGGAGCGTTTTGGTCTTAAGGTCTTCAACCTTGATTCCCTTCTAGCAAAAGATTTTTAACCCCCTATGCTTCTTTTTATTCTGTCTCTAACCGTTAAGACAACAATCTAAGTGAGCACCATGGACGGCGAACTAAGAAAAAAGCTATGGGCACTAGCATGGCCTGCTATCCTCGCTAATATAGGCCAAACACTGGTAAACCTAGTGGACATGATAATGGTAGGACAGCTCGGCTCTTTGGCTATAGCAAGCGTTGGCCTTGGAGGGCAGTTTTCTTGGTTTATGATGCCACTCATGTTTGCAATCTCCACAGGAACTCTTGCACTGGTTGCCAGATTTGTTGGGGCTAAGGACATTGAGACTGCTGAGAAGGTGCTTGAGCAGAGCATATATCTGGCATTTATAATGAGCATTCCGGTGATGCTGTTCGGTCTTTTCTTTGGAGATGATGCGTTGAGAATAATGGGTGCGAGTGAAGAGGTTGTGAGACTTGGGTACTCGTACATACGTGTCTTCTTCCTTTTTTATCCTGTGAATTTTATGGCCTTTGCTGCGTTCAGCGCTCTTAGAGGTGCTGGAGATACAAAAACCCCAATGAAGCTTACTTTGCTTACCAACGGGGCAAACGTTTTCTTAAACTATGGATTGATCTTTGGGAACTTTGGATTGCCAAGATTAGAAGTAGTGGGAGCTGCTCTGGCTTCTGGTCTTTCAATTTTAATTGCTTTCATTATAGGATTGGTTTTGTTCTTTAATGGGTCTCTAGTCTTGAGGTTTAGGCCTTCTTTTAGACCTGACTGGGAAACCATTAAGAGGATTTTACGCATTGGAGTGCCAGCCACTATTGAAAGGGCTATCTTCAGCTTTTACAACTTCCTCTACATTAGTATAGTCACGCGTTTTGGTACCATAGCACTAGCAGCCCATCAAGTTGGACTTAGGGTGGAGAGCATTGCTTATATGCCGGCTTTTGGGTTTAACGTTGCTGCATCGGCTTTGGTTGGCCAGAGCCTTGGAGAGGGAAATCCAGAAAAGGCTGAAAAAGTGGTCTATGAGGCATTAAAAATGGTCTCTGTGTTTATGGGGGTTATGGCGATAATTTTGGTGGTCTTTCCCAAATACCTTGTCATGCCGTTTGTCACAAAGAGCGACCCGAACTATGCTGAAGTTCTTAGGCTCGCAAGCATTTATCTCATAATCGTGGGAATAAGTGAGATTCCCCTTGGATGGACTTTTGTCCTTAGCGGTGCCCTCAGAGGTGCTGGAGACACGAAGAGCCCGATGTACGTAACGGCAATAAGCAAGCTCTTGTTTAGAATAATACCTTCCTACATTCTAGGTTTTGGAGTCTCCTTCTGGATAATCCATATTAGGGGAATGGGGGTTATTGCGGCATGGCTTGCAATGACCTTAGAGACGTTCACAACAGCGCTTTTCTTCTGGTGGATATTCAAGAGAGGAAAATGGAAGTACATAAAGGTTTAGCTACTGAAGGGCTTTTAATGCCTCCAGAACCTCTTCAAAAGGAGCGTCGGTTTTTATTGCCGTGGGAGAAAAGTGCGTTCTACTAACCCTATATCTCTTTTCTTGGAGCAGAGCGGCTATATCTGAAAGCTTTCTCACCTCAAGGGAGTTTCTTCTTGCCAGAGCGTGGATATCGTAGAAAAAGGGCACATCGAGCTCTCCAACAACAACGTTCAAAAATTTGGAGACTTTCTTTTTCTCAGCCAGTTCACCTTTATCCTCGGCATTCATCTTTTCCACGATTTCTTGATTCTTAAGGGGGCCAAGCCACAGCGGTCCAAAGGCATCTGGTCTGCTTGGCAAGAAAGCCCTCTCAACTTCAAACTTTCCCGTCTTTGTATCGAAGTAGAGGTATCCAAGGTTTTTGAGGGCTTTATCTCCTTCCTTCGCACCATCTTTTAGCCTTAAGAACGCTCTGAAGTAGTGGTCTTTATAGTAGGCAAAGAGAACCTCAACACCAAGGTCGTATTTTGCCGCATACCTGACAACAGTCCCAATTAGAATCCTCAACCCGCTTTCGTGGCATAATTCTCCCCTTACTGGCTTTGCATTATACTTTCGCAGACATGCCTTTGGATGAGCTCCGCAAAGGGGAGCTGTGTCTGTTGCCGTCAGTGCAAGGACTCCTTTTCTCTTTAAACTCCTAAGGGAAGAATCTAGGAACTCCACTGGAGAGCCAAAAGGATCGAGGTCAAGGAAGTCAAAGTACCTGAACTTTTCGGCCATTAAAAGGTTTGCATCTTTGTTTGTGGCTATTAACGTTTTTTTGTCCTTTAAAGTTGCGGATCTCTCATTAATCTTTAGTTCTCCTTCAAAATTGAGCTTTAAATTCTCAATTATCAGCTTAAACGCCTCGGGATTTATATCGTTGAGCCAGATTTCATCCGCTTCGGTTTCCAAGGCGTATCTTATTCCCCTAATACCTGTGGCGGATAAAGCGTCTAAAACTCTCTCTGCTTTTACAACCTTTAGGAGGAGAACGCTCAAGTCTCTGTTTAATGCCATTACCGGATTGTAAAATACGGGAGCGTCGTAAATACGCTCTGCCTTGGGCACAAGAATCTCAGCTTTCCCTTCTTTGAGTTTGATTAGCTCCATTAAGTTGCCTCCAAAAAAGAGGAAAGAGGGTTCACTTTATTTCAACATAGTCTCCTAGAGCTTGGCCGGGCAAAGGCCTCTCGAACCTTACCTTTACTTCCCCTCTTGTGCCGTGGGTTCTTGTAATCTTGCCAACAAGGAGCTTTCCGCTTGGGCTCTTCCATATTACCTTCTTCCCTATTAGCCCTGATGCCTGCTCTCTGCTGTCAATTCCGATAGGTTTGATAATCATGTGGGTGTTGTGCTGGTTCTCCTTACTTCTCATGTAGCTCAATACGATGCCCTTCATTATCATCACCGGAACTCACTATGGAATGAGACTTTTAAATTTTTATGTTTCCTCAGAACAGGAAAAACGTGGTGGGGCGAGGGGGATTTGAACCCCCGACACCCGGATCTTCAGTCCGGCGCTCTCCCAGGCTGAGCTACCGCCCCGCACTCAAACTATAGAAGATTAAACCCGCTTTATAAATCTTGCGGTGAGGTTAATCTTACCCTTTTATACTAAAATCGAAAAGTTTATAAAGGGTTATTATTTTAATAACTATTGGTAACCAAAAGCGGTGGGAGGTGAGGGAAATGGCAAGGAGATGGTGGAGAAGAGACATATGGGACCCGTTTGACATAATGAGAGAGATTCAGGAAGAGATCGATGAGATATTCAATGAATTCTTCAGGGGTCCCAGACTCTGGAGCTACAGAAGATTCAGCGAGCCAAGGGAAGAATTTGAAATGAGAAGCGAGGGCGTATGGAGAGAGCCATTCGTTGACATCTTTGACACCGGTGAAGAGTTCGTTATTACCGCTGAGCTTCCAGGAGTCAGAAAAGAGGACATCAAAGTAAGGGTGACCAGCGATACAGTCTACATCGAAGCTCAGGTCAAGAGAGAACAAGAACTTGAAAGAGAAGGTGCAGTAAGGATAGAGAGATACTACAGCGGCTACAGAAGAGTTATCAGATTACCAGAAGAAGTCATCCCAGAGAAGGCAAAGGCCAAGTACAACAATGGTGTTCTTGAGATAAGGGTTCCCAAGAAGCACCCGACAAAGAAGGAAGAGAAAGAAGGATTTGAGGTTAAGATTGAGTGATCTCTTTCGTTATTTTTTGAATTTTTGCTTAAATAAGTGATATCACGATCATCTGCTAAAAATATGGAGGTGGTGTAAATGGCAGAAAAGAGAGAAATCAAGCTTAAAGTTGCTTCCGCTTACCAGAGAGATGTTGGTAGGGGGATTGTTAGGATTGATAGGGGTGCAATGAGAAAAATTGGCGTTCAACCTGGTGACATAGTGGAGATCATCGGTACCAAAAACACAGCCGCAGTGGTTTGGCCCGCATATCCAGAGGACGAGGGGCTTGACATAATTAGAATGGACGGTACGATAAGAAAGAACGCCGGCGTTGGTCTTGGAGATGAGGTGACCATAAGAAAGGCAGAGGTCAAAGAAGCACAGAGAGTTGTTTTAGCTCCTACAGAGCCCATTAGATTTGGTCAAGACTTTGTCGACTGGCTTCACTCAAGGCTAGTTGGTAGACCAGTGGTTAGGGGAGACTACATTAGAATAGGCGTTCTTGGACAAGAGCTTACTTTCGTTGTTACGGCAACTACACCTTCTGGAGTAGTGCAAATAACGGAGTTTACCGAGTTCACGATCTCAGAGAAGCCCGTAAAGGAGGTTGCAAAGACACCAGCCCTAGGAGTTACCTATGAAGATATTGGTGGTCTCAAAGATGTTATACAGAAAATCAGAGAGATGATTGAGCTTCCACTCAAGCACCCAGAAGTCTTTGAAAAGCTCGGCATTGAGCCGCCTAAGGGTGTTTTGCTTTATGGTCCTCCTGGTACTGGTAAGACTTTGTTGGCTAAGGCTGTGGCTAATGAGGCTAATGCTCACTTCATAGCAATTAACGGCCCAGAAATCATGAGCAAGTACTACGGAGAAAGCGAAGAAAGACTCAGAGAAGTCTTCAAGGAAGCGGAGGAAAACGCTCCGAGCATAATCTTCATTGATGAGATTGACGCAATAGCACCAAAGAGAGAAGAGGTTAGTGGAGAAGTCGAGAAGAGAGTTGTCGCTCAGTTGCTTACCCTAATGGACGGCTTAAAGAGCAGAGGCAAGGTAATAGTCATTGGTGCAACCAACAGGCCGGATGCAGTAGATCCAGCTCTTAGAAGGCCTGGTAGGTTTGATAGGGAGATTGAGGTTGGCGTTCCAGACAAGCAGGGAAGAAAGGAAATCCTCCAAATCCACACAAGAGGAATGCCAATTGAACCTGACTTCAGGAAAGGAGACGTTAAGAGAATCCTTGAGGAGCTTAAACAGGACGATAGGTTCAGAGAATCTGCCGAGATGGCTCTTAAGAAGATAGACGAAACTCCCGACAGAGACAACGAGATTAAGAAACTACTTAAAGAGGCTGACGAGGACGGAAGGCTCTACGAAGAAGTGAAGAATCGCTTAATTGACCTCCTCCTTGAGGAGCTTGCTGAGAAGACTCACGGATTCGTTGGTGCTGACTTGGCAGCATTAGCAAGAGAAGCCGCAATGGCTGCGTTAAGAAGACTCATCGAGGAGGGCAAGATAGACTTCGAGGCAGAGAGCATTCCAAAGGAGGTACTTGAAGAGCTCAAGGTAACCAGGAGAGACTTTTACGAAGCTCTAAAGATGGTTGAGCCCTCAGCTCTAAGAGAAGTACTCTTAGAGGTTCCCAACGTTAGGTGGGAAGACATCGGTGGTCTTGAGGATGTCAAGCAACAGCTCAGAGAAGCTGTGGAGTGGCCCCTCAAGTATCCTGAGGCGTTTATGGCCATGGGAATCACTCCACCGAAGGGAATCCTCCTCTATGGTCCCCCAGGAACTGGTAAGACCCTGCTAGCTAAGGCAGTGGCAACAGAGAGCGAGGCTAACTTCATTGGCATCAGAGGGCCAGAAGTTCTTAGCAAGTGGGTCGGTGAGAGCGAGAAGAACATAAGGGAGATCTTTAGAAAGGCAAGACAGGCTGCTCCTACGGTGGTGTTCATTGATGAGATTGACGCAATAGCCCCAAGAAGAGGTACAGACGTCAATAGAGTTACAGATAGGCTTATTAACCAGCTGCTCACGGAGATGGACGGGATTGAGGAGAACAGTGGTGTTGTGGTTATTGCTGCCACAAACAGGCCTGACGTTCTTGATCCAGCTTTGCTTAGGCCGGGAAGGTTCGATAGGCTTATCCTTGTTCCAGCTCCGGATGAGAAGGCAAGACTTGAGATCTTCAAAGTCCACACAAGGAACGTTCCACTGGCAGAGGACGTTAGCTTGGAGGAACTAGCAAAGAGAACTGAGGGATACACAGGTGCTGACATTGAAGCAGTTGTGAGAGAAGCGGCATTAAATGCCATGAGAAGGGCGATAGCAGAGGGCATTATCAAGCCCGGTACAAGGGCAAGCGAGATTAGGCAGAAAGTCAAAGTTACAATGAAAGACTTTGAGGAAGCGCTCAAGAAGGTCGGCCCAAGTGTTAGCAAGGAAACGATAGAGTACTACAAGAAAATAGAGGAAATGTTCAGCAAAGGCAGAGCTGAATTAACTAGAGGGGAGAACAGAGACAGGGGAGTCCTCTGATCCCCTTTGATATTTTAATTTTCTGATTCTTAATTCACGTTCTCAGTTCATCCTGCAGTTTTTGGGCATTCACTTTGATTTCTTGCCCATACTCATCAAAATCAACGGATTTTTCTATCCTGAGGACTAGCTCCCCTTCTTTTAGTTCTAGCTTTAAAACCCGAGGGAATATCTCCTCAAGCTTTAAAACTGTCTTTGGGTTAAGCACGGATGAATTTAGGAACACAATCCCCTTGCTAGCTTTGTCTCCCATCATACTAGCAAATCCTGTAAGCATTAAAGCATTAAGCTCCCAGATGTTATCTTCGTAGAGTTGCAACAGTGAATCTATCCCCACTATTAGCTTGACATATCTGCCGAGCTTTTCTTCGACTCTGCGGAGGGCATCCCGATAGTGTTGTATCCACACCGGAGCATCTTGAGAAATTTCAACTCTCTCGACTAGACTTATAATCTTCCCACCGTGGCGTACTCCTCCTAGCTTAATAACCGGAATATCATCCAATATGCTCGTATCAATCCCGGCACTTGCTAAATGCATTCTAATGAGGTAGTACTTATCAAGCACGTCTATAACTACAAACGGAACATCGCTTTCCTTCAGTTGGTTGATCATAACGTAAAAAAGTAGATGTGTGGGATCACTGGAACTGTGCTCCACTATTACATATTCTCCCCATTTTAGGCTTTTCAAGTAATTCCATACAGAGGTCTCAAATTCTTCTTTCATATTTCACCACCATACCTATTATTTGGATTCTTCATATTTTGGGGAAGCTGTGGAACCTCTAAGTTTCATAGAGTTCCATAACTTCCCACTAGTGTATCTAATATATTTACTTGTTTCTAATTAATGAAAAACTCCTATTTAAGCTTTTTTTATGAAATCGTTTTGTTTAGTTTCTGTTTGTTCAAAAGTCTCCAATTTCTCAAATTTGCTTCTTATCTAGGAGCCAATATTGTTTTTGATAGTTTATCAACGTTTATAGAAAGCTCTGCAAGGTGTTCATCGAAAATTCGAACTTAAAATCTATCTTTATTAACCCAGATTCTTTTTTCAAAACATGCCAAACGGAATTGTTACTTGTAAGCTTAAACCTAAAAATAAAAGTGAAGGAAAAATTCACTTCAAAAGCTTTACAAATTCTCTCATCCAGGCGTATAAATCCCCGGGATGTCTTGAACTTACCCAGTTGCCATCAACGACGACTTCCTTGTCAATGTACTCTGCACCCGCGTTTATGAGGTCGTCTTTTATTGTGATAACACATGTTCCTTTTCTTCCCTTTAAAACTCCGGCAGAGATTAGTATCTGCGGGCCGTGGCATATTGTCGCTACTGGCTTTCCAGCCTCAAACATCTTTTTAGCTATCTCAACGGCCTTTGGGTTTATCCTAACTATCTCTGGAGCTCTCCCACCAGGCAATACGAGTGCATCGAACTCATCTGGATCTACTTCGTCAAACAGCAGATCAACTTTTACAGAGTAGCCATGCTTTCCGGTTATGGTGTCCTTCTTGTTGCTTGCCACGTATACCTCGTGTCCTTCCTCCTTTATGCGGTGGAGGGGATATATTAATTCCAAGTCCTCAAATCCATCCGCACTTAAAAACAGCACTTTCATTGCAATCACCAATATAACGTTAAGACCAAAACTTAATAAGGGTTTTTGGTCAAAGGTGTGCAATACCGATACTGTTAGGATAAGCTGTGGGGTGTCAGGTTTAAGTTACTGGCAGTACTTTAGAAAAAGAAGGGGGAACATGAAGTCTGAAACCATTATTTACTGGGTGGTTTCAGCCTTAAAACCCTTTCGTCGCAACAAAATCCCACCAGAAAAGAAAATCAGGGGAGTAGAATTATACCTGCGAGGCCTCAGTTACCGGCAAACCGCCAGAATACTCAAAATCAGTCACGTAACAGTCTGGGAGGCAGTCCAAAAACTCGCAGAAGCAGTTTACAAGCCAAAAATCCTCGCAGTCAAAAAACAGCGAAACTTCATCGCAGTTGACGAAACAGTAATAAAAATCAACGGGAAGAAAAGATACCTCTGGGCTGCAATTGACGTTGAGAGCAAGGAAGTTTTAGCAGTCTGGATTACGACTGTTAGAAACTGGTGGGTTGCCAGGGATTTCATTCTGGTTGTTTTAAAGTCGTGTGAAGGGCAGCCTGTCTTTCTGGTTGACAGGGCGAGCTGGTATAAGTCTGCTTTTAAGAGTTTGAGGTTGGGTTATCTGCATGTGACTTTCGGGCCGAGGAACAGTGTTGAGCGCTGGTTTAGGACGTTGAAGGAGAGGACGAAGCGTTTCTGGAATAATTTCAGGGGTAAAGACTGGAGGAGGGTTCATAGGTTTGTTTTTCTGTTTGCCTTCTGGTATAATTTTGTCAGAATTCATTCTAGTTTTGGTGATCCGCCTGGTGATGTTACTGAATGGCTTCAGGAGGTGATGCCCCAGTTATCCTAACAGTATCGCAATACCTTAAGCAAGGTTTAAAAAGGGCCTCTCCTAAAAAACTTCGCGTCCGTGAGTAAGGGCGAGATTACTTGAGGTGAGAGAGATGGAAAAGCGCTTACCTGGAAAGGTGAGAAGAGCTATAAGGGCTAAATATTACGATATTGAACCTAAAGCGTGGGTTGGTAAGAGAGGGTTAGATGATAGCGTCATTGACGAGATCAATACTCAGCTTAAGAAAGACGGGATATTAAAAGTTGAAATAAAAAAAGGTGCTTTAATATCAACCCAGATGGACAGAAAAGCGATAGCAGAAAAAGTTGCGGAGCTTACAGATAGTGAACTTATTGACGTGAGAGGCAAAAGGTTTATATTGTTCCGTCCCAGAGAGGGATGGGAAAAGTATTTAAAGAAGCTCAAGCTTAAGGAACTCTCGAAAGAGAGACGGGAGGAAAAACCCGTTAAGAAAGTCAAGCTCGACATTGCTCAATTTAGGAAAAAGTTCAAGAAAGGGAGGGAGTGAAGAATGGCAACAGTTTATGACGTTCCCGGTGATTTACTCGTTGAGAGGGTAGCTCAAAAATTGAAAGAGATTCCCGAAATAAAGCCACCTGAGTGGGCACCCTTCGTTAAAACCGGTAGGCATAAGGAGAGACTCCCAGAGCAAGACGATTGGTGGTATTATAGGGTGGCTTCAGTCTTCAGAAAGATATACATTGACGGGCCAGTTGGTATTGAAAGGCTAAGGACTTGGTATGGTGGAAGGAAGAACAGAGGGCACGCTCCAGAGCACTTCTACAAGGGAAGCGGAAGCATAATTAGGAAAGCCCTTCAGCAGCTTGAAGCGGCAGGGTTTGTCACAAAGGTACCTGGAGAGGGAAGGGTAGTTACACCAAAGGGAAGGAGCTTCCTTGACAAGGCAGCTACAGAGCTCAAGAAGGAGCTCGAAGAGGTAATCCCAGAGCTTAAGAAGTACTGATGTTCTCTTACTTTTTGGCTTTAATCAGTTTTTGAATACTTTTAAATATCATTTTATCTGGGGTGGTACGATGGCTGAGGACATAGAGGAGATTAGAAAGAAAAAACTTTTGGAGCTTCAGAAGAGACTTGCAGAGCAGCAGAAAGAGGAAGAAGAAAGGGTAAGGCAGGAGATGGAATTAGAAGCTCAGCTAAATGCCATAATGAAGCAAATTCTCACACCTGAGGCGAGGGAAAGGCTTGCGAGGGTTAAGCTTGTGAGGCCTGAGCTTGCGAGACAAGTAGAGTTGATTCTCGTTCAGTTATACCAAGCAGGCCAGATAACCGAGAGAATCACGGATGAAAAACTTAAAAAGATTTTAGCTCAAATAGATGCCAGAACGAGAAGAGAATTTAGGATTAAATGGTGACAAAAACGTGAAAATTAAAGACGTCATCAGGATACTAAATGAAAAGGGCGAGGTTAGTTTGGATATCTGGAAGCCATTGTCGGCAAGAAAGAGTAGTGATGGAACTCTTGACATTCTTTACCGCAACCTTGTTGTTGGAAGTGAGAAAGATCCGGTTTTCCTTTGGGTGTATGTCAACGTCCTTGAAGACGATGTCAGAGTGCTTGAGAAGATTACCTTTAAAAAAGAGCATGTAAACTGGATAACAAATTCAATATCGAAGTTTGGAAAAACTTAAGATTTATATATGGGGATTGACAAGTTTACTGACCGTGGGGGTGTAATTGTGACTAAGCATAGGGTTTGCCCAGTTTGCGGTTCCGATAAGTTTGTTTATGACCCCGAAAGGGGAGAAGTAATCTGTGCAAATTGTGGTTTTGTAATTCAGGAGAACATGATTGATATGGGTCCCGAGTGGAGAGCATTTGATGCTTCTCAGAGGGAGAAGCGTTCTAGAACCGGTGCGCCTGAGAGCATTCTGCTGCACGATAAGGGTCTTTCGACGGATATTGGTTATGACAGGAATGTTAAGGGTTTGATGAGGGAGAAAATTTATCGTCTCAGGAAGTGGCAGAGCAGGCTGAGAGTTAGCGATGCCGCCGAGAGAAACCTTGCTTTTGCCTTGAGTGAGCTTGACAGGCTTGGTGCGAGGTTAAACCTTCCAAAGCACGTTGAAGAGGAAGCTGCAAGGCTTTACAGAGAGGCTGTTAGGAAGGGGCTTATCAGGGGAAGGTCAATTGAGAGCGTTATTGCGGCTTGTGTTTACGCTGCATGCAGGCTCTTGAAGATTCCGAGGACTCTCGATGAGATTGCCGATATTGCCAAGGTTGACAAGAAAGAAATTGGCAGGAGCTTCAGGTTCATTGCGAGGAACCTTAACCTGACTCCCAAGAAGCTCTTCGTGAAGCCGACGGATTATGTGAACAAGTTTGCCGATGAGCTCAGCTTAAGTGAGAGGACTAGGCGGAGGGCTATAGAGCTCCTTGAGAAAGCTTACGAGATGGGCTTGACGAGTGGTAAAAGCCCTGCTGGCCTTGTTGCTGCAGCCTTGTATATTGCCGGTCTCCTGGAGGGTGAGAAGAGGACTCAAAGGGAAGTTGCCGAAGTTGCAAGAGTAACAGAAGTCACAGTAAGAAACAGATACAAAGAAATGGTAGAAAAACTAGGGCTAAAGCTCCCGCTTTGAGTATATTCTTTTGGAAATTAGCTTTTCACTTTTTAAACCAGCTGTCCAGCGTAAACTGTCTTCCTGCCTTAACCGCTTTTTTAAGCCTTTCTAAGCCGTTTTTAACTCTTTCTTCACTGAAGTCATGCTCGTCACATAAAAATTTCAATATGCCCTCTTCATCGGGCATTTTCCATTCGAGCTTGTATTCGTCTGTTGTCGGCGGGTTTAGGAAGAACTCCTTTATTGCATAGAGATCAACGTCGCTCATTTTTTGATACTTTGCCAGAGGATCTTTGGAGTATTTGACTATTTCAAGGGCCTTTTTTGGTCCAATCCCTTTTATGCCTCCAGGATTGTAGTCCGTCCCTACGAGAATTGCAAGTTCTATCAGCTTTTCCCTCGTTATCTTAAGCTCCTTTAACACCTCTTCAAGAACTATGAGCTCCGGTTTAACTTCCACGTAAATATCCTTCCCAGGAAGCTTTCTCTTTCCAGTTATGGTGAGGTTTCTCACTAGCCTTGGTGTTCCAAAGAGGAGCGAATCGTAGTCCTGGCTCGCCGAAGCCCAAACGTGCCCTTTAGATGCCATATAAGCTGCCTGCGCTTCACCTTCGCTGGGAGCCTGCACCCATGGGATGCCCATAAGCTCCAAAAGCTTCTTAGCATCCTCGATAAGCATCTCATTTACTTTGCTCGCCCGCTGTGCATATTTCTTCGCCTCTTCTAAGTCTCCCCTTGCTAGGGCTTCCTCCCATTTTTCCTGCGCTTCCTCCCTAGCCTCAGCTCTTTTTTCAAGCTCTTTTTTCTTGAACTCTGGAGGCTTCCCATCGAATACATACGCAGGCTTTATTCCCGCTTCCATTAGGTTTATAGTCCTGTAAAAAAGCCCTGAAAGATGGGACGTTATTCTTCCCTTGGAATCCATTAAAGGAGTCCCATCTCGTTGCCTTATTGTTGAGAGAAACTGGTAAATAGCGTTAAATGCATCTATCGCAACTTTTCTCCCATTTAAATTTTCAAGCTCAAGTTCTTTTCTTGGTAAAAGCTCACCAATCTGGACTCCCATTACTCACCACCTATCCTAATGTATAGGTGACCAAGTATAAAAAGCAATCCACCAACAGCAAAGAGCTTTAAGGCATCGAGCTCCTTAAAATCCGAGGCAACGATGAGCTTTTGGACAAGTGCAACAATTCCAACCTCAAGAATATGAGATATGCTCACGCGGTGCTGCCTTAAATAGATTATTAAGATCCTGTAGGTTTCTATTAGGATAATAGTCACTAGTATGTTCGCAATCAGAAGTTTTGGGTCGCTGGCTTTGTAAGTTAGCTTAAAGTTGAGGTAGATGGAGTATAGAGTGAGGTAGAGTATGAAGAACAGGAACACCATAACAACTGTATCAAAGGAAATCTCTAAGGCTTTCCTGAAAAGCTTGTGAATTTGGGTATATTGGGCTGTTTTTTCATCTTCAATCCTCGTCATCTCTATCAGCCTACCGGTGTGTTCATCACCCTCTCAGGGAGGGGAAGGGTCATCACCATTTTCTATTTTCTCTTCATGGCTTTAAAGCATTGCTCCATTTATTAGATTAGGGGGTTGACTCCCTCAGAGCTATGATCTTTATGTTATTCAAAGCGATCTTGTAAAACTGTTGATAGCCCATAAATTTTGGTTACTCTTCAAAGTTTTCAATTTTAATTTTTATGTATTTTGAAATTGGGGCCTTTTTAGTGCTTACTTTTTTTTCAAAGTTGGCTTTACTATTGTAAATCAAAAAAGTTAAATAGTTTGGTAGATATAACGATTATGAGAACTTCCTGTGGTGATATCAATGAGGTGGAAGTTGTTTGGTGTTTTGTTGCTCAGCTTGTTGATTTTGGGTTCTTTCGGGAGTGCTGCAGTGCCGAGTAATGAAGTTTCTCCAGCACTTGCTGAAAAAGTTGCAAAAACCTACGTGAATTGGATTGCTGCCAACATCCCTGACTTTGAGGAGTGGAAGGGTGCAACTCTTAGAAAACCCATCACTTACTACTTCCCCAATGGTGAGAAAAGTGCTTATGAATTTGCGGTTTTCAAGAACGGTAAGAACGTTGGGTTTATTCTCATCTCGGCAAGAAAAGACATGCCTCCGGTTTTAGAGTTCAGCAAGGCAGAACCACCAAGCTGGAACTTAGAAAAAGTTAAAGAACTCGCAGAAAAGAAAGGCTATAAAACTGGGAGACTACTCTATTACGGAGCACTAACCTACAGCGTTGACATTGGAAACAGGAAAGCAATAGGCTTAAAAGACCTCAAAGTGAGAAAACGCCCAACGAAAGTAAAACTAAAATTCAACAAAGAAAAAGCAAAGAAAAACTGGGATATTCTATTATCTACTTCTTCTGATTACGGAATCCAATACTTAGACGTAGGATACAACGAAATTTCTGGCGTGCCTGCATGGACATCGTATGATGATGGTAATTCAAATATCTCATATCCAAACAATGTAGGCCCAGATCCAGACCCGTGGCATGAGTGGGATGGTTGTTCTCCAATAGCAGGGGCAATGGTAATTGGATACTATGAACCACTGCTCGATGAGGAAGCAATAATTGATATTTTACACCACACCATGAGTACATCTACCGATGGATGGACAAATTTCTGGAATATTGACGATGGAATAGATGATTTTGACGACGAATACAATACACTTCTAAACTCTGGAATAGTTAATCAACCAATCTCACATTGGTTTGATGGATCAAATGATTGGTATGTTTCAACTTCCGATATCACTAGAGAAATTGATAACAGTAGACCCTTCATATTGAGTATGACTGATGCTGGTAGCAGCACAGATGGAGTTGGGCCTTATGGCGACCATAGTGTAACTGTTGTTGGATACTCTTATTGGCAAAGCATTGATTATTATGAATTTTATCTAATTTTCCATAACACATGGGACTCAGAGAAACATTATTTCGTATATGGGAATTGGGATACAGCAATTGCCACATATGTCTATGCCTATAGCTAGGGGGATAATATGGCGAGAAAGACTATGGTGCTTATCTTTTTAATTCTCCTTTCTTTATTCTTATCAATTCCTCTTCAGTACTGTATAATCATCTTTTTTGACATTCTTAAGATTGATCAGTTTCTTGGAGAATATGCACTACTTTTATTTATCATTCTACCGGCCTTCATAGTATCTTTAATTCCTTTTTATTTTCATGAGAACATGAAAATAAATAGGAAACTTTCAATTATCACGACAATAATAACATTTTTTGTAGCTGGGATAATTTTAACATCAACAATCCCAAAAGCTGGACCAAGTCCTTATGCTGCTGCTTATTTAACAATTCCTCCAAGCCTCCGTTCTTCAGGAACTGCTACTAAAACGTTAGAATGGATAAACACATACTTCTACGTTGTCCCGAAGGATTATGATGCCTCTTGGATTGGAATTATTAATGGAACATATCATATAGCAATCTTTATATGGAAAGACAAAACTGTGGGATTCATAAAGCCTCTTTTGAGTTTAAGCAATAAGAGAGGGTATTGCTTAGAAAAGTTTAATATAATTGAGGAGAACCTAAAATCTCGAAACTTTAAGGAATTAAAAATTCCAATTCAGCGGAAAGCTTATGAAAAAATTCTATTATCGAATGGCACTGAAGTAGTATACCTTGAATGCTCCGAAAAACTTGGATATCAAAGACTAATCTTCCTCGTCGGAACAGCCAATAAAACCAAAGAATTTATAGAATTCATTGAATACCTTAAATGATTTAGAAGAACCTCCCAATTCTATCAAAAATGCAATGTCCTTGAATTTAGTATTTATTTCAAATTTTGAGATCATCAAAAATCAGATTCCAGTGTCTTTGATAAGATATAGACGATGTCACAACACACTAACTATTGGATTTAAGATACTGTCAAGGATAATCTGGTGGAGGGAAGACCTCTACCCCGTGTTGTGTCTTATGAGGCTGTTATCACGGGGCAAGTCTTCCTTATGAAGCAGGAAGCCCCACCCAAAAGGGTGGGGTAGTTCACCAAACGCCGATATCCAAGTCGTCAAATGAATAAGAGAAAAGTTATAACTCCTCCTTTCGCATTAACCTTTGTAAAGTTCATGAGGTGAAGGAAATGAGCATAGAAGCACTTTTCAAACCAAAGAGCGTTGCCGTTATAGGTGCTTCTGGTAAGCCCGGGAAGATAGGATACGCTATCATGAAGAACCTTGTCGATTACGGCTACGAGGGCAAAATCTACGCAGTTAACGTTAAGGGTGGAGAGATAGAGATCAGCGGAAGAAAGTTCCCAGTATACAAGAGCATCCTCGATGTCCCGGATGAAGTAGACATGGCAGTTATAGTTGTTCCAGCTAAGTTTGTCCCACAGGTTGTAGAGGAATGTGGAAAGAAGGGAGTAAAAGTACTTCCGATTATCAGCTCAGGTTTTGGAGAACTTGGTGAGGAAGGAAAGAAAGTTGAGCAGCAACTAGTTGAGACAGCCCACAAGTACGGAATGAGGATACTCGGTCCAAACATCTTCGGTGTTGTTTACACCCCAGCCAAGCTTAACGCAACCTTTGGTCCAACAGATGTAATGCCCGGAAAGCTTGCACTTGTCTCTCAAAGCGGTGCCCTCGGAATAGCCCTTATGGGATGGACAATACTTGAGAAGGTCGGTCTTTCGGCTGTTGTTAGCATTGGAAACAAGAGCGACCTTGATGATGCAGACATGCTCGAATACTTTGAGACCGACGAAAACACAGGGGCAATCTTGATCTACATGGAAGGTGTGAAGGACGGAAGAAGATTCATGGAAGTCGCGAAGAGGGTCTCAATGAAGAAGCCGATCATAGTTATCAAAGCTGGAAGGAGCGAGAGGGGAGCCAAAGCAGCCGCTTCACACACTGGCTCCCTGGCTGGAGCAGACAGCATTTACACAGCTGCATTCAAGCAGAGCGGTGTTTTAAGAGCATTAACAATTGGCGAGGCTTTCGACTGGGCAAGAACCCTTTCAAACCTCCCAGAGCCCGAGGGAGATAACGTTGTAATCCTCACAAACGGTGGTGGAATAGGCGTTATGGCCACTGACGCTGCTGAGGAAGAAGGATTGAAGCTCTATGACAACCTTGAGGAGCTTAAGATCTTTGCAAACCACATGCCACCCTTTGGAAGCTATAAGAATCCAGTGGACTTAACGGGTATGGCCGGAGCTGAGGCTTACGAAGGTGCAGTTAGAGACGCACTAGCCCATCCAGAGATGCACGCCATAGCAGTCCTCTACTGCCAGACAGCTGTTCTTGATCCAAGAGACCTCGCAAAGATAGTCATCAAGGAATATGAGGCAAGCGGAAGGAAGAAGCCAATAGTGGTTGCCATAGTCGGTGGCGTTGAGGCTAAAGAAGCAATTGACATGCTCAACGAACACGGCATCCCAGCCTACCCAGAGCCAGAAAGGGCAATCAAGTCACTTGCTGCCCTCTACAAGTGGCACCACTGGAAAATGAAGCACAAAAAAGAGTGATTTCTTTTCTCTTCTCTTTTCATCTCAAGTTTTAAGAAGAAATGGGAAGAGAAGCAAATCAAGAAGCGATGTACTTCCTTATTTCCTTGTACATATCGTTCAGTATTTCCTGGTAATCTACCTTGTTCTCCTCCACGAGATCCATGAGCTCCTCCAGCTGTCTGGTCCTTTCTTCGCTTACGAGCTCCTTGTATTTGCTTATTAGGTAGTGATAGACCTTCGTACCAAGCTCTGTTGGCACCAACTTCTTCCTTCCCTTCGTTTCGATAACGTAGTGCCTGTCTAAGAGAGTTTTGACTATTTTTGCGTATGTAGAAGGTCTGCCGATTTTGCGCTCCTTCATTAGGGCAATTATGTCTCCTTGAGTAAACAGGGGCACTTTTGGAGCTCTCCATTTCTTGATGTCCTTAACCTTAATTCTCTGTCCTTTTTCAAGTTTGGGAAGCTGTCTTAGTGGAGGATTCCTAAGTCTTGTCCATCCATCGAAGAGTATCTCCACGTAACCCTCTATTTCCGCTTTTGCTACCTTTGCATCAATAACTGCCTTTTCATAAAGTATTTTTGCCGCTTTCATTTGGGAGGTCATAAAGCGCTTGAATATCATGTCATAGAGTCTGAAGTGGTCTCTCGTAAGACCTCTTGCCAAAGTTATTATACCATCCCTTAACAGTTGCATGAGCCTTCCAGTGTCAATGGGTCTTGTAGGTCTTATACACTCGTGTGCTCCCTCTTCACCCCACTTCCTCGGAGCAAAGTAATCCTCACCGACCTCTTCGGTGATGTATTCCTTGGCAACTTCAATACCAACGTTGCTCACATGGGTGGAATCTGTTCTTATGTAAGTTACCAGACCGAGTTCGAAGAGGTCTTGAGCAAGCCTCATCGTATAATCGGTTGAAAATCCTAGGAATCTTGAGGCATCCTGGAGCATTGTATCGGTGGTGTATGGTGGAAGGGGATTTAGATCTCTCTCTTCCAGCTGGACTTCTTCCACGATAACTTCTTGGACTTCTTCCTTAACTCCCTCCAGTGTCACTTCCAAGTCGTTTTCGAGTGTCAACCTCATGAAATCGGTTTCACTTTCCACGAATTCTCTGTATCTCTCTATGACCCAGCCTAGAACGGGGGTTTGGACTCTTCCAGCTGAAAGGTAAGTGTTCTCAAAAACCTCCCAGAGCTTCTGGCTAAGCTCAAATCCTATCCATCTGTCCTCTATTCTCCTCACAAGCTGGGCATTTACCCTTGCCTCGTTTACGTCTCTTGCCTCTTTAAGGGCCTTTAGAATAGCGGGCCTCGTAACCTCATGGAACTCTATCCTCTTTATGGTTGGAGTATACGGAGAGAGGACGTTTCTTATATCCCATGCAATCTTTTCACCCTCAACATCGGGATCCGTTCCAATCAGTATTTCGTCAACTTCCTGAGCAATTTCCCTCATTGCAATCACATTTTCGAGGGCATCCCTCACGTCTCTTGAACCACATCTAGGACATACCCCTTTCTTTTCCCAGTCCACAAATTGATGTCCGCACTCTCTACAGCGCTTTAAGGTATCGTAAACCGGGATAAAGTAGAGCTTTCCGTCGTTTTCCTTTATCAAAACTCCATGGTAACCTTCGTTTGTAACGAGATCGAACATATGTCCTCCGCTTGCCAGTATGGTGAGCATTAGTTCTCCTATGCTTACTTCATACGCTACCAAATCACCAATACGCCTCTTGCTTGGCTGTCCAAAGAAACTCGCAATAGTTCTGGCTTTGTTTGGTGATTCTACTATCATAAGGGCAGATTTTACAAGGTCTTTTGTCTTCTCTGCTATTTTACCCTCCATGATAAGCCTGACTTTCTCCCTATCAGCGTCAATTTCTCTTAGTATTTCTTCCAAATTGAGCTCATTGAAGGGCTTCATATCAAACTCCGCAAAGCGCCAGCGCATCTGCCTCTTCAAGCCATTGAAAACCTTCTCATTGTCCACTATCACAACGCTGAGTCCCCTTGTAATACCTCCAGCAAAAAGTCTCGAAGTTCTTCCTGTGGCCTGTATGTACGTCCTCACGTCGGGAATCTCTATGTACCACTTTCCTTCCTCTTTCTTGAGGCTCACAAAAGGATCCTCTTCTATTCTTTTTAGGACTTCGGGCTTCTTTAATACGTTTCTAAGGAACTCAACGGCTTCCTTAAAAACTTCAAGAACGTGATTCGAGAACCCTTCTAGGGGTAGCCCTTCTGCCAGTGATTCTTCTATTTTTAAGATTTCAAACTGCGGGATATTCCTTATGAGCCTCCTTAGCCTAGCGTACAGCTTTTCGGCGTTTCTCCTATCCTCATTTTCGAGGAATTCCATGACCTCACTCATCAGTCCTAAAACCCTGTATATGGTGGGCTGTTCGAGGTCTATGCTGAACCGGAACTTTGGAACTCCAGTAAATATGGCATATCTTATTAGATGGGGCAGATCTAATCCTCTAACAATAGAGCCATAATATGTAGCAACCCCTATTAGGTAATCAACCTCTCCCTTCTCGAATCTTTCAAGCCCCTTTTTGTTCCTTGCCGAGACCAACTCTACCTTAAATCCTAAATCTTGCAGGTAATTCGTTAGTTTCTCTGCATACACTATTCCCTGGTCAATTGGGACGAATATGAGTCCTCCCGAGCCTAAAGCTTTTAACAGCTCTTTGACGTGCTCCTCTATTGGCTTTTCGGGGAAGATATAGCTGTCCACGACGTTTCTCAATGCAGATCTGCCGCTTCCCACCTCGAAATCCAAAAGCTCACGGTAAAGCTTTATTCTATCTCCTCTAGCACTTCCAGTGGCGGAAGCTACGATTAGAACTCCAATTTTGTTTTCTCGCTTAAACTTTCTAATTTCTCCCTCAACTGCATTTATCTGCTTGTTCAGCTCTTTTAGCTTTTCATTTTTGTCCTTACTGTTGCCGTTGAGGTATTTTGCCATCTGCTTTTTGAGTTTTATAATCTCCCAAGCCTTCTGAATAATCTCTTCGGTAAAACCGAGGAGAATAAGGGAGCGGTCTATGTTCTTTGAGGCTTTGAGGAATGCATCAACATCATCCACAAATATAAAATCGAACCTCTTATCCTTCAAGAGATCAAAATTCCTTGCTAAATACTGTGCAGAGGTTATAAGGATGTCAAAATCTCCATTCTGAATTTTTTGGAGCATTTCTTCTTTCTCTTTTTTCTTCATGTTTCCGTGGTAGTAAGCTAAGTTAACGCTTACCCCGGCTTTTTCTGCAAATGTCTGGACTCTCTTGATTGTTTGAATCACCAGAGGTGTTGTCGGCAAAATTATATATGATTTTTTACCCTTTTTTGCATAGTAAATCGACATAAAAGCCCCAAAAACGCTTTTTCCCATTCCAGTAGGGGCGATTATAGAGAAGCTTTTTCCTCTCACTAAACGCTTAACCCAAGTTTTTTGGGCGCTCCAAAACGTGAAGCCGGTAGCTTTCTTGAAAAGTTCTTCAGCCTCATTCAGCTTTTTCTCAAGGGAATATAGCTCTTCCCAGTGTTTTAAAGTTCCTCTGAGCTTTAGGGCATCCCTAATTCCCTTTATCAGATCAAAATACACTTCGGCTTTTATTTCCTCATCCAAGCAGACCTCACAAGGATGCTTCTTGTATAAACGTAAATCGCTTATCCTGTCCTCACAGTTAGGACACATGCCCCTGTATATGGCCTTCATATTACCACCTTCCAATGCTCTTTTAGGGGATGCAAACTTTATAAGGCTTTTTTTGAAGGCCTTTTTCGGTGGAGCATATGATAGTGGAAAAACTTAAACTCACTGCAGAGCTCAATGAACAAGAGTACAAAAAGGTAGGGGAGATAGTGGAAAAGCTGAGGAAGAAGTTCCCAAACGTTATGGTGAGGGAGTACAAAACACAGAAAAAATTAACTTTTCTTGACATAGAGCTTGCCGAGAGACTTAATTTTGACATAATTCTTGGGAAAAGGAAGGGCTATTTCGTCTCAGTTGAGATGGAGGGCACTAAGGCAAAATATGCCTTTCAAATAATGAAAGCCCTTTTAGATGAAGCTGGGATTAGCTATAGCCTTACCCTCGATGGGAATAAGGTATATGATTCTTTAAGGAGAAAGCTCAAAGAGAGCACCCTTCTAGAGTTTCTTTGATCTCCCTTTCCAGCTCTCCGGTTAAATTGTAGTCTGGGAAAAGCCTCTCGAATTCTTTAAAAATTTCCAATATTTGGAAACCTTTTTCTTTAGACGGAGTAAGGCTGAACAGCTTTAAGGCTTCTCTCAAGAGTCTGGCCACTTCACTACCGCTTTCATCGTTGTTTATCTGGTAGTGAAGCTCCTTTAAAATAATCTCCAGTCCTAATTCTGGATTCTCATGGAACAGATATCTCTTTAAAGCTGCCTCTGGAAAAAACTCTGAGACTGGCTCATGGCTTTCTATGTAGAATCCCTCTTCAAAGGCTATTATTGTGGCAGCAGCATGCTTGCAGTCTTTTCCCTGTGGACAGGTGCACCTGCTGGAGTTCTTTTCCAAGTCAACTTCCGCATAATAGGGATAAGTGCCCAAAACCTTGGAAAACAGCTTTTCTTTGTATTTTAGAACCCATAAAACCTTTCCTTTCTTGTAGTAGCTCTTACCCTTTTGCATTGTCCTCTTCTCCATGATAACCACTAAATGTGGTAAGCATGGGGATTTTTAAGGTTAATCCCTAACCTTTAAAAAGCGGGCGTTTTAGTTAATCCCGTAACGCTCATCAAAAGTTTTGTGGAGTGTGAGAGTATGAAAAAAATTAGACAGCCAATTATAGCGGTTCTTGGACACGTAGATCATGGTAAGACCACGATGCTTGATAGAATACGTAATACCCGCGTAGCTGAGAAAGAAGCGGGTGGAATTACTCAGCACATTGGTGCGACCGAGGTTCCTATTGAAGTGGTTAAACAACTCGCTGGACCCCTTTTAAGTTTGTGGAAAGGCGAAATTAAACTTCCGGGATTGCTCTTTATAGACACTCCCGGCCACGAGGCTTTTACAAGCCTGAGAGCAAGAGGAGGCAGTTTAGCCGATTTGGCAATCCTTGTAGTTGATATAAACGAGGGCTTCCAGCCCCAGACTATTGAGAGCATAGAGATTTTGAGAAAATACAGAACTCCCTTTGTTGTCGCTGCAAATAAAATTGACCGTATTAAAGGATGGAAAATCGTTGAAAACGAGCCTTTCTTAGTAAACATCAAAAAACAGGATCAAAGGGCAGTTCAGGAGCTTGAGACAAAGCTTTGGGAACTAATAGGAAAATTCTATGAACTTGGCTTTCAGGCCAATAGGTTCGATCGTGTTCAGGACTTCAGAAGAGAACTCGCCATAATTCCCGTTTCAGCTAAATATGGAATAGGCCTTCCAGAATTGCTTGTTCTTATAGCGGGTTTGGCTCAGAAGTATCTCGAAGAGAAGCTGAAGATAGAAGTTGAAGGTCCTGCGAGAGGAACTATTTTGGAAGTTAGGGAGGAAGTAGGCTTTGGGACAACAATAGACGTGATAATTTATGACGGAACCCTCAGAAAAGACGATATAATAGTTGTGGGTGGCAAGGATAAGGCAATAGTCACAAAAATAAGGGCTCTTCTTAAGCCGAAGCCTCTCGACGAGATAAGAGATCCAAGATATCGCTTTGATCAGGTTGAGGAAGTTTCTGCAGCAGCTGGAATTAAGATAGCTGCCCCAAACTTAGAGGAAGCCCTTGCGGGTTCTCCCGTTATAGCTGCAAGAACTGAAGAGGAGATAGAGAGAGCAAAAAGAGAAATCCTTGAGCAGATAAAGAGCGTAATTATAAGCACGGACAAAGTTGGCGTTATTGTAAAAGCCGACACAATAGGAAGTCTCGAAGCGCTAAGCAAAGAACTGCAGGAAAAGAATATTCCAATAAGAAAGGCAGACGTTGGAAACATAAGCAAAACGGATGTTATGGAGGCATTGAGCGTAAAGGAGGAGGAACCTCTCTACGGTGTTGTCATAGGTTTTAATGTGAAGGTCAATGAAGACGCAGAGGAAGTTGCAAAGGCCAAGAAGATCCCGATATTTGTCGGCAACGTTATCTATAAAATCATAGAAGACTATGAAGCATGGGTGAAGGCTGAGGAAGAAAAGAAGAAAAAAGAACTTTTAGCTCAAACAAAGTTCCCAGGAGTAATTAAGATATTCCCAGATGAACGCTACATCTTCAGGAGGAGCCACCCAGCAATAGTTGGAATAGAGGTTATTGAAGGTAGGATAAAGCCGGGATACCCACTGATGAAGCAAAATGGAGAGCGGGTTGGGGTTATAAAATCAATAAAATCCAAAGAAGACTTTCTGCAGGAAGCAAAGAAGGGAGATCAGGTTGCTATAGCCATTGAGGGTGCAATAGTCGGAAGGCACATCCATCCTGGGGAGATACTTTACGTCGATATAAGCAGGGATGATGCAATAAGACTCGTGAAGGAGCTCAGGGATATGTTGGATGAGACCGACATAAGGGCACTAAAGGAAACCGCGAAAGTGAAGGCCCAAAAGGATCCATTTTGGAGTGCCCTATGATTTTAACTTTTTTTAACCGCTGGTGAGCCCTATGGAGGTTTATCACCTCTACAGTGGAGGAAAAGATTCTTCGCTTGCGGCTTATATTTTGAGAGAGATTGGATACGAGGTAAAACTTATTACTATTAACTTTGGAATCCTCGACAGCTGGAAATATGCTAAGGAAACAGCTGAGGCCCTCGGCTTTTCTCATGAGGTAATCTTCCTTGACAGGGGAATTCTTGAGGAAGCGGCTGAGATGTGCATAAGGGATTCTCATCCTAGCAATGCAATTCAGTTTATTCACGAAAAAGCTCTAGAAGAGGTTGCAAAGCTTAGGCATGTGGAGAGAATAAGCGACGGAACAAGGAGAGATGACAGAGTGCCCTTCCTTGATCAGAGAAAAACGAGAAGTCTTGAGGATAGGTTTAACGTTCAGTACATAAGACCCCTTCTTGGTTTGGGCTATAGGACAATACGGGAACTTACGGAGGAGCTTTTCATAGTGGAGCTTAAAGAGAGCGAAAAGCTCGGGAAATCCGACTATGAAGTAGAGCTGAGATACCTTTTAAGGGAAAGAGGGGTAGATCCTCTCACAATTTTTCCGAAAAAGCATCTGCAGTCGAGGGTATTGGGGTGGAAAAAAGAAAAGGGTCACTTGTGAGCAAATATCGCTATCACTTTGTCTCCCTCAACTTTGTCCACCCTTACGAAACCAAAGCGTTCAAACTGGACGATATCGTCAACCTTTAACTCCGCATCCCTCTCAAGTAGCCCCTTCCTAACAATAAGTTCATCTCCTTCTGGGACGAGAACTTCACACGGCTTGCCCTCAGGAACCCAGTGGATCATCCTCCACCTGTGCTCCCTAGCTTTCTCATATTCAACGCTGTCGAACTCCGCTATGATTTTTTCTTCGCTAACTTCGACTATTCTGACGTTGAATAAGTCCTTGAGCCTAACGTATTCGTTGCTCTTCAAGAGCTCAAGGTCGTCCTTTGAGACATAGATAGGCTTTCCGGGGGTGAACTTGAGTTTTCTAACCCCTCTCTCTGGATAATCTGGATGGAGTGGTATCTCCGCTGTAAACTCTTTTTCATAGCCTCTAACCTCCATTGGGATTGGGTCGGCAACGAAGAAGTATCTGTTCGCTATTGGTTCGATTATCCTTCTGTTTATTGCAGCCAAGTTGTCCCAGCTTATTGTGGTGTCGCTCTTCTTAAGTCCAACCTCAATTATAAGCTCTCTAATGGCCTCCGGCTGAATGCCCCTTCTCCTCAATGCCCTAATTGTTCCAAGTCTTGGATCATCCCACCCGAGGTACTTGCCTTCTTCAATGCCCTTCCTTGTCTTGGATTTGCTGAGTATAACCCCCTCAATGCTCAGCCTTCCATGGTGGACTGTCTCAGGGTACTCCCATCCAAAGTATTCGTAAATATACCTTTGTCTTGTCTCGTTTTCGGCATGCTCTTGCCCTCTGAAGATGTGTGTAACACCGAGCTCGTGGTCATCTATAGCGGAGGCAAAGTTGTAGAGAGGCCATACGCGGTATTTGTTTCCGGTTCTTGGGTGATTGGGATTATCAATTATCCTAAGGGCAGGCCAGTCCCTAACTGCAGGATTTGGATGACTTAGGTCGGTCTTAATTCTAACGACGGCTTCGCCTTCTTTGTATTCTCCGCTGAGCATCTTTTTCCACTCTCTTAGCTGAACTTCTGGAGGAAGGTCTCTGTGGGGACAGGCCTTTCCTTCGTCTCTAAGCTTTTTGAAGTATTCTGATTCACAGGTACAAACATAGGCCTTCCCCATCTCAAGAAGCTTTTCTGCATAGGAGTAATAAATTTCAAGCCTGTCGCTTGCATGGTGAATCTCATCTATCTGAAAACCAAGCCACTTCAAATCTTCAATAATCCATTCGTAGAATATGGGCTCAGGTCTTTTGACCTTCGGATCGGTGTCATCAAACCTAAGGATGAACTTCCCATCATAAAGCCTTGCATACTCATGGCTTAGGATAGCTGCTCTCGCGTTTCCAAGGTGAAAAGCTCCATCGGGGTTTGGTGCAAACCTCGTGACGACTTTTCCCTTTTCTGCCTTTGGCAGTGGTGGGAGGCCTTTCTTTTCCTCCTTTTTCTCCTTATGCTCCTCAAAGAACTCGGGGTATATTTCCCTAAGTTTCATTTCTTGCTCCTCTTTGCTCATGGAGTTAACTTCCTGAACAACCTCATTGACAAGCGGAATTATCTCCCTTGCTTTTGGTCTCAGCTCCGGGTTCTCACCAAGTATTTTTCCTATAACGGCTTTTGGATTCGCCTTTCCATCATGCTGGATGGCGTTGATGAGCGCGTATTTGAGTATTGTCTCCCTTAGTTCCATTTTCTTCACCAGAGTTAGAAGGCAGAAATGAGTTATAAACCTTGTGCGGGATATTATAGTTTGTTTGGTATGATTTGTCTCGGAACAATTCTTATTCATTCTAGTACTTTTTGATAGGTGTTGAGTCAAATTTATTTCATCAAGTGTAAAATATTCCTTGTTAAATCATATTTACATATATCGACTACTTAGAACAGTAAAATTTATATAGTTTCATGACATTAAAGAATAATGAAACCCACATTGGGGGGGGGCAAATGCAAAAAAGCAAAGTATTGGTTGTCTTTATTTTGGTGGGTGTAATAGCAGAAGCACTGTTAGTCTCTGCTCAGAGTTGGGATGTAGTTCTGTGGGATAGCCCGGGTCCCTACTTTAGAGATGTGAAAGATGTAGGAACATGTAGCTTTGTTCTCAGTGGGACTATAACCTCATATGAGAGCGCATATATTAGTGGACAAGGATGTTACAATATCTATATCTGGCCGTTGGGAATACTAACTTTTACCCAGGGTTCTGCTGCAATAGAAAATGTGGCAGGATATTATAGAGGTTTTTACTTCTATTCTCCAGGCTTCAGTAGATCTTATCCATACCCATATCCTGCAGATGTAGAGGCAGAAATGTGGGCGGGATGGCATTATGAAAGAAGATATTAGGGGGTGAGAATCGTGAAAAAGCTTGTTGTGGTTTTAGCTAGTGTTCTTTTAGTGTTTTCAACCTTTGTTCTCGCATATGGAAATGGAAGAACTCCAACTGAAAACATGGTAGTACAAGGAATAAAAGCGCTTCAACGATATTCCTACGTACAAACTGTCGAATTCGACAACTATCAACTTGTCCCTGATGAGAATGGGGAGATTAGGGAAGTCTTTCTGTATCATGGAAAACTTATTGAGACGGGACGTGTTGACTTAGCTACTATGAGCATTGAATATACTCAAGAGTTCTATGTAAATGGCACAGTTTTAAGCAGGGGATACATCAAGATAGAGAATGGAAACGTTATCACTGGATACAAAGAAGAAAATGGGAACAAAGTCGTTTTAACAGAAGAAAACGCAGTTCAACTAACGGGATATGGCCTTGAAGTACTTCCCAATGAACTGTTAAAACTCGAACCCCTCAAAGTTGTAAGAAATCCTCAGAAAGTGGTTCCTAGACAGACAACAATTCCTGTGATGGATAGGATATTGATGGGACTTGGTGTTAAGGATGGGAGATTTGAATACGAGATAACTACTGCAAACGGACAAGTATGGCTTGTTCAAGTTGATGGAAACGGGCTTCCAGTAAGATTGGAAAACATTCCAAAAGATGATAGGCATCCAAAAGTTGTCATCACAATTGAAGCATAACATCGTCCATATCGTCCATTTGGTATTTTATTTTTTCTTTTGGTTCGCAAACCTTTTTAATTCTTCCGCTTTTATTCTTCTCGGTGTTGCCGATGAACAAGACGGAGAGAACTCTTGTAATCATAAAGCCCGATGCCGTTGTTAGAGGTCTTATAGGTGAAATTATAAGCAGATTCGAAAAGAGAGGTCTTAAAATCATTGGAATGAAGATGATTCACATCGATAGAGAACTGGCGGAGAAGCATTATGAGGAACACAAGGGGAAGCCCTTCTTTGAGCCTCTAATAGACTATATTACCAAAGCACCAAGTGTAGTAATGGTTCTCGAAGGCAGGTATGCTATAAGCGTCGTTAGGAAAATGTGCGGTGCAACTGACCCCAAGGATGCAGAGCCGGGAACCATAAGGGGCGACTATGGTCTTGATGTTGGGGATGCGATTTACAATGTTATTCACGCTTCTGACAGTGAGGAAACCGCAAAGAGGGAAATAGCACTCTACTTTAAAGAGGATGAACTCTTTGAATACTGCAAGGCTGCTGAGTGGTTCTACCACTCTCACTGGGACAAGGAGAAAGGGGAATACTTAGACTCCACAGATTGCTTGAAGCTTTGATGCTTTTCCAAATTGTTAAAAACCTCTACCTCTAATCTTTTTTAGGTGCTGTGGATGTGCGACATCCTTGTTGCAACTCCCAAAGCTACTAAAGAAAAAGTTATGATTTTTGCGAAAAACAGCGATAGAGATCCAAATGAGGCTCAGGTTCTCGAGGTCATCCCAAGGCAAAAACATGAGGAAGAGGCTGTTAAGCTGACCTACGTTGAATTCCCTCAAGTTAAGGAAACCTACGCGGTAATTCTCTCCCGCCCTTGGTGGATCTGGGGCGTGGAGATGGGGGTGAATGAATTTGGATTGGCAATAGGGAACACTGCCGTTTTCACCAAGGAGAAGATTCCAGATAAAGGCATCTTGGGAATGGACATGATAAGGCTCGCCCTTGAAAGAACAAAAACCTCTAAAGAGGCTCTTCATTTCATAATTGATATAATCGAGAGCTATGGGCAGGGAGGAAATGGTAGCTACGAGCACAAACTGCTCTACAGTAACTCATTCATAATTGCGGACCCTAAAGAGGCGTGGGTCTTGGAGAGTGCTGGCAAACACTGGGTTGCAAAGAGAATTGAGGATGTATACTCTATTTCAAATGCTCTCACGATAGAGGATGATTGGGACTTAGCTTCAGAGAGCGTCGAGAGCCTTGCCAAGAGACCAAAGTTTAGTTTTGTCAAGCATTTCTCTGATAGATTCTATACCCATTTTGCCCATGGGAGGGAGAGGAGAGCCTTCACATATTGGAAACTCAAAGAAAGAGAAGGTGAAATAACTCTCGAGTACATGATGGAAATCCTGAGGTCTCACAGCTTCGAGCCGTATTCCCCAGAAAAAGGCTCCATGAGGGATATCTGCATGCACTATGGCGGTTTAACGAGGCCCTCTCAAACCGCCTCATCTCAAATCTCGGAGCTTGGCAAGGATATGCACTGGTTTACCGGGACTTCGCTCCCATGTTTAAGCATTTTCAAGCCAATATCTTTTGAAGGTGGAATTCCGGAATCAGAGATGCCTACGAACCGCTATAATCCCAAAAACTACTGGTGGAGGATTGAAAAGTTCCACAGGTTGTTCCAGACCAACTATCAAAAGTATATTGGGGAATTCTCAAAGGAGAGAGATGAGCTGCAGATGGAGATAATAAGAAGGGCGAGGGAACTTAAAGAAAACGAAAGCCTTGCAAAACTCACAAAATGGGCTTTTGAAAGAGAAAAAGAGCTTGTGGAAAAATGGGAGAAGCTTATTGTTCCCGGCAAGTTCCCCTTTTTGTATGGGATGAGATTGAGGAAGGTGAACCAAAAGGCTGGCTTGAGATAAGTTTTTTAACTTCTCTCCATTTACGTTTTTGGTGTTAAAAGTGAACGGTCTGCTTGAGGTGTTTTTACTCTCACTCCTTCCAACCTTTGAGGGAAGGTACGCCATAGTTTATGGGATTGGTAGAGGTTACCCTCTCTCTGGCACTTTAATCATGGCATCGCTTGGAGTGCTGCTTCTCTCCTTAACTTTACCACTTCTCTTACCTCTGATAGACTGGGTTATGCTTAAACTTGAAAACACATCATTAGGAAAATTTGCCGATTTGTATTTGAGGTATGTGGAAAGGGTTAGAAAGAAAGCCCACCCCTACGTGGAGAAATGGGGGTTTTTGGGCCTTGTGGTATTTGTGGCTGTGCCCCTGCCGGGGACGGGAGTGTGGACAGGGAGTTTAGCCGCTTATATCTTTGGAATAGAAAAAAGAAAAACAATTCCTGCATTGGTTATTGGAGGGCTTTTGAGCATTCTCATAACTCTAATACCAAGCTTGGGCCTGCTGAAAATAATTTAGAAAAGAAAAAGGCCTTACTTTGTAGCCTTTGTTATTCCCACATCTTTTACGAGAACGTAGGGCGTAAATACTGGAGTATTAACTTCCCACCAGTGGATGTGGTAGAGGTCTTTTCCTAATGCTGCAATGCTCTCAAGTATGTGTTGGAAGTTGTCGCTTACCCTTATGTTTCTTATGGGCTTTACTATTTCGCCGTTCTCAATTAAAAACGCCCCGTCCCTTGGAATTGTTGAGAAATCCCCGGTAACATAGTTTTGGAACCTTGTGTACCATACGTTGGTGATGTAAACTCCATGCTTGACTTCACTGAAAAGCTCATCTTTTGAATAATCTCCTGATGCAAGGTAGACGTTCCAAGCTTCAGGCATCAATAAACCTGCGTTTGCCGTGGTTTCCCTCTTATATTTCCTTGCAAAGCTTGTGTTGAGGAGGTAAGTGTTCAGAGTTCCGTTCTCAATGATTGTGGTTTCCCTTGTAGGAACACCCTCATCGTCAAATTTCCTTGTGCCATAGGCGTTTGGCATGTTTCCAACGTCCTTGATTGTTACGATATCGTTTGCAACCTTCTGTCCGAGTTTGCCAACCAAGAAGCTGAACCCAGCCTCTACGGCAAAAGCTGAAGCCATGAAGCTCATGTAGCTCATTAGGTTGGCGAAGGCTAGCGGGTCGAATATTACATCAAAAGTCCCAGCTTCACCTTGAACAGGATTGACAGCCATCTTTGCAATTTCTCCAGCCTTTCTTCCCGCGCTTTCTGGGTCAAACTTTTTGAGAACCCTTACTGAATTAGTCCCATGCCCGCTCTCTTCATCACCTATAAATGCCCTTATGCTTATCTCTATTCCCGTTCCCTCGTCAAAAGCCTCGACGCCGTTGCTTGTTGTTAGGTAGAGCTTATTGTGGTCTGTGTAAAGGACACCTGCGGTTCTCTTTGCTCCCTCTTCAAGAGCAGCGTTTATTGCGACCTCAACGTATTCGTTTGGCTCATCAAGCTCTACTATTGCCTTATCAAAGGTCTCTGGAATGTCTTTGTACTCAAAAGGCCCCTCGGCTATTCCGTAGTAATCCTCTTTGGGAGCGAGGTTTTTAACGCTCTTCATCAACATCTGAAGGGTTTTTTCTATCGTCTTCTCATCCAGAGCTGTTAAAGTTGTTGAGGCCAATCTCTTCTGGTACTCAACGAAAAGGTTTACCTTTTGCGTATGCCAGTTCTTTGCAACCGTTATTTCGTTGTTGGCAAACCTCACCTGTCTTCTGTTCTGCTCGTAAGCTAATACAACAACATCGCCAAAGCCGAGCTCTTTCGCCTTTTTCAGAATTAGTTCGTTAATCTCGAACATCTTTTTCACCTCCTCAGCACGACATCCCTAAGTCTCGCATGGGCCCCTCCCATCCATACCGGGACTCCCTGTCCGGGTTCACCTTTTCCACATGTGCCTGGATAAAATTCCACTTCCTTTCCAACGGCATCGACGCTGCTCCACAGTCCTTTGGTGGTTATCTCAAGAATTGGTCTCCTTACGGGGTGCTTTATCTCGCCGTTCTCGATTAGGTAAGCCTCTCTACCAATGTACCTCTGCTGGTATCTCCTATCGTCTATGTTCCACTCGTTAAAGCTCACCATGTAGACGCCGAGCTTAACGTCCTCAATAAGCTCCTCGAAGGAATAGTCACCTGGGGCCAAGTAAGTGTTTGCCATTCTCACTATTGGCTCGCGGTTGTAGTTAATTGCCCTCGCAGCTGCGTTTGATTTCATTCCAAGATAAGCAGCGTATTCCCTGTTCATGAGAAACTCGTTTATTATACCTTCTCTAATGAGGTACCTTGGTCTTGCTTTGACACCTTCGTCATCGTATAGGTAGAAACCCCAGCTGTTTGGAATCGTTGGGTCCTCTATAACAGTTACAGCTTCACTTCCAATTCTCTCTCCAAGCATTTCCGGCTTCACAAAGCTCTCTCCAGCTTGGGCTGCCTCTCTTCCCATTATTCTGTCGAGCTCATAGGGGTGCCCAACGCTCTCGTGAACCGCTATACCGGCCACTTCGGGACTTATGACAACATCAACCTTTCCTTCGGGTGGTTTTTGACCTTCTTTTATGAGCTTCTGAAGGGCCTTGACATCCTTAACTGCCCATTCCCAGGGTTGGTCTTTTTCAATTAATTCAAGTCCCCCAGAAAAAGCCCTCTGGACAAAGGGAGCCTGTTCCATCTGTCCTTCTTCAAAGACAACGAGGTTGTAGGTGACAGAAACTCTTGGAATGAAGCTTTCTACAAGCGCTCCCTCATTGTTCATGAAAATTTTGTGCCACATAAAATCTCCATATCTCAAAAAGCGCATTGGAGTATTTACTCCGCTCTCTTTTACTTTCTCCTCAATGAGCTTAAGATACTCCATTTTTTCTTCGGAACTAACATCTCTAAAGTCCTTTTTCATTTTCACTTCGTAGAAAACTTGGTGAAAGTCTTCCTCACTGAATTGGATGGGTTTGTTTCTTATCTTTGCAGCAGCTTTCGCAAGCTTCACCGCTTTCTTAACAGCATCGCCTACACTTTCCTTTGTCAAGACGTTTGTTGAAGCAAATCCCATCCCGCCATTCACAAGGACCCTAATACCTATGCCCCTATCAGCTAATATTCCAAGACCTTCTGGACTGCCGTTTTTCATGACTATTTCTGTTCCATTCTTTTCCTCAAACCTTGCTTCTGCATAACTTGCACCCAGCTCCTGGGCTTTTTCAACGGCAAATTCAATAAGCTCATGCATGTACATCACCTCTAGTTAATGCATATAAAAGTGCTCCCTTGAAGTATAAAATCGTTTCGATGTGCATTGAAGCGAATTGAGAAAAACTGATAAACATTGAATCACAATTTTACTCAGGTGGTAGCATGTCAATTACGACTAAAACCGGGGATAAAGGAACAACGGGAATATTCACAGGTGAGAGAATAGCCAAGTTTTCTCCAATAATAGAAGCTAACGGCACCATCGATGAGCTGAGCTCCTTTTTAGGGGAGGCAAAGCACTATCTCGATGAAAAATTGAAGGAAATCCTCGAGAAGATTCAGGTTGAGCTCTATTCGCTCATGGCTGAAATTGCAAGCAAAGGAGAGTACAAAAAAGTTGGAGAAGAGGAAATAAGGCGTTTAGAGGAGCTCATTGAAAAGTTTGAGAGCGAAGTAAAGCTCGAAGGATTTGTTGTTCCTGGTTCAACAATAGCAAGTGCAAAGCTTGACATCTGCAGAACAATTGCTAGAAGAGCCGAGAGGAGAGTTTCCAAAGTGGTTTTGGAATATGGGATTGGCGAAGATGTTTTGAAGTATCTCAACCGCCTGAGCGATCTGCTCTTTATAATGGCCCGTTACGTTGAGCTTAAAGAGGGAAAGATCAAGTACGTAAAGTGATTGATATGGAGAAAGTCATAGGGATTTTAGGCGGGATGGGTCCGCTTGCAACTGTGGATCTCTTTAAGAGAATAGTGCTCAAGACTCCCGCAAAGAAGGATCAGGAACATCCGAGAATAATTATCTACAACAATCCTAAAATTCCTGATCGAACGGCTTATATTCTCGGAAAGGGTGAAAACCCACTTCCAGAACTCATCGATAGCGCAAAAAAACTTGAGAAATGGGGGGCAGATTTCATAATAATGCCGTGCAATACCGCTCATTACTTTGCTGAAGAGATTCAAAAGGCCATCAAGATACCGCTGATAAACATGATAGAGGAGACCGCATCTTATGTAGAATCCTTGGGCGTGAAAAGAGCGGGGATCCTTGCAACGACCGGCACAATAGTGAGCGGTATCTACCAAAAAGCCCTCGAAAAGAGGGAAATTGAAGGGATTGTTCCCTCAGAAAAGGATCAGGAAAAAGTCATGAAAGGCATATACAAAGGAGTAAAGGCGGGGAATATAGAACTCGGGAGGAATCTTCTTCTTGAGGTGGCAAAAAAACTTGAAGGTGAAGTTGAAGCTATAATAGCCGGATGTACGGAAGTAAGCGTAGCTTTAAAGCAGGAAGATCTAAGCGTTCCTCTCATAGATCCAATGGACATACTGGCCGAAAAGGCCGTAAAGATTGCTCTGGGCTTATAACCACCCTTTCCTTTTGAAATAGTACAGCATTCCAAGGGCTATCATGAGCATAGCTAGGAGTGTAGCTGGATAGCCGTAGTACCAGTTGAGCTCAGGCATGTTATAAGGGGAGACATGGGTATTAAAGTTCATTCCGTATATACCTGTTATGAATGTTAGGGGGATGAAAATCGTAGAAACTACAGTGAGGATCCTGATGATGTCGTTTGTTTTCGTGGAGAGAGTGGAGTAATAGATATCAATCAAACCATTGGCCATTTCTCGGTGGTTTTCAATGATATCGAGGATTTCCATAACGTGCTCATGGAGTTCCTCCAAATAGCTCTGTGTCTCTTCACTAAAGAATTCTTTTCCTTCTAATCTTAGCCGCCTGAAGATCTCCAACAGGGGAAATATTGTTCTTCTCACAAACAGTATTCTCCTCCTAATTCCATGTATCTTTCGAAGCACTTCTTTGTCTCCGTCTTTTAGGACTTTGGTTTCTACAACCTCCATTTGCGAGCTGATGTTCTCTAGAATTGGAACGTAGTTTTCAACTATCGCATCAAGAAGTGCAAAAAGTAGATAATCCGCACCTTTCTTCCTGAAAATCCCCTCTTCATGCCTTATGCTTTCTCTAATTGTGTTGAACACGTCGCCTGGCCGTTCCTGCATTGTTATGACGAAGTTATCTTTTAGAAAAACTGCAGTTCTTTCTTTTTTCAATCCTCCTTTCAGCTCGTAGACCTGGTGGAGTAGAACAAAAATGTGGTCTTTTAGAATGGAAACCCTTGCTCGGGTCTTTGCTCTAAGAATTGACTTAATGGCCACCTCATGAAACTTGAAGATTTCTTTAAGCTCTTGGAGATAAGCAATTCCATCTATGTTTACCCAAACTACATTGTAATCTTTGTACTTGAGGACATCTTTAACCGTTTTAATCCTCTTCTCCTCGAATTTATCTTCCGAATACGCAAAGACCGTTATCTTTGCCTCATCCATCGTGAACACCACAACGAAAGCCACTAATTTGAATTTCACTTAATGGTAATTATAGTTTTCTCTCTTCAGAACCTAGAAGGAAACAAGAAAAGTTTTAGCGATTTGTGGTCTCGATTGTTACATTTTCCGAAAGCCTCGCCGCTCACGGCGGGGAGAAGGTCATTAATCAAGAAGATCTATAAAGTGCTTGTATTCGCTGGAATTGGCTTTAGAAGCATATTATAGAAAAGCGGTTGTTATGGGGCCGGGGCCGGGATTTGAACCCGGGCTAGGGGATCCACAGTCCCCTGTGCTAACCAGGCTACACCACCCCGGCCACGTCCACTTTAGCTATCTGGGATATCTTTATAAACTTTTCGCCAAATTATGCTTAAAAAGTGCTAAGAATGGATCAATAATCAATTAGCCGTCTTAGAAAAAATTTATAGAAGAAAAATGTCCTCAGAGGTGAGCTGGAAATGAGAGCAAAAAGAGAAGCCTTGAAGGCACTCTTCACTGCAATAAAAGAAGGTAAGGTCGATAGTGATATAGTAGATCTGCTTCTGCTTATTAACTCAATAAAAGGGGTTTATACAACAAGCTCATGTTCTGGAAGAGTGGGAATAATCGAAGAGCCCAAAATAGGGGCTAAACCTTTATCAAGGTGGCTCATTAAGAAACACACCCCAATAACATTTGAAGAAGCAAAAAATAGCTTGAAAGCTGCCCAGAAAGGAGTAATATTCCTTAAAGCCCAGCCTCCAATTTTTCACATAGTTGGAGAAAATGTAGAAATAGGGAAAAAGCTTCATGAAATAGGTCTATCTTCGGGCTTTAAGTACACCACTTTCAAAGCCCTAAGCAAAGAAAGAGTTTTGATAGAGATAAACGGCACCGAATATTTGACCGTCCCCCTGGGCAGAGATGGAAGAATATTAATAAGCGACGAATACCTCGAGTTTTCAATAAACTTGGCAAATGAGATGCTTAAGCGGAGTAAATCAAAGCTTTCGAGGCTTGAGAAGAACTTCAAAAAACTGAAAGAGGAGTTTGGGGAGGATGAACTTTTCTATGAACTCAATCCTCCCAAGGTTCGGTATATTTAAGCGCCCATCCGAATTCTTCCTTTAGTATGTCTATTGCTGCATACGGCGGAATAACAGACTTTTCGGTGATTATCACGTCAATGTACTCCGGTGGTGTAACATCAAAGGCAGGGTTCTTAACAACAATGTTTTTAGGCCATGTGTCGAGCTCCTCTTTTGGAACGACCTCGTATGGATCTCTCTCCTCTATTTCAACTAGCTGTCCTAGAAGTGTCTCTGGATGGAACTTATACGTCTCGGCAGCAATCATAACCCATACCCTATGTTCTTTTGCCGTTAAAGCTACCAGAGCAGTTCCTACTTTGTTGATAACGGCACCGTTGGCCGTTATTGAATCTGCCCCCATAACAACCTTATCGGTCATTTTCATGTAATGCCTTGCGGCCCCATCAACAACATAGATAACCGGGATCCCTGCTTCAGCAAGCTCTTTGGCGGTAATTTTCCCTTGATATCTTGGCCTTGTTTCGGTCACGATGACCTTGATGTCCTTTCCCTCTTCCCATGCTTTTTTCATAACTCCTACAGCAGCCTTCGAGTGACAGTGAGTCATTATAATGTCCCCATCTTCAATCCTCTTCGCACCGAACTCAGCTATTCTTTTAACAGCATTTTCTGAGTTGTGTATGAACTCCTTCGCTGAATTGATCACTATGAACTTGAGCTCCTCTAAGTCTGCGCCGCTGTTGTATGCCACCTTTGCACGATATGTGACGTATCTCAAAGCATTTGGAAGGGAAACGGCAGTGGGTCTTGTATGATATAAAATCCTCGCTGCTTCTTTAATTTCCTCCCAGAGTTCATCTGCAGTCTTTGCTTTGCTGTTTTCAGCTTGTAATTGTAGAGCATATGCAGCGGATCTTGCTATTTTTCCTGCTCCCCTTATTTCCATCGTCTTTATCTTCTCCGCTATCTCTAAAACCTCTTTTATTACGGGCATTTCAATCCCCCCATTATAATCTTAATTCCTCAGATGGGTTTATATAGCTCACTCCTCTCGTTTCAATTTCTGTTCGTTGATGTTTTTATATGTTCCTTGATGTACATAAAACTATCATATCCCAAATCTTTACAAACATAAAGGGTATTTCCGACCAACGCCGAAAGCTTTATATTTAATTGCCACAAAACTATCAATGCATAAAATAGGATACGTGTTCACTTTAGTACATTAAATAAATTGTACGGAGGAAGATTAAGATGGAGCTTGAGAAAAGGCTTAAGGAGAAATTGGAGGCACCAACTTTGGATTATGAAAAATACTTCTCGGAAAAGGCTCTTGGGATGAAGGCTTCAGAGATTAGGGAGCTTTTAAAGCTCGTTGAGACTTCGGATGTGATCTCACTTGCTGGCGGTCTTCCAGCGCCTGAAACCTTCCCAGTGGAGATAATTGGGGAAATCACTAAGGAGGTTCTTGAAAAGCACGCTGCTCAGGCGCTTCAATATGGAACCACGAAAGGTTTTACCCCTTTAAGACTTGCCATTGCTGAGTGGATGAGGAAGAGATATGACATTCCTATCTCTAAAGTAGATATTATGACCACAAGTGGCTCACAGCAGGCTCTTGACTTAATTGGGAGAGTTTTCATAAATCCTGGAGATATCATTGTAGTTGAGGCTCCAACTTATCTTGCCGCCCTTCAGGCTTTCAAGTACTACGATCCTGAATTTGTTCAGATACCTCTTGATGATGAGGGAATGAACGTTGACCTCCTTGAAGAGAAGTTACAGGAGCTGGAAAAAGAAGGGAAGAAAGTGAAGATAGTCTACACAATTCCAACTTTCCAAAACCCAGCGGGCGTAACAATGAATGAAAAGAGAAGAAAAAGGCTCCTTGAGCTTGCAAGTCAATATGACTTTATAATAGTTGAAGACAACCCCTATGGGGAGCTCCGCTACTCTGGTGAGCCAGTAAAGCCCATTAAGGCATGGGATGAAGAGGGTAGGGTTATATACCTCGGAACGTTCTCCAAGATACTTGCCCCAGGATTTAGAATTGGATGGATAGCTGCAGAGCCTCATTTCATAAGAAAACTTGAGATAGCCAAGCAGAGCGTTGATCTTTGTACAAACACCTTCAGCCAGGTTATAGCGTGGAAGTATGTAGAGGGAGGATATTTAGATAAGCACATACCGAAGATAATTGAATTCTACAAACCAAGGAGAGATGCAATGCTAAAAGCCTTGGAAGAGTTCATGCCAGAGGGCGTTAGGTGGACAAAGCCAGAGGGTGGAATGTTCGTTTGGGCAACTCTTCCCGAGGGGATTGATACAAAACTTATGCTTGAGAAGGCCGTTGCAAAAGGCGTCGCGTATGTTCCGGGAGAGGCTTTCTTTGCCCACAGGGATGTTAAGAACACAATGAGGCTTAACTTCACCTATGTTCCAGAGGAGAAGATTAGAGAAGGTATAAAAAGGCTTGCCGAGACAATAAAGGAGGAAATGAAGAAATAGCAAAGGTTATTAATGAAAAGTTCCAATTACCTCTGCCCGGGGAGCACCGCCGAAGGCGGAGTCGATGAACTCGGGCGGGTTATTACCCCCTTTCTATAGGCAATTGCCGAAAAACTTATAACAACTTAATGTGAGGAATCAATTATGTTGGAGAAAGAAAAGGAAGCTCTGGCAAAAAGAATTGCTGGGGAAATAACCCTATCTTCCGACCCCGGAAAGACCATGAGAAAATGGAGGGAAATATTTGGTATAAGCCAAACCGAGCTCGCTGAGTTTCTTGGTGTATCTTCTTCGGTGATCAGCGATTATGAGGGTGGTAGAAGAAAAAGTCCCGGGGCTTCAACGATTAGGAAATTCGTTGAAGCTCTTCTCGAAATAGATGAAAAACGAGGAGGAAATGTTATAAGGGCTTTTAGCAGGACTATAGGTAGTGACCTCCCCACAAATGCCATTCTTGATATAAGGGAGTTCGCCTTCCCCGTTACAGTTGCCGATATAGTTACTGCGGTAAAAGGAGAAATTGCCGCAAATGAAGATCTTCTTGGAAGAAAAATCTATGGATACACAGTTATAGACAGCATACAGGCCATTTTAGAAATGAGCAGCGACGAATTTTTAAAGCTCTACGGGTGGACTACGGAGAGAGCTTTGGTGTTCACCAAAGTAACCACCGGAAGGAGCCCAATGATCGCCATAAGAGTCCAGGGGCTGAAGCCAGCGGTGGTTGTTCTTCATGGGGTTAAAAGACTCGATGAACTTGCTGTGAAAATAGCGGAGAGGGAAAGAGTCCCCTTAGTTATCTCCAAAGCAAAAGATGAAAACGAACTAATTGTGAATCTCAGGGCGTTGGTAGAAAAGGCTGAAAAAATTTAAAGATTTTCTCTCCTCCAAACACCTTCCTTGGCTAATTTCTCTAGTCTAGACTTCATATAAGTCAAGACGTCGCTGAGTATCTTTCCATTGTCATACTCTGCCACTATTTTTTCAAGTTCTTTTCTAGGGAGTTTTTTCATTTCTTTGGCCAGTTCAATCATTTTTGGATACGCCCTTACTATGTTGTCAACTATGGTTATGTCTGCCATTCTCGCACTCCGTGAGAGAGGATTCAGGTCAACTGTTATAACGAATTTGCCCATTTTTACAAGTGCCTCTGTTCTGTCTCCATCTTCTAGGGGGACTACAACGACATCAGCCTTCCATATACCATTCTCATCAACTTTGCCCCTTTCACTTTCCAGATTTGGGATTCTTTTGGTTGGATTTATGCCAAGAAGCTCCACTTCCGGATCGTGTCTTTTGAGCTCCTCCGCTATAGCTTTGACTCTTTCTTCTGTGCGATAGAAGAGGTTTATCTCGAGTTTAGCATTGAGAGCTTTTGCAAGCTTTATTGTTTCTTTTGGAACCAATGCTGCCACGTTTCCATTTACTGAAAGTACTGGATACTCAGATAAGAGGAGTTTTGCAATCGCAGCTTTCATAGCTTTTTCTGCCGGTTCGATGGTGGTTTCTCCGAGAAGGTAATCAAAAGCTTCTCCCCTTCCATGAGCTATTAGTCCCGCTGTAGCTAAAATGCCCTTTTCGAGGGCCTCCTCCAGTTTATGCCTGTAATATAGGCTCCAGTATCTTGGATGAGATTTCGGCACGAAAAATTTTGCCATTTTTATCACCAAGGGGATATAAAGGGAAGAAAATAAAAGCCTTTTCTTATCTCTTCAATCTCCAGAGGAGTGAAACCAGTGTGAAGAGCACAATTGTTGAAGGGCCACAGATCCCTTTGCTTTCTTTACTCGTGGTCGAAGAGCTAGTTGTTGAGGAAGTGGCTGTTGAAGACGGAATCTCAGAAGAAGATGTTTCTTTTTTAGTGGTTGTTGATGAAGGGGTGGTTTGTGATGGTGACGAACTCTGAGTTGTTGTGGTTTGTGTTGTGCTTGTTGTAGATATTGGAGATGTTGTTTCTACAGAAGTTGTGGTAGTAGTTTCAACCTTGCTTTCCTCTTTTCCGAATTTAAAAAACCATGCATCTCCGTTTTTTGGAGAGTTCAATGTCCCGCTGACTGGTTTTATGAGAACTTTGTAGTCGGAGGATTCCAATGTTATTTTCTTGGGTTCGGGCGAATATTCTTCTTCTGGTATGTCTAAAGATCCATATAGGGTTTCCCATGTAACTTCTGAAACATTGGGTATAATAAACTTTTTAGAGAAATCCTCGGTGTAGCCAGCTGCGTATATGACATCATCTTTTAGAATTCCTTTAGCAACTATATCCTCCTTCCCCCCTTGGATTATTCCAAACCATTGCAATTCCCCCGATTCATTAAATTTTGAAATAAGGCCATCGCGGTTGCCAGAGGTAAAATTGCCGCTGTAACCCAAGAGGATTATTTGGGAGTTGTTGAACATTATAGAAACGAACTTATCTCCATACCCTATTCCAAAGTGCTTTTTCCAGATGGTATCTCCTTTTTGGGAGATTTTTAGTATGAAGGCATTCCCGAATCCTATGTCGTCCTTTGTGCTTCCGGCCACATACACGTAGTCTTTGACTTCAATTGCTCCCACGTCCTTCAATGGGTACGCCTTGGCCCACCTTAATCTTCCAACTAGATCAAAGGCGCACACAAAAATACCCTTATCATAAGTTCCAGCGACGTAGATGAGGGATTGAGTAGCTTTCACTGCAGTCGCTTTGGCATTTCCATTTCCGAATTCAACTACCCAATTTATGTGTCCATCAAGCGACAATTCCGCTAGAAATGCTCTTTGAATGCTCCCTGTCGGGCTTGTATAGCCTACTACGTAGATTTTATCATTTGCTATGTCTATTGCCTCAGCACCATCATTAAAACTCCTGCCAAAGGTTTTGAAGTAGATAAGCTTTCCATTTGTGCTGAATACTCCTATAAATGCATCAGCATCCTGAAAGTTTATGGCGCCTATCTGTCCCACCAAATATGCCTTGTCTCTGTAAAGGATTGCATCCCTGATGAGAATTGGTTTAGAGGAGTAGATAAGCTTTTGGAATTCCAGACCTCCTTTGTCATCGACTTTAACAATAAAACCTCCTCTCACATCTTCGAAGCTTTTAGTAGATCCTACTAAAAGGGAATATCCTTCTCCTGGGAGATAAGCTACTCCGCTGTCGACCTCGTTACCGCCCCATGTGAGATATTCTAGCTCCTGGGCATATGCAAAGGGCAACAAAAACAATACTATGAACACTACTAGTTTTTTCATAATATTCACCAGAAGGTATCTTTGATTCCTCCTAAATAAGGTTTACCACTGTCTTCTTCTGTCTCCCAAGAAGACTTTCATAAAACCTGAGAATTCTTCGCCTCTGAAATCTTCGTAGAGCTTTTGAGTTTCTTCCTCACTTAACCACTCCATATCATCGGGAATACCTTCAAAGAAATCATAATAAATCTCATTACCTTTCCGCGCTACATTTATTGTGTAAATCTTCTTCTTAAGTTCTTGGGCGATTTTTATTTCTCTGCTAACGAGAGATGTGAATTTGCCAACTATTCCAATGGCAACAAATATCTGGGCGTCTTTTATCATGTGGTGTGTGGGCTTTAGCCCATAATCTGAAGGGAGGATAAAGTTGTTCGAATTAAGCCTCTCCTCAATAACCTTCAGCAGTGCCCTTTCAGTTTGGGTATGATAAATAATCGTAGGCTCGCTCACATATATCAAAGCACCATATTTCCTCTTTTTCTTGAAAAATTTGAGCATTTTTTACACCTCAGGTGGGGATAAAACGTCGTCACCTCTCGGCTGGGATGACACTCATCATCGGTTGTTCTTATTTTTGAGTTTTAGCGTGATCTTAAAAACTCTTCCCTTTGTGCTCTCAACATAGCAAAACTTTTTATTTCAATCTCGGCAATCTTGTCTTAGATTGGGGGTGAGAGCATGAAATTCTGTCCAAAATGTGGGAGCATAATGCTGCCAGATAAAAAGAAGGGAGTCTTTGTGTGCAGGAAATGTGGATATGAGGAACCTCTTGATCCTGAGACGGCAAACAAATACAGAATAACCCAAAAGGTCAAGCACGAAAGAGAAGACATCCCCGTTATTGAGCAGGACATAGCTACACTTCCAAAAGTAAAGATAACTTGTCCAAAATGCGGTAATGATGAAGCTTACTGGTGGGAAATGCAGACAAGAGCTGGAGACGAGCCTTCAACGATCTTCTACCGCTGTACAAAGTGTGGCTACACGTGGAGAAGCTATGAATAGCGGTGAAAATCATGGAGAAACTTGAAATGGAAGTACTTAAACGCCTTGCAGAAAAAGCTTTAAAGGAGTTAGACGAAGCATATAGAAGGATACCTGATGTGAACAATGGAAAAACTTATTTATTGAGAGGTAAAGAAAGAATAAGGTTGATGGCTAAAATTCTCAACGATATGGAGGGATAAAGATGCCGTTCGAGATAGTTTTTGATGGGGCAAAGGATTTTGCAAGCTTGATTGACACAGCAAGTAATTTGATCGATGAGGCGGCCTTCAAAGTCACAGAGGAAGGAATATCGATGAGAGCCATGGATCCAAGCAGGGTTGTTTTGATTGACCTCAACCTTCCCGCAGGGATCTTCAGCAAATATGATGTCGAAGGAGAAGAAACCATCGGCGTTAACATGGATCACTTCAAAAAAATCCTCAAGAGAGGAAAAAGCAAAGACATCCTTGTCCTCAAGAAAGGAGAAGAAAACTTCCTAGAGGTAACTCTCGAGGGAACCGCAAAGAGAACCTTCAGACTGCCTCTCATTGAAGTTGAGGAGCTTGAGCTTGAATTGCCAGAGCTTCCGTTCACTGTAAAAGCAGTTGTCCTAGGTGAAGTTTTGAAAGAGGCAGTTAAAGACGCTTCTCTCGTTAGTGACTCCATAAAGTTCATTGCCAAAGAGAATGAATTCATTATGAGGGCGGAAGGAGAGACCCAGGAAGTTGAGATCAAGCTCACGCTTGAAGATGAGGGCTTGCTTGACCTTGAAGTTGAAGAAGAGACAAGGAGCGCCTATGGTGTTAGCTACCTCGCAGATATGGTGAAGGGAATCGGAAAAGCTGACGAAGTTGTTCTCAGATTTGGAAATGAAATGCCCCTTCAGATGGATTATCCAATTAGAGACGAAGGAAGGTTAACATTCCTGCTTGCTCCGAGAGTTGAGGAGTGACCTCCTCATACTATTTTTTAGGTGGTTAAATTGGACCTTGCAAAGCTCAGGGAACTTCTGGAGATGGAGTTATCTTCAAACGAATTGATTTCCTTAGATGAAGAGTTCTATAAAGAGTTTGACAGCCTTGTAAAGGCCTTGAAGCTTAGGGCAGAATCTTCCAAGGAGAGGGGAGAAGAAATTGAGGAAAGGTTATATCTTGCAGAGATGAACGTCGCAGAAAAGCTCATCAAGGAGATACTTCGCACAAGGCTTCATAAGATAGTGGATATGGTCTTTGAAGGAAGGCCACACAACCTTGTCGGTGAAGAAAGGAAAATCTTCTCCCTACTTCTAGCGTTTGTAAACAGGGAGCATATTCCCATGGAAGAGCTTGAAATAGTTGAAGAGGAAGTCGAGGAAAAAATTCCAGAGACTGGAAAACAGATTTGGGAGGCTTACCTTATTCTTGAAGATATCCCTAAAGTCATAGACGAACGCTTGAGGGAGTATGGACCCTTCAAGGCGGGCGATCTGGTTACTCTTCCAAGAACCCTTGGACATGTCTTGGTTCGGAGAGAAGCGGCTAGAAGGGTGAGCATTTCCCATTAGGTGTCCCCAATGTTCAGCGTTTGTATGAGAGATTGCTACGACACCTGTGCAATTATAAGTGAACTCAAAGATGGGAAGCTCTTTGTCAGGGGAAATCCAGATCATCCAATAACAAGGGGCTTTTTGTGCCCAAAGGGTGCTCTCTTGCCAAAGTGGTTTCACAGCAATGAACGATTAAAAAAACCATTGATGAGAGAGAGGTTGGAAGAGAAATTCAGAGAGGCAGAATGGGGCGAAGCTATCAAAGCTGTTGCGGACAAATTGAAAGAAACAATAGATACCTACGGAAGCGAGAGTGTACTTGTTTATAACTACGCCGGTGATAGAGGGGTTGTTAATTATGCCTTTCCGTTAAGGCTTTTCCATTATCTAAATACTGCAATGCTCGATTATGGAATCTGTGACAGGGCTGGTCAAGAAGCCTTGAAAGACGTTTATGGAACCGCGGTAGGAATGGATCCGGAGGACCTCAAGGATCAAAAGCTCATTGTGTACTGGGGGATAAACGCACTTTGGACAAATCTCCATGGATTCATGCTTGCAAAAAAATACAACCTTGAAAAATGGGTTGTTGACGTGGTTAGAACAGAGACTGCAAAAAGGAGTGAAAAGTTCTTCCAGATAAGGCCTAACACGGATGCTCTGTTTGCCCTGGGGATTGCGAAGGTGATTGTGGAAAATGAACTTTATGATAAGGAATTTATCCGGGAAAATGTTCATGGATTTGATGAGTTTGTAGAATATCTCAGGAAAGTAGACTTGGACTTTGTAAGTGAAGAAACGGGAATTGAAAAGGAAAGAATAGAAGAGTTTGCCTTCGAGTATTCTGAGAAGAAGGGGGTTATACATATTGGGTATGGTTTTCAGCGTTCCCTCAATGGTGGAGAGGCTGTGAGGGCTGTTTCTCTCCTGCCTGCCCTTGTGGGGCATAGGTTTGGCTTTATTTACGATATGAAAACAATTGATAAAAGCTATGCAGAGGGAGCTTTTCTAAGAACAAAACCAGTCAAAAGAATACTCCAAATGAAGCTCGCCGAATACATCGAAAATGGTGAGATTAAGTTTCTCTACATATACAATGCCAATCCTTTGGCTTCACTTCCAAATCAGAACAGATTGAGAAAAGCTATAAAGGAAAGCGATGTGTTTGTCGTGACTCATGACATTTTCCTAACTGACACAGCTCTTTATTCTCATGTGGTTTTACCTGCGAATACTTTCTTTGAACGATTCGACATTGCCGATTCCTACTACCACCGCTATGTTGCTTTAAACAAGCCCGTGACGAGAATCTGCGGAAAGAGCAACAGTGAAGTAACGAGAATGCTTGCTAAAGCCATGGGTATAAAAAGTCCCCATCTCTACGAAAGTGATGAAGAAGTTGTCAGAAAAGTTTTAGAGATGAATGGTTTAAGCTTAGATGAGCTTAAAAAGAAAGGCTTTGTGAAGGTTGGGGCAAGAAAAAGAGTGTATAGTACTCCAAGTGGTAGGATAGAGTTTTATTCTCAGAGAGCACTTGAAAGAGGTCTCTCACCTTTCCCCGAGTATAGACCGCTGAAAGGGGAGGGACTCCAGCTTTTGAGTCCAACGTGGAAGCTAACGATCACGAGCCAGTATCACAACACCTACAACATAATTGATCCCTACTTGTACATCAGCCCCAAAGATGCTGAGGCAAGAGGAATTAAGGAAAACGATGAAGTGGAGGTTTTCAATGAATACGGAAAAATCAGGACAAAAGCAAAGGTGAGTGCAGACATTCCTGAAGGGGTTGTGATCCTTTATAAGGCATTCTGGGTTAGACTCCTTGGATGGAATGTAAACTTCCTTACAAGCGATAGGACTTTAGAGGAATACGGAAACTCTTCCGTTTTTCATTCGACCTGGGTAGAGGTAAAGAAGATATAACCAAATTTGTCCAAAAATGTTTTTATGCATTCTCTCAAATCTTCAAATGGTGAGGAAAAAATGAAAGTTTATAGAAATGACAGGGAGTATCCTCCGGAGTATAAAGAAGTTCTCGAGGAGTTAAGCACTGTTATTGATCCTATAAGTACAATGAATATACTGGATGCAGGTCTTCTGGCGGGGCTTGACGTTAGTGATGACACCCTCAAGATATGGCTTGCTGTGGAGAGCAATGCATATTACAACATGATCGGAGGCGCTGCTATAGCGCATTCAAAGATAATAGGAGACATCATGGAGCGTTTTGCTCTTGTGAGGTTTTCAAAGGTTTATATATACGACATGAAAAACAACCTCCTTGCAAAATTTGAGAAGAAGTGAGAAAAAATGGGATTTCTGGATTTCCTTAAAGAAAAACCGAGGGGGAAGCTAAAGGAGCTTCCTCCCGAAGTTAAAGAGGTTGTAGAGGAGCTTAAGAAAGTTAGAGACCCCGAAACAGAGCTTAATATAGTGGACGAAGGCCTGGTATACGGTTTGACTGTGGAGAATAAAAAGGTTATGATATGGCTTTTGTTAGCTAGAACCACCCCAGAGTGCCATTTTTGTCAGGCAATTGCCATGAACGTGCAGAAGAGGATTATTAAAGACGTCATTGAAGTATTGAGGGGAAAAGGTTTTAGGAGCGTTAAGGTGTATAATGAAATTGGGCTTTTACTTGAGGAATGGAGGGATAAGGATGAGAGTTAAGGCATTTAATGATCTAAAAAGGATTGGAGATGACAAGGTTACAGCCGTTGGGATGGGAACATGGGGAGTAGGTGGCTGGGAGAGTCCAGACTACTCAAGGGATAAAGAACACATAGAGGCTCTTAGATATGGGCTCGAGCTTGGAATGAACCTCATAGACACAGCGGAATTTTATGCCGCCGGTCACAGTGAGGAGCTCGTTGGAAAGGCCATCGAGGGGTTTGAGAGGGAAGACATTTTCATAGTGAGCAAAATCTGGCCGACCCATTTTGGATACGAGAGTGCCAAAAGAGCAGCAAGGGCAAGTGCAAAGAGACTAGGCACTTATATAGACCTCTATTTGCTTCACTGGCCTACTGAAGACTTTAGAAAAATAAAAGAAACCCTTCATGCCCTTGAAGAACTCGTTGATGAGGGCCTCATTAGATACATCGGAGTTAGCAACTTCGACCTTGAACTCCTCAGGAAGAGTCAAGAGGTCATGAGGAAATACGAGATTGTGGTAAATCAAGTAAAATACTCTCTAAAAGACCGAAGACCAGAAGAAAGCGGCTTGCTGGAGTACATGAAGAGAGAGGGCATCACGCTGATGGCGTACACACCATTGGAGAAGGGAACCCTAGCTAGAAACAGCTGTTTGGCGGAAATAGGGAAAACGTACAACAAAACTGCTGCTCAAGTTGCATTAAACTGGCTCATATGGAAGGAGAACGTTGTTGCCATTCCAAAAGCTACAAACAAAGAGCACATTAGGGAAAACTTCGGTGCAATGGGGTGGAGACTGAGCAAAGAAGATTACGAAAAAGCCCTCGAATGCGTCCGGTAGTTTTATTAATATTTATGTACCTTAAGTTAAGACATGAACATCTTCATTCCCCTTGTACTGGGCGTCTTTGTTGGTTATCTGCTTAGAGGTAGAATAAAGTTTAGCATGGACAAGCCGATGAGTATTGCTTTGCTGTTTTTGATCTTTTTTATGGGTGTTGAAGCTGGCAGGGTAGAGATAGATGCTCTCAAGCTTCTTGTTTCTTCTCTAGTGTTTGCCTCTTTTACAATATTGGGAAGCCTTCTCATAGCGCTGCTGGGGGTGAGAGAGTGAGCTTTCTTTATTTGGTGGTCTCATCTCTCCTACTTGGCATGTTCATTGGGAGGTACACAACCTTGGATTTTGGCAATCTCTATGAGCTCATGCTATACCTCCTCATATTCATTATAGGCATCGACATTGGGAAAAGCAGGGGATTAAGAGAAGAGCTTAAAAGACTTGGTAAAATGGCTCTTCTGCTTCCTGCATCAACTGTTGTGGGTTCGTTGATAGGTGGTGTATTTGCTTCCTTTCTCCTGAAGGTTCCTATTAAGTGGGGCTTAGCGATTTCCGCTGGTTTTGGATGGTATTCTCTGACGGGCCCTCTTTTGGCAACTTATTCCCCAATATATGGAGTAATTGGATTTTTGGCAAACTTAACAAGGGAAATCCTGACGATAATTTTCTACCCCCTGGCAATAAAAAAGATTTCAAAAGAGAAGGCGATAGTCATGGGAGGTGCAACGACTATGGACACAACTCTCCCTTTGATGGCAAAATTTGCAGGAACGGAAATAACCCTTCTGGCATTTGTGCATGGATTTATTTTAACTGCCCTAGCCCCCTTCTTGATCCCCCTAATCCTTCAGCTTTTATAGTGTTCTAGGAGCTTCTCAAGCATCTTTTTGTGCTGTTCTTCGTTGTTTTTGATGTCCTTCGCGATTCCCTTTAGCACTGGATGTTTGGCTTTCTCTGAAAGTTTTTCATAATTCATTATGAGCGCTTCCTTGTTCTTTATGTATCCCCTTAGCTTCTCCCTAACCTCTTCCATGAGTTCCGCTGGTATTATGGGTTCACCTGGGAATTCTCCGAAATACTCCTCTAAAAGTTCATCTGCTGGAATCCTTGTGCCAATAGCGTTCACCTCCCTTGGAAGAATTATCGTTGGTATCCCTGGGAAGAGGACAGCTGTTCCTAGCTCCCCTTCTTCTTCAGGCGTGTACTCCCTCACAAGCTCCTCAACTTCCTGATAAGCTTTTTCCAGAGCTTCGGAGATGTGCCTGTGAAGTACCTCATCTATGGTCAGCTTTAGAAGAAAGTTCCGTAGGTCTGCATATTCAGGGTCTTTGAGCTTTTTAAGAAGTTTTTTGTAGCTCTCGAGCTCTTTTTCCTCCAGCCCTCTAATCTCATGAAGGAGCTCTTCCAGTGTCATTGCTCCTCACCTCCGATTTTTAGTAACATTTTGTATTTAAAAATTTTTCTGAGTTTCTCCAAAAACGTTTTAAAGGGTTCTATGTTAGGGGTTCTCGAACTGTCATGGGTTCATGCTCGGGGGTGTCCGAGAAGGAGCCTACCGGGCGTGTTAGGGAGGTGAAAAGATGAAGTATCCAAAGCAAATAAGGACATACTGTCCGTTTTGTAAGAAGCACACAGTTCACAAGGTAGAAAGAGTGAAGAAAAGGCCTAGAAGTGAGCTTAGCGCAGGTCAGAGAAGATTCAGGAGAATCCTAAAGGGTTACAAGGGTTTCCCAAGGCCAAACCCAAGTGGAAGGGAAAAGCCAGTGAAGAAGCTTGACCTCAGGTTTAGATGCACAGAGTGCGGAAAGGCACACACAAGAGGCGAAGGGTTTAGAGTAAAGAAGTTCGAACTTGTGTGAGGTGAGAAAAGATGGCAATGCCCAAGAATCTCATTCCAATGCCAAGGTCAAGATTCCTCAAAGTTAAGTGCATTGACTGTGGAAATGAGCAAATTGTTTTCAGCCACCCAGCTACAAAGGTGCGCTGTTTGGTTTGCGGTTCAACTCTCGTCGAACCAGCTGGTGGAAAGGGGATCATAAAGGCAAAGATTCTCGAAGTTCTTGAATGATCTCTCTTATTTTTCTCCAAAACCTTAAAAAACCTCATACAACTACCTTTATTAGGTAAAATTTTTGGGAGATGGTGAAAATGCCGAGGAGAGCTAGAGAATTTCCGGAGGAAGGAGAGTTTGTTGTAGCCACCGTTAAGAGCATCCACCATTACGGTGCGTTCTTGACACTTGACGAGTATCCCGGAAAGGAAGGTTTTATGCATATAAGCGAAGTTGCTCCAACTTTTGTGAGAAACATTAGGGACTACCTCAAAGAAGGTCAGAAGATTGTGGCAAAGGTTATACGCGTTGATCCAAGTAAGGGGCATATAGATCTAAGCCTTAAAAGAGTCAAACAACAGGAAAGGAAAGCAAAGCTTCAGGAGTTCAAGAGAGCCCAAAAAGCAGAGAACCTCTTAAAGATGGCAGCTGAAAGACTCGGTAAGGACTTCGAAACAGCCTGGAGGGAGGTTTGGGTGCCGCTTGAGGAGGAATATGGGGAGGTCTATGCGGCCTTTGAAGATGCCGCCCAGAATGGTATTGAAGTTCTTAAAGATCTTATTCCAGATGAATGGTTACCGGTTCTTGAGGAGATAATAAAGAACTATGTTGAAATTCCAACCGTCACAATAGATGCGGAGTTTGAAATAAGCGTCCCGACTCCTAACGGCATTGAAATCATAAAGGAAGCCCTTATAAGAGCCAGAGACAGAGCGAATGAAGAGCAGGGGATAGAAGTGAAGTTCAGCTACCTCGGTGCGCCAAGGTACAGGATAGACATCACAGCTCCCGACTACTATAAGGCCGAAGAAGTCTTAGAAAAGATAGCTTCGGAAATACTTCAGGTTATAAAACAAGCCGGCGGAGAGGCCTCTCTCATAAGGAAGGAAAAGAAGATAAGGAAGATAAAGAGGAGAGAGGCATGAGGTTCAGAATTAAAAAATGTCCGAAATGTGGTAGATATACCCTAAGAGATGTTTGTCCGGTTTGTGGGGAAAAAACAAAATCAGCTCACCCTCCTAAGTTTTCCCCGGAGGATCCATACGGGGAGTATAGGAGAAGACTTAAGAGGGAACTACTTGGTATTGGGGTGAAAAAATGAAGGAAACAATGATAGTTGTTTATGAAAAACCCGAGATATATGACCCAGTTTTTATTGAAGGTCTGCCGGGAATTGGTTTAGTTGGTAAGCTGGCTGCAGAGCATTTAATTCAAGAACTTAAGGCAAAGAAATTCGCTGAGCTTTACTCTCCTCACTTCATGCATCAAGTTATAGTGAAAAAAGATTCGACAGTGGATTTGATGAGAAACGAGTTTTACTACTGGAAGAGTCCCGATGAGGAGCACAGAGACCTAATAATAATTACCGGAGACACTCAAGTACCTCCAACCGATAGCTACGGCCACTTCGAAGTTGTTGGAAAGATGCTTGACTTTGTGGAGCAGTTTGGGACGAGGGAGATAATAACCATGGGCGGTTATCAAGTTCCGGAGCTTGAAGGAGAGCCAAGGGTTTTAGCTTCTTTCACCGATTTAGAAACAAAGGAAAAATACAAACACCTGCCCGTTGTATTCAGGGAAGATGAAGGGGGAGCAATAGTTGGAGCAGCGGGTTTGCTCTTGGGCATAGGAAAGCTCAGGGGAATGAGAGGAGCATGCTTCCTTGGAGAAAGCCTTGGCTATATAGTGGATGCAAAAGCTGCTAAAGCAGTTCTAAGCGTCGTTGCGCAGGTTCTCAATTTAGAAATAGACATGAGCGCTCTTGATGAGAGAGCGAAAGAAACTGAGGAGATTCTTAGAAAGGTCCAGGAAATGCAGAGGGCCATGTTTGAACAGCAGATTCCACAGCCCAGTCACGAGGAAGAGGATAGAGGCTACCTTTGATTTCTCTTTTTCTTTTGAGGTGCTTTTATGATAGTGGATGGGGATTTACACATTCACTCCCGTTATTCCAAGGCCGTTTCAAAATTGATGACGTTTCCAATTCTGGCAGACAATGCGAAGCTTAAAGGACTTGGAATCGTTGGTACCGGGGATATTTTAAACCCCCACTGGGAGAAAGAGCTTTTAAAAGCTGCTCAAAAAGTTGATGATGGGAGTTATGAGATAAAAGGTGTGAGGTTTCTCCTTACGGCCGAAGTTGAAGATAACAGGAGAGTTCACCACCTCCTGATTTTTCCCTCCATTGATGCGGTAAGAGAGATGAGGGAGAGGCTCAAACCATCTTCCAGAGACATTGAAAATGAAGGAAGACCGCATGTAAATTTAAGTGCTGCCGAAATAGCGGAGTTGGCCAATGATTTGGACGTTTTAGTGGGCCCCGCACACGCCTTTACCCCATGGACAGCCCTTTATAAAGAATACAACAGCCTTAAAGAGGCTTATAGGGACTTTAAGGTTCAATTCCTTGAGCTCGGACTCTCTGCCGATTCATACATGGCTGATAGGATAAAAGCCCATCACAAGCTCACCTATCTAAGCAACTCCGATGCGCACTCACCGATGCCCCATCGTCTTGGGAGAGAGTTCAACCGCTTTGAAGTGGAAGAAGCAACTTTCGAGGAGGCCAGAAAAGCTATCTTAAAGCGTGGAGGGAGGAGGATAATCCTCAATGCTGGGCTTGATCCGAGGCTGGGTAAGTATCACCTAACGGCCTGCTCAAAATGCTATACCAAATACAGGCTTGAAGATGCGAAAAGGCTAAACTGGAGATGTGAAGTGTGTGGAGGAGTTATAAAGAAAGGAGTGCATGATAGAATTCTTGAACTTGCCGATACAAATGAAAGGCCGAAGGACAGACCTCCTTATCTCCATCTTGCTCCCCTTGCAGAGATAATTGCCATGGTTCTCAACAAAGGTGTTGAAACCAAAGCCGTCAAGAGTGTATGGGAACGCCTTTTGAGAGAGTTCGGTAGTGAAATTGCCGTCTTAGTTGATGTTCCGATAAAAAGCATAGCCGAGCTGATTGGAGAGGAGATAGCCAAAGCAATATGGGCGTTCAGGAATGAAAAGCTTATCGTAATCCCCGGAGGAGGGGGAAAATATGGTGAAATTAAGCTCCCGGAGGAGATAAAGAAAGCAAAGCTTGAAGAAATTGAGGATATAGAGATAAAACAGGAAAATTTCTACTATAAGCCGAAACAGAGTTCGATTTTAAGCTTCTTGAAGAAAACTTAAATGCATTTACCATCCCCATTTACTCTCTTAATAACTCTTCTGCAAGCCTCTTTAAGCTTCCTCGCATTCTCTTCTGGAATGCCGTCATAAGTAAACTCCCATGTGCCCAGTTCAATGCCAGCTGTGTATTTGGCCTTCCCGTTGTCCCTTAGGATTGGGTAAAATTCGATGTGAAGGTGGTAGAAAGGATAGCTCCCCTTAAACGGTGCCTGGAATACCATCATTGCGTAGGGCATGTCTCTATCCAAGACTTCATTTAGGCTTCCAGTAACAACCTGAAGCACATCCGCTAAATCTCTCGTCTCTCCGCTGTTAAGCTGAGTTAAATACTGAACGTGCCTCTTTGGATATACGTGGACCTCAAAAGGCCAGCTCGCGAAGAAGGGCATGAAAGCGATGAAGCTTTTGTTTTCATAGATGGCCCTCTCTCCTTTAGCCTCTTCTTCGAGTATTCTGCAAAATAAACATTCTCCGGAACGATGGAAGTATTTCTTCGAGTTCTTAATTTTTAACCTTGCCTTAAGTGGTATGAAGGGCAATGCATAAAGTTGCCCATGCGGGTGGGTTAAGCTGACCCCAATCTCCTCACCCTTGTTTCTAAAGATTGCCAAATACGCGATTTTCGGGTTTTTCATAAGTCTGGCGGTTGTGTCTTTCCATAGCTTAACAACTTTGATAATCTGCTCCCTCGGCAATTCGTCCAAGTCCTTTAGCTCATGCTGGGGGGTTTCTACTATAACACTGCACTGCCCAATGGCTCTAGCTTTTGTGTAAAATCCTTCTTTTTTAGGTTTTGGAGCATCAAAAGATAGCATGGGGAATCTATTTGGCAAGAGGAGGACTTCCCACCCATATCCGGTCTCTTCACCACCGGGACAAAAAGGACAGAAGTTTCTAGGTCTCCAAGGCCGATTTTTTCTCACAGCGGAAACCATAACCCACTGTCCCGTTAAGGGGTTGTAACGGAGTTCACGCATAACCATCACAATAGATTTAAGCACTCATGCCAAATAAATAATTTGGTGGGCAGTATGCTTGTCTTTCCGGAATCCTTCCTCTTCGGAACTGCCACATCTTCTCATCAGATTGAGGGGGATAACAAGTGGAATGATTGGTGGTACTATGAGCAAATAGGAAAACTCCCTCACAAATCCGGTAAAGCCTGCAACCACTGGGAGCTTTATAAGGAAGATATTGACCTTATGTCAAATCTCAACTATAACGCCTATCGCTTTTCGATAGAGTGGAGCAGATTGTTCCCTGAAGAGGGAAAATTTAATGAAGAGGCGTTCAACCGATACCGCAAAATAGTTGAACTCCTCCTTGAGAGAGGCATAACTCCAAACGTTACTCTTCACCATTTCACATCTCCATTATGGTTTATGAAGAAGGGAGGCTTTGCAAGAGAGGAGAACCTCAAGTACTGGGAGCAATACGTGGAAAAAGCCGCTGAGCTTCTTAAGGGAATTAAACTTGTGGCCACTTTTAACGAGCCAATGGTTTATGTTATGATGGGCTACTTCACGGCCTATTGGCCGCCTTTCGTTAAAAGCCCATTTAAAGCGTTTAGAGTTGCTGCAAATCTTCTCAAGGCTCATGCCATAGCCTATGAAATCCTTCATGGGAAATTTGAGGTGGGGATAGTTAAAAACATCCCTATAATGCTGCCTGCAAGTGAGAGTAAAAGGGATGCAAAAGCAGCTCAAAAGGCCGATGATCTCTTTAACTGGAATTTTCTTGATGCAATATGGAGCGGAAAATACAAGGGGGCATTCACCACATATAAGACTCCAGAGAGTGATGCAGACTTCATAGGAATAAACTACTACACTGCCAGCGAGATAAGCCACAGCTGGAACCCGCTCAAGTTCTTCTTTGATGCCAAACTTGCCGACCTGAGTGAGAGGAAAACTGATATGGGTTGGAGCGTCTATCCAAAGGGCATATACGAGGCGATAAAGAGGGTGTCCCGCTATGAAAGGCCAATGTACATTACAGAAAACGGAATAGCGACTCTAGATGATGAGTGGAGGATAGAGTTTATCATTCAGCATCTTCAGTATGTGCATAAGGCGCTGAGCGAAGGATTTGACGTGAGGGGCTACTTCTACTGGTCTTTTATGGACAATTTTGAGTGGGCTGAAGGTTTTAGACCGCGCTTTGGGTTAATTGAGGTGGATTACACAACGTTCGAAAGAAGGCCAAGGAAAAGCGCGTACATCTATGCTGAAATTGCGAGAAAAAAGAAAATTGGAGATGAATTACTTTCGGGGTATGGGCTTTCCAGGCTATAATCTTTTTTACTTTTTCAGGCCTCGTCTTTTAGGGTCGGTAGGAGGTCAGAAGTTCTTCAGCCCTTCTTCTCAAAATTTCTTTGATTTTTTCTCTGTCCTCTGGGTAGCTTTTTCTTATCCAGAGCCACACTAAAGCACAGGGTATCCAGAAAAGGGCCCCAATCAGAAGTGTATACTCGTATGCTAATGCATCTGAGTAGCCCATGCTCCTAAGAGTCTCTATCAAAAATCCACCAAACAAAGGTCCAGTAGCTTTCCCAACGTTGTCCAAGATATTAAAGAGGCCAAACACAGTTCCTCTGTCTTCTGGGAGGTTAACTTGAGACACTATAGCCCTGACGTTTGGTCCGGCATAAGAAACGAACTGGACAAGTGCTAGGGAATAGAGGGTTAGGGCTATCCAGTGAATTGAAGTTAATTTGCTTGGAAGGGGATAAAGGATAAGGCCTATAGCAGCTATCATTCCAATGAAGATTGCCAGACCGGTAATTACAGCTCTTCCTCCCCTCTGTCTTACCTCAAAGTAATCTCCTACAAATCCGCCTACTAGGCTTCCTATGATGCTTGAGATGCCGACTATGAGGAGGACAAACGTAGCTGTGCTCTTCTCCATACCCCTTGTTACTATGAAGAAAGAGATAAGCCAGTACATTATAACTCCCCATGGCACTGTTCCTATTATACCCTGGAGGAAAATTAAGATGTTTGTCTTGGTCTTGAGGGACTTTTTAAGGGCTTCCTTATTCAGCCGGTAGGTGTATTCATAGCCTTTCTCCAGCACCTCTCTGAGCTCTTTCTCTCCCTCTCCCCTCTTGGGTTCCTCAGCTATAATGTAGAAAAGCGGAGCGAGAATGAAGTTTGGAACTGCCGCGATTATAAACGGAGTTCTCCAGCTCGCTATTAAGCCTGCTATTATCATTCCAAAGAGCGTCCCAAAACCAAAGGCAGTCTCTATGTAGGCGTAACCTCTTCCCCTCTTTTCCTCCTCAAACATGTCCGCTATTAGAGAGTAGCCTATAGGGATTATCGACCCTATGCCTATGCCCGTAAGGAAGCGCATTGCCAAGAGCTGCCAGTAGCTGGTAACATAGGCGGTTAAAAAACATGGAATTTCTCCAAGGAGAACTCCTACCACAAGAAGCTTCTTTCTGCTTTTTATATCGGAAAGCAGGCCCCAGAGGATTGTGATCAATGCGCTCGTTGCAACAAAAATAGTCGAAACAAGGCCCATTTGAGTCTCGCTTATACCAAACTCGGCCATTATCTGCTGGTAGTTTGGGGGAAGGAGGTTCTGATCGGCCATCAAAAAAGCCGCCATTAACACGAGGAGCACAATTGAAATTCGCCTTCTAAGATCCCTCATTTTCTCCCCTCCAATATGTGTAAATAGCCCTAAAAGCATCTAATCTTCTCTCAGGAAGGGGCTCCCATCCTCTTGCGTCGCTGTTCTCTGCCATAAAGGCAAGTTCACCTTTCATATTGTAGGACAGCATGTTGAGTCTTACATTTCCTTCATCTTCCTTCCATATCCTCAAACTCTTGTCTGGCGCCCAGCTCGACGTTCGGAGGTATAATTCTCTTCCATTATGCTTGAGCTTTGAGGGAAGGCAGATTTTCGAGTTAAGTTCTCCAATAACCTGCAAAAGCCCGGTAACACTCATCTTATAACCCGCAAGGTCTCTGTAACCCATGAACTCTATATCAGTGCCGTATAGGAGGATATTGTCCTTGTCCCTTATCCAGTTTGCTGCTTTCTTGGGGTTCATGAGGGGGAAGCGTCCTATGCCAAGCATAACCGCTGTGTTAACCGCTACCCAAACCGGGACAGCTTCAATGTTTTTAACGGCTTTTAACGTTACTTTGCCCTCAAAAGCGAGTCTTATTGCCTTCCTGAGCTCCCTTAGGCCAAGAAAGTAGTTAACGTATCTGAAGCGCTTCTCTCGTTGCGCCTTGATAAGATGTGGGTAGAGCGGTTTTATCGGCTTTATTGCGGAGTTCAAATGATTTGAAAGGAGCATTGCCTCTCCATCGGCAAAAAGATACCTGTAGCCGTTGTCCTTCAGTATAGCTGGGAGTATTGGATCGTAGGCGAGCTCTGGAAGCCAAAAACCCTCTGGAGAAACCTCGAATAGTTCCTCTTTGATCTCTCTATCCCGTTGAATTTGGGCTTCAACCCTGTCCAGTGGGAGAAGAGGGAGAATTGCGTGGGTATAGCTCGTTCCTATGATTTCAATAAGCCCGCTCTCAATTCCTTCCTTTACAAGAGAGATAACGTCTTTGGGCAGGATTTTCATGGTATAGCCTGTTATGTTGAGACCGAAGGGAATCCCCTCTTTAATCAAGGTTTCAATAACGGGAATGTAGGCTTTCTCAATAACTTTTTGAATTTCGCCCTTTGGTATCTCCGCATACTGAAGGTTGCCATGAAACACAAGAGCCTTCAACTACCTCACCCCATCAGAAGGCTCTACAACAAAATATTCCGCGTTCCATGGAAAAATTCTTCTGTACTCCTTTAGAATTCTTTCTGCAATAACTTGAGCTTTTTCCCTATCCACAAGTGCTATCGCAGAACCTCCAAAGCCTGCCCCTGTTAATCTTGCCCCATAGGCTCCAAGTTCCTTGGCTTTTCTTACGAAGAAGTCCAGCTCCTCTGAACTTACTCCGTAGTTTCTCGCAATGTCCCAGTGAGCTCTGGTCAGGATTTCTCCCACTTTAGCAATATCTTCAGTTTTTAAAGCGTCTCTTACTTCGAGAACCCGGCGGTTTTCTCTGACGATGTATCCAAAAAGTCTGCGATAAAGGGAGGGGAGTTTAACAAGTTCGCTCTCATCAACGTCTTTTGAGGTTCTTTTTCCAAGAAAACGGAGTGACTCTTCCGCAATCTTCTTCCTTTCCGCGTATGCTGAAGAAGCAAGTTCCCTTTTGACTCCTGTGTAGAACACTATTATCGAAACATCCCCTGGAAACGGTATGTACTCGTAGCTTAGTGTGTCCGTATCGAGAAAGATCACATGCTCTCTCTTTCCAAAGGCTATTGCAAACTGATCTAAGATTCCACAAGGCACGCCTACAAATTCGTTTTCAGCCTTTTTGGCAAGCAATGCCATATCGAGCCGGGATAAATTGAGATAGTAAGCCCTGTTCAAGAATGCTATAACTGCAAGTTCGAGGCTTGCCGAAGAACTCAGTCCGGCTCCAATCGGTAGATTGCCCGATATTTTCCCGTGTATCCCTCCTATACTGTGCCCCTCTTCCTTCAGCACCCAGTAAATCCCTTTTATATAATCTATCCATGTGTTCTCCTTGTAAAGCTGATTTAAGTCGAAAGACTTCTCCTCTTTAAAGTGTTCTGAATAAAGGGTGACATCTGTCGCTTTTTCTCCTTCTAAAATCGTGTGGAGGTTTATTGCCATTGGCATCACATAGCCCAGGGTATAGTCGGTGTGCTCTCCTATGAGGTTCGCCCTGCCGGGGGATTCGACCCTTATCATAACCATCTTAAAAATTTGAGTTCTCAGGATATAAATCCCTTTCCCTAAGACTTTTTAATGTGCGTGTCTCATTATTAGAGGGGGTCATAGTGGAGCGCGAGATAATAGAGCTGTTCATGAAGCATATCAAACTTCAGGGTGATTTCCCATTGGGTGATGATGCGGGAGCATTAAAGCTTGGTGATGAATGGCTAATAGCAACAAACGACATGCTTGTTAGGAGCACAGACGTTCCGGAGATAATGACTCCAGAACAGGTTGGCTTTAAGGTCTTTACAATGAACATCAGCGACGTTGCCGCTATGGGAGGCAAACCTATCGGCTTTCTATTCTCCCTTGGAGTGCCAAGGAGTATCGATATGAACTATCTCGAGGGCATTGCAAAAGGAATCGCCAAGGCATCTGAGTTTTATAATACACCCATAATAAGCGCCGATACCAACGAAGCGTGTGATCTTATAATCGATGGAATAGCCCTTGGGACAAGTAAAAGGTTACTTAGGAGGAGCGGAGCGAAAGAAGGGGATTTGGTTTGCGTTACTGGCGATATTGGAAGGGCCCTTGCTGGGCTTAAAGTTTATTTTGAGGCACTTGAAGTGAGCGAAAAAACAAAGAGGGCTTTATATGAGAAGCTCCTTGAGCCTAAGGCGAGAGTTGAGGAGGGGCAGATTTTATCGGGATATGCGAATGCCGCAATAGACATAAGCGATGGCATGAGTAAGGAGCTTCACTTAATAGCGGAGATGAGCAAGGTGAGAATAACAGTTGATGCAGAAAGACTTCCTATAAGGGAGGAGGTCATTGAAGTTGCAGAGCTTTTGGAAGTTGATCCCATTGCCCTTGCTCTGGCAAGTGGCGAGGAGTTCGAACTAATTTTCACAATTCCCGAAGAGCACCTTGAAAAGCTTGACTTTGAGTTTACGGTAATTGGAAAAGTCGAAAAGGGAGAAGGGATTTACCTGAGAAGAAATGGAAAAGTTGAGAAGATGCCGCTTTTGGGATGGGAGCACTTGACAAATCCCTAAAATTCAAACTTGTAGGTCAAAGCCGGCCATCTGGGAGTATATTTCATGACTTTGAGATATCCCGGCACGAACACCTCTTCCTTTTCCTTTTCTATTGCCCTCATTATGGCATCTGCCACCTGTTCTGGTGGAATGGCTCCTTTTGGAGTTTTGTTCCAGAAGGGCGTGGCAACTTGCTTTGGATAGACCCTTATTACCTTTATTCCCTTCTCACGGAGCTCTTCGCTGAGTGTGAGTGATAAGTAGTGAAGGCCTGCTTTTGCGGCACCATAGGCAGACATTTCTGGAATTCTAACAAAGGCAACGCCACTTAATACCATTACAACTTTTGCACCCTCTTGCATAAAGGGTAACAGTTCTTTAGTCATTAAAATCGGGCTTATCGTTAGAACTCTAAACAGCTTTTGAAGTTCCTCTTCACTATGCTCTAAGAGAGGTTTGACTACTCCAAATCCGGCGTTATTCACCAAGACGTCGACTTTAGCTACACCTAAATCCTCAAGAGCATCCTTAATGTCTTTTTCTACATTTTCTTTGGCTAAGTCTTGAGCAATATATTCGAAGGAATCCCCGAACTTGCTTTTAAGCTCCTCTAAGGCCTCTCTGCTTCTTGCTATACCTACTACTCGATAACCCTTTTTTATTAACCTCTCAACCAAAAGACGGCCGATACCTCTTGATGCCCCAGTAACTACGGCCAGCATTTTGATCACCATCTGATCTTCTTTGATAGCCCTTGAATATAAGTATAACTGAAACAGCTTATGGCAAAATTAATAACCTTCGCCCTCCAAACATCTCTGATGCCTATGAAAAGGATAAGATTCAAGATTCCCCTCAACCTTGAGTATTTCAACACCTTTCGGAGCTTCTTAGAGGCAGTTGAGTGGGGTTATGGGGATACTTACTTCATTGTAGGGAATGATGTGGTGAAACTGGTGGAAGTCAAGTTCAAAGAAGAAGTAAACCCAGAGGATATCCTTAATGACCTTTTAGAAATTCCTCACGTTAAGGAAGCAAAGCTGATACCGAAGAACGGCCACTACCTTCTTTACGTTAGAGCTGATCTTCTTAGCGCCCCTCTTCCAAAGAATGTCTTTGACCTTTTTGAGGTTCAGAAGAAGGGGATGGTGATTTTTGAGAAGGGAACTTTCAGCCCAGAAGGGGTTAATCTATACGTGATTTGTGAAGATGAGCTTGTTAGTGATGTCATCTCTACAATCAAGGATGTTTATGGAGCAGAAGTAGCGGGGATTGAGGATTATAGTCCCGAATACAGTCCTATATTAAAGCTAACTGAAAAGCAGTTTGAAGTTCTTCTCTTTGCGTACAAGAGTGGTTATTTTGACAATCCTAGGAGAGTAACTCTTAGAGAACTGGCCCAGATGCTTGGCCTAAGTCCATCAACTGTAAAGGAGCATCTAAGAAAAGCCCAGAAGAAGATACTTGAAGAGATCATTGAATAATCTACCGAAATCCTTAAAGGATCTTTTCGGTAATTACTTACAGGTGAGAATTATGGGAAAGATTAAAACTAGTATTTATATTGATGCTGACTTGTGGTGGGAACTTAAAAAAGATGCAGCTGAAGAGAAAAAAGACCTAAGCAAGTTTCTTGAAGAGATTATCTCGGAAGAGTTGCTATTAGATCTTGAAAGTAGGTTGGAGAATATGCTGAGAAAATTTGAGGAGAAAATAGAATTCGAACCAGTCTCCTCAAGAGGCACTGTAAGCGATCTCGTAAGGGAGATGAGGGATGAACGAGAAGAGAGCTTACTTGGACAGTAGCGCGATAATAAAGCGCTACATAAAGGAGAAGAACAGTGAAAAGATGGTTGAACTGTATAAAAGGGCATACCAAGGAGAAGTCAAACTGGCTTTCAGCTTATGGAATATAGGGGAGGTTTTAGGAGTATTAGATAAGGCAAAACGAATAAAACGGCTTGATAAAGAGAGCTATGAATTAGTTAGAGCCAGATTTCTTTCTGAAGTCCTTAGGATGAAGAGGCTTGGGATATTGAAGGTAATTCCCGTTTATGGCTCAATTCTTGCAGAAAGCTGGCAGCTGGTGGAGAAATATCACATATATCAAGCAGATGCTCTCCAAATTTTGTCTGCAAAGAGAGTAAATGCCTCTGAATTCTATACAGCAGATAAGTCCCTGAATGATGTTGCCCTTTCCGAAGGTTTGAACTCGTTCCTCATCTAACCGCACATGTGCGGGGTTAAGTATAACTACTTCAAACTCCTATTTTAAATTGGTGAAAATATGCCTGTGATTGAAGTTAAGAATGTTAGAAAGTATTACGGCGATGTTAGGGGTGTAGAGAATCTTAGCTTTGAAGTTGAAGAAGGAGAAATCTACGGCTTTTTGGGCCCAAATGGGGCCGGAAAAACTACAACCGTCAAAATCCTCGTGAAGATAATCAAAGACTACACCGGTGAAGTTAAGGTTTTTGGTAAAGACCTAAGAAAATGGGGCAAAGACTACTACAACAAAATTGGCGTTTCCTTCGAGTTCCCTGCAGTTTATTCACGGCTTACTGCCCTTGAAAACCTCCAATTCTTCGCGAGCTTTTATAAAAAGCACCTCGATCCTATGGAAGTCCTCAAAATGGTGGGGCTTGACAAGGAGGCAGATCAGCTTGTTGCCGGGTTTTCCAAAGGCATGAAGAAAAAATTAGATCTTGCAAGAGCTTTGCTTCCCGATCCTGAAATACTCTTTTTGGATGAGCCGCTTGAGGGCCTCGACCCAGCAAGTGCGAGGAAATTCAAGGATTTATTCCTCGAGATGAGAGAAAGCGGAAAAACGATTTTCCTCACAACACACAACATGTATGTTGCCGATGAGCTTTGTGATAGGGTAGCTTTCATCGTTGATGGTGCCGTGAGGCTTGTAGATAACCCGAGCGAGCTTAAGGTCAAAATGGGCAAACGTCTTGTTAGAGTAGAGTATGTGGCAAATGGCGACGTTAGTGTGAAGGAGTTCCCACTCGAGGGAATTGGTCAGAATGAGGAGTTCCTCAACATTATCAAAAACTACGAGATCAGAAGAATAAACACCGAAGAGCCCACACTTGAGGAGATATTTCTCAAGGTGACGGGGAGGAGACTTGTATGATAGGAAATCTGATGAAGATAAACACTCTCGTTGGGATAAGAAGCTATGTTTATCCAATCTACATACTCATAGCATTGGCCTATGGTTTGATGCTCTTGGCTTTCCCAGAGCAGTATCTTCCAACGATGGTACCACTCTTTCTTATCTTTGAACCAAGCCTTGTTGGCTTTATGTTCGTCGGCACGGAGATATTCGCTGAAAAGAAGGACGGTGCAATAGGGGCTTTAGCGGTAACACCAATAGATTGGAAAAGCTACATTTTTGCCAAAACACTCCTTTTAAGTGCTCTGTCAATCGTGGGGGCGATACTTATAATGGCAATTGGTACCCGTTCCTTCAGCGGTCTTCCATATGTAATTATTGGAGTGTTTCTGGTATCAATAGTTTATACGCTCCTCGGTATAGGGATAGCGGCAAAGTACCATGACCTTGATGATTACTTTGTGCCGATAATGGTTGTTCTGGTGATCTCGCTCCTTCCCTTTGCCCACTATCACGGTTACCTCTCAAACGAAATTTGGAAGATTCTTTACGCCATCCCGAGCTATCCTGCACTTTACTTCTTCAAAGCGCCCTTTGAGGAGATCTCAAGGGATACATTGACATGGTCAGCAGCTGCTCTGGTTATTTGGGCAGGCATAGCATATTACATAGCTAAAATAAGGTTTTACAAATACGCCGTGGAGGGATTGAGATGAGTTTTGTGAAGAAGTTTGGAGCCATTTACAGGACGGACATTAAGCTGTTGCGGAGAGATCCAATGCTTCTCTACAGCGTGTCAATGACCCTGATTCTTCTCCTAATCGTCCGCTACTTCAAAGACCGCATTGGAGTGTACTATCCATTGCTCGCACTCCTGACTCTAATATTCATTCCCATGATATTCGGCATGATTCCAGGATTCATGATGGCCGATGAGAAAGAGGACAAAACAATTCAAGCTCTGCAGGTAATTCCAATCTCAAGCGAGGCCTTTTTGGCTTACAGACTTACTTGGGCTTCATTGATAACACTGATTCTCGTGGGTGTTGCTCCGCATATCCTCGACATAGAGGTACCTCAAAAGGGTCTTCTAGCTTTAATGGCACTCTTCCTCCTTGAGGTATGGATTTATGGGGTGCTCATCACAGTATTTTCAGAGTCCAGAATGCAGGCTTTGACAGTCTCCAAGATTCTCGGCTGGTTCCTTATGTTACCCCCACTGATAAAGCTCGTCGTCGTTTGGAGAAACCTTTCAACAGACTGGAGCAAGTTCACGGCATTTTTACCAACTTACTGGCTCTATAAAGTCTTTGAAGGCATTCCAATTAATGACTACAGTGACTTTCCTCTTGCTCTTGCAGTCCACCTGGTGTGGTTGGTTCCTCTTGTAGTGCTTTTCAAAAGAAAGGTCCTTTGACCTTCTTCTTTTTTTAAACCGAAAGCTTAAATTATATCCTTATCTAATTTTAGCCGGGGAAAGGATATGGGCGAGATCATTGAGGTAATTTATGAAAATGGCGTCTTAAAACCTCTAAAAAAGCTTCCTTTTAAAGAAGGGGAAAAATTAATCGTGGAAATTAGAAAAAGAGATAAAAAGAAGCTCTTAGACGAGCTTGAAGGAAGTATAAAACTCAAAAAGAAGATAAAACTTGAAAAAGTCCTTGAGCTGGAGGATGATTTATGGCTATCTACTTAGATGCAAATGTGATAGTTAGTTACTTGCTTTATACAGACAAAACAAAAGATGCTCGAAAAATTCTTGAGCAGGGAGAGGCGTTTGCTACAACAATAAACACCATTGAAGAGGCTATGTTTGTCGGGATGGGACTAATCTTTGAAGAGCACTACGGAGAATACAAATTAAAAAAGCTGAAGAAATCACTAAATCAAAACTTCGGAATCTATCAAACGTATCTAAGAAATTTAAACAGGCTGATTTCTGAGCTACCAGTAATCATTATCCCCACACCTTCTAATGTAGACCAGCTAATCGAGGTCATGGAAAGCTACTCCCTACTTCCAAATGATGCTTTGATAGCGCTTGCCTGCAAGCTTCATGGAATTAATAAGATAGCAACCTTCGATTCCGATTTTGAGAATGTTAATTTCCTTGAAAAACTTCCTTAGTGGTGATTGTATGAGAGAGGCAATGTATTGGGAGCCCTTAGAGGATGGTAAGGTGAGATGTCACTTATGTCCCCTAAACTGTATTATTAGTGAGGGACAAAGGGGATCATGCAGAATTAGGAAGAACATTGGAGGAAAACTCTACACGCTCAACTATGGAAAGGTCTCCTCTATGGCTGCAGATCCAATAGAGAAAAAGCCTCTTTTCCACTTCTACCCAGGTTCATGTGCCTTCTCTATAGGCACCGTTGGATGCAACATGCACTGCATCCATTGCCAGAACTGGGAGATAAGTCAAGCCGACGAGAGGTTTCCTTACTTAGAAGATGCAACCTCTGAAGCTATAGTGAGACTGGCAAAGCACTATGGGTGTGAGAGCATAGCCTACACATACAACGAGCCCACGATATGGTACGAGTTCGTCTTTGATACTGCAAAGCTTGCCAAAGAGGCTGGCCTTAAAAACGTTCTCGTGACGAACGGCTACATAAATGAAGAGCCATTTAGGGCCCTTGCTCCTTATATTGATGCCATGAATATTGATATAAAGGCCTTTAGGGACGAATTTTATAGAAAAGTTTCAAAAGTCCCAGGCATTGAGCCGAGCAAGAGAACTGCTGTCATTGCCAAGAAAGAGTTTGGGATTCATGTGGAGCTGACCTATCTGATAATCCCCACTCTAAACGACAGTGAAGAGGAGATAAGGGCCTTTGCGAGGTGGGTTGTTGAAGAACTCGACGATGATACCCCTGTGCACTTCTCGCGCTTCTTCCCCCACTACAAGCTTTTGGATCTTCCTCCAACCCCTGTAAAGACTATTGAAAAAGCCTACCGAATAGCCAAGGAAGAGGGGCTAAAATTTGTCTACATTGGCAATATACCTGGTCACAATGGAGAAAACACCTACTGTCCCAAATGTGGAAAACCTTTAATAGTTAGATGGGGCTTTACCATAGAGGAGTACCACATAAAGGATGGAAAGTGTGAGTACTGCGGTGAACCAATACCGATAATTGGTGAATATAAAAAGAGGCATTACAGAGGAATGTGGTGGTAATATGACGACAATGAAGGTTAGATTTTATATAGAAGGTCTTTCAAACCACAAGAAAGCTTTGGAAAGGGCTGTTGAAGAAATCATAAAATCACTAAAGAATGAAACCGGTGTGAGGGTTGAGAACATAAGAGCTGAAGATATCCTTGAAAACCCTGAAGAAGAGATGCTCAAATACTCAAGCATGGTTGAGGCGGAGCTGGAAGGCCCTTTTGAAGAGATAGTGAAAGCTACGATGAAATATGCTCCCGCAATAGTAGAAGTTGTCTCCCCCGCCAAAATTGAAATAGATGGCAAAGACCTTATGAAAATCCTTGGAGAAGTGTCTCTATTCATGGGCAAGCTCATGGAGACGTTTGGAGGGTTGGTTGCCTATCCCCCGCTTGAAGAGATCCCAAAGCCGAAAGTTGGCTACAGCAGGGAAGAAATTGAGGAACTGATAATTGACAGCAAAGAAATTCTCTACCGCTTTGTAATAGAGACCTACGGAAAGGACAGAGAAGTGATAGAAGAGACTATGTTAAAAGCGTTTGCATATGAAGGATGCAAAATTAACAAAATCGCCGTTAAGGTGCAGGAGGAGAAGGAAGGAAGAATTTACGCCCTCGTTGCTGCTGAGCTTATATCGCCCTTTGAAGTCCTCTTCCAACTTACAGCAAAATACGCCCCAGTTGCAATATCGATAATTGAACCCGAGATAGTTGATGTATCTGCAACAGAGCTTCAAAATGCTCTCACTGATTTGGGTGGTTTTGTTCACGAACTTATCCACAGGCCGCTTAAGAAAAAGCTTATAGAGAAGGACACCTTCAAATTCACGCTCTCCTGACCCTTTAATTTATCGGAGAGAAAAGTTTATAAGCAATGGCCGTTATTGCTGGTAGAGCGCCTATTCCTCCCTTCAACTTTTGTCGAGATATTATCGGCAAAAGGCGAATTGGATGTAGGCATTAGGTAAACGCCACTTTTAGCCATTGGGGCAAAAAGACAGCTTTTCTAATCGTTAGAAAGGGTCTGAAAGCGAAAAGTATATAAACCCCAAGGCACCTATAGGTAATGAAGAATACCATAGCTAGGGGATTAGCCCCTACAAGGTATCGGAGGTGTGAAGACATGAAGGTAAGAAAAATCGCGGCCCTTGCTGTTGGTGCCGCAATGGTTGGAGCGACTCTTGGATATGCAAACGCCGCAATGCCAGGAAAGGAGTTCTTTGTTAAGGATGGAATGCCAAACGTTAAAATCGTAGTCGGTGCAAACGCACCATCAACCATGGATGTTGCCAGCGCAGCTGACATAGCCCTTGCAATTGGAAGCTTACTCTATACATCTGAGGAAGTCGAGGCAAGTGGTGTTAGTGTTGTAGTTAAGAAGGAAACCACCCAATATCCAGACCCAATTCCAGTTTTCAGCAACCTCTATGAGGACACTAATGTTGATCCAAACACCACAAACGAGGAGCTCTCAGACCTTAGTGATGACGACTTCTGGTGGAACGGAAGTGCATACAACGGTGCTTACTCAGCATGGGACAGCTGGATGCCAAAGTTCGTAGGTGAGATTGAAGACATGGACCAAATAAACGGCGATGCCCAAATCGACTGGGACTTCACCATCTGGGACATAGAGCTTGTTGACGAGAACCAGCCAAATGGAATTACATACCCACCAAAGGAAGCTACCCTTAAGATCCCAGCTGGTAACTTCACAGTTATGCTCAACTATGTTATCAAAAAGTGGGAGAAGAACACAACAACTCCAAGTGACATATGGGGAAGCCTCGACTCAACAACAGAGACCGACACAGTTGTAGATGATGACAACCCAGGAGGATACACGGAAGTTGATACAGTTTACGATGGTGTTGGTAAAGGCGACACCTTCACAATTCTCGGAAACAGCTACTATGTACTAGACTTAAACGCAACACAAGAAAGCATGACCTTTGGTAAAGACCACGGAGAAACCTGGTTCCAGCTTGGAGACATAAAGGACTACGATGGTTACAAGGTCAAGGCCGTTGACATAAGCGTTAACGAGAACAGGGCACTGGTAGAAGTTACAAGCCCAGATGGAGTGGATCAGCTCGTTATACTCAACAAGAACGAAGAGAAGGATGTCTTTGGCGATGGAGGAATAATCCTCACTCTAACAGACACATTCGTCGGTATCGACGGAAACCTTATAGCAACAATTAAAGTTGTAACCAACCAGAAGACCGTGAAGACTGGTGACGAACTTGTCTCAGGATGGACAGTAGACTTTGACTTCTCAGGCGGAAAGATAGTGATGGTTACACTCACAAACAAGAACGAGCTTAGCGGCAAAGAGCTCGACATTCTCGGCAAGTACAAAATGTACTACAAGTCTGAGGTTTACACAAAGGACGTTGACGACGACGACAAGGAAGAGTACGCAGTTAAGTCATACATCGTAGTTGAGCCGGTTGAAAAGACCTGGGAGACCCAAGAGCTTGGAGTTGGCGACGAGCTTGACGGATGGACAATCGAGTCAATCATGGGAGAGACCTACACTAAGATTACTCCAATGGTTCCAACAGAGCCAATCACAGTCCTTGACAGCGAGATTGACGTCAACGCAGTTGACAGCAACCTCATCCTCGTAGGTGGACCAGTTGCAAACGCAATCACCAAGTACCTTGTTGACCAAGGACTCAGCACAGTTGACTGGGAGAACAGTGAGGGCGACCTCGAGTACATAGAGGATGCCTTTGGAACATTCGATGTCCTCATCGTTGCCGGTAAGGACAGGTACGCCACAAGAGACGCAGCCAAGGAGCTTATGCAGTACTTGGCCCAGCTCTGAAGCCTTTTCCTTCTTTTTTAATTAACTTTTCTGGAGGTTTTGAAATTGGATAAAAAATTAGTTGCAGTGCTCCTTTTGATTATCCTTGTGCTTGCTCCTTTGGGAATTCTTGCTTATGGATATTCCAACTTCTCAAGTAACGTTAATCCGAATAAAGAGCCTTTGAGAAAAGTCCTTGTTAAAGTTCCTTATAAAGGAATAGATTATAAAATTGCTCTTGAAAGCTACAACACTGGTGATCCCCTCTTAGATTTGAATTTAACCCTCAGAGGGAATGTATATGAGAGCATGACCCTTATAGTTGGGGACCCCATGTTTAGAAACTGTGACGCTAAGGCTTTTGGTGATGTATGCGTATGGAGGACAAGAACAGTAACGGAAATAGCTGCTGTATTATCCCCCGTATTTACCGCAAATAGATACTGGTATTACATAGGAAAGGGATACGATGAGAATGAGTCTATGGCTAGAGCTCAGGCAGATGTTGAAAAAATACACACTGCATCTCTGGGATTCATTCAGAAGGTTAAAATTGGACTTGGAATTGTGGGAAACAAAAAGCATCTTCTTGTCATATTAAAGGGGCCCGCAGAAGGAGGAAAAATAGATCGCATATATTCCCCAAAGGAGGGTGTTGTAGTTCTTGAAGCAACCAGCGAGCAAACTCTCTTTGCAGAAGTTTTGCTGTTAAAAACCATCATAGCCTCGAGGGTTAAATGACTACAACACCTCTGTACATTTCCCTTTTCTCTGGCTCAACTATCTCTAAAAATTCTTCCTTGCTTTTGAACGGCCTTTTTGCGAGAATCTTTGCAACTTTTTTTCTTCCGATTCCAGGAAGATAACTCAAAACCTTAGAGCTCTCTCTGTTCACGTTTATAGGGATTGGTATCCCAGTTATACTTCTAAAGCCGTGATCAACAATCATTACATTGTAAAACTTATTCAGTTCAATCTTTTTGGGAATTCCCACAATGAGGGGATAGCTCCCTATCTGCCGCCCATAGGTTAAGCCGTTATCAAACACCTCCGCCCTAACATCTCTCAAAACTGTCCCTACTGGCACGACCCTTTTGAGCATTGGATAGTCTATCTCATGCCTTATCTTGTACTTGTAGTGCTTGATTAGGGCTTTGTGCTTTTCTGTTTTAACCTTCTCCCTCATATGCCATAAAGGCGTTCCCGGAAATACAACTACCTGCCTTATGTTTATCCTCCTTACCAACAGCCCATCATCGAGGATTTTCTTCAAAAATTCATAGGTAAGCTCATAGGTCTTCTTAGTCTCCCCAGGAAGGCCGAAAATGATGTTGATTCCAGGCAAAAGCCAGGGCATGCCGTTGTAGCCTCTTTTGGCACCTACCTCATTTAAGATCCTAACCGCTTCGTAGGTTTCTTCGGGAGTTGAGTTGAGATTGTTAAGCTTTGCCACCTTTGGGTCAGCCGTTTCAAGCCCAAAAGCGACCACATTTCCGGGCGTGCCGTATTTAATGAGTGCCTTTGCTATTCTAATACTTTCTTCGGGATAGTTTGCTATAACCGCTGGGTTTGCGTTGTCAACATGGAGCGTTTTGAGATCAGGGGCAACATTCCTTATCCCTCTGAAGAGCTTTTCAATAGCCTCAGCATTTGGTATGGGCACTCTGCCATTCGGCTTTGCCATGTATGAAAAGATACAGCTCTGCCTTCCCACCCTGAAGTGCCTCACTCCTAAGCTGTAAAGCACTTCAACTTCTTTGACGATATCTTCGATCGGTCGATCCTCTATTACCTTATACCTCACTGGCTCTGTGCAGAAGGAACAGCCTCCTATGCCAGCAGCTTTGGGACAGCCTCTCTGAGTTTCTATCTCCACTATAACAAACTCCGGATAATCCGGGAACTGCTTTACCACCTCAGCTCCAAGAAGGGCATAATCCCTTAGCTCTTCATAACTCCTGAAGCGGAATGGATTTACATCTTTGGGATTTGTGAAGAAGTCGTAGAGAAAAGCCTCTAAGTCTCCGTAAACGATATGGTCAAAAACTGCCTGAGCTAAGCTTAATTCCCTTGAGCTTATCTTCGTTCCCCCTTCATGGGCTGAACCCATAAAAGCCGGCCCGCCGAGGATTTTAACGCCTTTGAATGGCTTTATAAACCTTGCAACCTCCTCAACTTGGGAAGGAACTGCAGAAAGATATTTTCCCGGAGTGTGCAGTCCACCGATGTATATGAGCACATCGGCCTTCTCGAGAATATCTTTAGCTTTAGAAACGTTGGGAGTTTTGTTTTTGGTTTTTATTCCTTGTTCACCTTCAAAAGTAAAGCGAAGATCATCAATGGTGAGGTAAAATATGCTGGCGTCTCTTCTAGCCTTTTTTATTGCCCCATAGGCATATCTGGGATAGATTCCCAAATAGGGAGGCACTCCAAGCCCGGCTGGTTCATCAGTATAGCCATCTACTATGGCAACTATCATGTTTGAGGATTTGGTCTGAAGTTTAAAAATCCAACGAAAGTATTTAAGTCAGTTTAAACATAGTTCTTACTGTGGTGTCCTTAATGGAGTCTAAGTATTCCAAACAGGTCATCGAAAAGCTGAATCAAATTGCAGAGACGTTACCAAACTTGACTCCAAAGGAGGTAATCTCCTATTGGATAGGTGCAGAATTAGAGGAAGCTGAGATGCTCTATAGGCTTTCAGAGAGCTTCAGGGATATTGCACGAAACAATGAAATTGCCGATGTGCTCTTGGAACTCGCTAGCGAAAGTGCGGAACATGCCGAGGCTCTCATTAATGCCTATAAGAAGGCTTTTTCTGATGAGGAAATTTTACAGGTCAGTTTACCTTCACTTGAAGGTGTTCTGCAGGAAGAACTACTCAACAGATTTCTAAAAGACAAAGATAGGGGCTACATAGGACTCTTAAAGGCATTAAGAGAAGTTGAGATGATTGCACACAAAACATACCTGTATCTTTCTGAATATGCTGAGAATAAGGATCTTAGGGATATTTTCAAATGGCTGGCTGAAGAAGAACTTCGCCATTATGAGATGATCAGTAATCTTTATCGAACTCAGGTCTCCTCAAAGTAGTTCATTTTGTCTTAGATATTCCTCGATATCTTTTATATCCTTTATGGATAGCTGAAATACTCTTTTTTGAGAGTGGGGAATGCGTTCAATAACAGGCTTAAGTTTTTTGAACTCCTCCTTTGTAAGACCTAGCATGTGATAGGAATCTTTTAATGCCTTGCTTGCCAACTTTCTCTTGTGCTGGAACAAAGCTTTCACTAGGTTCTCATTTAGGACTATCTGCTCGTCTTTGGGTTTGAGCTCCATTAAGATTACCGCAGAATCGACTTTCGGTTTTGGGTAAAATGCTCCTCTGCCAATTCTTTCAACAAGCTCAACATTAGCCTTGGCCTGCACCATTACCGAGAGGCGGGAGTAGTTTTTGTCTCCGGGCTTTGCTACCATTCGCTGGGCAAACTCGAGCTGATAAATAAGCACCGCTCTTTTGAAGTCATATTTTAGAAGTTTAAAGGTTATTGGAGAAGATATCTGGTAGGGAAGATTGGAAACTATCTTATCAAACTCGGGAAAATCTATTTTTAGGGCATCTCCATGTATGAGCTCCACATTGTCCCATCTGTACTCCCTCTTCAGGATTTCAATTATCCGGGAATCCTTTTCTATGGCGTAAACCTTCTTTGCCTTTTTTGCCAGCTTATCTGTCAATACTCCCAAACCTGGCCCTATTTCAAGAACAGTCTCGCTTTCCTTTATCTCCGCCCTTTCCACTTCTCTTTGAATAACATCTTCCACTATGAGAAAATTCTGGCCGAGATCAGAGTTTGGCTTTAGGTTGTATTTGGAAATTAAAGAAAAGACTTTGGAGTACATATCTACTCCCTGAATATTCTCCTTGAGCCAACAAAAAGTCTGTAGCGGTCTTTGTTTTCAAGCTCGTCCAAGATTCTTCTCGCTATCATTTTCACAGGATCTGGGAGTCCCTTTACCCTATGCTTCAAATCCTCAAAGCTCTTGAATGGTTCCCTCTCCCTCTCCTCTAAAATGTCCCACATGTGCTTCTTCCCTATTCCCGGAAGCAGTTCCAGGCTGTGAAGTCTGTTTGTAATAGGCGGGGCAAGGTTAAAAAACTTCACAAAACGCTCTTCATTGTTCTTTACAATTTCCTCAAGGACATACGGGAGTTCAGCCTTCGCAGTTGGAGTTAAATCGTCGTAATTAAGCTTTCTGGTTATCATCAATATCTTGTCTCTCTGTCCCTTTCCAACGAAGACCCTTTCGTAGAGCATAAGGTCTGTCTTGGGAATTACCTCGAGCAGGGTAAAAGCCTTCTCCCCAATAACCTGTGCTATAGGTTTGTTTTCCCGAAGATTCCGATGCTCAAGATCGAGATAACCGGTGGGAAGGTAATCTAACACATATGCGTATTCTTCATACTCCACATGACGCTTCTTTTTATCGGTGCTTTGGGCATAGGAATGTCTTCTACGATAATAATCCATGGTCTCTCCCCCCAAGAATATACAGCTTAGGGCTTTTAATACTTTTCGAGAAATTTTGAAAAAGAAGAAGAGAGGGTCTATTCCCTGTATTCCTCAAGGATTTCGAGTATCTTTTCTGCTTCCTCTTTGGTGGGCATGTGCTCTTCTTTGGCAAAGATAACCCTTATGTCGAAGTAGTCCTCGGGCATTATGTCAACAATTTTTGCCGCTATTCTTCCATCAAGCCATTCAAAGAGGCCAGTTAACCTTTCTCTAAGCTCTTTTGCCTTTTCTGCTGGGAGTTTTGAGAATCTCTCAGCATGTTCAATGCTGACCCTTGCCTCATAGAATATTGGCTCCTCTGGGTTTTCTTTAGCCCCTTCCTCCTTCCTCTTGAGCAGTAGCTCTTTTGCTTCTGGAATTGATATGTATTCCTCCTTAAGCTTCTTGCGCCCTATCATAGCTCTCACTTCTGGGGTCTTAAGTGGACTGGATGGATAAAGAAGGTCTTAACCTTACCACCATCGGTGAGCTGAACTATATATGCGTCTCCCCTCTTTCCTACCACTGTGCCGGTTCTTCCATGGAACCTTGGGTCGGGCATTCCTTTGTGATAGCTTGGCTCAATCACTATGTGGACTTTCTGTCCAACTTCAAACTCTTGAAGGAACCTTGTTAATGGAGGAAGACCTCTTCTCCTTGGTGATTTGCTAAGCTTACCTCTGGTTTTCCTTCTCACAGTATGGGCTTTTTGAACCATATCAATCACCTCTTAGAGCTTATTTAGGAGTTTCAACAACTCATACGTTTAGGAACAAGCTTTTATCAACTACGGGTCTTTCCCAATACCATAAGCTCATGCGCTCAACCATTTATAAAGTTTTCACTGCTCATCCAGGATGTTCAGGACATCAAGTTTTTCGCACCAAGCCTTCTTCCCCAATATCTCGCTCACCGAAGGGGTTGTCCTTCCCCTGTCTCCCGAAATTAGTTCTTTTATGTAGAGTCCCCCGTCAGTTATCAGACGGAGTTTAAAATGCTTCTCATCCACCATCTCGCCTTCAGCCTTATGAACCTTTCTCACCCTCACCAAATCAGCCCTTCTCCCTAAAACCCTTCTGGGGGTTCTTTGATGAATGACTGCTCCTTCAAGTGCCTTAACGACTTTTTCGATCTCCTCTTTTCTGATGCCTTCCTCTACATAAACTAAGGCCTCGTATTCTTTTTTGTGGTTTGATGTGAGAACTTTTTCGGCCTCTTCTTTGGTTATAAACCTCAGTCCCAAAACTTCAACTTTCTCACTTTTGTTGATTTCCTCTGCAATTGTCTCTAGATCAATTCGTCTTTTTATTGGCCTCTTAACTTCAACAACAAATGGTCTCCCATTGCCAAGCATTCTAACATCAACATCTTCTCTTCCAGCTCCGTGGAATATGCATTTTCCTTTTGTTGCTTTTGAGAAAGGCTTGCAGATTACTGATGCAACGCTCTCTTTGAATCCTCTTAATGGCGTTTGTGGGATGCCCCTAACTAGCTTTCTATAGCGACCGTAGATATAGAGGGGCTTTATTTGGAGCTCCACTCTCTCGCTGTATGGCTCTATTATGAAAACAACATCTGGATTGCTCTTACTTACGGGCTTTTGAAGTATAAGCTCAAGGATCTTTCCGATCTCCCTGTTCAGCTCCCTGTTTATTGGCTCGGCATACTTTAATCCAAACTTCTCAATTATCTCTTTTTCCTTCTCCATAACCTCTTTAGGGATACTTGAACCAACGAGAAAGCTCTCAAACTCGAGTCCAAGCTTTGAAGCCTTATCATAGCAGAGCTTTGCGAGGTATTCTGTTTTTTTGAAGATGTTTGCACAGAGTTCGCACTCTTGGGGCTCTTGGAGGCTCTCTTCTCCTTTTGCTTCTCTTTCCATATTGAGGACTAATCTTATTGATCTTCCCCGTATGTGATTGTTCCCCTTCCCAAGCAGAGCAAAAGCCCTTCCTAAGCAGTGATCACAGAGTTTGTACTCTTTGAGGATCTCTTCAGCCTTTTCTATTATCATCACTTGCACCCTTAAGCTTTTTAATGCCCTTTCAAACTTTCCCCTATGATGACGAGAAGACAGAAGATAATAAAGCTTTTGGAGGAGAGGGATTACAGTGTAAGTGAACTTGCAATGCTCCTTGAAATAAGAGGCAAGGGAAGCAAAAAGATAATCCTTGAAGACCTTAAAGCAATTGCAGGCATTGTAAAGCGCGAAGGAAAGGCCCTCCTCATTCAGCCGGCCCAGTGCAGGAAGTGCGGCTTCATATTTAAGCCGGAGATAAAAATCCCAGGCAGATGTCCGAAGTGCAGATCGGAATGGATTGAAGAGCCGAGGTTTAAAATAGAGCAAAAATAGATATCTTACGTAATGAGATAGAAGGGAGGCAACAATGTTTATATCCCCTTCCTTCAACTCCATCTAGCCTAAATATTCACAAAGGGGGTTTCGCTATGAGGAAAGTTGAGCTTTTCATGAAGGAAAAAGGCATTGAAATTGGCGATTATGTTGAGGTCGTTGAGAGGGAAAACGGCACAAGAGTTGTCCACAGGGGGCTTGTAATGCCTCCATATGAACTTTCTAAGGGAGAGACTCTTACAATAAAGCTCGATAACGGGTACAATATCGGGATTTTAATTGACCAGATAACCGAAGTAAGAATCCTCGAAAAGGCCAAGCCAAGAAAGGAAGTTTCATTTAGGGAGGTATTACCTAAAAAGCCTGAACTTCCAAACGTTACCATAATAGGAACCGGCGGGACTATAGCGAGCAAAATAGACTACAAAACTGGTGCGGTTCATGCGGCTTTTACGGCTGAAGAGCTCGCAAAAGCCGTTCCAGAAATTTTTGAAATAGCGAACATAACACCAAAGCTTCTCTTTAATATAATGAGTGAAGATATGAAGCCCGAATACTGGAAAAAGATGGCCCATGAGGTTGCCAAAGCCCTTAACAGTGGAGAGGATGGAGTTATAATAGGACACGGGACAGATACGATGGGGTATTCTGCCGCTGCATTAAGCTTTATGCTGAAGGATTTAGGAAAGCCGGTGATTTTTGTTGGTTCCCAGAGGAGTAGCGATAGACCTTCAAGTGATGCTGCGATGAACTTAATATGCTCTACTAGAATGGCAGTTGAGAACTTTGGTGAAGTTGCCGTTGTGATGCATGGAGAAACCAGCGACACTTACTGTCTTGCACACAGAGGGACAAAGGTTAGAAAAATGCACACTTCAAGGAGAGACGCCTTTAGGAGCATAAACGACATTCCTATAGCAAAGATCTGGTACGATGGAAGAGTTGAATACCTGAGGGACGACTACAGAAAAAGAAGAGAGAGTGAAGTATGGGTGGATGACAAGCTTGAAGAAAAAGTCGCTCTGATAAAGGTTTATCCAGGTATGAGTGGAGAAATCATAGAGTTTCTGGTTGACAGGGGGTACAAGGGAATTGTATTAGAGGGCACAGGTCTCGGCCACACACCAAATGAGATAATCCCAACAATAGAAAGGGCAGTTGAGGAAGGAGTTGCAGTTTGCATGACGAGCCAGTGCCTCTACGGCAGGGTTAACCTCAATGTCTATTCCACAGGGAGAAGGCTCCTTAAAGCTGGTGTTATCCCATGTGAGGATATGCTTCCGGAAACTGCTTACGTGAAGCTCATATGGGTTCTCGGACATACTCAAAACCTTGAGGAAGTTAAAAAGATGATGCTGACGAACTATGCTGGAGAGATTACCCCTTACACTAGATTCGATACTTATTTGAGGTGATGGATATGGAGCTTGATTATAAGGCAATTGGTCTTAAAGTTGGTCTTGAAATTCACAGACAGCTCGATACAAAAAAGCTGTTCTCACCTGTTCCGAGTGAACTTCATGAGGAGGTAGATTTTACAATTGAGAGAAGATTAAGGCCTACGATGAGTGAGCTTGGGGAGATCGATCAAGCTGCACTTGAGGAGTTCAAAAAGGGCAGGATTTTTATCTACGAGGGGAACTACAAATACAGTGATCTGGTGTATATGGACGAAGAACCACCCCACCTACCGGATGAAGATGCATTAAGGGTCGCTCTCCAAATTACCTATCTTCTAAATGCAGTTCCTGTCGATGAAGTTCATTTTATGAGGAAGATCGTTATAGACGGCTCGAACGTCTCAGGATTCCAGAGAACGGCTATAGTTGGCATGAACGGTAAGGTAGATACGCCGTGGGGAAGCGTTGGGATTCCAACGATCTGTCTTGAAGAAGACGCGTGCAGGATTATAGAGCAGGGCGATAAGAGGGCAATATACAGGCTTGACCGTCTGGGGATCCCTTTAATTGAAATAGCAACTACTCCAGACATTCACCATCCAGAACAGGCAAAGGTGGTGGCAAAGTTCATAGGTGATGCTTTGAGAGCAACACGCAAAGTAAAACGTGGTCTTGGAACTATAAGACAGGATTTAAACGTTTCTATCAAAGGAGGAGCGAGAATTGAGATTAAGGGTGTTCAAGAGCTGGATATGATACCCATTATAATTAAGCGCGAGGTTGAGAGACAGCTAAATCTCCTAAAGATTAAAGAAGAACTCGAGAAAAGGGGAGCAAAAGAAGAGGAGCTGGAAGAGGAGTTCTATGATGTGACAGACATCTTCACCAGCACAGGCTCAAAAATAATCGCCAGAGCTTTGAAGAAGGGGGGTAAAGTCTTGGCCGTTAAACTTCCAAAGTTCAGAGGTCTCATAGGCTTTGAGATTCAGCCGGGAAGAAGGCTTGGAACAGAAATGGCAGATAGAGCAAAGAAGTACGTGAAAGGGATATTTCACATTGATGAACTGCCAAATTACGGCATAAGTCAAGAGGAAGTTGATAAAATTATTGAGAGACTCAACCTTGAGGAACTTGATGCATTTGTCCTAGTTGCAGCTGAGGAAGAGATTGCCAAGAAGGCTCTTAGGGAGGTTCTTCAGAGAGCAAAAGAAGCTATTAAAGGCGTTCCCGAGGAAACGAGAAGAGCTTTGCCAGATGGGAATACTCAATACATGCGCCCGCTTCCGGGAAAAGCCAGAATGTATCCTGAAACGGACATTCCACCGATATTTATCAGCGAAGAGCTTAAGAAAGAAATCTTAGAGAACCTTCCAGAGTACCCACAAGCAAGAGTGGAGCGCTATGTTAAGGAGTACGGCATAGATAAAAGCTTAGCACAGACACTCGTAGATGACGAGAAAGACGAGCTCTTTGAAGAACTCATAGCAATGGGCGTTAAGCCCTCTTTGGCAGCTTCAATTCTTGTTGTAGTTCTCAAAGGTCTCAAGAAAGAAGTTCCAATTGAGAACATTACGGAAAAGCATATAAAAGATGCTTTCAAGCTTTTCCTCGACAACAGAATAGCAAAAGAGGCATTTGAGGAGATATTCAAGGAGCTTGCATTACATCCAGAGAAGACGGCCTTGCAGGTTGCAGAAGAGAAGGGTTTAACACTCTTAAGCGAAGAGGAAGTTGAGAAGATAGTGGAGGAAATCGTTAGAGAAAACATAGAGGTTGTAAAGGCCAAAGGGATGGGAGCTATGGGGATGCTTATGGGAAGGACAATGGCCAAGCTTAGAGGAAAAGCCGATGGAAAGCTAGTTAGTCAGCTTGTAAGGAAGAAAATCCAAGAGCTCAGCTCTTAATCCCTTTCTCTCAATAACTTTTTAAGATTTGAAGTTGTATTCTAAGCGGGAAGAGATATGACATTTGTTCCGGGCCCGATTATACTCCCCCGAAAACCTAAAGGGAAGCCTAAAGACAAAGCGGAAGCAAAGAAAAAGAACCTCCCCCAAAAAGAGGGGAGGAAATTAGTTTACGTTCTCATTAAATTAAAGCCTGACCAGCTGATAAGCGAAAAAGCTAAAGAGATAGAGGAGCTTTTTAAGGGAAAGACCTTCAACAGAGTGGTGAATCCAGACGAATATACCCTCTTAATGAACGCCCAAAACCTCTTCTCGAGAGCAAGCAGGCTTTATGTCGTCGAACTAACGGACGAAATGAACCGCTGGTTTTATCTCGTGCCAAGTGAGGAGAGAATTAAGTTCAAAAATAAGGACAAGTATATGGTGTTTCTTGTCAAAAAGGACTCTGCTCTTGAGGAAATATTCAAAAAAATTGCTGAGGGCAAGTTAGCTAAGAGGAGCACATTTGAGATGATAGTAACGGCAATAGAAGCAGCTCTGGGTATTTTGACATTTGTGGCTGGCTATCTGGCACTTGAAAATGTCATTGACATCTCTCAGCTCAGCAATATTGTAACTTTTGTACTGTTTTTCATCTTCGCACTTCAGAGCATTAAGAAAGGATACAGGAAAAGGGGTTGGGAGGATTGAGACTCTTAGGCTCAAACTCCAAAAAACCCAAGAGATGTGTTTATTCCGTGGTATTGGCATCTTCCCTTGCAGATACTTCAAGAGTTCTTGAAGAACGCTTTTCATCTCTTGGAATACGGCCAATTAGACTCATAGACCCCGAATGCTACACCTTAGAGAGTCTTGCGGGCTCTTTATATGGGAGTGAGCACATTGGAATAGTGGAGGTAAGGGGGGAGCTAAACAGGATGTTCTACCTCTTCTCTGAGGAAGTGGAGTTCGAAGAGGCGCTCGAGTTTGATGTTTTTACTCCTGAGGGATTAAAATATCTCCTTAAGCTTATATGCAAGGGCAAAATAAATCCAAAGAAGCGCAGGAGGTTTTCCATGATGACTTTTCTGATTTCCCTTGTGGGTGGAGTTGTTACATCCATGTTTTTCGAACCAAAAACCTACTGGGATTTTCTGCTCTCCTCAATTCTGACTGCAGTATTGATCCTTTTGATAGCTCTTCTGATAGATTGGCCTTCGTTAATTCTTCCCTTTAAAGGGGTTAGATTGGTAGAGAAGAAAAAGAAAGTCAAAGTTACAAAGATAAGCTTCCCATCGTTGGCCTTAGAATTTTTAGAAAAGAAATAAAACCCTAGCGTCCAAGCTCTTTGTGCGCTTTTGCCAAATGCTTTGCCACTATAGCCGCCAATAGGGAGAGTTCTCCAGCCAAAACTGCTCCAGCAACAATTTCCGCAAATTTCTTTGCATTCGTCCCCGGTGGATCTCCTCCTCCGGCAACGCCCATAATGCTTAACGCCTCTCTCTGCGTGGGCACTCTAGTTCCTCCACCCACTGTTCCGATTTCGAGGCTTGGCATTGTTATGCTTATGTATAAATCTCCTTCGGGAGTCACCTCTGCAAGAGTTATTCCGTGGGAGCCTTCAGTTATTTGGGCCTCATCTTGCCCTGTTGCTAAGAATATTGCCCCTACAATGTTCCCAAAGTGGGCGTTGAATCCATAACTTCCAGCTTGAGCTGAGCCTATGAGGTTTTTCCTATAGTTTACTTCCGCTATGAGTTCCGGTGTGGTCTTTAGCTTTTTCTCCACGATTTCCCTTGGAATGATTGCCTCAGCTATCACCGTTTTCCCCCTACCGTTGATGAAGTTCATTGCGTTGGGCTTCTTATCGACGCAGAGGTTTCCAGAGAGTGCCAAGTACTTAACATCTGGGAAGTGCTCTTCGATAACCTTCATTATCTCTTCACTCGCTATCGTAACCATGTTCATGCCCATGGCATCCCCTGTCTCGAACTCAAAGCGCAGGTAGAGGTTGTTGCCAACGATGTAGGGCTTAACTCCCCTAAGTTTCCCATGCTTAGTTACCCTAGAAACCGCTTTCTCTTGGAGGTATTGGAGGTTTTCTTCAACCCATTGAGCAACCTCTCTTGCTCTTCTTGCATCGGGGCATTTTAAAAGAGGCGCCCTCGTCATCTTGTCATCGATTATAGTCGTCTTTACGCCACCTGCGGCAGTTAAAGCCGAGCATCCTCTATTAACACTTGCAACTAAGGCCCCTTCGGTTGTCGCCAGGGGAATGTAAAATTCTCCCCTAGCATACTCTCCGTTTATCTTCAGGGGTCCAGCCACTCCCATTGGTATCTGAACAACTCCAATCATGTTTTCTATGTTTTTTCCAATAACCTGCTCGGGATCTATAGAGTAATGCCCGATGTTTTCGAGTGATATCCCTAATTTTTTTTCTAGGGCCTTTCTTCTTATCTCAGTTGCGAGCCTTTTATCTCCGGTATATTTTTCAACCTGATGAAGCTTAATCTCTCCACTGGCTACCTTTTCGATAAGTTCCTCCAAGTTCATCTTCCTACCCCCAAAAGAGATTTCAGATCCTTCTAACCTTCTTAAATATCCATTCCTCCAGTATCTCCCCGGCCTCATAAAACGCTATGGCCGCATCGCTTCTTGGTTTATACGCAAGTACCGGGATTCCAACGTTTATGGATTCTGGAACATACTCATCAAATGGTATTACTCCAACAACTGGCAAGCCAACATTTTCGGTGATCTCGTCGATTATGTGATCTATAACATCTTCCGATTCCCTGACCTTGTTTAGCACTACTCCAATCTTTAACCCGTATTCCTCGCCTATTGCTTTAAGCTTGCTAATCTCATTCTCTACCATTGTTTCAAAGGAATAAATTGGTGACCTTTCAACTTCAACAACTATTATTTGATAGTCAGCAACTTCAAAAGTTGGGAGAGTATCAAAGGGAATCCCCGTGGGGGAATCAACAAAAACTATCGGAAATTTATATCTCATTTGCTCGACGATGTCCCTTAACCTTTTGGGTGATATGCCTATCACATCTTGCAGCCTAGTGCTGCCGGGCATAACATTAACTCCAGTCTTTGCATGTTTGTAGATTGCCCGCTCCGGATCAACATCCGGATTCTTGAGAAGGGAATGGACGGTATAGTTAACGTTCTCCAAAGCGAAATGAAAGCCGAGATTGGGCAAGAAGAGATCACCATCTATGGCTAAAGTCCGATACTCCTTTTGAGCAAAATACACGCTTAGATTTGCAGTGGTTGTGGTTTTACCAGCTCCCCCTCTCCCGGTGACGATTATAACCGGCATTACTCACACTTCCTTGACGGGTGAATCTTTAAAGCAGTGACAAAGCCGCTAAATTATTGCAGTGATAGACACACTACTCTATTACAAAATGAAATATAAGATTTTCGTATAAAAAGGGGAAAGAAAGGAAAAATCAACCGATAATTTCTCCGAATGCAAACTTCTGTTTCACGGAATTTATAACAATTTCCACTTCATCCCCTACTTTTGTGTTGGGGACAAAAATCACAAAGCCCTTAATTCTTGCTATTCCATCTCCACCTTTTCCGAGGGCTTCTATCTTCACCTTGTATCTTTCTCCAACTTTAACTGGAGGCAGTCTTGGGCCTCCTCTGTCCATCCTTCTCTTTCCAAATTTCCTATCCTCCAATTCAGACACCACCAAGCAAGTATCTGCAATCTTAATTGTGATGATGGTGGTATTTAAAATTTTTGGTGCTTTCACAACTTTTTCAAACTTTTTGTTGCTTAATTTTGCTTTTTCCCTCTGAAAAACTGAAGCTAGTAGATAATAAGCTGAGTATTTTATGAAGACAAAAAGCTTTATATCACGAAACAATGAAGATATTAATGTTAAAAAATCTGTGGAGATGGTGACCATGGGCGAAAAAATGACTGCTATTATGAAAACTAAGCCCGCTTACGGTGCTGAACTTGTTGAAGTTGATGTTCCACAGCCAAAAGAAGGGGAGGTTCTCATAAAGGTTCTCGCAACTAGCATCTGCGGAACCGATCTTCATATCTATGAGTGGAATGAATGGGCACAGAGCAGAATAAAGCCCCCTCAGATAATGGGCCACGAAGTCGCTGGAGAGGTTGTGGAAGTTGGAAAAGGGGTAGATGACATCCAAGTGGGTGACTACATCTCTGCAGAAACACACATAGTTTGTGGAAAGTGCTATCAATGTAAAACTGGTAACTACCATGTTTGTCAGAACACCAAGATATTTGGAGTTGATACCGATGGTGTCTTTGCAGAATATGCAATAGTTCCAGCCCAGAATGCATGGAAAAATCCAAAGGAGATCCCTCCAGAATATGCAACCCTCCAAGAGCCTTTAGGTAACGCTGTCGATACGGTCTTAGCCGGGCCAATTTCAGGTAAAACGGTTCTCATAACAGGGGCTGGACCGTTGGGTCTCTTGGGCATAACGGTAGCAAAGGCAAGTGGGGCCTCTTTGGTGATAGTAAGCGAGCCCAGTGACTTTAGGAGAGAGTTGGCTAAAAAAGTAGGTGCTGATGTGGTTATAAATCCCATGGAAGAGGACGTTGTTAAGGAAGTGAAAGACTTAACGGATGGCAATGGAGTTGACGTTTTTCTTGAATTCAGCGGTGCTCCAAAGGCCCTTGAACAGGGACTGCAGGCAGTTACCCCAGCGGGAAGGGTTAGTCTTCTAGGCCTCTTCCCAAGGGAAGTCACTTTCGACATTAACAATCTCGTTATCTTCAAAGCACTGGAAGTTCATGGAATTACTGGAAGGCACTTATGGCAAACTTGGTACACTGTCTCCAATCTCTTGCGGAGTGGAAAGCTCAACTTGGATCCAATAATTACACACAAATACAAGGGATTCGATAAGTTCGAGGAAGCTTTTGAACTCATGCGTGCTGGAAAAACTGGCAAAGTTGTTTTCTTCCCCCACAAGCACTGACTTTTCTAATCTTTTTACCTCTACCACCGCAATTTTTAAGTAAGTCTTGTGAGACTTCTTTCGGGGGGTTGATAATGGAATTAAGCTATCAAGAAAAATTAACTCTCATCAAACTCAAGGATTTGGAAAAAGCGAAATTCGAAGATCTCGTTAAAGAAACTGGATTGGATCAAGTAGCGGTGATGAGAGCCGTTCTCTGGCTCCAGAGTAAGGGGCTTGCAAAGCTCCATGAAAGGCAGAAGAGAATCGTAAGGATAACAGAGCTGGGAAAGAAATATGCTAAAATTGGGCTTCCAGAAAGGAGAGCTTTGAAACTGCTTGTGGAGAGAGGTAGAGTCTCTCTTGATGAACTAAGGGAAGTACTGAGCGAGGATGAGCTTAAGCCCATCGTTGGAATCCTAAGGAGAGAGGGATGGGCAAATGTCAAAAAAGAGGATGGAAAGCTTGTTCTTGAGGTTACTGAAAAGGGAAGGACAGCAATTTCTGAGGAAAGATCAATTGACAAAGCATTGAAAATCCTTGCAGAAAAGGGGGAAGTTGATGCGAAAGAGCTTGAAAAGTTCATCTCTCTTAAGGAGCTAAAGACCAGAAAAATTGGGGAAGAAGACACTAAAGCGGAAAGAGAGGTAGAGATCACAGAGGAAGGCATGAGACTTGCTGAAAGAGGTCTTGAGCTCAAGAGAGAGGTTTCCATTTTAACTCCAGAGCTTATAAAGAGTGGCGAGTGGAGAAAAGTTGATTTCAAACGCTTTAACATTCATGCTCCTGTGAGAAGAATTTATCCCGGCAAAAAGCAGCCTTATAGAGTTTTTCTTGATAAGATAAGAAGAAAGCTTATAGAAATGGGCTTTATTGAAATGACTGCAGAAAGCCTAATAGAGACCCAATTCTGGAACTTTGATGCTTTATTCCAGCCGCAGAATCATCCAGCAAGAGACTGGACTGACACTTATCAGCTAAAGTATCCAAAATATGGCTCTCTTCCGGATGAAGAGCTTGTGGAGAGGGTTAGGGCATCTCATGAGTACGGCTGGACAACGGGCTCAAGGGGATGGGGATATAAGTGGGATCCAAGAATGGCCATGCTCCTAATGCCCAGAGCGCATGCAACTGCCCTAAGCGCAAGACAGCTGGGGAAGGGTGTCCAAATACCCGGTAAATACTTTGCCATCCAAAGAGTTTTTAGACCAGACGTTTTGGACAGAACACATCTAATAGAATTCAATCAAGTGGATGGATTCGTTGTGGATGAGAGCTTAACCTTCAAACACCTTCTTGGAATTTTAAAGAGGTTTGCGGTTGAGATAGCCGGAGCAAAGAAGGTTAAGTTCCTCCCAGATTATTACCCGTTCACAGAGCCAAGCGTTCAGATGAGTGCCTATCACGAAGAGCTTGGATGGGTAGAATTTGGCGGAGCAGGGATATTCAGAGAAGAAATGACAAAACCGTTGGGAATAGATGTGCCAGTAATTGCATGGGGAATTGGGATCGACAGATTAGCTATGTTCAAACTAGGGATAGATGACATAAGATATCTCTTCAGCTATGACTTAAAGTGGTTGAGAGAGGCCAAATTGGTGTGGTGATGAAAGATGCCGAAGTTCGATGTTGCCAAGCATGACCTGGAGAGATTGGTTGGAAGGGAGTTCACAGTCGAAGAATGGGAGGATTTGTTCCTCTATGCAAAATGCGAACTTGACGATGTATGGGAGCACGAAGGTAAAATATACTTCAAGGCCGATGCCAAAGATACCAACAGACCCGATCTGTGGAGTGCCGAAGGGATAGCGAGACAGGTAAAGTGGGCTCTTGGAATGGTAAGAGGACTACCAAAGTATGAAATTGAAAAAAGCGACGTTGTTGTTTATGTAGATGAAAAATTGAAAGATATAAGACCGTATGGAGTCTATGCAATAGTCGAGAACCTTGAACTTGATGAAGAGGCATTGAGACAGATAATCCAGCTTCAGGAGAAAGTAGCGCTCACCTTCGGAAGAAGGAGGAGGGAAGTCGCTATAGGGACGTTTGACTTCGATAAGCTTAAGCCTCCTTTCTATTACAAAGCAGTTGAGCCGGATAAAATAAGATTTATTCCACTAAACAGCGATCGAGAAATGACTGCAGATGAGATACTTGAAGAGCATGAGAAGGGAAAGGAATATGGCCACTTGATTAAGGGGAAACCCTATTACCCATTACTTGTCGATAGAGAAGGAAACGTTTTGTCAATGCCGCCGGTTATAAATTCCGAGACTCATGGAAAAGTTACCGAAGATACTAAAAGCATTTTCATAGACATCACTGGATGGGATCTTAACAAAATCATGCTCGCTTTGAATGTGATTGTAACTGCTTTAGCTGAACGTGGTGGAAAAATAAGGAGCGTTAAGGTTATCTACAAAGATTTTGAGATAGAAACTCCGGACTTGACTCCCAAAGAATTTGAGGTTGAGCTTAACTACATCAGGCAACTTGCTGGGGTTGAGCTTGGAGATGAAGAGATAAGGGATCTTCTCGAGCGCATGATGTATGAGGTTAAAATCGTCAATGGAAAGGCGAAGTTGAGATATCCGGCGTTCAGAGATGACATAATGCATGCAAGGGACATTTTGGAGGATGTTCTCATTGCATACGGCTACAACAACATTCCTCCGGAGGAACCGGAGCTTGCCGTTCAAGGAAAAGGAGACGATTTTGTAGAGTTTGAAAACGCTGTGAGGGATCTTATGGTGGGTTTTGGCCTCCAGGAGGTAATGACCTTTAACCTCACGAACAAGGAAGCCCAGTTCGACAAAATGAACATTCCAGAAGAGGAAATAGTGGAGATAGAGAACCCAATAAGTCAGAAATGGTCAGCATTGAGAAAGTGGCTTATCCCAAGTCTGATGGAATTCCTAAGCCAGAATACTCACGAGGAGTATCCTCAAAGGATCTTTGAAGTTGGTAAGGTGACTCTCATAGACGAGAGAAGGGAAACAAAGACCATCAGTGAAAGCAAACTTGCTGTTGCTCTTGCCCATCCAAAGGTAACCTTCACAGAAGCAAAAGAAATCCTGGACAGCCTAATGCGTCATCTCGATGCCGAGTACGAACTTAAAGAAATAGAACATGGCTCTTTTATTCCCGGTAGAGTGGGAGAGATAATAGTTGATGGAAGGAGCGTAGGGATAATAGGAGAAATACATCCACAGGTGCTTGAAAACTGGGGAATAGAGATGCCGATAGCGGCTTTTGAGGTCTTCCTAAGGCCTTTCTACAAGGGAAGTTTTCTCTGATTTTCCCTCCTTTTTCTTGAATAAAAGGGAATTAAAAAGACCTCCCTTCTTGAAGAAATTTCTTTGCAAATGTAAACATGATATCAAAGTTAATTAAGCACTCCATGGTTTCTGCATCGATCTCAGTCACCATTCTATCACCCCTAATTTTCTTTAAGGGGCAGAGGTTTTAGCTTTTATTCTATTTTTATTGTCAAATTTCCAAAAATATTCCGCAATTAACTCAAACATATGGACATATTGACCTTAACATTTGTAAAGAGAACAGGACGGACAACTCTTTTATAACCTTCACTCAAATTTCCAATCATGAGAGTAGCTTTAAAAATTGCCTACGATGGGAGGAAGTTTTACGGCTTTCAAAGACAGCCTAACTTAAGAACTGTTGAGGGCGAGATAATCAGAGTATTAACTAAGCTCGGAATAATTGAAAACCCCAAAGACGCAAATTTTAAAGGCGCTTCAAGGACTGACAGGGGAGTTTCCGCCTTTGGAAACGTCATTGCGTTTAACACTTCTAAACCTGAACTCACGTATCCGAGAATTTTGAATCATCATTTGAGGGACGTGTGGGTTTTAGGAAGGGCAGAGGTTTCAGAAGATTTTCATCCAAGATTCTGGAGCAGGGGAAAGGTGTATAGGTACTACCTCCTTGACGAGGGATTTGATATTGAGAAAATGAAATCCTGTGCTGAAGTTTTTGTAGGGGTTCATGACTTCTCAAACTTTGCCCGGCTTGAAGGGGATAAGAACCCTATAAGAAAGATAGACAGAATTGAAGTACTCTCGAAGGGAAATGTAATTACAGTTGAAATTGAAGGGGAAAGCTTTCTCTGGGAGATGGTGAGAAGAATTATAACGGCTTTAAAGCTTTGTGCCTCCGGCACTCTTTCAAGAGAGGAAGTGAAAAGAATGCTGAAAGAAAAGATGGACAGAAAACTCCCTCCTGCTTCCCCAGAAAACCTGGTTCTGTGGGAAGTTAAGTACGAGGGAATACTCTTTGAAAAAGATCCCTATGCAGTTGAAAAGGCAAAAAAAGAATTCTTCGAGAGGTTTACCCAACACCTAATAGCGGCAAGCATTTTTGAAGACTGGTTCACTTCTTTATGAGTTTCTCGAGCTCTTTGTCATAGTATTTGCCGTAGTACTGCCTCAGGGCTTTTTGTCTTTCTATGAAGTGCGTAAAGAGCAGTGGATCTTCATCTTTCACATCAACTATAACCGCACCGCTTCCGCCTTTGGGCCTCAATGCTCTTCCTATGGTTTGGATAGTCATTATGTCGCTTTTCCCTCCACCGGCCAGTATTATAGCGGAAATCTCTGGGATATCCACCCCTTCTTTCAGTAGTGTGGAAACCAAAACGTTAATCTCACCATTTTTGAACTTTTCAAAAATCTCCCATCTGTTTGGACTCTGAGAGCTCAAGAACTCAGCATTTATTCCCTTCTTTTTAAGCATCTCCACAAGGATCTTTCCGTGTTCGATCCTTTTGACATCTATTAAAACACGGTGTCCCTGCTTTGCGAGTTTGTATGCGGTCTCAACTATAGCCTTGTTTCTTTCTTCATTTTCCATGATTATCTCTTCATAAAGTTCCTTGTAGCGATCTGCCAGCGGTGGCATGAAGGATTCATATTCAATTACTTTAAACCTTGGTTTTGCCAAGAACTTTTCTTTTATCAGGTCTTCGGCCCTAACTTCGTAGATTATTGGCCCTATTGCCCCCTCTATCTTCAGTTCTTCCCCTTTAATCCTTCTCCATGGAGTTGCAGAGAGGCCAAACCTAAATCTCTGGGGGAGGCTTATTCCAAGTTCATAGAACTTTTCTGCAGCTGAAGTCCTGTGGCATTCATCAAATACAACTACTGCATATGGAAGCTGGAGCTTATCAACCCCTCTAGAGAGGAGGGTTTGTATCATAGCTACCGTTACTGGTCTTTCTATCCAGTTGTTATCCCCCACAAGTCCAGGCTCGATCCCAAGAACTCTCTTTATATTCTCAGCCCACTGATAAAGAAGTTCCTTGGTGTGTACAACAACGAGAGCTGATAGGTTAAGCTCGTATATAATCCTCAGTCCGATTATTGTTTTCCCGCTTCCCACAGGCAATGCTAAGACTCCCATACCGGATTTTAATGCTTTTTTAACGGCCTTTTCTTGGTATTTTCTCAGCTTATACTCTTTGTTCCATGTTGCGTTTATTTCTACTCCTTCAATTTTTCTTTCATCAATTACCCTAACCCTGTATCCTTTTGAGTTTAAAAGTTGCTTTACACGGGGGATTAAACCTACAGGGAAGGATTTGGTATGGGGATCATATAGGCTCTCAGGCTTCTCCCATTTGCCGAAACTTTTTCGGTAAGTTAGCTCCTCATATATCATAAAGTATATCTTAGGATCAGCCTTCTCAATATACACCAGTGCAGATTTATCCGGGATTCTCAACACCACGGTCTTCATAGCAACTCAAAAGAAATTTTTGGAATTCCCCCTTTATAGCTCTTTCTCTATCATTTTGAAAAATATTCAAAAATAAACACAAAAAAATGAAAACCTCCAAAAAGTTTATCACGATACAAGCAGAGTTTGAATGGGTGGTGTCATGATACGGGAGATATTAAACCAATTTCATGATGAGCTTATTATCGTTGAGAAGCCCGCTAGTAAAAAGTTTGAGATAACGAGCTATCTTCTTCAGCATAAAACTAAGCCCGTTCTGTTTAAAGATGTCGATGGATGGGAAGTTGCAGGCAACATATGGAGCACGCGGGAGAGAATAGCAAAGTACCTCGGCATAAAAAGGGAAGAGCTCATTCATTTCATAATGGAAGCTATAGAGAATCCTAGACCATATAAAGAGGCAAAAACTGCTGAATTTTTTAAGAACTCCACAAAAGATTTCTCCCTCAAAGAGTTGCCGGTTCCGCATTACTTTCCAAAGGATGGGGGGCAGTACTTTACCTCAGCAATCTACATAGCAAAGGACGAGAATGGATTTGTAAACCTTTCATATCACAGAACAATGGTGAGAGATGAAAAAACCGGGACTGTTAGGTTAGTTCCCAGGCATCTGTATGCAATGTGGAAGGATAAGGCAGAACACGGTGAAGAGCTTGATGTTAGAATAATTGTTGGCAATCCAATCCATATCCTCCTAGCGGCAGCGACAAGCCCGCCTTATGGAGTTAGTGAGCTCAGCATTGCGTCATCTATGAGCGAGATGGCATTTGGAAAGCCCTTAGAGGTTGTAGACCTCAATGGAATTCCGGTTCCAGTTGAAAGCGAATTTGTCTTCGAGGCAAAAATTTTGCCAGAGCTTGACAAAGAGGGGCCCTTTGTTGATATAACTGGGACATATGACATTGTAAGGGAGCAGCCCGTTGTGGTTTTTGAGAAGATGTACCACGTCGAAAAACCGATTTTCCATGCATTGCTTTCTAGCGGATATGAGCACTACATGCTCATGGGACTTCCCAAGGAGCCCCAGATATACAAGAGCGTTAAGCAGGTAGTTCCAAAGGTTCATGGCGTAAGGCTGACAGAAGGTGGATGCATGTGGCTCCACGCAGTTGTGAGTATAACAAAGCAGCACGATGGAGATGGGAAAAATGCTATTTTGGCGGCATTTGCTGGACATCCAAGCCTAAAGCACGTGATAGTGGTTGATGAGGACATTAACATTTACGACGATAAAGAGATAGAATGGGCAGTAGCCACGAGATTTCAAGCGGATAAGGACTTAGTTGTGATATCTAACGCGAGAGGAAGCTCTCTTGACCCCTCTGGGGAGAGGGGCTTAACTGCTAAATGGGGTATTGATGCTACAAAACCTTTAGGCAAAAAGGAAGAGTTTGAACGGGCTAGGCTTTGAGATTTTGATTTTTTATTCAAAACTTTTTTATGTATAAATGTTCAAATCTTTTTTGGTGGTTATTGTGCACAGACACTTGAAGACTTTCTTCGTACTCTTCCTCTTAACTTTCTCCACAATGTGCATAGGAAAAGAAACAACGCCCCAATCTTCAACTCCAGTGCATACTGTGGCTGAGGAGAACCCCTATGAGGGATGGCTGAAGAATGAAACAAAGTATTTTACGATCTACTACCCTCCTGTTAAGGGAGAAGGGTTTAACTTCAACATAAGGTTTCTCTTGGTTGGGATTGACTACGTGTACGGGAGCTATGCAAAAGCCTTTGGAAAAGCTCCAGAAAAAATTGAGCTTTACATATATCCCTCTGAGGACGATTTAAAGCTTGACTACTCGACTGATCTCCCCTGGTATATAGAGGGAAACAAAATATTTACCTTTATTGAGAAGGACGCCAAAAGTCTTGACTACTACAACGTAGAAAGTGCACTGATAGCGTATTTAACCGGAAAAGTGAATGGGCTAACTTTTGTATTTCCTCTCCTAGGGGAACTCTACTTCAGGGGAGCCGATTACTCAGGACTTTCCTTTGGTGAGCTCTTGTCCTTGATAGACAGCAGAGATGTTAGTAAGATTAAGGAACAAGAGGGGAGCATGGTTGACTTTGTGGGCTTTCTTGTCCACAAATATGGTATTGGTGAAGTTTTGAGGCTTCTTGAAACCGATACTCCTTCCAAGATAATAAAAAGCCTCCCCAACGCTGAAGAAGAGTACAACGAGTTCATCAGATGGTTCTGGGGAGGCGGAATCTTAGAGGGCTCTTCCGAGCTTGAGGAGATGAATCTTACAGTAAGCGTTGATGAAGAAAGCGCATTTTTCTTGGCAAATGGAAGCTTCAAGGTTAAGTATACTAAGGACTACTATCCGGTTTTCTTCAAGATGGTCTACCTTGACCTAAAGGCAATGAACACCCAGTATCTGCAGAGCTTCACTTTCCTGCTCCCCTATGAACGAAAAAATATGTATGAGTTATCTTACATTGGAAACTTCAGCATTCAGCCATTGACGTATGATGAGAGCATTAACTACTTCCTCTCCGGGATGTTCATAACGCCCAACCTGACCCTGCTTTTCGACTATTATTTGTTCCTAAAGCCTGCTGCTCAGCAACTTCCAAAAGGTGGAATAAAAGTAGTTAGCAAAAACACTCCCATAACTACAACGTTGCCGAGCCAAGCTGTATTCCTTGTGACTGGTAGATTTAAGACGTTTAAGGGCTTTGTAAACGGAACAGAAGTTGAGTTCTACTACACCAACGATGTGGAAAGCCCTGCAACTGTGTTTAAACAAAGTCTAAGCGCTTTCAACACTGCTTTGGAATGGTTTGAGCTTCCCTCCTCTAAGTTCAGAATCGTCTACACAAGAGGGCCTATCAAAGAACACATCTATCGGTCAAGAGATTTGCTCATCTATAAGCCTAAAAGCGGGTATCACGAGCTGTATCTTCTTCGGGGCTTATATTATAGCTGGCTTAACAGCTTCAAGATAAAGCCAAAAGATGCATGGGTTCCAGATAGTTTATTTTCTCTCTTAGAGGGAGTCGAGTTAAATCGGCTTGGGGATTACAGGAAAAGCGCGCTATATAAATACAGAGTGAATTTGAGGGATTTTCCAGAGTCTGGGTATCCCTTAATTGAAGGCTACAGATACTTTTACAGCGACAAGTCATGGATGAGGAGCTCAATGGTCTACAAAGGTTTCTTGACGTTTTACCTTCTCTACACTCAAGCGGGAGAGGAAGCGTTTAAAGAGGCTTTGAGAGAATTTTCAGGAGAAGTAATCTTCAAGGAAGCTGATTTCGATGATTTTGCAGAACTCTTGGCTAAAAAATCAGGAGATGAGAAGGTCTTGCTGATTTGGAAAACTTGGACAACAAAGTCTGCACTTCCAAACCTCACAGTGCAAAATGTAGAGATAATTAAAACCAATGGCAATTACACCGTGAAGTTTACTCTGGTGGACAAAAATGGCTTTGCGTTTCCATTTAAAATCGGGGCAATAGGGTGGCAGGGACAAAGAATCGAAATGGGCGGCTTTTACTACGGCGAACCTCAGAAGGTCGAGATTTCCCTTCCCGGAGAGCCAAAGGAGATTGTAATATATGGGGCTCCATTCCTCAGCAAGAACTTTGACGTGGAGGCAGATGGGACAAAGATAAGCGTTACGGTGTCTGGGAGTTGATTTTTCTTTATTTACAACTTCCAAAAACTGCATTCAAAAAGCAAAGAAAAAAAGATAAAAAGGACTCACTCTTTCATGGGCAGACCGTAGTCGAAGGAGTAGTAGACCTTCTGGAATTGCTTCCTGAACTCGAATACTTCCTTCTCCACCTTCTTTGGATCCTCCTTGTCAAGAAGGACTCTCCTCATGAATCTTGCTATCTCCTTCATGTCGTCTTCCATCATGCCAACTCTTGTCATCTCCTGCACACCGATTCTTAGACCGCTTGGGGTGTTGACCTTCTCAAGTGGATCCCATGGAAGGAGGTTCTTGTTGAGGATTATGCCCGCCTCCTCTAATAGCGGAGCAGCCCATCCTCCTCCGGCTTCGTGGAGCTCACTTACGTCCACGATAACCTGGTGGCTCTCCGTGTAGCCTTTGTCCTCTCCAATGACTTTGAATCCTTCCTCTGCAAGAGCCTCGGCTAGGGCTTTTGCGTTCTTTACGATCTGCTCAGCATAAGCTTTACCAAATTCGAGCATCTCCGCAGCGGTAATGACTTTTCCAGCCATGTGGTGTAAGTGGTGGTTGCTCAGAACACCTGGGAAGATTGCCCATTGCAGTTTTGCCGTGTCTTCCCCAAGGTCCTTGTAGAGTATTACACCACCTTGTGGGCCTGGGAAGGTCTTGTGTGTTGAGGAAGTTACAACATCGGCTCCTTCTCTAAGTGGGTCTTGGAACTTTCCTCCCGCTATTAATCCCAAAACGTGGGCTGCGTCATACATTACATAAGCGCCAACTTCTTTAGCCACTGGAGCAAGCTCCTTAACTGGGTGTGGGAACGGGAACAATGAACCACCGAAGACAACTATCTTGGGTTCGAGCTCTCTAATCATTTGGGCTGCCTTGTCGACATCGATGTTAAATTCTTCGTTATCAAAAGGCCATGTGTGAACCTCCAATCCCCTCATACCAGCTGCTCCAAAGGGCATGTGGCTTATGTGTCCACCGTGGGAAGTATGGAGGACAATAGCCCTATCACCAGCATTTGTTAATCCAAAGAACGCGGCTTGATTTGCGTTAGTTCCAGAGATTGGTCTTAGATCCGCGAAATCGCTCTTGAAGAGCTTGCAGAAGAGGTCAACTCCTATGAGTTCGACTTCATCGACGTACTTACATCCCTGATAATACCTCTGTCTTGGCCACCCTTCGGCGTATTTGTGCATAAAACCACTTGCCACAGCCCTTGTAACGCTTGGGGAAGTCACGTTTTCACTTGCAATCAAATTTATTGTTGATGCTCTCCACTTTTCGTGCATCTCAACAAATTCCAAAACTTTGTCTCTATACATCTGGTAGCTCATGGTATCACCCCAGTGCTTTCTTGCATGTGATATTTTACATCCATGTAATTTAAATCTTGCCGTTAGAATACCTTTAAAAATTTCAAGGGGGAATTAGAAAGCGATGTCCTATGATGGAGGAAGCGGCCAAATTGATAGCCCATTCTCACTTTTTGATAGCTTTTACAGGGGCTGGAATAAGTGCCGAAAGCGGAATACCAACTTTTAGAGGCAAAGGAGGCCTCTGGGAAAAATATAGAGTGGAAGAGGTTGCAACACCCGAAGCTTTCAAACGAAATCCAAAGCTTGTCTGGGATTTTTACAAGATGAGAATGAAGCTGATGAAAGACGCAAGGCCAAATAAGGCCCATTTAGCATTGGCAGAGCTTGAAAAAATGGAACTTTTAAAGGCTGTTATAACTCAAAACATTGACAATCTACATAGAGAAGCTGGAAACAAAAATGTAGTAGAACTTCATGGGAACATTTATCGAGTTAGGTGCACTAGCTGCACTTATAAGGAAAACCTTCTTGAATCCGGCAGGCTTGAGGAGGTTTTAAAGGAGAATCTGCCCAAATGCCCAGAGTGTGGTTCTCTCTTAAGGCCTGATGTTGTCTGGTTTGGCGAACCCCTTCCCCAAGAAACCCTTAAAAAGGTCTTTAAGCTTGCGGAAAGGGCTGACGTTTGTCTGGTTATTGGAACAAGTGGCCAAGTGTTCCCTGCAGCGTACATTCCTTACATCGTAAAAGAGAACGGAGGGTATGTGATAGAGATCAACCCAAAGGAAAGCGGCATAACTCCAATAGCGGATATCTTTCTGAAAGGGCTTGCCGGAGAGACAATGGAACGTCTTTTGGCAAAGGTTAAAAGATGTTTAAAAGATAAAGGTTGTTAAGGGTGGTGCTATGATACTTATAATAGGGTTTGAGCAGGATGAAGTTTCCAGAGTGAGGGAAACCTTAGGTGAGTTTGATATTTATGAGGTTCCAGAATACTGCAGGGACTGGATTGTGGCGGAAGTTGTGGCAAAGGCCCCTACTTTTGAAGGAAGCGGCAACTGGCACTGGAGGAAGTTCGTCATAATGCACAATCTCTCAAATGAGGAGGTAAAGAGAGTTATTAAAGACGTTCGCTCGCAAGGTATTGATGCAATCTTCGCAACCACAACACCCACATCTCTAACGTGGAAGCTTGAAGACCTTCTCAATGAGCTCATTCGAGAGGATGAATACTTTAGAAAACTAAGAGAAGAAAAGCAAAAGATGAAGTCCTTTTATCTCGACATAGGGAAAAGTTAAATACTTTAACCCTTTTATTTGAGTGGGGAGCAAAATGATAAGAGTTGTGTTTTTTGATCTCGATGACACCCTTGTAGATACCTCCCGCTTAGCTGAGCTTGCCAGAAGGAATGCCATAGAAAACATGATTCAGCATGGAATGCCTGTTGATTTTGACACCGCCTATAACGAACTCTTGGAGCTCATTAATGAATATGGGAGTAATTTCCCTCATCACTTTGATTACCTTCTCAGGAGGCTTGATCTAAAATACAACCCCAAGTGGGTAGCTGCGGGAGTTATAGCCTATCACAACACAAAATTCGCTCACATAAGGGAAGTTAAGCACGCGAGGAAAACTCTTATCAAACTCAGAGAGATGGGATACCGGTTAGGCATAATCACTGATGGAAATCCAATAAAGCAGTGGGAGAAAGTTTTAAGGCTTGATTTAGATGATTTCTTTGAGCATATGGTGGTTTCAGACTTTGAGGGAGTGAAAAAACCACACCCAAAAATATACCAAAAAGCCCTGAAGATATTCGAGGTATCTCCAGAAGAGGCCTTGATGGTGGGGGACAGGCTTTATTCGGATATCTATGGGGCAAAAAGGGTAGGGATGCACACTGTATGGTTCCGCTATGGGAAATATGCGGATAGAGAGCTTGAATATGAAGAGTATGCGGACTTCAAAATTAACGACCTCTTAGAGCTTCCGGAGATATTAGAGGTGCTCAACAATGGTTCAAATAAGAAAGTTCCTTCTAATAGATAATTCATACAAATCCAAAATACTAAGCGGAAAAAAGACCACTACGATTAGGTTTGGAGAATACAAAGCTAAACCTGGAAGTGAGGTTTATCTTGTAATAACACCAAGCGACACCGCTGTTGCAAAGGTAAGGATCACGAAAGTGGAGAAGAAGAAGGTTAAGGAGCTTACAAACCAAGACGCAAAAAAAGACGGGTTTAAAGATATCAAGGAGCTGGTAAGTGCGCTGAACAAGATATATGGGGAACTCCATGGAGAGGATGAAGTAACGATAATTGAGTTTGAGGTAATAAAGAAGTTCGAGGATGGAATCCCCTTAAAATGGCTTAAGGGGCTGAACTACAAAGATCCAGAAGAGATAGCAAAACTCTATATAGAAAACAACCTAAAAGAATCCCCCGACGTGAATTTGATAATTAGGAGGGTTTATTCCGAAGGACTAAAAAGCGCAGTGAGAAGATACGGGCCAAAAAGGGTAAGAGATGCTCTTTTAAAGGCATATCACAGGCTGTACGCGGAGGGAAAAATTTAAAGCGGAAGCTCGGTTGTCTCTTTGTGTATCTTTAGCACGACCATTGTATGTGTCGCAACAACACCTTCTATCTCTCCGATCTTGTCAAGAAAGTCGTTAAGCTCTTCACTGCTTCTCGTTCTTATCTTGAGTATCATGTCGTAATCACCCGTGGTCTCATAAATTTCCACTATCTCTGGGTAAGCAATGAGCTTTTCGGCAACTTCAGCATACTTTCCAGCTTTTGCCTTTATCAATATGAAAGCCAGCAGATGAAAGCCAAGGGATTCTGGATCAAGGATAATCGTGAATTTCTTTATTATTCCTTTCTCCTTCAGCTTCTTAATTCTTTCATAGACCGTTGATTCTGCAAGTCCAACTCGCTTGGATATCTCTCTCAGGGGAGTACGGCTATTTTTTTGAAGCACCCTCAAGATTTCCTTATCAATTTCATCTAAAAGTCCCTTCATATTCTCACCATCCTAAAATTTTTCGAGAAAGTATATAAAGTTGATGATAGTTTCACACCATAGATTTATAAAAACCCTCCATCATAACCCTAATGGCTAGAGAAGGAGGGGTGAGTAGAAATGCCAACAAACGTAACAGCAGAATATCTAGCGGCGGAAGAGGAATACAGACAAGCTAAAACAATACCCGAAAAAATAAGGGCATTAGAGAAAATGTATGCCACTGTGCCAAAGCACAAGGGAACAGAGAAGCTCAGACTCCAAATAAAGAGAAAGCTAGCAGAGCTCAGGAAAGAACTGGAAAAGCAACAAAGCCAACGAAAAGGGGGAGGTTATTCATTTAGCGTTAAAAAGGAAGGTGCCGCCCAGATAGTTCTCGCGGGTTTGCCAAACGTCGGAAAATCTTCACTTCTTAAGATTCTTGCGGGAGTTGATGTGGATGTTGCCGATTATCCTTTCACGACGGTTGAGCCAATTCCGGGCATGATGAAGCACAAAGACGTTCAGATCCAACTCGTGGAAGTGCCGGGTTTGATAGAAGGAGCTGCCCTGGGTAAAGGCATGGGGACGCAGCTTTTGAGTGTCATAAGAAATGCCGATGCAATAGCTATCGTCGTTGATCTTTCTCAGGATCCAATAAAGCAGATGGAGATAATATTGAAAGAATTTGAACGTGCTGGAATAAAAATCAACAAAAGAAAGCCAAAAGTGGAGATAAAAAGAATGCCAATGGGTGGAATTGTAATCAATGGGCAGGATTTGATCCAGGGAGATATAAGCGAAGTCATGAAAATGCTTAGGGAAGAAGGCATTCACAGTGCTGAGATCACTGTAAAGGAACCTGTTACCCTTGAAGAGTTTTCAGATGCTCTTGATGAGAGCCTTGTATGGAGGAAGGCTATAATCATTGCTAACAAAGGCGATGCACCGGGGAGCAAAGAGAACTACGAAAAGCTCGTTAAAGCTTATGGGGATAGGTTTAAAATAGTGCCCGTTTCTGCGAAAAAGATGGCAAATATTGAAACTCTCAAAGAAGAGCTCTATGAACTTGCCGGTATAATAAGGGTTTTCACCAAATCGCCTGGTGAAGAGCCGGCTTATCCTCCGATTGCTCTTAAGAAAGGCTCAACGGTTCTTGACGTGGCTGAGAGGATACATAAAGACTTTGCGAAGAACTTTAAATACGCAAGGGTGTGGGGAAAGAGCGCAAAGTTCCCAGGGCAGAGGGTTGGCCCGGATCATGTTCTTGAAGATGGAGATATAGTTGAGATTCATGCTAGGTAATTACGTAATATCCTTTAATTTGAACTTTTCTCCGGTAAGACTGTCCATGACGTATTCTTCTCCATTCTCTTCAAATATCCAGAAAACCTTGTATGCCTTTGCTTCTTTGACCACTTCTATTCTCGGGGTCCACCATGAGATTACCATCATGTTGCCCCACATAAATGCACTTTCAATTGCTTTCTCTTTGGCTTCTTCATACTGACAATTTTCTTCCATGATCACGTTATCTTTCACAGCCCATTCTTTAAGTTCTATGAAGTCATCTCCTCTCTCCACCCCAAATCGATAAAGATCAACATAGGCAAAGTAATCTAGCTCCCTATCTTTTCTCCCTAAGCGCTTATAGAAGAGCTTTATATGGAATATCGAATAGGGATACAGCACAAACTTAGCGGGAACTTCTGGTCTGAATATTGGCTTCATAACTTTAACCTTTAGCATCTTTTTAGACACCCCTTTCAATCTTTAACTTTAACGATTTAAAATGTTATACTTGAATTTGTGTTCATTGAATAATGTCCAAAGTAAACATCGATACATTTAAAACTATTTTACGTCGATATATTTATAAATGTAAAGTGCCTAAATGCAATGTTGGGCATTGCCCAACACCCTATTACTTTTGAGGTGGTGCAATATGGGCCTCAGTGGTGCAGCTTGGGCAACTTTAATTATTCCCACAATTTTGGGAATTATAGTGATGGTGCTCTATGGCTACTGGGACAGAATTACAGGAAAGGAATACTACGTAGATGAAGAGATTCTAGCTTACGACGAGGATCTTCTAAAAGAGCTAGAGGGGGGTAAAGCATGAACCCCGGAGTTCTACTAGGATTTTTAGTATATTTGGTGATTTTGGCTTACATCGGTTGGTGGGCTAACAAGTTCACAAAAACGGAAGACCAGTACTTTGTAGGTGGAAGGAAAGTCCACATTTTGGCTGCTTCATTGAGTGATAAAGCGAGTGATTTCAGTGGATGGTTAATGCTTGGATATCCTGGAGCTGCCTTTAAAGCCGGTTTGGGAGCGTTTTGGGCAGGAATTGGATGTCTCTTTGGAACATTGGCGGATTATGTGTTAATTGGTCCAAGGCTTAGAATTTATGCGGGTAAGTTCAGGGCAATAACAGTGCCAGACTACCTTGAGGCAAGATTAAAGGACAATACAAAGTTAATTAGAATAATTGGTGCGGCTATTATCCTGGTATTTATGACCGCCTATGTGGCGGCTCAGTTTGCAGCAGGAGGTAAGGCATTAAGTGAGGCATTTAACATAAGCATAAACAGCGGTATACTCCTTACTGTAGCCATACTAACAGCTTATGTTATTACGGGAGGATTCTTTGCAGTAGTTTGGACAGATGTTGTTCAGGCACTCTTCATGGTATCCACACTAATAATTGTGCCGCTCTTAGCATTAGGAAAAGTGGGGGGGCTTGAGAAGGCAACCTCTTTGATAGCTCAGGCAGATCCCTCTAAGCTACATCCCTTTGGAGGGGCTGTTGGAATAGCGGCAATAATCTTTGCTATAGGATATGCTTCGTGGATAGTGGGATACTTGGGTCAGCCCCATATAGTCACGAGGTACATGAGTGTTGAAGACCCCAGAAAGCTTAGAAGACCTGGAATATTCATAAGTGGCGTTTGGACAATTCTCGTGCTGTGGGGAGCTTTCTTTGCAGGATTCCTTGGATTCGCACTTTACCAAGGCGGCATGTTGAAAGTCTCTGATCCAGAAAAAGTTATTCCTGCAATGGCACTTGAGCTAATGCCCTCATGGCTTGCAGGGTTTGTTATAGCCGGTATAATCTCAGCTATAATGAGTACAGCAGATTCACAGCTTTTGGTGGCGTCTTCAGCAGTCTCGAGAGACTTATACCACAAAGTACTTGGCAAAGAGCTTGGAAAGAAGCAGATGGTTAACATAGGTAGGGTAGTTGTTCTGGCGATTGCAATTATAGCCATGTACTACGCAATGAGCGGGAGCAAATTTGTCTATGCAATGGTTGCCACTGCGTGGGGAGGTTTAGCAGTAGGATTTGGACCAATACTTACCCTCAGCCTATGGTGGAAGCGTGTTACAAAAGAAGCTGGAATCATAGGGATGGCGTACGGTCTGCTCAGCGAAGTCCTTTTAGAGGCGAAAATCTATGGATGGGCATTCCACCCCGATGCTCCAGGAATATTTGGGGTAATAGGCGGTTGGTTCAAAGACGTTCCAGTGTTCTTCGTTAACTTCTTTGTGACTCTGGTGATAATAATCATAGTCAGCCTCTTAACTAAGCCACCAGAAGATGTTGTAAAACTCCACGAAGACCTCTTTAGGAAGGTGTCAATAGAAGAGGGCAAGAGCAAAGTCATGGAAGCAAGAGCAAAGAGCCAAGTTGAAAACGTTGCAGCCTTTGTAAAGGCTAAGGGCATTGCTTGACTTCTCTTTTAATTTTAACCTTTTGTTTAAAACCTTTGGTTTTTTCATTAAAGTTTATAAGATTCTCTGTGTTTTATAGGTATGAAACTAACTGGGAAGGTGATCCTATGCGTCCGCTGGATCTGTATGAGAAAGACGCTTCTAAGAAAGTCACGATATATTTTGAGGGCAAAGCTCTGAAAGCATATGAAGGAGAAAAACTTCCAGTGGCACTGCTTGCAAATGGTATTTACTGGATAACGACCAGTCTCCAGGGAAGGAAAAGGGGTGCGTTTACTTTTGGCCCGTTGCCAGTTATTGTAAATGGAGTTAAGAATATAAACGGGAGGAAAACCCTCGTTAAGGACGGAATGAGGATAGAGAGGCAGAACTACGGTGAGTTTCAAGAAACTGTGGAAATAGACGAAAGTAAGGGAGTTCTTAGGGAGGTTGTTGACGTCGCTATAATAGGCGGAGGAATCGCTGGAATAGGTGCAGCTTTGGAGCTTCAGGATTATCTAACAGTTGCCCTAATCGAAGAGAGGGGATGGCTTGGGGGCTTAATGTCCCTAAAGAGCACCCAGCAGGAAGGGTTTGAGGGAGAACCTAAGAAAGTTATCAAGGAGCTGACCTCTCAATTCAACGAGAACGTTAAGGTCTTCAAGGGTACAATAGCTCTTGGGGTTTTTGATGAAGGGGAATACTTCTTGGTTCCCGTAGTCAAAAAAGACCAGCTGATAGAAATAATGGCGAAGAGGGTTGTATTAGCTACTGGGGCTGTAGAAAACATTCTTCTCTTTGAGAACAATGAGTTCCCAGGAGTCTTTAGACTCGACTTCGCTCTTGAGGTCATCAACAAGTGGGGGGTTGCTCCAGGTAAGAGAATTGCGGTTGTTGGAAGAAAGCCCGAAAGAATAATACCCGAGCTTGAAAAATGGGGCATTGAATACATCGTTGTGCCTAATCCAAAGCGTGTTGAGGGAGAAGAGAAAGTCGAGAGGCTTATAGATACCAATGGTAATGTGTATGAGGTTGATGCAGTTATTGTGAGTGATTACCGCTTGCCAGATATAAACCCAATCACACAGGCCGGTGGAAAGCTCAAGTTCAAATGGGGGTATTATGTCCCGGTTCTCGATGAACAAAACCGTATAAGAGATGGAATATATGTGGCCGGAAGTGCAACCGGGATAAAGCCCCACTACGCAAACTATTTGGAGGGCAAACTCGTAGGGGCTTACATTCTAAGGGAATTTGGCTACAATGCTACTCCAGCCCTTTACAAAGAAAAGCTCGAGGAATACGAGCCCGAGCCAATGCCTATACAGAGAATAGAGTTCAAGGACATGAATTTAGAGGACGTACAGATATGCGGCTGTGATGTCAACCTAAAGAAAGTTGACGACGTAGTAAGGAAAGGAATAACTGATCTGCAAATAGTTAAGAGACTCACTCACTTGGCAATGGGTTTCTGTCAGGGAAGATTTTGCCTTTTCAATGGAGCACTGCTTGTTAGTCAGAGAACCGGGGTAGATATGGCTAAAATAGATCTTCCCGTGGCTAGGCCTCCACTCAAGAATGTTAAAATGAAAGTTACTGCTGTAAGGGAGTGATGAAAATGCCGCATAAAGAGCTTCCGAATAAGAGTGAAATTGTCATTATTGGTGGGGGAATTGTAGGGGTCACTTTGGCCCATGAACTAGCAAAAAGAGGGGAGGAAGTTATAGTCCTTGAGAAGCGCTTTATAGGCTCTGGTTCAACTTTCCGCTGCGGTACAGGGATTAGGCAGCAGTTTAATGATGAAGCCAATGTGCAGGTGATGAAGCGTTCGGTTGAACTTTGGGAGAAATACAGCAAGGAATACGGCTTTTCATTTGAGCAGACAGGGTACCTCTTCTTGCTGTATGATGACGAAGAGGTAGAGGAGTTCAAAAAGAACATAGCAATCCAAAATCGTTTCGGTGTTCCTACGAGGCTCATAACTCCAGAGGAGGCAAAGGAAATAGTGCCTCTTTTAGATATAAGCGAGGTAGTGGCTGCATCTTGGAACCCTACAGATGGTAAAGCCGATCCGTTTCATTCAACTACAGCGTTTGCACTTCATGCTGAGGAGATGGGAGCAAAGCTATACGAGTACACGGAAGTCAAGGAGATTATAGTTGAAAATGGGGAGATTAAAGGTGTAAAGACAAATCGCGGCGTTGTTAATACAGGGGTCGTTGTAAATGCTACAAACGCATGGGCTAAGCTAATAAATGCAATGGCTAAAGTACCGATACATATTCCTATTGAGCCATACAAGCACCAGGCGGTTATAACTCAGCCAATAAAAGAGGGAGCGGTGAAACCTATGGTGATCTCCTTTAAATACGGCCACGCATATTTAACTCAAACAAATCACGGAGGAATCGTTGGCGGTGTTGGGTATGAAGTTGGCCCTACATATGATCTCAATCCAAGCTATCAGTTTATGAAAGAGGTGAGCTATTACTTTACTAAAATAATTCCAGCCCTGAGAGAGCTTCTTATATTGAGAACATGGGCCGGATATTATGCAAAGACTCCAGACAGCAATCCTGCAATTGGAAGAATAGATGAAATAGATGAATACTACATCGCTGCTGGCTTCAGTGGACACGGCTTCATGATGGCACCTGCTGTAGCTGAAATGCTCTCCGATTTAATAACAAAAGGAAAGAGCAAACTCCCAATTGAGTGGTATGATCCTTACCGCTTTGAAAGAGGTGAACTGAGAGGTAAAGCCCTGCAAATGGGTTGATATATTTTATGTCATTTTTGTTTTTTCTCTACAACCAAAGGTGGAAAACGTTTTTATGAAAAAATACTCATAAATACTTCTTCTCAATTTTACATTGGTGAAATATTATGCGACTCACTGAGCATCCTATTTTGGATTTTAAAAGAGTCCGCGGAAGGGAGATTATAATTTATTTTGAAGGAAAGTCGATAAAAGCCTATGAGGGCGAAACAATTGCAATGGCTCTCCATGCTGCGGGCATAAGAACTCTCCAGCACTCCACAAAGAAACACAGGCCGAGGGGGCTTTTCTGTGCAATTGGAAAGTGCTCCTCCTGTCTAATGAAGGTAAACGGTATTCCAAACGTAAGAACTTGTATAACACTTGTTGAAGAGGGTATGCAGATAGAAAGGCAGGAGGAAAAGCCTACCCTACCTAAGACAACAAAGCCACCCAAATGGAAAGAGCCGCCAAGAGTTGAAGCGGACGTTATTGTCATAGGCGGCGGTCCAGCTGGAATGATGGCCGCTATAAATGCAAGTGATGCCGGGGCAAAAGTTGTTCTTTTAGATGAAAATCCTATGCTTGGGGGACAATTAGTTAAGCAGACTCACAAGTTCTTTGGTAAGAGGGAGCAGTTTGCCGGAGTTAGAGGGATAAAAATTGCCGAAATACTAAGTGAGGAGCTCAAAAAAAGGAATGTTGAGGTTTTTCTAGAGACTTCTGCAATAATGCTCCTGCAGGATGGAAATGAAAAGCTCGTTGTTGGTGTCAGGAAAAACAAGGAGCTTATTGAATTTAAAGGAAAGACAGTGGTGGTTGCTACTGGAGCAATGGAAAGAATGATACCCTTTGAAAACAACGATTTGCCGGGAGTTTATGGAGCCGGGGCTATTCAAACCCTCATGAACACCTATGGGGTAAAACCTGGAGATAGAGTCTTAATTGTTGGAGCGGGTAACGTTGGGCTTATTTTGGCCTATCAGCTTTACCAAGCAGGAGTAAAGGTGGAGGCAATAGTTGAGGCGATGCCAAAGATCGGGGGCTACTTCGTGCATGCTGCCAAGGTTAGAAGGCTTGGAATACCAATATTGACTAGGCATACTATAGTAAGGGCGGAGGGCAAGGAGAAAGTTGAGAGGGCAGTTGTTGCCCAGCTGGATGAGAATTGGAATGTCATTCCAGAAACAGAGAAGGTCTTTGAAGTTGATGTAATTGCCTTGGCCGTTGGATTGAGGCCGAGTATAGAGCTCCTGCACCAAGTAGGATGTCAGATTAAATATGTCCCCGAGCTTGGAGGGCACGTGGTTATCAGAGACTCAAGAATGGAAACCACAATAAAAGGAATATTCGTCGCGGGCGATTCTGCAGGGATTGAGGAAGCAACGACAGCCATGCTTGAAGGAAAGATAGCTGGAATTGCAGCTGCCTTAGCTGCAGGGGTGGCTTCACCAGAGTGGCTTAAAGAAATAGAGAAAGCCCAGAAGGATCTTGAGGAATTCAGGAGCGGGCCCTTTGGAAGAAAAGTTCTTGAAGGTCTCAAGAAGGTGGTGGTAGAATGAACGAAATCCCCAAATACTTGAGGGAAGGCTATCTAAGCGTTGAAGAACTGAAAAAGTACGTTGGTTTGCCAAGTGAAGAAAGATTGAGGCAAAGGCCCGTAGCCGTTCCGGAGTGTCCACAGGAAATCCCCTGTACGCCGTGTAAAGAGATATGCCCCACCAATGCGGTTCTAATGGAACATCCAAATGCCGTTCCAATTGTTGATTATGAAAAGTGCATCGGCTGTTCTCTATGCGTGCAAATCTGTCCCGGACTGGCATTTTTCATGGTGCATTACATTGGAGACAAAGCAAGGGTGACGATGCCTCATGAGATTCTCCCAGTTCCAAGGGTGGGTGAAGAGGTCATTCTGCTCAACAGAGTTGGAGAAGAGGTTGGAAAAGGCAAAGTTGTCACGGTAATTCCAAGGGAGAAGAGCAAGGGGGATACGCCGATTATAACCGTGGAAATGCCCCTTGAATTAGCATGGGATGTTAGAGCTGCTAAGGTGGTGAGAGAATGAGTGAAAAGAGCGAGAGGATAATATGCAGATGTAATGAGGTAACTGTGGAGGAAATTGAAGCTCTCATTGAGCAGGGAATTACAGACATAGAGATGATAAAGAGGCTCCTTAGGATAGGCATGGGGCCGTGTCAAGGAAGGACCTGTCTCCCAATGGTGATAAGCATTATAGCAAGGAAAACCGGAAAGAGCCCAGACGAGATAAAGCTCCCCGCAACGAGGATCCCAATTAGACCTGTTCCTGCAGGGGTTCTGGTGGGTGATATGAATGAAAAGTAAAGCAGAAGTCGTTGTCATAGGCGGAGGAAGCACGGGGACGTCAATAGCCTACCACTTGGCAAAGCTCGGTGTGGATGTCGTTCTTGTTGAAAAAGGCTACCTTGGAAGCGGTTCAACGTTCAGATGTGCTACGGGAATTAGGCAGCAGTTCACCGACGAGGCCAACATAAAGCTCATGAAATACAGCGTTGAAAAGTGGAAAAAGCTTAGTGAAGAGCTTGAATACGATGTAAACTTCAAACAGACTGGATATCTTTTCCTTGCAACAACTGAAGATGAAGTTGAGGCATTTAAACAAAACATAAAACTCCACAACAAATTTGGTGTTCCAACAAGGCTTATAACTCCAGAGGAAGCTAAGGAGATAGTCCCCCTTTTGAATGCGGATGAATTCTTGGCTGGACAATGGAACCCAACCGATGGGAAGGCAAATCCCTTCAAAACAGTCTTTGCCTTTTCAAGAAAAGCCAAAGAGCTTGGGGCAGAGATTTATGAATACACGGAGGTACTCGATGTTGTGGTGGAGAACAATGAAATCAAAGGAGTAAAAACAAACAGAGGTGTTATAAAAGCCGATGTTGTTGTGAATGCTGCAAACGCATGGGCTCCTATAATCAACGAGATGGCGGGATTAGATAGGGACTTCATCCCCATAAAGCCCTACAAACACCAGCTCGTTAAGACTGAACCAATTAAAGAGGGGCAGATTGAGCCTCTTGTATGTCCGCCAGCATGGAACGACTCCTATGTAATCCAAGATGGCGAAGATGGCGGAGTGATATGTGGGTCAGGGATAGAACACGGCCCAACCTACGATGTAACCCCAACATATGACTTCTTAAGGGGAGTTCTCAAATGGGCAACTAGGATAATCCCGGCCTTGAAATATGTCCATGTATTGAGGCAGTGGGCAGGGCACTATGCAAAGACTCCGGACAGTAATCCGGCCATAGGAAAGATTAACTACATAGATGAATTTTACATTGCAGCCGGCTTCAGCGGACACGGGTTCATGATGGCTCCAGGAGTTGGAGAAGCAATGGCAGAGTTGATTGTCAAAGGAAAAACACATGTGCCGCTCGACTGGGAGTGGTACGATCCACATCGCTTTGAGAGGGGAGAACTTAGGAGTACAGCTTTCCAGATAGGGTGACCTTTTCTTCTTTCTCTTGCCTATTCAGATACTGTTAGGATAACTATCGCGCTCATCCTTACAGTATTGACTTAGCGCACATAAGTGTACATTTAACTCTAAGTTTGTGGTAAGATATTTAACCAATGCCCTCTTAGTTAAAAACATGGAAAACGAGGCAAATATATTAGGCCCAGTTTTCACAGAAAAAAGTATATTGAGAGATAGAGTCGTTGATCCATTAGGAATAGACCAGTACCGAAACAAACTTCTATACGAGTTAATATATCCTATCCAACCATCCCCAATTACAATGAGATATAGATATTTCTCATACTTTGCATGGCTTCTTAAAAATGATCTGGAAGTCATCTCAGAAATCTGCGAGTTTGAAAAAATATTTCTACTCGCAAATCTCTTATTAGCAGATGATGCTAATTTTGAAAAAAGAGGTCTACCTGGAGCAGGCAACATCCCAAGGGAAGTATTTTCCAGAAAAATAATAGATTTGAACGAAATAATGATTCACCAAAATGGGGGCTGTGGATTTTGGGCATATTATATAACCCCCTTATTGAAAAGTCTTCTTATTGGCAAAGAGAACGACAAATTAATTCTTAGTCCCTTATGCCAAGAACTTGCAGATATCTTTCAAAAAACAGCAAATCTAAATTTTAATGAGTTAAGATCTTATGTAAGAAGTAAAAAAGTTCCAGTATCCTATTTGCAACGTATCTCCAGAGATATAAGCGTAGAAGCCCTTAGGAAAGAAGATTTTACAAAAGATGAGAGGATCCTCCTTAGAAAAATTCTCTTTTACCTCTTTGACTTTGAGCCTAAAAAAACTGCCTCCGAAACACTTTCCCAAATTCGTTTTATAAAAATGCCCCCGACATTTGTATTTAACACCAAACGTAAGAAATATTCTGAAATTCTAGATGAAAGCGAGAAAGAATTTTTTAAGTGGATCAAAGAGAACAATATTCTAGAAAAACACAAGGCTTCGCTAACACTCTTTTTGTGGTACGTAAACCAGTATCAAAACACCAATTATGGAGAAGAGTTTACTAAGATATCTCCACCCCAACAATTGCAAGAAATTCATCGCCTTTGGAGAGAAGTAGTGTTTTATGAGTTTATGGGTTATGCATTAGAGTATGCGCTTTACTATATGACTTCCCAGGTTTTTACTGATTTAAGTCTTCAAGAAATTATTGAAAGTATCATATCAAAAAGTGATGAGCAAATACTTAAAGATCTCATTTCAAAAAAATACATAGACAAAATGCCATTTTTAGAGTTTTTCAGACAGGGAGTCTATTTTAATGAAGGAGGTATCCCTCCAGAAGAAAATACAAAAACATTAGATATTGAGATTTCTTTAACAACTCCTATTAAAGATGTTGTTAGTAGTATTCGGAATCTTACCTTAAGTTCACTAAACATTCCCAATGAGTTGAATTGCCTCTATTACCTAAAAAATAACTTAAAGAATCATAGCGAAGAAATATTCCCCAATTTTGCTGCAATTTTGATATTATACCTTCTTCTTAGATACAGACCTAGCAATGATATGTATAAAATGCCCGATGAATTCTCAAGAATAAAAGGAGGCGATCTTCAAAAGTTCCTTGTAAACTTAATAAATATAACAGTTAAAAGACATATAGAAGTATCCTATAGAAAGGCCCCAAATCACAAAGGGGTACCTCCACTATTTTTCACTATAGAAAGAGGAAAATATAAATATCTGCGGCCGTTTTCTGGGTCAATAGGGCCTACATTGACAAAATATCAGCGGTTGTTTGATGTATTGTACGAAACAGGACTCATAACTTCCAGAAACCCTATGAGCAATAAACTTTCTCTAACTATTGAAGGTGAGGAATTTTTAAGTAAACTTTTGGGTGATCCTAATGTCTAATAGATCTCTCAGATTATTTGAGCATGTGCGAAAAAACATAAGGAATACAAAATATGGAATAATTCTAACTTATACTTTCGACCCTGAATTTTTTGAAAACAGTCTTCTTCCCCTTATCAATGAAAGCCATTCTGAAATTCTTGTCTTTATAGATGAAAATGAATATTATAGCCTTTTAAAAAGTAAAAAGATGAAATTAGCAGGAAGAAAGTACTATCTAATACCTATCTCATTATCAGGAATCTTCCATCCTAAATTAGCAATGTTCATTTCAAAGAAACAAGCCCATTTATATGTTGGAAGTATGAACCTAACTGTTACGGGATTTTTGACCAATATAGAGACTCTTTACTATATTAAGTTTCCAAATGAAAGTGTTAATCATGTGTTGAGAGAGATCAAAAAATTCCTGGAAGAGATTATGAAGTACAACCCATTTCTACAAGAATCCAAAATCATAAAAGGCACGCTAAACGAAATTCTAGAAATTATTGAGAATCAGTTTATTTCCAATTCCCTTTATGAAACAAAAGATAGTACCCCAGACATTAAATTTATTCATAATTTACATGCTCCAATACTTGAGGAGATAATTCACGTACTTGACTTTAAGCCAAGAGAAATACATATCCTAGGCCCATTTTACGGAGACTTTTCTGTATTAAAGACACTGGCACAGAGATTTCCAGAAGTAGACCTCTATGTATACCTCCAAAATGGAGAATTTAATGGAAACGTGGAGAATCTAGAAAAGAACGAGAAATCCCATTTTCTAAATATACTTCCTGAGGAGAACAGATATGTCCACGCAAAACTGTTAGCATTTTCAAATGTGAACGAGAGCATTATTTATATAGGAAGTGCTAATCCCACAAGAGCAGGCGTTTTAAAATCTGCTATTAATGGCGGGAATCTAGAAGTAGGTATTGTGCATAAAATTAATGCAGAGATATTGAAAGATTTTTTAGCAACATTGAAGCCCTCTCCAATAAGAATCGACGAACTAAAATCGAAAAGGTTAGAGGAAAAATATTCAACAGAAAAACCGTTAATGAGTGGAGTTGTTGAACTTTTGGATAACAATAATCTCAGAGTTATAATCAAAGGACCAATTGAGCGTTTAAAAAACTTGGAATTCTATATTGGAAATAGGAAATACGACATTAACTCTAAAGAGGTCAAAATAGAAAGAGCAAACAGCGAAGTAATGGTTGTGATCATAAAGAATACGAATATTTCCTCCAGTGCCATAGGAAAGAACAACAACCTTATAATAAAGTATCCAGGAAAAGAGACCTTGGAAATTCCTGTTATTATAAAACCAAGTGAAAATTCATCGAAACCTCCGGTAGAGGACGTTCTAATACTAAATACCGTGCTTGATGAATCTTTCAGAATTAATATAGAAAAAATTCTATTTTTCATAGAGATGGCACTTTTAAAAAATAAAGATGTTATGAAAAGAGATTTCAAAATCCCCAACCTTGCCATACCATATAAAAAAGCATCTGAGTACAAAAGGTATCCTACTTTAAAACTACTTGAAAAGTTGATTAATAGAATTTGGGAACTTAAAAATCAATTTGATAAATTGATATTTTTAGAGGATTTTGAAAATGCAAGATTTACACTTAAAGAGTTTATTGAGGCACTACTTGAAGCATACCCTTATTTTTCTGAACACCTCAAAAAGACGATTTTGGATAAAATAAAGAACACCGAGATTGAGAACATACCATCAATTATTGAAATACCTCCAGGAGATTCGCTATCTATTTTGGGAGGGATTATTAGAATAAATGCTCAAGATGAACATTCTCACATCACAATACAGGCTTCAAACAAAGAATTAATGTCAATATTCGAAGCGGTGAAAGAAAATGATAGAATTTTCTTAAAGATAAAAGACAAAAATAAACTTCAAAAAAAGGCAAGAGAAATCTATAAAGAGCACTATGACCGATTGATATTCAATTCCGAAAAATCCATGAGAACTTTGCTGTATCATGTATTCAAAAATGCTGGTTCTTTCTTACATCTTAATGAATTATTCACTTTTGAAGAAGACATAATCGGGTCTAAAGAGGACATAAACATCCTTGGAAAAGAACTCATTCAAAAAATGATAGCACTATACACATTAGTAAAAATATTGGATCCAAAATTCGCCAAGCACCACAATCCCCCGGTTGGAATTTTACGGGCAGTAAAACTTCTTTACCCCGAATTACAGTATGTCAATGATCCCAAACATATAGTGAAAGACATTGAAGAAGAAATAACACACATCCTAGATTCCCTAAAAGAAAGTGGGATTGATGTCCCATTATTAAAATATGAAGATATCAACGTCATTTTTACCAACTTAATTATGGATGCAAAAAGAGTTGAGAGTTTATAAATCTCTCAGTTTATGAGCGCAATTTTTCATTCAACGTTCTTTCACTTTAAAAAAATAGGTAGAATAGGTAGGAAGGTAACAACTTTACTATACAAACGCTATGAGTAAAGGGTGGGAAAGGGGCTAGAAAACTTAATTAACCCTCCTTAGATTGTTGTGTTTTCTCTTATTTTCACTCTCTTTATCTTTACTGTGCCAGTACAATATTATGCCCAGCCTGCAACACCTAACAGCCAGAGTCGGGGCATCACATCTTGGAGCTATTCAACCACTTAACATCCCACAGCTTATCCTGACAGTATCGCCTATTCAAATGAAAAGCTTTTTAACCCCTAATCTTTGAATGTGAGTGAAAGCAAAAATTTAAATAAGGCTTTACTAATCGGCCATTAGTTGGGCTTTTCACGTTCACAAATTAAGGAGGGATTAAGAATGGCAAGAAACAAACCGTTGGCAAAGAAACTCCGCTTGGCAAAGGCAGCTAAACAAAATAGGAGAGTGCCTGTTTGGGTTATTGTGAAAACCAACAGAAAGGTTTTAACTCATCCCAAGAGAAGATACTGGAGGAGAACCAAGCTTAAGGAGTGATGAGAGATGGCGGAAGAGAGAATTTACGTTGTTCCAATTAAAAAAATCAAGAAAATCGTTCCAAGATGGAAGAGAGCACCAAGAGCTGCTCGCTTTGTTAGAGAGTTCATAGCTAGACACACAAAGGCAGATGAGGTCATAATAGGTACAGACGTTAATGAGAAAATATGGGAAAGAGGCATAGAGAAGCCACCAAGCAAGCTCCGTGTCAAGGTAACCATTGAAGAGAAGGAAGGCGCTAAGGTGGCCGAAGTTCACCTTGCTTGATTCCTAATTTTTTCCAATGAGGGAAAACCGAGGTGTGGAAATGCACATTGAAAGACTGGACTTTGAAAATTCACCGTATCTAGGGGTATTTGGCTTAGCTACCGATAAATTCGCCATAGTTAGAGAAGGGCTTCAGGAGAAGAAGCTTAATGTCCTCAGAGAAGTTTTAAAGGTCCCTATTATTGAAACCAGCATAATGAAGTCAAGAATAGTTGGCATCCTCGCTGCGGCAAATTCAAGTGCAGTCGTTGTCCCCTACTACATCTGGGACTCCGAGCTTGAGAAAATTAAGACTTCCCTAAAAGAGAACGGTCTAGATGTTAGGGTTGAACCCGTTTTAAGCAAGCTCACCGCCTTTGGGAACCTCATACTTGTGAACGATAAAGCCGCCTTGATCAGCTCAAAGTTTACAAGAGAAGAAGCAAAGCAGTTCGAGGATATTTTTGGTGTCGAAGTTGAGAGAGGGATAATAGCCAACTACCATGCTGTTGGAAGCGTCGGAGTGGTCACAAACAAAGGTGGCCTCGTTCACCCCGAAGCAACGGATGAAGAGCTCGAATGGCTTGAGGATCTCTTCAAGGTTGACTTTTATGTTGGAACTGCCAACATGGGTGTTCCCTTTGTGGGCTCGTGCATGATTGCAAATTCCTTTGGCGTTGTAGTTGGGCATTTGACTACAGGGCCGGAAATAGTTAAGATTGAAGAAGCATTAGGCTTTTTGGGGTGATGGGTGATGGAGGTTAAGGTGTTCAGAGTTAGGGGAATCTTTGAAAAGAACGGAAGAAAGTTCAAGTTCACCAAGGAGTACAGGGCTTTAAAGCCGGAGGACATCAAAGAGCTCGTCCTTTCAGAGATTGGGAGCAAGCACCGTGTTAAGAGGTCAAAAATACACATAGAGAGCGTTGAAGAGATAAAGCCAGAAGAAGCTGAGAACCCGATAGTTAGGAGACTTAGCTTGGAGCTTGCTTGACACTTTATCTTTTTTAACCAACATTCTTAAAAACTTCTTCAGTTACTCTTTTTGGTGATGGAAATGGAAAACAAGGAACAACTTGAGAGATTGGCTTATGAGTATCAGCTTTTACAAGCCCAGGCACAGCTTCTGGCTCAGAACCTAGAGCTTTTAACCCTCGGGAAGAATGAGTTCCAGGCCGTAAAAGAGACACTTGAGGAACTGAAGAAAGTAGAGGAAGAGAAGCCCGAAATATTGGTCCCAATAGGAGCGGGTTCGTTCTTGAAGGGGAGAATAGAGGACAAGCACAATGCCATAGTGAGCGTTGGCTCTGGGTATGCAATTGAGAAGAGCATTGATGATGCAGTAGTATACCTTGAAGAGAGGATCAAGGAGTACGATGAGGCTATTGCCAAGACTCAGGATGCGCTACATCAATTGGAGCACAAGCTCCAGGATTTGGCTCAAAAGGCCCAGCAGCTACAGCAAAAGCAGGCTATGAGCTTTAAAGTCCCCAAGAAGTGACGCCCTCTTTTTCTGGGAGAACCTCAAACTCAATTTCTTCTTTTATATCGGGCCTAAAGGGAACATCCAATGCTAATCTGAGGATGAATCTGCCATGTCCGCTTATTATTCTCCCAAATTTGCCTGCTTTTAAAATTTCCAAAGGACTTAACTGCCCATAGTGCCCCGCTACCACTAAAGGTTCGCTTAAAAATTCTTTTTCGAAAACCCCTATGCTCTTCGTATCGCCGATGAGTTCTTTAACGACCCTGTTTCCTCTTGAAATCAGCTCTACTTTGACTCTTCTTGCCTTTGAGAGGTTTGCATTCACAAAGACTCTGAATCCATTTTGCTTTTCCTCTATTCTGGCCTCTGCAAAATCCCCCTCATGAGAAACGCTAAAGCTTTCAACTGGAAATTTGAATTTGTATGAAGGCTTTGCATACAGCACGAGGGTTCCTTTATACTCTTCCTCGGTGATTCTAATCCCGGGAAGGTACACCTCTCCCTCTCCATCTTGAGCAATTGCTAGGAAGAACGGTTTGTTTTCAAGTTCTAGGGAGCTTACAGTGGCTTCTGATTCTTTTATGAATTTTCTGCGGACGTTGTAGCTCCTGCTCTTTCCGCTTGAGCTCCAATAGCCAGTTGCATTAAAATACCCTATTTCGGCTTTTAGAGGAATGGAAAGCCTAACCTCTTCCTCGCTAATGGAAATGAGTTTTTCCAATTGCTCGACTTTTTTAAAGCTCTTTTTTGCCCTATAAAATGCAAAGAGAACGAGTCCAAACCACAGCCCAATGAAAGTACTTATACCAATCCTTATCCTGGGGGAGGAGGTGGTAAGAGTTGCAATAAACGTTGGGATGCCAACTGCTAATCCGATTATCAGCATGACCCAAAAAATTCTTGTGCTTCCCTTGAGGATGAGCAACCTCACACCATTCACCCATGCTTGTACCACTCAATTGTTCTCAACAATCCCTCTTCAAGAGAATATTCCGGCTCAAAACCAAGCTTTTTGATTTCGCTTATATCCGCTTGGCTGTGCTTTATATCGCCGGGCCTTGGCTTATCAAAGATGATTGAGCTTGAAGAACCTGTAACATCGATGATCTTAAGGGCAAGCTCAAGTATTGTTGTTCTCTCTCCCCTTGCGACGTTGAAAACCTTTCCGTTTGCATTATTTTTCTCGGCAGCGAGGATGTTCGCCTTTACAACATCCTTGACGTAAATAAAGTCCCTAGTCTGCTTTCCATCCCCGTAGATGATCAGGTGTTCTCCCTTGAGGGCTCGATTAATGAAGATGCTTATTACACCAGCATACTGGTTGTAGCCCTGCCTTTCGCCAAAGACGTTGAAGTATCTTAAGCTCACGGTGGGGACACCATAGAGCTCGTAAAAGACCTTGCAGTAGTATTCGGCCGAGACCTTCGTTACCCCATAGGGAGAGAGAGGTTTGGGCTTTTCGGTCTCCTTGAGGGGCAGGTTTTGGTTGTCTCCATAGACCGCTGCAGAGGAAGCGAAAATTAGTTTTCCATGACCTTCACTCAAGGCTTTTAGGATATTTAAAGTGCCCAAAACGTTTATTTCTTCAGTAAGAACTGGCTTTTCAATGCTCTCTACAACACTAACCAGGGCCGCCTCGTGAAAGACGTAATCCGCTTGAGAGATCAGCTCGGCTATGCTTTCGTAATCCCTTATGTCGGCTTGAATGAACTTCACATTTGAGGGGACGTTCTCAATTTTACCCGCATAGAGGTTGTCAATCACTATTACCTCGTTGTCTCTGCTGAGTTCTTCAGCTATGTGGGAGCCTATAAAGCCCGCTCCACCCGTGACCACTATGAGCTTGTTTTTTATCATTGCTCTCCCTCGTTTTGAATTCTCTCTGGTGAATTTATAATTTTTGGAAACGCGGAGGTTGGAATTTGAGGCATTTTGTTAGCATGATTATCAAATTTGTGTAATCTTTTTGATTGATGTGTCTATAAGATTATTCTTTTAGCAAAATGTTTTTATAATACTTTTGCGTATAGTATTATTGAAGTTGTGCTTTGGGGGGGCGAATGCAAAGGTGGGTAGTGTTGTTCGTGGTTGGAGTGTTGTTTTTGAGTAGTTTTGCTCTTGCTGGGCAGTTTCAAGAAGTTAAGGACTTGCAAGTTCCAGTTAGCTCTGGGGCTTGCAGTGCTTGCAGTTCTTGCCAAGATTTTGATGTTAATAAGGCTTTGAGTGAGGTTAACTTAAAAATTGAGAACTTAACAAGAGTGATTAATCAGAAGGAGGCGGAGTTGCATAAGCTCTATGCCGAACTCAATAAAACTAAAAGCGTTGAAACCCTTGAGAAAATCGTCAAGCTTGAGGACGAGATCCTGCTTTTAAAGAGCGAAAGGAAGTTTTATAAGCGTCAGAAGCTTAGTTTGAAGTTGGTTAAAAAGTATACGAGAAAAACCCCTTATGGTGTTGAGGTTCTTTATTACAGGCTCCCTAAAGAGGACGAGTTACTCAGAGAGTATGTTGAAAAGGTTCATCCTGTTAGGAAGGATGTTGATTTGGAGTGGTTTATTGCTTTTTACAGGCAGGCTGGTGAATTAACGTTTGACGAGTACGTTGTTACAGACATGAAGCTCAGGGAGGCTATTAAAGAGATAAAAGCTGGTAATGCTACAGTTGAAGATGCTTTAGGGTTAATAGAAAAGAAGAAGCAGATTTGGGATAGAATTTATGCTTACTTGGAGGAGAGGGATAAACTGCAAACATTCAAAAACCTTAAAGAACTCGGAAGAAAACAAACAATCATGAAAACAATGGGAATAGAGCCACTTGCTTACAACTTCGGAGGAATAAATGAAGGAAGCTGGTGCCCATCATTTATATGCTACGGATACAAGGAGCCACTACCTGATTATTCAGAAGGCACTGTTCATTATTACTATGCAGTGCCAGTAGCAGTTTGGGTTGGGCTTTATAATTCGAGTTCTCCTAATGCTAATAAATTCTGGGGAGAATATTGTACTTATGAGTTTCCTTCCACAAGCACGGATGTAAAGAAGTATTGGGATTGGGCTGTAGAAAAAGCGAATTCCAAAGGGTTCTACAGCTTTAAGGATGTTGGATCGATTCAAGTAAAGCTGTTCTACGATGGAGAAGCTTACAATCCTAAAACTGAATGGTCCCAAGAAAGCAATTTAATTTGGCAATTTGAGTGCAACAAGAATAAATGCTGGGTAACAAGCTACCATCCGTTATTACCTGAGGATCCAGACGCAGCTATTATTGATAGATATTTCTTCCTCTATGTATACAAATATGTCCTAAAGTGTTGTCAAGGGGGAGATGTTGGAAGTTCTTGCAAATGGTCAAACAGACATTGTGGAGGATGTTTTGCACCTGATGAAGCAGCATCCCAGAATTTTGCATGGGAAGATAGAGTAGGATGGAAAGATATAATTTATTTTGAGGAGTGAGGAATATGAAAAAGAAGACATTTTTACTTCTTTTTGTTTTTACTCTCATTGGAGGGACTATGTGTATTAATACTGGATTTAATATCGTAGAGAGTAAAAAAAGCCCTTTGGTATGCTCGTTCTACGATTTTATGCCCCCAATAAAAATTAAGGTTGAGAGTCTAGACATCCCAATAGATAATGGGCTTAAGCCTTACTCGCAGTTTATAATATCTTTCCCTAATGGAACAGCTATAAGAAATATAACTTTGGAAGGGAATAACAAAAATGGCTACTTCTATTTTAATAATGGCTTTTTGATATATGCTTGGTCTGGAGAACTAAACATGGAATTTTACGATTACAATTTAGTCAAAAAATGGCAAATTTGGAGGACAACTAACTTTAACTCAGAATATTCGTTATTGAGTATATTCAAAGATGAGCTTCATGTATTTCTATTGTCTGCTTATAGGAATCCCATAACAAACGAATTAAGCAACTATTGTCTCGAGTGGGGAAATGTTGAGAAAGGAGACATAGTAAGGAGATTTTGTTCGGATAAAGAATTCTCAGGGGTGGAACTTTTTGGAGGAAAAGTTGTTAATGGAAGTGTGTACATTCTTTCAAGTAAGGGGATATATCTTTTTACATACCACGGAGAGCTTATAAAAAAGAAAGAGATGGAGCTTTCAAAGATTGAGAGTTTTGATGTGAATGAGAAATACCTTGCCTTTGCTTACCCTATTAGTGATAATGTTTCAAAGTTATGTGTCTTAACCTCAAATTTAAAGTCTCAAAGGTGTATTGAAATTAAAGGGAAAGTAAGAAGGTTAAAAATCTGCGGGAATTATCTCCACTTAGAAATGCAAGAGGATGAGGATAGGATGTTTGAAATTAAGCAGAGCACATGACTTAGTATAGTTGAGGGAGTGGTGAGTGGATTTATGTAAAATCGTTCATACCAAATGGAAATATGGTCGGAATACGGGGGAAAGCAGGGATGAAGAAATCCTCGGTTGTTCTGGTTTTAGGGGTCTTGGTTGCCCTAGTTTATTTAGTTACTGTGGAGAAAGAAGAGATTGTAAAAGAGGGTTACAATCCGTTGGTCGTTAACACATCTTTTTCAGCGGATGATGTTAGGAAAGTGCTCTCTATTCCAGGGTAGTGCCCCATTATAAAAATTCTTCAAGCCATTTGATCTGAGTCACAGTAGAAGGAAGGGATCTTAGATTTCAATCCCCACTTTAATGCCCTTTTCTTTTTCCAAACCTTTGAGGAGGAACATTATCTTCTCCCCATCTAAGGGAACCCCTCTTAAGTGCCGATATGCTTCGAGTAATTCGGTTTTTTCTTTTCCCTCAGCCCTCTCTGCCAAGTATAGCAGGAGGGAAAGCAGAACGCCTTTCATGCTCTTCTCGATTAGGGGAACTAATTTCCATCCGTTGTCGTATACGTAGAGGGCTTGTGGAATTTCATCACCGCTTAGGTGCTCCAGAAGGAAAAATCCTGGTCTTATCGTGCTTTGTAGGTATGAAAGTAGATAATCTCTCGAGTAGCCCCTTGCCTTGAGCATCTCAAACCCCCAATCAAAGGCCTTTAGGTAACTGACGTATTCTTCCAGCGAGGTGATCTTCTCCTTTGAGAGAAAGCTGAGTTTTAGGGAGCTCTTTTCGAAGGGCTCGTTGAAGAGATCTATCTTTAGAAGAACCCTCTCTTCAAGAGTGGAGTTTTCTTCGAAGGACTTCACTACCTTCCACTGTATGCCGTTTGTTAAGATGCCGTATTTGACTCCGTGAGAGAAGCAGTATTTTGCGAGCTGTCTTAGAGGCTTTTCACTTCTCAAAACGTTCACGCTTAAATTTTTAGCCTCCAGATAAGCTACCACTTTGTCATGAATTACAAGGGCATAATCGGCCCTCCCCTCTTCCGTCCTCTCTTCGGGTCTTACCTCCTTTGGATTCTCCCAGTTCCATCCTAGGGCTTTGAATATCTCCCCTATAAGGTGCTGTTTTACCGCCTCCTCGTTCCTTTCATAGAGCAGTCTGTGTTCTCGAACCTTTTTGAGAACGCTTATTACAGCCCTCTGGATTTCAAGCATCTCTCACACCTTTCAGACTCCAATAACATACTTCTTGCTCTGCTTCCCGAATCCTCTAAAGCTTCCGAGCTTTAGATTTATAAGGGCTTTCTCCACATCGATAACCTTTGCAGAGGCCAGATGGGTAATCCCTGTTCCGTTAAAGAATTCTGGTAGGGCTTGGGCTGTTGCTCCTGTTAGCACAATCTTTTTTGCCCTTTTACTTCTCTCGACTATCATATCAATGGTGCAGTTTAACAAAGCGGAACCACTCACGATTACAGCGTCCATCTCGGGGAGAAGAACGTACTCAAGGGCATCACTTAAGGTCTCTCTGTCCCAGAGCTTGGGGTTTCTCTCGAACACGAACACCTCTTTGTTCTTATCTTTCAACGCTTTTACGATAGGCGGCATGTTTCCTATAACCGCAACTTTTTCTTCCTCTATTATATCTACGGCGTCTCTCTCCTCATCCACCTCCAAGTAGTACTGAGAGACCGCGTTGATCGCAGCGAGCCCAAGGGTTCTCTCTATGATGTTAAGGCTGTCTGCCTTTTCTATAAACTCCTCCAAGCTTGGCTTTGTAAAGGTATTTTTATATTCGCCAACTTCCTCCGGGAGAGTCATGGCCAGCCCTACGGATTTTCCCTTTTCCCCTTCAATAACAACGTAAGTGTATGGTAAAGCGAAAGAAAAGTCCACCAGCTTAAATTCCTCTTCGATTGCTTTTATTGCCCTCTCTTTTAACAGCTTCAGCATCATTTCTACTCCTCCAATCTTTTTAAACAGTATTGCCTAAAAAAGTTTGGTGGATAAAATGTGCAGGGTGCTGTTTGCAGTTGGAAATGGAGAAGCGATGAAAGACCTTGTAGATGCGCTGGTAAAATCCTCTGAAAATGACCTTTATAAAGTAGCATTAGGTAAGAGTCCCTCCCATAAAGATGGATGGGGATTCTTCTGGATGTCCAAAGACAAAGCCGAACATTACAAAACGATCAAACCTATTTTTGAGGATAAAGAAGGAGTTGAAAAGCTTTTAGACTCCTTAAAAGGTTTTGGAGTTTTATTGGCCCACACGAGAGCTGCAAGCCAAGGAAGTGTCAACCTATTCAATGCTCAACCGTTTTCTTATTCGTCTCCAAAGGGCTTTGCATTTTGGTTTTATCACAACGGCGACCTAAAAAAGGATGAACTTATAAAAATGGCGGGGCTTAGGGAAGAAGAACTTAAAGACGCTTCCGACAGCTATGTATTTGGCCTATATCTTTTGAGCAAATTGTCCTCATTTGAGGAAAGTGAGGTTCTTAGCGCATTTAAAGCTGCCCTTCCCGTAGTTAAGACCACGCTCAACACGGGCACCCTTTTAATAACTCCGGATGAGGTTAGGGGGTTTGTAACTGCCTACATGGTGGAGAAGAGAGAGAAAGACCCGCTGTACAGGAGATATTCACGCCTTTTAAAAGTTGAAGAAAAAGGTCTCTTTGCCATTGTATCTTCAACCTTTGAGCTCTATTCGTCCCTTCCCTTTGAAGAAATTCCAAACGGAAGGGCATTTTACACAACCATAGACTTAAAGGAGGAAAAGTTCGAGGTGAGGGAGCTCACTCTCTAAACTTTTTTATGAAGTTCGCCATCTTTACGGCATCGAGGGTCTCTTTAACGTCGTGGGTTCTTACAATGTTAACACCATTCCATACTGCTATCGCTGTTGCACTTAAACTTCCGGCTAATCTTTCCAGCGGGTCTTTTCTTCCGGTTATGGCTCCTATAAACGACTTCCTCGATACTCCAACCAGGATGGGAAGCCCAAAGACTTTTAGCAGGTTCAGGTTTGCGATAATCTTAGCATCCCACTCATACCATGGAGGATATTTAGGCCTTAGAAATCCAATTGCCGGGTCAATTGCTATTCTCTCTTTTTCAATGCCGTTTTTATATGCAATCTGGAGGCTCTCTTCGAGGGCATCAATGACTTCATGAACTGGATCTGTGAAGTTCTTTACTTCTTTATGGGCACAAACTATCACCGGAACATCGTACTCCTTGGCAACTTCTGCCATCCTTGAGTCTCCTTTAAGACCGGTAACGTCGTTTATGATGTCCGCTCCCACCTTGATAGCTTCCTCGGCAACCTTTGCATTAGTTGTATCTATGCTTATTGGAACTTTAACATGCTCCCTGATGGTGCTTATCGCCCAGACTGCCCTTCTAATCTCTTCTTCTACGGGTATCTGGGTTTCTAAGTACGGTGCTGTGGACTTCGCCCCGATGTCTATAAAAGAGGCCCCTTCCTTCACCATTTGAACTGCAGTTTCTATCAGCTCCTCCTCATTTTGCCTAACGCTTCCCTTATAGAAGCTTTCTGGGGAAACGTTAATAACTCCCATAATTTTTGGCTCATCTAAACTTACCCCTGCAAACTTCATGCTCTCACCGAAAAGTGTTTTAATGCCCACACTATAAAAATTTGGGGTGAGAAAATGTTAATCGAGACACCGAAGAGGCTACACTTGGGTTTGATAGATCCTTCCGGATCATTGGGGAGGAGATTTGGATCACTTGGAGTTGCCCTTGAGGGAGGGTACAGAATAAGGGTAATGCCCCATGATAAGCTTGAAATAAGGGCAAGTGAAGAGGACACTAAAACAATACGCCATGCTGTTGATAGAATGAATCAGAAATTTACAACGGGATTTAACTACCTCATTGAGGTTGAGAAAGCCATCCCAAGGCACGTCGGCTTAGGCTCCACTACTCAGCTAACGCTTGCTGTAGGATTGGGAATAGCAAGGCTTAACTCCCTTAGGATTGAAATCGAGGATCTGGCTCATCTTCTTGGCAGGGGAAAAAACTCTGGTGCTGGAATTTACGCTTTTAAGTACGGTGGGTTTGTGATAGACGGTGGTGTTAAAGGCAAAATTTCACCTTTAATTATCAGGGAGGAGTTTCCAGAGGAGTGGGGATTTCTCTTAATAATCCCGGAAGCAAAGAGGGGCTTTGACGAGGAGGAGGAAAAACCAATAATGCAGAGCGTGAAAGGAGAAAGCAGCATAGCGGAGAAAATCTCCCACAGAGTTCTTTTGGGACTGTTGCCGGCGTTAAAGGAGAGAAACATCGAAGAGTTTGGAAAGTATCTGAGTGAAATTCAAAAACTGGTTGGGAAGCATTTTGAAGAGTATCAAGGTGGAGAGTTCAGGGAGGACGTTAAGCTCATCATGGAGTTCCTGAATGAGAACACATACGGCTATGGACAAAGCTCCTGGGGACCAACGGTCTATGGACTGATAAAAAGGAGTGAATATGGGAATATAAAAGCAAAGGCTCATGATTTTCTCAAGGAGCATGGGATTAGAGCTACTATCGACTTAGGCATCCCAAGAAACAGGGGAGCAACAACCGTTGAAGAGAACACTTACATCTTGAGGCTCATTAACAAAGTTGCCCAGAAGTAGTGCAATTTTGTTTTTGAGGTGGGTCTTTCAAGCCCTACTTTGCTTCATCAAAAGTAACCCCATGGACGCGGTTATTGTTTTTGCCATTGACAGGCTCGGGAGGAATATGGAGGACAGGGAGGCTAGGAAGCAGAAAGAGAGAGCTCCAAAGCTGAGTGATGCGACACTCAAGCGCTACTTCAAAAAGTGCCCAGACTTGCCTATCAAAAGCCTATGGAAGATCATGAAGGCGGATGGGGTTGATATAAGCTACGATTGGCTTAGGAAGAGGATTAAGAGACTGAAAAAGAAAGAAGTTAACAAGCGCTAACTCATGCGAACTTATAATTTCTGTCCTTTTCACAAGAAGCACAATAAAAAGAAAAACTCAATTGAGAAAGTCAGACCAAGTTACAAAATTGCTTTTCCGGTTTTCTTGTTGAAGACGTGCGCCTTCCGCATGTCGAAGACCACGTCAACCTCCTGACCCTCCTTAACTCTCGACTCCGACCTGAAAGAGCCAACAAAAGTCACATCACCAACACGCAAATGCACAATCCTCTCACTACCCAAATTCTCCACAATCTCAACCACAGCCCTAACCAAATTCTCCCCAGGAACCTTCACCTGAGCAAACACTGCATCGTAGAGATCCTCCGGGCGAATGCCGAAGATAACTTCCTTACCGATGAGGTTGGCCTCCCTGAGAACCTCCACCTGCTCTGGGAGGAGCTTGAGTTTGAATTCTTCAAAGTCGGCGAAACCGTCTTCGGTAATGCTCGCGTCCATGAAGTTCATCGGAGGCGAGCCGATGAAGCCTGCCACGAAAGTGTTTGCGGGCTTATCATAAACCTCATCCGGCGAACCGACTTGCTGTAACTCGCCAGCGTTGATGACGGCAATCCTGTCGCCCATGGTCATTGCTTCAACTTGATCGTGGGTTACGTAAATTGTCGTGACGCCTAATTGCCTCTGGAGTTTTTTCAATTCGGCGCGCATTTTCACCCTAAGTTTAGCGTCCAGGTTGCTTAACGGCTCGTCCATGAGAAAGACCTGGGGTTTCCTCACGATGGCCCTCCCGAGGGCTACTCTCTGCCTCTGTCCTCCGCTTAATTCCCTGGGTTTTCTTTTGAGTAGTTCTGTTAAGCCGAGCATTTCCGCGACTTCTCTAACTCTTTGATCGATTTCTTGCTTTGGGACTTTTCTTAGCTTGAGTGGAAAAGCAATGTTGTCGTAAACCGTCATGTGGGGGTAAAGCGCGTAGCTCTGGAAGACCATGGCGATGTCCCTATCCTTGGGTGCGATGAAGACTCCTTTTTCCGGATCTGCGACGAGTTTGTCTCCAATGTAGATTTGGCCTTTTGTTGGCTCTTCTAAGCCTGAGATCATTCTCAGGGTGGTTGTTTTACCGCAACCGCTTGGGCCGAGGAGTATCATGAATTCGCCATCCTTAATGTCTAAATTCATGTTCTTGACTGCGGTGACTTCCCCAAACTGCTTCCAGACGTTAACAAGCCTCACACCAGCCATAAAATCACCTCCTCTCTTTACTCGTTTGAACGTTCTTTGGGTAAAGGATAATTCCTACCTCTTCATAGTCCTCAAGTATCGAAAATGGCCCTCCGACAAGAACTTTTCTTTTTCCTGTGTCTAAGAGTAAATTGTTTATTATTTTGGTGCTAGTAAAATCAAGCACCTTTCCTTTGAGTGTCTCCCCTGAGGTAGTGTAAACTTCAGCATCAAATTCAACTCCCTCAGTGAACAATTGCTCAATAGTCTGGAGGGCATGAAAATATATCGCAAATTTTATCTCTTTGTTTCTTTTCAAAACGGAGGAAATAAGAGTGGATTCTTCAAAAATGTCCCTGAGGTAGATATAATACGAGAAAATTATCTCAGGAAAGTTTGATTTGAATCCCGAGGGGAGTTCCTCACCAACGTTAAAAACGAGGCTGGGGGAAACTAAAACCTCCCTGATATCATTCATAGCAATAATATGTCCAGTTTTGTTAGTTCTCCTAACAAATAAGTTTCCATTGGTAGGTATGCTAACTTCTTCGTTAGTGTATATTGAGACAGTAATTCCTCTGTTTAAAAGTACCTCCAATTCGTCTTTAATTCCTGAAATGAAATCAGAAGGTGCTAATAATGTGAATTCAAACTTTGTGTCTTGCATCATGTTTTTTAGGCTTAATATGGCCTCTTCTGGAGAAGAAAATCTCCATATTGCATACTTTTTCCTCTCTACCTTCATATCTTCGGCAAACTTTTTAATTTCGTCAATCAGCTCCCTTAGCGACTTACTGTAGCGGTGAAAAGCTATTTCGGGCTCAACTGCAACAAATGTTCTTGTCTTACCTTCCAGTTCCTCAACAAATCCCCTTTCCTTAAGAGATGTCAAAACATCGTAGGTTCTATTGTAGGGTATTTGAGCCAACTGAGATATTCCTCTAGCAGTAAGAGGGCCATTAGCCAAGAGAGTAATATATGTTAAAGCTTCGTACTTTGTGAATCCAAACCTCTTTAACTTTTCTAACAGACTTTCCACATTACCTCACCTTTACCAATGTTCCTTCTCTACTAACTACCTCCGAAGCAACTTCTACTCCAAACCATATAGCTTCTTCCATGTCATATCCTTGTGAAAGCTTTGCCAACACTGTTCCCAGGAGAGAATCACCCGCACCAGTAGGATCGACTAACTTAACTTTCTTGGCGGGTATTTGAATAAATTTTCCATCCTCCGTTAGAGCCAAGACTCCCTTAGAGCCCATACTGAGGATAACATTATTTGCTCCGAGCTTCTTAAAATTTTGTAAGACATCTATTGGATCCTTGGTTCCAAAGAGCTCCTTTGCATCATCAAGAGAAGGCTTAACAAAGTCCGCAAGCGAAATTGCTTCAAGCAGAGCTTTTTCATCAGCTCCCCATCTTTTCCAGATCTCCCTTCTATAGTTGGGATCAATGGAGATTAGGGCCCCATTTTCCTTGGCTTCTTTTAAGACTTCTAAAATCACTTCTTTAGAAGGAAAAAGGGAGAGGGCAAAAGCAGAAGTATGCACAATCTTCGCGTCTTTCCAGTTCTTTTCTACCTGTTCTTTTGTTATAAACCTATCAGCATCTCTGTAGATTACTGGGATAGGACTTTCTTTCTCGGTCTTTATTAGTACCAAAGTTGTATTGCTGTCGACGACTGAAAGCATGGGCTTAAACTCAAGCTCGTTGAGTTCCCTTATTATATAATCTCCCAAGAAGTCGTTGCCTATGGTACCTATAAAGGAAGAACGAGCCCCTGCCTGACTAGCATAAAAAGCAACATTGAGGCAAGAACCACCAGTGTGCATGCTAAGCTTACTGTCTATAATTTTCAGGTCAACCAATACTTCTCCAATTGAAAGTACATCGAGCATCTCTTTCACCTCACAGCTTTTGATAGAGACTGCGCATTTCTTTAGCAACAACCTTCCACGAGTACTTTTCTCTGACTTTTTGGTAAGCCCTTTCTGCGAAGATTTTCCGTAATTCATTATCCTCAAGAAGTAGTGCTATTTTCTTCCCCATCTCCCTTGAGTCCTTCGGGTCAACGAGAAAGCCGTCGTATCCGTCCTGGAGAACCTCCGCCGGGCCGCCGAACTTGGTGGCGACTATGGGGGCCTTGCATGCCATTGCCTCGAGCATGACTATCCCGAAGGGCTCGTAGGGGGAGGGCAATACGAAGACGTCCGCCGCGGAGTAGTACCTAGGAACCATGGTAATGGGCTCTATGGCAGGGATTATCTTGACGTGCTCCTTCACCCCGAGGCTCTCGATGAGGTTCAAGAGCTTGTTCATCTCCTTCTCCTCTTCCTTCGCCCCGGTGCCTGTGCTTATGAGCACGAGGAAGTCCCCCGAGTAGTATTCCCTTATGTACGGGACGCTCTTTATGAGGAGGTCGAGCCCCTTCCTCGGGTCGAGCCTCGCTAGTGCAAACACCAGAGGGACGTCCGGGAGGCCGAGTTCCCTCTTCAGCTCTCCCTTCTCTCCCATCGGCCTGTAAAATGCTGTGTCCACGCCTATGGGAATCACGTGGATTTTTTCTCTTGGTATCTCGTAGAGGGTTGCTATGTCGTTCTTTTCAATCTCGGTCGTTGCTACTATAGCGTCGCTCGTCTCGTAGATCTTCTTTTCGAGCTCTATCCTCTCCTTATAGGGCTCGAAGTCTCCTAAGGCCTTCGCCTTTAGTATCCCGAGCGAGTGGGAGGTGTGCACCATTTTGGCCCCGTGGCGCTTCTTGAGCTCCATCCCTACGAAGCCGCCGTCCCAGTAGTGGGTGTGAATGACGTCATAGGCTTCCCTCTCGAAGTACTCCGAGACCCTGTCCGTGAACTCCGGGAGGTACGGCATGAGCTTTTCCTTGGGGATGAATCCCTCGGGCCCGCACTCTATCCTGATGACCCTAACGTTCTCGTTTATGTGCTCTATCCCCTTTCTTCCGCCCCTCTGCCTCGTGAATATGTCCACTTTAACTCCGAGCTTTCCGAGGTGTTTGCTGAGCTCCTTGACGTAAACACATTGCCCGCCCGTGTCGGGTTCGCCGAGCTTTCCGAGCGGGTCACCATGGGGAGTTATCATGGCAACCTTCATCATTAATCACCCCTTAACTCCTGTTGTAGCAATACCCTTGATGTAGTACCTCTGGCCGATGAGGAACAGTAGTATCGAGGGAAGTGATACAAGTATTGTTGCGGCAGTTAAGAGATGATACTGGGCTATAAATTGCTCTTGGAAGATAATAAGGCCTAGCTGTACGTTTCTTATCTCCGGAGATTTTGTTAAGATTAGCCATTTGAAAAGAGAATTCCATTCTGCTATAAACGTGAACATTGAAAGCGTTAACACTGCAGGAGTTGCTAGCGGAAGCATTATCTGCCAAAGTATCCTAAATCTCGAAGCTCCATCTACTATAGCAGCTTCTTCTATGTCCCTTGGAATTGTTAAAAAGAACTGCCTGAATAAGAACACACCAAATCCATTAAAAAACCATGGAATTGCAAGTCCCCTGTAACTGTCGATCCATCCTAATTTTGCCAATATTAGGTACAAGGGTACAATAATTATCTGCTCTGAAAGAAGCATTGTTGCTATTGCAATACTGAATATCAGGTCTTTGCCTTTGAATTCCATTCTGGCAAGGGCATATCCGGCCATTGCCGATGTTATAACCTGACCCAGCGTTACTGTGAAAGCTACTATTAAACTGTTTAGGAACTTTCTTGGAAACTCACCTTGGGCCCATGCCAGCTTATAATTTTCCCAGTGCCATACTTTGGGCAATAGCCCCCCTTGAGCGATCTCTATCGGGTCTTTGAGTGATGTGAAAAATGTCCATATGATTGGGATTAAGACTATTATAACCACGACCAAAATAATCCCGTGAATTACAATATTTTTCCACTTCATATCCCCCACCTCAATATATTGCCTCCTCCCCAAACGCCTTTCTCTGGAGATACTGAACAAAGAGGACAAGAATTAGGAGTATCACTGCCACAGTCGCTCCTTGGGAAAATCTAAAGCGCTCAAAGCTTAGCACGTATATGTAATACGCAAGCGTTGTAGTTGACATCATGGGGCCTCCTCCAGTCATAGCATATATCTGGTCGAAATCTCTGAAAGAGAAAATCGTTAGCATAACAAGAACGAGCACATGAGTTGGCTTTAGCAGAGGCAGTGTTATTTTAATGAACCTCTGAAGTGAGTTTGCACCATCTATGCTGGCAGCTTCATAGTAATCTTCGGGAATTGTTTGAAGCCCTGCCAAATAAATGACCATGAAATATCCAACCCTTGCCCATACCGTCGCTATTATGACGGCAACCATAGCCCACCGTGTACTTCTAAGCCAGTCTATACTTGAAATTCCAAAATACTCCAGAACTCTATTAACGAGACCATAATCTGTATTAAACATCCAAACCCAAATTATCCCTGTAGCAACAAAAGATATTGCAGTTGGAGAGAATATTGATGTTCTGTATATGCTCCTCATTCTTATTTTTGAGTTTAAGAAAACAGCAAGAAAGAGGGATATTACCATTGTGGTTGGGACAACTCCCGCCAAATAAACCAGAGTATTCTTAAATACATTCCAAAATTCAGGATTTGTCAAGATATTTTTATAATTCTCCAGAAAAACGAATTCCTTACCTCCTAGCCCTCTCCAGTCAAAAAAACTGATATACACTAAATAGACTACAGGATAAGCAAGAAACGATAACATGATTATAAGTGCCGGGCTTAAAAACATGTAGGCTTCAAGTTGTTGTTTGAATTCCCGGATTGCCATTTTTCTCCCTCCAAAAAAATTAGAAGAGAAGTATCAAGAACTAAATAACGACATTATTTTTTCCTGTGCTTCTTTTAATGCTTGGGCGGGATCTTTTTTCTGAAGTAGCGCTGCTTCAATTGCTTCACCGATTGCGGCAGACATATCTGGGTACTGTGGAACTGGTGGTCTAGCTTTTCCGTACTGTAAGTTTTCTACATAAATCTTAATGAAGGGATTCTCCTCAAGGAATTTCTTGTATTCTGGATCCTCTGCAGCGCTCTTACAAACTGGAAGGTACCCAGTTTTTAAAGCCCATGTGACCTGGAATTCAGGACTCATAATGTATTTTGCAAATTCCCAAGCGGCTTTTTCTCTCTCAGGTGTAGTTTTAAAGATGAAAAGGTTCTCACCACCAATGTTTGTTGCAATTCTTTTGTCGTAGGGCATTAGCATAACTCCTACCTTGTCGAGCCAATTTTGCTCTTTAAGGACTGGGAAATTCCAAGGTCCGTTTATTGTCATTGCAACCCTTCCGGCAAAGAAGTCATCTAGCTTGTAACCTGCATTGGGTTCGCTAAGCTTAGCAACTTTGTCTTTGTAAACAAGATCGACCCAGTATTGAAGTGCCTTAACTCCAGCATCACTTGCAAATGCAGGTTTTCCATTTTCATCAAGTAATTCTCCACCTGCTGACCATAAGAAAACCTCCCAAGTCCAGACTGTCCACTCATATCTACCAAAAGGAACCATAAAGCCGTACTGATCTATTTCACCGTCTCCATCTTTGTCCTTTGTGAGTTTTCTTGCAAGTTCTCTAAATTCCTCCCAAGTTAAGGCTTTACCCATGTAAGCCTCGGGGTCGAGACCTGCTTCTCTGAAGAGCTCTTTGTTATAATAAATCGCCAAGTTGTTTGTATCAAAGGGGGCCGTATATATCTTTCCTTTGTATGTTCCAAGCTCCCAGAGCCCCTCGTATATGTCATCCTTGTTAAATGACGGGTCGTTCTTTATGAAATCCTCAACAGGAGCTAAAACTCCTGCTTCTGCAAAAAAGCCAGTCTGGGCTGGGTTCAACCATACAAGATCTGGAGGAGTGCCTGCTTGTACAGCAGCCATAATCTTTGGAACAGCCTTATCTTGGGCTCCATAGTTGACAATCTTTATCCTAATGTTTGGGTGTTTCTCCATAAATTTGTTGACTAGTTCTTCGAGAACCTTTTGATTTTCTGGGGCTTCAATCCCATGCCAGAATTCGAGTTCAATAATCTTCTGTTCTTCTTGGCTTGAAGACTGTGTTTGTGTTGCTGTGCTAGTTGTTTTGCCACCCCCAATGCACCCACTTGCTATTACACTAAAACCCAAAATTCCAAGGAGCAACACGGCAAACACTAATTTTCTCATGTTTAGCACCTCATGTACTTGTAGTAGTATATAGTACTTTCAGTAAATTAACAACCAACTTCATATATAAGCTTTTCTGAACATATGTGTACATATAATGCTAGGGTATACATTAATGTTAGCTCTTCGATTTTTCCAATTCCTGATTCTCTTTGTGATGTTTTTGCAAATGAGCTCTCAAGTTAACAGACAATTTAACATAACCATTATGGAGAAGAAGCCATGTCTTCTACAATAAGAGTAGAAACAGGGGAGAAAGGCTCACGCTCAATTCTTTTAAAGTCTTATTGGAACTCGACTAAGCCGTATTCTTCCGCTCCAAAACTCACCGACTTTCAATTCTTTTAAAGTCTTATTGGAACCATTGTTGAAACCTTCGATATATACCCTATAAGGAGCGCTTTCAATTCTTCTAAAGTCTTATTGGAATGTTTTTAACTGTGATCGAGAGCATTGAGAATATTTTCCTTTCAATTCTTCTAAAGTCTTATTGGAACAGCACAAGTAGGGCTGGAGGGACGAGCTCCTCAGGGAACTTTCAATTCTTCTAAAGTCTTATTGGAACATGGAAACGGGAACATTAATAGCAAACTTAACTGTCGACTTTCAATTCTTCTAAAGTCTTATTGGAACAGAGATCAAAAGGCCGTCTCATTCGTCAAGGAGATCGCTTTCAATTCTTCTAAAGTCTTATTGGAACAAGACATTCTCACGGGTGCGCTGGTCGGTTTGATTGGTACTTTCAATTCTTCTAAAGTCTTATTGGAACCAAGGCTCTTGTGCTCAACGATGACTTCCTTTGTTTCGGCTTTCAATTCTTCTAAAGTCTTATTGGAACAATCTTGCGTTCCCGGCACTTGGCGAGCTTGTCGTGACTTTCAATTCTTCTAAAGTCTTATTGGAACTCGATGGATCCTGGATTGCAAAGACTCCACCACCCTCTTTCTTTCAATTCTTCTAAAGTCTTATTGGAACCGAGTCATCATCTTCAAGGCATACCTCAATCTTCAGATCTTTCAATTCTTCTAAAGTCTTATTGGAACACCACCCAATATCTCCGATCTCAAAAGATAGTAATACTTTCAATTCTTCTAAAGTCTTATTGGAACCCTTCACCACTATCCCGGTCCTTTCCTCGAATTCCTTACTTTCAATTCTTCTAAAGTCTTATTGGAACCCCCTACACTTCTTTATAAACTTCGAATACAAAATCCCTTTCAATTCTTCTAAAGTCTTATTGGAACTCAGACGATGTTCCGAACCTGCTCGTTGCAAAGATTCCTTTCAATTCTTCTAAAGTCTTATTGGAACCACAAATTGGGGCGGCGATAGTGAACGGAATAAAAGCCTTTCAATTCTTCTAAAGTCTTATTGGAACCTTTTGAAGAGAACGTTAAAACGATTTTGCAGAACATTCTTTCAATTCTTCTAAAGTCTTATTGGAACACCCTTGTCGACGACCCGAACCTTCTCGTCATCCTGCTTTCAATTCTTCTAAAGTCTTATTGGAACTGAGCTCCTTGAGTGCTCCAAAATCTCCCTGCGCCATCTTTCAATTCTTCTAAAGTCTTATTGGAACATGCAACTATTATGATGAAGACGCTCAGCATCACGCCAGTTGCTTTCAATTCTTCTAAAGTCTTATTGGAACGATTTCGTTTTTCTCTCGTCTTTGCGAGGTGAGGAAAACTTTCAATTCTTCTAAAGTCTTATTGGAACGCATTGCAGGCACTGAAAGAACCATTAACAGGCCCCACTTTCAATTCTTCTAAAGTCTTATTGGAACGGGTTACGAGCTCGCAAGAACCATCGCAGCACTACCACCTTTCAATTCTTCTAAAGTCTTATTGGAACCGGTACAAACGGTATACACGCTATCGCTTCAACAGCTTTCAATTCTTCTAAAGTCTTATTGGAACATTTTCCACCACGCACAGGTAGTTCATCATCGACTGACTTTCAATTCTTCTAAAGTCTTATTGGAACTGCAATATATACCGGTGATACAGATTTTCCACCACGCACCTTTCAATTCTTCTAAAGTCTTATTGGAACAGTCCATCCGTTAAGCCATGCCATTTAAACCCCTCATCTTTCAATTCTTCTAAAGTCTTATTGGAACCAAACATAGCGCAAAGTCTCGTGTACATGTCATATGCACTTTCAATTCTTCTAAAGTCTTATTGGAACTCAGCCACACCCCTCGTGCGGGGAGGTTAATTATTACCTTTCAATTCTTCTAAAGTCTTATTGGAACTGCCAAAACAACAACGTACATTCCTCCTGCTATCAGTATCTTTCAATTCTTCTAAAGTCTTATTGGAACTTTTGGACGAAGCCGATATACTTATCGCTAAAATGCCTTTCAATTCTTCTAAAGTCTTATTGGAACGAGATATACTGGAATTGGAGGTTCAGGTTTAAAGCTTCTTTCAATTCTTCTAAAGTCTTATTGGAACGAAGTTAAGCCAACATACAAAACTAATGAACAAATTACTTTCAATTCTTCTAAAGTCTTATTGGAACAGAAAAATATACGGGCGTTAAAGCTACTAAATTGACCTTTCAATTCTTCTAAAGTCTTATTGGAACGAGTGAGTAATTTCTCATAGTAAAATCCCAAAACCCTCCTTTCAATTCTTCTAAAGTCTTATTGGAACAAGGTTGTCCTCTGGATTAGCCGGCACAAGCCGTTGCCTTTCAATTCTTCTAAAGTCTTATTGGAACGCCATTAGCAAAATTCCATGCAAGCATAAACGTTAACTTTCAATTCTTCTAAAGTCTTATTGGAACCTCGTCTATTTTGTGCTTGCCATCGCTGTGTAGTGTTCCTTTCAATTCTTCTAAAGTCTTATTGGAACTTGTAATATACTCATACTATGAAAGTGCAATATATACCTTTCAATTCTTCTAAAGTCTTATTGGAACCTTTTGAGTTCAATGGCGATGATGGCGAAGGCGTAGTTGCTTTCAATTCTTCTAAAGTCTTATTGGAACGCTCGCTCAGAAGTACAACGTCTCGCTCGATGAGATCCTTTCAATTCTTCTAAAGTCTTATTGGAACAAGCTTGATCGGAAGGTTCGTGAGCTGAACTCTCTGTTTCTTTCAATTCTTCTAAAGTCTTATTGGAACCTCTTTCGGAAGACGAAATTAAACTTCTCTACTATGCCTTTCAATTCTTCTAAAGTCTTATTGGAACTTAACCGTTCCCTAGCTTATTTGACTGAATTAGAATTCTTTCAATTCTTCTAAAGTCTTATTGGAACTTAGGCCGTCCCCTTTCGCTGGGACTCCCAAATAAACCCCTTTCAATTCTTCTAAAGTCTTATTGGAACATAACGACATCGAAAGGCTGGCGGACGAAATAGAAAGACTTTCAATTCTTCTAAAGTCTTATTGGAACGCCGACGGTCTAACCGGTACGGCCGCGGTTACTGAATACTTTCAATTCTTCTAAAGTCTTATTGGAACAATGGGGACTGTCGAGAGCCTTGAAGATGTGGGGAACTTTCAATTCTTCTAAAGTCTTATTGGAACTCCAAACACTCCGTATCCAGTGAGTGCTGATTTCTCCTTTCAATTCTTCTAAAGTCTTATTGGAACACTTTATAAAAACGGTGAGTTAGTCGACACAGCTGATTTCTTTCAATTCTTCTAAAGTCTTATTGGAACAATGTTCTGCAAAATCGTTTTAACGTTCTCTTCAAAAGCTTTCAATTCTTCTAAAGTCTTATTGGAACATTATCGACTGATGGTGACATAATACCAAACCCAACCTTTCAATTCTTCTAAAGTCTTATTGGAACTAGATCACCTCTTTTTCATGTACTTAAACATGATACCTACTCTTTCAATTCTTCTAAAGTCTTATTGGAACCTCAAGCAACCTCCTTTTGTTGTGCCGTCCCCACCATGCTTTCAATTCTTCTAAAGTCTTATTGGAACTAAATCAAATATCCGTTATGAGTTACGTCCACGATATCTTTCAATTCTTCTAAAGTCTTATTGGAACCAAACCAAAGCACCAGCCCGTCCTGCGGTGGGTGCAACCTTTCAATTCTTCTAAAGTCTTATTGGAACTTTGTGCATTGTCTATTGTGCTGAGTTTAGTAATCTTTCAATTCTTCTAAAGTCTTATTGGAACAGATGACTTTCCCCATTTGACCACCTGTTAGTAATATCTTTCAATTCTTCTAAAGTCTTATTGGAACTGGGGGGAATTCTAAAGTCGACCATTTCTCATCACCTCTTTCAATTCTTCTAAAGTCTTATTGGAACTGGTAACAATACTCGCAGACAGCATAAGGCGTAATTTTCTTTCAATTCTTCTAAAGTCTTATTGGAACGAGAAGAAGGGAAAACATTGCAACGAAAGGCTACTTTCCTTTCAATTCTTCTAAAGTCTTATTGGAACACCACATGAGGGTGGTGTTGTGATGTTGGACAATGAACTTTCAATTCTTCTAAAGTCTTATTGGAACTAATTGACCCGTACGATTTTGAGATAGAGCCTATATTTCTTTCAATTCTTCTAAAGTCTTATTGGAACGCACCCTCCCCGCAAAATAAAGTTAGCAACAGTGTATGAACTTTCAATTCTTCTAAAGTCTTATTGGAACCGTAGTTGATGAGTTGCTTGATGCTATAGACCACATGCTTTCAATTCTTCTAAAGTCTTATTGGAACTAACGTCGATTCAAGCATTGTTTACGTCTACGTGGACTTTCAATTCTTCTAAAGTCTTATTGGAACGTCTAAATAGAAGTCCTACCATAACCCCTGCAAGCCCAACGACCTTTCAATTCTTCTAAAGTCTTATTGGAACCTCTATTGTGAATATGTCGGCATAGCTATCGTAAAGCTGAACTTTCAATTCTTCTAAAGTCTTATTGGAACGAGTGTTTGGACGCTCTCGAAAGAAGAGCTTGAGTTCCCTTTCAATTCTTCTAAAGTCTTATTGGAACTGTGTAGTTTTCTGACTCCATTGCCACCATAACTGCTCTTTCAATTCTTCTAAAGTCTTATTGGAACACGAGGTCCGCGTCTACAATCGCGCCCTGAGCCCTGCTTTCAATTCTTCTAAAGTCTTATTGGAACACAATAGCACGAGATGAAAAAGAACTGAAAGTTCAACCTTTCAATTCTTCTAAAGTCTTATTGGAACGTGGCTCAGCCTGGTAGAGCGACGGACTTGTAATCCGTCTTTCAATTCTTCTAAAGTCTTATTGGAACAGAACCTTTGTGTTCAAAGTTGATAAAGGTGCGAATACTTTCAATTCTTCTAAAGTCTTATTGGAACTTAATATCTCCATCCTTGCCAACATGTACCGTTCATACCCTTTCAATTCTTCTAAAGTCTTATTGGAACGTTGAGGATATCCTCACATACGTTGATAGCATAAACCTTTCAATTCTTCTAAAGTCTTATTGGAACTTTCCCCATCCCTCTCTCCAGTGATCGCGACCGCGTAACTTTCAATTCTTCTAAAGTCTTATTGGAACATACATAAGCTTTTACGAAGATGAAAGCAAACAAACCTTTCAATTCTTCTAAAGTCTTATTGGAACCACCAACAAACGCATCTAGGCTTTACTTCTATGATAGCTTTCAATTCTTCTAAAGTCTTATTGGAACTCGTTATCACTGGATACGACGCACCGAGCCAGCCAGCCTTTCAATTCTTCTAAAGTCTTATTGGAACTTAGTGGTTATCCTAGCTGTTGCAATAGCGATAGAGCTCTTTCAATTCTTCTAAAGTCTTATTGGAACGTAACTTTGCGCGTTCAATCTTTAAGTGATGTGAGTGCTTTCAATTCTTCTAAAGTCTTATTGGAACTCCCCAAAATGTACTTCAGGTATGTGATTTCCATTTCGCTTTCAATTCTTCTAAAGTCTTATTGGAACGTTGTTCAATCTCCTTTTCGTATGCCGCTAAATCACACTTTCAATTCTTCTAAAGTCTTATTGGAACTGCCCTCTCCTTAGCATTTCTGCTATTTTTTACACCTTCAACAACTTTCAATTCTTCTAAAGTCTTATTGGAACGCCGGCTTTCTGCAATTTTCGTTTCCATTTCCAAACTTTCAATTCTTCTAAAGTCTTATTGGAACGCAGTAACGCTTGTCTGGTTTGGAAGAATTGATGATGTCTTTCAATTCTTCTAAAGTCTTATTGGAACAGGGGCGAATTTTCCTTTAAATCCCTTACAAAGTAATTAGAGAGCTTGAAATTTATAAGCTTTTCCTCAAAGGGGGGCGTGTTTATAGTAACCTTTATTAGGGTTTTTGCTGAATTCTTTCGGGTGGTTGTCGTGATCCCCAGATGGGATCACAGACTCAAAGACCCTGAAAGCGTGGCATTCGCAATTCTTGACGTTTTAGCAGACTTCGAATCAGAAGGAAAGCTGAAGAACCTGCCAAAATCCAAAAAATTTCCAGTAAAAACAATACTGGCAATACTCCTCTTTAAACAATACTACAACCTACCTCTCAGAGACGCCCAGCACTACGGCAGAAAATTCTTCGGAGCAAACATTCACTACTCAACCCTCCACAACTGGGAGAAAAAGCTGAACCTCGAAGAACTGACAAACCACCTCCTGAAAAAACTCCAGAAATTACCCTACGCCAGCACTCAAGCAGACTCAACCATTATTACAAATAAAAAAAGGGCAGGATAGAAGTTCAGGCAATAACGAGAATCCTGCCGGGTTTACTGTATCCGGTTGCTGTGAAGATCACAACTTCTGAGAACGAGCTGATTGAACTCCTGCCGGGGGGTTCTGGGAATTTTTATGCTGATGGGGCTTATGATTCAAAGAAAGTTCTGAACACTGTGGTGGAAAAGGGTTATCGGCCGATTGTTAAGAAAACTAAGAACGCTCCAGGTGGTTTTGGTAGTAAGAAGAGAGACAGAGTGTTTTCTGAAGAAGAGTACAGGCGTAGGAATCCTCATGAGGGGTTCTGGGGTGCGTTTACAACGTGGTTTGGCAGTAGGATCCCCTGTTTTCTGAAAAAGACTACTGTAACCCGAATCCTGCTTGGGGTAATGTGTTATGGTCTGAAAATCCTCCTCAGAGTCAAATACTGTTTAAATAACAGGGGGTGAAACTAAACACGCCCCCTCAAAGGGTCAATAAAACTCCCCTCAAAAAGCTCGGATTCGAGCCTTCAGGAAAGATTTCGAAGCACTCACTCGTCTGAACTTACTTCTTTTCCCGCATGCACGAAAATGTTCATGAGACTTCCAGAGACAAAACAAAAGCCTAAACCAAAAACAAGTCCATAAAAAAGCATTAAATCCAAGAAGGTTAAATTTCCACGAGGAGAGAATATCAAAGAAGTCCTGATAAGCCTCCGCTCAAAATTCCGAAAAAATTTCGTTACAAAAACCTCAAAATACCATAACTCTTTGTTTGATAGTAACTTATGGTTACTAAAGACTTCCAGAGCAACCTTAGAGCCTTAACATCAAAACTGACCCACCAGAAGAAAGAAAATCCAAAAAAGGAAAAGCTAAACGTGATACAAAGAATCTTCGGCTATTCACTCACGTAGTAGTACTCCCCTATCTCCTTCTGTTCTCTGTCCTTGACGCTTCCCTCTTTATTTGCCCTCGGCCTTCCAGTGTCTGGGTCTCTCCTGAAGGTTATGCCCACGTTTGCTAAAAACCTGTTCATTCCTTCTCTCATACCCATTGGAGGTAGAGCCCTACCGTGTTTGCCTGGCTCGCCTTCAAATACCATTATGCGGTCGCTTATGTAATCTATCATCAGCACATCGTGCTCAACTACAAGTGCGGTTTTCTCGTTCTTTTCCATTAAATGCCTTATAGCCCTTGAAACCGCCAACCTCTGCTCGACGTCGAGATAAGCGGAGGGCTCGTCGAGAAGGTATAAATCGGCATCCCTTAACAGGCAGGCAGCTATTGCTACCCTTTGCAATTCACCACCACTTAGGTCGTTTACGGTTCTATCGTAGAGCTCTGGAATTCCCAGAGGATTGAGAAGCTCGGTTTTGTAGAAGTTGCTCATGAGCTTTGTAGCATCGATTTTACTTAAGAGCTCATAAACTGTCCCTTCGTAGTCGGCTTTTATATACTGGGGCTTGTAACTCACTTTGAGCTCCCATTCTACTTTCCCTTCCGTTGGTTCTTCAACTCCAGCCAGCATTTTTACGAAAGTTGTCTTACCTATACCGTTAGGCCCCACTATGCTCACAACTTCTCCCTTGTACAGCTCTCCCCCCTCTGCTTCGAGCCTAAAGCTTCCATAGTCTTTAACTAGTCTTGGATACTCTACAAGAATATCTCCAGCTTGACTGTGCCTCTCGCTGAGCTTTGTGAACCTTATTTGGTAAGGCCTGAACCTTACGTTTTCCTCGGGGAGATAGCCCTCCAAGAAGGCGTTTATACCGACTCTGGTTCCTTTGGGCATTGAAAAGATACCATATGCTCCGGGCTTACCATAGACTATGTGAATGATGTCGCTCAAATAGTCAAGAACCGCTAAATCGTGCTCAACGACCATAACGGATTTCCCTTCTTCTGCAAGTTTTCTAATTGCTCTTGCAACTTTAAGCCTCTGCCTTATGTCAAGATATGAAGACGGCTCGTCAAAGAAGTAGAAATCTGCATCCCTTGCCATGGCTGCCGCTATCGCAACCCTTTGCAATTCACCACCGCTCAAATGTTGAATTTCCCTGTCTAGGATATTTGAAAGCTCAAGCTCCTCGACGAGCTTCTCCAGAATACCCTTTTCATCTGCTTTCTGAAGGAGGTCTCTTACCTTCCCTTTAACGACCTTGGGGATTAAGTCAACGTACTGGGGTTTAACTACCTTCTTTATGTTGCCCTCTTTGAGCTTTTCAAAGTAGTTCTGGAGCTCATTTCCCCTGAACATCCTTATGACATTGTCCCAGCTGTCGTTGGAACCGCAGAGGTTAGGGATAATTTCTCCAGAGAGTATTCTAACAGCAGTGGTCTTACCGGTACCGTTTGGGCCCAAGATACCAACTACCATGCCTTCCTTGAGCACTGGTAATCTGTAGAGGGCAAAGCCGTTAACTCCGTATCTGTGTACACACCCTTCTTCCAGCTCCTCTGGGAGGTTAACTATCGTTATAGCATTGAAGGGACATTTGTGGACGCATATCCCACACCCAGTACAGCTTGCCTCTTGAATAATGGGCTTATAGTTGTCTTCGTCGATGATTATAGCTTCTCCACCCATTCTATTTACTGGACATACCCTCTCACACAGGAAATGACCGCACTTGTCGGGATTACACTTGTCGTAATCGATGACCGCGATCCTCATAAGCCTCACCGGTTACCATTTCTGGAATGCCTTTAAAAAGTTGTTGAAGAATTGGCCTCTATTTGCTGGAGTTGGCCATTTTTGACCAGTATTTCCCTGTAGTGTGATGTAGTGATGTTTGGCTTTGAGGGTTTGAGAAGGTTTTGGAAAAATGAGAGGAAACCTGAAGTTCAGAGAGAATACGTGAAATACCTGGCAGTGAACTTCCAAAGAAGGCTATTGTGATATAGCTATTAAGGAAGGATTTAAGGATTTTTAGTATTTAAATTATGTTGACCTATCAACCACCATTATTTTTAATATTAATCATCTGAGATCGTTAGTATGGTTTAACTATGTCAAAATGTTTTTATACTACTTTTAGATATAATATTATCGCAATATCTCATCTGGAGGAGGAGTAGATGGAAAGGAAGAGCAAGGTTGTAGTAACTGCATTAGTTATTGTTTTGGTGGTGTTTGTAGGGATTCCTATAGCTCAGGGAGTCTCTCCAGAGAACTCTGATGTTCTTTACAGCGTATACTTAGACTGGCTTCAAGGAAAGCCTGTAGGGCTTGCAAGCATTGAGATAAAAGTTAATAAAAGTCTCCATAATCCGGTTGTAATAGTTCAGGACTATAGCAAAGAGCATCCAAGGACTTTGTACTCAGGTCCTCTTCTCTCACCAACTGTAAAAATAGAGAGAATACCCATTGATACATATGTGGAGAATGTGCAAGAGAATGGAAAAAGTGAGAGCGTCCTTAAGACGAGGTTCAGACCAGTTTCTCTCTTAGTAATAGTTGCAGATGAAAATTATTGGGGTGCACGAGTGATAAGTTTCGAGCCTAAAAAACCCTTGGCAAGAATCTCTGCAGAGATTCCCCTTCATTATGAACCTGCCAAAAAAGGAAATTACGTTCAGACTGCTTCGGTCACAGACCATGGCACGGTCAGGATGAATGGAATAAAAACAGCCATAATAAGAAGTATTCCAGGAGTAGATGTTAAGTGGGTCATTGAAAGAAACGATGCAGTAACCTACGAGAGCTTTTCTCAGGAAACATGGGGTGGAACGCCGGATCCAAACGGTTGGTTGAGTAATGGCCCCACCTTGGTTCAAGACAAAGACGTGTGGATAACTTACACTGCTTCCAATGGTGATGTTAGGCTGGTGACTTCTGATGTTCTTTACCAGATAACTGAAAACGAAATATGCACCTCCCTGTGGTGCAGGGACATTTGGTCCTTAATCCCTGTGAGAATAAAAAACTTTCACTCTACAGTTACGGGCTCTTACAGCGGAGGAATACCCTCAAACCTTGAGAGAGAGACAAGATATAAATGGGAGGGTGCAAATGAGTTCGCTATAAGCTTTGACGCACCAACAGACAATGGAGGGGTTTACTTCAGTACTTCTCTTTCAGTATGCGGTGGTGAAGGAGTACAAGTGTGCTTTACAGGGAACGTTGAAACATACAGAGAGAGTAAATCCAACTACAGGCCACATTATGAAGTCAAAATTAATAATTGGGGAAGCCATGATGTTCTTTACTATGCATATCTAGACAAGAGTAGCAGAAACTATTACGAAATATTCTTGGAGTGGGGTTAACAACAGCAGATCCTTTTTTGTTTTTAAATTTTAAATATCACTTAGTGGTGACAGTTTTGATTCTAGATATCTCAAGTTTTTCAATCTCGGCAAAAAGTACTTTAACCAAAAAGCAAAATTATTCTTGTCATGCTGAGCATCTTTGAGGGATTAAAAAGTGAGATTGTAGCCCTTAAAGAGTTTAAGCCTAAGTGGGGTAAATACGGCTCTTTTGAGTTTAAAAACCCTGAAGTGAACAAGCTAGTTGAAGAAATGGGCTTTAAGCTCTATAAGCATCAGGTTGATGCCTTGAAAGCCCTCTATTCTGGAGAGAACATAGTGGTGACAACCCCAACCGCCTCCGGCAAAAGCGAAATTTTCAGACTGGCTATATTTGACAATTATCTTTCAAATCCTCAAGACACGTATCTGCTCGTTTATCCAACGAGGGCATTAATAAACAACCAATACGAAAAGTTCAGCATTGAGAACTTCCACTTTTTCCAGCTTACAGGAAAGATGGTTAGTGCAAGAATTCTAACGGGCGATGTTGAGTGGAGCGAGAGGAGAAAACTCATTAAAGAAAAGCCGAGGGTTGTTTTCACGACTCCGGATATGCTGCACTATAACATTCTAAGGAACAGAAAAGATTACGAGTGGCTTTTAAGGAATGTGAGGTACCTCGTAGTTGATGAACTTCATATTTACAGAGGTGTTTTTGGAACTAACGCTGCTTACGTTTTTAAAAGGCTTCTCAAGGCGCTGGAGAGATACGGGAGGAGACCACAAATAATAGCCCTCTCAGCAACACTTAGGAATCCAAAAGAGTTTGCGGAAACCTTTTTTGGAAAGCCCTTTGAAGCTATCACAAAGCCTGCAAACCCCTTTCCAAAACGATACCTCGTGATGTTCGAACCAAGAAGGCTTAATGAGATGCAGCTTTTAAGGGCAATCGTCGAAAAGCTGGCTGAGGAAGGCATTAAAACCCTTGTTTTCTTTGATTCAAGAAAAGGGACTGAAAAGCTCATGAGGTTTCTTTTGACGTCTCCAGCGGTTTACAAAACCACTACTTACAAGGGCACCCTTCCAAAGAATATCCGCTGGGAAATCGAGAGGGACTTTAAGGAGGGAAAACTTCTCGTGCTTTTGACGACAAACGCTCTGGAGCTTGGAATTGATATAGGCGACCTAGATGCCGTTGTAAACTATGGAATACCACCTGATGGGCTGTTCTCCCTTATCCAGCGCTTCGGAAGAGCAGGAAGAAAACGGGAAAGGGAAGCCATAAATGCAATCATCTTAAGAAAAAACGGCCTAGACTATTACTATAAGGAGCACGTTGAGGAGCTGGTAGAAAAACTTGAGAAAGGGATAATCGAGTACATGCCCATAAACCTCAAAAACCGACTCGTTGTGAAAAAGCATCTCCACTACCTCTTGAGTGAGCTCAAGATTCTTGATTGGGACGAACTGAACGAGTTCGAGAAGGAGCTTGCCATGGAGCTCGTGGATGAGAAAAAAGCAAAGCTCTACGATAATCCGATTACGGGTAAAAGGGAAATCCGCATCCTGAGGCCAGCTTTTAACTACTCCTCTATAAGAACGGCAAGTGATGAGAGCTATTTCCTCCTGCTCGATGAACCATGGATAAGGTACAAACTTTTGGAAAAGTCCAGTGCAAGGGACTTAATCCGATTTATAAACTGGCTCAAGCTTAAGGGGTATGTAATAGAGGAAGTAGATAAGCCTGAATACTACAGGTCGCTCTTGCCGGGAATGGCGTATTTCTCGAGGGGAGAGCTGTACATCACAAGGGACAAGCTCAGTCTTGGAAAGTTTCACTTTATCTTCGCCTATCCACTCAACAAGTTCTGGGAAGTTGATACGTTCCCGTCAAAGAGAGAAGAAGTAGAGGTTCTTAAAATCTATGACAAAAAGGAGTACAAAGGAGTAGAGATTTATATCGGCCGGCTGAGGGTTAGGCACCACTATTGGGGATTTGCAGTCAAAGGAAAAGATACGCCTCAGTATCTTCAAGAACTGTTGAAGCTCAAGGAAGAGGGAATTTTGAAAGGGGAGCTTTACTCTCCAATGCTGGAGCTCAAAGAGAGTGCTGAGGTTGATGAGGAGTGGAGCATTCTTAACTGGGAGAAGTTTGCGAAGGTTGAGTTTGATGAGCCTTTAATGTGGGAGTTTGAAACGGATGGAATATGGCTTGTATTTCCCGAGAGCATTAGGGAGATTGCAAACGAGGAGTTTAGAGAGTTCTTTAGGATTGCTGTGGAAAAGGGCTATGAAGATATTGCCTTTAGTCTTTACGAGCGCTTGGATAGGAAGTCTCTTTTCCCCGAACTTTTGGGCGCAACGAGTCACTACCTAAGAAACTACATCAAAGAGAGCCTAAAGAATTCGAAGATTGAAGATGAAGAGCTTGCTTTTGCAGTAAAGAAAATGGTGGACAGTAAAGATGGAATCGGAAGCGGACTTCATGCAATAGAGCACAACATGATTAAAATCGCCCCAATTTTCACATATGTGGACAGCAGGGAGCTCGGTGGATACAGTTATGAAAGTTTTCCAAATCCTCCCTTTGTGGGCAAGCCTATAGTGTTCATATACGATGGAAACGAAGGTGGCTTTGGATTGGCAGAGATCCTCTATAAAAACGCCGAAAAGCTCATGGAGAAGAGTCTTGAACAAATGAAAAAGTGCGAGTGCAAAGACGGCTGTCCGTTGTGTGTTTATTCGCCAAAGTGCGGTACGTTTAACGAGTTCCTTGACAAGTGGCAGGCCATAAGGGTTTGGGAAAAACTCCTTAGCGGAGATAGTACTGAATGAGCTTTCTCAGCTCTGGATTTCTCTCTATCTTTTTTCTTAAAAAGCGCTTTAACTGGAAATTTTCTGCAAGAAGGGCGTTAAGCTCGATAGCCAAGATTTTGTTATCTTCACTAACCCCATACGCTTTGTATCTTAACGGTGCCCACTCCTTCTCAAGCTTTCCCACTTTTTTCTCAAGTTCCTTGACCTTGTTTTCGAGTGTCTCTACATTGCCTTTTGGTTCTTTGAAGTCCCCAGAAAGTATTATCTCGAGAACTTTTTCCTCACTGACGCCATAGCGCTTGCTGAGAGTTTTTATCTTCTCCACAAGTTCATTGGGAAGATCAACTTCGATTTTTCCGAGGCCCTTTTTAGGTCTTATTATCAATTTCACGCTTCCTCTCCTCCAGTTCTTTTTTAAGTTCTTTGTTCTCCTTTCTCAGTTTTTCTCTAATGTTTGTCATCAGCTCTTTATCTTTCAAAGCCTTTCTGTAGAAAATCCTGAGCTCTTCTAATTCGTCCTCGATTTCCTTTAACTTCTCCTCGAGCTTTGCTTTTTTCTCAAGAAGAAATGCCTCTCTCTCAGCCTGCAAAGTTTTTTCAGCTTTTAAGAGGTTGTTTTCTATCAGCTCTGGAATATCCAGGTCTTTTAGCTCTCTAAACCTTTTTCTTTCTACCTTTATTTCTACTGGCATTTTTCATCATCTCGGTCTTCCTGTCATAGCAGAGAATATAAAAAGCAAGCAGGGACTTCCATTTCCCGTACGGCTCGATGATTTCTCTAACATCTTTCTCTTTTACCTCCTTAGGATTCAAATGAAATATCTTCGCTATTCCTCTTCTGAGTCCTAAATCTCCAGCAGGATACGTGTTTTTCCCAAGGCCATAGGCCAAGAAAAGCTCAGCACTCCATTTTCCAATGCCTCTGAATTTTGTGAGGTATTTTATGGCTTCTTCCTCGCTGAGTTCCTCAAGGTCTAACTTTAAATTCCCCTTAACATGCTCTTCTGTAAGGTATTTTATGTAAGCCCCTCTATAACCAAGCTTAGTCTTCCTAAGCTCTTCATCACTTAAATTTAAGATATCTTCCGGCTTTGGAAATAGGTAGAGGTCTTCAATTTTCCTTCCCGCAGTTTTTACGAGGTTGTTAATTGTCTTCATTGCAAACTCGAAGCTTACCTGCTGCTGAGCTATTACCTCCACGAGGGCTTGATACCTGCTAGGTGCCCTCGGAATGGTTAATCCATAAAACTCCTCAATTAAAAACGAGAACTTTGAGTCCTCTATCTCTGAATAAAACTTCTCAAGGTCGATCTCCAAACCGAGTATGAATTCAAGCTTCTTTTTGGCATTTTTTCGCTCTTTCTCTGAAAAGTGCTGTGGAAAATAGAAGCTTTCTCCATCAAAGCCCACTATTCCACTCTCTAACGCTTGTTTGAAGACCCCATTTTCAAACTTCCAAGTGCCGTTTTTTATCATCTCGTGAGCTACCTTCTTGAGGTCGATCACTTTAACCATCTGTCCAGCTTAACAGGGTTTTCCTTTATATCCTTTAGCGTTGATACGTAGAGCCTCTTCCCATCCACGGAACGGTGAATTCCAAGTTCTCCGACCTCTTCCAGAAAACGCATGATTTCTTTAACGTCTTTTTCTCTTATTCCAAAGTTTTCTCTTAAGAACTCCCAGTAAGGCTCTGTATGGGAGTATTTGGCTACCTTTCTAATTAAACTCCAAGCAGCCTTGATTTTCTCATCTCCTTTGGATAGTTTGAACTTTCTTATCTCCTCTTTCATGCCCCCTCATATGATTTTGGCTTCTATTCTTATTAACTTTTCTTGAGAAAACTTAATTAAGCTGAAGAACTATATTTACACAAGGTGGTGGTTATGAGAAAAATCATTCTCATCTCGTTGTTTCTGCTCATATTCTTAGGCCCAGCGCTAGCTGAAGCAAAAACCGTTTACGTTGCTCAAATAAAAGGCGAGATAACGCCCTACACGTATGATCAGTTTGACAGATACATAAGCGAGGCAGAGAAAGTGAATGCAAATGCAATAATAATTCTCCTAGACACCCCAGGAGGCAGGGCAGATGCAATGCAAAACATAATTGAGAGAATAAAGTCTGCCGATGTTCCCGTTATAACCTACGTCTATCCCCCTGGAGCTATGGCGGCCTCTGCTGGAACATATATAGCCTTGGGTTCACATTTAATAGCCATGGCACCCGGAACAAGCATCGGCGCATGCAGACCTATTTTGGGTTATTCCCAAAATGGAAGCATCATAGAGGCTCCCCCGAAGGTCGTTAACTTCTATATCTCCTACATAAAGAGCTTAGCAAAGGCCAGTGGAAGAAATGAAACAATAGCGGAAAGGTTCATAACAGAGGATTTGGCCATAGATCCTGAAGAGGCCCTAAAGTACGGGGTTATTGAAGTTGTTGCAAACGATATAGATGACCTTCTGGAAAAAGCAGACGGCATGAAGACTAAGGTTCCCGTAAGGGGAGAATACGTTACTTTAGATCTTAAGGGGGCTGAAGTCAGATATCTAGAACCGAGTTTAAAGGATAGGGTGATAACATACATCACTGACCCAGCCGTTGCCTACGTTCTTCTAACACTTGGCATATGGGCTCTTGTTTTAGGCTTCCTAAGCCCAGGATGGCATGTTCCAGAAACGGCTGGAGCAATAATGATTGTCTTGGCTATAATAGGCCTCGGATACTTCGGCTACAGGAGTGCAGGATTGCTCTTGATCATCCTTGCGGTGATATTCTTCATAGCAGAAGCTTTAACGCCTACTTTCGGTCTCTTTACTGTTGCAGGCTTTATAACGTTTGTTTTGGGTAGCATAATGCTCTTTAGTGGGGGTGGGGGAGTGGACTACCTGATTTCAAGAGAAGTTTATTCCCAGATTAGATTGATAATAATAACAATCGGCGCACTGCTTGCTTTGTTCTTTGCCTTTGGAATGGCTGCAGTGATAAGGGCTCATAGAAGAAAAGCCCAAACAGGGAAGGAGGAGATGATAGGCCTTTCGGGAGAAGTGGTAGAACCTTTGGCCCCAGAAGGGATGATAAGAGTCAGGGGAGAGCTTTGGAGAGGGGTAAGTAGGGATGGTGAAACAATAAATGTTGGAGAAAAGGTTAAGGTTGTTGGGATGGATGGACTCAAACTTATAGTGGTTAGGGAAAAAGAAAAAAAGCATGAAAAAGAAAATACTAATGAGGTGAAGTAGAATGGCCTTTGAGTGGATTGTGTATGTTATTATTTTAGTTTTTATTTTGGTGTTTTTAGCCTCAGCTATAAAGATAGTGAAAGAATACGAGAGAGCAGTGATCTTCAGGCTTGGTAGGGTTGTTGGGGCAAGAGGACCAGGATTGTTCTTCATAATTCCAATCTTCGAAAAAGCCGTGATAGTTGATTTGAGAACCCAGGTTTTAGACGTCCCGGTGCAGGAGACAATAACAAAGGATAACGTACCCGTAAGAGTTAACGCCGTTGTTTACTTTAGAGTCGTCGACCCGGTAAAAGCCGTTACCCAAGTTAAAAACTATATAATGGCAACATCCCAAATCTCTCAAACAACTCTGAGGAGTGTAATTGGTCAAGCGCACTTGGATGAGCTCCTTAGTGAAAGAGAAAAGCTTAACAGAGAGCTGCAGAGGATAATTGATGAGGCAACGGATCCATGGGGAATAAAAGTTACAGCGGTGGAAATCAAGGATGTTGAACTACCTGCTGGAATGCAAAGGGCAATGGCAAGACAAGCAGAGGCGGAGAGAGAAAGAAGAGCAAGGATTACGCTCGCTGAGGCAGAAAGACAGGCTGCTGAGAAGCTTAGAGAAGCTGCAGAAATTATCTCTGAGCACCCAATGGCACTCCAGCTTAGAACCCTCCAAACAATAAGTGACGTAGCGGGAGACAAGAGCAACGTTATAGTTTTGACGCTTCCAATGGAGATGTTAAAGCTGTTCAAGAGCCTTTCTGATACAGCTGAAGTTGCAAAGAAAAAATTAGAGAAAGAGAACGAGTAGGCTTTCTTTTATGTTTTTAATTGCCCTTTAATTCTTTTTTAAGAGCAATTGAGTTAACTATAAAAAGTTAAACATCAACATATAAGTTAGATGCATTGATTACAAATTTCGTACATTGGAGTTAAAAGACATGGAGGGATTAAATTGGGGAGGTCTATCGTTTTCGCCTCTGGAAAAGGTGGCACGGGTAAAACCACAACACTAGCAAATGTTGGTGTTGCTTTGGCACAGTTTGGAAAGGAAGTCATAGTGATTGATGCAGATATCACAATGGCAAATCTGAGCTTAATCCTCGGCATGGAGGACATTCCAATAACCCTCCACGACGTTCTCTCAGGAGAAGCAGAGCTCAGGGATGCCATCTACGAAGGCCCAGCAGGCGTTAAAGTAATTCCGGGTGGACTGAGTCTTGAAAAAATAAAGAAGGTAAAGAACCCGGAGCGATTGAAGGAGCTTATAAGAGAGATCTCATCAATGGCGGATTTTGTTTTAATCGATGCTCCTGCTGGTCTTGAAATGACTTCAATCACTGCTCTGCTCATAGGAAAGGAGCTTATTTTGGTAACAAATCCAGAAATTTCCGCGATTACAGACTCTCTTAAAACAAAACTTGTGGCAGAAAAGCTTGGAACCCTTCCGCTAGGGACCGTTTTAAACAGGGTAACAAGTGAAAAAACAGAACTAACCAGAGAGGACATTGAAGCCATCTTAGAGGTTCCGGTACTTGCAGTAATACCAGAAGACCCAGAAGTTAAGAGAGCCAGTGCTTATGGAATCCCCCTTGTTATCAAGAATCCAATGTCGCCGGCAGCAATAGCCTATAAGCAGCTTGCTGCAAAGCTTGCGGGAGTTAAATACAAGCCTCCAGAACCAGAAAGTCCAATAAAGAGGGTCTTCAAAGCCCTGTTTGGAGGGGGAAGAAGATGAACCCGCTTACTTTCTTGGTCATTATTCTCCTAGCTACAAACATAATCCTTGCAATATTGTACATAGCGGAGAGAAGGTCCCCAGCCTATACTGTGTATGACACAGAAACGAAGAATACCTTAAAGAGGAGGGTTACCCACCTGAAAGAAGAGCTGGAGTCAGAATTAGTTGAATTTGACGTTGAGGAATGGGAAAGAGCCCTTGAGGAATCTCTGGAGGAAGAAATACGGAACTTATGACCTTCTCTGCCCTTTAACTTCTTTTTTCTCTTAAAGAAAAGCTTAAGTATTCTCGAGTAATATTGTTATACCCCCACTCATTTAGGAGGGTGAAAACATGAGGGCAAAAGTGAAGATTTTGGATGTAGAGACCGGGAGGTTTATGGTAGTAATCAACGAGGAAGACGCTAAGAAATCAAAGCTTCATCCGGAGGATCTGATTAAAATAGAAACCGCAAAAAGAACGATATATGGAGATGTGGTCATAAGCAACATGGTTCAGCCGGGAGAGATAGGAGTTACAAAGGACATAATGCGTGCTTATGCATTTTCTGAAGGAGAAATGGTAAACGTGGTTCCTGCAGGAACTCCCGAAAGTGTAAGGTATGTCAAGAAAAAGATGAACGGTCAAAAGCTTAAGAAAGTTGAAATAGAGGCTATCGTTAAAGACATTGTCGATAGAAAGCTTAGGGACATAGAGATAAGTTCTTTTGTGACTTCTCTTGAGATAAACGGGCTTGATATGGATGAGATTGCATGGCTTACAATGGCAATGGCCGAGACTGGGGATATGTTGGATATAGATAGAAAGCCGATTATGGATGTTCACAGCATAGGTGGAGTTCCTGGAAACAAGACAAACGTGCTTGTAGTCCCAATCGTTGCTGCAGCTGGCTTGACAATCCCCAAAACATCCTCAAGGGCAATAACAAGTGCCGCTGGAACGGCAGATGTAGTAGAAGTTCTTGCTCCAGTAACCCACTCATTGGACGAAATAAAGAGGATTGTGGAAAAAATTGGTGCCTGTTTGGTGTGGGGTGGAGCCCTTAACTTGGCCCCCGCTGATGACCTAACGATTAAAGCCGAAAGGGCATTGAGCATTGACCCCAGAGGCCTTATGCTTGCGAGCATAATGTCAAAGAAGTACGCTATGGGTTCCCAATACGTTCTTATAGACATTCCAACGGGCGAGGGAGTAAAGGTTGAAACCATAGAAGAGGCAAGATCTTTGGCAAAAGACTTCATAGAGCTGGGGAAGAGACTTGGCCAATATGTGGAAACAGCGATTACCTATGGAGGCCAACCCATAGGACACACCGTTGGCCCTGCGCTTGAGGCTAAGGAGGCCTTAGAGACCATAATGACGGGCAAAGGGCCGGGAAGCTTGGTAGAGAAGGCCACAGGATTAGCAGGAATTTTGCTTGAAATGGGTGGAGTAGCACCTGCGGGGATGGGTAAAAAGATGGCAAAAGAAATCCTCGAAAGCGGAAAAGCTTACGAAAAGCTAAAGGAGATAATAGCCGAGCAAGGTGGAGATCCAAACATAAAGCCGGAAGACATCCCGATAGGCGACAAAACTTACACATTCGTAGCTCAAACTTCAGGATATGTAACAAAGATTGACAACAAAGCAATAACGACGATAGCAAGAGCCGCTGGAGCCCCGGAAGACAAAGGTGCTGGAATTCTACTCCACGTTAAAGTTGGAGAAAAAGTTAAGGAAGGGGATCCCCTCTTTACGATACATGCGGAGAGCGAAGTTAGGCTTGATCAGGCAATAATTCAGGCAAGGAGAATGGAACCAATAAGAATAGAGGGTATGGTGCTCCAGAGAATCGGAAATATCTAACGTTTTCTATGCCTCTCGTACCATCCCCATTCTTTCTTGCTTCCAAAACTTCTTACCCCTTCTTTCACAAGCTTTATTCTGAGTTCTTTGGCCAGTTCAGGAGTTATCTCTCCATGCTCTTCCATCCAGTTAATAATCTCTAATGCTTCCTCATCTGTCTCGCATCTTCTTATGAAGTCAATGACCGTTGGATTATATCCGGAAAAGTCCATCAATTCCTCCTCTTCTTCCTCTTCCACTCTGTACCCTTCAATAACAAGGCCTGGCTCTTCTTCAAGCTCTTTAGCTAGGTGGGGATATTTTTCCTCAAATTCTTCCTTATCATATTCCTGCCAGGGAAATTCATCAATAGGACGCTTTTTCTTTTTATCTACCATATTGGGGCACCTCTCTTCAAACTTTACTCTGCTGGTCTGCTTTATATACTTTGTTGCTTTGCCCTTGCAAAGCCCTTATATATCCTCTCATCGATCACCGAACATGAAGGGTTCGTATCTTCTTGTAATCCATTTAGAAAGAGACACAAACATAAGGACAAAAGCCCGAGAGTTTCGCTTGAAGAAGGGGTATTACATTTACGTTGGCTCTGCGATGAACTCCCTCGAAAAAAGAGTTGCGAGACACTTTAGAGAAAACAAACGTCTTCACTGGCACATTGACTTCCTCCTTCAAAAAGCACAGCTTTTGAGTGCTTATTTAATACCCAGCGGGGAGAGAATTGAAGAGACACTTTCTCAGATCGTGGGGGAGGTTTTCCAAGGGGTTGAGGGTTTTGGGGCAAGCGATATTAGTGTGAAAACGAATTTATACTACTCCTCAACTCCTCCAGATGAAGCAATATGTAACATCTTAAGCTCAAAGGGCTTTTGGTGGAAAAGGGTTAAAAGTCCTGAGGAAATTATGAAGTGGAGGGAGGAGAATGCTGAGGATAGGAAAAGTTGAATCTTATATTCACAAGAAGCTCGAAAAAGAAAAACTTCACTTTGTTCTCTTAGACCCGGATGATGTTTCTCCCGAAGCTGCTGAGAAGCTTGCTAAAATGAGTGAGGAACTCGGCGTGGATGCGATAATGGTGGGTGGCTCCACAGGGGCGGAAGGGGAGATCCTTGATGAAGTAGTTAAGTCAATAAAAGAGAGCTCCAGCTTACCTGTGATACTTTTTCCGGGTTCACACGGTGGAATAAGCAAGTATGCAGATGCGATATTCTTCATGAGTCTTCTCAATTCGCGAAATCCCTTTTTCATTACCGGAGCTCAAGCACTTGGAGCTTTTACAGTAAAACGCTATGGAATTGAGCCAATACCGATGGCGTATCTAATCATTGAGCCAGGTGAGACCGTTGGATGGGTAAGTGATGCCAAGCCAATTCCGAGACATAAACCAAAAATAGCTGCCGCTTATGCCCTAGCTGGGCAGTATATGGGGATGAGGTTCGTTTACCTTGAAGCAGGAAGCGGTGCTCCAAAGCACGTTCCTAATGAGATGATTAAAGCCGTGAAGAGTGTTATTGATGTCCCTCTTATAGTTGGAGGGGGCATAAGGAGCTATGAGGATGCAAAAGAGGTTGCCCAGAGTGGTGCAGACATAATTGTCACCGGAACTGCAATAGAAAAAGCAGGTTCTCTGGAGGAAGCCAAAAAAAGGCTTGAGAGAATAATAAAAGGCGTCAAAGAAGTTAAACCCTAATCTCAATTTTTGACGACACCAAGTGTCGTTTCTATTTCTTTGATATGCCAAAAATATCCTCAACAACTTCCGAAATCCCCTTCCAAAATCCTTGAAGAAACAATAAAATGAACGCTATAACAACTATCCATACAATAAGTCCTATGAGTATTCTCAAAAACTCAACTATTGCACCCATAAAACCACTTGATTGAGGTTTGCTCTCATGATATTTATTGATTTTGATAAGATATTTAACTTCTCATCATCAAATTCATGTGGTGATTTAAATGCGGGCCTTTATTTCTGTAGATTTAGAGGGGATGCCATTTGTAGTTAGTCCCCATCACTTAGTGGAAAAAGGTGTCCTCTACAACGAAGCTCGAAAAATAGCTACAGAAATAACTTTAACCGCTGCAGAGGCTCTTCAAAGGGCAGGTTTTGAAGAGGTGGTGATAGCAGATAGCCATGGCCCTATGGTGAACCTTCTTCCAGAAGAGCTTCCCGAATATGTCCATCTGGTTAGAGGGTATCCAAGGCCTATAGCCATGATTGCTGGGGCTGAAGGATGCGATGTTGCACTGTTTTTAGGGTATCACGCAAAGGCTGGAACAGCTTATGGGATCTTTGATCATACCTACAGCGGAGCAAACGTTGGCAAGCTTGAGCTAAATGGCATTGAAGTTAGTGAATTCCTCCTAAACGGCTATGCTGTGGGGCATTTCAACATCCCTGTGATCCTTGTTGGAGGAGACAAAATGCTTCTTGAGGATGATGTAAAGAGATTTGCCCCGTGGGCCGAGAGAGTTGTATTTAAAAGAGCTTTCTCTCGTTATTCTGCAATAAGCCCAAGCATGAAGAGAATAAAGAAAGGCCTCGAGGAAGCTGTCTTTAGAGCTGTTGAAAAATACAAAAACGGGGAAACAAAGCCTCTAAAACTTGAATATCCCGTTAAAGTGAAACTCGCCTACAACAACAGCGGCATGGCAGATGTGGGAGAACTTCTACCTGGGGCAAGAAGGATAGATGGAAAAACGATAGAGTTTGAAGCAAAGGACATTATCGAGGCATACAAAGCATTTCAGCTGCTGGTGTTTGCCGCCACCGGAGTTACATCAATACTAAGGCGTTAAGCTTCACTCAGTACCCTAAAGCTGACTTTTCCATCCCTTACTATCTTTTTGATATCCGCAAGGAGCTTTTGAACGTTCTCTTCTGCAACTTCCATTCTGATTTCACTAACACCTTTGCTTGTGGGGGGCAAGAAGTGTATGTCCTTAATTTTTCCCCTAACCTCATTTAAAATCCTAGTCAAAATTTTTCCCCTTTTCTCATAAGGCAATTTTATGTCCAGTTCAACAATTTTCATAGCTGTCACCATTTTATTTTAGAAAAGAAGCCCTATATAACCTTTTTCATAAATCGGAGGCATGAAGCTTTTGGGCATTTATTCCTCCGGGTTATAGGAAGGTTTTTGATTTTTTCATCTAACTACTAATGCCCCGGAGAAACCGCGGGGGATGAGCGAGGGGCGAGCTGTGAATCCCCTTCGCTCCTCCGGGGCACACTTTAAATGTCGAGTGGCTTAAGAATGTTTATCCTGAAGCCCTCTTTTTCCTCGATTGAAATAACCACCGTTGAAATCTCCTCCATAATAGGTAGAACTTCTGGAACCGCTGACTTTATCAAATCTGCGTTGATGAAGTAGAAGGCAATCCTCTTTTTGTTTCCAAGGTATTTCAGCATTCCATATATGCTGGGGATAAACTCTTTTCTCTCGCTGTGAAGAATAAAAAGCTTATCAAAGCCCAATACAAGATTTATCATTTTCTCTTCGGGCAGAGTTTTAAAGATTTTATCATATTTTCTTTCCAAAACCGTGCTCTCGGTTATTGGGACTTTTCCCAAAACCTTTCCTATATTTATGGCCCCTCCCATCTTTATTACGTTAAGGTCGTCGAGAAGGGAGGTATCTATTCCGGCAATCTCCATCTGGGATTTATACATGTGAAGCGTGTCCAAGAAATCGTCTACAAGAACCGGATAATTCTTTTCCTTGCTCCACTGTATAAGTTCATGAAGGAGCAGATAAATTGGGGCTTTTGAAGAGTATTCTATCAAAACGGTCTCACCAAATTTTAGTTTTTCCAATATAGAAAGAAGGTTGTGCACAGCAACACCCCCTTGTGGTTTCTTTTATTGGTTAGATAATTTTGAAAATCTTATATATTTTTCTCTTCCTCCTCTTCATATGGTGCTGTTATAACTTTTCTTATTTCTCTGGCGATTTTCTCTCCAATCCCTTCTACCTGCATTAATTCGCCCTCTTTTGCTGTGAAAACCCGCTCCACACTCCCAAAATGTCTGAGAAGTCTCCTTGCCAAGGTTGCCGATATGTATGGGAGCCCTTCAACAATTAGTCTCTGCCTTTCCGCTAATGTTAACGCCTTCTTCTCACTTCTAACGGCCACCTCTTTCTTTCTTTCCTCCTGTTCGCGTTTGGCTATGAGGTAAATGTAGCTGGCAACTTCACTCGGATCTTTAGCGAAAAGAACCGGGATTTCCCAATCTACAGTTAAAGCGGCTAAGGCACCTCTAATAGCATTGGGATGCACGTTCCTAATTCCGTAGAGCTCTCCTTCGATAATAATGACCGGTCTGAGATAGGCCTCTTTTAAACGCTTTGCTTGATCGAAGAGCCTTCCATCTATTATTGACTGGATAAAATCATTGGCTGCTTTCCTCTCTATGGCCACATCTTCACTCACTATGTAGTCCCCAACGTCGAGGGTTCTAACTTCCAAATGGGCACCGAGTTCCTTTAGCACTTTTGGAACTTGACTTTTAAGTTCACGTGAATCAACATAAATGACGATTCCTTTTGGCCTTTTCACAAAAATTGGCTTTATGGGGAGCTTTTCATAAACTTCCTTTGGCTCCTCCCTCTTTTCGGCAACTTCCTCAGATTTTTCTTCTTTTTCCTTAGGCTTTACAAAACCTAAGAGGGAGGCCTGTTTCTCTTTTTTAACCATATCCTCCACCTTCTTTAAAATAGAGATCATCTGCTTCTCCTTATGACGGGAACTCCAGTAATAAGCTTCATCCCTTGTGCCCTTTGCCATTAATATAACAACCCTACCCGGTCTGTGTCTTCCGGTTCTCCCCCTTCTCTGAATGCTTCTTATGGCAGAAGGCACAGGTTCGTAAAAGATAACCAAATCCACTTCAGGAACGTCCAAGCCTTCTTCACCAACACTTGTGGCAACAAGAACGTTGAATTCCCCCTGAGAGAAAAGATCTAGGATCTGTTTTTGCTTCTTTTGGCTTAAGCCCCTGTCATTTTCTCTGTTAGCTTGTCCCACAAAACGCATGCTCTTTATTTGCTCTTGAAGGAGCTCTTTTACGATCTTTTTTGCAGTTTCTCTGTAGTTTGTAAAGACGATTATCTTTGAGGCAGGTTTCTTGCTCAACTGCTCTTTAATTAGTTCTTTCATTTTATCTAGCTTTGGATGGTCAATTCCCAATTCCTTTGCTTGGACGAGAAGGGCTATTGCCTTTTTCATCCTCTGATCCTGCATCAGCTCTTTTGTTGATTTTGTCTTCCCCCTCTTGGCTTCTTCATAGAGCTTTTTGAGATATGCCCTCAAAGCAGATAAACCCTGGGTTTCAAGGAGTTCTATTGCATGGTGGAGCTTCAGAGCTTTTGCTTGATAGAACATGAGTTTTCCAATGTCGTAGTTGCCCTTTGCCATTTCTGCATTTATTATCTGTCCCGCCTTGAGTATCTCTTTTTTTGGAATATCCGGGGAAGCGCTCTCTATAAGGGCCTTCTCAGCCAAAGGCTTCAATGAATCTCTGAGCATTTCTCTTAGAATTTTTCTAACCTCTTTGTAAATCCCCGGTAGTTCCACCTTAACCCATTCAAACTTTATTCCTTGGACGTAAGGTCTAACATCGGGAGAATTCTCAGTTCTAACTTCAATGTGCTCTATAAAGAGATTCCTAACAATCTCCCTAATCTTCGCCTCGTCACTTCCGGGGGAAGCTGTAAGGCCCAAAATGAGGGGATGCTTTGCCTGTCTCATATATTCTTTGGCTATGTAAACGTACGCATAGTTTCCCACTGCCCTGTGAGCTTCATCAAAAACTAGTAAAACTACATCTTCAAGGGTTATTCTTCCAACAACAAGGTCGTTTTCTATTGTTTGCGGAGTAGCGGTGATGATGATGCTTTTCCTCCATATTTCCGCTCTCTTTTCTGGCTGAATCTCGCCGGTCAAGGTGTTTATCTTCTCCTCAGGAAGGTCAAAAAGTCTCAAAAAGCTTTCTCTATGCTGAAGTGCCAGGGGTTTTGTTGGTGCGAGCATTAGGACCTTTCCCCCGTACTTAGAAAGCCTATAGTCGGCTATCATCTGAGCTATTAGAGTCTTACCTAATCCGGTTGGCAGAACAACTAAGCTGTTTTTGTCTTTGCACTTCGCGTATATTACTTCTTGATAAACCCTCGGCTGGATAAGGTCTTTTCGCAGATACATTAATCTATATTTTTGCGAAGAGGTTTATAAATACGCCGTTGCTAACTGTTCTTGGAAAAAGTATAGAAGTTCTAAGGTGGAGCGGGGTTTAGATGTGGGGCTCTGGAGTTACCCGAAAAATTCCCCATAGGAAGAGCCTGCCACACAAAACCTAAAAAGGGAAAATTTAAACTGTAGTTTAGGTGTTAAAATGCCGCGCGGGATGGGATGGAGAAGAGGAAGAAGGCGAAAAATGAGATTTATAGGATTTATTCCCGAGGTTAGGCATTTCTACCCTGCTAAACCTCCTTTTGGCCCTCCACAACCCCCGATTTTCATGAGCTATGAAGAGTTTGAAGCATTAAGATTGGTGGACTACGAGGGCTTAACTCAAGAAGAGGCTGGCCAAAGAATGGGGGTTTCTAGGGGTACTGTGTGGAGAGCCCTAACATCTGCAAGGAAAAAAGTTGCCCAGATGCTTGTTGAGGGGAGAGAGCTTATAATTTTAGCTCAAGGAAATGAAATTCCCAGATTATCTCAGGAGCCAGATATTTCCAATGAAGACTCGTTTTAGTCCTTCTTTTCTAGCTTCATTGTAAACATTTTCCATTTGTTTTTTGCTGGTAGTTGGGATGTCGTGCATAAGATGCTGGGGAGCAAATGCCAGAAGAATATACGGTATATTCGGATCTAGCTGGGCAAGGTATCTTGCTATTCCACCGACTTCTTCCTCATCTATGTAATGAGGCACAACAAGGGTGCTTACAACTAGCAGGGGAGGCTCTTTTCTCTTGTCCATCGAAGCTATAATTCGTATATTTTCCTTTATTCTTTGGAGGGCTTTTTCTCCGCTAACACCTGTTAAAGCCTCATAGACACTTGGGGTATATGCCTTCCAGTCGATTTTTAGTATTCCCCCACTTTTCAAGCTTAATCTTGCCATCTCTTCCATTATTTTTGGGTTTTCAAGGCCATTTGTTTCCCAGCAAATCCTCTTTGTTGTTCCAATTTTTTCGGCCCTTTTGAGGACATCTCTTGAAGTTTTTATTGCATATGGAGAATGAGGTGTTGGGTCTCCTCCAAAGTAACATACACATGAAACCTTACCCCTCATTGCTATATCTGCTAGCTCCTTTGAGCCTATGACGATTCCCTCAAAGGGATCTATACTCCCATTTTTTATCATATATTTATGCTCTATGTTCTGGCAGAAGAGGCAATCTAAGTTGCACCCAGCGAAGAAAACGGCGAGATTATAAAAGCCTCTATGTTCTCTTTCGGGGCAAACTGGTCCTGCAACGCAGTTTGTTGGATGAGGGTCAAGGTACCAGTGGAGATATGCTTTACCAAAGCTTCCGGTTATAGGAATTAGCCTTCCTCTTTTGTTCCATATTATTCCACAGTATCCAGAGCTCTCTTCTGGAATTTTGCACTCGTTTACGCAGATTGAACATTTGATCCCCTCTTTCGGGGGCTTAAGGGGTAATCCTATGAGTTTTCGCCATTTTTGGTGGGAGTCATTTGCTATTTTCAGCGCCTCTTGCGGATTTTTTCTTAAACAGTTAACGCAAACTCCAATTGATTCGCTAATTTCCTTCGATTCATATCCGCATATTTTGCATCTCATTGATATCTTATACGTCTTCTATCTTAATGAAAGTTTCCGAAATCCTTAAGCACATTTAGACCAATCTAATTCTGGTGATCTCATGATAGCTTTTGGTCCAGTACCCTCAAGACGACTGGGCAAGAGCTTGGGAATAAATAACATTCCTGATAAAGTCTGTTCCTATGCATGTGTTTACTGTCAGATTGGAAGAACTCTAAGAATGGAAGTTGAAAGGAGGACTTTTTACTCTCCTGCATTCCTTTTTGAAGAAGTTAAGAAGAAAGTCAGGGAGGCTAAAGAGCAAGGGGAACATATAGACTACCTCACATTTGTGCCTGACGGAGAACCTACCCTTGATGCAAATTTAGGAGAGGAAATAGAAATGTTAAAATCTCTCAATATTCCATTGGCTATTTTGACAAACTCCTCCCTTATATGGAGGGAAGATGTTAGGGAGGACCTCCTAAGACTTGACTTCGTTTCTTTAAAGCTTGACGCGGTGACTGAAGAACTCTGGAGAAAAATAGACAGGCCTCATAAGAGCCTGAAACTTGATAAAATCCTTGAGGGAATGCTGGAGTTCAGGAAAGAGTTCCAGGGCAAACTTGTAACTGAGACCATGCTTATAGATGGAGTAATCTATGGGGATGAATTTGAGAGAATTGCTGATTTTTTAAAGGAATTAAGGCCAGATGTGGCTTATATAGCAGTTCCTACTAGGCCTCCATGGGAAAAATGGGTCAGACCTGCTGAGGAGAGAACTATTAACTTGGCTTTCCAGGCGTTTGCTAATGCTATCGGAGAAGAGAGAGTTGAATACCTTATAGGATATGAAGGGAATGCCTTTGCGTTTACTGGAAACGTGGAGGAAGACATACTCAGCATCACTGCGGTTCATCCAATGCGCGAAGAGGCTATAAGGGAGCTTTTGAAAAAAGCTGGTGCTGGGTGGGACGTTATTGAGAAGCTTCTTGCAGAGGAAAAGCTAGTAGAACTAGAATACGAAGGAAAGAGGTTCTATATGAGAAAATTAAAGAGCCGAGAGTTATCCTAAAATTTGCTCTTTAATGATCTCTGCAACTTCTTTGAGGGCTTTTGATGCTTTGGAATTGGGAAACGCCTCCACTACCGGTTTAAGCATTGTCATACTCTGTGGGATCGCCCTGTCGTAGGGTATTTCACCGATTATTGGTATTCCCTCTTCCTCAGCAAATTCATACAGCCCTCTGAAGCTTGGATTCAAGTCGGCTTTGTTTATTATAAGATATGCTGGCTCTCTGAAGTGCTGGACAACTTTGTAAATCCTCTTCACGTCACTTAGAGATGCTGGGGTGGGCTCTGCCACAAGGAGTGCTACATCTGCTTCACCAAGGCTTGCTATCACCTGACATCCTATTCCAGCTGCAGAATCCACTATCATATGTTCTAGGTTTTGCTCTTTCATAATTCTCTTTGCCCATTCTTTTTCTTCTGTAACAAGTTTCCCACTGTTTGGCCTTCCTACGTCAAGCTGGGCTGAAATTAATGGAAAGCCATATTTGGTTGTTGTTTTTCTAATTATGCCTGAACGGACTTCTTCTAAAGTGATTGTCCCCTCCACAGGACATACAAGCTTACAAACTCCACAGCCTTCGCATGTTAGTTCATTAACCACATAATTTCCATCAACGATCTTTATGCAGTCATAAGGGCATCTTTCGGCGCAGATGCCACATCTTACACAGGTGGTGGTGTTTATTCTTGCGACTTTTGCACCTACGAGCTCTTTTTCCTCTTCCCACTTTTCAACCCCAAAGAGTAGGTCGAGGTTTGGAGCATCGGCATCAGCATCGACCGCTATTAGGGAGTATTCATCTTTGAGGAGGTATATGAGTGAGGCAGCCACACTTGATTTTCCTACACCACCCTTTCCACTTGCTATTGCAATCTGCACTTTAATCACCCCAAATAATTGGCTATTCTCTCAGCAAGGTTTTTGAAGATCTCCGCTTCTTTTTTATCGGTTAGAACTATAGGCTCTCCTTTAACATAACTCCTGATAATAGCTTCACTGTATGGAATTTCTGCAACTATCTCGGCGTTATATCTTTGGGCTATCCTTTTTACTCCATCCTTTTCTCCAAGGTCGCTTCTGTTGATAACAACCCACGCTTCTATATCCATAAGCTTAGCAAGCTCAAGGATAAGGGCCAAATCGTGAAGACCCAATGGAGTGGGCTCTGTAACTGCTATGAGAAGCTTTGAATCCTCTAATGCCTTGGAAACAGTGTTGCTTGTGCCTGCAGCAGTATCTACAAGTAGGAATTCCTTGTTAAGGGAAGCGGCTCTCTTTTTTGCTGCAGTTACAATAGGCATTGCTCGCTCTTCTCCTTCTAACAGTTTTCCGGTAACCAAAGGAAATCCATAGGGTGTCTCGGTGAGGTAGGTGTGTCCCATAAGCTTTTCTCCTTTCAATATTGCTCCCGTAACAGGGCAGACTATCTCGCAAGCCCTGCATCCGGAGCATAGGGTGGGCATAAGGAAAGGGGTTCCATCCTTCATTGTGATTATTGCGTTTTCTTCACAAACCTCTGCACATTTTCTGCATTTTATACATTTCGAATACTCAAAGCGCGGCATGAACATGTTAACCGGTTCCTCGTTCTGCAACTCAACCTTAAGGAGGATGTGATCATTCGGTGCCTCGACATCTAAGTCCGCCAAGGCTAAGTCAAAATATTCCCGTAGGGCTATCGCAAGGTTAACTGCTACCGTTGATTTTCCCGTTCCGCCTTTACCTCCACTTACGGCTATCTGCATCCCTCCACCTCCACAGTTAGGGGAACCTAAAACTTTAAAAATTTTGTGCATATGCTATGTTGGTGGTAAAAGTGAGGTGCTTAAAGATAGCATTCGGAATGGAAGATGATAATACCCTTACCGGTGCCCATTATGGGGATTCAGAGTTCTTTGCTATCTATGAAATTTGTGAAGACGGTAGCTTTAAATTTCTAGAACGGAGACCAAACAAGGCTAAACATATGAAAGAGCATGACGAGGGGCATGGAGACCCAAAAAAGTTTAAAGCTGTGATGGATCAGCTGGATGACGTGCACGTCCTTGCGGCATTTAGAATGGGTCCGAATTTTCTTAGAGTGAGAGGTGAGGGTAAAAAGGCTGTGTTCTTCACAAGAACTCGGGATTTAGAAAGTGCCATCAGGAGAGTTATTGAACACTTTGAAGAACTCTTGGAGGAAATTTGAGGGAGGAATCTAAATAAAATATGTGTGTATTGGCTACTTCACTCTTATCAATTAGGCTAACCGAAAAACTTTTAAGTTTTTGTGCATATGCACATAATAGAAGGAGGTGAGAGGTATGAGGATTGCAATACCAAGTGCAAATGGTGGAGGGTTGGAAGACACAATTGCCCCTGTATTCGCAAGGGCACCAGTTTTCACAATAGTTGATGTTGAAAACGGAGAAATAAAGAACGTAAAGGTAATTCAGAACCAAGCCGCATATGCTGGTGGCGGAGCAGGCCCAATGGCTGTGCAGATGTTAATAAACGAAGGGGTGGATACAATAATAGCCCCACAAGTAGGCCCCAATGCCATGGGAGCTCTCCAAGCCGCGGGAATAGCCTATTATCTCTTCCCCGCTGGAACCCCCATTAAGGAAGCTGTGGAAAAGGTAATTAAAGGGGAAACACAACAGGTAGCACAACAAACTTACCTTCCAGTAGTTCCGGCAAATCCCCCGGCATATGGTCCAGCTCCAGCCCCCTCTTATCCACCCTATGGGTATGGATGGGGTAGAGGTAGAGGTTTTGGCAGAGGATTTGGACGTGGATGGGGCAGAGGAGGAAGAGGATGGGGAGCAGGGTTAGGTTATTGCCCTTGGACAGGAATGCCAAATAGAAGGAGCTGGCTTTCTAGGTATTTTGGCTGGTGGTGAACTTTTTCTTTTAAATTTTTGGAGGACGCAAAATGGCGCGTGTATTTGGAGGACGTCATCGCAGAAATTTGTTAAATTCTCAGTTTAAAGGCTTTTATAGTATTTTAGATTTGCTTCTTTTGATTGGAGTGCTATATTTTTTGGTGAAGCTCTTCTTGGTGGCCTTGCCCTATGCATTGGGCTTTTTAGTTATTTTTGTCGTTAGGGATCTTTTGAAGCCAAGGCCAGGCAGATTTTTTTGAGCTTATGCAAAATTTTTTAAATTCGGTTTTCCTAATTTGTTTGGAGGTGGTAAGATGAGGATAGCAGTTGCAACTGTAAATGGAGGTTTAGACGATTTTGTCAACCAGCACTTTGGGAGAACTCCAACCTTTACGATAGTTGAGATTGAAGACGGTGAAATAAAGAGCGTTAAAGTGGTTCCAAATCCGGGCGCGAGTGCTCCTAGAGGTGCTGGGGTTCAAGCGGCTCAGTTTTGCATAAATGAAGGGGCAGACGTTGTGATAGCTGGACAATTTGGACCAAATTCCGCCCAAGTGCTTCAAGCTTCAGGTATAAAGTTTGTCTCAGCTCCCCCCACAATGAGGGTAGAGGAGGCTGTAAGAGCATTTCTGAGAGGGGAATTAACCCAGGCTATATTTGGATCTGAAGGAGGTGGAGGAAGTAGAGGGTATGGTATGGGAGGTGGGAGAGGCTTGGGGAAAGGTCAGGGAATGAGAGGCAGAGGACAAGGAAGGTGGTGATCTCTTAACTTCTAAGGGAAAGCCGTTTATACTTCTTTCTCCTATTCTCTTTGGTGAGCCTTATGAAGTACAGCAAACTTGCTGTAAAGATTCTGGAGTATGAAGAGAAGGAGATATACTACGACCCAGTTTACCATGGCAGAACTCTAAAGGTTTTCGGCATAGATGATGACCCCACGAGGGTTATAGACTACATTGGAGACCAATTTCTGGAAAAAGAGTATGGACTGATTTTCTTTGATACGAGGGGGAAGTATCCCAAGGAGAAATTCGACACCATAATAGGAATAGAGGACAATAAGCCCACAGGCCTTGACCCTATAAAGATGGTTAAAAAAGGCCTCTTGAAGGATTTTTACACTGCGGCGACGATAATTCAAACCATATATGGGTTGGATCGCTCTCTTACCGACAAACTCTACGCCGACATTTTAGGGGGTAAAGTTAAGAGTGTTGCAGATGCTGCCAAGTCAAAGGAACAATACGGAGAAGTTATAAGGGAGGTCTACACTTCCCTCGATGAGACATTTTTTGAGGGGGAACCTCCAGAACTTGGCAAGAGCATTTTGGTGGACTTTGGAAAAACCTACAGTATAAGCACCGTGGGAATGGCTTTTCTAATCCTCGCGGCGGCGGTTAAAGATAGAAGGAGCACGTTAATTGGAATCGATGATGCTGCAGTGCTTTTCTACACAACTCCTGGAAGTGCGGCAATTCCTCTATTGACTCAGCCCATGAGGGGCAGAATTACAGTGCTGGGTTCCAGATATGTTGCAGAGAATCTTCTTAACATACTAGGGCCAACTTTAGTCCTGTATAACGACCCAGATCTGCAGAGCATGATTTATGAAGCTAACGGGGTTCCACAGGGAGACATGAGAAAGCACGTTCTTAAAGGGGAAGGGGCTTTTATCTGGAGAACAACGCAAACGCTGGAAGTGGAATTTGGCAAACTTCCCTTTGAGGGATGAAAATGGAGATGCTGGTGCTATTTGAAAATCATGCAGGATTTAAAAAGGGCCTTCTTGGGACCCATGGTTTTTCTCTTTTTGTGAAGCACGGCGAAAAGAATATTTTGGTAGACGTAGGCACAGACGGCATTGTTTTGCTCCACAATATGGAGGCTCTCAATATCTCTCCCGACGAGATTGATGCAGTATTCCTCACTCACGGTCACTACGACCACACGGGAGGATTAGAGGAGTTTTTAAAAGCGAGAAAAAGTTCTGTAGACATCTACGCCCATCCGGATATATTTTTAAGAAGGATTGCCCTAAAACCAAAGCGCAGGGAAATTGGGATTCCATTTTCGCAAGAGCATCTAGAGAGACTTGGAGCCAACTTTATACTAAAAGAAAAACCAGTTAAGATTTTTGAAGGAATGCACACAAGCGGTGAGATAGAAAGAACGACTTGGGATAGGGCAGTTGGCTATATCGTGGATGGGAAAAGACTGGTAAAAGATCAACTAAGGGACGATATGTCCTTGCTCATTGAGATTGGAGATAAAATAGTTGTTATAACCGGCTGTGGCCATAGTGGAATTTTGAACATAGTGAATCACTCAATGAAACTCATGAATAAGCCAATTTTTGCTCTGGTAGGTGGATTCCATCTAACTGGAGCCAAGAGGAATATCTTGGAAGATGCCGTTAAAGGCATTAATCTCTTTAGGATTGAGAAACTCTATCCTGGCCACTGCACAGGGTTTGATGGGATTTGTGCCTTTGCGTCTGCTTTTGGGAGCAAAGTAGAGCCTTTACACGTAGGGAAAGAGGTCAAATTTGTCCACTAACCTTTTTATCCTATGAGTATTCTCTAATTATGGTGGTCCCCATGTTGAGCATAGATCTCTCTGGAAAATTAGCCTTCACTACGGCCTCAAGCAAGGGCATAGGCTTCGGCGTCGCGAGGGTTCTGGCAAAGGCAGGAGCGGACGTAATTCTGCTGTCGAGGAGCGAGGAGAACCTGAGAAAGGCGAGGGAGAAGATAAAGGCCGAGAGCAATGTAGAGGTCAGCTACATCGTTGCGGATTTAACGAAGCGCGAAGATCTTGAGAGAACGGTTGAGGAGCTGAAAAACATCGGCGAGCCGGATATATTCTTCTTCTCCACAGGCGGCCCAAAGCCCGGCTACTTCATGGAGATGGACATGGGGGACTGGGAAGGAGCGGTTAGGCTACTCCTCTATCCGGCGGTCTACCTCACTAAGGCCCTCGTCCCTGCCATGGAGCGGAAGGGCTTCGGCAGGATAGTCTACTCCACGAGCGTGGCAATAAAGGAGCCAATACCGAACATAGCCCTCAGCAACGTGGTTAGAATTTCCATGGCCGGCCTAGTGAGAACTCTCGCCAAAGAGCTCGGCCCGAAGGGCATCACCGTGAACGGTATAATGCCGGGCATAATAAGGACGGACAGAATGATACAGCTGGCGAAGGACAGAGCTAAGAGGGAAGGAAAGACCGTCGAGGAGGCTCTCCAAGAGTACGCGAAGCCAATACCGCTCGGAAGGCTCGGAGAGCCCGAGGAGATAGGATACCTCGTTGCCTTCCTCGCTAGTGATCTTGGAAGCTACATAAACGGTGCCATGATTCCGGTCGATGGAGGGAGGTTGAACTCGGTATTTTAGTTGTCATATTAAACTTTTCTTTTTACCATTAATTCGATTTTTAAACGAAAGTGTTTTATAGTTTGACAACTTACTATTAAATATAATCACATGGTTTTTTGACGTTTTTGTCGCCGTGTGAAAAAAGATGGTGAAAGTATGAGAGGCAGGTTTGCAGGCTTTGCCCTGCTTTTGAGTGTAGTATTGCTTGGAGCGTTCATCTCTGGATGCATAAACCAGAGCGTACAAACAGAAACCACCAGCAGGCCAACAGAAACCGTTACAGAAACAAAGACCGAAACAGAAACTACAACATCAACAGAAACCAAAACAGAGACAGAAACGGAGAGCCCGATAACGGACACAAAAACCCCAACTGACACTGAGACAAAGACGGAAACAGAAACAAAGACACAAACACCTACAGAGACGCCCACAGAAACCCCCGCCAAGGGACTCTGGGGCAACATGACCGAGGAAGAGGTTGAGAAGTGGCTTGAAGAGATGGTTAGTATTATAGAGTTCTACAACGACGACATTGAATACAGCAAGGGGCTTCTGGAGAAGCTCGGGGCGTCTCTGGATACGATGATGCAGAGCCCGGGGATAGTGACCCCAGATGATGAGTTCGCCGCCCTTATGGAGCTTGCCGAAAATACGGACAACAAGACCCTTAAGCTCGGCTACCTCATCAACGCGTCCCTCATAAGGTTCAGGCAGGCAATGGCAATGAGGAACCTTGTCACTGCAGTTGCTGTGGAAAAGAGCTACTGGGATGCCTTTAGCGAAGGTGCCCCTCTGGAGGAGTACTACAGGGACAACAGTGGGAGACCGGTCCTCTCCATGGTGTTTGAGGTGCATTCGGACGCAGTTTTTACCCAGCAGCTCACAGGAGAGGAGATGGCCGAGGCAACGAAAAAGCTCATCGGGAACAAGGAAGTGGTTGGAGTCCACATAATTCAACCCTCAAGCGACCTTGGGGCCATTATCGGCGAGGGAAGAAGGGATATCGAGCAAAGGGCAGTGCCGAGCATCGTCCTCTCAAGGGACAGACCCACAACCTTCAGGGTAACCACGCCGTCGGGAAAGGTTATCATAAAAGATATAAAGAAGAAGTTCAATATTATGGAGTTTTCCCCTCAAGAGCCCGTGAAAGTGGACTTTGAAGTAGGGGGCATTTACACTGTAGACGGCGTTAACGGGTGCATTCTCATACCCCCCGAGAACCCCTTTGAGGTAATCCTAACCCCCGCTCCGCCCTTCAACCCGTGCCCCTACCCGACAGAGAGCACGTTCTTCGTTGTGGATAATTATACGGAGCCTACCAAGCTCAGCGAAGAGGAGGTCGCAAAGCTCTCAGCGACGGGAGTTTTTGGGCCCGAGTGCTGGAGTTGTAACGTCATAGGCGTCCCACCGGGGACGTATCAAATAGCCACCAAAGACTTCAACACCGCGATAGTCGTCGACCCGAGGACGGGGGAGATCATCCACAGGGCCGACATGAGCAGAGGATCCTTTGAACTTCCACCCCTCGATGGAGAGGCCGTCCTTTACATACCCTACGCAAAGGGTAACACCTGCAGGAGAATACTCCCTGAGGTCTCGGAGGATGCGGTCTACATAAAGTTCGAAGCTGTCAGGAGCGACTGCGGCTACCCACCCGATGACTGGCTGATCCCAGACCCGGAGAACATGCTTGTAGTCGAGCCGGAAAAAGGTGAGCCCTGGGAGACTAAGGACATACCACCCTACATCGTTTACCGTCAGCCCCAGGAGGGCTACCTCGAACCCGGGAACTACTCGGTAATAGCCATCAACGTCACGGTAACGCCAGAGACAGTGGTTGTTGAAGAAGTCATCCCCACGCAAACGTTCGCTGTCGGCCCCGGGAAGACCATAGAAGACCTCCTGAAGCCATCGCCGACCTTCCCCGACCCGCAACGGGTTTCGGGCAAGTTCGAGAACGCACCGTGGGGCTACCCCATGGAAAGAAGGGACTCGATACTGGCCCCGGCATCGGACTTCGGGAGTCTTGGGATGGTCTACAACGACACAATTGGCTCCCCAGGGCCTTACAACCCCATTGAGATTCCGCCGCTCATGATAAATGAGAGCATAGGTTCCCCTGGCCCCTACGATCCTTTCGGCCCATCAAGAGTCGGGCCTATAACGATCGAGATAAAGATAGTCATCAAACTAGGCAAGAGCACAATGATGGGAAGCGAGCAGCCGGAGGTACTCATAACCATAAGCGAGGAAGATATACACAATGGCACGAACAAAATGATCAACCCCTACTATATACCACACTTCTCCCTGGACAGGCTCATAATAGAGGTTTTGACGCTGAGGGACCCCAAAACGGGAGAAGACAGCCAGGCGGCCTTTGTAAAGCTGATAGGGATCGACGGAAAGTTCGATGCAAGAAGTACACTGAGCTTGGCCGGGAGTCCAAAGTACGGAATCCTCGACTGGCCGGGAATAACCATAAACGAGGAAGAGAAGCACAAGTGAAGGATGAACCGGACGTTATCTCCCGCACCCTTTCATTTTTTATCGCTGAGCCTTTCGTAGGCCCCCTTTATCTTTTCGTAGTCGCTTTTCGTGAAGGTGCACTCCTTTATGCAGACCGAACAGCCTAGCGTCCTGGAGAATACCACGGCGCACCTCTTGTAGTCCACGTGCACCTCCGCCCCGTTCTCAAGGACTTTGGGCTTAAGGTAGATTGCCTGGGCAGGGCATGCCCTAACGCAGGCGTTGCCGTGGTCGCAGAAATCGAGAATCCAGGCGTGCTCTTTCGCCCCTCCGTCCGTGTAGTGGAGCTCAAGGTCGGTGTAGACAGCGGTGATTCTCACGCTCGGCCCGTACTCCGGGGTTATCAAGAGTCCGTGCTTCCCAATCCCCCCGAGGCCGGCCTTCTGGGCCAGCAGGGGAAAGTTTGTGCTTCCCCCAACGGCCGGATCGGGCTGGGCTCTGTAGCCCCTCTCCCTCAGCCACTCCGCTATCCTGTAGGCCGCTTTGGTGAGGCGGTAGTATGTCCTCCACACCTCGATGCCCGCTCTAACGCCGGGGGCCTTTGAGATCTCGCCCTTCCTCATCTCGCCTATCAGCACTATGGCGTTCTCGAAGAGCACGGCCCTGTTGGAGAAGACCCGCTCGGGGGTTAGCTTCGTGTAGCCGACCTTTGAAACACCGAGGGATTTTGCATAGCCCTCAAGCTCCTCGAAAAACTTATCTCCTGCTTTCTTCCTGCCCCGCCGGGGGTTTCTCTTCACGCTTGTGACGCATTTTCTGGAGTAGTAGGCGGTGCCAATGAGGTAGGGCAGGACGAGGAGCATCTTGAGAATGTGAATCCCTGGCTTACCATATAAAGCGACCACCTCGGGCACTAGCCGGCCCTCTGGAGAATTGGGGAAGTTCTCGAAAGCCGGCTTTACGTCAGTGAATTTCCTTACGTCCGGAAAGACGGTATAGACAAACCTTCTCGCGAGCTCTGCCTTGAGGCTCATAAGGACCCACCTTCAAGGGACTGTGGAGAGGAAAGAATAAAAGGATATTGTAACTACTTCGGTTACATAAATTTTATAGTTCTGCATCGGATCCAAGATTAAGGGTGGTATCATGGAGTACATCAGAGACCTTGCGAGTGTGAGAAAAGAGGACGTTAACATAGCGGGCGGGAAGGGGGCGTCCCTCAGTGAGCTGGTGAATTCAGGCTTCCCCGTGCCAGAGGGCTTCGTGATAACAACTCACGCTTATGATGCATTCATCAAAAGAACAGGGCTTGAGGAAATACTCAGGGAAGCTCTCAAAAAGAGGCCAGTTGAAGTGGAGAGGATCCAGAAAGCGTTTCTGGAGGCCGAAATACCCGGTGATGTGGCCAACGAAATCATAAGGGCCTACGAAAAAATGGGTTTCCCATCCGTCGCGGTTCGCTCCTCTGCAACGTCCGAAGACCTTCCGAACGCCGCGTTCGCCGGCCAGCACGAGACTTTTCTCAACGTAAAGGGAAAGGAAGAGCTTCTCAACGCTGTTAAGAGATGCTGGGCGTCACTGTGGAGCAAAAGGGCCATAGAATACCGGGAGAAGATGGGCATTCCCCACGAATCAGCCAAGATGGCCGTTGTTGTGCAGAGGATGGTCAGGGCAGAGGTTTCGGGTGTTATGTTCACGGCCAATCCCGTTACTGGAAGGAGGGACGAGGTGATCATAAACGCCAGCCCCGGTCTCGGTGAGGCCATTGTTTCAGGAGTGTGGTTACTCCCGACCATTACGTTCTCAGAAAAACGCGGTTTGGATGGAAGGTTGTTGAAAAGCGCCCCGGAAGAAGAGAAGTTGTGATAGGGGCTGGAAGGAAGAAAAGCATAAAACCCGGAGAACCGGTACTCACCGAGGGTATCCTGAAAAGGCTGGCCAAACTCGGGGTAAAAATTCAGGAACATTTTGGCAGGCCTCAGGACATTGAGTGGGCGATGGAGGCAGGAAAAATTTTCATCCTCCAGGCCAGGCCGATAACCACCCTGCCTGAGCCCCTGCCACGGATGGGCAGGCTTACAAGAACGCTGATAAGGACGCTGGCCGAGATCGTGCCCGAAAGACCGTACCCAATGGACCTTGAATGGATAAGGGCCCTGTTTTCAAACGCTGTGGGCAAGGTTGCGCGCTACTTTGGAATGGGCGTTCCGACTATAGACGAGATATTCGTTATAGAAGATGGGATTGCGGTGGAAGTTAATCCCCGTTTCAGGGTGAGACCCACACTCCGCATTCTCGGAGCGCCCCTTATAGCCCTCTGGCTTGCACTGAAATACAAACCACTGGAATGGGAAAGGGGTCCTCTCCTGAATGAATACCTGCACAGGATTGAGGCCATAAACTCCAAAGATTTTGAAAACCTCGATATGGGGGAGCTTAAAAGGGACTTAAAGGACCTTCTCTCAAATCTATCCCTAATCGGGGAGATTAGAAAACACTATCTGCCCGGCATTGCCTTCTCGTACCTTAAAGTGCGCCTCATGCTGAAGCTCGCCCGCATGGATGAACACGCCTCAACTCTCCTCTTTACCTGTGTGGACACAAAGGTTACCGAAGCCAACAGAGAGCTTGAAAAGCTTGCCCAACTCGTCAGAAGCCAGCCCGAGCTAAGAGCCCTCTTTGAGAACCACGAGCCCGGCGAGATACTAAAACGCCTTCCAGAAATCCCAGTGGGGAGGGAGTTTTTGAAAAGGTTCTGGAGGTTCTTGGAGAAGTACGGCCACAGGGAAGCCGCAGGTTCCGCTTTAATATCCCGCGGAACGTGGAGTGAAAACCCAGAGGTTGTAATAGGAATCATAAAGGGACTCTCCGCGGCTGAGCTTGGAAAAAACGAATCTTGCAACAGGTTCCAGGAGGTACTCGATAGGGTTCTCTCGGGTTCGTTCCTTGGAAGGTGGCCCTTCAGGAACTCCTTCCTGAGAAGCCTTGAAAACGCCCGCCAGCTCCACAGACTTCGTGAGAACACGAGGTTCTACGCGATGAAGACAATACCCGGGGTAAAGAGGATTTTAAAGCACGTCGGCGAGCGGTTGAGCAGAGGAGGGGCACTCGATAGCCCTGAGGACGTGTTTTACCTTACCGTTGACGAGCTTGACGAAAGAATTGGAGAGCTCAAGAAAAAGGTTCAGCGGAGAAAGAAGAGATGGGATGAGCTTAAGAACAGGCCCTTCATTAACCCTCAGTTGCTCCTGGAAAGTACCGGAAAAGGAGAGGCTGTACTGAGAGGACTCCCGGGAAGTCCTGGAATTGCTGAGGGAACTGTGAAAGTGATAACAAACCCCTCAGAGTTCCACAAGCTCAAACAGGGGGACATACTTGTGGCTCCCTACACGACTCCCGCATGGACTCCCCTGTTCAGGCTCGCGGCAGGAGTTGTCGTTGACACCGGTGGGCCACTGTCCCATGCTGCCATAGTTGCAAGGGAGTACGGAATCCCGGCAGTTATGGGGACTGGGAGTGCAACAAAGGTTCTTCGAGACGGCATGAGAGTAAGGGTTGACGGAACGAGGGGACTGGTTTTCCTCCTGGAGGAGTGAAAAATGGACTTTGACGGCTTCTTTACTGTTCCTAACCACCATCATCCTAATCTCGCAGATGCGTGAAGTAATTAAAGGATGAAAACAAAAACCAAAAAGTGAGTGGTAATGCTTGACGACAAACTCCTCAAAAACCTCATGCGCCTCGGCCTGACGGAATACGAGGCGAGGGTCTATGCCACCCTAGCATTGCTTGGTCCATCAAAGGCGAGCGAAGTCGCCAGAGAAAGCGGAGTTCCAAGACCGAAGGTCTACGATGTCCTCAAGGGGCTTCACAAAAAGGGCTTCGTTGACATCAGTGAGGGAAAGCCGGCATTCTTCCGGGCGGTTGAGCCAGAGAAAGTCATAGCGGCCTTAAGGGATGAGTACATAAAGTCGGCGGAGGAAGTCATTGTCTCACTTAAGAGCGGGAAGAAAGGAGAGGAGGAGTGGTCCCCGGTCTGGTACCTTCAGGGAGAGTGGAACATCAGAGGGAAGGGGGAAGAGCTCATAATGAGGGCCGAAAAGGAAGTTATGGCGGCTTTTACGGAGGGGAGGTTCTCCCGAAAGTTCGCGAGGGCCTTGAAGAAGGCTAGAGAGCGTGGTGTTGATGTCAAGGTTATCCTCCCTCAGGGCGGGAAGACGCCAAAGGCCCTTGAAGGGCTTGAGGTGGCAAAGGTGAACCTCAAAAACCTTAACGAGGCTGGCGACTTCAGGGACTCCCTCGCCCGGTCGCTGTTTGGAGGAGAGACATACGCCCCCAAAGCACTCCTAATTGCGGATTCGAGGGAATCCCTAATGATCTATGAAGAGGCCGGCTTCCTGAAAGGAATCTTGGTGACTATGCCCTTTATTCCAACGTTCCAGCGCATCGTACTCTTGCACCTCATTAGAGAAAAGCGTTGAATTCACAACAGCTATTGCATGATAACCAGCAACACCGAAAAAGCCTAAGTACTCCAGGACAAATATTGAGTGGGAGTTCCGATGCCAGCCACCGCTAGGGAAAGCCCAAAGAAACTTCAAAGATACGTCTTCTGGTTAATCCTTGGGGCGCTGTCAACTTACTTCGCCGAGGTCGTGACTGCCTCGACGCCTTTCCCGTTCTTCACTCCCTCGGGAATCCTCGTGACCTACCCCTTCTACACCCTGAACGTACTGGTTTTTTCACATATAGCCTTTCGGAAGAGGAAAGTTGACCTCTACACCCTTTTTCTTGCCGGCCAACTCTTCGGGCTTTTCGAGGCTTACGGCACTAAAATGCTCTGGAGCCCGGGCTGGGGCATGGAACCAAAGTTTCTCGGAATCTCTGTTGTCCCGTTTCTTTTACTCGTGTTCTTCTGGCACCCCCTCATGTCGTTCACCCTCCCCTTGGTGCTCAGTGAGGCCTATCTCACGGACTCCCGCGAAATACTCTCCGGGTTCCCGCCCAAGATTCGAGCCATTCTTGAGAGAAGGGCACTTAGAGGGGGTCTCTTCCTATTCTTTATATACACCTGCGCGATCAATCAGGCCGTCAACTCCCCCTCAAAGCTGGTCTCCCTGCTCTCCCCCTCCCTCTCGTGGGCACTCATAGTCTCGGTGGTGTGGTTATGGAGGCGAAAGGGCCTTAGTCTGGGTCTCAGAGAGCTTTTACCCACAAAACGGGAGATTTTGGTTATCTTTCCCTTTTTCTTCCTGATGTACGCCCTGCTCGGATTTTATCTGTTCCCCGGGGGTCTGCCCCCGCTGAGGGAGCAGGTGGGAGTGTGGATTCTGTACCTGTTCTTTGGAACCCTTCTTTACCTCGACCTCAAATCGCCCCACTCAGAGAGGTCAGAACCTCTCCCGGAGGTCCCTTGGAGGGTTTTTGCGTTCTTGGGATTTGTGGTTGCGTTTGCCTCTTATTTGCTACCAAAATCCGTGCCCCTGGTAGTCATCTCCTGGGTTCCGGGTGTTGCCCTTGGGATTTTCCTTTTCTGCTGCGCCGTGGGGAGAACACTTAAAATTCTCCCGAACCATAAAGGGTGATCGAGATGAAGCCGCAAAAAAGATACGCCTTCTGGTTCATTCTCGCTTCCCTTTCGGCGCTCTTCGGCGAGGTAGCACTGGGAGCGACCCTTTATCCGTTCTTCTCTCCCTGGGGTATTCTCGTCATTCTTCCACTCTACGGCCTCCACGCGCTCGTTCTGGCGTCCATAGTTTACCGCTTTGGGAGGCCGCGCTTCGAGACGCTCTACCTCGCGGGTGTTATCTTTGGTCTCTATGAAACGTACATCACGAAGATAGTGTGGAATCCCGACTGGGAGTCTCCCATCCAGGTGGGAGGGATCAGCGTCCTTGAGCTCCTCGTTGTGGTATTTTTCTGGCACCCGTTCATGTCCTTCATGATGCCCCTCGGGGTGGCCGAGCTGATGACATCGGGGAGAAATCTACTCCCGAAGTTTGTTTTAAAGCGGCCCCTGCTCTTTGCTTTCATCCTGGGGGTCCTGGAAAGCTCAAACTCCCCGTCACCGCTCCACTCTTTCCTGTCCCTCACATCTACACTAACGGTAGTTCTCCTCCTCGTGCGGTGGTGGAGGAGGCACTATGAGGGAGAAGACCTGGACAACCTCCTGCCCACCGTGGGGGAGTTGAAGGCTCTCATCCCTCTCCTCCTGATGTATTACGTTGTCCTCGGCTTGGGAATAAAGAGGGAAGCAATACCAGGGGTTGGGCCTCAGGCCTTCATCTGGTTTCTCTATGCCCTCACGGGCTTTCTCCTTTACAGGGCACTCAAGAAGTCAAGGGGAGCAGAGGTGGATCGTATCGTTGCTCCCTCCTTGAGAGGGCTGGCCGTGTTTTCAGCCGTCTGGACTCTCTCGGGGGTTGCTTTCTCCACCATGGAGCTCTCCATCCATGAGCTGAAGTACGTGATAATTGCAGCCCTCTGGCTCTCTGGAGCCGTGATCGGGCTCGTAAGTTTCTTCAGGAGCACCAGATGGGCACTGACAAAATGAGATACCTTTTTATAGGTCAGTGGGTTATATAGTGGAGGTGTTAAGTATGGCAATTATGAGGCTCTGGCACGGCAGAGTGCCGAGAGAGAAGGGCGACGCCTACGAGCGCTTTCTGGTGGAGAGGGCCGTCCCGGACTACGGCTCGGTTGATGGCCTCCTGAAGCTCTACTTCACGAGGAGGGACGAGGAAAACGAGACCCACTTCCTTCTCGTAACCATCTGGGACTCGTGGGAGTCAATAAGAAAGTTCGCCGGCGAGAACCCCGAGCTGGCCAAGTACTATCCGGAGGACGACGAGTTCTTGCTGGAGAAAGAAAAATATGTTCAGCATTACTGGATTTTCTACGAAAAAGTGATGGGAGGATGCGAAAGCGATATAAAACAGAAAAGACAATAATGAGTTAATCCGAAAACTGCCCTTAGGTGATTATCATGGGACTAATAGAGGATAAGGCCTTAGTGGAGGCTGCCCTGTTTGTTGCGGGACGACCGTTAAGTGTTAAAGAGCTTTCCAAGGCCCTTGGGATTAAGTCTCTCGACTATCTCGAAAAACTTATTGAGCTTATAGCGGCCGAATATGCTGAGAGGAAAAGCGCCATAGAAGTTGTAAGGGTTCTCGGCGATAAATACGTGATGCAGGTTAAACAAGAATACTCCCAGAGGGTTATTCATCTCATGCCAAAGCCCGATCTAAGAACTGGAGAGCTCAAAACTCTCGCTTTGATAGCTTACCTCCAGCCAATAGAGCAGAGCAAACTGGTAAAGCTCAGGGGAAGCCAAGCTTATGAGCACATAAAACACCTATTGGAAATGGGCCTCATTTATGCAGAACCCTATGAGAGGACTAAAATCCTTGGAACAACCCAAAAGTTTGCAGAACTCTATGGATTTCCAGAAAACGACCCATTGATAATAAAGGAAGCCTTTAAAAAGGTTGTTCATGCCGAATATTCCGACTTGATAGCAAAAATAGAGAAGCAACAAGAAGAGAAAAACGTGGAGTAGTAATTTCTTATACCCCTCGTTTTTCTTTTTCTGCACTATGAAGAAATTTTAAGGGTCTATTGAAGATTCAAAAACTTTAAATACCTGTTCTGCGAATTACTATTCAGGTGAGTGTATATGACGGTTATAACAAAAGAGGAGATTGTGAATAGGATAAGGAAAAAAACGGGCATGAGCCTAAAGGAAATAGAGCGTAAAATCAAGGAGATAGCTCAGACTAATGAAATCTCCGAACATGCAGCCGCGCTTCTTTTGGCAGAGCAGCTAGGAGTAGAAACTGAAGAAGAGGAACCCACTCTAATTCATATATCCGATTTGGTTCCTGGAATGAGGAACATAAACGTGGTCGGTAGAGTTTTGCGCAAGTATCCTGTTAGAGAATACACTAAAAAGGATGGCTCAACGGGAAGAGTTGCTGCTCTTTTAATTTACGATAACACTGGAAGAGCAAGAGTTGTTTTGTGGGATTCCGAGATTGCAAAGTATTATAATGAAATCCAGCCCGGTACAGTGGTCAAGATCATAAATGCAGATGTGAGGGAAAGCCTAAGAGGCCTTCCAGAGCTTCATGTTAACTTCAGAAGCAGAGTTATAATAAACCCTGAAGATCCAAGGGTCAAGGAAATCCCACCAATTGAGGAAGTCAGGAGCTACAACTACACTAGAAAAAGTATAGGGGACTTAATGGGTGGAGAAAAGTTTGTCGAAGTTAGGGGTACAATAGCGAAGCTTTACAGGGTTATAGCTTATGATGCATGTCCTCAATGTAGACGAAAAGTGGACTACGACCCAGCAACGGAGACTTGGGTGTGTATAGAGCACGGTGAGATTAAACCTATAAAAGCTACCATACTGGACTTTGGTCTCGATGACTCAACAGGCTACATAAGAGTTACCCTCTTCGGAGACGATGTAGTGGAGATTCTTGGGGCTGAGCCGGAGGACATTAGTGAGAAGCTTAAAGAGCTTGTAAACTCTGGATTAACCATGAGAGAGGCTGGAAGAAAGTTGGCAGAGGAAGAGTTCTACCATGTTCTCGGAAAAGAGATAATCATCAGGGGAAACGTCGTTGAGGACAGATTCTTAGGGCTTATATTGAAGGCCTCCTCATGGGATGAGGTTGAGTACGAAAGAGAAATTGAAAAGGTCAGGAGAGAGCTCTTGAAGGAGGTAGAGTGAGATGGAAGAGGTTCCCCAAGTTAGAAGGAGAAAACCTGCGGTTGAAAAGAAAATTGCAGATATAACCCCAGAAGATGTTAGGGTTTCACTGGTCGGTAAGGTTGTTAAAGTTGACAAAATAGACTATATCTTTTGGCTTGATGACGGGACTGGAGTGATTGCGATTGAATGTGAGGAAAATATCTTGCCAAAAATTGGACAAATGGTTAGAGTTATCGGCAGAGTCATTAGGAATGAGAAGGTGCACATCTACGGAGAGGTGGTTCAAGATTTCAGCAATGTAAATCTGGAATACCTTGAGGAAATTCAAGAACTCGAGAAGAAACTCTTGCCCAAACTTGAAAACGCTCTTGTGTGGTGGTTAGAATGAAAAAGAGGCTACCTTCAACAAGGGTTTATATAAAGGATATCTTGGAGGGGTTTTATGTTAAGAGCGAGGGGGACTTTGAACCAAATTATCTTATCACAAAGGATGCAAGAAAGGTGTATAGGGCAAAGATAGTGGGAACTGTAGTTAGAGAGCCCATAATTGCGGAAGATGAAACTTATGGAAAATTCCAAGTAGATGACGGAACTGGAGTGATATGGGTTCTTGGATTTAGAGACGACACAAAGTTTGTTCGCCTGGTAAAGAGGGGGGACATGGTTCAGTTAATTGGAAAAATAGCCGAGTGGAGAGATGACAAGCAAATACTAGTCGAGGGAGTTAGCAAAGTTGATCCCAACATGTGGATACTGCACCGATACGAGGCACTTAGAGACAAAGTTGAGCACATCAAAAAAGCCAGAACAGCGTTTGAGATATACAATACATATGGAATTACCGCAAAGGCTAAGGTTATTGCAAAGAACAAGGGGATAAGTGAAGATTTGCTCACTACAATAGATGAGCTTTACAGCATAATAATGGAACAAAAAGCCGAAGAGGCAGCTTTTGAGGAGGAACTGTTTGAGGAAGAATCTGCAGAAGTTAGTAAAGAACTTGAAGAGGTCAAGAAGGCCGTGTTAGAGATACTTAGATCAAAGGGCACTGCAGTTTCATTGAAGTTCATCCAGAGAAAGCTTCAAGATAAGTACGATCCGGAGACAATTGAGGACGCAGTTAGGGTCCTTCTTGCGGAAGGAGAAATTTTTGAGCCTGAGGTCGGTTATTATCAAATACTCGAATAGCCTTTTCTTTTAAATTTTATTAAAAAAGAAGATTAATATTGTTCTCTCATTGTCCTAATTACCGGGTCGTAGATTAGGGTTGAAGTTATTCCATCTATAAGTCTATAGAACTCGTTTTTGCCCTTCTCTAAGTCCATGCTCTCTATCTTTAAAAGCTCGCACTTGTTGCCCAGTATCCATCTTCCAAGCACGATCTTTTCTCTTCCATCCTGCTCGATATCTATTCTTATAACTCCGTAAGGGATATCTGCAGTCCACCAGTTAGCTTTAAACATAATCTGCCAACCAAGCTCTTCTAAGATATTGGCAAGTCTGTCCATAGTTTCCCCAGGGCCGTAGGGGGTTTTGAATGTGATGACCATCCACAATTCCTTATCAGATAATTTATCTTTGATCTGCTTCTTAAATTCCATGTTCTCACACCTCCTTTGTCAATGATCCTAACAAAAAACTGAATACAGCTAAATAAATGGCAAGCTTTAACTTTCTTTGAACTTTCCCAGCAGTAATTGGGGAGGGGTCTTTTAAAATTTCGTATGAGGAGAATAAGATTATCCCGTCTACGGCTATTATCGGGAGGTATCCAAGGCCAATTCCAGCTTTCACTGGTAAGAATGAAGCGATTACAGTCGCAATACTAAATAGAACACCGAGTTTTGAGGATTTTTCAACTCCCCAAACGATAGGAAGGGTTTTAGCTCCATGGGCTTTATCGCCCTCAACGTCCTCTACATCCTTAAATATCTCCCTCGCGACGTTCACTAAAAATGCGCAAAGTGCAAGATAACCGGCAAGACCAATTTTACCTACAGCAATAGCTCCATAAAGAGGGGTAGCTCCCGTAAGGGTTGCTACTGCAAGATTCCCAACAAGGGGTGTGGGTTTGAGCTTCCAAGCGTAGAGGTACATCAGGAGATATGCTCCAAGGGCAAAGAAAAATGCCCCCAGATTAAGCATATATGCTATCAAAAGCCCCAATGCCGCTAAACATACTCCATAAATGAGGGCAACTTTTCTTGATAGTGCTCCTCGGGGAAGTGGTCTGCTGGGCCGATTGATTTTGTCGATCTCATAATCAAAATAATCGTTGATTATATTGCCCCAGCTACACCCCAAGAATACCACAAGAAAAATCATCAAGCTTTTTTCATAGCTGGGAAGACTACCTAACGCCACGGTAGCGCCTAAAATTCCAACTAGGCCTGCCACAATACAGTTAGCTGGCCTTAGAATTTCCAAGAACCCTTTAAGTTCCATTAGGCACACCTAATATTAAAATGGTTAAGCGGTTAAAAACCTTTCTCTAAAGGGCATCCCTGTTTAAAAGTCCAAGCTCCTCTCCATCTTCCCTTACTCTGATTCTCCCAAACCTTATTTCAACGGCATTTTTAACTTCGTTTTCATTTAAAGGCGTTAGCACATGGGCTTTGAGCTCTTTAAAGTTTATTAGCTTTAGAATCCCAAGCCCCAGGCAAAAACCGTCTTTGTCTATAAAACCAATAAGGAGATTGCTCAGATTCTCCAGGTCTACTGCATTCATGGCATTTTTATCAAAATTTCTCGGGAAACTTCCGACATCTGCCTTTACAACAAAATACTTGCTGGCAATTTTTCTCCCATGAAAGATGAGCCATCTAAATAGACTCTCTAGGATATTTCTTTCCTCTTCGCTTATCTCCCTTCCCTGAAACATCAGGGTGCCACTGATGTAAAACTTTCGAAGGTCTAAAATGTGTTCTTTGGAGTTTTCGAAGTATTTTTTCCACTTTTCTTTTCTTATCTTCCTTCTTTCCTCCCTTGTATGGAGCTTTGCATTTTCACTGATTACCAGTCTAATCACTCTTGTTTTGTTTTCAAAAGGTCTAAGGATGTCCTCAAGCTCATCTTTTCTTTGTAAAGCAAGTATCAAATCCGGCTTAACGACCTCTATTTTCATTCTTTTTAGCTCAACTCCGGAACCATGCACTAAACCAGTAGTGTCTATTATAATAATCTCAGCTCTTCTCTCCATAGCTTCATTCACAAGGAGCTTAACTCCAGTTACCATTTCCCCAAAAAACTGATTTGGGGTTATTGTGCCGACAAAATAGTGCTTTACAGGCTTTATTTCCTCCATTGATGTAAAAATGTTCTCGGGAAGTCCAAGACTTATGAGGCCAGGAGGCAAAATGCCTTTTTGGCCGATATCACTGTCCACAATTGCTACTCTAAATCCTTGGGAGAGAAGTTCATTAGCTAGAAACACAGTTAGAGTTGTTTTCCCACTATCAACCCCACCTAATATCATAACCTTAAGGGGCTTTTTCTCTTCTTGGATGATCTTGAGGACTTCGTTTCTATCTTCTGGAACTTCCTGTGTGTATTTCGCCTTATTCATGATTGAAAGTAAAAAGAAAACAATTAAAAAGTTAACCCCCAGAATCTATGGGGGACTAAGTAGCGGAATCAATTTACAAAGACCAAAAGATTTATTAAACTATTAAACCTAATAGTTTGTGATTGCAAAACAAACAAAATGAGGTGGTAAAAAATGAATACCGAAGCCACACTTACATCAAGACAAGTGGAATTGCTCAAAAAGCTTTACAAAGAGGGAAAAACCATAGAAGTGCATACTGTTGAAAAAACCCAAGATGAAATAGCTGAGGAATTGGGAATAACGAGACAAGCCTTAAGCAATCATCTCAAAACCCTCAAGGAGCTTGGATATATAAGAACGGGCAGAGGGTTTATAGACCTCACTGACAAAGCATTGGAGTTTTTGGGTGAAAAGAAAGGAGATGTGTTCATTTTTGTCAGAATTGAACCTACGAAGAGAAAATCCGTTTACGATGCAATCAAAAAGCTCAAAGTTAAGCGCGTTTACAGGGTTACTGGCGACATAGATCTTATTGTTGAAGCAGATAAAACCAGACTTGATGAGATACTTGAGGAAATAGCCTCCCTTGATGGAGTTAGGGAGACAATCACCCACGTTGTTCTCGAGACTCTTTGATCTTTTCTTCTATCAATTTTCTAAGCTGGTCTAAATTTGTCCCAAATTTTGCAGAGATTGGAACAAAGGTATCTTTGTAATCTTCCCACGTTCCATTGAGCCCAAATTTCTCTATGAGACGATTTATGGTTGCATTTAAGTTTTTCACTTTGTCCATCTTGTTAACTGCGACTATGGTTGGTATGTTGAGTTCCCGGAGAAACTGGAAGAACTCGACGTCGATGGGTATTTCCCCTCTTTTCTCCCATCGTTCGATAATTTCAAGAACACTTTTCCCATCCACAACCAAAACCGCAAGCTCAATTTTATCGGCGTTGTCTTCTATAAAGCGCACTATTTCAGTTTTTATCTTTTCTTGAACATGTTTTGGTAATCCACTCATAAACCCAAAACCTGGCATGTCAACTATCGTTTTCCCTCGCCATCCTATTTCTACTGGTTTTCTCGTTACGCCCGGCCTCTTGCCTCTTTTAACATACTTCCCAGTAAGCCTAAATATCAGCGTGCTTTTCCCAACATTTGACCGTCCAACAAAGATTATCATTGACTCTCACCTTTTGACCTTGGAAAGGCTTAAGTAGAGTAACTTCAAAAATCTTTCTTAGGTGAGTGCCATGGAGAGCCAACAGGGGAACCAGCTTGTTAATAAGTTTGTTGTTTCATTGACCGATGGACAGATACTCGGTTATGTGACTGACATTAACGTGGAGGTTGATCACGACCAGTTTTATTTCATTCTAAAAATCAAGCCCTTGGAGAACATAAGCAAGAGCGGTGAACTCCAGCCCGGCATGTTCTCAAGTGAAAGAAAGATAAAGATCAAACCCACCGATATTGTCAGCGTTGGTCCAGATGTCATAATACTTGGAAACGGCCAAGTTCCACCAATAAGGGAGATAGAGAGACTTCACAACATAGCATCAGAATATAACGCTTTAGTGAAAGAACTGGAGCACAAGGAAAAAGTTATTGCAGAACTTAAGGAGGAGAATTCAAAGCTGATTAAACAAATTGACGAACTTAGCAGGGAGGTAAAGAGACTTCAGGTTCTTAAAGAAGACTTTGAGCACCTAAAAGAACAGCTTATAAAACAAGAAGGGCAGCTCGAGATGGCAAAAGAATATATAAAGCTCTTGGAAGGGTTAAGGCACGATATAGACCAGATAAAAGCAGACGTTGAGACCCTCATCAAGGGATACATCGAGGACGTCATTAGAAAGATAGTGAATGAAGAGTTAAACGCGAGGGGTTTGAAGAAAACTCTCCTCTAACCAAATATCTGATGACCAAACACATTGAGCAGTATCTCAATAGCCACAAATATCAATACTATTGCTATTGCCCCTTTGGGGCTTATTTTTATTGCCCTTGTGTCTTCATCAAAGAATCTCATCAAACCTGCACCAGTTGGGGGTAAGGTTGTTTTTTCCTTGGCCATTGTCTCACCTCTTGTTGGGAGGATAACCATAAGAATATAAAAAAGTTTTGTTGAAGAAACCTTTTTAAATGAAGCCGCTTAGCCCATGGTGGACAAGGGGTTTACCCAATGAATCCCGCTAATGAACGTGGAGGTGGGAGGAAATGGCAACATTTAAGCTTGTAATATCCGACCCAAAGAGTGGTGTAGCAAAGCAGATTGAAATCACTGGGGCTGAAGCGGATAAGCTAATTGGCCTTAGAATAGGAGACGAGATAGAGGCTAAGGAGTTGGGGCTTAATTTGAGTGAAATCTTTGGAAGTGAAATCCCAGCGGATGTTAAGCTCAAAATAACCGGTGGGACTGACAAGGATGGCTTCCCTATGAGGCCTGACGTTCACGGTCCAAGGAGGGTTAGAATTCTCCTTTCAAGGGGTCCCGGATTTAGGCCTCAAGAAAGGGGAGAAAGAAGGAAGAAAACTGTCAGGGGCAATACAATAAGCCCTGAAATTGCCCAGATAAACGTTAAAATTGTCTATCCATGAAGCTTCCTTCTCCATTCTTTAATCTTTAATCGTCATCGATTAATTTAAAAGTCCTTGTGGTAAGGTTAATAAGGGAGAATAAACCCTTAATTTTGGAGGCGAGGAAAAATGGCAAAGAAGAAGTTTAAGCAGGCTGAGGTTAATATTGGTATGGTTGGTCACGTTGATCATGGTAAGACAACGCTAACAAAAGCTCTAACCGGGATTTGGACTGATACACATAGTGAGGAACTGAGAAGAGGTATTACGATCAAGATAGGCTTTGCCGATGCTGAAATAAGGAAGTGTCCGAGCTGTGGAAGGTATTCTACTTCTCCAAAATGTCCGTATTGTGGTGCTGAAACTGAGTTCGAGAGGAGGGTTTCTTTTATAGATGCTCCGGGACACGAGGCTCTGATGACTACAATGCTGGCTGGAGCCTCTTTGATGGACGGTGCGGTTCTAGTTATTGCGGCAAATGAGCCCTGTCCAAGACCTCAAACGAGAGAGCACTTAATGGCACTGCAGATAGTAGGCAATAAGAACATAATAATCGCCCAAAACAAGATTGAACTGGTAACAAAGGAACAGGCTATAGAAAACTACAAACAGATTAAGGAGTTCATTAAAGGTACCGTAGCGGAAAATGCCCCCATAATACCGATATCCGCCCTTCACGGAGCAAACATAGATGTGCTGATAAAGGCTATAGAGGACTTTATTCCAACACCCAAGAGGGATCCAAACAAACCACCGAGAATGCTTGTTTTGAGAAGTTTTGACGTCAATAAACCTGGAACTCCTCCGGAGAAGCTTGTTGGTGGAGTTATTGGAGGCTCAATTATCCAAGGAAAGCTCAAAATTGGAGATGAAATTGAAATAAGACCGGGGGTCCCCTATGAAGAGCACGGAAGAATAAAATATGAACCCATAACCACTGAGATAGTCTCCCTTCAGGCAGGGGGAAGGTTTGTAGAAGAAGCATATCCCGGTGGATTGGTGGGAGTTGGAACTAAGCTTGATCCCTTCTTGACTAAAGGAGATTTAATGGCTGGTAATGTCGTCGGAAAGCCGGGCAAGCTCCCACCGGTTTGGCGGGATCTTAGGTTAGAGGTGCATTTGCTGGAGAGAGTAGTTGGAACTGAAGAAGAACTTAAAGTAGAGCCGATAAAAAGGAAGGAAATACTCCTTCTCAACGTGGGAACGGCAAGAACAATGGGTCTCGTAACGGGATTAAGCAAAGACGAGATCGAACTCAAGCTCCAAATTCCAATATGTGCAGAGCCTGGAGAGAGAGTTGCAATCAGCAGACAGGTAGGCTCAAGATGGAGGCTTATCGGCTATGGTTTCATAAGGGAGTGATTCTTTCCCTTTTTTGGTGATTTTATGCGCAAGTGGATTGTTATTCCGGACACGAATTTTCTTTTAATCCCTGGCCAGTTTGGGGTTGATATAGTTGGTGAACTCCATAGAATCCTTGATGTAAAGTTTGAGATACTTATTCCGAACGTTGTTCTTGATGAGCTCAGTGTAATAGAACGTAAGGTCAAAGGAAAAGATCTCATAGCTGTTAGAATGGCCAAAAGGCTTGCTGAAAAGTTTAATACTGTGGAAATAGGCAGGTTTGGAGAAAAACCCATAGACCAGCAGATACTTGAGTTTGCACTAAAAACTCCAAATGTGATAGTATGCACTAATGACAAAGCATTAAAGAGAAAACTCCGTGAAAGCGGTATTCCTGTGGTATATTTACGACAAAAAAAGATTCTTGAGCTTGAAGGTATGCTCTCTTAAGGTGGAGAAAGGTATATAACTACGTTTCACCTTAATTCGGCTTAGGTGTTAAATATGCCCTATGTAGAGAGACTGGAGATGAAAGGTTTCAAATCATATGGAAACAGAAAGGTTGTAGTTCCTTTTTCTCGTGGGTTCACAGCGATAGTTGGTGCCAATGGAAGCGGTAAAAGTAACATCGGTGATGCTATTCTCTTTGTTCTCGGCGGTTTATCAGCGAAGGCGATGCGTGCAACAAGGATAAGTGACCTGATATTTGCCGGCACGAGGGAAGAACAGCCGGCCAAATATGCAGAGGTTGCGATATATTTCAACAATGAGGACAGGGGATTTCCAATAGATGAGGATGAAGTAGTCATAAAGCGACGCGTTTATCCGGACGGGAGAAGTGTTTACTGGCTCAATGGAAAGAGAACCAGCAGAAGTGATATCCTCGATTTGTTAAGCGCTGCAATGATATCTCCCGATGGTTACAACTTAGTTCTCCAAGGGGATATAACCAAGTTTATTAAAATGAGCCCAACCGAAAGGAGAATGATAATAGACGAAATTTCCGGGGTAGCAGAATACGATGAGAAGAAAAAGAAGGCTCTGGAAGAGTTGAGGCAGGCAGAAGAAAATTTGGCGAGAGTTGATCTGCTGATTAGAGAAGTGAAAACACAGCTCGACAAGCTCGAGAAAGAAAGGAACGATGCTTTAAGATACTTAGATCTAAAAGAGAAGCTGGAGATAGCTAGGACAACTCTGCTAGTAGGAGAAGTGAAAAGACTTGAAAGCCTAATCGCAGAAAGCCAGAAAAGAGACAAGGAAATTGAGGAAGAAATCGGGGAGATTAGCAAAAAGCTGGAAGAGATTGCAAAGGAGATAATCGAAAAAGAAAGGACCCTTAATCAGATTGAAAGAGAGCTCGAAGAAAAGAGCGAAGATGGCATTCTTGAAGTAACAAGGAAGATAAGTGAAGTTACTTCCAAAATAGAGCTGGCGAAGAGAAACATTGAGATAGCGAATAGGGAAATTGAAGAAAGTCAGAGAAGGCTTATGAAAACGAAGGAAGAACTTAAAGCTGTTTCTGAGGAAATCGAAAAGAGCAAATCTGCAATAGAAAGATGGAAAAAGAGAAAAGAAAAGCTTCTCAAAGAAATACAAGAGAAAGAGAAAGAAAGGAATGAACTCGTTCTAAAGCTGGCAGAGATAGACAAGAACTTCTCAATAGCTAAGGAGGAATTTGACAAAGTTGAAAAGGAACTTGAAGACTCAAAGAAGGAGTACTACCTCAAAGAAAATGAAATAGAAAAGATGAATGATGAAATAGAGAGAATAAAGACCAAGAATGCTCAGTACTCTGCAAAAAGATTGGCGCTTAAGAGTAAGATTGAGGAAACTAAAAAGGAGATCGAGGAGAAGAAATCCAAATTGTCTGAAATAGAAGGCAAGATGGAAAAAATCATCAGCAGGCTAAGAAAACTTGAGAAAGAGCTCGAAGAAAAGCAGCAAAAACTGGAAAAAACCCTTCCCGAGATTAAAAAGGTGAATGAAGAGCTGATAAAGGCCGAAGCGCAGAGAGAAATTAGTGGCAATAAGACCCTTGAGGCATTAAAGAGAGCGGACATCCCCGGGATTTACGGTTCTCTAGCGGAGCTTATAAAGGTCAAGGATGAGAGCTATCTTACTGCGGTTGAAGTCGCCCTTGGCTCTCATGCTGACAACGTGGTTGTTGAGGATGATAAAGTTGCAGAGAAAGCAATAACTTTCCTCAAGAGAAACAAGCTTGGAAGGCTTACGTTCCTTCCGCTAAATAAAATAAGGCCGCGTAAACTGACTGAGACTTCAAAAGGAATTCCCGTTATGGAAGTTATTGAATACAATCCGAAGTTCAAAAACGCTGTTTCATTCGCTGTTGGGGATACTTTGATAGTCACAGATATGAATGAAGCCAGAGAAGTTGGAATTGGGAAAGTTAGGATGGTCACGCTTGAGGGGGAGCTCTTAGAGAGGAGCGGAGCAATCGTCGGAGGATATTACAGACCAAAGGCAAAGCTTGGGATAAACACAGATGAGATAAAGAAACGCTTGGAAGCTCTGGAGAGAGAGAAGGATTCTCTGGAATCCAAGATAAATGCCATCAAAGTTGAGCAGAAGGGACTGGAGAGGGAGCTATTTGAGCTGAGAATGAAAAAGAGCGATCTCTCAAAAGATCTCCAAGTTCTCCAAAAGGAAATGGATAGACTGCTAGGTGAGGACAGTGCATTAAAAGAGGAAATCGAAGAGGGAGAGAATAGAACAAAAGAGCTCGAAAAAATGATTCATCAGACAAAGGGTGAACTTGCAAAGCTCAGCGGAAGAATAGAGAGACTTGAGAGAAAGAGGGAAAAACTGAGAAAAGCACTCGACAACCCAGAGGCAAGAGAGCTCAACCAGAAGATAAGAGAAGTGGAGCATGAGCTGAGTAGCCTTAGGGAAGAGCTCAGCAAAGTTGAATCAAAGCTTGAAAACCTCGATATTAGAATTAACGAGGAGCTAATCCCAAGAAAAGCAGATCTGGAGGAAGAGATTGAGGGGCTTATAAACAGAATAAATGCTTTCAAGGCCAGCATAAGCAAAAATGAAGAGGACATTGCCAAACTACAAGAGGAACTCAAGGAGCTACAAGAAGCGGAGGAAGAAGTAAAAGAGGAACTTAAGCATCTTAGGGATGAGAGGGAGAAAGTTAGGGAGGAAATTTCCCAGTTAAGAAGGAAAAAGGAAGAGCTCAAAGATACTTTACAAAAACTCAGAATTGAGGCAAACTCCCTCAAGATAAAAATCGCCCAGTACGAAAATCTGCTTCAAGAGAAGAACAGAGAGCTTAAGCATCATGATGTTAAGCTTGTTAAGGAAATTCCTCTCGACTTGGAGAAGCTCAGAGAAGAAATAGACGAGATGGAGGACGAGATTAGAAGGCTTGAGCCCGTTAACATGAAAGCCATTGAAGACTATGAAATCGTAGAAAGGCGTTATCTTGAACTCAAATCAAAGAGAGAGAGGCTCGAAGCAGAAAAAGACAGCATTGTTGAGTTTATAAATGAAATAGAGGCACAGAAAAAGAACGTCTTCATGAGAACGTTGAATGCCATAGCAAAGAACTTCTCAGAGCTGTTTGCAAAGCTCTCTCCCGGTGGAGAAGCTAGGCTAATACTCGAAAATCCTGAGGATCCTTTTAGCGGTGGACTCGACATAGAGGCAAAGCCAGCTGGAAAGGAAGTAAAGAGAATAGAAGCAATGAGTGGTGGAGAAAAGGCACTGACGGCATTAGCTTTTGTCTTTGCAATCCAACACTTTAAGCCAGCCCCGTTTTATCTCTTTGATGAAATCGATGCCCACCTTGATGATGCAAACGTAAAGAGAGTTGCCGATTTGATAAAAGAAGCCTCTAAAGACAGCCAGTTCATAGTAATAACCCTCAGAGATGTTATGATGGCCAATGCAGATAAGATCATAGGTGTCTCAATGCGCAACGGGATTTCAAGGGTTGTCAGCCTGAGCTTGGAGAAGGCGATGGAATATTTAGAGAAGGCAAGGGCGAAAAATGCAAACGCAGCAATCTAGGTGAAGGAAAATGGAACACAAAAGAGAAGAAGAGATAACCCCTATTGACATCCTCCTTCAGCTCGTCACAATGGGCAAAGTTGATCCTTGGAACATAGACATAGTTGACCTCACAGAAAAGTACATTGAACGGATTAGAGAAATGCAGGACCTTGACTTAAGGATATCCGCTAGAGCTATTCTTGCTGCTTCAATTCTCCTTAGGATGAAAACTGAAGCCTTGCTCTATGGCAATGGTGAAGAGGAAGAAGAAAAGGAGGAAGAAAGGATAAGGGTTGATGTAGAGCCTTACGTGCCGCCGCTGAGAAGGGTGGAGCGTTATTACACTCTTGATGATCTCATTGAGGCCCTCATGGATGCACTAGAAGAGGCAGAGAAGAAAAAACCCCGGAAGAAAAAGAAAGTTGAGATTGAAGAGGAGATATTCGTTGTTGATGACTTCAGGGTGGATATAGAAAAACACGTGAACAGGCTTTACGCGATAGTCAAAGAGCTCTACGAAGAAACAAAGGAAAAAATACCCTTTTGGGAGCTGATATTTGATCCAACTCCTAAGATAATAGCAAGAACATTCCTTTACTTGCTGTTTTTAGCAAACATGGGCAAAGTTGAGTTAATTCAAGAGGAACCCTTTGGGGAAATATTTGTAATCCCTACGTAGTCCCTCTCTTTCCTTTTTGCAGGTCTGAATGTTATGACGAGCAAAGGCTCTTCTTTTCCAACATAGATAACCCTCTTCTCCCTGTTTATGTAGAAGTAAAAGCTGTCATTAGGAATTTCGTTTAAAAACTTCCGTGGAGTAGTTTTCTTTGCGACCTTCTTGTCTCCCCAAAATACGCACTCGTAGGTCTCTTCAATATCTTTGACTTTCTCAAAAATTTCTGCAGTGGGGAGTTTTCTCCATTCCAGTTTGGAGCACACAAGGGACTTTCTTTTATCCGTGAATATAACGATCTTATCATTAACCTCAATTTTTTCTGCTCCTCTAAGGAAATCCAAAAGAGCCGAGTAAATCTTTTCATATCTTCTGCTTTTTGAAAGGCGTTTGATTATCCTCTCCTTAGCATGGTTTGTGAGTAGCATAAAAACACCAAGAAAAATTTTAATGGTGCCGGGGGCGGGCTTTGAACCCGCGACCTCCCGGTTTCTCAGGCTCCCCCGAAAGGGAGCGGCCCTATGAGCCGGGCGCTCTGACCAGGCTGAGCCACCCCGGCACTTCCGCATATACCTCTCTGTGATTCATTTTTAAATCTTTCGCCTAGGAGGATTAATGTTAAGAAAGTTGAAATTAAGGTGAAGGAGTAAGAGTTAAACTCCCTCTTAAACCCCAAAAAGACGATTAGCAAAAAACTAAAGCGTATGGATGACTCCAGCATTCTTCACATCCCACCTTCCTATTAACTCCTTTTTTTATTTTCCTTGTCTTCCCCTCAGCTCTTAAAGACAACAAATCCCATGAAGCCGTGGATTGACATGTTAAGCTTTCTTCCAGCCCATTTTCCAAATCATTTCAAGGTACATGCTGATTAGGCCAAATTCAAATGCTGCTAAAAGCAATGTTAATGCGGGAAGTTTTTTGACGTTTTCAACTGCCAAATACGCTAGAGGAATGCTTAAGAGGACTCCAACCGTGCTGATGAGTATGATCTCCTTTACAATCCCAGGCAGGGTAACTAAAAGAGGCATACGGTACAGTACGTAGAATGGGTGTTTAACTTGGCCAGTTAGGAACGCTAATATTCCTAAGAGAATGCCAAAAATGGAAGCAAAAATTATGGAAACATCAGATTTTTTTCATTTTGCATCCCCTACTTTGATTCTTTTTCTTTTTATGAAGTGGATGAGGATGCTAAGTGCTCCTGAAGTGGTTGCTACTATGCCGTAGTATCTTAAGGGTATTTTGTTTCCATTAGAGTAGAATGAAGCGAAAATTAAAAGAAGGCCGATCACAAGGACAAGCACCCGAAGAGTTTGCAATGAAGGCACCCCAATCACCTCAATGTCCAGGCGAAAATTCTTTTCTACCACACTTTTTCTCCCACTCTTCACAGCACGCCCATGGAACAGCACCGGACGCAAAGACGCATGCTAAACAACACCACACATCTCCACTAATACAGCAAGTACAAACAGCTCCCTGAGCAAGTCCCGCATAATAAAGACATAGGGTATCCCATTGGAGACATGTATCCCCACAAGCTGAAGTACAAACATACCCACTTGGACATTGAGAGTCATATTCACATACAGTGGAAGTGCATGTCCAGTCCGTAACCATAGGTGTTATTTTTTCTTTGCTTATACCATTATTTTGAATAATCTTTGTTTGCTTTTCTGATATCAATATAACCACGCTATTTTTACGTTCGAGGGGTATTCTGGCTTCTGTAGTCATGCTATCTGTTATTACTAATACCATAGTAGTTTTATTTAGAGGAATTCCGACTACAGTTCTTTTTATTAATTCGCTGTTAATTTTGAGTAAAGATGTCTTAACTATTACTTTCGAAAAATCGAGAGTAGTAATCTTTTCAGAAAACACGCTCTGATTCTGAAGTACTATCAAAGCATTTTTAATGCCTATATCTCTTGTAATCCCTGATGCTTCGGTAAGAGAAATAAGAGCACCTCCTGGTAACCTATTACATTCCCTAGAATATCCTAAAGGAGTAAATTCTGGTTGGCTCATTGCATACGCGGTGTACGCTCCCACTAAAAGTAAAACCACAAACATGCTTAACAATGCACGCTTTCTCATTCTCCCCCCCCAAGCATGAGGAAACCTTCACCAATAATTCGCATTTAAAATATATAAAACTTACGCATAAAGAAAATATACATTATTACAAGAATAATTTGCGCATTACTTTCTAAAGCTATTTAGTAACCACACTAAGCAAAGAACCAAACAAGAATAAATTCCAATGAAATTATGCCAGAAAGCAAACAAGAAAGCAAACTCACAAAATCCTTGACCATCTCAAATTACCGCACGCCATCCCCAGGGTTCTTCTAACTTGCCTGTAACTCAACCCGTGTGAGTACAAGTTTATTACCAACTTTCTTCTTTACTAGAACTTTAATCCAGCAAGAAAGTCTTTAAGACTGAAAACAGACAATTAAAAAAGTTTTTAGGGAAGAACTCTATTTTGTCATGCCTCTTTTTCATTCTTATTGTTTGCATCGTGATAAGTTAGTCTTTCTAAATATCTATGTAATTCTGACAATTATTATGCTAATTTAAAAGTAATGCATAAATACAGTCAAGTACAATATAGAAAAACAAGGGATAAACATGGGGAACATTCCATCACTTATTCGTAGCTGGGTATCCCTCGTACTGATCGCCTTTATGGTAGTCGGATGCATAAAAAGCCCTTCGCAGCCTTCAACAAGTGAAACTTTACAATCGTCTCCTGGATACCATGGGAAAGAACTTTTAGTGACTTCTCTACCTCCCGAGCAAGTTATACAAAAGCTCTTGCCAAATTTGAACTTTTCTTGGCTTCTGGAAAGGGGAGATGAAAGTAACTCTATGCATAGTTATTCTGAAATTCCAAGGATTCCAGAAGTCTTGTTAATTAAAAACGTCACAGCAAATCTTCATGGAGAGGTTGCAACTCCTTTGGTGGAGGATGGAAGAATATTCCTTTCTGATGGTAAAGCGGTTTACGTCTTATCAGAAAGCGGTGAGAAGATATGGGAAGTCTCTATATATGAGAGATTTGATAGATTTGTATCGGCATATGGCCTTGGCAAGTATCTTTTTATTGGAACGACATCATATTTAGACATGGGAAATGGATACCTTCTTGCCCTCGATAAAGATACAGGAAAGATTATGTGGAAACAAGAGTTAAAAGTTGATCCTGAGGCATTATCAAAATCTTCAGTAACATCAAACTTGCTTGTAATAGGGGACAAAATCTTTTTGGGGTCTATAAGAGATGAAGGCTATGTATTTTCTTTTACTCAGGATGGAAAACTTCTATGGAAGACCAAGCTAGGAGGCACTATAAGAGGTCTGGCTTATGGAGAGAACATCCTTTTTGTGACATCTGAACCATTGAAAAATGTTTGGGCCCTTGACGCCGAAAATGGAAAAGTGCTTTGGGTCTACAAGCACGATTCCAGCGTTTCTACTCCAGTGTATACAGACGAAAACCCTATGGCGGAAGGAGGTGAAAAACTATTTTTTATTGATGGCAGGGGCCATCTTGTATCTCTGGACGCTTTGACCGGTAAACTTGAATGGAGAAAAGGAATTGGGGGAGGAAGCGATGTAAACACAAATGCATTTCTTGGAATTGATGGGATTGGCGGGAGAATATATGCCCCACGAGTTATAGGGGAGAGGCCATTAACTCTCCATACAATTGGCTTTGATGGGGAGGTTCTTGGTACATTCCAATTAAAGGAAGATGAAAGGCTTGGAATCCCGTTAATTGCCAGGCAAATTGTAATATTGCCAGTTATTGCCAACAATTACTTCAAGCTCTACTTTCTTTGGAAGGGAGTTAGCAAATTATATGAGTTCAAAATGGAAGGAGAAGAAATTTACATGCCAAAGGTGGCAGTTGGTTCGGGAAAAGTGTATGCAGTATTTTCTTATGATAGAATGCACCAGGTGCTGGTGGTATTTGGGGACACCAAAAAACCTGAAATAAAAAATGTGGAAGAGAAAGAACACGATGGAATTTGGGAGGTGAAGGCCCTAGCCCAGGATGAACAAAGCGACATCTACATGCTTGTAATCGCATATAAAGAGGGAGAAAATTGGCATTACGTAGAAATGGAGCTTTCAAGGAGGTACGTTATGGAGCCTATTGGAGGATATGGGTTTAATGAAGAAGAATATGTGGCAACAATCCCGACTCGAGAATACCTTTTGATCTGCATAGATAATGTTGGGAATTATGTCTTGTGGAGGAGCTAACTCTCTTTCTCAATCTTTAAATTTCTTCGAGTATCATTTTGAGGAGTCTCTCATCGTTCGCTGCTATTATGTTGAGCTTCTCAGATGCAGTTAAATTAAACTTGAGCTCTTTTCCGCTGTCATCGGTTATAATAGCTCCAGCTTCTTTTGCGATTATGTAACCTGCTGCTATGTCTGTCGGCCTTACATAGTTCCTTATGTCTATTACACCGTCTAGAGAACCTCTAGCGAGGTATGCAAGCTCAACTGCTATAGCACCTAAAACCCTCGTTCTCTTAACTTTCTCAACGAGCTCTGCTCCCCTACCTCTTGTGTAGAAGCTTATTGAGATAGATTTTTCATTTAAATGCCTAACTCGTATTCTCTCCCCGTTTAGATAGGCTCCTTCACCGGGAATTCCTTCATAAACGTTCTTTGTGATGAATTCGTAAATCATAGCATAGACGGGTTTTTCATTTTTGAAAACTGCAAAGCTGAATCCAAAGATAGGGATGCCTTGGATAAAGTTGAAAGAACCATCGATGGGGTCAACGACAATAGTGTATTCACTTCCAACCTCTATGTTCCCTATCTCCTCACTTATCACGTTTACGCCAAGGGGTCTGAGGTACTCCAGAACAACATCTTCTGCAACTTTATCTACGAGTTTAGTTTTGTCACCACTCGGACTAAACCCGATGAATTCTCCAGCCTTTTTTGTCCCAAAGAGAGGCATTACTTCTCTTTCAATATCCTTTGCGAGATTTAGGGCTATTTCATTCCATTCATACATATCTAAACCCCCATAAGCATTCTTAGAAGATTTCTCGTTCCAGGGGCAAAGCCGAGGATAAACATTACCATCTTTATAAAATCCATAAGCTCCTTCTCACTTTCGCTCTCCTGAAGCTCTTCCATCAGGTAGAGGGCGACCATTAAAACGGAAAACTTCAAAAGGTACATAACTGCGGCAGTTCCGGTTAGGCTCATGAGGTATCTTGGCAGCACGTGTTGTTCCCAGTAACCGAGAAAATCAACCCCTACAAACGTTGTCGTTGCGTCGTAAAAGTGGGCATAGAAAAGGTAGGAGTTTTCTCTTACGAGCCTTATCTTCTTGGAAAGGAGATAAACCACAGCCAGGGCAAGCGATGCAAAGGGCATGAAGTACTTTAAAACCTCAAAGTTAAAGTGTACCTTATTCAAATTAAAAAGCAGAAGCAGGACTTCTCCTCCAACAAGGCTCCACCCAAGGTAAAGGAAAATTTTTCTCCAGTCTTCAAAGAATTTGTGAGTTATTAAAAGAGCAGAGAATGTTATTGCAAACACGACAAAATATATGCCCGGTGTAACTGTAAGGTAAGTCCTAGGTATTATCGTTGCATCTGTAAGGGCTCTTCCGAAGGCGCCCAGGATCATATAAGGAATCAAGGCTCTAAAGAACGCGTTGTCGTATTTTATGCCAAGTTTTTTAAGAACCTTATAAACCCCAAGGGCTGCCAACCCAAGAACTATTGCATAGGTAAGGGTGTTTACAACGTTGTAGCCTTGATTATACCTTATTGGGTCTATGAAATATCTCTGAAAGATTTCTCCAATGCCCATTTAATCACCTGAATGAATATTCCGGGATTAGTTAAAACTTTTTCCTCCAATTATTTTTTAAGCTCTGAGGGAGAAGAATAAAAGGGGGATGATCATGCATTTAATGGAACTGCCAAGGGAGGTTCTTCTTGGTGAAAACCTTAAGGATAAGGTTAGCCAAGTTGCCAAGCGGCTCAAATTAGGTGAAAAAGCTCTAATTCTTTATGGCTCAAAAACAAAGGAAATTGCTGGAAGAGATGTAGAGAAGCACTTAAAGGATTTCTTTGACGTAAAGAGCTTGGTGGTGAAGGAGGCCTCAATGAGAGAAGTTGAAAAGACCCTCAGCATGATAAAAAATGAGGGCATAAACTGGGTTATCGGTGTTGGGGGAGGAAGTATAATAGATGTAGCAAAGCTGGCTTCTTTTAAGGCCGATATTCCCTTCATAAGCTTTCCTACAACTGCTTCTCATGATGGTATTGCAAGCGCAAACGCTTCAATAAAGGACCTCGACACCAAAACTTCAGTAAAAGCCCGTCCTCCTGTAGCGATTATTGCAGATGTTGAGGTCATAAAAACAGCTCCCTATAGATACCTTGCAGCTGGAGTTGGGGATATGATAAGCAACCTCACGGCGGTAAAGGACTGGGAGCTGGCCCATAAGATTAAGGGGGAATATTTTAGTGAATACGCTGCTTCGCTTTCTCTTATGAGCGCAAAGATGGTTATCAAAAACGCTGACATTATACGATTGGGCAACGAGGAAAGCGTGAGAAAGGTGATAAAGGGATTGATCTCAAGTGGTGTAGCAATGAGCATAGCCGGTTCCTCCAGACCTGCAAGCGGTGCAGAACATCTCTTCAGCCATGCATTGGATGCAATAGCTCCAAAGCCTGCCCTTCATGGAGAGCAGTGTGGAGTGGGAACGATAATAATGGCCTATCTCCACGGCCTTAAGTGGCAAAAGATTAGGGAAACCTTAAAGAAGGTTGGGGCACCTACTAATGCATACGAGTTGGGAATTGATCCAGAGTACATTGTGGAGGCATTAACAATAGCCCACACAATTAGGCCCGAGAGGTACACGATTTTGGGTAAAGATGGCCTCACAAGGGAAGCGGCTGAGAAAGCGGCTAAAATAACGGGTGTAATATGATCATCCTTCATAGGAGGTGTTAAAATGGTAATCACGCTGGTTGGAGAAAAGCTTGCAAAACCCGGGGTAGAGTTCATTTATTATGGTCCGGCAGATCCATGTAAAAGCTGCAGATTGGCAAGGGTCTGTGTAGGTAACCTCGAACCTGGAAGGAGGTACAAAGTTGTAAGGGTCAGAAACATAGAGCACTCCTGTCCCCTCCACGAGGGGAAAGTAAGAGTGGTAGAAGTAGTGGAACCAGCAATAGAAATAGCAATAGAGCCAAGAATTGCAATAGTCGGATCAAAGATAAAGCTGAGTTTTGTGGATTGCAGTGATCCGGAGAAGCAAAACCTTGTTAGACCCGAGGGGCTTTTTGAAGGTGATAGTGTCAAAATTCTTGAAATTCTCGGGGATTTTGAATGTGATGGGAAAAAATACAAACTTGCCCGTGTTATGCGGGAAAAAGAGTGACTACCTCTTCTTTTCTATTTTTGTGAAGGCTATTAGCTCTTCTTCAAACACTTTCAATTTGTAAGCCCTCAGCTTCCCGAGGAGGAACATCTTTATGGCCTCCATGATTGTCTCGCGTCTTCTTAAAGCCTCCTGAGCCTCTTCAACGCTAGCGGCTCTAAATTTGAGCTTTCCTCCCGGCCTTGTTTGAGCTACTTTTGGGACATCTATCCTAGCAACAACTCCGATCTTCGCGTATCCTCCAGTTGTTTGTCTATCAGCGAGCATTATTATCGGCTTGCCACTTTTTGGGACTTGAATAGAGCCAAGGGGAATGGCATCGGTAATTATATCGGCACCTCTTTCCGAGTGTTCTATTGCCGGCCCTTCTAAGCGATACCCCATCCTATCGGATTCTGGGGTGACCACATAGGCTGAGCTGAGAAACGTCTCTATTCCCTTTTCCGTGAAGTGATCCTCCTGAGGACCTAAGATTACCCTTACCTCGCTCTCGTTCGTGTATCTGGGGGTAAACTCCTCTGGAAGCTTTCTGCTTTCTCTCCCAGGCAGTAGGGCGTACCCAAGCTTTAGGACATCGCCGTTTTTCAATACTCTGCCAAACTTTGCTCTCAGATAGGTGGAGCAGCTGCCAAGAATCGGTTCGCACTTTATGCCCCCACTAAAGGCTATGTATCCATACATGCCGCTCTTAAGCGTCCCTATCTCCAACACATCACCTCTTTTTGCCCAGTAACTCTCCCATGGGTTAATAGGAATGCCGTTTAACCTGACATCGACATCTCCACCTACTGCAAAAACCGCCGATGCGTGGAATCTTATTGTCGGCCCTCTTAGGACAAATTCAAGCAATGGGGCATTGTCCTCATTTCCCACAAGGTAGTTTGCAAGCCTTGCAGATACTTCGTCCATAACACCGCTGACAGGGACTCCGAATTTTTGGTAGCCGTGCCTTCCCAAATCCTGAATGGTTGTCAGTGATGGAACGCTCACAAGCTCGATCATTGCTTTTCACTCCATTCTTGCTTATAGAGCTCCCAGAACTCCTCTTCACTTATGGGCTTAAACTTCACGTAATCGCCGGGCATAACAATACTTGGCGGGCTTTTGGAAGGGTCAAATGTTTTCAATGGTGTTCTTCCAATTAACCTCCATCCTCCTGGGCTCTCTATGGCATACCATCCCGTTTGCTTCCCAGCTATGCCCACACTCCCGGCTGGAACTTTTAAGCGAGGCTTCTCAAGCCTTGGTGTTGCAATCCTCTCGTCCATCCCGCCAAGATAAGCAAACCCCGGGAGAAATCCAAGCATATAAACTCTATAGAGGGGCTTTGAGTGTATCTCAATGACTTCCTCAACCGTTAGTCCATTGTACTCCGCAACGAACTCTATGTCCGGGCCGAACTCTCCTCCATAGGCAACAGGTATCTCGATGATTCTCTTTTTCTCCTCTCTGGGCTCCGCAGAAAGGAAGGGCTTTACGGCTTCGAGAACTTCAGAGTATGAGATTTTGAGGGAATCATAGTAGATATAAACGCTTGTGTAAGTTGGCACAACTTCAATGAGCCACTCTGGAGCTGCTTCCTCAATTGCTTCCGCAACGGCATGGACTTTTTTATTAACATTTTCATCGATTTCATTGCCAAAAATTATTGCTATGGCTGAATCGCCAGCCGGTTTAAAAATTGGAAACATAGAAATCACCTATAGTCGGGTTTTAGAATATTCAGCCCAGAAATCTTTTTCAAAATGCCTTGTGTTGTAGGTTACAATTGTTAGTCCATTTCGTAGTGCAGTGGCGGCTATTAATGCATCAGCAATACCTACTTGGTAATCTCTTCGAAGCTCGCCCCCGAGGATTGCTATCTCTTCGTCAAGTGGAATTACATTAAAGTGGGATAGAAATCTCAGTATCTTCTCTTTTTTAACGACGTCTCTGGTTTCTTTTCCTGAAAATATCTCTGCGATTGTTATTGTCGAAATGTGTATCCCTTCCTTCGAGATTTTTAGTAAAAATTCCTTTGATCCAGCTACTCCTCGAAGGATATCAATTATTATGTCAGTATCCACTAGATACATCTCGATCCCACTCTTTTCTGAGCTTTTTGAGATCTATTTTCTCACGTATAATCCCAAATACTTCTTCAATGTCTTTTTCGAGTTCATCTATTATGACTAGCTTGACTTTCTTTGGAGCTTTTACCTTCTTCACTGGCTTAAATACTCCATTTTCATATATGGCATCAACAATGTTCGGCATATTCCTTCCCTGCAGATGTTATTGTGTTGATTCATTATTAAACTTTTCAGGAGCCTAAACAAACTTTCCCATAGGAACGACTTTCACTCCCTCTTCTTCGAGGCGCTTTCTTATGTATGCTGTTATCTCAACAGCTTGAGGATTGTCTCCATGAACGCAGATTGTGTCCGCTTTGAGCTCAACCCATTCGCCGTTAATAGCTTTAACACCCCCGTCTTTGACCATTGAGATTACTCTCTCGGCTATAAGCTCTTTATCATGAATAACTGCTCCCGGCTTTCTTCTTGAGACGAGGGTTCCATCTGGATTGTATGCCCTATCGGCGAACACTTCGTGGGCTACTTTTAGCCCCATCTCTTCTGCAATCTCCAATGGCTTTGACATTGAGAGCCCAACGAAAATAAGCTTCTTGTCGAAATCTGCAATTCCCTCTAGGACTCCCCTTGCAAGCTCTTCGTCTTTAACCAGAGCGTTGTAAAGTGCTCCATGGGGCTTAACGTGCTGGAGCTCCAGCCCTTCGGTCTTCACGAACGCATATAATGCCCCAACCTGGTAGAGAATGTAGTTCCTTGCCTCTTCCCGCGTTATGTCCATGTACCTCCTTCCAAAACCCATTAAGTCTGGATAACCCGGATGTGCCCCAACAGCGACGTTCAGCTCTTTGGCAAGCGTTACAGTTTTTCTCATTACCATTGGATCACCAGCATGCCAGCCGCATGCAACGTTTGCCGATGTTATGTACTTCATAACCTCTTCATCAAGACCCAGCTTGTACCTCCCAAAGCTTTCACCAAGGTCAGAGTTGAGGTCTACTCTCATTGTTTCCACCACCCAATAATAAAGCGATAACCCTTTAACCCTTTTCTCCAATCACACATTATGCTTGTTATAGACGCCGCAATATTCATTCAAGGAATTGATGTTGAAGGTGTTACAAGCCCAAAGGTGCTTGAAGAGGTTAAAGACCCGGAATCCAAGGTATTCGTTGAAAGCTTGATTAGTGCGGGAAAGGTTAAGGTTCTCGTCCCCTCGAGGGAGAGCATAGAGGCTGTTAAGAAGAAAGCTTTAGAGAGTGGGGAGCTTGGAGAGTTAAGCGAAGCAGATATTGAAATCTTGGCCTTAGCTTATGAACTCAAGGGAGAGATTTTTACCGATGATTACAACCTTCAAAACATTGCAACCCTTCTCGGCTTAAAGTTTAGAACGCTGAAGCGTGGGATAAAGAAGGTCATAAAATGGCGCTACGTCTGCATTGGCTGTGGGAGAAAGTTTGAAACTCAACCACCAGAAAACATATGCCCCGACTGCGGGAGTAAGGTTAGACTGCTTCCAAAAAAGAAGAGAACGAAGCGTCAGCGCTCATAGGGTTCTTCATCACTCCGCCAGAGTTTCTCATCATCCGCCTCTCTTAACTACTCCTGATTACCTTTTAACTTTCCGGAATTGTTGTACAATTAACTAAACTCCTCAACCCCTAAGCGTTGCTATTAACCTTTTCTCATTTAGCAGCAGATTAATAGCATCTTTAACATCCTTAACCACTATATCACTTGCCAGCAATGCCTCGACGCTGGCTCCTTCTTCCCCTATTACGCATATGGCAAGCTTGGCATTCTCAAGCATTCTGACGTCGTTATTGCCGTTGCCAACTCCAATGTAGGGTTCATATTTTAATGCTTTCTGGAGCTTTTCGTTGCCATCTTTGACCTTTTCTATTTTAACTTTCATGCCCTTAAACTCGTCTTCCAGAGTCCCAAATGTATCGGAGCTTAGAACAACGATCTCGTATTTTTCGCCAAGTTTCCTTAAAAGCTCCTTTACCTCTTCCCTTACTTTTCCTTCAAGGCCTAGTGTTCCATTTAGGTCAAATATAATTGTTCGTGCGCTTATTTTTCCATAGTTTGGGATCTCCATTCTGTCCACCAGAGGAAGTTTAGCAAAAATGCTTAAAACTTTGTTCTCAACATCCAAGTGGTGGAAGAGTTGTGAGAGTGGCATGGGGAATCAGTGGGGCTGGGCACTTGCTTCTGGAAAGTGTTGAGGTACTAGAAAAATTAAAAGACAAGCATGAGATCAAAATATTCCTATCCTCGGCTGGAGAAGAGGTAGCCAGAATGTATGGAGTTCTCGAAAGGATAGGAAGCTTCCCTCTCGTTAGGGAATCCAAACAGGGGCATTCGTTTCCTTCATGCGGTGCTTTTAATCTGGGTAAATTTGACGTCTTTGTAATATCCCCCGCAACTTCAAACACGGTTGCAAAGATAAGATTGGGCATAGCAGATTCTTTGCTTTCATGCTGTGCATCTCAAGCCTTAAAAAGTAGAGTGCCGTTAATACTAGTCCCAACAGATTCCAAACCAGTTGTGGAAACCAAAGCCCCTAACGGGGAAATCTTTAAAATCTATCCACGCAGAATTGACCTTGAGCATCTCGAAGCGTTAAGAAAAGAAGGGGTAGTAGTTCTTGATCACCCTTACGATGTGGAAAAAGCTTTAGAGCGGTTTTTGTGGATGTAGTAGAATTTTCCATCTTTTGTTACTGTTACGTAGTCTGGGGTGTATTTTGGACCATAATAGAGGTTGTGTCCATCCAGTCTGTACCATAAAGCTCTTGCCGCTTCGAGCTTGTTAAGTTCATCTAAAACGCTCAAGTTCCCTTCCTTTACCATCTCCAGCAACCCCTGCACATATTGCTCGCTTATGTTGAAAGTCACGTAAGAGGCAAAGAACTCATATCCTGTGATCAGCTCTTCCATGAGGTTTTTGTAGGGATACGCTGGAGTTACAGATATATTAAAGCGCTTGTAAAAATCCTCTACTGCAGTAACGTCGGGCCTGTAGGGAAGTATCCCAAGAACCATCATCTCTACTGTATCATCATAGTATCTCCTAAACCAATCCCGATCATATGGATAGAAAAGGTTCTCATTTGATATGTAAGGGTCTTTTCCAAGGACGTAAAGGGCTCTATAGTTGCTTCCAACTAGAAGGGGCACATCCCATATTACTATTATCTCTGAGTGATCGAGCTTCCATCCGCTAATGCTTGCCGGGATCTGAAGTGCCCACGCTTTGAGGTTGAAGTCCATGAAAAAGTTGTTCATGAGAACAACTTGGGTTTCTCCATCGTAACCACATATGCCTGATCTTAGGGTTTTTATTACGGGCAAATCGTAGGAGTGGACGTAGCTGTTTACAAAATAGGCTATGTGTAGGGGGGTTATGGAGTAAAAGGGTAAAGGTTTGTTGTAAAATCGGAAGAAGTCTTCTTTAGCTCTTTCGTAAAAGAATTTCATGGCTCTTCCCATCTTAATCTTGCCGTACCTATCAAACCCCAAATCCGGATAAATGATCTTGTATATGTGGAGGGGTTTGTAAGTAGCTGCCGATCGCCATATGTGCTCCAGCTCTTTCCTGCTATAAGGATGAGCATTCTGAAACCATTCGCCGCTTTCATCAAATTTTATCTCAAAAATTTCCGGATAATGGGAAAACTCCACTCGGATTGAATTGGAATTTCCATGATAATCTCTCCCTTTTATCGTTATGTTGTACTCTCCCCATCCCAGCGAAAACTCTATTATTGAACTGTAGGTAAGAGATTGCGTTTTAATGTTGACTTTGTATTCTCTCTCCCCCACATTAATAACGAGCTCCTTCGGGGGATTCACATTGTCCCTTATTGTAAACGCAACTTTAACTTTCTCCCCTTCACTTTCTATAGTTCCCCATATTTTAGGAGCTTTCTTATCGCTTTTCTGCTCTTTTTGAAAAACTTCCCAACTAAGATTTACCTTGGTGATTTCAAATCTCGCCGAGTTTTCTATGAACCACTCCCTAAAGGTTTGATTGGTGATTAGGTAGCTCTCTATTGAGCCAAGGCTTTCAAGAAATTCTTCTATCTCATAAGGCTCAAATCCATCTATTATTCCATTCATGTTGTCTATAGCGTTTTTCACGTCAGGGGGAAGTTCATAGAGGGCCATGTGAAGATCCTTTATTAGGGCAATATAATTCTGCAACGTACGGGCGGCGTAGATGTTTTGAGAGTTTTCTATGCCGTTTCTAATCCTAGGTGGCAACTGGTTGTAAGTTTCAAGGAATTCGCTTACCTGATCCTCAAATATTGTTACCTTCTTAGAGAATTCTTCAAGCGTATAGGGGCTTTCTGAAAAAAGAAAACGAATCATGTCATCTCTTAGGGGGTATGGAACTTCTTCAAGAACTCTGCTGACCCTTTCGCTTAAATTTGCGAGGAGAATTAAGTTGTCGGTCTCTACTTCATCAAGCAGTGTACTCCTGTATTTGTAGAGAGGGTATATTTTATTTGCTATGTCTTTCTCTTCTTCGCTTAACTTCCCATCATCAAGAAACCCCAGTTTTGAGGCAATCTCATATATCTCCTGGTCTCTTTGGGTGATCTGTTGCGGAGGAGGCTGTACAGCTCTCATGCTCCAGAAAAGGAGGATTAAATACGCCAAGAAGAGTCCAATGAGAATTTTTTTGGCATCAACAACAAATTTTTTCCCCATGTTTTATCATTATCTCTCAATGCTTATCTACTTTTCTTTTGCCAAAATTTAAATATCTGGGATATAAAAATACAGTGGTGATTGTAGTGAGGATAATCCGTTTTGGTGTCTCGATGCCGGAAGATCTCCTAGAAAAGTTTGATGCTATTATAGAGGAAAAGGGATACGCTAACAGAAGTGAGGCTATTAGGGATCTGGTGAGGGATTTTATAGTTAGACACGAGTGGGAGGAAGGGGATAAGGAAGTTGCTGGAACTATAACCATTGTTTACAACCATGATGAGGCCGATGTGGTGAAAGAACTCCTTGGCATGCAGCACGATTATGTGAATGAAATTATCTCAAGCCTTCACGTTCATATGGACGAGCACAATTGCCTTGAGGTCATTGTAGTTAAGGGAAAAGCCAGCAGGATAAAGAGAATAGCCGAGAGGCTAATTAGCCTGAAAGGGGTAAAGCATGGAAAGCTAGTCATGACCACTACGGGCAGAGAACTGGTATGAAAAAGCTTATAAATTTCTCTTTTATCAACACACTTGGGTGTGCCGGGGTAGCCTAGCTCGGTAGGGCGGCGGACTCGTAATCCGCAGGTCCCGGGTTCAAATCCCGGTCCCGGCTCCAGACATTACCTTCTCCATGAATCAAATTCCCAAAGTAATTCTTCTGCTAAAGTTTGTTCTCTTCAAAGCCCTTTATTTTCCTTTCAAGTTTTCATCTAAATGTTTTATAATTGTAAAATGGGTTTGTCCTCCACTATCTCTCAAATTTTGACTTAATTTTTTACTTTTTGTTATGGTTATTTTTAGTACAATTTATAATGTTTCTTTTTATTTATTTGTAAATTAGTAAAATATCTAAATATGCTCAACTCATAGAAATTACATAATATAATAGTAAAATACTGCGAATTTTTACTCCTATAGAGAATAATAGAATTTACTCGCTGGATGTTTGGGATTCAGTGGTACTTCCTTCTGTTTTAGAGTCAGTATGTGCCATTAGATATACTTTTAAACTCTGGATGTGTTATAATATGAGGTGATAAGACGTGTTGGACATACTCGGTTTTATTTTCTATGCTGGGGCCTCGCTTGTTATCCTATTTATAGCAGCGTTTTCAGGAGGTATATCAAGAATACTAGCTCTTCCAGCAGCGCTTGGATACATCCTGCTGGCCTTTTGGTCAATTGAGCAGGCAAGCTCTGACATAATGAGGAAGGATAGAAAGAGAGATGCAAGGATTATACTCCTTTTGAACATAGTCTCCTTTGGATTAGGAGCATTGTCTTTCTATATCTACATGAATAGTATAGTGACGCCAATACTGCTCCTCGGACCCGCGTTTGTGATTGGTCTCTGGAGATCCCTACGAGAAAATAAGGGGCCTTGAACTCTTCATTCTTTTTTGTTTTCAATGTTCTTCTTCGTACAGGAGTTTTGGATATAAGGCACATTATATCCCAATTATGTATAGTAGTAAAATCAACAACTTTAAAAAGAGTTCAGGATTATCAATAAGAGGCGCAGGTGATTAAAATGGCAAGAGCGGATATTCCAAAATACCCTTCCTTAATAGCCCTTTCAAGGGAGATAATTGTGGCAAAGCTCCAGGAGGCCGTTCTTAATCGGAGTAATACTAAACCATTTTTCAGAGAAAACCAGAAAAGCGGTCGACTAGAGCTGGTGATCCCAGTTGGTTGTCTTTCTTCATTGGAAAAATGTGTATTGGATGAGCTTAATTATCCAAAGAAGCCTGTGAGAGTTGGAAATGGCTTTGTTAATGCGTTTATAATAGACCCTCGCAAAGAAAGTGATCGTGGGTTAGCCCAAGAGGTAATCAATACCTATAATAAACTCCTAGGATAGAGCCGTATTGCCCCTTGTTACAACTATAAAGCCGATCAGCTTTAATAAGAGGTTTTAAACTGGGTTTCAATTCTATTTATCAGCATTTGTCTCTTGTTTCCTTTAAATCTCCTCTTAGCGTTTGCTAACATATTTTGATTTCAACGGAATATAGTGCGTAAAACTGTCCAAGATTCTCCTCATATCTGCCGTAACTTATATATCTCACCTGGCATATGGAATAACTGGCAACAAAGCAAGGATATACTTTCTAATTATTACCACCTGGCATTGTAAAGGAAAAAATTGGCGATGATGCCGGCTTATACAAGCACAACCCTATAACCTTGTGAAGCATCACCTCTAACCCAAAACCCATGCAAGCTGCTAAATTTCCGGTTATTCAACTCTAGATCGTAAAAATTTGTGTTTTGCAACTTATAAAAATAGTAATATAACTCATAATCAAATTCTGAAAAATACTAGTAGACCATCTAGATTAATGAAAATTATATTTTTACTTGTATCTATTTTTACAATCTTCTATATTAAATATTAAAACTCTTCATTATAGTAGCAATTTCAAGTAAAAGTTAAGAGATAATTGGGAAAGTTGCCCCTAAAAATACTATTTTAAGTAGTAAAAGATTCCGGAGGGTATTTATATCACGAAGCTGTTACAATCTCTCAGGGGATAAATATGGAGAACACTCAAACATTTGTGTGCCCGTTTTGTGGGTATAGGGCAAAAAGCCTAGAGGAGTTGAAGCATCATATCCTTGAAAAACACACGCTGAATAGAGAAGATGTGAGAGGAGTCAGATTTATTCAAAAATATTAAAAGCATCTCTTGCTTCTTATTTATGGTGATGTTTATGTTCAAAATAGTTGAGAGGAAAATTGGGTGGCACAAAGACTTTGACAGCTCCCATTTCTTGGCCTTGCCTTATGAGAGCAAATGCCTTAGAATTCATGGACACACATATAATGTCGACGTGGAAATATGGGGTGAGCTGAACGAAAATGGCATGATATTTGATTTTAATCATCTAAGCAACCTCATCAAACTCCTCGATCATAAAATACTCATCAGTGAGAATTGGGTAACCAACAAGAATGACGGATACGTTGTTGTGGAAAAAAACGGCAAGCGCTTAGAGCTTCCCGAAAATGAAGTTGTGATCCTCAACAAGCCAAACGTAACTGCTGAACTAATAGCGGAGTGGTTTGCCGAGAGGATAGCAGAAAAGGCAGGAGAGAACGTGAGGAGGATAAAGGTAAGGATCTGGGAAGATCCGAGAAGCTATGCCGAAATTACCTTGAGCGTTTGAGGATTTTACCTAAAAAGTTAACCCGCTATAACTTAGGAGGTGGTTGGGATGAGGTTCTCAAAGGGTAGAAACTTTCTGTTTAGAATACCTGCAGGGAAAGAGTTTTTGAGTGCTGTAAACGAGTTCGCAAAAAAGCACAATGTCTTGATCGGAACTATCAGCGCAATTGGAACCCTCAAAAATCCAAAAATTGGGTATTTTGAAGAGGAAAAGGGGCGATATAAAGTAATTGAACTAGAAGGAACCTATGAATTGGTATCTGCTTTGGGGAACATAAGCATAAAAGATGAGGAGCCCTTTGCCCATATTCACGTAAGCTTAGGGGACAAAGAAGGGAAGCTATTTGGCGGCCACTTAGTTGAAGGGGAGGTTTTTGTTGCTGAAGTCTATATTCAAGAGCTCCTTGGTGAACCGTTGATAAGAAAGCCCCAAGAAAACGGGCTAGCTCTATGGGATGTTGAAGAAGAGTAAGACGAGTATCAATCCAATTTCCGTTTCTTAAATCTTTTAAATGCAATTCTTAAGTAAAGTATTTTAGGGATGAGTGAGATCCAAATATCATGTTGAGGATTTTCAAAATTAAAGCCAAACTGGAGCGAGAAAACTCTGAAGTTGAAGAGGTTAGGTATGTGTCTCTACTTGTGCTGGCAAGTAATGAATGGGAAGCAAAAACCCTTGTGGAGAAGTATTTCTTGGAGGAGGGCATTAAAAAGGAAAATATCAAAATTTTAAGCGTAGAAGAAATGAAATTTGAAAAGGCTCAGGTTTTGGGAGTAATTATTGGTTAACCGCTTGTAAGAACACCTGCTTATCTTAAAGTTGACCTTCAAGATTTGGGGTCGACATATTTTAGAAAAAACTATTTAGGCACTAGATATAATTTAGCTGGAGGTGAGAAAATGAAACCAATTATTGGAATTGTGGCTTCCTTTGATTGGGAAACTGGTGCCCTCACCATAAATGATACTTACGTCAAAAGGATTAGAGAAGCTGGTGGGATACCTGTAGCAATTCCGCCACTTTTGGGGATAACTGATGTTATCGAAGCAATAGATGGACTTATAATTCCCGAGGGGCCCGATATTCACCCAAGGTACTATGGAGATACTCTCTCTGATAAAATCGAATGGCTTGATATACAGAGGGATGAATTTGAGCTTACACTCATTAAAGCTGCTCTAGAGAAAGATTTGCCCATGCTGGGGATAGGCAGAGGGGCACAGGCAATAAACGTCGCCCTAGGGGGTAGCCTGTATCAAGATGTTGGAGAAATTCCAAAAGCTATAAGGCACAATTGGCTTAAAAACGGAAAATTCTTGGTACACCCTGCCGCAAAGGTTCATGAAGTAAGGATAAAACTGGATTCTTTACTCTTTGAGATACTCAAGGAAAACCTGAACGTTGAGTCTACGAGCGAAGTTTTCATAGGTGTTAACAGCTTCCATCACCAAGCTATTAAGAAACTTGGAAATGATGTAAAGCCAGTGGCATATGCAGAGGACGGAATAATAGAGGCCATTGAAGTAGAGGGGAAGTTTGCAATAGGAGTTCAGTGGCTTGCTGAGTACCTTGACGAGATGGAGCCACTTTTTAGAGCCCTCGTAGAGAAAGCTCTTGAATACAAAAAGAAAAAGCTTGGTCTGTTAGACCCTGAAAAGAATTCAATTGATCTTCCTGTGGAAGAATTGTGATACCAAATGAGAGCCATCGCAGCTGGGGTATGAATAATAACCCTCTCTGCAGGATCCAAAAGTTATGTCTTTCCCCTCTATCTTTTTTCTCGCTTCATCTAGAATTTTAAATCTTAGGTCTCTCGGCAGGTAATAATAACCTCCTATTCTCTCCCCTTTTTTGTAAAGGGGGGCGAGCTTTTTCATGACTTCTGGGAACTTTGCTTCCATTCGCTTCCATGAATCCGGTCGAAGTTTTAAAGTGGAGACGGTTATGTGAGACACAAAGCTCAATGCATTAAGGGTTTCATCAAAGTCCTCCCATGTGTAGAAGGGTATTATTGGGTCGATTCGAGCATAGACGGGAATGCCTTCTTTCTCTGCTTTTTTCAATGCTTTGACTCTTTCCCTCGGCAGGGGTGCATTTGGCTCCAAAAGTTTTGCTTTTTCTTCATCTACGGTTGTAACGGTGATTCCAACGGCACATTTTAGAGTTTTCAAGATGTCCAAATCCCTTTCGAACAAATTTGATTTTGTCAAGATCAGGCAGGGGATGTCGTATCTCTTGAAGAGTTCAAGCACTTTTCGGGTTATCCCGAGATCCTTGTCTATTGTTGGGTATGGATCAGAGGAGTAGGAGAGGGCCACTATGAATTTTCTGTTAAATTTTCGGAGCTCTTTTTCTAGGTTTGGGAGGAGGTTTTCCTTTATCCTTACCTTAAATGCTTTGGGAATGTAAGAGGTTATGTAGCAGTAGACACAGGCATGATCACAGCCCGTGTAAATGTTGAGGGTATACTTAAAGGGACATGTGCAGAGTTTTGACTTCCAGGGATCGAAAGGCCTTATGTACATACACCATAGGTTCACAAAAGACATTTAAAAATTTCCTGCCATCTCAAAGTGGTGGTTTTATGAAGGGAAAGGTTAGATGGGTAGGAGATTCTAAGTTTGAAGCGCTTACAGAAGAGGGTGGAAAGATACTCTTTGGAGAGAAAGGCATCTCACCGATGAAAACACTTCTCCTCAGCGTGGCTGGTTGTACGGCTATAGATGTTGTAATAATCCTCCAAAAGATGCGCGAGCCTCTTGAGAATCTTGAGGTCGAGATAAGCGGAGAGCGAAGAGAAGAACATCCGAGAATTTACACCAAAGTCCACATTCATTATAAAATTTATGGAAATGTAAATGAGGAAAAAGCAAAAAGGGCTATAGAGCTTAGCCAGGAAAAGTACTGCTCCGCCTCAGCTCATCTGAAGCTCAGCGGAACTGAAGTTACTTACTCCTATGAGATTATTAGGGAAAAAGTTTAAGTCTCTTTTTCCCATTATATTGTGGTGAATTGGATGAGAGGGGAGCTTATTAGGGTTCTAAGTGCCGTTGAGGAAAAGGCTAACGAGCTTAAGATGGATGGATTTGAGCCAGATTTGGTGCTCTTTGGAAAGGAAGCTTACGAGTTTTTAAAAGAACAGGTCAATGAAGAGTTTGGGGGGGAGGATGCAGTTTCTGAAATTTCCGGGCTCAAAGTTAAGGTTGTTGAAGAATTTGGGAAAGATGCCGTTGTCATTGACTCGAAAGTCCTAGGCATGGGTCTTGGAGGAGCCAAAAGGATCAAGATCATCAAAGAGTAAGGGAGTAGCCGCTTAAGATTAACAAGCTAAGTGAAACCGCCATTATATCAGCTAAGCTTCCAGGATTCCTCAGGTCTTTCTTTTCCCTTAAAAATTCATCAAACTCTTCAAGAGTGAGCTTTCCGGCAAGCGTTTCCTTTGCTTTCTTTTGAACGAGCTTCGCCTCTTCAACTCCGGCTTTTCTCATGATTAGGGTGTCTATATGGCGAGAGAGAAGCTCAAGAAATGCCTTGATGGTAGCCTCTTCAAGCGAAAGATTGGAGGTTAGGTCTTTAAGCCTGTAAAAAGTTGAATAACTGAGCCTGTAACCTGTGAGCCATTCCTTAAAAATTAGCTCCCTTTCGCTTGAAATCTCGGCAAGTTTTTTGAGATTGATCTTATCTCTGAGAAGCTCCTCAAAGGATGCATCATCATAAACGTCGTATTTTACACCTTTCTTAACTCCCTTTGGATTTGCGGTTCTTATGGCTTTGTAAAATTCTACGCTGTCTTGCGGGGAGGAAAAGGCAATGACACTCTTAACTTCTTCCGCTGCTTCAATGTTGTCTGCCCAAGTTAGTGCGATTATGAGTGGGATTTCGAGGGTGATTATTCCAAAATTGGGGTTTGAGTTTTGGACTTTCTTGGAGTTTTCAATGGCTTTTCTTATCAACACCCCTATTCCGGCTTCCTCTGGGGAGATTTTGCCTTTTCTAATTAATTCACCCTTTTCTGCAGCCTCAAAGAGAACGTCTATGACAGAGGTATTTGCAAAAAGAAAATGGTAGAGGGTAAGGTCTTCAAAGTCTCTATATCGGTTTACGTTGCCTGGTTTGGGTATTGCAGCTTCGAGCAGAGGACCGAGGATAAAGGCTTTGACTACTTCCCACTTCTCCATGCTCATCATTCCACGACTATTTTTCCAATGAAGTTTTTAACTGTTAGTTTTAGTGTTTTCTCCCCGGTTTCAAATCCTTTGTTTATGGTGAGCGAAGTTAGAGAGCCTTCAATTATGGGAACTACCTTAGTGCGATCTGGAACGGAAATATTGACTTCCCCACTTCCCCTGTATATCTCAATTTGGGAGCAGTACTCTTTGCTTTCTATTTCTGGGCATCTTTCCAGCTCTACTCCCATATCCCCAATGAAGTTCCTTGCAACGAGTGAGCTGAATACCCCTAAGATAGTGACATCACCAACGACGTTGTCCAATGTAAGCGAGGAGATCTCTCCTAAATCAAGGTCTACGTCCCCAACTGTGTTCCTTAGGGTTAATGAAGTTACTTTGCTTTCTCCAATTTTTATCAGAAGTTTTCCATTTTCATAGTCTCCACATTCAGCGCATGAAATTCTCAAAGTTTCGTCATTCTCTATCTTCACCGGCAGATTGCTGAGAACTTCTATTGCATCTCCTGATCCTCGTTCTACTGTTATTTTTGCGGCAATGTTCTCTATCAGTATCTCCGAGGAGTTAAATTCTCCGAGCAGTGAGATCTCTCCGGCATCTCTAGAGGAAAATCTCCATGAATAATATGAGCCGGGAGTTACGAGAAATATGGCCAAATATAGAATAAGTGCCAGTGCTAGGATTGTTCTTGCGGTTTTGTTCTTGATTAGTACATAAAGTCCTGCAGCAAGAAGCAATACTCCCCAAAATGCTTCTCTGATATAGGGTGCATATGGGAGGAGGTAATTGTACAAATCTGGTCTGATGCTTTTTAAAAGGATTAGCAGGCCTAAAAAGGTTAAAAAGAGTCCAAGAAGTTTTTTCATTTTTCATCCCCTCACTACTAGGTATAAACCTAAAACAAGTATGAGGACTGCTACAACCTCTCTAAGACCCAAAAATGGGAGGTCGATAAATTCCTTCAGGAGTAGTAGCGCGCCCAGAAGGACAAGGGCGATTCCAAAAAGTTTGGTCTCATCCCTTTTCTCCACTTTTGGGACTTTTTTGGTTAATTCCTCAACTTTTTCTCCAGCCTCCCCAGCTAACTTTTCGACTTTTTCCGGGATCTTCTCTGCAGTTATCACTTCTTCCTCTTCTTCAGGCATGACAATGGCCATTAGGAAATACGCCAGAACGAAAACTGGCTCGATCAAGCAGAGGAGTATAAAAAGCACTCTGATTATTGTGGGATCAATTTCTAAGTATTCTGCAATTCCCCCTAACACTCCCAAAAATATTTTATTCCTTTTACTCCTCTTGAGTCTCTTCTCCACCTAACTCACCTCCATTTTCAGGTTCCTCTGGCATTACAATCGCTAATAAAAGGTACAACAATATCGCAGTCCCTACACTTCCCAGAAGCAGGATTATAAAAAGTATCCTGACAAGGGTGGGGTCCACGTTAAAGTACTCGGCAAGCCCTCCACAGACTCCAAAAAGCATCCTGTTCCTTTTACTTCTGTAGAGCCTCTTTTCCATCAAACTCACCTCGTCTTTGACACCTATACTGGGATTGTTCGTTCCCCTATATAATTTTAATCTTTTACAAGTGTAGTGTTACTACGAGTTTCAATGGTCAAAAGAAAATATCCTCCCCTCATTCTTGAACAGAAAGACCTTTATACTAACCCACCAACAATTTTTAGGTGAGCCTAATGAGCAAGCTTATACTGATAAGACATGGCGAAAGTCTGTGGAATAAGCTAAATCTTTTCACAGGCTGGGTTGATGTGCCTTTAAGTGAAAGGGGTATTGAAGAGGCTTTAAAGGCTGGAGAGCTTCTAAAAGGCTGGAGGATAGACGTGGTATTTACCTCAGAGCTTGTAAGAGCAATCCAGACTGCAATGCTCGTTATGAGCAAAAATACATCGGGAGTTCCAAAGATAGAGCATGAAAAAGGAAAGATGAAAGATTGGGGAATAGTATATGGGGAACACGGGAAAAATTACATCCCAGTTTATAAGTCGTGGCATCTCAATGAGCGCTATTATGGTAAACTGCAGGGTTTTAACAAGGATGAGGCGAAGAAAATCTATGGGGAAGAACAGGTTTTGTTGTGGAGGCGGAGCTATGACATAGCCCCACCTGGAGGGGAAAGCCTTAAGGACACTGCTGAAAGAACAATTCCTTACTTTAAGAAAAAAATAATCCCTGAGCTTGAAAAGGGAAAAAACGTGCTTGTTTCTGCCCATGGAAATAGCCTGCGCTCAATAGTCATGCACATAGAAAAGCTAACTAAAGAGCAGGTTTTGAGGCTTAATATCCCTACCGGGGTACCGCTTGTTTATGAGTACTCCGAAGGAAAACTTGAGAGGGTAGGTTATCTCTATGAGTGGGGATATGATAGGAGTCTTCACATAGAATAAAAGGGGGAGAAGAAGGCGATCATAATCAAATTATCTCAACTTCAAATCCGATAATATCTCTCCCCGACTTCTCTCTCGCTATTTTGAGGGCCTTTTCCACTCCGCTAACCACAACTATCTCCTCTTCGGGTATGGAATTCCTCTTGTAGTATACTATTCTCGCGAGCATGTTTTTCACCCCTTGTATCACTTCAAGTGATAATACAGGAATACCAAACCTTGATGATTGTAAACACATTTATAAGCTTTTCTGTATTAATTTGTTCATTAATGAACAAAAAAGATTTAAAGATCTGAGGAAAAGAAGCACTCATGAGGAATCTTTCCATAAAACGTGCACATTTGGAGGAAATCCTAGCCAAGGCCAGAGAGAGCGAAGTTGAAATATGCGGATTTTTGATAGGGACGATAAAAGGAGGAGAAGCTTTTGTGGAATATGTGGCCTTTGCAAAAAATCGGCTAAACTCTCCAGTTGGGTTTGAAATTGATCCTCTAGAGACGCTCAAGGTTCTTGAAAAAGCTGAAGAAAAGGGAAAGGAAGTCGTTGGAATATTCCACTCTCACCTTAATTGTCCACCGTATCCCTCATCTAGGGACTTGAGAGGGATGGACTTGTGGAGAAACGTATGGTTGATAGTGAATAACATTGGGGAGTATAGGGCGTTTATTCTTGAAAACGGTCAGATAAAAGAAGTTAATGTAGAGGTGATTTAGTCTCCCTGAATTATGATCTCTATTTTTCTTCCTTCTTTGTAGCCTTTCATGGCAGAGAGCATGCCCTTAATGGTTTTTTCTACAACCTCCTGAACCCAATCTTTCATTGGGAGCTCTTTTCCATCGACCCTAACAATGACTTTTGGTTTTGAATTCAAGACAACGCAGTTATCTGTGCTCTTTTTGCCCTCTACGATGAGCTTTGCCATTTCATAACAGTCAAATCCACACAATCCGCAGTTAATGTTAGGCAGCATAAACGCTTTCTCCTCTATTAAATCAGCCAGTCTTCCGGGATTTTCGAGAGGGTTTATCACCTCGAGACCTTCGATGCTTTTGGCTTCATTTGATATAACACCGCTAACAGCTATTGCAAGCCCATCGTTCAGTACTTTTACTTCCTCTTCGCTTCTGGCACATATTACCTTAGGCAAATGCTTGGCATCTTTGAAGCCCTCAAGGAGGAGAAAATCTACTTCTGGCATCGTTGAAAGAAGGGCGTTTAAGTCCTTTGCCTCAAAAAGAAGAGCATCTGTGTCTTGGGCTCTCACTACTACATAATCGGCCACTCTCTTTAGCTTCCAAGTGTCGCTTTCCTTTCTATCAAAGTTTGTGTGCATACTCTTTGCTACTCCCACCTTATAGCCTCTTTTTTTGAGCTCTTTTGCAGCTTTTTCCACTGCAGTGGTTTTCCCGCTCTTTTTAAACCCTACAAACGCAACTGCTCTCATTTTTATCACTCTAGGAGCATTATCCAGTTAATATCATCTATCTTTACTACCAGGGCTTTTCCTCTATTTCCAACGACATCGGCAACGTTCTCTAAGACTATTACTTCCTCATCAAAATCTTTTAGCACTCCAGTAAAAGAATGGTCTCCACTGACCGCTAAGGCCACGCGTTTACCTTTCCATGTTTCGAGGGTTTTGTCCAGCAAAAGGGGTTTCTCTTCGCTCATGTTCTCACCCATACAAAAAGACTATAAATAACTTTTAGCCTTTTCCATCTGGTGGTCGCATGAGGTTGCTTACAAAGAATGAGGTTGTGAAAGAAGCCTTTTTAAACGAGCTTAAGAGGGAAGGAATTAAGTTTGCTGTCATGGAAAGACTTGGGTATGAAGCCTTTATAGGCTACATGATTGAAGGAACGCTGGAAGAGATAAATAATGCTATAGAGTCTTTTGAGGGTGAGGAGAAGGAGCTACTTCTTGAAGGCTTTCTCACATTTAAGGAACAAATAAACCATGCACTTGAGCATCTTAAGAAGGGTGAGGAATTGAACCATCTCCTTCAAGAGGGGTACTGGATGGGCGATGTTCTCGATCAATTATTTAAAAATGATGCAGTTATCATTGAGGAGAACAAAGCAAAGCTAAAAGAGGGTGTTGATGTTACAAAACTCAAATTCCAGTTCAGATTTCCATATCAAATTGCAAAAAATCTCGAGAGGATCGAGAAGATAGCAAAGCAATTTGCCTTTGTTGATCTAGTTCCCGAATATGAAATAGAGATTAAGGAACTCGAAATAGAAAAAATCAACAGAGCAATGCACATAGCTGCGAAGTACTTTGAAGAAGAGATGATTATGGGAGTTTATTTTGCTCTCATCTCAAGGGGAATAGTGGCCAACGAGGTGTTGAATGTCCTTGGCAATGACAAGATCCCCAAAGAAGACCTAACCATGGCATTTCTTAAGGCAATGCCCATGGAGATACCCACTGAAAAGGGCACCATGATAATAAACGTGATGAACGAGAAGGCATTCGAAGAGATTTTAAGAATGCTGGAAAAAGAAGGGCGAATAGACATAAAGGGTGGGAAGGTTAGGAAGTTGAGGTAGAATTCTCTGAAGGCAGCAGTGCTAGGCCAATGAGCATTAAGATCCCGCCAGCCCTGCTGGTTAAAATTAGTGCAATTATTGCTGGAATTAAAAGTTTGTCTTTTGCTTTTTTGTATTCTTTGTTTTCGATCAGTTCAAGAGCTTCTTCTGATCTTTTAAATATCCAGTAACCGAGTATTGCAAATGGCAGTGCAAACAAAATTCCTATCACTGTGAGCAAAAGGAGAGCCGCTATAAGAAATGGTTCTATAACGCTTAAAATCCCTCCAACTTTTATTAGGATTTTTGCCATCTCTACATCGGCCATTTAACCACCATTGATAGTAAGAGAAAAATCTTTAAAAGAGTTTCCAGATCTCGTCTGTTTCTGGTCTCTTTAGTGGAATCTCTTTTCCATCCTTCACGAGAACCTTTACGTTCTTGTCTTCCAGGAACTCCCCAACTATTGCTACCTTAATTCCCTCTTTTCTTATTGCGTTCACGACTTTTTCGGCTTTCTCTTTTGGCGCCGCTATTAAGAGGGAACCTGAACTTATCAGGGCTAGGGGATCCAGGTTGAAGTATTCGCACATTTTTTTGGTCTCTTCCGCTATGGGGATCTTATCGTAGTAAACTCTAAATCCCAGTCTGGCGGCATCCGCCATCTCATGAAATCCATTCGCTATTCCCCCTTCCGTTGGGTCATGCATAGCGTGAACCCCAATCTCTGCAGCGATTAATGCCTCTTTTACAACACTGATCTCTTCCAGAAATCGTTTTGCCCTCTCTACCAACTCATCTCCAAATACCTTTCTCAGCTCTTTCTCCTTTTCACTTGCTATTATTGCTGTTCCTTCAATTCCCGCTCCTTTGGTCAAGATTATGACATCTCCAGCCTTTGAACCATTGGACTTTACTAGCTTCTCCCTTTTGACCTCGCCAAGCATTGTTCCGATGACTATCGGCCTGTTTAGTCCAACTGTCACTTCTGTGTGGCCACCGACTATTGAAATGCCGAGCTTTTCAGCACTTTTGTGCATATCCTCCATTATTTCTTCGAGAAGATTCTCATGAGCATTCTCTGGCAGCAGGATTGTTGCTAAAAACCACCTCGGCTTAGCTCCAAATGTTGCAACATCATTTGCGTTCACGTTTATTGCATAAAACCCTATATGCTTTTCCGCTCCCGTTATGGGATCGCTTGAGGCAATGAGAACTTTCTCCCCAAACTCGATTGCAGCAGCATCAATCCCTACGCCAGATTTTACTATAACCCTCTTATCTTCAACTCCTAGGCGGTTAAATACAATTTTTTCAAGCACTTCTGGAGGAACTTTTCCCGGAAGCATTTTTCATCCCCATCAAAGTGAGATAGAAAAGATAAAAAGGTTACCCAGAAATCAAGCGTTAAACAAGCCTTTTCTCCTTCAGCACTTTTTCCATTCTGTCCATTGCTTCCTCAAGCTTTTCGTAAGCTGTGGCATAGCTTATCCTCACATAGCCCTCTCCAGACTGCCCAAATGCACTTCCCGGAACTAAAACCACTTTTGCTTCTTTTATCATTAGCTCGCTGAATTCTTTGCTGCTTAAGCCTGTATCTTTGATCCTTGGGAAGATGTAAAACGCACCTTTTGGTTTAACCGTTGGAAGGCCCATTTCGTTCAACCTTTTCCAAACAAGATTTCTTCTTCTCTCATATTCTCTACGCATCTTCTCTACAGCGTCCCAGCTTCTCTTGTCCCTTAGGGCTTTTGCAGCTGCATATTGGATGAATGTTACCGGGCATGTGGCGTTGTACATCTGGAAGCGAACCATCTTTTCAACAACCCATTCTGGAGCAGCTAAAAAGCCCAAGCGCCATCCAGTCATTGCGAAGGTCTTTGAAAAGCCGTTCATTGTTATGGTTCTTTCAAACATGCCATCTAGAGAAGCAATACTATAGTTTTTGACGCCGTCATAGACAAAATACTCATAAACTTCATCACTCAAAACCATCAAATCATGTTCCACGGCAAAATCCGCAATTTCTTCCAAATCTTTTTTTGTCAGCACTGCTCCTGTCGGATTGTTTGGAGTATTTATGATTAAGGCTCTTGTTCTTGGGCTTACGTGTTTTTCGAGCTCGTCAACGGTTAGGCGGAATTCATTTTCCTCGTATGTGGGGACTTCAACAGGTTTTCCTCCTGCTAAGATGACTGCTGGGGCATAGCTGACAAACATTGGAGAAGGAATGAGAACTTCCTCATTGTCCCTTAAGAAAGTTGAAAGCCCCATTAGGATCTGCTGGTTAGTGCCAACGGTGATCATTATCTGGGTTTTTGGGTCTGCATCAATTCCATTATGCTTTTTGAACTTTTCTGCAACGGCCTCTCTAAGCTCTAAAATTCCTATATTTGGGCTGTAGTGTGTTAGTCCCTTGTCAAGGGCTTCCTTTGCATATTCCTTTATATGTTCCGGTGTGTCAAAGTCCGGCTCTCCAATTCCAAGTGAGATTATTCCCTCAATGCCTTGAGCCAAATCAAAAAGCTTTCTTATTTCAGAAGGGTTTACCATTTCGAGCCTGTCACTCAGCGCCATAATCTTCACCAGTAAGATTTCTCCTTGATGTTTATAATTTTACCGACATGAAATATTTGGCAACGATGAATAGAACGGCTCATTGATAGACAACAAAGTTCTCCAAAATAAGAGCATCGAGCTTGGCTTTTTCGAATGTTCTTAGAGCATCTGCTGGAGAGCAAACTATCGGTTCTCCATGCATATTGAAGCTCGTGTTTAGAACCATCCCAACCCCACTTTCTGCTTCAAAGCGTTTTATTATGGTGTAATAGCGTGGATTGTCCCATTTAAGAAGAGTTTGGGGCCTTGTTGTTTTATCAACATGGACAACTGCTGGAGCCTCCCTAATCATTCTTTCTGTTGCCTTGTAGCTCATCGTCATAAACTTGTTTGGGTAGGGGTCCTTAAGGTAGTCTTCAATCCTCTCCTCCAGCATTGAAGGAGCAAAGGGCTGGAAGACATCTCTGTTTAAAGCTTCATTAAGCTTTTTTACCACCTCTTTGTTTCTTGGATCTGCAAGGATAGATCGATTGCCAAGTGCTCTTGGTCCGTACTCCATTCTTCCTTGGAAAAAGCCTATAATCTTTCCTTCCAGAAGCATTTCTGCTACAAATTCCTCAACGTCCTCCCGGTGTTCAAATTTGACTCCCTCTATTCTTAAAAGCTCTTCAATCTCGCTCTCATCATAGGATGGTCCCAAGTACACGTGCTCCAGCTCAAACGGCTTCCATTTCCCATCAAGCCTTTCGAACTGTGCCTTGACAAAAGCCCCAGCACCAAAAGCTAAGCCAGAATCATCCATTGCTGGGAATACCCAGAGATCGGGGAAATACTTCCTCAAAACGGCGTTTGCCTTGACGTTCTGTGCAACCCCACCAGCGTAGGCAAGTTTTAAGTCATAACCTCTAAGTTTTAACCCAAGCTCCTCGATAATCTTTTCAAGATATGCCTGAGCTGAGGAGGCGATTTCTATTGCCTTTTTTTGCAATTCCCCATCTAGGTTGCCTTTTTTCATCTGCTGAGCGATTTCTCTGGCTCTTGATAAGGGATAGTCGAAAAGTTCAGCGAGCTTTTTTGTGGCTTCAATGCCAACTACCTTTAGCTTGTTCTCAAAACTCAGCCCGCTCAGCTCTATTATGTTGGAGAGGTCGTAAGATGGCTTACCATAAGCTGCCAAGCTCATGACCTTTCCTTCGTGCCTCATCGGTTTAAAGCCCAAAAGTTCTGTGACTGATGCATAGAAGTCTCCAAGAGAGTCCAAATAGGTGCTCTGAGCTATTCTGATCATCTCGCCCTCTCTTCCAACGTAGATGGAAGAGCTTAATCCATCTCCAGCGGCATCTATGCTTAGAGCTAAGGCTTCTCTCCATCCCGAGGTGAGGTAAGCTGAGGAGGCATGGGCAAGGTGGTGCTCGACAAAGAGGACCTTTTTCTTGAAATCTTTGCCAAATATGGATTTGAGATTTCTCTCAAGTTCTAACAATCGTGATCGCTTCCTGAAAAGACCCGCTACTGCTATTATGTCCACTTCTTCTGGATTTACTTCCCCCATTTCTAGAACTTTCTTTATACTGAGCTCTGGAAATCCGCGGTATTTCTTTATCCGGTTTAATCTCTCTTCATTTACAGCATAGATCTCCTTTTCCTTGAAGAGCACTGCTCCAGCATCGTGTCCATCGTGCACTCCAAGTACAATCATGTTTTGGGATTAAATGAAGGATTTTTAAACATAACTTTGATAATGTGAGATGGGGATTAAAATGAGGGCAGAGGTCAGGGAGTTTATTGATAGGGGGACATATAGAAAAGCACCGCTGTTTGAGGGCGAGCTTCCCGAGGGTAGTTACGCTCAGATAGTCGAAATAAAGCCAAAGCAGATTGTCCCAAAGCATTATCATGAAAAGCAATACGAGCTTTTTTACATAATCAGCGGTGAAGCAAAGCTGGGCATTGGAGAAAAGGAATACAAAGCCAGACCAGGGAATATCTACCTTGTAAAACCAAAGAAAATCCACTGGGTCGTAAACGAAAGGGAAGAACCATTTAGGCTCTTCGTTGTTAAGCTGAACTACTTTGGAGAAGACAGCGTCTGGCTGAGTGATTGATATGGGCAGGGTAAGAAAGGAGAAAGCCGAAAGTTTTCCCCTATCTCCGGAATCATGGTATTTGCTGGTGTATTTTAATGAAAAACTTGAGTACCTTTACGTATCATCATCTAATAAATCAGACTTGAAAAGACTTGGGTATCTTCTAGCAGCTTTTAAGTTGTTGGATATTCCCTATTTGCTCTTTGGAATTCATGGGAAAGATGTTTTTGAGCTTGGGGATGACTTCGAAGAAAGATTAATGAGAGAGGGGGTAAATGTTAATGAGAAAGCCCTTGCTGAGGAATTTAGAAGCTCACTTCGGAATATCGAGAGTTTAAGGACATTTTATGAAAAGCTTGGGTTTTTTGAAGATATTGAGGAACTTGAAAACCTAAAAAGGTTGTATGAAAAGTATTTAAAAAAGGAAGTGGAATGAACCAGTTGATACTGTCAGGATAACTGGGGTATCACCTCCTGAAGCCATTCAGTCACATCACCAGGCGGTCCACCAAACCGAGAATGAATTCTAACAAAATTATACCAGAATGAAAACAGAAAAACAAACCTGTGAACCCTCCTCCAGTCTCTAGCCCTGAAGTTATTCCAGAAACGCTTTGTTCTCTCTTTAACAGTCCTAAACCAGCGCTCAACACAGTTCCTCGGCCCGAAAGTCACATGCAGATAATCCAGCCCGAGAGATTTAAACGCTGATTTATACCACGGCCCTTTGTCAACCAGGAAAATTGGCTGTCCCTCGCAGGATTTCAAAACAACTAGAATGAAGTCCCTGGCAATCCACCAGTTCCTAACGCTTGTAATCCATACTGCTAGGATTTCTTTGCTCTCAACGTCGATTGCAGCCCAGAGAAATCTCTTCTGGCCGTTGATCTTTATCACTGTCTCGTCAATTGCGATGAAGTTTCTCTGTTTTTTGACTGCGAGGATTTTCGGCTGGTAAACTGCTTTCGCGAATTTTTGGACTGTTTCCCAGACTGTTGTGTGGCTGATTTCGAGGATTGTTCCTACCTGTCTGTAACTTAGTCCGTGCAGGTACAGGTTTATTGCCCTGGTTTTCTTTTTTGCTGGGATTTTGTTCCGGCGAAAGGTTTTTAAGACTGAAACCAGTAAGTAAATAATGGTTTCAGTCCTCATTTCTCTCCCCTTTTCTGAAGAGGTATCAGAAACTTAAACCTAACGTCCCACTGCTTATCCTGACAGTGTCAACCAGTTAATCGAAAAATTCTTTAAACCTTCTTTTTATCTAAGAGCATGAACATTTACGAAATGCTTGCTTTAATAGGCACTGGTCTAATCCTTCGAAGGATGATAAAATCTGAAAGGCCCTTTGTTTATTTAAACAAATTTGCATCCCAAGTGCTTTTAACTCTCTATGTCTTTTCAAACGTTGCCTCGAAGGATATCGCCTATCTGATGGAGATTAAGATTGTGTTCTTGTACGTCTTCTTAGTTATTGCCCTCAGTCTTGGGGCGTCCTTTCTCTATGCGAGGTTTTTTGTAAAGGATAAAAAATGGCAAGGGGCTTTGATGATACTCTCAACTTACCCAAACACAGTCGCAATGGGATTCCCGATAGCGAGCCTATTTTTAGACGATTTGACTCCTGCAATAATCTATGCAAGTACAAACACCTTAATAGTCCTTCCATTAGCGACGTTCGTTGCTGCACATTATTCGAGTGGAAAAGCCTCGTTTAGGGAAAGCATCGTAAGAGCGCTTAGGTTTCCGCCTACAAGTGCCAACATACTTGCCCTCTTCTTTGTGTTGCTCAGTGTTAAGCTTCCCTCGGAGGTGCTGAGCTTAATGAACAAAATCGGCTGGTGGAGCATCCCTCTAATCTTGATTTACTTTGGTTCCCGCGTAAACCTGCAGAAGTTTGAATGGAGAAAGCTTCTTGAAGTGGGAATGTTTAGAATAGTTCTGCCGTTTGTTTTCGTGATTTTAACATTAAAAACGAGCTCAGGAATATTCTATGCGGTGTTGGTTGAGGCCTCAATGCCCCCTGCAATAATGGCAAACGCAATTTTAGCCCACTACAGACTCAGGGAGGAAGAAGGAATAGGGGTTACGATTGTACTAACTATCGCAGTTTTGATCTTGTTTTTGGTGCTCAGGACTTTTGTTTAAACTTCCACCTCCTCCGATATAGATTTCTCGACTTTGGGAATTATTTCATCGTCCTTTTTATGTATCTGCAGGACGGTTGTTGCCAGTTCCTCTAACAGTGGGACAACGTAAGGGACACTATTCTTTAGGACATCGATATTAGTGAAATAAAATGCTGTTCTTCTTCTGCTCCCAGCATATCTGGTCAGCATGTTTACCAAGGCTAATACTTCTATTTTTGAATCTGCAAGCAGAAACAGTCTCTCAATCCCAAGCACGGGAACAATTGCATGTTCCATTTCAGAAAGAAGGACTTCATAATTTGTCTCAAATTCTTGGATTAGGGACATTATATCGCTGACGCGGAACCTCTTTATAACGTTTCCAACCTCTAGTCGACCTCCAGTTTTGATAACCCTGACATCGTCTAAAATATCGGCATCAATACCCGCAAGCTCCATGTGAGTTTTGTAAACATAGAGGGTATCAAGAACGTCATCCACCACAATTGGAATTTTGTTTTCTTTCCCCCAGGTTATTAGCTCCACTAGTTCTTTATATGGCAGTGTTGAGGACGGATACTCTAAAAGCACAGTTTCTCCAAACTTTGGGAATTCCCAAATGTTTTTGAATTTCAAGGCTTTCACCTCCCACTCCTCTCTTCAAGTTTTGCTGCGATCCAAGCTAGCAGCAATATGAAAATTATTCCTCCTACAAACCCCCCTCCTGCAAAAAGGAGCTTCTGTTTTGTCGGGAAAACTTCTATGGTAGTGTTTTTAATTTCTGTATGAGTGATAGTTTTTGTGAAAGTTTTCACGATTTCTGTGGAATTTGATGGAGTTTCAGCTTCTTTGGTTTCCTCGGATGTTTTGGGGTTTTGAAGATTCATTGGAGCCTCGATCTTTACTATGGTGGAGTTCTTAGTTATGTAATCCCTCTCTTTGAGTGCTACAAGCACTTCAAATTCCCCTTCTTTTGTTGGAATAAGGAAGAAGCTGTATGTTTTGTTTTCTCTGGGCTTTATAGAGTCGGTTATATATGCAAATCTTCCAGAGACTGTTAGTTTATCTCCTATTATTCCAAAATGTTCTGGTAGGGCAATTGTAATAGTAAACGGTCCGTGTGTATTTCCCTTGTTTGCAACAGTAACATTTAGAGGGATAGGCTTTCCAATGCTTCCATTAGAGTCTTGGATTGATATCAAATAATAAGGAGATGCATTTTCAACATTTATCCATCTGATCTCTGATGAAAATGATATCCTGGCAAAACCATTGCACGATAGCTGGAAAGGAACGTTTCCACGCACTTTTATGGAACCCAGCTTAAGAAATCCGAAGTTTTCTGGTAAGATGGTTAGGTTGAAACGAATACTCTCTTTTGCTTCAAGCTTTGGAATGTATACTGGGTAGGGGTTTATTATTCTAAATCCATTGGTAAGGTTGGGAATTATCTCAACGAAGTGAAGGTCTTTTTCTCCCTCGTTTTTAATTACTACAGTGGCGTTGAAGGGTTCAAATTGCAATGCTTTTTCGGGGGTTGAGAAGGAGACATTCACAAAAACATCCGCTTCTGGTTTCGGGATTTTTTCATTTTCAAGAAATCCAACTAAAGCTACAACTTTCTTTGTTCTCAGGTTTTTTATTCCCTCAACTCCTATGTAAAGCCCTCCATAGGAGATTAGTGTGTTGGCATTTCCAATATACACTCCTTCGCTTTTGAGAATCATTCCACAGGAATTTCTTATAGTCACATAAGCTCCTTCTGAAAACACCTTTTCAACTCTCACTAAATACGGCCCTATTTGGATATCTTTCCCCTCTTCCACCTCTTTATACACTGAAGGAGAAATTGATAATGTCGCGTACACTCCTTTTAATTTTATTACAACCCTCAGGTAACTTGATCCGATAAGGTCTTTTACTTCTATTATGATTCCATCAGCATCTATTGTTTTTCCTACCTCGACCCAGTGTTCTTTCCCATTTATGGATATGCCAACAAACTCTCTAAGCTCTCCGTTGACTTCTGTTATGTTGAAGTCTTCGAACTTCACTCTCCACTCATAAATCTCTTTGCTACTCCCCCTGTAGAGATAACCGTCGAATATAGTTGGCATTATTGTAAATGAGCCGCTAAGCTCATTGAACTCAATTCTTCCTCCACTGTATAGGATTTCCTTTGACATATTTTTATAAGACACTTTTATCTTTGCCCCGTTGTCGCTCACACTTATTAGCGAGATTTTGTAATCTCCAAGCAGCAGAGTTTGATTTTCTAGTATGTATGGAAATGTGATGTTCAGCTTTGCATATCCTCCATCTTCTTTTACAAAGCCTGAAATGAGGCGAAGGGAATAGATACTTGTATTAACAGTATTTCCAGGAGTTGCCAGAAAGTTGCCTTCAGGGGTTAACACTAGAAACCTACCATCTAATGAGACGTCTTTGAGCTCTATTTCCTTTCCTTCTATTCCCACATGGGAGGGCACTTTAATCCATCCAGTGAAAACTGACTGTGCACTTGCATATGGGAATAGAAGGATTAAGAGAAAAATCATAAAGAGCTTTTTCACAATCCCACCCCCATTAGAGGCAGTATCATCCCTGAAAAGCTCATCATCTTCCCCATTACGAACTCGCCAAGATAAAGGCCTATGGCGGACATCCATGCGAGTATTACAAAGTAATAGAGGGCTATACCCAGATGTCCACCGTCTGCAATTTTTATTGAAAATGCTGAGATTAATGAGTGCAGCAGGAGTATTGAGATCAGAATGTAGTTGGTTAGCTGAAGGCCCTCCGCACTTGGTATAAAAAGGATATCTTGGATGAACTCTCCTTGAAGCTGAATGTTGGAGAACAGGTGGGTCATGTAGACTGCAACTTGGAACGCAGCTGCAACTGAGAACGCAAATGCTCCCGTAACACCATATATTACACCTTTAAAGCTTGCAACACTCTGCTTTCTTTTCCTCCTTAACCTGAGAAGCCTTTCAAAGTTGTTTGAAATCACCCTACCCACGTAGTCTGGATCTGCTCCAAGATGGAGACTTTTTCTGAATATATCTGAGAAGATGTCTATAAGCCAGCTTCCCGTATCTGAAACGAAATATTTCCAGGATTTCGTATCGTCTATTTTTAGGGATATTCTCTTGTTCAAGTTTTTAATGTCCTTTGTTAATGTTCCGAAGTCATGAGAACTGAGATATTTTAAAACAAGTGCCATAGAGGCTCCACTTGCTGCAAGTGACGAGCTGAGACTTCTCATGAATGCCGGAAAGTTTTCGTCTTTTATCAGAATGTTTTCTTCCTCTTTTGTGAGAACATAGCCCAAATAAGCTAAGGGGCTCATAATCATTGCTAAGGCTATCTCTGTTGGAATATTAAACCGCGTCCTTAATAGAAGAAGATACAAAAGGGCGACGATTGCAGTCCCGATAATAGATATTAAGGCTCCCCTGATAACTTTAGCCTTTCTCTCTGCATTCATGGCGTTGCTGGCCCATATGCTGTCTTCGGGCATTTTGTGCTTTATTAGGATAAGAACTCCTATTTCAACCACCATAACCAGAATGAAAGTGAAGATCGTCAGGGTTACCAAGTCTTGGCCAGTTATTATAGGCCCTATTATAATGAAGGTAACCATAAACACCACGGAGATTATAAGTGAGCTGTAGACTTCTTTAAAAACATCCAAGTCATAGAGGGCTCCTTCATAGAATGTTTGGTAGTCATCCATCACAATTTTCTGTTCCTGCAACAGGTAGTCCTTCAACTCCACACCGCTGTCAAGGGAATATGCAAGCCGTTCAAGAAAGTCCGAGAATACTTTGCTCGGTGTCCTTTTTGCGAGGAACCTAAAGGCTTCTGGCATTCCTCTGTTGAACTTTGCTATCAAATAATAAATTTTCTCCATGTCTCTGGAAATGGGCTCAAGGACTTTTTCCTTTGCTAGATTTAAGATTAACTCGTTTCTGCCGACCTCACTTGTTGATAGAACGGCAAAATACGTCACAAAGTAGGGAATTTTTGAATTTATTTTGACCCTTTTTCCGCTTGCGGCAGAGTAAGGGTGCATAACGGCATAAATAATTGGAAGCAGGGGAATTGCATAGAGTGCTATTCTGATTATAGATGAGAGAGAGATAAACGTTGTGAGAAATGAAAGTACGACAAAAAGGATTACACTAGCCGCTATACTTGGCACTAATATTTTTCTTACATAGGTTTTCATGTCCAAATCCGCCTGTACAAATATGTTGGCCTTTTGTTTTGGCATTTTAACCACCTAGATCCTAAAGCTTAGTCCTTGGATGCCCTTTTCGTAGAAGTTCTTTATTTCCCGATAAACGTCCCAGTAATCCGTTATTCCCAATTCTGCCATTCTCTGGATTATCCTTGCCCTCAAGAACAGCTCATTATAGATGTCTTTTGGATCTTCATACCCCGCTACCTCAGCTATTTTTCTCTCCAAAATGTAAGAGTTGTTCATTCCCCTAAAGATATGCTTGTCGCTAACTGAATCCCATTCAAAAACACTTCTCGTGGCAACTCCTCCAAGTTCTTCATAGTATCCCTCTATCTCCACAACGTTGAGGACTCTCCTCAGGAACCTCCCTCTTACGTACACTGCTTGTTGGAAGAGGGCAATGTTGAGGTTATCTATGAAAGTTACGGGAACGTTTATCGGGTGTCCGGTGAAACGCTGTATCATCTTCTTAACATCACCCGCGTGGAATGTTGCCATAACCGGGTGACCTGTCTGCATTGCTTGGAATGCTATTGCTCCCTCTGCACCTCTTATCTCACCGACTATAATGTAGTTAGGCCTTGATCTCAAAGCAGCCTTAAGGAGGTCAAAAAGTGTTACTCTGCTCTCTTCGGGGCCTCTCTCTCTTGTTGTTAGCCTTTGCCATGTTGGATGTGGTACGACAACTTCTGGAGTGTCTTCTGCGGTGAATATCTTCGCTTGGGGTTTTATGAATGGAATGATAGAATTCAAAGTCGTAGTTTTTCCGCTCGCTGTTTCTCCACACACAAAGATACTCATCCCATACTCCAAGGCAAGCCACAGATAAGCTGCTATTTCAGCTGAGAAAGTGTTCCATTTTACGAGCTGAACAACACTCAAAGGAGTTGCGGAGAATTTTCTTATAGTTGCCGAGGGGCCCTTTATGCTGACGTCTGGGCTGTATATGATGTTTATTCTTGAACCATCTGGGAGGGTTCCATCAACAATCGGGTTTTTGTCGCTTACTGGCCTTCCAATTCTCTCACTCAAGGCCTTAAAGTAATCCGCAAGGGCTATGTTGCTCTCGAAAGTTATGTTAGTAGGAAGTGCATCGAAGATTTTGTGTATCAGGGAGATGTAATCGGCACCTATTATGTGTATATCCTCAATATATGGGTCTCGGATTAAAACTTCTAAAGGCCCAATCCCAATTATGTCTCTCTTCAGCAGATACCTAAACTTCTCTATTTCTCTTTGAGTTAGTTTTACACTATTTCTGGAAAATAGCCCTCCACCATTGATTTTCTTTAGGGCTTCGTTATAGAGCTCGTCTAAGAATACCTCAAATTCTTCCCTTTCCTCTGGAATAACCTTGGTGGGGGCCAACTCAAGAATTTTTTCCTTTATCAACTCGTACTTTGCCTTTTCCTCTGCATTTTGGATCTTGGGTTCTATTACGATATACCTCTTCTCGGTTTTTGGATCCCCGTAAATGTGAACAAAAATTGGGTCTCCAACCGGGTATATTATGTTTGGGTATTTTATTTCCTTCATGTCTCTGCTAAGCTGAACATGGAACTCGGGCATCTTGCCGTATTTCCTAACGAAGTCTTCAACATATTCCCTTAGGTGGGGATTTCTTGCCATTGCAGTTTCGAGGGTTTCGCTGATCCTCTCGGCCATTTCACACCACCGCGGCTATCTCTACGATAAATCCTGCCTTTGGTTCAACTCTAAATGGAATTATCTTCTGGAAAATCCCCATGGCGTTGTTATACTTGACGATTGTCGCTGAATTCTTTAGATCCCCTCCAAAAACCTTAACTTGGAGCCTTATCAGCATTGTAGAAATCTCCTCCAATACGGAAAGAATAGAAGGATCCATGCCATTGGGGCTTGAGGTTAGTATTATCACCTTGTTTAAGGCGCTGAGCTTTTTAAGATGTTCGGTAAACTGCCTGAGCGTATCCTCGTTCAATTTTGGGGGCAGAATAGGAGCAAGTGAGTCTATGATAATAACATCCTTCTCCCATAGTCTCTCCTCGCTCAAAAATCTGGGTAGGAATTTCTCTCTTTTAGAAACACTACTAAGGAGGGGATAAAGGGAAACAAAAAGCAGTTTTCTCTTTATCAGAAAGGGAATTACACTATAACCAAGTGATTCCATTTGGTTTATGAATTCAGGAGTGGTGAGCTGGGTTGAGACATAGCTGACAGAAACATCATTTCTCAAAAATCCATAAGCAAGGCGTTGAGAGAAGATGGACTTACCAGTACCCCTGTCCCCCTCTATTAGAATTATACTACCAGAGGGGATACCACCTCCAAGCCTTCTGTGAAGCTCATCATTGGGTATCTGAATTTTCAGTAAATGTGCCATAGTTATCACCCTATTTTGAAGATGAACTCTCTTTGCTTCCCATTCCCAATGACTACCACGAGTTTATGATATCCAGCTGATAGTGTTGTTGTTACCCTTAATTCTCCAACATCATGGGGAGCCAATAATGAAGGTGTTAAAGTGAGATTTGAAGCCGGTATAAGGTTCCCATCTATGAAGACTACAACTGTATCGGGGGTAAAGGAGAACGCCTCATTCCCTGTGTTTTTTATATAAAACACGTATGCTCCGCCGGAGGTTGGAATGTTTTCAGGGTCGTTTATCACGGTGAAGTCCGTTCTCAGATTTTGGGCTATTACAGTCCCGCGGTACGTTATTCCATCGGCTAGGTCTTGAGTGACAACATAAAGCCCTCCAGCTACGGTTGCCGCAACGAGGAGTGAAACTATGAAGAGTATGATCTCTGAGACTACTGAACTTGCCATCATAATCACCTAGTTGCAGTACCATGAAGTTCCAGCTATAGATGGCTCTCCTACAGTCTGATTTTGATCTAGCCATACCCATCTCCACTCTATTTTTAGGGAGCATCCCGTTTCTGTAACCACCACTAAGGTGTGAATGTTGTTATCTTTAATCTCGGTTGTTGTGAGCGTTATGTACTCCCCAGGGAGGAGATAGGGCTTGTCCTCAATAATGAGGGTTGAGCCATCAGGTGTTTTCAATCTTCCATCTCGGATGAAATTCCAATATTTAGGGGATAGGGTAGAGCCGTTGTTTGTAATGTTGAACGTTATAGAGTATATCGAGGCAGTTGGACCCGGATCATTGTAGGAGTAGCCATAAAGGGATAGTTTGGAGGTCTGCCTCTTTATGAACGAATCTTTATACACTTCCACCGAGTCTGCTACTGAAAGATAGCTGTTTTCAAGGGATAAATAGAGGGTTCCAAACGCCACGATTGACGCGATGAATATCACAGCGAAACTTGCGGATACGCTGAACCCCATACCCTATCCCCTAAACTCCATAAACATGCTCTAATATCTTATTCATCATTTTTAGTTCCCTTTCAATAGAGTTCAGCACCTCTGGAGTTATCCTTGTTCCTCTCAGCCTCTCGATGAAGAGTAGGGATATCAGGTGGTCTTGAATAGTAAGCTTGTCGTCAGGCTTCCAGTTTGGCTCTCTCTGATGGGGTCTAGTCCCGTTTGCATATTTTAGCAGTGTCTCGAGAACTTCTTCGGATATCCACCCTATTGTATAGTAAAACTCGAGCACATTTTCCAAGTTCTGCATCCCAGCTCTCTCTATGAGGAATCCCAGCCACTTTAAGGCTATCATCGTAGAGACTGCGTCATCAGGAAGTTTTTCCAATCTTGCCCTGCTTTTTGTAGAGGTAACTAACACGTCTCTTATTTCTTTAGGTATTTGGATTTCCTCAGTCATTGAAAAATCCCCCTTATCTTCTTTTTCAAATTCCCTCTCCTCTTTCGGGGGTTCGACCCTTTCAAACTCAATTTCTTGGGGTCTCCAGTGGTTCAAATTTTCTGAAATTCCTGTATCCTGCCTCTCGACTTTCTCAAAGGAGCCCCGGTTTTCTGAGAGTTTTTCCCTTATCTCTTCTAGGTACTTTCCTATCTCCTCTATTCTCTTATCCAATCTCCTAAGCCTCTCAACTTGGCTTGAATAGTTTTCAAGCACCTTTTTTATTATAACATCAACCTGTTCGGGCGTTAGTATGTCTATTTTTGAAACAAGCTTATCCTTCAGGTCTTTAATGAGGACACTTGGCACTTTCCCCTGAAGTTGCTGTAGTTTTGCGTCTAGTTCATTTTCAGTGATCATGTTTCTCCCTCCGAAATTGCTTCGTAGATTATCCTGTCCAGATCAACTCCGTGGTAGGCAAGAAGCTTTAGGTCGGCTTTTATCTGGGCTATTTCCTTTTTGATATCATCAATTTCCTGTTTTAGCTCATGAATCTCTTTCACTATTGGATTCTCGCTCTCTAAGTCCCTGAATGGGTTGATCTCCTGTGAAACTACCTCATAAAGCATCATGACATCTTTGATTGTCTTGTCGAGCTTTTCTATGTCTTCCCTAAGCTCTTGAATCTGGCTTTTCAGAGTGTCGATGTTCACCTTTATTCTCGGGAGCTCGTTTTCGATTTCATTTAATCTGTTCATTATCATGGTTAGCTTTTCTTCTTCCTCTTTCTTCTGCTCCTCTATTGCCTGCGGCTGCTCGCCTAATGCAAGCTCTAGCTTATCCTCTCTGCTAACCTCTTCCTTCTGCTCCTCTGGCTTTTTCTTGAACTTCTCTTTCAAATAGCTGAACGACATTGCTGGCCCCTCCAAGAGTTAATGAAATGGAGAGAAGGTAGAAAAAATCAAAAGAGCTGGTGTCACTTGAGGTCTACAATTTTGTCGTTGCTGCTCAGTCCATAGGCTGTTGGGGTTACAACTCTTGTGAATCCTGGGGCTCCAAACTCTGGTCTAACTTCAATTGTTAAAGTTGTTCTTGGTTCAATCCCTCCAAAGACAGCAGTTGCGTTAACTGTCAGTATTGCAATATCTCCAGGTGTTAATGTTGGTATGTCGCCACTTAGGGATCCATCGGCATCTTGGACGATTAATATTCCAAACTGAGTTGCTGGGAGAGGTTGCCCTGTAGAGTTCTTCCAGCCATCTAAACTGGTATCAAAAAGACTTCCTGTTAAAGTGCTCTTGTTTCCTCCATATACCAGAACAACTTGTTTTGCGCCATCATCAAGGTAAAGTTTGGTTTGGTTAAGATCAATTGGCTCACTTCCGGCGTTGAGTGAGACTTGAATTGCCAATAGGGTTATATTATTTTCCCCTCCTGCGTAACCAACCACTTTGTCAATCTTTACTCCACTAGCGACTTCTTTTGTTGTCTGCCTTCCAGTAGCTTCTGCCCTCTGCTGGAGGTAGCCGCTTGTGTTGATGAGGACTGCCGCAGCTACTGCCGCTACTAGCACCATGGCTATGAAGACTATCAGGGTACCGATACCAACGGCACCCCTCTTCTTACCAAAAATCTCCTTCATCCCTTGGCACCTCCATTGGAAGTTTTGCAATATATGGTAGAAGGGTTTGGATATAAAGCAATTTTTTGTTTTTACATTGGTTTTTGCACATGTAGGTACATATGTAGGTATCTACAAACCTGGATAGTAATTATAAAAAGAGGGCGATAAAAACAAGCAAAGGTCAACCCAGTAAAAATCAATAGAGGGGTTCAAGAACAAGAAAAGACTTTCCGTATTCCTTTATCCTCGCTTCCTTTCCGTAATATTCAAGGGCATCCAATATGTCTGCCTTTCTTGGGAACCTGTGGAACTCTTTAGTTAGCTTTTCAAAGAACTCCCATGCGGCTATATTTTCAAAGTTTTCTCTAAAGGGCTCCACTATTATCAGCTTCCCACCTTCATCAACAAAATTAAGCGCCTTTACCACAGTCTGGTGGATCTCCGGGATGTACTCTAGCACAAAGCTCATCACTACCACATCGTATTTTCTCTTTGGTATTGCTCGTCTTATGTCCATCTCCTTTAAGCTTACCCAGTCCATGCCCAGATCCCTTACCTTTTGGCGAGCAATGCTTAAGAGTCCCGGAGAGAAGTCAACACCCACGTATTCACCATTTGGACCTACGTATCCCCCGAGCTCCACTGGAGAAACCGATCCACATCCTAAGTCAAGAACCCTAATCCCGTCTCTGAGGTTTCCTATCTTGGCTATTATTTCTCGATACAAAGCATTGAGTGGGTTCGAAAGTCGAATATCCCAGAAGTCTGCATCCTTGTCAAAGTCCATCATCACCTTGGAGTTTTCAAATGACAAGAACGCATAGTTGGCCATTTCAACGATTTTATCCTGTATCGGAATCCATTCTGGAATTATATCTTTTAATCTGTCGTATTCGAGAAGGAACGTCCTTAGAAAGTTTTTGCTTCCCACTCCTCTTTCATTGACATCTATAATCCCAAGATTGTAGTATGTGCTGAGAAGTGATTTTAGATAGGGTTTATTTTGAACATCTATTGAATTTAAAAGCTCCTCAAGGGTTTTAGCCTTATCAATATTCTTAAAAACGCCCAATTCTAGGCCTATCTTTATTACATTAAAGAAAGAGAAGTCGATTAAAGTTTCCAGATTAAAGTCAAACTTTTTTATTTGATCTTCCATCTTTGGCACCTCACATAAATCTGGTGTAGTAAGTTTGATACGTTTTTAAAAATTCTACAACTTTTTTTCCGTACTCGGTTAACCTGTAGTACCTAAACCCATTTTGATTAACCTCTTCAACAAGTCCGAGATAAACGAGGGAGCTTTCTCCATTGTATCTGTTGCCCATACCAACGAGAGCGCCCTTTACATTTGATGGATCAGACCTGACAACTCTGGCGATCTCCGATAGATAAGTGCCGGAAGGATAAATCTCGTTTAGATAAAAGAGTATCCTCTTCCTTAGCTCACTTCTGTGTAATGATCGTAACACGTGCGGGTCGATTATTAGCCCCACTGCCATTCACCCCCTAGAAGAAGTGATACCCCTAGTCCTATCACACCTAGTAATATAACAATTGCAGAATATTTAAGATTTTCGGTTTTGTTTTGTAACTTGTGGCATATATTAAACGTCAGTGTTGTAATTAAATCAAGAATAATATAATCTTGCTAACTATGATCCAATACCCTTGCCGTATTCTTAGTGCTTTGCCAATGAATTTTATAACCTTAGAACCTATATGGAAAAGCCATGATAAGAGGTGCCCTTTATTTTGTGTATTTTTGTCATTTTGTCAATTTTTCTTCCAAAAACTTTAAATAACTTTCAATGATCTTTGGTCTGTACTTTCAAGAGGTGCAGAAAGATGAGCGTAGTTTGGACGACACTTGTTTTGTACATGGGAGCAATGCTAGGAGTTTCAGCATACGCCAGAAAATACATCAAAACATCGGCCGACTTTTTGGTGGCCGGTAGAAGACTTGGGTTAGCATTAACCACTGCGACCTTGGCAGCCACTCACTATGGTGGTGGCTTTCATCCTAGGAGGAGCTAGTTGGGGAGCCACCTATGGATTAGGAGGAATTTGGTACGGTTTTGCCTGTGGTTTGGGACTTCTGCTCTTGGGTTTGACCCTTGCAAAGCCTATGCGGGCTTTGGCCTTGTACACAGTCCCAGACGTCTTGGAAATGCGTTATAAGAGCAAAGCAATAAGGTTTTTAGCAGCAACACTATCGCTTTTAGCTCTCGTAGGCATACTTGGAGCGCAAGTGTGGGCGGCTTCGGCAGTTTTTGAAGCTATAGGATTACCCGGAACTGCTGGGGCAGTGTTTGCCACATTGATCTTCATAGCCTATACGGCTTTCTCGGGGCTATGGGCTGTCGCACTTACAGACTTTATTCAAATAATACTTGGAAGCATTGGAGTTCTAATTGCTGTAATTTTAGGGTTAAATAAGGTAGGAGGCTTTGAGGGTCTTAAAATAAGTCTTTCAGCAATTCCAAACTTGCCACAGGCAACTGGGGAGTATTTCAACTTCATGTCCCTTGGAGTTTCGCTTTTTGCTTTGACACTAGCGGCAACTGTCATGTATACTCTAATAGGCCAGGACTTTTACCAGAGGCTCTTTGCCTCAAAAGACGAGAAGACAGCCAGAAAAGGAGCAATTTATAGTGGAGTCTTGCTCATGGTGCTATCCTTCCTTCCGGCCCTTGCAGGAATGCTTGCGTTGGCCCTTTCAAGCGATCCACAAGCGATAATAGACTCGCCCAAGACAGCAGTACCAAAACTAGTAATTACAGTCTTTGGAAGTGGAGTGGGAGCGATATTTGTAGCTGCAATTCTTGCGGCGGTAATGAGCACGGCTGATTCATTATTATCAGCGGCAACCTCCCACGTGGTTAAAGACTTTTACCAAAGCTTTATAGAGCCAGAAGCAGAGGACAAAAAGTTGTTAAGGCTCTCAATAGGGACTACAATAATCATAGGGCTCTTGGCACTTGTAGCGGCACTCACTATTCAGGGAATAGTTGAGCTCCTCATATACTCCTATGACATCTACACTTCGGGAGTCTTCGTGCCGTTGATACTTGGAATCTATTGGAAGAGAGCAACAAAGGAAGGAGCACTCCTTGGAATGATTGCTGGATCCCTAACTGCGGTTGTAGGAATAACCGGGATAGTGAGCTTCAGCTACTGGGAATACATTTATGTCAGTGGAGCCCTTGTTTCAGCAGTGGTTATGGTGCTTGTTAGTATTTTAACTTCCTCAGAGCCTGTGGATAAAGAATTTGAAAAGGCTTTTGATCTCGGCTGAAACTTTTCTTTTATCTTAATTTTCTTTTTATACTACTTAATAGAGTAAACTTTAAAAAACGTTAGAGGGTGTTCTTCTTGGGGTGGAGAGCATATGGAGTGGGAAGTACTATTTCTTCCACTGCTAGCAGTCCCAGTTGCCTGGTTTATCGGAAGAGGAGTTTTGAAGGAAGATCGGCCAGAGGAGGAACTCAAATATAAGCTAGTTAAAAGACAGCTAATTTCTATCGGACTAGTTGTAACTCTAATGATATCCGCATTTTTAGTTCTCGGCTTTGAGGGCATTGATTCTTTGTTGGCCAGATTTGGAAACCCTAAACTAGAACCTCTAGTATTTTTTGGAGTTTTGTCGGGCCCGGCTCTTTTGGCCATAATCATTATCACCCTGATTTACGTAAATTTTGAGGGAAGAGTGGTCCCAAAGGTTCCCGGTTCTGAGGAAACTCCTGCATGGAGAATTGTAGTGATGCTTGTAATATCCATTTGCTTGATGCTTTCATGGCCTCTCCTATACTGGTTTCTTCTGTCTGATAAGATAGGAGACAGCATACCTTTAACTACCATATCTTTCGCAGCTTATCTTTTTGCCATTTATGCGTTCATTCCTTACATCTCTATGCTCTACGAAAAAGCAGAGGAAAATGAAGAACTGGAAAAAGACCTCTTGGAGTTTTGCTCCTCTCTGGGAATCAAGGTCAGGGGAGTTAGGATAGTTAAGGGAGAAGAGTTGAATGCAACGGTTTCTGGAATCCTTCCTTTTTGGAGGTATATAACCCTGACAAAGCCTCTGGTTGTTAACTTCACACCAGAAGAGATAAAGGCCATACTTGCCCATGAAATAGGTCACATAAAAGGAAAACACCTCTGGATAAACTTTGTCATGTCCTTTGGATGGTTCCCGTTTGTTGTTGGTTTCGTTGATGGTTTGGATCGTTTGGAGGAGTTTTTTGACTTTTCTATTGTTGATATAGACTTTAGGGTAACACTTGTGATATTTGTGGGAATATTCGCTATACTGTATGTAGGATACTTCTACGTTTTTGGAGGATATGTTTCGTTCAGAAATGAGTTCAAGGCTGATGAATACGCTGCAATGGTTGTGGGAACAGAGACGATGGTCTCGGCTCTTCAAAAGATCGCTAGATTCAACAAGATTCCAAGCAATACTCCGAAGTGGTTCAACTTTCTCAACTATCATCCTTCTATTGAGGAAAGACTTGAGAACCTATACCGGAAGTGTTCTGCAGAGAATGAAAATGTGGAGCACTCGGCGATTGTGTGAAAAAGCTTTAAAGAGAAACCTCAAATATCACTCGAGGTGAAAGCTATGGAAAACCCCTTTGAAATTACTGGAATAGTAGCAAGGGAAATTTTAGACTCTAGAGGAAACCCAACAATTGAAGTTGATGTGTACACTCCGGTTGCAATGGGAAGGGCAGCTGTGCCAAGTGGAGCCTCTACTGGAATCCATGAGGCCTTGGAGCTCAGAGATGGGGGGAAGAGATACCATGGAAAGGGCGTTAAGAGGGCCGTTGAGAACGTTAACAAAATAATCGCTCCCGAGCTTATCGGCATGGATGTTACACTTCAGAGGGACATAGACATGCTCATGCTTGAGCTTGATGGCACAGAGAACAAGAGCAACCTTGGGGCAAATGCCATCCTTGGGGTTTCCCTTGCCGTTGCGAAAGCAGCTGCCAACACTCTTGGAATGCCTCTCTATAGATATCTTGGTGGAGCGAATGCTTACATTCTGCCGGTTCCAATGAGCAACGTTATCAACGGAGGAGCTCATGCAGGCAATGATTTAGACTTTCAGGAGTTTATGATCATGCCAGTTGGGGCAAAAAGCTTTAGAGAAGCTATTCAAATGGTAAGCGAAACATACCACACCTTAAAGAAGATTCTCATGGAGAAATACGGAAAGCTTGCAGTCAACGTTGGTGATGAAGGTGGATTTGCACCACCAATGAAGGAAGTAACTGAGCCCCTAGATGCACTTGTAAAAGCAATTGAAGAGAGCGGTTACAAGGTGGGAGATGAAATAGCGTTTGCCCTCGACGTTGCTTCGAGTGAGTTCTACGAGGAAGAGAAGAACGTTTATGTCGTTGGAGGCAAGGAATACACGAGGGAAGAGCTTATCGACCTCTACAAGGAGCTCATCTCTACCTACCCAATAGTCTCAATAGAGGACCCAGTTCAAGAGGAGGACTTTGAGGGCTTTGCAATAGTCACAAAGGAGCTCGGGAAGAAAGTACAGCTAGTTGGAGATGACATCTTTGTTACGAACGTTAAGAGGCTCAAGAAGGGTATTGAGATGGGAGCTGGGAACGCATTGCTTCTCAAAGTAAACCAAATTGGAACACTTAGCGAAGCAATAGACGCTGCTTACCTTGCCTTTAGAGCGGGCTATGGGGTTGTTGTATCTCACCGCTCCGGCGAAACGGAAGATTCAACAATTGCCGATATAGCCGTTGCCCTTAACGCTGGACAGATTAAGACTGGAGCACCGGCAAGGAGCGATAGAAACGCCAAGTACAACCAGCTTTTAAGAATCGAGGAAGAGCTTGAGGGAGTTGCATACTACCCGGGCAAAAAGTTTAGGAACCCTCTGCTTTGATCCTTTCCCTTTCTTAACAAATTTAAATTTAAAAATTGGAAAAAGTTTAAGGCTTTCTCACAACTATCAGCGCGTGATCCTTTTCGTAGGGCTCTAAAGAGATTCTCTCCACGACTTCGAAATATTCACTGAGCTCCTTCTCAACCTCTCTGAAAACTTCCTCTGGCTCCTTTGTGACGTCTATGCTCCTGCTTTTGATAGCAATCATCCCGTAGCCGCCGCTCTTGAGGTAAGCCCTTGCGTTGTCTATGAGTATTTTTGCTTGAGTTGGCTGGGCTACGTCCTCAAAGATCACATCGACTTTTGTAACCAACGCCCTGTACTCTTCAGGCTTTGTGGCATCGCCCAAAATGGGCACTATGTTTCTTCTCTCTTCCACAAGGGGAACTAACTCTCTGAGAACTCTTGGGGAGAACTCGATACCAAATATTTTTCCTTCCCAGCCAATTATGTCACTTACGTGTGAAGCCGTTGTACCGCTTGCTATTCCGAGGTATAGCACGTTGGTTCCGGGCTTTATTGGGAAGTTTTTGAGACCATTTAGGATTGCTGCGGCAAGTTTTGACCTGTTTGGGTTCCATATCCTGTACTCTTCTCCTTCCCATTTTACAGTTCTCTCACCATAAACCTTCTGACCGGGCACTAGGTTTTTAGTCGCTATCCTCTCGCTCCCATCATCCTCGATGACGATATAAACGCCAGGGAATTTGTGCTTTTTAACGTTCATTTATCTCACCTCCTCCTGCTCCTCTCTTTGCCTTTCTTTTTCTTTTCTTTTCCTTTAAACTTCTTTCCTTTTTCCTTCTTTTTGAATCTTTTCTTTTTCTTCTCTTTCTTGGGCTTCTCCTTGCGCTTTGGTGGGTTGGGGTATTTTTCCTTGATCTCCTTAATTCTCGCTTCAATCTCTTTCTTAAGCTCCTCCGCTATGTATTCTCCTGAGAAATAATCAACTCTAGCAGCTATTGCCAATTTTCCAGCCAGCGCTCTTGCAATTTTACCCCTTTGCCACCATGGGGACTTGTTGATAGCTGGATACTGATAGATTACACCGTGCTTTGGTGGCTTTGCACCGCTCCTTAAGTGTCTGAAGAGGGCTTTCTCTGCACCAAGAACTTGAATTGTTGAGGCTGGCATCATCGCCAATTCCTTTAACCCTCCAGCGAGGCTTATCAGCCTAGCGGCGAGCTTTGCCCCTACCAATGCCTTTAAGTTTGGAGCAACGTCGTCCATTGCTTTATCTATATAGTCCTCAATCTCACTTCTCAGCCTATACAAATCGTCAATTTCTTTTGCTAGGTCTTGGATAACCTTAATGTCTTTTTCATCCATCCATGCTCCCATAGTTTTCTCCTTGGCCTCGAGAACTTTTGCTATCTTGTTTTCGCTCAACCCAAGGGATTCCAAGTTCTCTTTTGTAACGTTCTCTCTGTGTCCAATGCTCTTAACAAAACTTACATACTGTGGGTGTTTGGGCAAAAGCTCATCAACCTCTGGGAAGTGAAGCGAATACCACTCCCTTAGTCTAGAGACGAGAAGGTTTATGACCTTGTCAATGTCATCCAAGGCCTCTATTGCCTGGATTATCATTTTATCTCTTGCACCACTCTGCTCCTGTATCCGAATTCTAGTTAAAGCCACTCCCACCGTGAAGTATCTCTCGAACCATTCTTCTCCCAAAAACTCCTCTGGGTTTTCTCTTAGTCTCTCCCCGGCCAAGTTAGGGAATTCAAATTCGGATTCAAATCCAAGCTCTCTTACGTTTCTGCTCAGCTCTGGGTGTTCAAACACAAAACTTGAGTACCCTTTCTCTTTCAATTCTTCTAAAAGGACATTGAGGTCTTCTGTGACCTCTCCCTTTAAGAGCTTGTCCAGTGCAATCTCTGGTTTTTCCGTGAAAATTCTTTTTCCTATTAGGTTGCCTTCTTCATCAAAGGCGTAAATGCCTTGCACATTTTCGCTTATGTATGCTTTCATGAGCATCACCTTTTTTATTCTTTGTTGAAGAAGTATAAAAGAGTTGAGCTTTTAAACCTACTCCGTGGTATGCTCCTATCGCTAATTGTCGAAAAAACGTTACACATTTACCGAAAGGCTTTTATAATGTACATCCTTAACCTTCGAGAGAACACATTTAAGCTGATCTTTTGGAAAGGTGATGCCCAATGAGAAGACTGCTAAAGCCAATAAAAGATGTCGGAATTGTTGGTTATGGTGCCTATGTGCCAATGTACAGAATTAAAAACGAAGAAATTGGAAGAGTTTGGGGAGTGGACAAATTCCCTATCCAAGAAAAGTCCGTAAACAATTTGGATGAGGATGCCATAACCATAGGAATTGAAGCGGCAAGAAATGCCCTCAAAAGAGCTCAAATAGATCCAAGAGAAATCAGAGCGATGTGGTTTGGGACTGAGTCAAAGCCCTATGCGGTTAAACCTTCCGCAACCGTTATTGCCGAGGCAATTGGGGCAACTCCAGATTTAGATGCCGCGGACTTTGAATTTGCATGTAAAGCTGGAACTGAAGCCTTACAAGCTGCTATTGGTTTTGTTGGAAGCGGAATGGCAAAATATGCCATGGCAATTGGAGCAGACACCGCTCAAGGAAGGCCTGGGGACCATTTAGAATTCACAGCAGCAGCTGGAGGAGCCGCTTATATCGTTGGGGAGAAGAGCTCAGAAACCGTTGCTTATTTTGAGGGGAGCTATTCCTACGTAACCGATACCCCAGATTTCTGGAGAAGGCAACACGAACATTATCCAAGGCATGGGAATAGATTTACTGGAGAACCCGCTTATTTCCACCAAATAATAAGCGCCGCGAAAGGTTTAATGGAAGAGCTGGGCTATTCGCCAAGTGATTTTGACTACGCTGTTTTCCACCAGCCAAACGTTAAGTTTCCGATAACAGCCGCAAAGATTCTCGGAATCCCAAAAGAAAAAGTTCTTCCGGGACTGTTAAGTGGAATAATAGGAAACACATACAGCGGTGCTACGTTAGTTGGCATTTCAGCGGTTTTGGACATAGCAAAGCCGGGAGACAGGATTCTCTGGGTAAGTTTTGGAAGCGGTGCGGGTAGCGATGCATTCAGCTTAGTGGTGCAGGATGCAATTGAAGAAAAGAGAGACCTAGCGCCAAAGACCATGGATTACGTAAACAGGAAGAAGTACATTGATTATGCCCTCTACGCAAAGCACAGAGGTAAGTACATCATGTGAGGTGGTTAAAATGAGAAAGCCGGTTATCATTGGTGTGGGATTGACTCCGGTTGGAGAGCACTGGAAGCTGAGCCTTAGAGATTTAGCCGTTGAAGCTTTGCTCAATGCCATGGAAGATGCGGGCGTTGATAAGGTGGATTCACTTTATGTTGGCAACATGGCTTCTGGTTCATTCGTTGAACAGGAGAACCTTGGGGCATTAATAGCTGATTGGGCAGGTCTTGGTAACATTCCAGCAGTTAAAGTTGAGGCAGCGTGTGCAAGCGGTGGAGCCGCGGTTCAGGAAGGAGTAAAAGCAGTTATGAGCGGTCTTGAAGATGTTGTTGCTGTTGTAGGCGTTGAGAAGATGACCGATGCCTGGCCAAGCGACGCTACGAGATATCTTGCCTATGCGGCAGATGCAGAGTGGGAGCTTTTCCATGGTGTGAGCTTTGTAGCGCTAAATGCACTTGCCATGAGGCTCTACATGAAGGAATATGGATACACCGAGGAAGATTTAGCTCTCTTCGCAGTTAACGCTCACACAAATGGTGCCAAAAACCCATATGCAATGTTCAAAAAGCAGATAACAGTTGAAACCGTTATGAAGAGCCCATATGTAGCTGACCCGCTGAAGCTCTTTGATGCTTCCCCGATAGCTGATGGAGCCGCTGCAGTGATAATAACCACTGAGGAGAAGGCCAAGGAGTTCGTGGACAAGGCGAAGATGGTCGAGGTTGCGGGAATGGGAAGGGCAATTGACACAATAAACCTCGCAAACAGAAAGGAGTTCTTGTTCCTCAGAGCGGCGAAGGTTGCTGCAGAAAGGGCATATAAGATGGCCGGTATTGAAGTTAAAGACATAGACTTCTTTGAGGTTCACGATGCCTTTACCGTGATGGCAGCCTTAAGCCTAGAGTCAATAGGCGTCGCTGAGAGAGGAAAAGGCGCAATGCTTGCAAAAGAAGGGCAGATAGCAATAGATGGCGACTACCCAATTCAAACACTCGGTGGACTAAAAGCTAGAGGACACCCTGTGGGAGCTACGGGAGTTTATCAAACCGTAGAAGCAGTGTGGCAGCTTAGGGGAGAAGCTCCAAACCAAGTGCCTGATGCAGAGATTGGGTTAACTCAAAACATAGGTGGAACGGGTTCAAACATAACTGTGACCATATTAAGGAGGGTTTAAAATGGGGAGGCCGATGCAAGTTTCTAGATATTGGAGACACTTTAAAGAGAAATATCGCCTTATTGGTGGCAAATGTAAGGATTGTGGTCATGTTCACTTTCCAAAGAGGCCTGTTTGCCCAGAATGTGGAAGCCAAGAAATTGAAGAGTTCCAGTTCAGCGGGAAGGGCAAAGTGGTAAGCTGGACTATAGTGAGAAACCCGCCAAGCGGTTACGAGTACTACAAGCCGTATCCCATAGCCCTAATTCAGCTCGAAGAGGGGCCGGTGATTTTGGCCCAGCTCACAGATGTTGACCCAGAAGAAATCGACTTTGGCATGGAAGTAGAAATGGTCACGAGAAAGGTTAGGGAGTTCGAAGAGGACGGAATAATCCTCTACGGCTACAAGTTCAGACCTCCGATAAAATGACTTTCTTTTGTCTTTTTTAATTCCTAAAGTAAAAAAAGAGAAAAACTTAGAGAAGATAACCTAAACCAGCGGCAAGCACGATCCCTAAACCTCCCAAGCCTCCAAGTATTATTCTTTCTATTTTGTTTAGTTCTTTTTGGAGATATCCAACGATACCTGCTCCTAGAAGTACTGTGCCAACTACAGCAAGCGAGAACGAGAGTATGGTCATGCTATAGTTGCCTTCAAACAGAAGTGATGGATTATATAAGGCTAAGAACGGAGCTATGAATCCCATTATACCAAGCTTGACAGCATGCGCCCCGATTTTTCTTGGATCTCCTCCAGAGATTGAGGCTGCGGCATATACTGCCAGAGCAACTGGATATGTAATGTTGGAGAGTATTGCATAATAAAAGACAAAAAAGTGTGACGCTAGTGGGAGGAATCCTAATCTTGTCAAAGCAGGAACTGCTATTGCTGCTACGACTACATAAGCGGCAGTTGTTGGAAGACCCATTCCCATAATTACTCCAATTATTGCCACAAAGATAGCTGCAATGATACCAATACCTGCTGAGAGGTCAACAATTCCACCGACAATTTTGAATCCAACTCCCGTAAGGTTTATTGCTCCAACTACAACACCGGCAGATGCACATGCTGCTGCCACGGGAATTGCTTTAATTGCACCATCTGAGAGGGCCTTAATAAAATCATTCAGTGACAATCTAGTGTCTTTGGAAATAAAAGCTACTGCTATTGTAGCAAATATTCCAATTACTGCAGCATACTGGGGAGTTCTGAATATCAAAGTATAAATTAGCACAACTATTGGGGTCAGAAGGTATAATTTCTTGATGACTTCCTCTTTTGGAGGAATAGCCTCATCTGGAACAACTCCTAGGTTGTCCTTTACTGATTTAAAATGGACAATGACATAAACACCTAGGTAATACAATAATGCAGGGAGTATTGCCGCTTTAACTACTCTCAAATATGGGATTCCAAGTAATGAAGCCATTATAAATGCTCCTGCTCCCATGATTGGAGGCATTATTTGGCCTCCGGAGGAGGCAACAGCTTCGACAGCTCCGGCGAAATCTTTAGGAAATCCAACTTTTTTCATCATTGGTATGGTAAAACTACCTGTTCCATATACATTGGCAACCGCACTGCCCGAGAGCATTCCCATAATTCCACTCGAGATAACCGCTACCTTTGCAGGGCCCCCCTTTCTCTTGCCGGCTATTAAAATAACAAGCTTCATAAAGTAATCTCCAATTCCAGAGACTTCTAAAAACGCAGCAAATATCAGGAAAAGTATTACATAAGTAGCAGAAACTCCAACAGGTATACTTAGAATACCCTCAGTTGTTAAGTACATTGTTTCTAAAACTTCTTCTAGCGTAGCGGATCCTCCCCTTAAAGCTCCTGGGAGTGAGGATGCTATTAAGGGATATATCAAAAATATTGTTGCAAGAACTGCTAGTGTTATCCCCACAGTTCTTCTGGTAGCTTCTATTACTAAAACAATAAACAAAATTCCCAGTATTTTCTCTATTGGAAGGAGGGGAGTAACTCCCCATGTTCTGCTAATAACCCAGTCAAAATTAACAACCATATATAAGCCAGGTAGCAAAGCTAAAATTGCCAGTACAATATCGTATATTGGGATTTTATCTTTTGGTGCATTTTTATGGGCCGGATATAATAAGAATGCCAATGGCAAAAGAAACATCAAATGGATACTTCTTTGAAGCATCGAGTGAATGGTACCAAAAATACCAGTGTATATGTGAAAGAGAGATGCTATCACAGCATAGCCGATAATTATGTATTTAATCTTCCCTTTAATCTCTCTCATTGGTGTCACCTCCTTTTACTCTGAACTTATAAAAAGTTAAGTAAGAAAATTTAAATATAGAAAAAAGCCTATGTAACTCAGCTTATAGCTCCAATCTCCTTATAATATTTTTCTGCTCCTGGGTGAAGTGGAAAGCCTGTGTTTTTAGCCGCTTCTGAGGCATCTAGCTCTCCTAATGCTTTTATAGATTTGGCTAGTTCATCTTTGTTTTCAAAATATAGCTTTGTTATTTGATACACCAAATCTTCTGGAAGATCTTTTCTTACTATAAGTACAGTATAAGTTCCAATCGTTGGCACGGGCTCTTTTATAGATTTATAAACACCAGGTTCAAAAGTAAAGGTAACTGTTCCATATGTATCTGCCATTTTCTTTCTTACTTCTTCAGATATTGGGAGAATGTATATTTCTTTTTGAGCCTCGATTTGCATAATGACTGTACTTGGCATTGAAAGTGTAAATGCAAAAGCATCAATGTTTCCATTTATGAGTTGGTTAGCTCCATCAGAGTATGAGGCCCAAACAACTTCACCGCCCCAGCTCTTGATGTCATCATAGGTAACTCCATATCCTGTTTCTAGGAGAGCCTTAAGCGTAAACTCTGAGAGAGTTCCTGGTTTAAGAGAAGCCAATCTAATTGGGACTTTCTTTTTGAAAATATCGTCAACACTCTTGATACCATATTTGTCTGCAAAGTCCTTACTTATTATGAAGTAAAACCATTGCCTATAAAGGTTTGCAATTGCAGCGACATTATCTATCTTTTTCTCAAAAGGCGGATCTCCTCTCATTGCAGGCATTCCTAAAACAGCCCCTGTAAGACCTAAATCCCCCTTTCCATCGTTGAGGTTTATAATGTTACTGACTCCCCCACCAGTTCTTGTGGTGGTGGGAACCAAGTTCTTTGAAATTAATTCTGCAAAGACTCCACCAATTTGCTCCCATGTTCCTCCAGGAGCACCATGAAGGAATCTTAGGGTGGATGGCCATTCACTTTTAGGCTGTTCACTACTCGAAGGTTGCTCTGTTGATGTCTGTTTTCCACCTATACACCCGGCTGCAAACGCGGAGGCTACTAAAATTCCCAGAATTAATACACTACCAACAAGTTTGGCTAGTTTTGGTTTCATTAGAACACCTCCTATGGGATATAATTCATTGAAAGTTTAACAGAATGATATATAAGGTTTTTTATGTTTTGATCAAATGATTTGAATGTTATGTATTATGGAAATCATTTTCATAATATCCAAAAAGGAAAAAAATACTAGAAGTTTATGGACGGTGCCATTATTTATTATACCTTAAACCCATTTTTTCTCCAATTTTTTTGTAACTTTCAGACAGCTCACGCTTAGGTTTTAGTTCAAACATCCAAGGATATCCCCACCCATGTTCTTCCAGATATTTAAGGGCTTTTACGAGGGGTTCTAACATCTCTATAGGTGCGGAAAATATTATTTCATTGTACTGTGTCATTGCAATGCGTCTGTCTCCTCTACAAGGAGAAGCAACTACGCATTGTTTATTCTGCAATACAGGAACAACGGCATAGACACATGCAGCATGACCACCTAATCTGCAAGTGATATCCTCCCCATCAAGGCAATTCTTTGCTATTAGAAGTTGGGTTAACTGGGAAGGATCGCAGTAAATAACAAACAAATTAGGCTTAAAACTACATTTTGTTAAGGGAGCGGAAATTATCCCAATATATTTTCCAGCTTCTAAGCGAGGAAACAAATTAGCCCACTTTCTAGCGGCTTCGCGAGTCATTATAGAATTTGGGTATCTGTTTTCTCCGTTAAGAAACTCCTGCGGTGGCTCTGCTAGCCCATACCCTACAATTGGCTCAAAACACCACATGTCTTCCTTTAACATAGCAATAGTTTTTCCACCCCACCGCGACATTGCAAAAGCTTGGCAAAGATCTAAATGGTGACCCATATCTTTTAACGGTCTTATCGCATTTGGTGGAATCTCTCCTTCAGTTTTTAGCATTTTAATAGCTAATGGCGAGGTACGCAAACGTAAAATTTCCATAATATCCTTCGCATTATTATGGATGGTTTCTAATTCCATATATAAACACCTCAAATGTAATATCTGCAGATATTCCAATAAAGGTTTCTTTAACTTCATGAACTTGCTATTAAGTACTATAATATAATCAAGACTTTCTTTTAGTCCTTAATATAGTTTTCTTGTGAGCTATTGAATTTGAAAAAACTTTTGAGTGGAATTTACCTAATTGATGCTTGTCTAAAAGAGAAATTCACGAAGAGACTGTTGTATTTCACTGATTTTAACCCTTTTAGTAGGGGTTCTTATGGTGGATTTTTTATTGATTGTTGTTTCATTTTAGGTCTTTTACCATTCTTATCCATATGCCGCTCTTTCCAGCTATTTTGAAACCGAGCTTTTTGTAGAATTCAATTGCTTTGGTGTTCTTTTCTCCAACCCACAGCTCTATTCTGTCGTTGTATTTGCTCAGATACTCCAGACACTTTTCCATGAGCTTTTTGCCAACGCTTTTTCCCTGGTAGCCCTTGTCAATTACAAACTCGTGTATGGCCCCTACCACCCTGTCCTCGTATCTGCTGTGCCAGTCGTTGTCGCATACTATAAACCCAACTATCCTATCACCATCTTTTGCCACAAAGAAGCCATCGCTGGCTTTGTTCCAGCACCACCGGAGGTACCTTTTAGCGTAGCTCTCTCCCTCTCCGCCGTATTCCCTCAAGCCCTCGTAGCCCCTCATGTAAATTCCTACAAGGGTCTCGAGTGTTTCTTGGTCCATTTTCTTTAGTTTCTCCACTTTGATTTCATCCGCCATATTTATCGGTGTTATGTTATCAGATGGGTTTATAAAATCTAATCCTAAAACTCAGAGTAGAGAGCGCTGAAGGTGATCTTAATGGCAAAAGCCAAACCGAGGATTTGTGAAATCTGTGGGGCAGAGATTAGAGGACAGGGGCATACAATAAAAATAGAGGGTGCAGAGCTCTTGGTTTGTAACAGGTGTTATCAAAAGTACGGTAGGAAAAAACCCGGAACATGGAGCCCAATGCCCACTGGAAGAGAGCCGAGGAGAACTTACACGCCGAGACCAAAGCCAAAACCAGCCCCAAGGAGGCAAAGGCCGCTTTACACGGAGGATATTGTTGAGGATTATGCAGAGAGGGTTAGGGAGGCTATTCAAAAAAGCGGTTTGAGCTATGAAGAACTTTCCCACAAAGTGGGCCTTTCTACCAACCTCCTTAGGAGAATAGCCCATGGGGAGTACATGCCGACCATAGAGGAGGCAAAAAAGCTCGAAAGATACTTTAGGATAACCCTAATTGAAAGAGTAGAGGAGAACGTGCAGGAAAAGGTTACAATTCCAAAGGACTACGAGCCGACCCTTGGAGACGTTGCGAATATAAGAATCAAGAAGAAGAAAAAGAAGTGATTACTCCTCGCTTTCTTCTCCCTTTCTGGATTTCTTAGGAGGATAAAACCCCTTCAGCACTTCAAAAGTCCCCCACATTTTGAGGAGCTCCCTATGAACGGGTGAATCCGGAGGGATAACTATTATGTGTGCTGGGGGGTGAATTTCCCTTAATCTGCCTATTGCCTTTGAAGGAGGCAGATCTATCTGTGCTACAACATGGGCGCGGTACTTCTTCTTGGGCTTTTCTCCCACAAGTTTCTCAAATGCCCAATCGGAGAGGGCTGGAGGTATTATCCTTGGCTTTCCCCTTATCTCCATCCCGGCATACCTAACGAGGTCTGCCAGCGCTATTAGTGCTTTGTCGAAGTTGTCTGTCCTTATCAAAACCATCGTGTTTAGCATATTCTCACCGAGAAGAAGTAAGCTGGTGGGTATTTAAAGAATGTGGTAAAAGAAAATAAAGAAGTCAAGAGACTGCTCCCACGGCAGCATCGGCTTGTACTAATCCTGAACCTACAGCATCGTCTCCCCATGTTATGGTCTCATATTGCCCCGTGAATGGGTCAATGACTGAAGCGGTGTACCAGTCTATTGGCATTGCTGTGCTTTCGAGGATATATTCAACATCTGCTTGAGTTAAGTCGATGCTTCCGTCTTCCATATCCTTTTGGAGCATCAATGCCACTATTCCGCTCACGTGTGGAGTTGCCATGCTCGTTCCACCGAGGTAGTAGTACTGGCCAGGAACTCCCTGCGCCCAGTATGGTGGGTGTGCGGCACCATAAGCAAGGTAAGGTCCAACTACCCAGCTTCCTGGAGCTAGGACGTCAAGATCCTGCCCTTCTTTTTCTCTTCCACTGAAGTCGGTTACGTAAACCTGTTCGTAGAGATCTTCTGGAACATCAGCGGTTCTCCACCATGCTGGTGCCGTCCACTCTCCAACCCATCCTGCAGCCCCAACCGAGATCACTGGCTCGTAAGCTCCTGGGTAGTCCATTCCAGCTTCTCCGTCGTTTCCTGCAGCGGCAACTATAAAGACACCCTCGCTTATAGCATAGTCTATAGCATATTTTTCAATTGGGCTTAGAGAAGGCCCTCCGAGGCTCATGCTTATGACTATTGGGTTAATTTCATCATATGGTGGGAGTACTTTACCGCCAGTTGCCACTTCCTCTTTGTAGAGATCCGCGATGTACATTATTCCCGCGGCTATGTCCGTGCTCCAGCCGAACCCGTAGTTGCTAAGGACTTTAACGGGGATTACCCTTGCATCGGGCGCTACCCCACTCACTCTGTATGCTCCATAGACCCAGAAGCCTATTATTGTGCTGGTTACGTGTGTTCCGTGACTGTTGGTGTCAGCTTCCCATGCATTGGGGTTGTAGTGGGCGGTTAATGCATTTGCCGCTAGGAATGCTCTGGCAAACTCAGTGGCTATCTTATCCTCTTCGAAGTAGTCCCTCCAGTTGGGAACTAAACCTGTGTCAAGGACAGCCACGTAAACGCCTTCACCTGTGTAGTTCTCGTGCACCGTCGGGACGTTTATCATATCGAGGTTCCATGTGTATATCCCTCCGGGACCTGAACTTGGCAGGGCCTCAACGTCTTCACTAGTCACGTGGACTTGAACATCTTCTCCCACGCTCTTTACGAACTTGAGTCTTGAAATTCTCTTAAGGTCTCTATCCTTTGCAATGCCTGCAACAAAGCCTATCTCATCAAAGACATACAAAACGTTCATTCCGTTGGCTTTTAATTCGTCGAGAACTTCTTGAGTTATTGGGCCATCTATCTGGACAAAAATGCGTTTTGGAGCACTGTTACTTACTGCAGATACCGGCATCAGGCTTACTAACAAGGCAAAAACTAGTACTCCAACAAGCAGTTTTCTCTCCATTAACTTCCCTCCGACATATCTTTGTCATATATCTTAGCGTTGTTTATGTATATAAATATTCCCCATTGAGTGGAAAAATTTTTTAATGAACAAAAATTCTACAATCGAGAGAGAAATATAGTACAACGTAAAATGCCCAAATGGAGTAGAGGGTAAGAAAAATTTATAAGCAAAGCTTGGAGAGATATGAGTGGCTGCTAGGGCGGGCCCGTGGTCTAGCCTGGTTATGACGTCGCCCTCACACGGCGAAGGTCCGGGGTTCGAATCCCCGCGGGCCCACCATAACATTGATTTTTAGAAAACTTTTTCTGTTCTTGAAAGTTCATTAAGGTTGTTTTTAATCTTCGTTAGAACTAAGAACTTAAAAGGTATAAGTTATAACAAAAAATTAAGAAAAGAAGCCCCAATCACCAGTTGGGGATGAACTCGTAGTCGATTCCCGGGTTAACGTCATGTGCGTTCCAGGGTGCCATCGGCGGTGTGAAGTAAAAGCTGGTCACCGCGGTGTGCTTGAGGTAAACCACAAAGTCCTCAAGTTCCTCTCCGGTATCTGCGCTCACGAACTCGTGAATGTGGACGTAGCCGTGGTCCTTGAGCCATGTCTCCCTCTCGGGACTGAGCTGCTCTGGCGGGACGTCTATTATGCCATCAACCTTGTAGAGGAGAATTCCATAGGGGTCATACATTGCCCAGAATGGCATTCCCATACCCGTGTTGTAATGTAAACCGATTACTCTTCTCGGGCCGGTCTGGAGCCAGTAGTGTCCTGGGACATCCTGCTTATATGGTTCGTATGGATCAGGTATGGACATCCCCTTGTAGTAGTAGCCTTGCCCGTCAATCATGACGAGATCGCCATGCTCAAACGCTTGGGGAACATTATCTACTGTAGGGTTCGCAAATGCGAAAGAAGCTACAAAAAACATAAACATTCCAAAGAAAGCTATAAGTTTTCTCAATTTCTCCACCTCCATGTTATGTGTTAAATTATGCTTTGATTAATATAAAATTCTTTGTTTACATAATGAGAACAATGTTGACAAAAATTTTGTATATAGAAAATGGAGTAAACCCAAAAACATTATAACTTCTTTTAGATTATTATCTATTGGCTAAGATCATTATCTACAGTCTGGTGTTGAAGATGGAATACATCATAGAAACCAAAGATCTCACAAAGTTTTTCGGAAAAAGAAATATAATTTATCATTTGAACCTTAAAGTTCCTAAAGGAGTTGTCTATGGCTTTTTGGGACCCAATGGTGCCGGTAAAACCACCACTATTAAAATGCTCACGGCAGCGTTAAGGCCTACATATGGAGAAATTAGAATTTTTAACCTTGAGATGCCCCAAAATAGAGTTGAAATAATGAAAAATGTTGGTTATATGCCAGAACTCCCAATAGCCTATGATGATATGACGATCTTTGACTTTCTGACTTATATGGGCAGGCTCTCCGGCTTAAAAAAGGAAGAAGCGAGAGAACAAGCGAAGAAGCTCATGAAGTACGTTGGGGTTGGTAGGTTGGCATTGAACAAAATAAAGGAGCTCTCCTCGGGACAGAAGCAGAGAGTTTCTTTTGCTTCAGCCCTAATTGGTGATCCGGAACTTTTAATACTGGACGAGCCCACGGCAAACCTTGACCCTCTGGGAAGAATAGAGTTCATAGGGAAAATCCTCTCCCTTGCAAAGGAGGAGAAAACTATTTTCGTAAGCTCACACATAGTGAGCGAAGTTGAGAAGATGTGCAACTACGTGGGGCTAATCAACCAAGGTCGCTTAATAGCCCAGGGGAAGATAAGTGAGCTGACGGAGATAGAGGAGAACGATTACGATGTTTCCACTTCGGACAACAAGACAGCAATTGAGTTCCTAAAGGAAAAGCCATACGTTAGGGAAGTATGGGAGGAGGAGAACATAATTAGGGTTAAAGTGGATCCTAGGTTTCTTGATGAGTTTTTCCTGCAGTTCCCGAAGTATTTAACCTCCCAGGGCATTCGCTTAAAGCTCTTCAGACCCCACACAAGTCCGCTTGAGAGAATTCTTATGGAAAAGTTCAGCATAGGTGACGAAAGTGATTAGCGTTCTATATCAAAACGAGGTTTACAGGCTTTTAAAATCAAGGCGTCTTAAGGTAATGCTGGCGTTGATGCTTCTTCCCGTGATAGTCTACTTTTTCACCCACGAGGAGATAACTGAATACAGTGCAAAAGCCCTGGAGATTTCATTCCAGATAAACGTTTCTCAGTTTTTAATAAACTTCTGGGCGAGTGTGATTGGCCAGCTGGTCGTTATAATTGTCATGAGCGATTTGCTTGCAAGTGAAATTGACAGGGGCACGATAAGGCTTCTCCTTGTAAAGCCGATAAAGAAGAGTGAGATAGTCTTTGGCAAGTTCTTTTCTGGAATTACTGCCGTACTCATGATTTTTGGCATTCCCTACTTTGTGATGCAGGTTTACATGGTTCTCCTCTACAAGTCTGGCTTTGAGGGGTTTAGGGCAACTTTTGATGACTTCCTGTTTGCCCTTGGGGTTACAGTTCTCGTTCTTGGAAGCCTTGGAGCGGTTTCGATGCTCCTCTCGGTAGTTCTTTCAAGACCTCTCTATGCATCTCTTGCAAGCTTTGGACTGGTGTTTACTGCCCAGTTCATACTTCCACAGTTGCCTTTCTTTGACAACCCAGAGCGCTTTAACCTGAGCTATCAGATAGGGGTCTTGCTAAAGAGGGGCTTTACGCTCCACACTGGATTGGACACCTACAAAGGAGATCCAACTATGAGTGCTCTGTTTTTCATTTGTGTTATCCTGCTGGGCCTTATTTTTACTCTCGTGGGATTATACAGGAAGGAGTATGAGGGATGAGCCATGAGGAAAGTCTTACCACTTTTCGTGCTTCTCCTCTTTGCCGGAAATGCTCTTGCCCTATCGGTTGAGCTGGGAATAGATGAGGTTTTGATAGTTGATAACACCGCCGTAACCTTTGATGTGTCCCAAAACAATCCAAGCCTGGTTTTTCTATTGCTAGAGAGTGAAAACACAAGCCTAATCAAAGGGCTGCACTTTGGCGAGAGTGTTTTCTTTGAGGGAGTGAACTACACTGTTGGGAGCTTAGATTTGAATACGCTTACCCTCAAGCTTCATTTGAGCGGTAACTACTCTAGCGTTGAAGTTCTGAAAAAGAGGGACTTCAGTGTGTCCCTCGTGGATTCCTTTGATGCTTATGTGAAGGTGAAGGTTGAGAATACAGGTTACTACGAAATCAACGACACTCTGGTGGTTCTTGCTCAAGGGATGGAGATAGCGGAGCAGCCTATTGTCCTCAAACCCGGAGAAAGCTTAACTTTGAAGGTTTCCCCCTCATATAATCAGCTAACCTTCATGCTGAAGGAGGCTAAACTCTCAAAAACAATGACGATAGTCTCTCTTGAAGAACTCGTAACGATTGAGCGCATCTGGAAGGATGAAAAGCTTCACGTCCTTCTGAGAAACCATGGGGATCCCGTTAACGTCACCGTTAAGCTTCTGGTTAGCGGAATGACCTTTGACAAGAAGGAGGTCTATCTTAACTTAAAGGAAGAGAGGGAAGTGGTCTTTGACACGGATGCAACTCAAGGCACAATCTTGATTGACTATGGCGTAGTAAAGCAGGAGAGCTTCTACTTCGAAATGCCGAGGATATCTCTTGTGAGAGCAGAGAAAGGGAAAGACAGGCTAAAGATATGGCTGAGGAACGATGGAAAAGTTGCGTTCTCGGGAAGGGTATCTATCTACCAGAACTCCGTTATCGTAGGGGAGCCTTACTTTGCGGATGTTACAATAAAACCTAACGAAGAGGTTTATCTTGAGTTTAAAGTACCGGAAGATGCTCAAATTTTGACCGTTGGGGTCTCTTCAAGCTCCTACTCCGCAACTTTCCCCATTTCATTAAGGGCAGGGCTGAGCGCAAAAGCGGTCAATTCTTACGCCAAGGGCATACTTGGAGGAAGCGTGAGCTATGTTATAACTGTTGTTGGCAACGGAAAGGTGCACTTTGGCATTAGAGGTCTGCCGGATTCTATAAAGGGCTACTTCTACTATGGTGACACTCAAGTTAAGGAGCTCGACGTGGTCCAAAATGCCCAGGTAACGCTAGTTTTAAAGCTTCCAAGCCTACCGCAGGGTTTCATGCTCAATAAGCCCATCAACTTCAGCGTGATAGTTAACGACATCGAGATTCCCTTAAAGCTGGAGGTCAGTGGAATGGGGATACTCCCGGTTTACGGCGACAACTGGCTTGCCAAGGTCAATTATACAAGTGAACACCACCATGTAGGCTTGCCCTATAGGGTAATGGGGAACGAGATAACACCTCCTTTTGCCTTTGAGCCATGGGACGGAGAGAAGATTGCCATCCTCTATGGGAGGTACATACGGCAAGGAAAAGACCTTAGAATTCATCTCCTAGACCTTTCGGGAAAGATCATAGCATCCTCGACGCAAGAGAGGGGGAGAAGCGACTACATAGTGTTCAATGAGAGCGAGTTTATGATAATGGTTGAAGGAGAAGGCTACTTCGAGGGAGTTCTACTAGTGTCGGATTATCTCAACGAGCTGAGGAACGTTACTTTCGAGCTTAGGAGAAGGGAATTCGGCGAAGGACTGAGAACTTTCATAATAAATGCCACTCCTCTCAGAGGTCAGAAGCTGAAGTTTTCCCTTTCCTCAGATAAGGATGTGGAGCTGAGGGTGTATTACTTTACCCTAAACAACGAAAAAGAAAACTTCGATCCCTTATCAACGAACTTCAAGGGGACCTTTAAGGAGAAGGGAAAGGTTATTGACGGAGAAGTCGGCGTAAGGAGCTATGAGGACTTCATAGCTCTAGCAGTGATTGGGGAAGGTAATGTCACGCTAAACTTTGAAAAAGCAGGCAGAGGGGCAGAAGTTAGTGAATTGAAGTCAAGGGAGGTATATCTTATAATTGGGGCACTTTTGATACTCCTTGCTGTTGTGGTATATTTAGAAAAGAAAATAGGATAAATCAGAAGATGAGTGGGGCTCTGTATTCGCCCCAAACCTCCCTTAGAACATCAGTGACTTCGCCGAGGGTTGCCAAGTGCTTGTGTGCCTCAATGATGTAGGGCATTAGGTTTTCATCTTCGGTCTCTGCAGCCTTCCTGAGTTTGTCAAGGGCCTCTTCAACCTTCTTGTTGTCTCTTGTGCTTCTCAGCTTCTTTAGCCTCTCTATTTGTTTGTCCCTAATGCTTGGATCTACCTTGAGAATTTCAACCTCTATTGGCTCGTCAACGACAAACTCGTTTACTCCGACTATGATGCGCTTCTTTTCCTCAATCTCTTTCTGGTATTTGTAGGCTGAGTCTGCAATCTCCTTCTGGATGTAGCCCCTCTCAATGGCCTTCATCATGCCTCCCATGGCCTCGATCTTTTCGATGTACTTCATAGCCTCTTCCTCTATGTGGTCTGTAAGCCATTCGATGTAGTAGCTTCCTCCGAGGGGATCTATTGTATCAACGACGCCGCTTTCGTAAGCTATGATCTGCTGTGTCCTCAAGGCTATTCTAACGCTCTTCTCGGTTGGAAGGCTTAAAGCCTCGTCGTATGAGTTGGTGTGCAGGGATTGGGTTCCTCCAAGAACCGCTGCAAGGGCTTGGATAGCAACTCTTACTATGTTGTTCTCAGGCTGCTGGGCAGTCAAAGTTGAACCAGCCGTTTGCGTGTGGAACCTTAGGAGCATTGATCTTGGGTTTTTGGCGTTGAACTTCTCTTTCATAATCTTTGCCCAAAGTCTTCTTGCGGCTCTGAATTTGGCTATCTCCTCAAGGAAGTTGTTGTGGGCGTTGAAGAAGAAGCTCAATCTTGGAGCGAACTTGTCAACATCCATGCCCCTTGCTATCACCGCTTTGACGTACTCAATACCATCCGCTAGTGTGAAAGCAACCTCTTGAACCGCATTTGCCCCGGCTTCTCTGATGTGGTAACCGCTTATGCTTATCGAGTTCCACTTTGGAACGTTTTCGGCACAGTACATTATAATATCGGTTGTTAGTCTCATGGAGGGCTGGGGTGGGAAGATGTAGGTACCTCTTGCTATGTACTCCTTAAGAATATCGTTTTGGACTGTACCCCTGAGCTGTTCCTGGGGAACACCCTGCTTTTGACCAACTAAAATATACATGGCCAAAAGATTGGCAGCTGTGGCGTTAATTGTCATTGATGTGGAGACCTTATCAAGAGGAATTCCATCGAAAAGAATCTCCATGTCCCAAAGAGAATCAATGGCAACACCTACTTTTCCAACTTCTCCCTCAGCCATTGGGTGATCGGAATCGTAGCCAAGTTGGGTTGGCAAATCAAAGGCAACACTCAAACCGGTCTGCCCTTGCTCGAGAAGGTATTTGTAGCGCTTGTTTGACTCTTCAGCGGTTGCGTAACCGGCATATTGCCTCATTGTCCAGAGTCTTCCTCTATACATTGTAGCGTAAACTCCTCTGGTGAACGGATATTGACCGGGGAAGTTTAGCTTCTCCAAATAGTCCCAGTTCTCGAGGTCTGCAGGTGTGTAGACCCTCTTAATTTCAAAGCCGTCGTCTGTCATGAACTTCTCCTTTCTTTCAGGTCTTTTTTGAATGAATGGTTTTACGGTTTTTTCTTCCCATTCCTGCTCGGCCTTCTTAATCTCCTCAATTTTCTTTTTATCGAAAGTCATTAACACCACCGTAAAGGGATATGTTTTAAGCCTATAAAAATCTTTTACATATTCAAAGGTCTCACTTTCTATTGGACATTTTATCCAGCTTTCAAAAAAGAGAAAAGAAGATTACATCTTCCACTTGGGATTGTCCTTGACGACAACCTTTCCGTTTTCTTCAACCACTATCTTAGAAAAGCCTTTTTCGGCGATTGTTCCATAGTCATGGCCCGCATCTGCCGGGTACAGTGCGAGGAAGATAAACGGCTTATCCCCGGTGTTTATAGTTCTGTGAGCCCAGTATGGAGGAACGTAAACTATAGTGCCTGGCTCCATCTCGATAAACCTTGCCTCTCCCTCGGGTGTTTGAAGCAGCATACCGCCCTTGCCTTTAAGGGCAAAATAGACCTCTGCTCTGTCTATTTTTGAATGGTAGTGACCTTTGGTCATGAAGAACTCATTTCCCACTTTGCCGGGGTAGAGAACAGTAGTTGCAAAGTTGAGGTCGCCCTCTTTTTCTTCCTGCTCTATTGCATAGACCTCGTAAACCACTGGATCTCCCTCTTCCACCATTTTCTTCCAAGCTTCCTCATCAATGAAGTAGCCTTTCATGTCGCTGAGCCTTCTGACGCTTTTCTTTGCGTTCTCAATGATCCCGGTTTCAAAATCGAGCTTAACACCGAAGGGTTCTTTATACTTCATTTTTTCACCCCCGTTAGACGATTGGACTTGTTGTATTTTAATCTTTCCCTCCTGTATCACCAAGAGTGAAACTAAAGGAGGGACTGGAGAAGGAATGCTACTCCTATAGCCACTCCCCAGTAGCCGGGATTCCACCTTAAAACCTTATAGCCATCCAAAGGAGGAATCGGTAGAAGGTTAAAGAATGCCAGCCAGAGATTTATGAAGGCCGTATAGTACAGAGAAGCCCACAAAATACCGGAAAATTTTCCAAATAGCAGTAAAATGAGTGCAAACACTCCCACCAATATGTTCGTTACAGGCCCAGCAAGGCTTATCTTTCCGTAAATCTCTCTATCCTCCCAGCCTGCATAGAGAGAGTAAACTTGAACGGCCCCCACTGCTGCGAAAATGAACCTAAGGCCTAGGAGCTTGTTTAGTATCCCCAAGAGCAAAGCCAGCATGATCCCTGTGTCCCATCTTCTATAAACTGCGTAGTATCCATACTTCCTTGCAACCTGTCGATGGGCGATTTCGTGGAATACAAACGCCGTAAATATTCCAAGGGCAACATAGGGAATTAATCTGAGCTCAAATCGGGAAAAAACAAGGGTAAGAACAATGAAAGATATAGCTAAGTCTTCGAGCTCCTGTTTCCTAAAGCCAAGTGCCATTGCTCATCTACCTCTAATCTCGATTTTCTTGCCAAGTACAAGCTCTGCTGCCTTTACAGCGCTTCCTCCACTCCCCACGGCCATCCTGACCTGATCCTTGGGAACATAAACGATCACTTTGTCTCCCTCGTATTCAATGTCGAGAATATCAACTTTAAGCATGCGCTTCAGTTCTTCCCTCATTTCCAACCCCAAGAAAAATTTGGACGAGGGGAATATAAAGTTTAAGGGAGTCAAGGGATATTGAATCATTAAGTTTTAGTTTATATAGTTAGTCTGCAACATACTTCACACTTATTTTAGGACTTTTAGAATCTTCAAAAGGATTTTTAAAAAGCTCTATGATTATCTCTGCAGTATTTTGTAATGCATCACTTAGTTCATTTAGTCGTGGGGTAATGACAATAACATCTTTCCCTACCTTTTTAGCTTCAATTACAAGAGGTAAAAAATGAGCATCTCTAATTGCCAATGCCAAGATATCTATTTTTGAATCATAAATAATTTTCATAGCTTCTACAGCAACAGCTACATCTACTCTTCCATTAACAATGACTGGTTCTAAACCTGACTCAAGGATAGTTTCTATTAGTTTGGGATTTATGTTGTGACTAAGAACAACTTTTCCTATAGTAATTTTTCCAAAGCTTAGTAGACTTGATGAGATGTCTTTTATCTTGACATTGAATCTTTTCAAAAGAACATTAGGACCATTTACGATCAATCCAATTCGTGGAACTTTTTCCCTCATAGTTGAGTTCCTCCTATTTACTGTTTCATCTCTTATTCTTAGTGATGGTAGTATGATTCTAGAGATGATATCTAAGATCATGGTTTTTTATTTTGTAAAAATTCTTTATACCGTCGATATGCATAAATATGTCTCCTCCTAGTTTTTCTGTCATACTGCCAATAAAATGTCCTAACGTCTTCTTCAGTAATTTCTAGTAAGTTTCCAATATTTTTTGAGATATTAATGAGTGGCTTGATGATTCTATACCTCAAGGCATAGCTATAGTATTGACTCAAATATTGTTCAAATTCTTTAAGATATGGGATATACTGTTCAGCATTTTCTTTTTTGGCCCATAAATATTTTCTAGTACTTGCTGCAACTTTGTTTTCCATGTTATTCCCCCTAATTAAACTCTATCTGGGACCAGGAACCATAAAATCTTTGCAGAGACATCCGAAGCATTTTCAGTATAGTGAGGAGTACCAGGTCTGTTATACATAAAATCACCTGCTTTAAGATATGTTGTCTTTTTAGGTGTTCCAAATATAACCTCTCCATCTATTATGTACGCAAATTCATGAAAGTTTTCGTGTACACTGAATCCTGTTTCTGGTAACCGAGTGTTTGGGGTTAGTAATAATATTCCAATCTGAATATGATCATTCTTGAAAATTTCGAGTGCTTCATTTTTGGCAGCATCCCATATCTCGTTTAAATGATGTACTTCATAACTCATTGATATCACCCGCCATATGTATCCATTAATGCTCTTTAAAAGGCTTTTGTGCATAATTTTGTCATATGATGATGTACAAATTTTGACGCAATATTAAGCAATATTCTTTAATGAAACGTTAAATAATGCAAAAATTTAACTAAAAAAGTTTAAATATTTACTATCTACTGTTATAGTTTGAATGCCATAATGGTGTACTCTTCAAGGGGTGAAATGCCATGTATAGATTGGGAGTTGACATTGGAGGGGCGTTTACAGATCTAGTCGCTTATGACGACGAAACTGGAGATTTTGTATGGGTAAAAGGCGAAACAACACCAAAAAATCCGGCAGAAGGGGTTCTTAATACAGTTGAAAAGAGCAAACTAGATATGTCAAAAGTAAGCATGGTATTACATGGTCAGACCCTTGTGATAAACTCAATTATAACTCGTAGTGGAGCTAAGGTTGGTCTTTTCACTACAAAGGGACATAGAGATGTTTTAATTCTCCAAAGAGCAAATAGAAGAGATATTTACAACTTCAGATACAAAAAACCTGAACCGTTCGTTCCTAGACGTCTTACTGTAGAAGTCAGAGAAAGAATTGGCGGAGGTGGGGGTGTTATAGAACCTCTTCACCCAGAAGATGTCAGACAAGGTCTCGAAAAGCTTCTGAAAGAAGGGGTTGAATCCATATGTATCAGCTTCTTAAACTCCTACGCAAATCCAACTCATGAAATAGAGGCTAAAAAAATAATTCAAGAAGAGTTGGAGAAAAAAGGATTTGACATACCAATAACAACTTCTCACGAGATAACAAGAGAGTGGTATGAATACGAGAGAACTAACACTGCAGTTTTAAACGCATTCGTAAAACCTAAAATGAGAGCATATCTGAACATCCTTGAGAGAGCAATAAGGGACATGGGCTTCAAAGGAGCTTTCTATTCAATGCTATCAAACGGGGGAATGGCTTCTTTTGATTTCGTAAAAGAATATCCAATCTACGCTGTTGAGTCAGGACCAATTGCAGGAGTTATAGGGGGGATAGCAATAGCAGAACTTGTTGGGGAAAAGAACGTAATAGTGCTTGATGGAGGTAGTACAACAACCAAAGCTAGCCTTGTAGAGAATTTAACTCCAAAAGTGCACAGTGAATATCATGTGGGAAGAGACAGATTTAACCCAGGTTATCCAGTAAAAGTTCCTGTTATTGAGATTGAAGAAGTAGGTAATGGTGGAACCAGTATTGCATGGATAGATGCAGTTGGAAATCTGAGAGTCGGGCCAAAGGCCATGGGAGCTGATCCAGGACCAGCTTGTTATGGAAAAGGTGGAGATCAACCGACTGTAACCGATGCATATGTTATAAATGGTTTGATCAATCCGAACTACCTCCTTGGGGGAGAGATGAGAATATATAGGGATCTAGCAATCGAGGTAGTAAAAGAAAAGATAGCTGATCACTTTAATGTTTCTGTAGAAGAAGCAGCAGAGGGAATAATCAAAATAGCTAACGAAAATGCTGCAAATGCAATAAGAATTATCTCTGTACAGAAGGGTTATGATCCTAGAGACTTCACTTTAATTGCTCATGGTGGTTCAGGGCCTATGTTCGCTCCATTTATTGCTCAAGACTTAGAAATTAACAAAATAGTGATCCCCGCGATACCACCAGGAGTTTTCTCTGCTTGGGGAATGCTCTTGACGGATATAAGGCATGATGTTCTTGTTACCCACGTAGTTGAAGTTAATTCCAAAAACTTAGAAGACATAAAAGACCTATTTTCAAATGCCGACGAAAGACTACTTAATGTTTTTGAAAAAGAGGAAGGTATTCTAAGAGAAGAAGTAATAAGTTTCCATTACGCTGATATGAGATATAAGGGACAGGAGCATACCGTAAAAGTCCCAGTACACACTACAGATTTGTCAGAAGAAGGTCTGAACTCGTTAATTGAAAGATTCCATCAGTATCATGAGAGGGCTTATGATTTTAGACTTCCGCAAAGCCCAGTCCAAATAGTTAACTTCCACAGTGTGGGAGTTGTGAAAGTTAAGAGACCCAAGATTTACGAAAACTTAGTTGAAGGGCACCCAGAAGATGCTATCAAAGAAGATAGAAAAGTTTTCATCAATGGAGATTATTCAGTACTTCCAGTTTTTGACAGACAAAAAATCCCAACAGGTGTAACGATAGGAGGACCGGCAATTTTGGAGGATCCAACTTCAACTGTCCTTGTTTTGGACTTCCAGGAGTTTGTGAAAGACAAATATGGCAACATTATAATTACAAGTAGAAGGGGGTGAAAAGGATGAGTATCGATCCTTTTACTTTAGAAATAATAAAAAATGGACTAATCGTTGCTAATGAAGAAATGTTTTGGGCATTTGCTAGAACGGCAAAAAGTCCGGTAATTTATGAGGTTTATGACTTTGCTGTTGGAATGACTGATGCGGAAGGAAACCTTGTGGCCCAAGCTCCTGGAGTTCCAGCATTCTCTGGAGTACTTGACTTCGCAGCTAGGGAAGTGCTTGAGAAATGGGGGGATGAGATCTATCCAGGAGACGTTTTTGTAAGCAATGTACCCTACAAGTCAGGAACTCATTTGAACGACGTTACTTTGATAATGCCTATGTTCTACAAAGACGAACTTTTGGGTTTAATACTTAACAAAGGACATTGGACTGAAGTAGGAGGAATGGCTTTTGGAAGCTGGAATCCAAATGCGACAGAGATATATCAGGAGGGATTGCAGCTCCCATGTGTAAAACTGTATGAAGAAGGAAAGCCTAACAAGAGCGTGATAGACATAATTCTCGAGAATTCTAGACTGCCAGATTATACCTATGGTGACATGGAGGCACAAGCAGCTTCTATGAGAGTTGCTGCAAAGAGAGTCGAAGCTCTTATCAATAAATATGGATTTGAAAACGTAAAGCTCGCTATGAAAAAAATATTAGAAGATGGTGAAAGATACGCAAAATTGAAATTACAAGAACTTCCTAAGGGAGAATTTGAAGCCGAGGACTACATTGATGCAGCGATTGCTGGTACTGACGAGCCCGTATACGTTAGAGCAAAAGTCACAATTACAAATGAAAAAGTTGTTGTCGATTTCACCGGAAGTTCCGAGCAAGTCATGAGTCCAATAAACTCCCCATTCCCCGCAACAGTATCTGGAGTAAGGGAGGTTTATATGGCTGTTACAGACCCCCATGCATATCCAACTGGAGGATTCTTTAAGCCTTTAGAAGTAATAGCTCCCGAAGGTACTATCTTCCATCCAACTAAGCCAGCGCCCACCTCCACTGACTGGGAAGCAATCGCTTTTGCTACTGATTTAGTTTGGAAAGCTCTCGCTCCACATGTTCCAGATAAATTAACAGCTGGACACTTCCTTTCAATTATAGCCACGATTGTTGGAGGAGTAAATGACAGAACAGGAGAGCCATTTGCGATAGTAGAACCTCAGCCAGGAGGATGGGGTGCAGGATATGATATGGATGGAACAAGCTGTTTGGTAGCCTGTGGAGATGGAGAAACATACATTGCTTCTACAGAAGTATACGAAAGAAACTTCCCAATCCTCGTAGAGAGATATATGCTTAATACCGAAGACGGCGTTGGCCATGGAAAGTTCAGAGGAGGTTTTGGAGTTATTAGAGAGTACAGGATTTTAAACAGTCAAGCCTTGGTTACCATTCAGGTTGGCAGACATGACTTTCCTCCATGGGGTGTTGATGGAGGACTCCCGGGACCGGGTAATAAAGTGATAATCTACAAAGATGGAAAAGCCCAAGAAGTTCGTAGGATTTCTGCAGAAGTATTCAAGAAAGGTGATTTAGTAAGTATTAGGACATCAGGTGGAGGTGGATGGGGAGATCCACTTGAAAGAGATCCAAAATTAGTCCTCGAAGACTACAAAGACGAGTTAATAACCTTAGATACTGCAAAAGAAGTTTATGGTGTTGTTATAAACCCTGAAAAATTAGAGATTGACTGGCAAGCAACAGAACAGCTAAGAAGGAAGCTACGTGAGGAAAGGGGGCAAAAAACATGAACTACAAACGACGAATATATAATTTTCAATCTCATGTAAAAAAGAGGGGGTTTGAGGGGGCTCTCATAGTCCCCGGCTCTAATTTTTATTATTTGACTGGCTTGAACCCTCTTGGAACCTTGGAGAGGCTTTTTGTGCTTATTGTTCCCTCACAAGACTCTCCAACAGTAATCGCTCCACAGATATATGAAGAAGAGCTCTCAGAGTTCGATGGTGAAGTAATCCTCTGGAGTGACAGTGAAAATCCCTACAAAATATTTGCCACTAAGGTTAGAGAGACATTCAAAGAAAGCGAAAAATTATTGATAGATGATACAATGCCAGTTGGCACATTTTTAAAAGTGCAGAAAGTACTCGATAAGTATTCTCTATATTCACTAAGCCCAGTAATATCAGAACTAAGAGAAATAAAAGATGAAGATGAGATTAAAGTACTTAAAAAAGTAGCAAAAATAGCTGATAAAATGTTTTACAAGCTCATGGATGAAGAGCTAGAAGGAAAGTCTGAAAAAGAATTGGCAAATATGATAGAGTACATGATGAAAAATGAGTTTGGCGCTGATGGTGTTTCCTTTGATCCAATTGTCGCATCTGGACCAAATGGAGCAAATCCACATCACACTCCCTCAACCAGAAAAATTAGAAAGGGGGATGTAGTAATATTTGACTATGGAGCAAGGTATCTTGGATACTGTTCTGACATAACAAGAACTGTAGTTGTAGGATCTCCATCGGAAGAAGTTAAAAAAGTCTACGAAATTGTTAAAGAAGCTCAAGAAACTGCTTTTCAACAAGTTAAGGAAGGAATAACCGCAGGAGATATAGATTCAGCTGCAAGGAATGTTATGGCAAAATATGGGTATGACAAATATTTTATTCACAGAACAGGACATGGATTAGGAATAGATGTTCATGAAGAGCCTTATATTTCCCCAGGAAATACGAAACTTCTCAAAGAAGGGATGGTATTTACAATTGAGCCTGGCATTTACCTACGTGGAAAATTTGGCATTAGAATTGAAGATGATGTTGTTGTGCTTAATAAAAAAGGTGTTAGACTTACTGAAGCTGAGAGGGATTTAATGATAGGTTAGGGAGTGTACTTTATGCGTATTTTTAATTACTTAAAAACGGGAGGGTAGAAATATGGGGTTGATAGATAAATTAAAACATTCGGAAGAAAAAGACGTAGCAATAGACGCCGTGCCACTAGAAAGCAGAGAATCATGGGTAAGTCCAGCAGTAGTATATGCAGGAGTAGAATTCACATTGAGTGTAGTTATGGTAGGTGCAGGGTTGGTAGGAAGCTTTAGTGTTGCTAAAGTGGCAATGATAGTAGCAATAGCCTTACTAATAACTTGGGTAGGAGATTCACTAAATGCATATATCGGTGCAAAAACTGGTAGACCTTCCACGGTGATAGCTAGGCAATCTTTTGGAAGTTTGCAAGCAAGAACTTTAATTGCTCTGTTAGTAATTCTTATGGGTCTGGGATGGTGGGGTATCCAAACTGCAATTATGGCTAATGCTATCTCGGCAGCGTTAGGCATAGATTACACTTCCAATTGGGGAGCTTGGGCAGTAATAGTAATAATCCTTGGAATAATATTTGGAATACCCGCTATCCTAGGATATACTTCAATGAAATGGACTGATTATTTAGCGGTTCCAGTAGGGTTACTTGTTTTTGGAATGGGAGTTTATCTTTCAGTGTCAAAGCATGGAGTTTCAGGAATAATGAACTGGAACCCAACTCCCCAAATGGCTGTAGCTGTAGCAATATCAACAGTTATTGGAGTGAATGTTGTCCAGTGGGTAATGATATCGGATTATAGTAGGCAAATGAAACCCGGGTGGAAAAATGCGTTCCTAATGCCTTCACTAACCATGATAGTAGGTTTTATTTTAATGACAGTAGGAGCAATAATGGCAGTAGGGGTTGGTACTTGGGATATTGTAGCAGTAATGGTTGCATTGGGATATCCGTTTTGGGCTTATTTCCTAATGTTTGTTGCACAGTGGACTACACAAATTGTCAATGTGTACACTCCAGGTCTAGCAGTTGCCAATATGCTTGACTTAAGAACAGGGAGAGGAAGAGCATTGGCAACTGCAAGTATAGTAGTCATTGGAATTGTATTGGCTCTAGCAGGTATACTGGACAGATACATGGACTTCTTATTGCTTTTAGGAATTGTCTTCCCTCCAATAGCTGCAGTCATGATGACAGACTTTTTCATCTTAAGAAAAGAGCAATGGGAGGATATCCCAGGATGGAATGTAATAGCAACAGTCTCAGTAATAATTGGAATCCTTTCAGGATATTATATGCAATATATAAAATTTGTTGGACTTCCCGCAGTTCAAACATTTATCATAACCGCAATAATTTACTACCTGCTTATGCGCATTAAGGCGAGTATTGCTCCAGATCAGTTTACCCCAAAACACTGGATCAGTCACTGACATATGGTTTTCTTCATTATTTTTTAAGTTACTTTGTTTAAGGTGGTGGAAAGATGGGGTGCAAAGGACAAAATAATTGTGGCTCCAACAAAAAGAAAAGGTGGGTTCCAGATGCATATGTGATAATATTCGTAGTAATAGTTCTGGCAACAATAGCTACATGGGTTGTCCCAGCAGGAGAATTCGAGCGCACGCAAGTAAATGGGAGAACAGTTATTGTCCCTGATACGTTTCACTATGTGGAAGGCAACCCTATTGGGCCGTGGGAGATGTTTCTCTCAATAGTCAAGGGACTTCAAGAAGCTGCCCCCATAATATTCTTTGTATTCATAATTGGGGGTTTAATTGGCGTTACTGAGGCTACTGGTGCACTGCAGGCAGGGCTTTCTGCGGCGGCATTAAAGATGAGGGGTAAAGAGAAGCTGTTTATACCAGCTTTAATGGTCCTCTTTGGATTAGGCGGGTCAGTCTTCGGAATGGCAGAAGAGACACTAGCCTTTGTGCCTTTGATGATTGGGCTTGCAGTTGCTATGGGATACGACAGGGTTGTGGGAATCTCGATATCATTCCTTGGTGCCGCGGCAGGCTTTGCAGGGGCTTTCATGAATCCATTCACCATAGGTGTTGCTCAAACAATAGCAGAACTTCCGCTATTCTCAGGTATGCAGTTCAGGATTATAGTGTGGCTCGTGTTTATGGCAATCACGATCCACCACGTGATGTCTTACGCTTCAAAAGTCAAGAAAAACCCAGAAGCAAGTATCGTTGCAGATGTTCCCTATGAAGAATTTGAAACGACTCAAAAATTGGAGGAAGTTACTCTAACCTCCTCTCAAAAGCTAGCTCTGCTGGGGTTCCTAGGAACCTTTGCAATTTTAGTAGTGGGTGTTCTAAAGTATGGATGGTACATAGATGAACTTTCGGCATTATTCCTTGTGGGTGCAATAGTCGTAGGAATTTTAGCAAGAATGGAGCCCAACCAAATAGTCAGATACTTCATAAAAGGAGCTTCTTCACTTACGTATGGGGCTTTGATTATAGGGTTTGGTAGGGCAATAGCAGTAGTGCTGAGAGACGGAAGGATTCTTGACACCATAGTATATGCATTGTCCCAGCCACTCGCAGGCCTTCCAGCTGGATTAATAGGTGTAGGAATGTTTTTTGTGCAGACCTTAATTAACTTCCTTATCTGCTCAGGGAGCGGGCAAGCAGTGGCTACGATGCCTATAATGGTTCCGTTGGCCGATGTAGTGGGAGTCACAAGACAAGTTGCAGTACTTGCATTCCAGTTTGGTGATGGAATAACCAACATTATATACCCAACATGCGGAGTTGTCATGGCGACAATTTCAATGGCAAAGATTCCATATGATAGGTGGCTGAAATACGCAGTACCCCTTGTAATCAAGCTCTCAATAGCAGCAATAATCTTGGTCTATATTGCAGTAATGATAAATCTAGGTCCCTTCTGAGTTCTGTTTTTATTTTTGTACTTATGAAGTATAAGGGGGCAGGGCTGTGATTAGTGAAACTGAAAAGAAAGTTTTCGAAAAAATCGAACAAGAAAAAGATAAGATAGTACAGATACTTAAAGAGCTCGTGAAAATACCAACCCAAAACCCACCTGGAGAAAATTACGAAGAGTTTGTTATGAAAGCCAAGGATTACTTAGAGGAAAGAGGTATAAGGACAAATATTGTAAAGGTGCCAAACAGCTTTGCGAAGGAGTTCATAGAGAATCCCGAGGAGTATCCAAGGTATATCCTTCTCGCTGAACTGAAAAAAGGAAGTCCAACAATACACTTTAACGGACATTATGACGTAGTACCCGCGGGTGAGGGCTGGCAGTTTAATCCATTCTCCGGAAAGATCGTAGACGGCAAATTATATGGCAGGGGAGCAAGCGATATGAAAGGTGGTATTGCAAGTATTATCAGCACATTGAGGATTCTCAGCGAATTTGAAGACAGCTTGAATATTGGAATAAACGCATCGCTAGTTCCAGATGAAGAAACGACGTCTCTTGGGACTAAATATCTCTTGAAGGAAAACCTTGTTACGGCGGATTATGCAATAATTACCGAACCAACATCGCTGAAAAGCATAGACATCGGATGTAAAGGGGGTTTATGGCTACAGGTGAAAGTTAAAGGCAAAGCAGCCCATGCATCTAGGCCTTGGCTCGGAGAAAATGCATTCGAGAAGGGAATACTGCTTGCTAACTCCATACTAAAGGAACTAAAGCCAGTGATTACTTCGAGGGTATCTGAATATGATTTCCATGATCCTAAATCAAGGAGAGCAACAATGGAGCTAGGGGGTTATGTAAAGGGAGGCAGCAAAACAAATGTTATTCCTGAGGAATTCTGCTTTTCAATAGACAGAAGAGTTCTACCAGACGAAAATATAAACGAAGCTTACGATGAGCTGGTTAATTTCATAGAGCAAAAGAGCAAGGAATTGGGCATTTCTTACGAAATTGTTGTTGAGGATATCGAGCCGCCATATGTGTTGAAGAACGGAGGAAGATTTTTGGACTTGCTCTCTGCGACCGCTGAAAGAATTACTGGCGTGAAACCTCAAGCAGGAGTCAAAACCGGCTTTACTGAAATGGCACTCTTTGGAGCTAGAGGGATAAAGGCAATTACATTCGGTCCAGGAAATGAAAACCTTGCGCATGTCGTTAACGAACATATTGAAATCAAAGAGATTATCGACTCGGTGGGGATATTTGTGACGTTTCTTTTATCTCTTTAGCGAAATTCTTTTAAAATACTACTGAGACATTTAATATTATGTATGAAGATGAAATCGTTGTTTTAAGACGTATTTTAAAAGACAAACTTGATGACCTCGACATTAAGATATACCAGTTATTGAGAGAAAATGGCAGAATGAGTGATACTAAAATAGCCGAGAAGTTGGGTGTATCTGTTACAACAATCAGAAGACGCAGGATGAGGTTACAAGAGGAGGGTATTCTGCAGATAATAGCGTTGATATTACTTAGAGCTGCCGATGTTGCATATGCTGATGTGTTAGTTAAATTTAAAAAACAGGCCAAAATGGAAAATATCAGAGAATTTCTTAGTAAAGCAGTTATGAACCCGAGGATATATGAAGTTACGGAATATATTGGAGGAGAGTGTGATGTCTTACTTAGATTTTTTGAAGCTAATCCGGAGAAGCTTAAATATCACATAGACAAGTTTCTTAGAGAAGAAGATATTGTAGAGAAATATACAATTTATCTTGCAATTGGAAGTCCAAAAGCGTGGTATCGCCAGTTTAAATTGAGGTTTTAGTGATACTTAGATTTTCAATTTTAAAAGTCAAGATTTAGAAAATAGATAGAGATTTAGAGATTAAAATAAAAATATCTCATGGGTTAATCAAAGTCCCATATCGTTCTTCCTTTGTAGAACATCATAACATAACCACAGTTTTCGCAGATGACTATCTTCACCTTATGCGCTGTAAAGCCCCACTTGCTGTCCAGCTTTCCTTCTTCAACTTTAAAGCTTGTTCCTCCGCATAGAGGACATTTTAAGCGTTGCCTTTCCATGATATCACCCACTATAATCTTGTTGTCATTGTATAAAAGTTCTTCTCTTCTCTGTAAGAATTCAAAAGCTTTTCTATGCCTTTTTTGTGCCCAAGACCTACCACGGCTACTACTTTTGGCTTTTTGACTCCTCTCCTCTTGAGCTCATCAACAATTGCTTTTAGGTTCCTTGCCATTATCTCATTTCTTTCCTCCACGAGAATCCTAAAAAGGTAGGGATAGCGGAGCTTAAATCTGTGCATCATCACCTTATAGCTCTCCATTATATCCTCTTGACTTTCTGCTTCTGGAGCAATTGGAAGAAAAACCAGGGAGCTCTCAAGTAAGAGGAGTATCTTTTCCCTCAAAGGTGCTCTGAGAAGCTTTCCCATGATACTTTGGATGTCTTCATCGATTAAATACAGCGGAACTCCGAGAAGAGATGCTGTCTGGATTGCTTCCATCATTTCTCCTCCGGGCTTCATGCCAAATTCTTCTCCAATCTTTTCCTCAACCTTCATAAGGATGTATCCCAGGAGGGCTTTCTTTCCGAGCTTTACTGCTTCCTTAAACGTGATCCTCTCCGAGGATTGGAGGGAGTAAAATCTCTGCCTGTCAAGTTCGATAGCAATTGCATCGGGCTTTTCTTCTAGTATAGCTTTTCTGACTTCTCTTCTGCTCTTTGGGGAAACGTGCATTGTCCCTATGACCTTAACGTAGCGAAGATAGCTCATACTCTTCACCAATCCTAAGCACATCGAAGTCTTTGGGTATTATAAATCTATGCCTGCAAAGTTTTTCCGCCCCCTGCTTATACTCTTCGTACGTATATCTGGGGGCTCTGTGGAAGAGAACTAGGAGTTTAACTTTTGCTTTTTTTGCAACTTCGCAGGCCTCTGGAACTGTTGAGTGATAGCTCTCTCCTCTATCCTCTTCGCTGAGGTAAGTTGCTTCGTGAATTAATACATCTGCCTTTTCAGAAAAGAGCTTCACCCTTTCGCAGGGCTCGGTATCGCCGGTATAAACGACTTTCACCCCTCTCTTGGGATTTCCAGTCACATCTTCGAGGTGGATAACCTTGCCATTAATCTCAATCTTTCCCTTAGTCTCAAGCTCTCTCATCCAGGGACCGGGCTTTAGGCCGAGTTCTCTAATTTTATCAAGATCAAAACTTCCTCTTTTGTCTTTCTCCTTGAAAACATAGCCTAAAGCAGGGACGCCGTGCTCCACCTTGAAGCTCCATATTTCATAGTCTCCAAACTTCAGCCTTGCCTCTCCGAGCTCGTGGACATGTATATCAAAGCTTGGCCTGAAAAATCCACTTTTTAGGTAGTTTTGAATGAACTCGAAGGTGTACTTCGGACCGTAAACGTGGAGGGGCTTTTCCCTGTTCCAGAGGGTCATTGTTTGAATAAGGCTCATCAGACCAAGGTAGTGGTCTCCGTGGAAGTGGGTTATGAAAATCTTCTCAATCTTCATGGGGCTCAGCTTGGCTATGTTCAGCTGTCTTAGAGTTCCCTCCCCAATATCCCAAAGGATAATCTCTCCATTGTATCTTAACGCTATAGAGGGCACGTTTCTTTCTTTGTTGGGCATTATGCCACCAGTGCCGAGGAAAATCACTTCAAGCATGATTTGTGATTGGCGAGATAGTTTAAAAGGTATTCTCATGACGCTTGCTTCCTTTTCTCACGTGTCCACAATGCTATGGCAAATACCAGTGCCAATGTTGAAATCCCAAGGGCAATATTCGTTTTTCTTTCATTAGGTGGCACTACATAGTAGTCCGGGTTTCTGTGCAAAGATGCATCAAGACTTATCAGGGAGATATTATTTCCAAAATACCAGAATCTAATTGGGGAATTTACCATTTCGCTGAAGACAACTTCATCAACCTTAATCTGCAGGAGCCGCCTTCCGTCGGGGATTCTAATCAAAGATACCTTTAAATTGTGTATTTTCTTCATTGGGAGCAGAGAGCAATGCTTCTTTTTGCCATAATATAGGGTGTAGAGCTCAGCACAGACTTCGTTGCGTTTTATTGATATTCTGGATATTTTTTCGTTGCCGAAGTCAAAGACCAGGACATCTCCTTCGCCTTTTGCTTCAAACCATGCCTCGGTACCTCCTCTGTCCCACAGCATAGCTCCGAAGGGGTAATCAAGATCTGTGTGGTTTTCTTTGTCTTTAATCAAGAGGTCTCCGTTAATTTGCTCCCTCTCCCGAGCATAATAAGCGGTTGCACTTACTCCAGTTCCGGGTGGGAGGTTTAAGGCTAGTGTTACCTCTCCACGTATATCTTCACCAGGTATCCATGTCCACCCATCCTTTACTGGTACTGTGAAGTTTCTTGTCCCATTTTCCCATTCTACTATTCCCGAAACCTCCTTTCCCTTATAATTGTAGAGCTTTACATCAATTCCTAAAAGCCTCCCTGAGGCATTGAATCTTAGCTTTGAGGAAGAGTTCTTGGATACGGTGCCATTCCATTGCAGCTCAATCGCTTTCCCAACCTTAACGCTGATGTCTCTAAGCTTGTTGAGGTCTAGTCCAGCAATAACCCTATATCCCGCAGGCTTTACCTCACAGGAGAAGTTTGGAGAGAGATAAACGATAAACTCATCGTAGAGCTCCAGAGGGACTGTTATGTAGAGAGTTCCTTTAAGCCATTTGATTTTTGCGGTTCCCTCTTTTACGACCTCTCCATATTGGTAAACCTTATAGCTCGCCGAGACGTTGCAGCTTTCATTGGACAAAAAGATGAAATCAACCCATTCGGCGCTATAGCTGGGGGGAACTTCTGCGTGGAGAGGGTTTGTGAATTCTCCTTCAATAACTTTCAAGCGCTCAAGTCCTTCAACCTGAGCAGGATAAAAAAGCAGAAAGATAAAAAGCAAGCTTAGGATTTTCTTCATTGTCACCCCCTCACTGGAGAGTTGAATTCTACACCGACGTATACCCTTCATAAGCCTTTTTATGTTTTGTTCTGACCTCCTCCCCGCCTTGAAAAGCGAGGCTTCCAACGAGTTAACCCCTCGCCAATGGCGGGAAGGTTTACGGACGACTCATAACCTACTTGGCGTTACCGCCTTTCGGTTCAGCCCGAGGGGACGGTCTTGCCCCCGTTACCCCTACCGCAAAGCGGATTGGGGTTATGGTTTGAGAGGCCAAACCTCCAGCAAACCTTCAGTCTTTGGCCGCCTGAACGGGCGGTTTTTGAAGGACGCCTTACGGCGTCCACTCTCCTTCAGCTTGAAGGGGACACTTAAACCCCCGTCTCATCGGGTTCTAAGTTTGGCCTTTTCAAGCTTTTATTACTCTGCAAAGTTTAAAAAAGTTTCGACTCTTTAAAGGTGGGTCTTCAATTACTGCATCCCCGCCCTAAAGGGCAAGGCTTTCAGAGAAAAGTAAAGATGCTACAAGCTGAGGAATTGAGACAACTTATGCGTAAGGTTAAAAGGTTCCATTGCCTAATTTTCTTGAGGTGCAGTAAAATGGAAGAGATACTTAAGGCAATTCAGGAGAAAGACTGCAAAAAGCTGGCAAGTTTGCTATATTACAAGGCCGATGAGCTTAGTGAAGAGGAGCTGCGAGAGGTTCTTGAAAAAGCTGAAAAGCTCGCCTTAGAATGTAGAGATTATGAGCTGTACAAGCTTGTGGTTTATTATTTCCTAGAGTTTCTTGATGTTGACAAGGTTGAGGAGTTTGAGAAGCTCGCTGAAGAAGAGGATACCTTTGAAGTTAAATATCATCTTGCCGATTTATATTACCTTCTGGGTGAATTAGAAAAGGCGCTTGATCTCTACAGAGGACTGCTTGAAGAAGAGACTGAAAAGGGCAACTTGGAGAACATCGCAAAAGTATACTACAACATGGGGCTCATTCATGAGGAGCTCTTAGAGTACGAAAAAGCATTGGAGCTCATGGACAAGGCAGAAAAAGCCCTGGAAGAGCTTGGAAAAGAGGAGGATGTTAAGCAGATAAGGATTTACAAAGCTTACATAACCTTTGAGATGGGGGAGATAGCAAAAGCAAAGGCCGAGCTTGCCGAGCTTCTCTCACAAAACCTAGACGAGAGGTTGAAATCTCAGATACACCTTGTCTTTGAGGAGATATTTGAGGATGAAGACGACTATGAAGCGGCCCTGCATGAATGCCTCTATGCAATGCTCTATGGAAGGGACAGCGAGTACTTTGACGTTGCGTTTGATGCTCTAATAGATGTGGTGTGGCAGATGATGCTGGAGGACAGGTTTGAGGAGATTTACAACAACATAGACATGTTTGCTAGAGCATTCCCAGAAATGAAGGAGTTCTTTGAAGGAGTAAAGGCTGTTGCCCTGTACAAGGACGGCAAAATCGGAAGGGAGGAGGTTAGTGACTACATAACGAAGATAAAGGACAGGAGGCTTTTGGATCTTCTTGAGTTCTTGAGCGAGGCAGAGCTTTAATTTTCTCTCTTTTTTGGTGGTTTTTATGAAAGTTAGGATTGCAACGCTTGATGACTGCAGAGGCATAGTTGATGTTCACTGCTCCGGAGTTGAGAGGTGGATAAAGAAAAGCGAAGGTAAAGAAGCGAGTTACGAAGAACTCAGCATAGAGGAGCGTTATCTCCACGGTGGCCCTTGGATGAGCATTGAAACCTGTGCAATCCACATGAACAACCTCCTTTTAGAGGAGCAGTTTCCCATAGTTGCGGAAGAAAATGGCAATATAGTAGGGAACGGGGAAGTCTTAATCAGTGAAGAGCTCATAGGGAGCAAAATTAGGAAAATCGCCCATATAGATGTGCTTGAAGTGCATAAAAGCTTCAGAGGCAAAGGTGTGGGCAGAGCTATTGTTGAATTTGTCGAAGGGTTGGCCCGTGAGAAAGGCTGTGAACTGGTTACAGTAACCCCGGAGAAATCGGCAATCGGCTTCTATGAAAAGCTCGGCATAAGGGATGTCTTTTACAGTGCAAGCTTTGTGGAGTTTGACTTAAGTTCTTTTTCTACTATTGAGTTAGAGCCTGAGGTGTTTGAATTCTCGTGGAAAGAGGTTAAGGGTCTAGAAATGGCCGCGGGAAAGTTCCAAAGCTCCTACCACCACTGGTTCGTGGCTTTTAGGGATAAAATAGCAGGGATAGATGATAGGGTTTATTTCGAGAGCGGAAGGCTGGGAAGGTCTTATTATGTTCTCGAGGAGGTCTATTATGATAGCTCTGTTGTTACGGGCTACTTGTGGGGCAAAGGAGAGGATTTTCCCATTTTGCTTGCTAGAGCAAAGGAGCTTGGCTTCAAAAAGCTCCGCACGATAATTGGAAAAGAACTTGTGGAGAAGTTTAAGCCGAGAGTGATTGAGGGCGTTATTATACTCTCGAAGAGCCTCTAATCTTCCTTAAATCGCTTTTGGTGTTTACGTTAAAGAAGCTCTCGCGCCATTCTTCAGGGAGATATTCTATCTCTATGTAGCAAGGATTGGAAAGCCTTATTGCTTCGTTAAGCATATATCTGCCTTTGGTTATCTGCTCCTCCAGTATTTTCAGGAAGTTTTTTGAATATGCAGCGTGGAGGGGCTCTAGGTAGCCGTTTTTCCATTTTGGGACGCAGGCAAGAGGCCTAAGCTCGTAGAACTTCCCTATGATATAGTCAACGAATTTAGGCTTTATGGATGGCATGTCTCCCGCTATTACAAAAACGTCACCCAGTTTTTTTAGAGCGGTGTAAACACCTCCAGCTGGGCCAATTTCAAGTTCGTCAACGATAACCTTGAAGCCAAGCTCTTCAAAGGCCTCTTTTTTCTCTCTTGAAGTTATTATTACAGCTTCGTTTATCCCTTCCGCTTCAAGAACGCTCTCTATGGCGTGGAGTATCAGAGGCTTCCCACTAACTTTGTAGAGTAGCTTCTCTTCTCCAAAACGCTTTGCTTTTCCTCCGGCGAGCACAGCGGCAATCATCTTGGGTTCCCTATATGGTAGAGGTGTGTTAGGTTATAACCTTTGTTTCCGAGAAAATCCCCTTCAGAGGTAGGACTTTCAAAAGAAAGGTTGGAATCACATTTATTTTTCCCTATGCGATGGTAAATTTTATATCGCTAGAGTGCTCAATAATTGATTAATGGAGACCTTCCTATGATGAAGGCAAAAGTGGAGATAGAGGCATCGTTGGGGTGTTTTGCCCTTGCTGAATCTCCCTCCCAGTACTTTGCTAAAGAATAAGGGGGATGTGATCATGGAGCGCCTATCGATTTTGATTTTTCTCCTATTGTTCTTTCTTTCAAATGTTTCAGCTTCATCTTGTTGGATAGGGAACTATGGAGAAAGCTTTGAAGATGTGCTTGCAACCTCTGATGGTAGAGTTTTTGCAGTAGGGAGCAGTGTTTTAAGTGTTAATCTTCGAGGAGAACCCTTGTGGGCAATAACGACAGCACGCAGGGATATTAAAATTCATAGGATCGCTTTCACGAGTGAAAAGGATTTAGTAGTGGCTGGAAAGGGGTTTATTGCAAAGTTTAGCCAGACGGGGGATCTCTTATGGATGAAAAAACTAAATGTAACTGATGTTTCTGTGGCTCCCAATGGGGAGATAATCTTTGTTTTTGGGAATGTTGTTGCAGCCTTAACTCCCGAAGGCCAAATTAAATGGGTCAAAAAAGCTATGAAACAAAATCAGAGTTCCTTGGAGTTTTCTGGAGTAACTGCAAGTGAAGACAAGATTTTTGTTGTTGGGTATACTTTTGCTCCAGGAGAGGATTATAACGCATGGATTGCTGCTTTTGATTTTGAAGGAAACATCATTTGGCAGAGAGCTATTGATCTGGGATACGATGAATTTGTGGATAAAGTTGATGTGAGCAATGTCTCTGCAGTAGTTGCAGGAGTTTCTGGCTCCCAGCACACTCCATGGATTGGAGAATACTTCGTGATAAAGCTGGATAGAGAAGGCAACCTTATCTGGGCGCATGAGTTTCTTCCGCTGAATCTTCCTGAAAAGATAAGTGAGAGCATATTTTGGTCGATAAAAATCAATGATGTTGATTGCAACTTAAATGGGCAATGTCTTATTGGCGGGAATTTTGTAACTCTCCTCCTTGATGAAAGCGGAGGGCTCTCATGGGCGAAAGGTTTTTCGAGTAACGGTGTTGCATTAACTGATTCCTTAGCTATATCCGCAAAGAATGTGATTCTCGCATTTCCAGTCAATGGCTCAGAGAGTGTTGGAAGAGATGTGCAAGTTGTTTTCTCTGGGATATCCCCAAAACTTATCCCCTTAAAATTTGAGTTCCAAAATTTTTCACTTGCCCTTGAAAATGCTTCCATCAATTTTGTTCCATTAATAGCTCACGGAGAATTTTTGTATTACAACAAAAATTGCTCACAGCTACAGTCCTCTTTGAACACTAGGGAGAGCTTTGTACTCTCTTCGGCAACCCCTGAACAAACAACTACAAGTAGAGAAATTTGCGGTCCTGGTTTTATGCTGTTGATACCCTTAATTTTCCTTGTCAAAAGGTTATTCAAGGATTAACAACTTATGAGAGCAAATCTTTTTTAACTTTTCATGACAAAAACAAATGGTGGTGGCATGAAAAAGGCTTCACTAATTTTATGCCTTCTCGTTCTTATCGCCGCCACACCAACGGCCGCAGAAGAGCCAAAGGTTATTATAGAGGTGAACCCGAACCTTGAGCTTTTCGCTGTTGTATATATTCTCGCTTTTAATGGAAATGATCCCTTTATAATCGCCCCTCAAAGCTATATCAACGATGTTTTAGATTATTTTGCTCCCTATAAAGATCACCCAGCTGTTTATTCGGTTAGAGAAGCTATTCCACAGGATTTGTCTCACTATAGAAGGGACTACTCAATAAATGAATTTGCAGCTTCTCTAGTTTCAAAACCCTATCTCGGCAACATGAGCGAGAATGATTTCACTTTGAGCGAGTTCTACAGATCTTTGATAAGTTTTGCCAAGGAAAGTAACTTCATGGAATTCTACAAAAAACATAAGAAAGAATACGAAGAAGCTTTAAAACCAGCAAGGGGAGCCCTCACGCAGGACATCTTCCAAAAGTTTGAAGAACTCTTTGGAAAGCAGTACAAAACCTTTCATATAGCTCTTTCGTATTCTTTAAGAGTCCATCCCGGGAGCAAGGCTGTTGGAGACACTGCTTATTACTTTGGTTATGTGGGTTTTATGCCCGAGCAATATGCTGAAATCTTTTACCTCTATATCGCCACTCATGAGTATTCTCACTCCTTTATCAATCCCCTTATTTCAGAATATCCCACTGAGTTTTCAGAGTTGGATTATTACCTCCTTCAGGTGAGGAGTGAGTTGACCTATACAACCTACGATCTACACTTTGATACAAACTACCTGTACATCTCTGAGAACCTTGTTGAAGCGCTTACAAACTACATTCTAATGTCTCTTAAGCCTAACGTTGTTCATGATCTTCCCAGATACTTCATTTTGCGGGATCATGTGCTTGGATTTTATTTGGTTGATGATTTGGTAAGGGAATTTAGAAATTTTGAGAACTCTAAAGACTCGAATGAAACCTTTGAGGATTACATTCCGATATTAATCGAGCACATGAAAAGCTGGGCAACTCCGGAGAATGTTAGTGAATATTTCAAAAAACGAGTGCCTTTGAGTGGCCTATGGCTTTTTGATAGAGGTTATGAAGAGGGAAAAATTATAATCGTTTACGGAGCAAAAAATCCAGACCCAACTGGAATAGAATACGATAAAGAAACCGCTTTCATGCTTAAGGAGCTTATTGAGAAGGACGACACATGGAAGCTCTATAATGGCAAGCCGAAAATTATAGTAAAAGCGGAAAACGAGCTTGGTGAAGAGGACTTGAGAACGAACCTCATATTCGTTGGAGGGCCTGCTGCCAACGGCTTGGTGAAGAACTTAACATTTCTCCCCATAAAATTCATTTTTAATGGCACGTGGGTTTTAGCGAAAAACGCAACTGGCTTTGAGAGTTTTGCGGGATTTGATATTGAGAACGAAGTTTATAGAGAGCTTAGAGAAGTGAGCGGAACCTTCCAGGCTTACCCCTTAGGAGTTGTGGAAATTGTAAAGAACCCTTGGAACGAGAGGAACCTGATAGCTGTAATAGCTGGAGTGGATAGGTATTGTACAAGAAAATTGGCAAAGGATTTCACAGCTTATCCGCGGAGCTATGGCATTGAGAGCGGCAACTATACAGAAGTTGGGTTTTATGTCCAAGGGTGATAGCATATGAAAAAGGTTACCCTGATGCTCGCTCTTTTAATTTTGGCCGCCTCAGTATTTGTATGGCACGAGAGCAATAGAAGCAATGAGGTGGTAGTTGATGTTTCAGAGCTTAGTTCATCAAACTTCACCCTCACTTCCTACATCCAAAACTCAACTACTTTTGAGTACAGTTCTTTTGTTGAAATGAGTTTCCTTGAAAATGGGACGATAAGGGCAAATGAGACATTAACATTAATGAACGTGGGGAATGCAAGCTCTGGAAGGATGGCAGTATCTTATCTCTACCCTATCACAAAAATCAGAGATCTTAAGCTGAAAAATGCAGATCTAATAACTGCTTCAGTTTCTCAAGGAAAAGATGTTATTTACCTGGCATTTAAGCCCTTAAAAGGGAAAACAGTAGAGATAACGCTCTATTATGAGCTTAACTGGAAAAATACATTGCCATCGGGACTGGGACTTTCTGGAATGCTAATTAATCAAAGCTCAACAGACGATGAAGAGGTAATATTGGCCTCAATGTATTTTCCCTCTGTGGTGCTAAAAGGCACAAAGACCAAGGATACGCTTATTTTAAAGCTACCAACGGGCTGGTGGGGTTTTGTTGTTGATTCTTTGTCATATGCTCCATGGAAGATTGTGAATTCAAAAGTCTCTAGTAATCAGAGAATTCTGTACTTTGAGCATGAAGATCACTCTTCTCCACTCATTCTCGTTGGGAGGTTCGATAAGTTTGTAAAAAGCCTCAATCTCCAAGAAAAAAGCGTGAATACCACAGTCTACATGCCACCAAACGAAAAAGAAAAAGGTGAGACAGTCCTTCTAAGGGTTGAAGACATGGTGAGAACATTTTCTCAATGGTACGGGCCTTATCCCTATGACTCCCTTAACATAGTGATTTCAAGGCTTTTCAAGCCTCATAGCGGAATTAACATGGGGGGAAGCTTTGTTGTGGTCTCCGCTAGAGGTTATGATGTGTGGTTGCTGTCTCATGAAATATCCCATTCATGGTTTGGAACGTATGCAGAGTTGGGTAAAATCTCCGAGTCTCTCGCTACATTTTCTGCCATGTCATACGTGCTAACTCATTCTGAGGATGTACCCGCTGAGTTTTTAGACTTCTCTGAGAATATCAGCATGATGTACAATATCTCATTGGCTAGCGCCTATAGATCATCGTTGAGCTGGGAGAAAATGTATCCTGTGGTCTACCGTAAGGGAGGTTTTGTGTTTCGATCTTTACAGTTCGTTCTCGGCAATGAGACATTTTTCAAAGGATTAAGGCAAGTTGTAAAAGAGTGCCACTACATAAGTTGCGGGCTAAGTAGAATCCAAGAGATCTTCGAGAATGTAAGCAACCAGGATTTGGACTGGTTTTTTGAGGAATGGTTCTATTCAACGGGGGCACCTGATTATAGGGTCGAGAACCTCACCATTATTCAGGAGAACGAGAAGTATTTCTTGAACTTTGAAATCGTTGATGAAAGCAACTTTACAATGCCTCTTGAGGTAAAAGTGGAAACAAATAAAGGGAGCTTTGTGAGGAGAATCTGGATAAAGGGAAAGGCAAGGATCAGCATTGAGTGTGAAGGGAAGCCAGTGGCTGTAATCCTTGATCCATATGATTGGATAATAAACAAAAACAGGGAATACCAGATAAATGGTATTAAAATTGTGGTCGAATAAATTTGGCATTTTCTTGTCAATTTTCGTCGTTTACCTCATCCGAAACTGTTTTAAAGGTGTCATTCTCTTAACTATGGGTAAGGAGCCATGCCAAGCTACATTGTTGTTGGTGGTCAATGGGGAGATGAAGGGAAAGGGTCGATAATCGCTTATCTTGCGACGCATGACAAACCAGAGGTCATAGCAAGGGGCGGAGTAGGAACAAACGCAGGGCACAGCGTTTTTATAAACGGAAAGAAGTATGCGGTAAGACAGCTTCCCACGGGTTTTATGAACAAAGATGCAAGGCTTTTGGTTGGGGCTGGAGTTCTGGTTGATCCAGAGGTTTTCTTCCATGAACTTGAGCACCTGAAAGATTTCAATGTTAAAGATAGAGTGGGCATCGATTATCGCTGTACTGTAATAGAGCCAAAGCATAAGGAACTTGATAGAACAAACGGCTATCTCCATGGAAAGATAGGAACTACCGGCTCTGGCTGTGGTCCAGCGAATGCGGATAGGGCATTAAGGAAGGCTAGGCAGGTAAAGGACATTAAGGAACTTGAACCATACCTAACAGACGTTGCGGCTGAAGTTAACGATGCCCTCGATGATGGAAAGCTCGTTTTGGTGGAGGGAACGCAGGGGTTTGGCTTAAGCCTCTATTTCGGCACTTATCCCTACGTTACGTCAAAAGACACCTCCGCATCGGCTATAGCAAGCGACGTTGGAATAGGCCCAACAAGGGTTGATGATGTTATAGTGGTTTTCAAGAGCTTTCCAACGAGAGTTGGGGCAGGGCCGTTCCCAACGGAGATGAGTGAAGAAGAGGCTGATAGACTGGGATTAGTCGAGTACGGCACAGTTACCGGAAGGAGAAGAAGAGTAGGATGGTTTGACTTTGAATTCGCAAGGTACTCTGCAAGGATTAACGGTGCGACAATTTTGGCAGTGACTATGATAGACAAGTACGATAAGGAAGCCTTTGGAGTGACTGATTTTGACAAGCTTCCAAAGAGGGCAAAAGACTTCATTGCGGAAATAGAGGAAAAAGTTGGGGTGCCAGTGGGCCTTATAAAGACCGGGCCAGAGTTGGAGCACATCATTGACTTAAGGGAGAACATTTAGCGTAGAAACTCTAGGATTTTGCTTTTGATCTTTTCTTTTTCAAGCTTTGCAATTTCTTCAAGAGAATACTCCCTTTCAAGCCAGCGGATAAATTTATAACCCAGATAGTAGCCCAAGAACTGCTTTCCAAAGAGTACATACCATGAGCCGAAGAATGGATTTAGAGGCTCTTTCTCTTTAATTCTCCTTAGAAACTCCTGCTTGAGGAGAGCTTCGTTCTCTTCACACCATTCGAACCATCCCTCCTCCTCAAAGTGCCAAGGCCTTCCAATTATTAAATCCTCAACTCGCTGGGCGAACCCCTCTGTATAAAGCCAGAACATTTGCTCGTCTTCAAGTTTCTCTATATTCTCTCCCCTTAAAAGCCAGTGAACTAAGTGACCGAACTCGTGGGCGATTAATCCTTCAAGCTTATCATACCAATTAAGCTCGGCTATTGCTTCTAAACCGAAGAGAATTGAGGGCTTTCTCATAAATTCCGTTACCCAGCCGGCACCATTTTCAAGGCCGACGTAAATGACAATGTTGTAATCCTTGACCTCAAAGTATTCTCTAATCTTCCGTTCAACTTTGGGAAGGGCATTTAAGAGAGCTCTGTGAGCGAGTTTGAGCTCATCAACACTTCTTTTTGAAAGAACTCCTAAAAATTCCCGCCAGTCCATTTTGTATCTTTCATAGTCCCATCTAATCTTCTCAAAAAGCTCTGGATACTGTTTGATGTACTCTATCCAACTATCTATACTGCCGTCCCAATGTTTGAGGAAAGATGAAAATGTGTCGATTAGCATTACACTCCCCAGCCTTCTTCTCTAAGTTCGACTTTAAGTTTGTATGTGAGTAACTCTCTTGCTTTGGGTTTTGATAGTTTAAAGGTTAATAAAAACTCTCCATGTCCAAGGGCAATTCTTGATAGGTTTAGACATTTCAACAAATTGGCTATGCTCAGACTTTCATACGTGCTGAATATTACGATTCTTTCCTCTGGAAGCAGAGAGTACCTAAACTCTTGAACGGAGGAATCAGCTATTTTCACAGCAATTTCAGGGCTTTCAGGGGCACTTATAACAACATCTACTTTTCGTCTCCCGGTTGTGAGATTATAGAATCTTCCTGCTATCTCTTTTCCCCGTGCTTCTACCTCGACATTCAGAGTTTCTTCCAATATTTTGGGCGTGAGGATGCTTTTGCCAGCTATTACCCCTTTATTTGTCATAAAGAGAATTGCCGCTCTTTCATAGGGCTTTGTCAGTATTTTAATTGCTGGGAAACTTGCAAAGCCTCTGTCATAATCACCTACAAGTTTGAACTCCTCATCGGGAAATTCAAATACTGAGGATTTTCTCTTTTCTAGAACCTTAAATCTTTTTCTTGGGTGCTCTCTATTGAGATACGTGGAAAACTCAATTCTCCCGTACTCGAACTCAAGCTCGTGGGGAAAGACTATGCGATTTTTCTTGAACATAGTATTCGCTGCCAGTAAACTAGCTTTTTTAGCTTCCTCTTTCAGTTTCTTTAAAGAGAAAACCAGCAAGCTGATCAAGATGAGGGCAAATAGCAGATATGCTATCATTCCAAAGAAGCTCTTCTTTAAGGTCCCACCTCTTATGAGTGAGAAAAGCACTGAGGCTATAATGAGTATAAAAAGCGTTAGGAACCCCAGAAATACTCTTACGAAAATTTTTGTTTCGTAGCTCTCTAAGACAAGTTTTTTCATTTACATCATCTTTTAACTTTTCATTGGCCACTCTCTACGGCCAAAGCAGAGTCTACCTCGTTTTTAAGCCCGATTTTTTCTTTAGTGGAAGAATGAGCAATAAGCCACTTCACTATTGTCCTGTGGAATTCCTCGCTCCATTCGGGGTCTTCAAAAATCTCGTGGTAAGCTCCTTTGAATTCTTTCAGTGTTTTGTCCTCCACTTTAAGCTCCGCGAAGAGCTTTCTTGCTCCATCTGGAGGGGTTATTACATCCCCCGTGCCAACAAGCAAAAGTACAGGCACCATTATTTTGTGGGCCTCTTTGTGTGCACGCTCCATGTTGTCAAAGATACTCATACCAAGCTTTGCCGAAATCCTGTCGTGGACTAGGGGATCTTCGACATAGCGTTTAACTGCTTCGGGATTCCTTGAGAGGAGCTTTGGGTCAAGACCATTGGAAAGCGTCAGACCAGGGGTTATTTTTCCGAGAACTTTGGCGAGGGCAACCATAAAGCTTGGTGTTTTGGGGCTTTTGGCAAGGGCTGGAGAAGAAGATATGACGCCCCTTATCTTATCTGGCCTTGTTTCCGCATATCGTATCACTGTTAATCCGCCAAGGCTGTGACCGAAGAGGAAGGGCTTTTCGCCTAGTTCTTCAATTATGGAATCAATTATCTCCATTGCTTCCTCTATGCTTGCATGACCCTTCTTTCCCCCACTTTTTCCATGTCCTGGCCAGTCGAAGGTATAAACAGCAAAGCCTTCTTGAGTTAACATTTTTATTAGCTTGCTATATCTTCCACTGTGCTCCCCAAGGCCATGAACTAGAATTACCCACCCTTTTTCGGGGGTTCCGAACTTTGCCTTGTATATCAAACCCAACACCCAAAAAGAGAGATAACAAAAGAAACTTAAATCCCTTTCGGACAGTCAAGCTCTTTCACGAGGGGCTTTATATCCACTATAGGAGTACCATCAAAGGCGTCTATCTCAGTGATAAAGATTCTCGTCCCCTGTATCTTAACAATCTTCACGGTGTAAATGGCAACGGGATTTGGTCTAACCGGCGAACGTGTGGCAAAGACTCCCCTTAGAGGATTCCTTGGATCTCCTCGCGGGTGAACTTTTAGGGTTCTTCTTTTTTCGGGTGTGTCACTCTCGTGGAACCAGAGGATAAGCTTTATCCAATCGCCCTCTTTCAGCCCCTCAATAGCTTCAGCAAACTCTGAGTAGATTTCGAGGAAAGTCTCGCTGTCTTTATGAACTTGGCCAATTGGGACTAGTTTGAATTTTTCCATTTTAAGTACCCATCTTTTGTTTCTGATGGTTATATAAAAAATTTCTTTTTTACTTTGTTTTATTGTTTGTTGTTTTTACTTTATCTTTTCGTTTTTTCCAATGGTAAATTTTATATGTTTTGAGTGCTTATTATTTGTGAAAATGTCCTCATGCTTGGGGGGGAGGGAGTGAAGAAAATCTTATCACTTTTTTTAATTTTAGGGGTCTTGATAGTTCTGGTCTATTTGGTCACTGTGGAGAAAGAAACTGGAGAAGAGTATTACAATCCGGTGGTTGTTAATACATCTTTCTCAGTAAGCGATGTTAGGAAAGTGCTCTCTATTCCAGGGGTACTAACATCTTATGAAAATTCCTCGAGGAACTTGATAGAGTTCATAATAGATGACACGATAGTAATTAATCATGGTTCAAAAACCTCACGCATTAGGGTTGATGATCTCATTGCAGGGGCACAAATGGCCGGTTACAAGGACATGCTCATACTATTCTTAAACGGTACTTTTGAAGTTTATAATTTAACAAGTTTGCAGAGGATATACTTGATTCCAGATGTGGAAAAGGCATATCTATCTAATTTGGAAGCGTACCTTAAGGTAAATGGGACATCTTATAATTTTTACTATGAAACCCTGCATCTGGAAAAGCTACGTTCTCCTTCGATCATGTTCAAAACATCTCGCGATGTTATTGAGATCAAAGAAGATACAATCTTAGTAAATGGAAAAGAGATTCTGAAGTTTAACGGAACATTCTTGAAATTTTTGGAACTCCCAAACAGGGTTTACGCTGTGTTCTTAAAGGATGAAAGGGCAAAATATGTAGTGATCTTCAATTCAAAAAGGCATAGCATTTTTAGATTTTATGGTCGGATATGGGATTACAAAGTTCATAAGGGGATGTTCTTTATCTCAACGGCCAATTTGGGAAAAACAAGTTTGTCTTACCCTGACTTTTCAGGGGGCAGTATGAATGTTGAGAGGCTGTATTCTTCAGATATTCTGGTAATAAATTTAACCACCCTTGACTTGGTTAAAAAGCTTGAGGTTGCGGGTTCTGGAATTGCAGTTTATAAAGGAATACCTTACACATTGTGTGTTTCTTCTGAAAGATCGATCTCTATTTCTCCTATAAATTCAAGTAAGTGTGATGGAGTTCCAGAATTTTTAAATTCAAGAGAAGTTTTGAGTATTTTAGGAGCTGGTGGGAACGGGTTTTTGCTCTATGAGACTAGGTACACAAGATTCAGCGATGGATCAATAGCCTTTCGGCTTGTTTTTTACAGATTTGAAGGGGGACTTCATAAGGTTCTTGAGCCTACTCCTAAAGGAGTATGGATCGTCCCGTACGACACTGTGGTAGCTGGCATGTACTCGTGGGATAGATTCGTTGCCCTGTTGTATAAGGACGGAAGGATGGACGTTTACCAAATTACAGGGGAGTAGCCTCAATGAGTAGCTCGTTGTTTGTATTTTTGCTTCTCCTGCTACCCTTCTTTGCAGGAAGTTCAATTGCATCCTGTTAGATAGCTGATTACGGAGAACACTTTGAAGATGTGCTCACAACCTCTGTTTCTTTTTTGAGCATCAACTTCTATGGGGAAAATAAAAACCAGAAGCAACAAAATAGTGCCTTAAGTCCCGTGCTCCCAGCTTTCCAAGTATCTCCTCTGCTCCTCAGTTAGCTCTTCAATCTCAATTCCCATGGCCTTGAGCTTAATCCTCGCGACCATTTCGTCGATCTCTCTTGGAAGGACATAGACCTTGGGTTCAAGCTTTCCGCGGTTGTCCTTGATGTACTCTGCTGCTTTTGCCTGCAAAGCGAAGCTCATGTCCATAATCTCTGCTGGATGTCCATCAGCGGCAGCTAGATTTACGAGTCTTCCCTCTGCGAGGAGATACAGTCTTCTACCATCTTTCATCTTGTATTCTGTTATGTTGGGTCTTGGGTTGTTAATCTCAACCGCCAAGCTCTCCAAATCGGGCTTTGAAATCTCCACGTCAAAGTGACCGGCGTTTGCCATTATTGCTCCGTCCTTCATTACCTCGAAGTGCTCTCTCCTAATGCAGTTTATGTTTCCGGTTGAAGTTACAAAGATATCACCAACTTTAGCCGCTTCTCTCATTGGCATAACTAAAAACCCGTCCATTCTTGCCTCTAATGCCCTGATTGGGTCTACTTCGACCACTATGACCGTAGCTCCCAGTCCCCTTGCACGCATGGCAATTCCTCTTCCACACCAGCCATAACCAACCACAACAACATTTTTACCTGCAACAAGGAGGTTTGTGCTCCTTATTATCCCGTCCCACGTTGATTGGCCCGTTCCATAGCGGTTGTCGAAGAGATATTTGGTGTATGAGTCATTAACTGCTATAATTGGGAACTTGAGAACTCCGTCTTTTTCCATTGCCCTCAGCCTTATCACACCAGTGGTTGTTTCCTCACTTGCACCCCATATTTCCGGTATTAGCTCCTGTCTCTCCTTTAAGACCGTTGAAACCATATCCGCTCCATCATCTATAATAATGTTTGGTTTTATATCGAGGGCTTTGTGCATGAACTCGTAGTACTCTTCTCTGCTTTCTCCCCTTATGGCATATACTTTCACTCCATTCTTGGCTAAAGCTGCAACAACGTCATCCTGAGTGCTCAGGGGATTGCTTGCGGTTGCTGATACCTCGGCTCCGGCGGCTTTTAATGTTAGGAGCAAGAAGGCTGTTTTCATCTCGAGGTGGAGGGTTGCGGCAATTCTAACTCCTTTGAAAGGCTTTTCCTTCTCAAATTCCTGCCTTATGTGCTGGAGAACGGGCATAAACCTCGAAACCCAGTCGATCTTTTTCTCTCCTTCCGGTGCGAGGGAAATGTCCTTTACGCAGTAATCTTTTGTGCAGTCCATAACATCACCTTTTGAGGATAAGGTTAAAGAGTTAAAAAGGTGATTATTAAAGCTGAGTTGCTGCTGAGCTGGAGTGAAAAGCTCATACTTAAAGGTTGCCATTTACAAAGCCTGCATATTGGGGTGGTTGGATGATAATTGATTTAACCCTTGAACTCAGCGAAGAGACTCCTGTATACCCGGGCGACCCAAGGGTTGAGGTGAAAAGATGGGCTACTATCGAGAAGGACGGCTATTATATGAACGCCCTCTTTCTTGGGGAGCACAGCGGGACGCACGTTGACGCTCCGGCGCATTTCATTACCCATGGAGCGACAATAGATCAAGTGCCGCTGGAAAAGTTCATTGGGAGAGGAGTAGTTATTGACGTTTCTTACCTACAGGGAAACATAGAGCCCGGAGACATAAAAATGGTAGAAGAGATGGTCTTCTTCTACACTGGAGGAAAAGACATTTACCTCAGTGAAGAGGGAGCAAGATATCTGGTGGAGAAGGGCATTAAGGCCGTAGGAATTGACAATCCAACCATAGGGGGCTTTGAAGTGCATAAAATTTTGCTCTCCAATGAAATTCTTATTTTCGAGAATTTGGCTAACCTCGAAAAACTCATTGGAAAAGAGTTTACTTTCTTTGGAGTTCCCTTAAAAATCAAAAATGGTTCAGGAAGTCCCGTTAGAGCTTTTGCACTCCTTTAGAAAAATTTTTATTCCTCTTTCCACATTGATAGTGAGGATTATGAGTCAAAAATATGCAATAGCATCGGTGTTGCTGTGGTCAACGGTTGCGAGTGCATTTAAGCTTTCCCTGGCTTATTTTACTCCATTGCAATTGCTTTTTTACGCTTCTCTCACTTCACTTATCCTCTTTGCGTTTATATATGGCAAGAGGTTCTCGCTTCGAAATGCGGCCCCTTCTGTATACCTGGGGGCAGTAAATCCCTTCTTCTATTATATGGTTCTCTTCGCTGCATATTCTCGACTTCCCGCTCAGGAGGCGCAGGCGTTGAATTACACCTGGCCCCTCATGCTTGTGATTTTTTCTGTGTTATTCTTAAAGGAGAAAATTTCGCTGAGAACTTTTCTCGGCTTGGTACTGGGCTTTATTGGGGCTTTGGTAGTCGCAACAAGGGGTAACCTCCTCAGCCTGAAATTTTCAGACCCTCTTGGAGTTTTTCTCGGCCTGGGAAGTGCGTTTATATGGGCATTGTACTGGACGTTGAACCTTAAAGACAAGCGACCTCTGGTTGAGAAGATGTTTTGGAACTTCTTCTTTGGATTTATCTACATCTCGGCAATGGTTATAGCCACTAAGAGCTTCGTTATTCCTTCCCCCATGCCTCTCTTGGGTGCCGTTTATGTAGGGCTCTTTGAGATGGGGGTGACGTTCCTATTATGGTATAAAGCAATTGAAAGTGATGTCTCCTTTGCGTCAAACTTAGCCTATCTTGTCCCCTTTTTGTCCCTCGTGTTTATTCATTTCCTGGTGGGAGAAGAAATAGCACCATCAACTATAGCTGGCTTAATCCTCATAGTTGGGGGAATAATAATAGGAAAGAAATAGGAGATCACTCCTCCCTAAATGCTCCGTACTTCTTGGGGTCGTAGAATGGAGGAGCGACAGTTACTGCCTTCTTTTTGTCCCCTCTTATGTCGATTTCTATCTCCACTCCGGGCTTTGCGTATTCTGGCTTAACGAACGCTATACCTATGCCTATTCCAAGGAGCGGAGAAAGCGTTCCGCTTGTAACTTCTCCAATTTCTTTGCCCTCTGCATATACCTTGTAGCCCGCTCTTGGTATTCCCTTATCAACCATCTTGAAGTGCACCATCTTGCTTGGGAGTCCCCTCTCCTTCTGCTTGAGCAGTGCTTCTTTTCCTATAAACTCCTTATCCCAGAAGATTGCAAATTCAAGGTTTGCTTGTAGCGGTGTAACCTCGTCGATGTCAGTGCTCAAGAGCTGGAGCTCTTTCGTTTCGTTGCCGTAGAGGGTGTACCCTGCCTCAAGCCTTAGGGTATCCCTAGCGCCAAGTCCAGCGGGCTTTATGCCGTACTTTTGCCCGGCCTCGAGAATCTTCTCCCATACGTATAGGGCTTTCTCTGGCTTTCCTCTCTTCTCCGGGTTTGGATGGTATGGGTTTGCGTCCTCAAAATAAACCTCAAAACCGTTCTCTCCAGTGTAACCGCTTCTTGAGAGGAGCATCTTGATTCCATCAAGCTCGACTTCCTTGGCCTGGAACCACCAGAGCTGGTTTATATCTATTCCAAAGAGATCCATAGCGAGATCCCTTGCTTTTGGTCCCTGAATCGAGAACATTGCCATATCATAGGTCTTGTTCTCTATCTCAAGGTCAAGCTTTGTGTACTGCTCAATTGCCCCTTTAATTGATGTGAACCATGCGTAGAGCTTTTCAAAGGCATCGCTGTCGCAGACCATCATATAAGTGTCATTTCCCATGTTGAAGACAAGGGTCTCATCTTTCACCGCTCCCCTTTCGTTGAGGACTAAGCTATAGGTTCCGCTTATTGCAGGGGGCCTGGAGATGTCGTTTGTAGTCACGTATTGAAGGAATTTGAGCGCGTCCTTTCCTCTGAAGAATATTTCTCCCATGTGAGAGACATCAAAAATTCCAACTCCATTCCTAACGGCAAGGTGTTCCTCTTTTATGCTTGAGTACCAGATGGGCATTTCCCAGCCTGCGAACTCTTCAACTTTCTTTGCATGTTCTTTGTGCCAGTCGAAAATGTGTACCCTCTTCATAGTATCACCGCCATAAAGTAAAGCTTATCTCAAATATAATGTTTTCCTTCTTCTTAAAGGCTTAAATACCTCCATGACAATATATATTTAGGTGGTATCATGTTTGAAAAAATACTCTTTCCAACGGACTTTTCCGAAGTTTCTATACATGGCCTCAGAGAATGCATTCCCCAGCTTTTTGAACTCGGAGCCAAGAAGCTGTACCTGGTTCACGTAGTCGATATAACAGCCACGGATATAGAGGCAGTAGAACTCATGAGAATAGACGAAGAGGAGCTAAATAAGCTTGCCGAAGAAATGAGAAAAAAGGGAATTGATGTTGAGCCCATTGTAAAAATTGGGATACCCTCGCTTGAAATAGCTGAAATAGCCCAAGAAAAGAATGTTGATTTAATTGTTGTCCCATCTAAAGGTGAAAATATCCTAAGGCAAATGCTTCTCGGCAGTACCGCCTCAAACCTCGTTAGGGCAACTAAAAAACCGGTCTTAGTTGTAAAATACGAATGGGATGAGGAAGAAGAGAAAATTAAATGCCTCTCCAATTGTACGGAGATATTCAGGAGACCCCTAGTTGCACTGGACTTCTCTGGGTGCTCTGAAAAGGTTGTAAACGCTGTAAAGAAATTTGAAGAGCTCATTGAGGAGGTAACCCTTATCCATGTCGTGGACTACGGAAAGCCAGAGGAGCTCGAGAAGAACATTGAGAACGCAAAGACAAAGCTTGAGGAATTCGCGAAGGTGTTTGAAGTCCCTGTAAAGACGGAGGTGCTTACAGGAATAGCTTCCCACTCCATACTGGGCACTGCTATAGCTAAAAACTGTTCGCTCATAGTCGTGGGTAAAAAGGGTAGGAGCGTTCTAAAAGACCTCCTGCTCGGAAGCACGGCAGAAAGGGTTGTTAGGGACTCAAAGCTCCCTGTCCTTTTAGTGCCGTGTGAATAACCTCAGACTGGAACGGCTTCCACATCAAATTCGGTAGCTACCCTGTTGCCATCATCGGTTATTCTTTCTTTTTCCCTTGAGTTTAAAAACCTTTCATTGCCTGCTCGAGTCCTCAAGCAGTTTTGAAAGCAGTAGCTTTAAGGGTTTGTTTTTTACAAGTGCCACGGCCTCTTGGATTTCTTCAGGACTTACGGTATCCCTGGCAAGGTAAATGTAGAGGGCATATGCCATGGCCTTTGGATTGCCCTCATTGAGTTCTTCCGCAGCTCTTGCAAGCTCCCCCACGCTTATATATTCTGCCAGCTCTTTTAACTTGGCTTTGTCGTCTTTTTCGAGGGCCTCTTTCAGAGGTTTGTAAAAGCGATTTATGAGCAGACGTGCCATCCTTTCTCTTTTATTGAGGTAGTCCATCGGGGTTTCTTCTTCGGGTTTTCTGGAGGGGATTGCATAGTACACAGCGGGTAAGAGGATTAAAATAACCATCAAAAGAATATAGGGGGTTAGCGAGAACGGCAGCACCTCTGCATACTTATATTTGAGGTATAAGAGGAGCACCAGCCCTATAAAGCCCCAGAGCATGAAGAACAGTATATATATTTCGCCAGCGCTCTGCTGTCTTTCCAGGAGTTTATACTTGGAACTAGCCCCGATTTTGTCCAAAAACTCCAGCCTGCTTTCTATTAGCTCTATCTCAGCCTCAAGTCTTTTTATCCTTGTATCGATCTCTCTTAGGACTTCTTTCATAGCACTCCTTCCAGGATTTCTGATATTTTATCACTAACTACTTCCAAAATCTTTTCTCCCCTTTCTCTTGTTGCTCCTTGGGGATTATCATTGACTCCGTCCGGGAAAAGCTCAAACCCTATGTCTCTCCTTATTACTCTAACTGGAGAAATCTTCTTTTCTCCCTTTGCTTTCTCCATTTTGACGAGTTCTGGGGCTATTGCAAGCATTACTGAGGTCTCATCTTCTCCTGCGTGTCCTTGGGAAGAACATATTTCAAGTATTTCTTTTCTGAAGTCCATCCACCAGTTTATGAGGACAATCTCGACATCATAACTCTCTGCAACGTCTTCACTTGCCTCTACAAGTGGATAGACGTTTCCACCATGCCCATTTAATAGGATTATCTTTTTAAAGCCCTCCTCTGCGAATTCACTCAGCACATCCCTAACGTATCTCCTCAAGCTGTCTGCTTTCACGTTTATGGTTCCCGGATAAACGTTCAGCACAAAGCTGTGCCCATACCAGATTGGAGGCGCTACTAGAATCTCCATTCCTTTATCCTTCAGCTTTTTTTCAACTCTCCTTGCAATTTCAAGGGGGGCAAAGACATCAGTGCCTAAAGGTAAGTGCTTTCCATGAGCTTCGACACTGCCCACGGGGAGAAGAATAGCGGATGCTTTGGCTTTTGCCATTTCAAATTCTTCCCATGTCAGCCTCTCCATTCTCATGAATTTCCCCTCTGGATATTTGAGAGAATTTCCTCATAAATCTTTTCTATTTCCACAACGACCTTATCCCAGGAATACTTTTCCTCAACGGCCTTTCTTCCCTTGCTTCCATACTGCTTTCTTAGCTCTTCATCGTTCAAAAGCTTCTGGATTGCCTCTCTCAGCTCAAGTTCATTTCCTGGAGGTACAAGAAGGCCGGCTTCATTTTCTTTAACTACTTCGGGTATCCCACCGACGTCTGTAGCTACAACTGGTACTCCAGAAGCCATGGCTTCAAGGACAACTATGCCAAATGCTTCCGAAGATACTGATGGTAGTACAAATACATCTGCCATTCTAAAAACCTCTGGAAGGACGTCATCCGGCACATATCCCATAAATACAACCCTGTCTTCTATCCCCAAGAACTTGGCTTGGGCTTTTAGGAAGGGGAGCATTTCTCCACTCCCGGCCATTACAAGGGTGGCATCTTCTATTTTGGAAAAGGCGTTCAAAAGCACGTGGGGCCCCTTGCGGTAGCTCATTCTGCTCACATAGAGCACTATATTGCCCTCAAGTCCGAACTTGGCTTTTATCTCTTCCCTATTCTTCGCAGGGAAGAAACGTTTATCATCAACCCCATTGGGCACTATTGAGATTGGAACTGAAGTAAAATGCTCTATAAAAGCCTTTGCAGCCTTGCTCACCGCTATTATTCGGTGGGGATACTTTAGATAGCTTGTGAAAAGAGGAATTGTGAATCCTAAGGCCTCCCAGAGCTTCGATTCATGGGCAAAAGAGATGCTGTGTGTTGTGAGCAGAGTGGCTTTTCCCATTGCCCTTCCGGCCTTAACTGCTTTTAAAGCGAGGGGGGTAAATGCGTGGTGAGAGTGAATTACATCAAAGTCCTTTAGAAATTCGTTGAGCTCTTCTGAGGACTTTAGCCCATATGTTAAGTTTACATCCAAAATAGGGCTCACAATCCCGGGAATTTTTATAAGTTCTATTCCATATCTCTCAAGATCCTCTTCTTTTCCGGTGGTTCTGTTGTTTGTAACTATCGCTACTTCATGCCCTCTTTTTCTGAGCTTTATGGCCAAATTGTGCATATGGGCCGCTACTCCCCCAATTTTGGGATAATACCAGTCACTGACCAATGCTACCTTCATGTTCACCACCTAGGAGTCTGTAAAACACAAATGCGCCGATTATTGAATATTCATATTGAAAAAGGAATTTATAAAGGAATGCCGTCAAAGCCCCTTTTGTTGATGGGCCGATTCCTACAAGGATGCCAAACTCATTGGCTCCAATTCCGGAAGGTATCCCACTGAGGGAAGCGAAGATAACGCTCATAAGGAACGCATAAAACGCCTCCTTGACTGAGATTTCCAGTGAAAAGGCTTTTCCTACAAGGATTAATCCAAAAACCTGGAGAGCTATTATGGCGAATGAAATCAAAAATGCGGTGGCAAAGCTGACCTTGCTTTCTTTTGCCTTTGTCCAGCCTGAGTAGCCCCGGTGCCACCATCCTTTGAGTGTCTTTGAGATTCTCTTGGCACCCAAATTTTCCCAGAGCTTGAAAAAGGTGAGCGCGACTTTGTGGAATGCTTTATCGTAAATAAAAGCGATTAGTATTATTGCTATTCCTAGGAGACCCAGCTTTGTGAAGCCAAGGAATATCAAACCGAAGGAAAGGAGAACAATTAGTTCAGTGGCCATTCCAAAGGCAAGAGAAGAAAGGGCCGCAAAGTAATCTCCTCCAACAAGCTTCACCTTTGCCATATGTCCTAACGTTGGGGGGAGGATCGCCATAAAGTAGTACCCGCTTACAAAGGCCTGAAGGGTTTTTCTGAAACTTGCTTTTTGAACTTTTCTTAGGATTAGGTACCACCTCAGTGCGCCAAGCAAAACGGTAAAAATTGACAAAAGAAGGGATAGGAGAAGATATTCATAGTTTGCTTCACTTATTGCGAGGATAAGCTCTTTGAAATCAACGCTCCTGTAGAGGTAAGCTAAAGAAATTAAAAAAGCCACAAGACTAAAAGTCCTTCTTAAAGCCTTCTTTTTCATTTCTAAACACCTGATATGGCCTTTACGGCGTAGATAGCGAGGATTAATACTATGGCACTATCCCAGATTCTGTAGTTTATCTTTCTATTTAACACTATGGCCCCTGCAATTCCAACCATTCCGGCGGGGTAGTACAGGGAATTCAGCAGGATAACCAATGCTGCCGCTGAAAAGATGTTAACTAACCTCTCTGAGGTGCTCTTTCCCAGCAATATAGGTGTTGTTTTCAGGTTGGCCTTCTGGTCGCTCTCGTAGTCCTCCAAATGGTTTCTAAGTTCCATTGCTAGGGAATATATAAAGAGAGATACTGCAACGAGCATTTCGGCTTTGTTTAGTGCTCCATCAAAATATGCCCCATAGATAAACGGTAGTGCCCCAAAAAAGAGGCCATGGGAGATAATATCCGCTATGGGGATACTTTTAAGCCTTGGTGGGGCTGAGTAAAGGGTAGCTAAAACGGCCATTGTGGCATAAATAATAAAAGCGGGGCGCGACACAAAGTATGCAAGCATGCCTCCCAAAAGTATCATAGCCAAGGAAGTAATGAAGCCAGCTTCAAAACTTAATTCCCCGCTTGCAATAGGGTTTTTATGCTTTTTCTGAGGATTTAGTGAATCGGTGTCAACATCAAAACAGTTGTTTATAGCAAATGCATAAGCTACATACAACACTATCGAAACCACAAACAGGAGAGCATCAACGACATCGGGATTGTTTTTGAAGCTTACAAGCATACCCAAAAGACCCATGCCAATGAATGATCTCCCATCCATTATTCGCGTATTCTTGACTATCGCCTGAATCATTGCAATCCCTCCACTAAAAGTTCTTAGGATTCTGCTTAAGGCCTCTTCACAAAAGTGAGCGATACTCCTTGCGAAAGAGCCCTTTATTCACAGAGTAAATTAAAAAATGAAAATTCAAGCCTTTTCCAGGAGTTCTCTAACGTACTTCGGCATCTGGAACAGAGTTTCGTGCCTTTCTGGATCATAGTACTGCAAGTTGAGGTCCTTAGCTCTATCTAAATCAATTTTTGTGAAATCTACGTCGCCCTTAACCCCAACTAGGAAGCTCCAGGGGGAGGCATAGCCTATCACGGGGAAGCTGAAGTAGTAAACCCTGTCAAAGACCTTCTTCATGTTTTTGTAGGCATCAAGCAGCTCGTCTGTGAAGAGGTAAACGCTTCCAGCTTGTGTAATATACAAACCTTTTTCTCCCAGAGCTTCGTACGCATTTCTATAGAACTCTTCACTGAACAGCAACTTTGCAGGGCCAACGGGGTCCGTTGAGTCCACGATTATGACGTCAAAGTGATCTTTGTGGCTCTTCATGTATTCGACGCCGTCTCCTATTATGAGCTCCGCTCTCGGCTCTTCTCCTTTGAGAGCTCTCTCTAGAAGCCCTCCATCAATTTTCAAATATTTCATTGAAATCTCAACGACTTTCTCGTCAATTTCCACCATAATTGCCTTTTCAACGGTCTTGTGCTCAAGCACTTCTCTTAAAGTTCCCCCGTCTCCTCCTCCTATGACAAGAACTTTTTTTGGATTTGGATGAGCGAGCATAACGGGGTGAACTAGTGGCTCGTGATAGCTTCTCTCGCCATGCTCAACGAGCTGAACAGTACCATCGATTACAAGGAGTTTTCCAAAACCCTCAGTCTCATAAAGCTCTATCTTTTGATATTCGCTCTCCGCTTCCGTTATTTTTGAAACAACTTTAAATCCCACACCATATCCTCTTGGATACCACTCAATGAATTCCATTATGCTCACCTCGGTTGAAAGCTTATTGGATGTCTTTTAAACTTTTTGCCTTTATGTTGCTGAATATTTGACAAAAAATTGGATTTAAGGGAGGTAATAAAAGAAAGGAGGTCACTCCTTAAAGAGAAGCCCTCTATCGAGCTTTACAACGGTTGGCCTCTTACATTTTAATTCTTTGATAATATACTCACTCGCTTTAAGGGGCATTGTGTGATCCCCACATGTGTAAACATCAACGGCAGCATAGCCATGCTCAGGCCATGTGTGAATTGCGATATGGCTCTCAGAAACGACAACCACACCAGAAACGCCCTGAGGAGAGAACTTGTGGAAGCGTTTATCAATAATAGTCGCATTCGCTACTTCAGCAGCCTTGGTAAGTATTTCTTCTATCTTCTCTATGTCGTCCAGTATTTGAGGATCGCATTCGTAGAGATCCAAAACAACGTGCATTCCTATTGGGGTTTCGACTACTTGAGCCATCGCCTTCACCTCCCTCCATCAACAACACCTCCCTTAACTTTCTCACTAAAGACAGTAGGATAAATTGAAAGGGTCAATAGGGCAGCATAACAACGGCTGCAACGGCAGCAACGGGCTTGTCCTTAACAGTTACCTCAGCAACGGCGGCTTTGAATTCCTTAAGCTTCCAGCCTCTGACCCTAAAGCCTTCTTCAACCATTTTCTTTACCATTTTCTCGGCTTCTTCCTTGGTGCAGTAGCCGCTGTATTCATAAATAAGCCCACCACTGTTGTCCTCGCTGATTCCCACGCCAAGGGCAGCGCTGATTGTCGCTCCCGGTTCGTCGCTCTCTATGTGAGCGTAAACTGTTGGGAGAAGCATTCCTATTGGGATGTTCTTGGGAAGTTCGTCGATCCACTCGATGTGGGCGGGAATGACACTGCTGAGCTTCACTAAGTTAACGTTTCCGATCCCCATTTTGAGCAAGGCGTTGTCAAATGCGTTTAATTTTGTTCCTCCCTCAGCGCTTGCAGCGAGCAAAATGGCTTTTTTTGGAGTTGTCCAGCTCATATCTGTTTACCTCCCCTTTTTTCGTATATTTCAAGGTTAATCACGATTTTGAGCTTATTTAACCAGTAATTTTATTATCAATTGGGTTTTACATTTAGGTTTGCTTATAAACCTTTCGTCTTTGCTTAGAATAATAGCAAAAAGGAATAAACATCCCTGTGTCCCTGCAGAACCCCTTAAACGGGCCCAAAATTAAAAATGAAGTGGAAAAGCTAGGAATTTTTAGCCGATAGAATTCTTCCAATTGTGACGGAAACAAACATTCCTAAGATGCTGGTCAAAGATGCAAGTGCATAGAGGTGCTGACTCAGTACTCCATACTCATATCCCAGCTCACCTACGAGCAGTCCAAGGACTCCGAAGCTAGCTACCCCGCTGGCCCTTATTATTGTTGTTCTGATATCCTTGTTCCAAGTGAACCCCATTGTCAGGAGGATTCTGAGGACATAGACCAAGACAAAGAGATACACCACTTCCACTGAGAATTCAGTTTCAAAGTTTATTCCTCTCCATGCAAAGAAAATTGGGGCGAAAATACCGTAGGTTACTCCAGATATTATTGTGTGGACTCTCTTATACTGCTTGGTTCCTATTAGGTCACTGTGAAGCAAAAGTCCAACGACGAAAGCACCGATACTAAAGTGAAGCCCAATCATTTCGCTGATAAGTGCTATTGAGGTTGCGAGAATCATTACCAGCCCAAAAACTGCCTCATCACTTTTTAAATTCCTGAGTGCCCGGATAATCAGTACTTTATGCTTAACGTTTAGGAAATAGTTTATTCCAAAGAGGGCTCCTAAGAATACGCCGTCTTTCAGCAGCTCAACAAGCAAGCCCAAATACGTTAAGGGGTAAACTTCAAAGTTAATCAGAAGGTATAAACTGAGAAGGGCCCCAATTTCGCTTATCACGGCATATGAGAGGGCTACATGCAGGAAATCGCCTCCAAAAAATCTGGACAATCTAAGAACTATGGGGGCTGAGGCTACAGATAGTATTGAGCCGACTATAAGGTTCTCGTGAGAGAGCGTATAGTTTGTGAAAGGAAGAGTTACAAAAGTCATTAAGGCGTAGGTTAAGATGTACAGGGGAAGGCTCTTTTTACCGCCTAGGTGGACCTCTTCTGGAGTAACCTCCAACCCAGCATACATCATCAGGAAGAATACACCAAGTTCCGCAAGAAGGTTCAACTCCTCCCTGGGCATTGAAACGAGAAAGCTTCCCAGTAATAGGCCCGCTGAGATCTCTCCAAGGAATCCGGGATAGCCTATGCGCTCAAATATCTCGGCAAGAACCCTTGCAACTGCAATTATGATGAACACATAGCCAATTACACCAATTTCCACTGACATCCCCATCTTTTTGGCGTCGCCTTATATTAAAAAGGTTTTCTAAAAAGGCAAATCATATTAGCCAGATGTCCAATATCTATTTTTTCTTGCCACATAATTTTCGGAATATTCATAATCCGTTGAAGGCAAATGTTAAGGCAGTTAAAGAATGAGTAAGATTACAGAAAAGTTTTTACTCTGTAAAGCGCTATTTGTGTTTATGAGGCACTACGAGATTTTGAAAATTAAAGAGAACGGAAAGGTAGAGATACCTCTGGAATGGGCATATGAAGTCGGGCTTGTTAAAGATGCCTACTTTCTGGTGGAGATTGATACTAATCTCCATGAAATCCACCTCGAAAGGATAGCCCTTCCCGGAAAAGAACTTGTAGAGATTGAACTCGTTGTTAAGGACAAACCCGGAGTTCTGGCTAAAATTACCGGCACTCTTGGGAAGCATAGGGTTAACATCTTATTCAGCGAAGCTGAGGAAATGGAGCAGATTGGCCTTGGAGCAATAGTTGCGGTTGTTGATGTAAGTCAGATGGATATAAGCAAAGAAGAGCTTATCGCAGAACTGCAAAATATCGAAGAGGTTATGGAAGTTTCGCTAAAGGAAATTGAATAAAAATAATAGCAATACAGCAGTGAAGAGGAGCATATAGGCGTTTATTTCTTTGCCCAGAGTTTTGAATTGCTCCGGCGTAAAAGCCTTAAAGGATACCTCAAAGACTCCCAGCTTCCTGAGCAGGTAGAATATAAAGATGGCAATGACAAGGCTGATGGAGTCCTTGAAGACACTGAGATGCGGATAGAGGTAGATACCTCCGAGAAGTGTTAGAATTCCAAGAGACAATGAAATCGCTTCTTTTCTCCTGGGGATTTCGATTTTTTCTCCTCTTTTCGAAAGATAATAGTTGAGCTTTGTAAACGACACCAGCGTACCGATTCCGCCTGCATAAAACGCGTATTTCAGAAATCCTTTAAGGTTCTCAATTAGCATAGCCTTCCCAAATGCTCCGATAAATGGGCTGACACCTCCGATAGCGAGGCTTAGCAAGACGATTGCAAGCATTAAACTCTTGTTGTTTCTATACGATAGTTTTTCCAAGTCCCGAGTCCCATAATGCTCCGCTAAGCTTCCTACACTTAAGAAAAGTCCTCCTTTAAATAGAGAATGGGCTAGGGCGTAGTAGGCGGCAGCCAAAGGATTTAAGAGGGCTATTCCGAGAAGCACGTAGCCCATCTGGGAGACTGTATGATACGCTAGAAGCCTTTCGGAGTTTTTTTGTAGAATCGCCATTGCTATGCCGAAGAACATGGAGAGGAACGCCAGAGTGAGCAATGGTTTTTGCATGGAAGTATTGATTGGGAACGTCAATGTGAGAAGAATCATTCCATAGGTTGGGGCTTTAACAACCAAGCCGGAAAGCAGAGCACTTACTGGAGCATCTGCCTTGGAGTGGGCATCTGGAAGCCAGAAGTACAGAGGGAAGATTCCGCTCTTCAAGAGCAGAGATGTAAAAGATAGGGCTAAAGCCACGTTAATCTCCCTCGACATTTCCAGATTTTCTTTTATAAGGGCTAGGTTCAGGTAGCCTGTTTTCAGGTAGATAATCCCTATCCCCAAGATGAAAATGTAAGATGCTAAGAGGGAAAAAACTGCGTATTTAAAAGCTGCTCTTCTTGCTCCTTTCTCCTTTGAAATCCCCACAAGGGCAAAGCTCGCCACAGATGCTATCTCCATGTAGATGTAATAATTGAAGAGATCCCTGCTTATAAAAGCTCCCAGGAGTCCCGAATGAAGAAGGAGGATAAGGACATAGGCTTTGTTTTCAATTTTTCTTGGGTAATAGCTCCACACATAGAGGGCAACAAAAGCCGAGAGAATAAGCTCTGCCACTATAAAGGGGACGTTATAAGTATCTACGGCAACTTCAATGCCAGAGATTCTGCTCCAGTTTCCGACAACTTCATTGGAGGGGATGTTATTGATTATTTGGGGTAGACTGAGCCACGGAGACAGCATGCCTATCAGGAACAAATACTTGGAGAACTTTTCCCTTCTTAAAGCTGGAAGGATGGAGGTTAAAAATGCCGCAGCAAGCGGAAATGCAACGATAAGAGGAATCATTCTTCTTCCCTCCTCATTTTTAGGATTAATGCCAACGCAAGAGATGTTATAGCGACATCAACAACGAGAGTGGTAAGCATAAGGGTAGCGGGTAAAGGATCGACAACTTTTTCTCTGGGCATTATTGGAACGTCCCCCCCTTCTATGTATCCAGTGCCGATGAAGAAGAGGACGAGCCCTATGGACACTACGTTTATGGACAGGACTATCTTGATCAGGTTTTCCTTTGTCATGAGGCCATAAAGTCCTATGAGGATTATTATAATTCCAGCAAGTTCGGGGTTAATCACGTTCCACCCACCTCAGCAGAATGTAAAACATGAACGTAAATGCCGCTCCAACCTTCAATGCAACGCCTATGTTGAAGAGAGGTATTGTCCCTCCGCTTATGAGAGAGCCAATCTCTCCTCCTCGCAGAAAGTTGTAGAAAAATCCACCAAACACTACTCCAGCTGTTGCCAAGAGGACCAAAAATCCTCCTGAAATCCCCTCGATGAGCTGAACCTCCCAGAATTTGAAAGTCTTTCTAACCCTCCTATAGCCGTGAGAGGTTATCAAGAGGATAACACTAACAGCTAAAATGACTCCCGCCTGAAACCCTCCTCCCGGGCTTAGGTGGCCGTAGACCATTAAATATGCGGAATAAACCACCAGAAATGGACTTATGAGCTTCGTTGTTGTTCGCACTATCAAGCTCATCTTCATTTTTTCTTCCCTCCCAGAAGAAGGTAAAAGCCCGCAATTGCTGTAAAAAGGAGAGTTGCTTCTCCTAAACTATCGTATGCCCTCCAATCCGCCAAGATTGCCGTTACTAAATTGGGAATTCCAACTTCTTTCCAGTTAGTGATATAGTACTCGTAACTTCCCCCTTCACTTTTGGAGTAATCCAAGCCAGTGAAAACATAAGCAAGAGCTAGGAGTAAAAGAATGGCAGCTAATCGCTTCACTTTTCCACCTCCCGAATCGTAAAGAGAAACACGCCTATGACAACCGCTCCTACAACAATGGCAGAAAGGGCAACGTCAGGAGCCTTTAAAAGGGTCAACACAAGAACAAAGGCTAGGCTGAGAAAGGCGTATTTAACAACTGCGCTAACCAGGTTCTTTTCTTCTATCACGGCGATGGATAGGAGGATCATGGTCAAGAGAAGCACATCAAGGATTATCCCAGCCATACATATCCACCACTACTTTTGGCTTTATTCCGTATTTATAAGCCCCCCTGGCTATTGCATGGGAGACCATGGGGTTTATCAGGGCTATTAAAAATGCCAGCACGAGAAATTTCAGTTTAATCAGCAGAGGAGCCTGTGAAGCAATTGCCAAAGCTATGAGAATGCTCATAGCCCCACCAGTATCGCACTTTGTTGCCGCATGAAGACGAGTATACACATCGGGAAAGCGGAGTATCCCGAGAGTTCCGAATATCATTATGGACTCTCCAAGGAGAAGAAGGAGGTATTCTATCACTTTGCTCCCTCCATGTACTTTGCTAATATCAGCCCTCCCACAGCGTTAACCATGAGAAGAACAACTGCAAGATCTAAGAAAAAGTACTCTTTTGCTATGAAAGCAAATATTGCCAATATAACTACGGTTTTTGTTGTTACGGTGTTGATGCCGACTATTCTGTCAGCTAAGGTTGGTCCAAACAGTACGCGATACGATAAAACCAGAGAAGTAATCACTAGCACTACTGCGCCCCATCCAAAAGGGCTTACCAGAAGATTTTCTTCAACCATGACTCAATATCCCCCTTGATTTTCTCGCCTGCAATCTCTCTATTGAGCGTTTCAACATCTATCCAATGCACGTAAAGATAAGTTTCCCCGAGTTTTTTGTCGACGTCAAGGGTTAAAGTCCCGGGGGTGAGGGTTATAGAGTTTGCTAAAATCGTTATTCCAGTATCTGAATGCAGGTCGGTCTTGATCTTTATTATCCCCGGATTTATGTCCATTAATATGGCATGTTTTGCTACTTTGAAGTTGCTCTCTATTAACCGGAATGCCATGATAAAAAGGTACTGAGGAATGACAAAGAGACTTATGTAAAGAATCTTCTCCACAATATGGCCCGTCTGCCTTATATCTTCGGTGAGCATTTCATACATGAAAAGAGAAATTACCAGAGTTGCTATTCCCCCAATGAATAAATTCTCACTCTGTGTATTCCCACTTATCACTATCCAGAAGGAGAAGAGTGCGATCCACGTAAGGACTACCTGTTCCCATTTTGGGAGTTTTTGGGCTTCATAGGTTTCAAACAATATCCTCTGCCTTATCTCATCAAGTCTTTCCCTAAGATAAAAAGGGATTCTGCTCATGTTTTTTACTAGACTTTCATTGATTATAATCTTTTCGTCCGGCCGTTTCCTTAAGTTTTTTATACTTTAAAGCCATAACTTTTCCATGTAGAGTTTTCATACTGATTGCGGTGATAACGATGCCCAGCAATTGGGAGAAAATAGTCTCCATGACAAAGGAAGGAGTTAAGAGTATCGCAACAATGAGAAGAAAAATCCAAAGAGGAAAGAAGATTGCCCTCCTTATAGATGGGCCAAATATTCTAAGAAAGGAATTTAACGTCCACCTTGAAGACATTGTTGCAGCATTGGAAGAACTGGGGAATATCAGGGTGGCAAAAGTCATTTTGAACCAGTATGCTCCCCAGGGACTTATAGAAGCTGTCGCAAATCAGGGCTTTGAACCAATAATCGTTGCGGGAGAGACGGGAGTAAAACTTGCCGTCGAGGCCATGAGAGAAATATACAATCCGAATATAGATATTATTGCTTTGGCAACAAGAAATGCTGAGTTTCTTCCGATAATTTTGAAAGCAAAAGAAAAAGGAAAAGAAACCGCCATAATTGGAATTGAACCCGGTTTTAGTGCTGCTTTAAAACACGCCGCCGATTATGTGATTATTCTTGAAAGGGGTGAGGTGGATGAGAACAGCGCTCTTCAAAATACTGAAAAGAGAAGAAAGAGAGCCTAAAGAAAAAGAGAAGCCGGAAAAAGTTGAAACTCCCAAGAAAAGCATAGGGCTGATAATAGACGGTCCCAACATACTGAGAAAAGAATTTGGGATTAAGCTTGAGAATATCAAAGAGGCGCTTGAGAAAGTTGGAAAAATCAGAGTAGCTAAGGTTGTCTTAAACCAGTACGCTCCTCAGGGACTTATTGAGGCAGTTGTTAACCAAGGATTTGAGCCCATAATAGTTGCTGGAGATACAGACGTGAGGATTGCCATTGAGGCGATGGAGCTAATATACAACAGTGATATAGAGGTGATAGCCTTGGCTACGAGGGATGCGGATTTTCTCCCAATAATAAGCGAAGCAAAAAGGAAAGGCAAGGAGACTGTAGTTATAGGGGTTGAGCCTGGGTTTAGCATTGCACTTCAGAATGCGGCTGATTATGTGATAAAAATGGAGGGAAAAAGCGGTCAGAGTGAAGGATACGATGAATAACTACTTTTCGAACTCAAGTTTTAGGGAGGTATGTTCTCTTTTGAGTCTCTCAACAGTCTGAGCAATTTCATCACTGAGCTCTCTCAGTTTCTCCGAAAGTTTGCTCAGCTCCTCTATCGCAATCTCTAAAGCTTTCTCGCTTTCTTCGACCTCCTTCATAGCTTCAGCAAGCTTCTCCTCTTCTTCCTTCTTGTAGACCTCGATTCTTAGCGTGTCATAGTCCCACTCTATCTCTCCATTTTTGATGGTGAACTCTATTGAAATTCTCACAACGTCTTCTTTTTTTACGCCCATTTCTTGAAGTTTATCAAAGAGATACTGGTTTAGCTGGGCAGAAGCCCTTATAACCTCCTCAGGGTTGAGCTTACCGCGTGTTAATGCAAAGAGGACTTTTCTAATTTTGTTGGCATAGCCGCTTGCCCTAACAAACCCAGTTGAAAGTTTGGGCATGAAGCATCACCATAATGCTTTAATGTACTGGAAATATATATCCATATTGGTGATCACATGAACATTTTGATTTTTGGCCCTCCGGGTTCTGGGAAGTCGACACATTCTAGGAGAATTGTTGAGAAATACGGCCTTGAATACATAGCTTCTGGGGATATAATCCGGGCGGAGATAAACAAAGGAAGCGCCCTTGGCCTGGAGATGAAGAAATACATAGAAAAGGGAGAGCTTCTGCCTGATACAGTTATAAACACCCTAGTACTGTCGAAATTAAGAAGAAAGAGAGAGAACTTCATCATTGATGGCTACCCAAGAACGGCTGAGCAAGTATTAGCCCTTGAGAACTTCCTCTACGACCACGGCATTAGGATAGACCTCGCAATAGACATTTTCATCTCAAAGGAGGAAAGCATAACGAGAATCTCTGGAAGGAGGATATGCAAGAACTGTGGGGCAGTATACCACATAAAATACAACCCGCCAAAAGTTTCCGGAAAATGCGACATTTGCGGGGGAGAGGTTGCACAGAGAGATGACGACAGACCAGAGATAGTCTCCAGAAGATACGACATTTATATCAACAACATGGAACCTATCATTAAGTTTTACAAGAAGCAGGGAGTTTACGTGCAGATAAACGGGCACGGGGGAATTGAGGAAGTCTGGGAGAGAATAAGGCCCCTATTGGACTACATATGGAACAGGGAACGAAAGAGAAAAGAGTTTAGATGATAAGAAATATCGGCTAAAATTTTTAATCTTTTCTTGAAATCCAAACATCGACCGTATGGGAAGTAGTTACTAAGAAGTACTGCGGAGCTGGTGTGTAAGATGGAATACTTCAATAAGATAGCTCCTCGCTACGATGAGTGGTATAAGACTAAAGTCGGGCGTTATGTTGATAAAACGGAAAAAAGGTTAGTATTCTCTATGATAAAAACCAAAAGCGGAAAAGCCCTTGACCTTGGATGCGGAACTGGTAACTATACCTTGGAACTTTATAAAAGAGGGTTTGAAGTTGTTGGAGTGGACGTAAGTGAAGAAATGCTAAAGATAGCAAGAAAAAAGCTCCCAAATGTTAAGTTCATTAGGGCAGATGCATATTCGTTGCCCTTTGAAGACAACACATTTGATTTAGTTTTGAGCATTACAATGTTTGAGTTTATACATAAGCCCGAGAAAGCTCTTGGGGAAATTTATCGTGTTTTAAAACCTGGAGGAGAAGCGATCATCGGCACAATGAACGGTAGAAGTTTATGGTTCCTCTTCAAGCGCTTAAAAAGTCTTTTCGTGGAAACGGCATACCGCTATGCAAGATTTTATACACCAAGGGAGCTTGAAAGGCTAATGAAGGGGGCGGGTTTCAGAGATGTGGAGAGCAGGGGAATTATATACTTTCCTTCATTTTTCCCCTTCTTAGGGCTTGCTGAGAAGCTTGACCAAAAGTTCAGCGATAAGCTAAAGAACTTTGGAGCATTTATAGTTGTTAGGGGAGTTAAAGGTGATTAGACTTATAACCAGAGAAGAGGCATTTAAAAGAGCAGAGAGGATAAAGAAAGAAAATGAAGCCCTTTATGGTGTGCCGTTTGAACGAAAGCACAAGTATCTCCCCCTTGATGTTCTTATACCTACCCAATGGGAGCTGAGTGAGAAGAAGCTTTTGGTGGTTCTTCAAGAGATAGTTCACGGTTATGATGCTCCTGTTATAGTTCTAGAGCACAAGGGAAACTATTATATCTTGGACGGTCATCACAGAGCTTATGCCAGGAAAAAGCTGGGCTTTTCACAAATTGAGGCAATAATCCTTAAACCTCTCCGGGAAATTCCTATAAAAATTGAGGAATCTGTGAAAAGGGCAAGACTAAAAAGTCTCGATGATATTGTGATAGTCAAGGAGTAACTTTGGTGAGAGTATGTGCGAATACATCTTTGAAAATGGTGAAAAATGCAAAACAAAGTCTTTAGCGGGTTCAAAGTACTGCTCACTCCATATTCCTTTTGATGAAGGTGAGTTGATTTATGGAGAAAAAATAAAAGAAATTAAAGAGAGGGCCTTTAAGAGGAAACTGGAAAGGGGAGTTAGGTACTTTGAAGGTGTACAGCTATATGAGGCTAAAATCTCTAACCTAACAAGTGAGAAGCCTCTCGTCTTTAAGAACTCGAAGATAAAGACGCTTATCGTTGAAAATTCCAACCTGAAAGGACTATCCATTTTCAACTGCGAGATTGAGAGGGTTATACTGCTGGCATCGTCTATAGGAACAGTATGGGTAAAGAACTCTGTCTTTTTTGGGTTTAATATTCTTGATATCAAGTTTGAGAACTCAATTTCTGTGAAGAACAGCACGGTTCGATATTTGATGATGAATTCCGTTCAGTATGCGGAGCGAGCTATATCAGGTGAGGAAGAATATGGGGAAAAGGAAACAATCCACGGGAGAATAGAATTCTCAGACCTCAAAAACGTTAGAAGGATAGGAGTAAACTCCAGATACCCTCTGCTTAAGGAACTTTTAGAGGAACATGGAATAAACCTATCCGGAATGTCAAGGAAGCATGTAAAGGCAAGGATTTTTCTCATAAAAAATGTAGAATTTGACCCCAGTCCTAGGTTTAAGAGGCAGGTTAGAGTATTTATTAGAAACTTTGATGGGGTTCTTCAACTTGAGAACCTTGAAGTTCCAGGACATGTTGAGATAAGAGGTGGGAGGTTAAAAGTTCCTGAGTTTGTACACACCACAATTTACAATAATCTGGTCTTTAGGGGCGTTGTATTTTATGGGGATACAACATGGAACTTAACGGTACTTCCAAACCTTCTGGCAGAGTTGAGTGTGAGAGGGTTCGTGATTCTTGAAGAGTGCAGCTTCAATAACCCGGCAATGGAGGAATTTTTCTACCGTCTGGCAAGGATTACGTGGGAAAAAAGCGGTGACAAAGAAAAGGCGGATGAATATTACTATTTGGAGATGCTTGCCAGAAGAAAGCAGAAGATGGGAAGATACGTGACATACCTGCCCAAGCTCGGAATCAGAGTACGCCTCCCGCACCTCCCTCTTGGTAGAATTGGAACCAAAATAAAACACTACTTCCATCTTTTGGAAGGCCTTTTTGAGTGGTTTTTTGCTGATTTGACGTGCAAATACGGAACAGATTGGAAAAGGCCAATTGTTATTTGGATATTTATGGTCAATCTAGTATTTCCGGTTCTCTTCTATTTCACAAAAAGCGTCACAAGCTCCGGTGTGCCGCTGAAGAGCTTTCTTGACTATGAATATTTTAGTGTAGTGACGGCAACAACCCTCGGTTATGGAGACCTTCATCCCGTTGGTATTGGAAGGGTAATTGCTTCAGTCGAGGCCCTTTTCGGCATGTTCATGTGGGCTGTCTTCCTGACGGTCTTTGCAAGGAAATACATGAGATAAAGGTGAGAAAAATGATAGTAGGCTTGATAGTAAATCCAATAGCTGGAATGGGTGGCAGAGTTGCCCTTAAAGGGACTGATGGGGTTGTAGAGGAAGCTATAAAACGAGGAGCAAAGCCTGTGGCGCTTGATTTTACAAAGCTCTTTTTAAATGAGCTTTCTCATTATGATGTTGATGTTAAATTTTTAACAGGGCATGATGGACTGGGAGAGGATGCCCTTAAAGAGTTCAGCTTTCCCTATAAAGTTATTAAGCACAGAGAGATCAAATATAGAGAAATATCGGGAGTTAAAATTCCGGATACCACAAAGGAGGATACAAAAACACTCGCTAGGCTAATGAAGGACAAAGTAGATATACTGCTCTTTGCAGGAGGGGATGGAACAGCAAGGGATATATATGAAGCAATAGACAAGGAAAAGCCCATTCTTGGAATTCCAACCGGAGTTAAGATGTTCTCAGGGGTTTTTGCCACCTCTCCAGAAGATGCTGCAAAACTTCTTGTTGCGTTCGCAAAAGGAAACGCAAAGCTTGTGGAAAGGGAAATCCTCGACCTTGATGAGAATGCATACAGACACGATGAAGTGAGAGCAAAGCCCTATGGAAAGGCCTTAACTCCCTATATGGAAACCCTCGTGCAGGGAGCAAAAGAGAGCATTCCCGTAGATGAGGAAGAAGAACTCGACGCAATAGCTGAAGCTATTGTAGAGGAGCTTGAGGATGGGGTTTACTTTCTGGGAGCTGGCTCAACGATAAAAAAGCTCAAAGACATGCTTGGAATAGACGGGACACTCTTAGGAGTGGATATAGTTGAGATAAAAAACGGGAAAGCGAAACTCCTCGTGAAAGACGCCCAAGAAAAAGATTTGCTGGAATACATTCATAGAAATCCAAAAATCATTGTGACTGTTGTAGGGGGCTTGAACTTTCTTTTTGGTAGGGGCAACCAGCAGTTCTCTCCAGAAGTTTTGAGGCATATACCAAAGGAAAATATTATTGTTGTGGCAACTCCTTCGAAAGTTAAAGGGGCGATTAGGGTTTATACTGGAGACAGGGAAGTTGATGAGAGGCTTAAAGGCTACATAAAGGTTAGAATCTCTCCTTGGGCGGAGAGAATTGTAAAAGTTATCTAAGCTCAAGGTTTATAACTTGGGAACCCTTTTCTATTTTTGGTGGATAAACGTGAGATTTGAGGTGCTTAGTAAAGAGGATATGATGAAGCTTTCGAAGGAACTCAGCAAAGAGGGGATAATGAACAAAACCCAGGAAGAGCTTGGATGGGAGCTTCACCACCTCATTGTAATCAAAGACAAGTTCAGTGAGCTGATTAGGAAATCTGAGGGTATTGAAGTACTTGAGGATACTCTCGAAGAAATAAGAGCAACTTTTGATGCCCTTATGGATGAATGGAATGTCGGAGAAGAGAAAGAATTTAAGGAGCTCTTTGATGAGGTAAATATTCCCAAGCTAACGCTCATAACCGCCTTGATAGAGAACGGATATGTTGAGGGGGAAGAGAGGCTCAGGCTTGTTAAAAAGCCCAAACTTGATGAACTTGAAATTGAGCTCAGGTTTAACATTGATGAGCTTGAAGACGTGCTGGAAGAAATAGAAGATAAGCTCGATGCAACCCTTACAACTGAGCTCTCCCTTATGAGAAAGTACTTTGTTGAAGTCCTTGAGATTGAGGAAGAACTGATAAAGAGGGCCTTGGAAATAGCGGAGGAATATGCTACCGAGGAATCTTTAGTTGAGGCAATGTTCGTGGGGATTGGAAAATCTGTGCTGGCAAATACAATACTAACAATAGCCGAAAAGAAGAATACAAAAATGGAATTAATCGAAACTCTCCTGGAGCATGAGCCTCTAACCGTAGAAGGGAGGAGGGAGAGGATAAACATATACTTTGACGAAGAGGCAATAGAGGATATATTAAAAGAACTGCAGAAAATGGGTTATTTGAAGGTAAAAGGGAATAGGATATGGTTTTAATAGGGGGATAAAGCTTAAAAATCAATAACTAAATTAGAGCATGGGGGTGGAGGAGAGTGGCGGTGCTTAAGGCAATAAAAATCAAGGACAGGGACGGGGAGATCTTTTTTAGATGTCCAAGATGCGGAATGGTCTTTAGAAAGAGCAAGGATTACATTAGGCATATAAACAAATCCCATGGACATCTCTTTAGAAAGGCCTGAGTTTGTTCTTTCCTTCCTTTATATAGGGGATGAAGAAAAGTCAGGACGCTGAGATGTGATGAGCGGTAGGGCTTTCTGACCTCTATTCCTTAAGGTCTATTTCCTTCACAAGCTTGACAATGAAGGTTTTGCCGATTTTTTCTCTCTCAACCAGCTGCTTCTTTTCAAGCTCTTGGATTATTCTGCTCACTGTTGGTCTTGAGTAACCGGTAAGCTCTGGAAGGTCTTCTTGCTTTACTTTTCCGCCCTGTTCTATCAGGGCTTTTACAACAATCCTTTCCTTTTCTGTCAGCACTTCCACAGGGATCTTGTGGGAATACCATTTCTTCTTTGCCCAGTACAGTGTTATCGGGAGGGCAATTGCTAGTGATAGTATGGCACCTATGAGAGAATACCTGTATGGAGATGGCTTTTCTGGAGGGGACACGGGAGGCTTTTCTACGTTCTTTCCGAGCCAGTAGGTTTCGTATCCCATATTTTTCAGCTTTACTTCAATAGTCTCATTCAATCCTGTTCCAACCAGAATAACAAGGTTTGGCTTTAGATGGTTTAACCCCGCGATTGCGTGCTCTGAGAGATCGTTTTCTAAAGTTAGTAAGAGTGGTAGAGTATATTCCATTGCAAACTTTGATGCAGCAAGGGCAGAGCCGTAATCCAAAGCACTAGCCAGAACCACTGCTTTTGACCCTTGAGGGTAAAAGTGAACAGCTAATTTTTCCGCTGTTTCAGTCCTCACATCCCCTCCTATCCTCGTAACGCTATACCCCATCTTAAGGAGCTCGTCCTCAACTTCCTTGCTAACCGCGTTTGAGTTCCCAACTATCAGGACTTTTTTCCACCCTAACTGGATGTATGAATAAAGCTGAGCCCATGTCTTTTCATCCAACTTTTGGGGATTAACGGGAAGAACAGGAATATTAAGAAGTCTCGCATAGGGTTGAACGGTAATATAATCTATGAGGTCATCGTTTCTAACTATTATTAGGTCGTACTCAGGTCTATTCTCTTCCTGCTGAGCATAAATCGGGATGGCTATGAAAGAGGCAAGTATTAAGGCCGCAATGATTGTTAATGCGATATACTTAGTCCTCAATACACTCACCACATTGAAGCTAAAAAAGAAAGTTTAAAAGGTTTTTCAAAGCTCAAAGACTTCTCCTGGTTTTAGTATAACGACCTCTGCTTTGTCCCCAACAAGCTCTTTGAATTCTTCTGGATCCCTAGCTATTGGTGGGAAAGTTCCATAGTGCATTGGTATAACGTATTTCGGCTTGAGGAGTTCAACTGCCTTTGCCGCCTCTTTGGGTCCCATCGTGAAGTGCCCCCCTATTGGAAGCAAGGCAAGATCTATCCCATAAAGCTCAGCGAAGAGCTCCATGTCCTTGAAAACATAGGTGTCTCCAGCGTGGTAGATTTTCTTTCCTTCAAGTTCTATGATGTATCCGCAGGCGTTTCCAATGCTGTATTTTCCGTCGCTGCTTGAATGCCATGCCGGAACTTGAATTATTTTGACCCCTTCAACCTCAGTTGGGCCGTAGTTCATTCCTATTGTCGTTATACCCTTGTTGTTTTCTACAAGATAGTTGGCTATGTCGTACATTGCTACTATCTTTGCCCCAGTTTTTTGGGCAATTTTTACTGCATCACCAACGTGATCTCCGTGTGCATGGGTTACAAGAATCAGGTCAACCTTATCAAAGTCCTCAGGTTTTGCTGCTGCATTTGGGTTCCCGGTCAAAAATGGGTCTATTAGTATTCTTTTTCCTTCTCCCTCTATTTCAAATGCCGCATGCCCTAGAAACCTTACCTTCACCATCATACCACCTCCCTAAACGTCCGAGTACAAATAATAACAAAAGATTACTTAAACCTTTCGAACAATTCGAAGGTGAAGTTTTCCGTTTTAATATGTGATCGGCCAAAATCAAGGTCAAAATGGGCGGTTTGTCTATAGAGAAGGTTTCACGTTTTTTGAAAGGGCATTCATAAACCAAAAGTTTATAAGCTCTTTAGAATTCCTACTCACAGGGAGAGTGTATGGGTAAGTTAATAAGGTTCTTCTTCATAGTTATATACAGGAGGGTTTAGATTATGAGCGATGTTGAAGATGTCAACGTGAAGCACGAAGAGGGGTATGACGATTACGTTTACTATCTCAAGCGTAGAATAAGACAGCTTGAACTCCAAGTGAGAACGCTTGAGGCTGATAAGGAGAGACTTGAGAGGGAGCTTTCACGCTTAAGGATGGAGATGTCCAGACTGAGGCAACCTCCAGCCTTTGCTGGTACTTTAATTGAGCTTTTGGATGAAGATAGGGCTATTGTTCAAAACTACAATGGCCCAAGGTTCGTTGTGAGAATTGCACCGTGGATAGAAAGGGAGAAGCTAAAGCCTGGTGCCAGAGTTGCCTTGGATCAAAGAACAATGGCGGTTATAGAACTCTTACCGTCCCAAAAAGACCCATCTGTGTTGGGTTTTGAGGTAATTGAAAGACCTAAGGTCACCTACAATGACATAGGTGGATTGAAAAAGCAACTTATGGAGCTAAGAGAGGCTATAGAGCTTCCACTCAAGCACCCTGAGCTCTTTGAAAGGGTTGGGATTGAACCACCTAAAGGGGTACTTCTCTACGGTCCTCCCGGCTGTGGAAAGACCCTAATGGCAAAGGCACTAGCTCACGAAGTAAATGCAACCTTCATAAGGGTCGTTGGCAGTGAACTTGTAAGGAAGTACATAGGAGAAGGCGCTAGATTAGTTAGCGAGCTCTTTGAATTGGCAAGAGAAAAAGCACCGTCAATAGTTTTCATTGATGAGATAGACGCAATAGGTGCAAAGAGGTTGGACGAAACAACTGGTGGAGAGAGGGAGGTTAACAGAACTTTAATGCAGCTCTTGGCTGAACTAGATGGCTTTGATCCGAGGGGCAATGTTAAGGTTATTGCCGCTACAAACAGGCCTGACATTCTTGATCCAGCTTTACTTAGACCGGGAAGATTCGATAGACTAATAGAAGTTCCCCTACCGGACTTCAAAGGAAGATGGGAGATCCTTAAAGTCCACACGAGAAAGATGAACCTTAAGGGCGTTGATCTCAAAGCCATAGCGGAGATGACAGAAGGGGCAAGCGGTGCAGATCTTAAGGCAATTGTAACCGAAGCAGGAATGTTTGCCATCAGGGCGAGAAGAGAATACGTAACTCATGAGGACTTTATAAAGGCTGTTGAGAAAGTTCTTGGCTCGGAGGAAAGATTAGCTCAGCAGATAGCTTCACACGAAGTTATGTACGGTTGATCTCAAAAAGTCTTGCCCAGTTTTCTCTCTTTTTTCTGCAGGAAGCCTTAAATATTTTCAATGCTATTTTAACAATGCTAAGGGACATTGTTGGGAGTTGGAATGTTCGCTTAAAAGCTCTAAAGATCTGAGGAGGTACCGTCCCCCGAAAGCCAGCCAATGAAGACAAGAGGAGGAAGCCTACCCGTTACGAAATTAACACTTTATTCGAAAGCAACGTGTAGGCAGAACGGCTTGGCTTACTTTTTTCTTTTGAAAGCCTCGCCATTTAGGGCGGGGATGCAGTAATCGAAAGACCAGCCTAAAAACAGGAAAGCGTAACTTTTTTAAAGCCGAAAAAATATACTACTTAATGTGATGAAGAGGGCAGTAACAGTAAAACTCCAGCCTTCAAAAGCCCAAGAGAAAACACTCAAAGAGTTAGTCCTCATCAGCTCCAAAGTCTGGAATAGGGTGAACTATTTACGGAGACAGGAGTTCTTTGAAGGCAAACCCGTTGATTTTCTCAAAACCGAGAAAATAGTTTATGAAGAGTTCAAAGGCAAGATAGGCTCGGCGACATCCCAGCAAATTTGCAGAAAGAACGCCGAAGCTTGGAGAAGCTTCTTCACTCTTCTGAGGAACAAGCGGAACGGAGAACTCCCCAACTGGCTCAAGCCCAAACCACCAAACTACATCAAGGGAAACTATCTTATAGTCCTCAGGAACGACCAGTACAAAATTGAGGGGAACAAACTAATCCTCAAAGGCCTTGGCAAATTCAAGCGTTTAGAAGTCCAGTTTAAAGGTAGAATTCACTTAAAGGGAAAACAGGGAAGGTTAGAAATAACCTACGACCCGATAAGGCGGAAATGGTATGCTCACATCAGCATCACCGTGGAGAAGAAACTTCAGGGAGAGGAATGGGTTGAACTCCCAAGGCAACCCTTAGGAAACCTCTCCGCTGGAATTGACTTGGGAGTGAATAACTTGATGGCCGTTTACGTTGAAAACGGGGAAAGTTTCTTAGTCAATGGAAGACCGATGAAAAGCATAGCCTTCTACTGGCGGAAGAGGATTGCGGATTATCAGTCAAAAATCAACAAATCGGGAGCTAAGAAGAGTAGGAAACTCTCCAGAATGCACCAAAAGGCTAAACTCCAAGCCAAACACTACATCAACACGGCGGTAAGACAAACCGTTGAGAGGCTCTACCAGATGGGTGTCTCCAGAATTGTACTCGGTTATCCAAAGGGAATAGCAAGGAACTCTGATAAGGGTAGAAGGCAGAATTATCTTCTCTCTCACATCTGGCGGTTTAACACGGTGATTAAACGCTTGAGAGAAGTTGCGGAAGAGTATGGTATTTCCGTTATTGTCGTTGATGAGGCTTTCACTTCAAAAACGTGCCCCGTTTGCGGGAAGCCCCACAAAGGGGCGAGGTTTGTTAGAGGACTTTTTAAGTGTCCCGCAACGGGCCTTATCTTTAACTCGGACTTGGTTGGAGCTTTCAACATTTTGAGAAAAGCGGTAAAAACTATAACCCCGAGCCTCTCGGCTTTGTCGGGAGGTAGGGGTAATTGGGGCAAGGCCGTCCCAGAGGGGTCGAAGCCCACTTTAACCTGGGCTTTAATGAGACCCCTCAAACCTTCCCGTCATTGGCGAGGGGTTAAAGCTGAACTCTCGCCGTTCACGGCGGGGAGGAGGTCAGAATGCAACAACTGGTGAACTTCTCTTCGAGTTTACTCTTGTGCCTTCTTCGAGCTGACTTCTTATTTTATTTTGAACAGATCTGAGCGAGTTATTATTCCCACGGGTTTGCCTTCTCTGTTCTGGACTATAACTGCCGGATGCTCTTCGAGGAGGTACTTTACAACTTCAATGCTTTCATCCTCATTTATTATTGGAAAAGGCTCATCCATAATCTCCATAACCTTCTTTGAAAGCAAGTCTTCATATTCAAAGCTCTTCCTAACGAGAGTCTTTTCCGTAACAGAACCGACTACCTTATTGCCTGCTATTACGGGAACTTGGGAAATGTTGTGTTTGTTCATCAGCCTAACAACGTTTTCAACCGTTTCATATGGTTTGACTCCTATTATGGGAGAAGACATTATTTCCTTGGCCCTAAACCGAGCCTTTTTACACTCAGCCAAAGCCTGGAGAATTCGATTGAAAGTAGATAATCTAGGATCAACTTTACCGCTTTCAAGTTTTGCTATGTAAGCCTGCGTAACCCCTGCTTTTTCCGCAAGCTCTTCTTGTGTTATGCCAAGTTCCTTTCTAAGCTTCTTTATCTCCCGTGGGTCGATGGGCTTGGGGATGATAACCATAAATAACCACCAGTTATTAATGCAGCCAAAGTTTTAAAAACTTTAGTAGGGGGGCGTTAGGGATGTCGCCCCCCTGGGGGTCCCGAGGTCATCGCAACCCAATACTCCTCGGGCAATAAACATTAGCCCTAAAGACTTATAACCCTTAGGGAATGATGAATCTTCAAGGTGTAAAGTATGGCCGGCACGGTAAGTAAAGTAGTTAGATTTACCAATGAAGAGGAGTTTTTGGAGGATATGGAAGAGGCTATGGAAAGGTTTACATATCTCGCGAGCAGATACGGAGTCAATGTCATTGAAGGAGTTCTCCTATGGGATTATGTGGGCATAAGGGACGATGAAGGCGTGAAGATATTCAGGGTTGGGGAGTTCCCATACGTAGAGGGGACGCTTAAAGTTGATTTGGAAACCCTAAGAACCCTTGAGAGGTACTTTGACGAGATGGAGAGCAAATGGGAGGACTTAACGACGGATGAGATAAACTATTTCGTTGAGATGCTTAACGAAGCCCTGGGAGAGGAAAGGGTTTACTATGAAGCCTATGACCTTGGCTTGGATAGAGACGAGGCTTACATAATTCTTAATATAAAGGGTCTCTATTACTTAGAGAACGTTGTAGACGCCGAAGATAGACATGTTCTGGAAGAGGCTGTCTCTATTTTGATGAAGTACGTGTAGGTGAGGGAAATGCTGTTTAAGAAAAAGGGGCTCTTTACCGTTAGCGATGCTATGAAGGTCATAGAAATAGCAAGCAAAGAGGATCCGAGGGAGATCATTATTATGTGCGAGGCTATTGATGAAGAAGCAAAAAGAAGACTTTGGGACTACGCTAGAGGAGTAGAGCTTATGGCAGATCTGACTGGAGAAAATAGAAGCGTCAAGATTGAAATACTTGAAGGATACGTGAGTGACAAGGTGAAGGGCATAGAGCTTTAGGTGATTCCATGTTCTTAGCTGAAATCTTCAACAGCTGGCAAGGAGAAGGGGGAAGTATAGAGGGAAGTGCCTTTGGTAGAAGGCAGATTTTTGTTAGATTCGCTGGCTGTGACCTTAGATGCATCTGGTGCGACTCCGCAAGCTATATCCTCGCTTCTAACGTTCCAAGGTGGCGCTACGAAGTGGAACCGTTTACTGGAAAGTTTGAGTACAAGCCCAACCCGGCAAAGCTTGAAGAAGTTGTTGATGTTATCTTAAAGCTGGACACCGGAGATATACACTCAATAAGCTACACCGGCGGCGAGCCAACTCTGCAGACAAAGAACCTCTACGCCCTCATGGAGGGGATGCACGATTTGGGATTTAAAAACTTCTTAGAGACCAATGGGAGCAGGCCGGAGAGAATAGGAGAAGTTGCCCATCTTGTAGATTACGCGAGTATTGATATAAAAGATGAGACCACCAAAGCAAGTAAAAATTGGCGAGAGCTGGTGCTCAGAGAGGTAGAGAGCATTAGGATACTTAAGAAAGCAGGGGCAAAGACTTATGCAAAGCTCGTGGTCACAAAAGACACAAAAGAAGAAAATGTGAGATGGTACGCAGAGCTGTTGAAAGGCATTGCTCCTCTTGCCATACAGCCCAAAGAACCGATTGATATTTCCCAACATCAGCTTATGAGGCTTTACAACATCGCTGCAAAGATAATGGGAAGAGAAAACGTTGGTCTAAGCTTTCAGGTGCATAAGTATCTAAACGTCCTTTGAGGTGAATTTTTTAAACTGCTCATGGAATTTTTCTTAGGCGATGATGTAGATTGGCCTTTGGGGTACTGATGCCCGGGATCGACGAAGCTGAGCCTATTTGAGTATGTGCTTGTAGTAGTACCAGAGCCCTCTTATTATGTCCCTAACTTCTATCATCGTGAACATTGGGCTTCTATCGATGAACTTTGCAGTTTCTTCCCATGTATGTGCTTGAAGAACGCGGTAAATGAGGAGGTGTATTTGTCTCTCATCGAGATAAGGCTTCATCCAGCCATCCAAGAAATAAAGCTTTACCACTGGCTTCACCGCATCAAGAACGGTATCATAGGTTAAGACTTTACCCACGAACATCTCAAGCCTCTTCTTCTGCACATCTGTTAGGGTTATCGGGTAGTTGACGCTCTCTCCAAAAGGTGTTTCAAAGAGCCATCTCGCTATCTCGGGCTCCAAATCCCTATGCGTGTCCCCAAGCCACTCCGTAAGCCTAATTCTAAATTCATCGTTGGCTTTCTTAACTATCTCTTGAGCCTTCTTGCTTATTGGCTTTATCACTATTGCGGTGTATTCTCCGCTTACGGGATTCCTCGAGGGGCTTAGATGCACTACCGCAAACCCGTTCCTTATCCAGAACCTTATGAGCTCTTCACTAGCTCCAAATCCACTCCCTACCCAATCGAGGCCTTCTCTATCGGCCTCTTGAATTAACAGCTCAAGCGCCTTACTCCCAAGGCCCATATCCATAGCATCTGGGTGCGTGGCTATTCTAACCACCCTATAACCTTTTAACTTCGCAAACTCTTTTGCATAGTGGTGTTTCACCATCATGTCGGGGATTATGTTCCCCCTCGGCTTGTATCCCTTTGCCATTCTGTCTATATCCTTCTTTGGTATTCCTCCTTCTTTGGCTATCTGCACGGCACAGACTATCTTTCCATTCTTGAGCCTCAAAACCCTCGCTTCGTGGTGTGGCGCATCGGCTAAAAGTGCTACATCACTTGGCCTGTTCCTGTAGTGAGCAAGAACGTAAATACCGACGAAGTGCCTCAAATCTTCTCTATCGTTTTCAAACCAGTCATCGAGGTCGGGCTTTTCAAAGTAGACCTCTTTTCTCCTAATAAGCTCGTAGTCTTCCTCAGTTAGCTCTACAGGCTCAGCATCCAGCAGGAGAACATCAAAGAGCCACCTCTCAATCGGGTCGTTGCTCTCGTATCTAATCGGCACCGAGAGATGTATCTCCTTGAACTCTCTCTTCTCCTTGGCCTTCTTTAGGAACTTGACAGAGAAACCCCTTCCCGCTCCCTCATATCCGTGGATTGTGGAGGAGTAAATTACTTTGGGCTTTTTGAGGTATTGGTGGAGGATCGGGACGTGAATTCCAGCGGCTTCGTCAATTACGTAAACGTCTGCGTTCATTCTATACCCTTGAGTTGGGGGGTAATACCTTATCCCAATCCCCTTGGCGTATATTTCCTTTATGAGACCGTTTTCTTCTATGACCTTTGGCTTGTAGCCAAGCTTTTGGAGGCTTTTCTTCGCAAAGCGGAAGAGACTCTGCACATTTTCAAGTTCTGGGGCCGTGACAACAATCCTCACACGCTTTTTCTTTGATTTCACCGCGAGACCAACAGAACCTATACCAACGCTGACACTCTTTCCTCTTCCTCTATCCGCCGTTAGGACGACCATCCCATCGTTTTCTATCAACTCTTCGAGGGCCTTAAGAACCTCAACCTGGCCGTTTGTGAGGCAGAGCTCATAAAGCTCCTTTGGAAATTTTATCTCCTCCGGTATTTCGATCTTTTCCCTTTCAGGGAGCTTTGCCTGACTCTTCTCGTTTTTTGGACCCTTTAGAATTTTCTGGTTTTCGGCGTTTAGGATGTAAATTCCTTCGTGCTCTTCAAACTTTCTGATGAGTCTCCTGTTAAACCTCTTTTTCACGTCATCTATGGTGTAGGGCGGAGTAACGAGGCTCTTATGGAAGCCAGTCCACATGTTTTTCCACTTTTCAAATGGGTTGGCAAGGATGAATATTACTCCTCCACCCCTAACAGTCTCTATTATCCTACCGAGATCATTGGGGGAGAAATCATAGCTGAGATCAAGAACAAGTAAGTCATAAGTTCTCCCAAGAATATCGCGGGTGTGTTTAAAGGTAACGGCGGTAACGTTTACATTTTCTCCAGCAAGAACATCAAAATGCTTTCTAAATTCTTCATACCTCTTTCTCCCAAAAGTTTCCTGTCCAAGGGCATCGGTTGCATAAAGAACTTCCACCTTATCCTCGCTCTCATCCCTGAGCTTTTTCCCCATAAGTTCCTCAAGAATTGCGGATATTATTTTGGCAGAAGCTCCGGCAAGAATTCCAGCCAAAGTGGCTTTTTTCATTGTATCCCCAGCTAAAACTATCATTCTCCGGTGGAATTCTTCAATAGCCTCAGCGAGAGCGGTTTCAGTGAGCTTTAGAGTTGAATCCTTAATACCCTCGCTTTTAGCATAGTCTCTCACTTCTTTGTCGAATCTCACTTTCACGGTCATTTTTTCATCCCCACAAATGAAAAAGCCGGGATGTTTAAAAACCTATACTTCATTAAGATATCAATTTAAACGCTAAGCTTTTATACGAAAAGAGCCTACTTAATATGGTGGTCTTAATGAAAAGGATTGATATCAAAGACTTGGGGAACTTTAAGCTTGTCGGTGGACTTGATGTATACAGAAGAAAAGTTGCCTTTACGGTAAGCGAAATCAGCATGGAAAAAGACGACTACTTTTCAAAAATCTATGTTTATGATGGTAGGAAGGTTGTGCAGTTCACCTCTGGACCAAAAGACTCGAATCCGCGCTTTTCGCCAGATGGTAAGTTCATAGCTTTCACATCCAAAAGGGACAAGGAAAGCAAGGAGGCTGAGCTTTACTTAATCCCGACCACCGGAGGGGAGGCAAGGCTTCTCACGAAGTTTAAATTTGGAATAAATGACTACGAGTTTTCACATGACGGCAAAACACTCGCCGTTATAACCCCAGTGGAGATCGAGAGAAAAAAGAAAAAGGACGACGTGCACATAATCAAGGAAATCCCCTTCTGGTTCAACGGTATTGGATGGGTTTATGGAAAGCGGAACCACATCTATCTTGTCGATGTTGAGAGCGGGAAGAAGAGGAAGCTGACGAGAGGAAACCTTAACGTTCAAACTCTAAAGTGGAGCAAAGATGGAAGCAAAATCTACTTTGTTGCCCAGGAGGATAGGGAAAAGAAACCCATGATAAGTGACCTCTTTGTTGTTGATCTTAAGAGCAAGAAAGTTGAAAAGCTGACCGAGTCAAAATGGCGCATGGGTGATTTAGTTCCTCTTGAAGATGGCACGTTTATACTTAGAATGAACACTCTTGAGAGAGGCATTCCAACGAACACTCACATCTATCACTTCAATCCCGAGACGAAAGAGGTCAAAAAGCTCACGGCAAAGCTTGACCGCTCGGCTTACAACTCTCTCAACTGCGATGTAAGAGGCCCCTCTCGGAACCCGCTTGTTTATAAGGACGGCTGGGTTTACTACATAGCCACAGACGGCCCAAGGGCAAACCTCTTCCGTGTCAACCTCGATGGAGAGATAGAGCGTGTAATCGGCGGAGATAGAAGTGTTGAGACCTTCGGCATCGGGGAGTATATAGCCTTCATTGCTCAGGATGCAACAACTCCAACGGAGCTTTACATCCTTAGAGATGGAAAGGAGAGGAAAGTCACCGACTTTAACGCATGGATAAGGGAGTACAAGCTCTCGAAGCCCGAGCACTTCAAAGTCAAAGCGAGTGACGGCGTTGAGATAGATGCGTGGATAATGAAGCCCGTAGATTTTGAGGAAGGTAAAAAGTACCCGGCAGTTCTTGAAATCCACGGCGGGCCGAAGACGGCCTACGGCTACTCCTTTATGCACGAGTTCCACGTTTTAACCGCTAAAGGCTTCGTTGTAATATTCTCCAATCCAAGGGGAAGCGACGGTTATGGAGAGGATTTTGCTGACATAAGGGGCCACTATGGCGAGCGCGATTATCAGGACATAATGGAGGTTGTGGACGAGGCTTTGAGAAGGTTCGACTTTATAGATGGGGAGAAGATAGGAGTAACCGGCGGCTCCTACGGCGGCTTCATGACGAACTGGATAGTTGGACACACCAACCGCTTTAAGGCGGCTGTAACCCAAAGGTCAATCTCAAACTGGACAAGCTTTTTCGGAACAACGGACATAGGCTATTACTTCGCTCCGGATCAGATAGGCGGTGATCCCTGGAGCAACACAGAGGGTTACTGGGAGAAGAGCCCGTTGAAGTACGCACCAAACGTCGAGACTCCTCTCTTGATAATACACTCAATGGAGGACTACCGTTGCTGGCTTCCAGAGGCTCTGCAGTTTTTCATAGCTTTAAAATACCTCGGCAAAACCGTCGAGCTCGCAATCTTCCCAGGCGAGAACCACGACCTCTCCAGAAAAGGAAAGTCCAAGCATAGGATGAAGAGGCTTGAGCTTATCATTGGATGGATGGAGAAGTGGTTGAAGTGATTTCTTTCCTTTATCTTCTGTTTTTTAAAATAATTAAAATTTGAAAATCACAGCGTATAATCCAACACTCTCTTGGCTTCCTCGATGTGTTCAGGATAGACGTTCCTTATCTCCGGGTGGAGAGCTTTGATAACCCTCCCTATGAGGACGAAGAGCGTTCCAGTAATTATAGGGAGTTCATCGACTAACTCCTCTTCTAGGGGCATTTCGGCAGGTATGCTTGCAAGTACGAACTTTCTTATAGGCTCGATCTCAACCTTCTCATCCCTGATTACGGCTCTGAAAAGGTTCATTGAGTTCTTGAAGCCCTTTGTAAGTGGCAGGTGCCTGAGCTTTATTGTGTCACTCCCCTCTGCTATTGCGTTCTCATAGGCAACCTCAAAGAGGTCAGCAAGCTTCTTCTCCACTATATCCATCATTTCCTCTGCTCTTGGCTTTGTGAGTGCAAGCTCACATGTCTTCTCAAGAATCTTCTCCAGCTGTGGGAAGGGGATTATCATGTTCGCCATGTCCCTCACCCCCTCCTTCCTTTTGCTCTCGATGTATATTTAAGTAACCAAAGGTATTTAAATTTTTCTCAGAACTTACTAGAACACTCCGTGCAAAAACATAAAGAATGAAGAAAAATCGCACTGCCTACCCGAGAAATCCTCTGATACCAGCCGCTTCTACCACAAGGCTCTCTTCAATTTTTCCATTCAGTATCTGAGTGGTTATGCTTAGATGCCTTTCATCCTTTTCTATGCCCATTTCTTTTTGCATTTTAGCTATATCCTCCAAAAATTTGAAATGGGAAGCCGCTTTTGGATTAAAAAATCTTAACGCAAAACATATATCGTTATAAAGCCCCCTGTAGTGTTCACTTATTGTCTCCAGCTCCTTTTCACTTAGCGCTCTTAACCCTAGGATTTCTGGAGGTATTCCGAGAGAGTACAGAGATGCCGTGAACTTTATAGCCCTCGGAAGAGCTTCTCCATTGACCTCTCTTGAATACCCAAAGAGCCCTATGTGAAGCTTCCTTTTCCTTCTTGAGGGAACAGCCTTTGCAACCTCTCGTATATATGGGGCGAGAATCTTAAGTTCCTTGGTATATTCTTCTTCATATTTGTCGAGTATCTCAAATATCTTCTCATCAATTGCTGGCGTTTCTTTTCTTTTTGTATTGTTTACTTTTTCAATAGCCCTGATAACCTCTTTAGGCTCATTGTCGTATTTAAATGAGCTTTGGACAGTGAAGGTCTGGACGCTGGGATATTCTTTCATTGTCGCATCAACATTCTTGGGTGTAAAATGCCCTCTAAAAGGGACTCCGCCAACACCAATTATAGGATATATGGGAACACTGAGTTCCTCTTCAAGTTCTTGGAGCTTGAATAGGGCATATTTATCATATATCACCGCACTTATTAGGCCATAGTTCATTGCAGGGTCACTCCTGGCCAAAAACACCCTCTGATATTCAAAGTTTTTTCCGGTTAGATATTCCTCCAGGATTTCGTGAGAGTTGAGGATAGCTTCTTTTGTCTCAAATAGGGGGATGACACTTATCTCTTCTGGATAGAATTCTCCAATCCACTCGTAGATTTTAACGTCGTACACCCTTTTGTACTGCTTTCCTATAATGTACCTTTTATATAGCTCATACACCCTTTCAATCTCTTCAGAAGAAGTCGTCATGGGCAATATAACTTCAAAAATTGGAGCGATTTCTTCTCCGTAAAAGAGCTTTGCATAGTCGGCAGATCTGGGAATACTCTCAAGGGTTTCAAGCAAAAGCTTTGCCTCTGCTTTCTCTACACTTGGATTCGGTACACGGGGTGTAATCCTAAACTCTTTGCCGAGTTTTCTTTTTCTGAAAAAGTCCCCATATTTTTCCAGTAACTTCTTTACAACGAATTCATCAACTTCTTTTCCTTCGAAATCCCACATTTGCTCTTCTACTCCAAGAACGCTGAAAGCATAGAACGCTTCAACTACTTCATCCTCTCCCCCAAGGGCAGCGTCATGTGCAAAAAATGGTATGAATACATTGTCAGGATGCTGAGTGCTCATTGTTCTTGGTATCATTTTGCTCACCATTTCCATAAAGAGTGCACAAAATTTAAGTTTTTTGACAAATTTTTTGAAAAAATGGCAAAAGACAGCAGCAGTTTTTTCTCCCGGCTTGCACAATATTTTAAATCTTGTATGGTACAACTTTTAATGGTGATATCTATGGGACTCCTGAAGCATCTGAACAGGTTTCCACCTCGTTATGGTCCCGAATGGGGAAGTGGTGGAATATTCGGCTTGAGGTATCACAACAGCGTTTTGTACTTTACGGTGGCATTTGAGGCTCAGGCTCACTTTATACGGGAGGAGGCGAAGAAGGTATACGAGTTTGATCTCGTTGGTGAAGGCCCAACCTCAGGAGGAGATACATACAATGCGGTTGAAACGGTTGATGAGTTCATATACTTTGGCGGATGGGTTCACGCTCCGGCAGTTTATGAGGGGAAGAACGAAAAGTCAACAATAAGTTTTGTCAACAAATACTCGCACGTTCACGAATATGATACGGAAAACGATGAGGTAAGGCTTCTGTGGAAGGACTCAATTCATCACAAAACAGATTGGGCGGGAGAGGTGAGTGATATAATATATGACCCCTACGAAGATAAGCTCCTTATAGCGAGAGAAGATGGACACGCTCACCTCGGGATATACGAACTTGACAGAAAAACCGGGGATGCAAAACTCCTCAATGAGAATCCCAGCCTTAAGGGAACGCTTGTTCATGACACCGTCTTCTTTGGGGTTGGAAAGAACTTTGAGTGGGGAATAAAAGAACTACATGCATTTGACTTAATTACAAGAAAATGGGAAGCTTTTCAGGTAGCTGTGAGTTCTGTAGATGGGAACCCTCCTGTGAGGCCAGTTCTGGGGGACATGGAAAGTGCATATAACAGAGTTTTTGCCTTTGTGAGGGGTGGATTGTTTGTTGGCAATCCTCTCAACGGTGAGGAGATGGCCTTCCTTAGGTTGCTAGACTTTCCAAACTTCTATGCACCTATGAGAACAAATGCCCTCCCGATAGGAGGGGGAATATTGATTGCTTACAATGCCCATCATGATGCAGTCTATAGGCCAATGGACGAGGAAAGTAAGGTCATGGCGGAATTTACAAACGCCATAAGCGCTCCCTCCCTGCTCCTTTATGTGGCTCCCCCAATGGTTAAGGTTGTGGGCGTTTTTGGTGCAAGAATAACTAGCATAGAGAAAGCATTTGGAAAGATACTCTTGGGAACAAACACCACTCCCAATACAGGAGCCTTGGAAGCTACGCCTTTTGATACCGGTAATAAAGATATTGTTGTTCTTGACGAAGATGTACTCCATAGAAAACCACCAGCTCTCAGTATATCCCTCAACACGGCCGCTCTGGCAAAGGCAGGTGAGCTCTTTGGGACAAAGGCCTTTGGGGGAATTCCTCTCGACGGATATAAAGAGGCCGAGCTAATAATAACCTCAAGCAAAGATAACAAATTAATGATATATGAGTACGACCTTTCCCTTCCACCTGAGAGGGCTTATGAAGAGTTCATTGGTATAAAAAGTGGTAGAAACATTATTGATCTGTCTGCATTCAGTGGTATAGTCTCATTTAAACTGGAGGAACCGGATATTGCAGGAAAAATAAAAATAAAGCTTTTATAGCCTTTAAAATTTTTAAATAGGAAGTCACACAGCGATTGTATTCTTCCAGCTCAAGCTGCTTTCGATGAGCTCTTGTGGGCTGAGTTTCTTTTCGCTAATGACCTCTGGTTTAAAAGGCTTGAGCATTTCCAAAAGCTTTTCTTTTGGCAGTTTTGTTTCATCAAATACCACATACCCGTTTTTGGAGTATCCATTGATAAAGACCCTGTAGACAGCTAGATCGAGTGAGAGCTTGTACTGCATCTCTCTGGCTTCATCTGGGGTTATTTCGTTGAATTTGAGATCCAATCTTATCATTGCCATCACCCGAAGTAGTTCTTTATGTCAATGTAGGTTTTTCTATAGAGCTCACTTTCTTTCATTTTTTCAATGAACTCCTTAGTTCTCACGTATTTGTCTTTATGGTATTCCCAGTCTGGGTGAAGAGCTTTCCATTCTTCCCAGGTGTAGCTGAATTGGGCTTGAACTTTGTCTCTATAGAGCTCTGGTATTACGTTAAAGGTACAGAAGGGCACAATCCTTCCGTCGGGCATTGCGTAGTGGATTACACAGCGTTCTACTCTTTCTACATCGTAGTTGTACTCGTCCATGAAGTGCATCATTCCGAGGAAGAGTGTCTTGTAGTGGAACTGTCCAAGTGCCTCGTAAGTCCCGTGAGTGAATGCCTCTCTCATAATCTTTAACACGTCAAAGCTCTTTGGTGCGTATTTTTCGTCATAAAAGCTCTTAAACTTGAGGAATATCTCTGCCCCGAGCTTAAGCTTCTGAAGCCTTCCTAAGGTTTTCCATTTTTCAATCTCTTCAGCCTTACTCTCAAGGAATTCTACGAACCCTTCGACATCGAGAAATCTTGAAATTGGAATTACCCTGTCTTCATCGAGGAACACATAAGTTGCAGCTCCACAGCCAAAGTGTGAAGTCATGTAGTATTTCTTGCCGGCAAATGCCTCAAAAAACCTCGCAATATGTCCAGCAATTGGTATTGGATACCAGTCATCCTTTGCTATGGCACCGTTGGTTTGTTCTTCTATTCTCTTTATTGCTCCGGGAATGGTAATCCTAAACCGCTGTCTTTCTTTCTTTGGGACTCTCCCCACAAGAGAAATTGGCTGAAAGTTAACTCCCCTAACTATGTCGAGGTGGTTAAGGCCAAAGTTGATTATAGCACCAAGCTCATGATCGTTTACGTTTCTTATAGTTGTGGGCACTAAAACAATTCCAGGTCCTCCGGCTTTTCTTACATTTTCGAAGATCAACGGAATTTCCCAGTGGTTCTTCCAATTGGTCTTAGGGGTCATCCCATCGTAGCTTAGATATAGAGTATTGACTCCAGCTTCTCTAATTTTCTTTACAAGCTCGGGTTCAAAGGCAAGCTTTATGCCATCCGTGTTAAGCTGAACGTGGTCGTAACCTTCCTCCTTTGCAATTTTTATGATCTCTATAAGATCATCCCTTAGTGTTGGTTCCCCGCCGGTGAACTGGACGGCATTAGCTCCAATTGGCTGTTCCTTCTTTGCGTTGCGAAGCATCATACGTATCTGTTCAAGTGTCGGTTCGTAAATTGGCTGTCCTTCTTTGGCGTAGAAGAAACAATACCAGCAGCTCAAATTGCACCTGTTTGTTAAAACTATGTTGAGCAAGCTGGTATGGGAGCGGTGTCTTGGACAAAGACCACAATCGAAAGGACAGTTTACACCGGTGTTTTCAACGTTGTAGCTCTTTATCTTAAAATCATATCTCCATTCCTCAAAATGCTTATACATTTCGGCATCTTCATAATAAACATCAGTTATCATGCCTTCCGGACATTTTTTCGTTATCCATACTTTCCCATCCTTTTCCCAAACCACAGCAGGGACAACTTTCCTAGTCTCAGGACAGAGGGACCAAGTTCTATGGGGGAGAGGTCCACCGTAACCTCTGCTGGCTTTTGTAAGGAGCTCATGAAATTCCTCCTCACTTATTTCTGGATATTCGATGAGATCGCGAACCCTCTTAGTAAGTTCACCAAATTCTCTCTCCCCACTTGGTACTCCCTCTGTTATCTCTTCCATTCTAATCACCTCTACAAGTTTTTTACAAATATAGAGTATAAAAACTTTTGCGTAAATATGAAGATTTACTTTCATAGGTGTACCAAAAGCTTTGAAGTCCCTTCTACTCCAGAGTATTTGTAGATATCTCCAACATGTGTGATCTCTTGAAAAGGATTAAAAACATCAAGAATCCCAAATAAGATGGTGGTGAAAATGCCTGCAAGAGAGATGAGAATGGAAATGTTTCTCAGAGCGCTGATGAGGGGAGACTACACCAAGGCGAAAGCTCACCTGGACAAACTTGAAAAGATAGTGGGAGATGATGAATGGGGTAGAGGATACAGCAAGGCTATAAACGGCTTTTTATCTGCGTTGAAGGACAACGACACCGATTCTCTGATAGTCCAGCTTATAAGAAACCCGGACAATGAAAAGGCTCAAAAACTCCTTGAACATTTTGAAAGCATACTTCAACACGAATTCAGGGATGATTATGAGAAAGGATACTACACAGCATGGAAAGAGCTTTTAACGGCTTATTTATCCCAAGAAAGACTGGGTGTTAAGCATGGGAAAAAATGAAGCTATGAAAAAGCTTGAAGAAAAGATAAAAACATGTAAAAAGTGCTCCTTGGGGGAACTAAGGACAAATGCAGTACCCGGGTCGGGGAGTTATGATGCTAAAATAATGTTTGTTGGAGAAGCCCCCGGTTATTGGGAAGATCAAAAGGGTCTGCCTTTTGTTGGAAGAGCTGGGAAAGTACTGGATGAGCTTTTAGAAAGTATTGGACTCAAACGCGAGGAAGTGTACATTACCAACGTTGTAAAGTGCCGTCCGCCAAATAACAGGGATCCAACGGAAGATGAAATTAAGGCTTGTTCTCCATACTTAGACAAGCAAATAGACATAATCAGGCCGAAAATTATAGTCCCCTTAGGAAGGCATTCAATGGCTTACATTCTTAAGAAGTTTGGTTTTGAGCCCGAGCCCATAAGTAAGATTCATGGAGAGAGATTTGAAGCCAGGACCCTTTTTGGGAGGATTGTCATTATGCCAATGTATCATCCAGCTGTTGCCCTTTATAAACCCCAGCTTAGAGAAGAGCTTGAAAAAGACTTCAAAAAGCTGAAAGAGACATTAGAAGGCTCATCTTAACTTTGTAATTTCACTTCGAATTCTTTTTTGTTATTGTCCTCTTTAATCTAATAACCTTCGTGAGGATTTTCAAAAACCGTCAAAAAACGTTAGGAAAACGTTTTTATGGTAAGAGAGCAGTACTGTATAATGTTAAACACAATGTCCCGTTGGCATGCAATGAGGAACAAAAACCTGCAACATTTTATCCCGAATTTATTTCAGTAAATCGTGGCAAATATACAAAAAAATTCGAAAATTACCAAAAAGACAACAATATTTGCGAAAAACTTATAAAGGGCTCGAAAAATTTGAGCTCACGAAAAATGTGTATGGAGGTGTAAGCTGTGTCGGACTTTGGGGTGTTGTCTTTATTGCCCCCACTTGTGGCCATTATATTGGCTATATGGACAAAAAGGGTTATACTAGCGTTGTTTTCGGGTGTATGGATTGGTGGAGTAATGGTCTCTGGATGGAATCCAATAACAGGAACTACTCAGACCCTTGACTGGATTGTAGGGAATGCTATCGATGATTGGAATGCGAAGATACTGCTATTTGATTTCTTGATTGGAGCTGGGGTTGGACTGATTTATAAATCCGGAGGAGCGTTTGCTGTTGCAAGGGCTTTAACAAAGACAGTAAGAACAAGTAGAGCTGCATCTCTAATGGGTTGGCTCCTTGGTGTGCTTGTGTTCTTCGATGATTATACAAACACAATTATTGTTGGTAACACCATGAGACCCATAACCGATAGAACTAGGGTTTCGAGAGAGATGCTCGCGTACATTGACGATTCAACAGCAGCCCCAGTAGCAGGGTTAGCGCTGGTGTCTACATGGATAGGCTATGAGGTTGGCTTGATTGGAGACGCTTTCAAAGATCTTAACGTAAGTTTAGGACCTTATGCGGCATGGCTCTCAAGTGTTCCATACAGGTTCTACTCAATATTCGCAATAATCTTAGTGTTCCTTGTTGCTTATACTCACAGGCACTATGGGGCAATGCTCCATGCTGAATACAGGGCGAGAACAACTGGAAAAGTTCTCCGTGATGGTGCAAAGCCATTAATGACTACTGAAATTGACCTTGGAATGCCAAAAGAAACCGGGAATGTTCACCTGTTTATATGGCCAATCTTAACACTTGTCTTTGTTACTCTCTATGGAATGTGGTACACCGGCGGAGGAGGGGAAGTGTACGCCACAGATGGCCTGATGGGCGTCCTCAGTAACTCAGATCCTGCTTTGGCTCTATTGTGGGGTTCATTCGCAATGGTAGTGGTAGCATTCTTCTTGGTGCTCGGATTCAAAGCAATGACAGTAGAAGAAGCTGAAACAGCTATTGTTCAAGGAATGAAACAGATGATCATAGCAAACACTATACTTCTATTAGCATGGAGTATCAAAAGTGCAACCGATGCTGTGGGAACTGCTCCTTACGTAGTTGACCTTGCAAAAAGTGCTGGCGTTACAGCTGGAATAGTTCCACTTATAGTATTCCTCGTAGCAATGTTCATATCGTTCACAACGGGAACCTCTTGGGGAACTTTCAGTATTATGATGCCGATAGCAATACCTCTTGCATATCACGTTAGTGGTGGACTTGGCCCAGCAGTTTACGCTTCAATAGGTGCAGTATTTGCTGGAGGTATCTTCGGTGATCACTGCTCTCCAATAAGCGATACAACAATTATGAGTTCAATGTTCTCTGGAAGTGACCACATAGACCACGTTACGACTCAAATACCGTATGCAGTAACAGCAGCGAGTGTGGGTATTGTATTGTACATACTCTTTGCTATCGGTCTTACGAGCTGGATAGTACTCCTTCCAATAGGACTTGTGCTTCTAGTTGCAGCACACTACGTTCTCAGCGAGTGGTACGGCAAGAAATATGGAATTCCACACGGAAAAGTGCCAGTGTATGTTGTTGAAGAGTGACTTTTTTCTTCTTTTTGATTTTTAAGCATTGTTGGGCATAAAGACTTATGTTTAAAAATCCAAAATATCTACTTTTTCTGGAGGTGAAGTGATGTTGATAAGGACTTTTGTTCCAGCACACATTACGGCTTTTTTTGTTCCCAAGTTCAACGAAGAGCCTCTTTTGGCTGGTTCACTTGGGGCGGGCATAAATTTAAGCAAAGGAACCAATGTCTTTGTAAGCTTGGAGGAAGGCTTAGAGGAGCACGTACACATTGCCTTTAATGGAGAACCTGTTAAAAGAGAAGATGCAGTGATCAGCTACTCCGTTGCTCATGAAATTCTCCCAAAAGATTTTGCTGGAGATGTTGAAATCTGGCAGTATTTCGACTTTCCAAATGGTTATGGTTTTGGAAACAGTGCCGGTGGGGCTCTTGGAACTGCCCTTTCTTTGGCGTTTGCTTTCAAAGAGAAAACTTTTCTCCAAGCTGCTCAAATAGCACATAAGCATGAGGTTCTTCATAAAGGTGGGCTTGGCGATGTTATAGCCCAAATTCATGGTGGGATAGAAATCAGGATAAAACCAGGTGCACCAGGAGTTGGAGTGGTAGACAATATCTTTTTTGAGGGATACAAGGTTTTAGCAGTGCCGATGGGAAAGATATCCACAAGAGAGGTGCTTGACAGCGATGTTGTTAGGTTAATTGAGAAAGAGGGGGAAAAAGCTCTTAACACACTTCTCTCCTATCCTAAAGTTGAGGTTTTGATGAAGGAAGCGAGAGAGTTTTCTGAGCGTACGGGCCTGCTATCTGGCGAGCTCTTAGAAATCGCTAAGGAAGTTGATAAGGTTCTTCACTTGCCCTCATCAATGATTATGCTGGGAAAGAGCTTATTTGCTCTTTTGAAGGAAAGTGAGATAGAGAGGGTGAAATCTCTCTTGGACAATCTTTCCATAGATGAGTATCACATATGTGACATTTACACCCAAAGGCCTAGTGTAGAAAGATGGGTGGAGGGGGGAAGATGAACCTATTGTATCTTACCCTCTCAGTCCTTTCCCTCCTTTTGGCAATATACCTAAACAAAAGCAATCAACGAGAAATTGGGCTTGTTGCATCTGGGTTTGCTGGAGGATTTGCATTTTTATTTGCTTTTGAAAAAAGCGGATATCCCCTCCCTCTGATATTTGTTGGTGGATTTGTGGCGACGGTATTTTTTGAATTCTTAAGGTTCAGACCAATGCAGAGGGACTAATCTTTTTATTCTTTGATGCGATACTTCACTATGGTGGTGTTGATGCTCTACAAAGAACTGGCCGAGTTGTATAAAAGACTTGAGAAAACAACCCTAAAGACCCTTAAGACAAAATTTGTGGCAGAGTTTTTAAAGAAAGTTGAAGATCCGGAGCTGTTAGAGATTGTCCCTTATCTAATCCTCGGAAAAGTCTTTCCGGATTGGGATGAGAGAGAGCTGGGAGTTGGTGAGAAGCTGTTGATAAGGGCTGTTTCTATGGCTACTGGGATAAACAGCGATGAGATAGAAAATTCCGTAAAAGACACCGGAGATTTAGGGGAGAGCGTTGCCCTTGCCCTTCAAAAGAGGAAGCAAAAAAGCTTTTTCTCTCAGCCTCTTACAATAAAAAGAGTTTATAGCACTTTAGTTAAAGTTGCTGAAACTACTGGCGAAGGAAGTCAGGATAGAAAGCTGAAATACCTTGCCAATCTCTTTATGGATGCTTCTCCAGAAGAGGGGAAGTATTTAGCAAGGACGATACTAGGAACTATGAGAACGGGAGTTGCAGAAGGGCTGCTCAGAGATGCCATAGCCGAGGCTTTTAGGGTAAAGGTTGAGCTTGTTGAGAGAGCTTATATGCTCACAAGTGACTTCGGATTTGTGGCTAAAATAGCAAAGCTCGAGGGGGATGAAGGGCTTTTGAAAGTAAAAATCCAAGTTGGAAAGCCAATTAAGCCGATGCTCGCCCAGATGGCAGCCAACGTTAGAGAGGCATTAATGGAAATGGGAGGGGAGGCAGAGTTTGAGATCAAATATGATGGTGCGAGGGTTCAGGTTCACAAGGATGGGGACAAGGTTATCATTTATTCAAGGCGTCTTGAAAACGTTACGAGGTCAATTCCGGAGGTCGTTGAGAGAATTAAAGAGTCTTTAAAACCAGAGAGAGTTATCGTAGAGGGCGAACTTGTCGCCGTTGGAGAAGAAGGGAGACCGAGGCCTTTCCAATACGTGCTAAGGAGATTTAGAAGGAAGTACAACATAGAAGAGATGATTGAAAAAATACCCCTCGAGCTCAATCTTTTCGATGTTCTTTACGTTGATGGCAAGAGCATGATAGACGTTCAGTTCATAGAGAGGAGAAAAGTCCTCGAAAGTATTGTGAACACAAACGAATGGATAAAAATCGCTGAGAATTTGATAACAAAAAGCCCAGAAGAAGCCGAGGAATTCTATCACAGAGCCCTTGACCTGGGTCATGAAGGGCTAATGGCAAAAAGGCTTGACTCTGTGTATGAGCCCGGTAACAGAGGTAAAAAGTGGTTGAAGATTAAACCCACAATGGAAAACCTTGACCTTGTTATCATCGGAGCAGAATGGGGTGAGGGGAGAAGAAGCGGGGTCCTGAGCTCATTCCTTCTGGGAGCTTACGATCCCATAAAAGGGGACTTTGTTCCGGTTGGTAAAGTTGGGAGTGGATTTACCGATGAGGATTTAGTAGAGTTCACAAAGATGCTTAAGCCCTTGATAAAAAGAGAACACGGTAAGTTCGTCGAAATAGAGCCTAAGATCGTGATAGAGGTAACCTATCAGGAAATTCAGAAAAGCCCCAAGTACGAGAGCGGTTTTGCATTGAGATTCCCGAGATATGTTGCGTTAAGAGAAGACAAGGGGCCGGAGGATGCAGATACCGTACAGAGGATAGCCGAGCTCTATCAGCTCCAGGAGAGAATGAAGGGGGGCAAGTGACTGCATTTTCACTTTTTCGCCCATTAAAGCTCTCTGGTTGGAATCTCATATATTTTGTAATCAAGTATCACAAACTTGGTCGTACTAGGGACTACTGGCTATGTTTATTGTTGGGAATATCACTCATGAACTCTTGTATTTCTTTATTAAGCCGAATAATGGGCTGGATGGGCAGATACTCCGATAATTGATGGCTTTGTAGGGAGATACGTTAACGGGTTAACTGCCATCACGTTTACTTCATTCTCCCGCCCCAAAAACTATCAAAAAAGTTCTCACGAAGTGTAAAAGATATTCCCTTGTGGCACACCACTTATTATTTGCTCTCTTTAAAAAGTGCTTTAGCGTAAAGTTTTTAAACTCATTTCTAGGATACGTATCTGGCTTGAAGAAGTGGGCCGGTAGCTCAGCCTGGGATGAGCGCCGCCTTGGCAAGGCGGAGGCCCCGGGTTCAAATCCCGGCCGGTCCACCACAACTTTTCGGGCGGGCCCGTGGTCTAGACTGGTTATGACGCCACCCTGACAAGGTGGAGGTCCGGGGTTCGAATCCCCGCGGGCCCACCATTCACCGAAAAGAATTTTTGTGAGAAGTTTCTAATTTTTCTGGTGGTGTTCCATTATAATAAGTAGACCTTACTATGTAGCTAGTCTTAAAAGAAATTATGAAATTGGAACATATTACCCTAGAACTCCAGAAGAGTTGGCATTAGCAGTAGAAGAACTAATCTCCATTTCTAAGCCATTGAGGATTTTCTAAGAGAATGTGGCCCGCCCGTAACGACCGCTCTCATTGAAGCCATAAGGCAATCTCAAGCGGCTTAACCCAGGCGGGCCAGAAGAGTGTACTCGGCCAGGGTTTCCCACGGTCATTGCGCTCCGTAACGCGGAAGGCCCTCCCGTGGGGACCTCGCTATGGCCGAGCTGTTGCCCCCGCATCGCCCCCACCTTCATTAATTAGGTGGGTCCTCGCGCAGGGGCATTATAAATTAGGTTATTCCTTTATAAATCCTTATCTGTTAATGAGCTCACCAATTGTACAAGTTCGTTTAAATCTTTCACATAATAATCTGCGCCCTCTATTTTGCCAAACCGCATTACTTGAACGGCCTTGGCTCCAGCTCTGTGGGCAGCTATTATATCTGATAGAGAATCTCCTACAACTAAGGCTTCTCTTGGGCCCACTTCAAGAGCATTAAGGGCTTTATTTATGAGATACGGGTCTGGCTTAGCTCCATTGAGGTAGCGGTAATCCTTTCCAAAGATAACATCAAAATATTTCTTCAAATTGAAAAGCTCCAACACAAACTCCGTACACTCTTGAGAAGCATTGCTGACAGCTGCAGTTTTTAAGCCCATTTGCTTGAAATCCTTTAAAACACTAACATCGGGAAAAGCTTTTATTAGTCCATGACCTGCAGCCCATTTTCTATATTTGAGCTTTGCTCTGTCTATGGCTTTCCAGAATTCCACATGATTAACTCCCATGTTTTCAATCCAGCTTCGTGGTAGCTCTCCTTTGACCATTCTTCTGTAAGTTTCATAATCAACACTGACTCGGAGTTTTTCTATTTCTCTCTTACCCCACTTTTCAAACCATTCTCTATCGTTGTAGCTCTCATAATAAACGAGGGTTTCGTCAACGTCAAATATCAGTGTCTTTAACATATCTTTCCCTCTCTGCCTCTCAGATAGGCTAGACATCATCATCTTTCAGTCGGTTGATCCTTCATCATTGACTAAAGGATATTGGGAAGAGTGAATAAAAAGTTTTGGAAGGTATGCATCCTTAGGACAGACATACTCCCTTACGATATCTTAGTAAGGTAAGAAAGAAAAACGGGAAAGCATTAGAAGAGATCCTCGAGCTTCACATCAATCTTATCCGGGATAAATGGCAGAACGTGCCTGGTTGTCTTTGGAGAATAGACTTCTCCTCTCTTTACAAGCTCCATGACCTCTTCCTTGCTTGGGGCTTTTCTGATGAAGACGTAATCGATCTCGCCCTTGCCCATGTCTCCCCTCGCATCTTCCTTGAGACCATAGTAAATAAGCTCTATCTCTCCCTCAACGCTCATCTCATCAAGCACTTTGCTGACCTTCTTCTGTTCATCAAGTGCTCCTGGGATGGCGAAGCTCTTCTCTTTGCCAATGAGAGCAAAAGCTATTTCTCCCTTTTCGGCTTTTTCTTCGGCCTCTTTGTCTTCAACTATTTCCAAGCCCTCTGCCTTTAATCTTTCCAGAACCTTGTTGAGGTCTCCTTTAAATGCCGGATACCAGGTGTATACCTTAACATCGTCGCTGAAATAGTCGAGAATTACAGAGGGTGCCCTCTTTGCTCCGAGCTTCTCTAAGCCAGCCCACCTGTGGTGACCATCAACGATGAGGTACATATCTTCACCGGGAACTTTTGCCAAAAGCATTGGCTTCCAGAAAACACCAGATCCAGTTACGCTTTCAATAAATGCCTCAAGCTCCTTTTGGACGAGCTGTTCGTGAGGTTTCATCTTCTCCAGCTCAATAAAAACGTATTCAACTTTTTTTACTGGTATGTTGTATTTGGGAACTTTTTCGACACCCATTTTATCATACCTCCTAGGGGTTACACTATTGTAAAACAATTCATGGAATAAAAGCTTTTTTCTTTTAACTGGCTATCCAAGGAAGGAGCAACTCATATTGCTTTGCGAAAACTTTAAATACTCCCTCAGTTAAACCCCCATTGTAACATTTGTTTCTATTCTCAGGCAAAACGAATATCCTAAAAGGGGTGTTGGCTTTGGACAAAATTAAAGGGACAACAACAGTAGGCATTGTTTGTAAGGATGGGGTAGTATTAGCTGCGGACATGAGAGCTTCACTAGGCAACATGGTCTTATCCAAAGGAGTTAGCAAGATATTCCAAATAGACGACCATCTAGCCCTAGCAGGAGCTGGGAGTGTGGGCGACATACTGAGCCTTGTAAGGCTTTTGAGGGCAGAGGCAAAGCTTTACAAAGCAAGAGTTGGCAAGGAAATGAGCACAAAGGCATTGGCAACACTGACTTCCAATGTCTTAAGTGGAAGGAGGTACTTCCCGTATTTTGGTTGGTTTTTAGTAGGAGGTTACGATGAAAAGCCAAGTCTTTATTCAATTGATATGGCCGGAGGAATTACTGAAGATAAATATGTTTCTGCAGGTTCTGGTATGGAGTTTGCTTACTCTGTTTTGGATAATGAATACAGTGAAAAAATGAATGTTAAAAAAGGCGTTAAATTGGCCATAAAGGCCATAAATACTGCGATAAAAAGGGATGTCTTTACTGGAGATGGTATAATGGTTGTTGCTATTACAAAGGAGGGCTATAGTGAGCTTTCTAAAGAAGAAGTCGAGAAGATCGTCAAGAAGCTTTGATTCTAGGGGTGAGTGGTGTGATAAAAAGAGAAACAAACGTTGATGAAGTTCTAAAGGAAATTAGGGAAATTATTAACCAAATGGTGCCTAGAGAAGCTAGAATAACTGAAGTTGAGTTTGAGGGACCAGAGCTGGTTATTTATGTGAAAAACCCTGAGGTTGTAATGCAGGATGGGGATCTTATAAAAAACCTTGCAAAGGTTCTCAAGAAGAGAATTAGTGTGAGGCCTGATCCAGATGTTCTTCTCCCTCCTGAGAAGGCCGAAGAGTTAATTAAGCAGATAGTTCCGCCAGAGGCGGAAATAACGAATATAAGTTTTGATCCTTCTGTGGGTGAGGTGATAATTGAAGCTAAAAAGCCTGGACTTGTAATTGGAAAGAATGGAGAGACGCTTAGGGAGATAACCCAAAAAGTTTACTGGGCGCCAAAAGTTGTTAGAACACCACCTCTGCAATCCCAGACCATCTACTCTATTAGAGGGATTTTGCAGTCTGAGAGTAAAGATAGGAGAAAATTCCTAAGGCAGGTTGGGAGAAACATCTACAGGAAGCCGGAGCTCAAGAGCGACTGGATAAGAATAACGGGACTTGGAGGATTCAGAGAAGTGGGAAGAAGTGCCCTTCTGCTCCAGACAAATGAGAGTTTTGTGCTGGTTGACTTTGGTGTAAACGTTGCGGCGTTAAATGACCCTAAGAAAGGATTCCCCCACTTTGATGCTCCAGAATTTACTTACGTCCTTAAAGAGGGGCTTTTGGATGCAATAATAATTACTCATGCACACCTTGATCACTCTGGTTTGTTGCCTTACCTCTTCAGGTACAACCTATTTGATGGTCCTATTTATGCAACCCCACCTACAAGAGATTTAATGGTTCTTCTTCAAAAAGACTTCATTGAAATACAGCAGAGCAACGGTATTGATCCACTTTACAGAATGAGAGACATAAAAGAGGTCGTTAAGCACACAATAACCCTCGATTATGGCGAAGTTAGAGACATCTCGCCAGATTTGAGACTTACCCTGCATAATGCGGGCCACATTCTGGGATCGTCAATAGTTCACCTTCACGTTGGAAACGGTCTCCACAACATAGCGGTTACTGGTGACTTCAAGTTCATTCCAACAAGGCTCTTTGAGCCAGCAAATGCAAAGTTCCCAAGACTAGAGACTTTGATAATGGAATCAACCTATGGAGGAAGCAGAGATTACCAGATGCCGAGAGAAGAAGCCGAAAAGCGGCTTATAGAGGTTATTCTCCAGACAATCAAGCGCAAAGGAAAGGTTCTTATCCCTGCAATGGCTGTTGGAAGGGCTCAGGAGATAATGATAGCCCTTGAAGACTATGCGAGGGTAGGAGGCTTGGACGTTCCAATATACTTGGATGGCATGATATGGGAAGCGACGGCAATTCATACAGCATATCCAGAATATTTAAGCAAGAACCTTAGGAATCAGATATTCCACGAAGGGTATAATCCGTTCTTAAACGAGATATTTAAACCGGTCGCAAATGCAAATGAAAGAAAGGACATAATAGAGAGTGAAGAACCTGCAATAATCATAGCCTCCTCTGGTATGTTGGTTGGCGGGCCTAGCGTGGAGTACTTTAAGCATCTTGCCCCAGATCCCAGGAACTCGCTAATATTCGTAAGCTATCAGGCAGAAGGGACTCTGGGCAGGCAGGTTCAAAGAGGCTTGAGGGAAATACCAACAATAGGGGAAGGCGGAAAGACAGAAGTTATCCAAGTAAACATGGAAATCCACACGATAGACGGATTTTCAGGTCACGCCGATAGGAGGGAGTTAATGAGCTATGTAGCTAGGGTAAAGCCGAGACCGGAAAGAGTGATAACAGTCCACGGAGAGCCCCAGAAGTGCCTTGATCTAGCCTCAAGTATCCACAAGAAGTTTGGCCTTTCTACAAGAGCCCCAAATAACCTTGACGCCATCAGGCTCAAATGATTTTTAACTTTTTGGTGGGTGAGGATGATAAAGTGCCCCAAATGTGGAAGAGAGTATAAGCAGATGATCCCGCCAAAGTGTTCATGCGGAGCCTTCCTCGAGGTGTTATATGATTATTCTAAAGTAGATGTTAAAAGATGGAAAAACAGAGAGAAAGGCGTATGGAGGTATAAGGAACTTCTCCCCAATGTAGCCAAAATAATTTCCCTAAAAGAAGGTGGGACGCCTTTAGTTAAAGCAAAAATCGGCGAAAAGCTTGGAGTGGACGTCTTTATTAAAGATGAAACAAGGAATCCAACGGGCTCATTTAGGGATCGACTTGCTACGGTAGGGGTTTCATATGGTTTGCCATATGCCGGCAATGGATTTATAGTCGCCAGCGACGGAAATGCGGCAGCTTCTTTGGCAGCTTACGCTGCTAGAGCCAATAAAGAAGCCTTCGTTGTTGTTCCTAAAAAAGTTGATAAGGGAAAGCTTATTCAGATGATAGCCTTTGGTGCTAAGATAATCCGGTATGGAGATAGTGTGGACGAGTGCATAGAATATGCTAGAGAGCTCTCCCGGTTAAATGGCCTCTATGACATAACCCCTGAAAACAATGTAATTGGGCTTGAAGGGCAGAAAACTCTCGCGTTTGAACTCTGGGAAGAAATAAATCCAACCCATGTAATTGTTCCAACTGGGAGTGGGAGCAATATTTACAGTATTTACAAGGGGTTTAGAGAGCTTTTGGAAATTGGAGCTATTGAAGAACTTCCTAGATTAATTGCGGTACAAACTGAAAATTGCTCCCCAATAGCGGCAGAGATATTGGGAGTAAAAAGCAAAAGGGAATTCACCAAAGCCTTGGGGTTGTACGTCAAAGACCCGGTAAACAAAGAACTTGCAATAAAGGCCGTTAGAGAAAGCGATGGAACTGCTGTGGTTGTGAGTGAAGATGAACTTGATTTTGGGGAGAGGGTTCTTGCCAAAGAGGGTGTTTTTGCTGAATATTCTTCAGCAGTTGTTATTCCGGCTCTGATAAAGCTTCACGAAAATGGGTATCTTGAAAAAGGGGACAAAGTGGCTTTGATAGTTACAGGTTCGGGGCTAAAAAGCTACTATGTAGAAGAGAGAGAACGTTTTTCAATTGGTGGAACAAAGCTGGAAATCTTAAAGCTCCTACGAGAAAAGCCTATGTATGGTTATGAACTCTGGGAGAATCTCGAAAAGCCAATGAAGTATCAAGCAGTTTATCAGCATATAAAAGAACTTGAGGCCCTTGGTTTGATAGAGGAGGCATACAAGAGGGGAAGAAGAGTTTATTACAAGCTTACTGAAAAAGGGGAACGACTGCTAGAGAACTTTGAGGAGTAATGGAAAGTATTTTAAATGAATCCTTAAACTAAGTTTTAGGTGATAGAGGGTGAATGCCGAAAACAAGATGTCGCTCATATTTTACGCAATCGGAACAATAGCAGGGGTAGTAAGTGGAATCCTGTCAACTCAAGCTCAAATGGGTTACATTGCAGGCTTACTGATTTATCTGCTCTCACCAAAGATAGTTATAGCTCTCGTTAAGGATCTTCCGGATGAGCTAAAGGATGAAAGAGTTCTGCTTAAGAAGGGCTTTTGGGGATTCTTCCTGTTTTGGTTGTACTTCACGATCTTCAGCTATAACCTCATCCTGCAGCCCGAACCGAAATTTTACTCAAACCAATCCCTCCTTTACAAAATAATGAAGGGATGAAGAATGGAAGAAATGAAAAGAATGGTCGCTAAGGAAGCTCTGAAGTACATCGACGATGACATGATAATTGGGTTAGGCACAGGTTCCACAACAGCTTACTTCATTCAAATGCTTGGAAAGAAGCTTATGACTGGGGAACTTGAAGATGTTTATGGCATCCCTACCTCACATCAATCACGCCTTCTGGCTCTTGAGAGCGGAGTTCCTGTTGTGAATCTTGATGAGGTTGATGCAATTGATCTCGCCATAGATGGTGCAGATGAAGTCGATCCGCACCTCAATCTCATCAAAGGAAGAGGTGCGGCACTAACGATGGAGAAGATCATTGAGTATAGAGCTGGGACGTTTATAGTGCTTGTTGATGAAAGTAAACTTGTGGAGTATCTAGGCCAAAAAATGCCCGTGCCTATAGAAGTAATCCCCGCAGCTTGGAGAGCGATAAAAGAAGAGCTTGAAGTCTTTAACGCAACAGCTGAGCTTAGAATGGGTGTTAAAAAAGACGGGCCAGTAATAACTGACAACGGGAACTTTATACTTGATGCAAAATTTGAAAGAATCGAAGACCCGCTCGACATGGAAATCGAGCTAAACAATATTCCGGGGGTTGTAGAAAACGGCATCTTTGCGGACATAGCGGATATTGTTCTTGTTGGTACAAAAGAGGGCGTTAAAAGGATGGAAAGGTAATGCTTTTTATCTTGTGTCATCTCCCACAACTTATCACTTTTAAGTTATAACTTATAATTCATGTGAACTGCCGGGCAAAAGGAGTTTTATAATAAAATTTGAGATACTGTTAGGATAACTGGGGCATCACCTCCTGAAGCCATTCAGTAACATCACCAGGCGGATCACCAAAACTAGAATGAATTCTGACAAAATTATACCAGAAGGCAAACAGAAAAACAAACCTATGAACCCTCCTCCAGTCTTTACCCCTGAAATTATTCCAGAAACGCTTCGTCCTCTCCTTCAACGTCCTAAACCAGCGCTCAACACTGTTCCTCGGCCCGAAAGTCACATGCAGATAACCCAACCTCAAACTCTTAAAAGCAGACTTATACCAGCTCGCCCTGTCAACCAGAAAGACAGGCTGCCCTTCACACGACTTTAAAACAACCAGAATGAAATCCCTGGCAACCCACCAGTTTCTAACAGTCGTAATCCAGACTGCTAAAACTTCCTTGCTCTCAACGTCAATTGCAGCCCAGAGGTATCTTTTCTTCCCGTTGATTTTTATTACTGTTTCGTCAACTGCGATGAAGTTTCGCTGTTTTTTGACTGCGAGGATTTTTGGCTTGTAAACTGCTTCTGCGAGTTTTTGGACTGCCTCCCAGACTGTTACGTGACTGATTTTGAGTATTCTGGCGGTTTGCCGGTAACTGAGGCCTCGCAGGTATAATTCTACTCCCCTGATTTTCTTTTCTGGTGGGATTTTGTTGCGACGAAAGGGTTTTAAGGCTGAAACCACCCAGTAAATAATGGTTTCAGACTTCATGTTCCCCCTTCTTTTTCTAAAGTACTGCCAGTAACTTAAACCTGACACCCCACAGCTTATCCTAACAGTATCAAATTTGAGACCACAAGGTTTTTAAAATCGAGTTGGTGTATAGAGAAATGAAGACCAACGTGCGGGGGTTGCCGAGCCTGGTCAAAGGCGGTGGACTCAAGATCCACTCCCGTAGGGGTTCCGGGGTTCAAATCCCCGCCCCCGCACCAAATCTCTTATAACAACAAAATCTAAAAGCTAAGATCCATACTTTTCTATGGTGAGAGTGATGATAATTTATGAACCAATAATGCTTGCAATGCCTCTTGCGGAAAAAATCAAAGATCAAATATTGCAAGAAAAGAAAATACCAGATGGGGAGACTCTTCGAAGAATATTAACATCTCTTGGTCTTGAGGAGACGTGTTTGGGAAGAGGACTAGCTTTATTTCGCTCTAAATATGTTCTCGCTCTTTTGATCCCCTCTGGAAAATACATAACTGTGGATATACTCTCTTCAACCGGAGATTTAAGCGATGCTCTGGAGCTCATGGTGTATCACGACAAAACGCTCAACGCGTACATAGTCGACATAGTACCTGCCAATGAACTCGAATTTGAGGGAAACATCGGCATAGAGCCGGTTATAATAGATGCAGAAACCTTTGAACTAAAAAGCACGCCTATTTTGGGACATTTTGAAAAGGAAAATGGGGAAATCTTCTTTGTAATAAGTGAGAAAACTTACGAAGTATGGAAAGAAAGTGGCAAACTTGAGGTCTGTCCCGTATGTGGAGCTGATGAGCTTGTATGGCAGAAGGGAATTGCCTACTGCAGCTCCTGTGGCTTTGGAATAAAGGTGGTGAAAAAATGAGCAGACTTGTTAAAGAGATGCTTGTTAAGTACTCCAGACTAGCTCACGAAAGAGGATTAACAGCGGCATTTGGGGGCAATTTGAGTGTTCTTTTTAACGGGAAAGTATTCATAAAGGCAACTGGGTCTGTTATGGATGAACTTACCCGGGAACAAATAGCTGTTGTTGATCTAGACGGGAATGTTCTAAGCTTAGTAAGGCCTTCTTCAGAATGGAAGCTTCATGTTGAGGGCTACAAGCGAAGAAGGGACATAAGAGCTATAGCACATCTCCATCCTCCTTATTCGATAGTTGCATCTATGTTGCTTAGTGAAGAGCTCCCCATAATAACGCCCGAGGCCGAGATATACCTAAACAAAATTCCTATAGCTGAGTTTAAACCAGCTGGTAGTTGGGAGTTGGCTAAAGAAACCGCAAAGTATCTAGAACACCATGATGCAGTTATTTTACAGAATCATGGAATAGTGACCGTCGGAAGAAGCTTAAGGGAAGCTTATTACAAAGCCGAATTAGTAGAGGAAAGTGCAAAATTATGGTATCTAAAAGAAAAAGGCAGGCAAATCATTTAATCTGCTCCAAAGCACCCAGTACTTCCCAAATTATAGTTCTTGTGTGCATTGGCATGTTTGGGTCTTCGCTAATCTCCTCAAGAATAGCAATAGCGTCTGCAGCTCTCACAGTTGGATCTTTACTGGTGTCCATCAGGGCTTCAATCGCCTGCTCAGCAGCTCTCCTAATATTTCTTGGGACGATTGTATCTTGAACAACTTGCTCCTTTAGAACTTGGATAATCTGTTGGATCCTTTCCTCGCTCATTCCCATCACCTCCAATTTAAGTAAGAATTCGTAACTAAAATTTTCCCACCATATATTGCACATTGGTTATTAAAACCTTTTCGGTTCTTTTAGTACTCTACGCCCTTTCTCGCAATTACTCCTCTATTGTAGGGATGTTTTATTTCCCTCATTTCTGTCACATAATCTGCTAGTTCATAAAGCTCCTCCGGGCAATATCTGCCCGTTAGAACAAGCTCGGTATTTTGTGCTTTTTCTTTTATGAGCTCCTTAACTTCTTCTATTTTTATCATCTTAAATCCCAGAGCTACGCATATTTCGTCAAGAATCACAAGATCCCATTCACCGCTTTTAACAACTTCTCTAGCTCTTTCTAAGGCCTTTTTTGCAGCTTCAATTTCTTCTGGCTCAGGCTTTCCGTGAATAAATTTTGGTAAGCCATAGGATTCAACAACAACTCCGCATTCTTGAGCTTTTCTCTGTTCCCCATAGACATTAGCTGATTTCAAAAACTGTATCATAATAACCCTTCCTCCATTGCCAAGCATTCTTAGAGCTAAACCTAAGGCTGCTGTAGTCTTACCCTTTCCATTTCCGGTGTATATGTGCACCAGACCGAGCTTCTCTTTCCAGTTTGTCATTTTATTCACCAAGGAAACTTGGTGTTGGAGTATTTATTCATTGCGAAAGAGCTTTTATTTTTTGGGTATATTCTTATTGGTGGCATGTATGAAAGCTCCTGAGCTCGGCATCAAAATTGGAATTTTTGAGCATGGAAAGAAAAACTCAATAAGCGACGTTAAAGGCGTCAAAGTTGGCCACGTCACACTAATTCGGGGTGAAGGGAAGCTTATTCCGGGTAAAGGCCCTGTAAGAACAGGTGTGACTGCAATAATCCCTCATGAGGGGAACATCTATAAAGAAAAGCTATTGGCAAATGTTTTTGTTATGAATGGTTACGCTAAGCCCGTTGGTCTAGTTCAAGTGCAAGAACTCGGAACCCTTGAGACGCCCATAATACTAACCAACACTTTAAGCATCGGTACCGCTGCTGACTCATTGATAGACTACACGCTTAAGCAAAATGAGGACATAGGAGTGAGCACGGGTTCGGTTAATCCAGTGGTTATGGAATGTAACGATTCTTACCTCAACGACATCAGAGGTAAGCACGTCAAAAGAGAGCATATATTTGAAGCAATTGAAAACGCAAAAGAGAACTTTGAAGAAGGCGCTGTTGGTGCTGGAACCGGGATGAGTGCCTTTGAGTTCAAGGGTGGCATTGGTTCTTCCTCTAGGGTAGTGCATATAGAGAACAGAAAATATACTATTGGGGCCTTAGTTTTGAGCAATTTTGGTAAAAGAGAGGACCTGACAATAGCCGGAGTTCCCATAGGGATGGAGTTGAAAGATTGGCCTGGAAGAGGGGGAGAAGGAAAGGGAAGCATAATAATAGTCGTCGCAACAGATGCGCCTCTGACCCCAAGACAGCTCTATAGGATTGCCAAGAGGGGAAGTGTGGGACTGGCAAGGACTGGGGGTTATGCATACAATGGGAGTGGGGACATAGTTTTTGCCTTCTCAACCGCTCAGAGGATAAAACACTACCAAAAAGAGCCACTAAACATAAAAGCACTCCCCGACAACATCTTGTCCCCCCTTTTCAAAGCTACAGCTGAGGCCGTTGAGGAAGCAATAATTAACTCACTCCTCCAGGCAAAAACCATGAGTGGAAGGGACAATCACATCCGTTATGGCATTCCTAAAGACGAGCTTATGAGACTAATGAAAAAATATGGAAGACTGGAAAAGAACTGAGGTGAAAGCATGAATCTTAAACATCTTTTTCCGGGATTAAAGAATTTTAAAGCCTATTTGAACACAGCAAGCGCTGGATTTTTGCCTTTAACGGCTCTTAAGAGAAGTATAGACTTTCTATATTATCTAGTAGATTTTAGGGAAGGCACTGATTCAGTGGACTTTTTGGACAAAGAAATCATGGAGAGAGTTTTAGGAGAGGGGGCAAGGCTCTTTCATACCAACAAAGAGAATCTAACCCTGACGATTCAAACAACAGAAGGACTGAGGAGATTACTCTCATCATTGGAACCGAGAAAGGGCATGAACATCGTCTCCTTTGATATGGAGTTCCCTTCTATTTCTTGCCTTCTAAAGAGCTATGCGAGAAGGTACGGTCTGGAGACTAGGGTCGTCAAAAACAGAAGTGGCTGGTACTTTCTTGAAGACATTGAAAGAATGGTGGATGATGATACCTTTGCAATAATCGGAAGCAGTGTCCAGTGGATCTCGGGCCAAAGAATGAATCTAAAAGAAATATCCAAAATTGCCCACGAGCATGGAGCGTGGTTTATAGTGGATGCTGTTCAGCATGCCGGTGGCTTAGTATTATATCCAGAAAGAGATGGAGTTGATGCCTTCGTTGCGGGAGGTGAGAAATGGTTGCTTAATCCATCCATTGGTTCCGGGATTATGTATCTTTCCGATGAACTTATTGAGGAGGCTTCACCGCTGACAGGACTATTGAACATGAAGCCCCCAGTAGGAGAGTGGTCATTGTGGTGGGGAATGCCCGAAAAGAATCCCTGGGGAGAATTCGAGCTTAAAAACGATGCAAGAAAGCTTGACTTCGGTGGTGGGCCGCCTTACCTTATGGCAACAACTCTCTGGGGGGCTCTCGAGCTGATAAATGATATAGGCATCAAAAAAATTGAGAAACATAATACTAAGCTCGCAGGGAAGATTAGGGATGAAGTTCTGAGCTTAGGCCTAGGGATTATCGGGGATGAAAACTGGGAAAATTCTGCAATAGTTACAATAAAAACCGGCTTGAACTATGAGAAAGAGGAAGAAATCTATCAACAAATGCTTGCTAAGGGGATAAAGGTCAGCCACAGGGGAGCGTTAGGTCATTATGGCATAAGAGTTTCCCCTCACCTGTACAACGAAATGGAAGATGTGGAGATAGTTTTAAGCTCTCTCGTGGATTCGCTTTCTAAACTCTGATTTCCTCGTATTTTTTCTTCATTAACAGGGCATCACCCTCTATGTTGGGGCTCTCACTTATAACAACTCCTTTGACTCTAAACTCCTTCAAAACCCTGAGTAGATCCTCCCATTTCATATCACTTTCTTGCAAATTCAAATGATTCTTTTCACCTTTCTCGGAGTAGTTTATTCCGCTTATGTGAATATGCATGTTGTCTAAAGCATCTCTTCCAAGTTCCTTTTCGATTAGGGATAGCATTTCTCTCCACTCTTCAGTGCTGTTGTACTTCCCTTTGTTTCTTGCGTGGCAATGCGCAAAATCTATAGCTGGGAGAACTTGCTCAACATCTTGGCTTAGCTTTATTATCTCTTTGAGACTTCCAAATTGTGTTGGCTTTCCAGTCAACTCAGGCCTTATCCACACGTCTATTCCCTTGTCCTGCAGGACTTTCACAATGTCCTTTAGCTCGTTCTTAATTTTTTCATAAACTTTTAATGGATCTTGTTTTAAGTAATAGCCTGCGTGGAATACTACGCTCCACCCTCCGGCTTCGTGCAAACGCTCAGCACTTTGGATTATTCTCTTCTTACTTGCCTCTACTTTTGCTTTCTCTGTTGCGTTTAGGTTTATATAATAAGGTGCATGTGCTGTGAGAAGAACATCGTTCTTTTGAGCAACATATTTTATCTTTTTAGCCATTTCGGGCCTTATATTAACCCCTCTCACGAATTCGAGCTCCATTGCATCTAAGCCGAGCTTTCTAACCTGTTCTATTCCCGATATTGTCGAAGGCTTTGGAGTTGAAAGAGGTATTCCTGCTGTTCCAAACCTCAGCCTGTCAATCTTTATCATTTTTACCACCCAGAATTAGGTAATCCTAAAAATATAAAAACTTTAACTCCTCTCAATTTTTTCTCCCAAGATGTGCTCAAGTTTTGAAATGCTTTTTCTAAGCTCTTCTTCCAGTTCTTGTATCTGCTTCTTAAAGGATCTTATTTTCTTCTCCTTTTCTTGGATTTTTTTCTTTAGTTCCTCGATCTCCCGTTTTTTGGCTTCTTCTTCCCTTATGAAATTTGAGAGCTCCTCCTCGATTTTTGTTAATTTTTCTTTCATGACAGCTAATTCTTGAGACTCTTTTACTAAACTTGTTTTAGCCCACTCTGCGGTTTTCTTATACTTTTTGTCAAGATTGTCTTTAATTTTATCGAGCAGCTTCAGAAACTCTTCTGGATGATGAATAGCATAGGCGGAGTCTTTTGAGAACTCTTTTGCAGTCATATCTGGCATTCTCATTCTTTTTATTGGTTTTTGGAGCTTAGAAATCTTAGAGCGGATATTTATTTCCTTCTGCGATATTTCTCTCTTGAGCTTTTCTTCAGATTCTTTGAGGACTTTAAACTCCGGTTTCTTTTCGAGCTCTTCAATCTGCTCCTGAAGTTTTTTTAACTGTGCCATGAGCTTTTCCTTTGAAAGTTCTTCCTCTTTTACATGGTTTCTAAGGTCTTCCAGTTCTTTCAGCAGCTTTTCAGTCTCTACGTCTTCAATACCAACTTTATTTATCTCCCCAAGATATTCAGAATACTTCTTAGATAAAGCCTTTAAAAGGGTGTTTATCTCATATACTTCCTTCTCAAATATCAGGAGCAAATGCCGGCCATGGGCAACGTGAAACTTGGAAATCTCTGGCAGTATTTTTTCAACGTCTTCAATACTCTTTATCTTTTGCACCATATTCCGGAGCGCAGTTATGTACCTCTCCTTTTCAACCTCTACAATTCTAGCCAATTGCGGGTCAATCTTTTTAGGCAACTCTTTTTGCTCAAGTCTTTCAAGATTTTTGAGAATTTTTAGGACAATTCCCTTAGAGCTCTTTGTGTATTTTTCCGATATTTTTTGTCTTTGTTTTTTGGTGTCTTCTTTTATCTTTTCATACTCCCGGAGTGCTTCTTTCAGTTTCAACTTTCTCCCATCCTCTTACTTTGTCCCTTAGATACATTCCAACAAGGGTTGCAAGGGCTATGTCAGCAATTGCTATGAGCCCCTTCTTTAGGAATTCAATTGAATAGAAGGATACTATTGAGAGGGCATAGAGTGTGGTAACATCAATTGTTATCCACAATGCCGGTAGCAGTAAAATGCCGCTTATGTAATACCAGATATGATAATCCTTTCTCAGGTAAGAATGAACGATCTTGCCTATCATTAAAACGCCCAGTGCAACGATAAATGGAGTATTTATGGCATTTAGGAAGATAACTGCTCCTAAGAGCTCAGTTCCAGGATATCTCCCAGTTAACTGAAGTGCAATGCTTTCTAAGTTAAGATAAGCGTTTACTGCTCCGGCGAAGAGAACAAATACTGCTGCAATAGCAGAAACGAACTGTATAAATCCTTTAGTTAGGAAGTGCCCTAGGACTTCCCTTATTCGGAAAGCCTTTGCAAAGAAGTATCCTCCTATGAGAAAGAGTATCAACCCGGTAACGGTTGAAGAAATTATTGCAACACTCTGTTGATATTTTATAGAAAGCAACCGGGCAATGCCGTAGATGAGCAGTATCATTCCGGGGAGCCCAAAGAAGATTTTTGCTGCCTCAGGATCACTCAAAATCTCTTTTAGATAACGATACAGAATGTAATACGTTGTCTCAATGCTTTCACTTTGTTTGACCACCACCCTGCGAGTGCTTATGATTGGAATTCTTGAAGTTATTATGGGGAATATCTGCTCGTCTTCTGCTCCATCTGTTACTGGTATCACTCCATCAGCAGGGAAACGCTTAAGAACATCTTCCAGCTGTTTTTGCAGTTCTAAGTCGCTCTTAACCCCTACATCAGGATGTCCTGTAATGAGTGCCACTTCAACGTCTTCAAATTCTCCTTTTTCCTTGAGCTCATCATATAGCTTTACTGCGGCATATAAAACGTTGGCATCGCTATCTTCAGGATCAGCTAAGCTGAGCTTTAGAGCAGCATCTACACATGCATCTCTTCCAATAACAGGCCCTTTAACCCCTGCTTTTTTTCCAAAATCATCATCTCTATCAATAGCGAGTACTAGTGCTTTAATCTTTATCCCCCCGGACTTTCTCAAAAACTGATTTTATCTTATCTTCCATTTTTCTATCCTTGTCCCGTCTGTCATCGATTCTTATCGTTGTTGAAACCCGTTTTGCACCTAGTTCAAACATTGCTTCGTGAGCCTCTTCGATTATCTTTAAGCCCTCTCTGAGAGTTGGGACCTCAATGATTGTGCCCATAGGGGTCAATTGATATTTTACTCTCTTTTCCTCTAAAAGCTTTACTACATGAGCGATATATTTGCTTAGGCTCAGTTCTCCCAATGGAACAATGACGAATTCAATAATCACTCCCACCTTCGACACCTGGCTAAATTAGAATCGACAATTTTTTTAAGCTTAACGGTGGAAAGTCTTATTTTGCTTAAAGAACAAAAGGTATTGGTGAAGAAAACATGTACAGGATAAAAGATGAGTGGGGAGAATTCTTGGTGAGATTAGCTAGAAAAGCCATAGAAGAATATTTGAGGTCTGGTAAGGAAATAGGTCCTCCTGAAGATACGCCTCCCGAACTATGGGAAAAAATGGGAGTTTTTGTGACTCTCAACAGATCAAATGTTCCTCCTACTCAGGCATTGCGCGGATGCATAGGTTTTCCGTATCCAATATATCCCTTAGTCAAGGCAACTATAAAAGCCGCTATCTACGCAGCTGTCGACGACCCGCGCTTTCCTCCGGTAGAACTCGATGAGCTTAATAATCTGAAGATAGAGGTTAGCGTTCTAACCCCTCCAGAACCCATAGAAGGTCCTCCCCATGAAAGGCCTAAAAAAATAAAGATTGGAAGAGATGGGCTCATAGTTAAAAAAGGCATTTACAGTGGGCTTTTGCTTCCCCAAGTGCCTATTGAATGGGGTTGGGATGAGGAGGAATTCTTAAGTGAAACATGTTGGAAAGCAGGTCTTCCGCCAGATTGTTGGTTAGATGCAGATACGGAGGTTTATCGTTTTACTGCAGAGATTTTTGAAGAGGAATATCCAAACGGGCCCGTGAAGCGAAAACCTCTATATTGACCAGAACTCCTCTTTTTTGGTGGATTTCTCTCCATGTTTTTGGAAGGTAATGACCAATTACATATATAGTATTTTGCCCAAATATCATATAATGATAAATCGGGGGTTTAAACTATGAAAAAAGTTTTAGGACTCGTGGTCGTTTTCTTGTTTGTTTTGAGTACTCTTAGCTTTTCTGCAGCCCAAGGAATTACAGGAAAAAAGTGCTGATACTAAAAAACGTGGATGCGTGGAGTTCTAATGCAAATGAAGTAGTATTAACTGAACTGGGAGTTTCCTATGATGTTATGAGTGCTGCTCAGTTGAATTCCTTAACTGCTTCTGATCTGATAAATACTTACGACATGATCTTAATTGCAAGCGATCAGAATCAACAGTTCTATGATGATCTTGGTCCTCAAATGCCGAAGCTCGAAGAGTTTGTAAAAGCAGGCAAAGTTCTTCAAATTCATGCCGCAAACTGGGGATGGCACGGAGGCCGTTGGACCACTCCACTACCGGGAGGAGTCGAAATAGTTAACAGCTACTCAAACTACGACTATATATTAGGAAATGGAACTTGGCTGTACAGCACATATGCAAGCCACGGATACTTAATTAACGTCCCAACTGGAGCGGAGATAATAACTGTACAGGGGGATGGCTCAACACCAAATTACAACAAGCCCAGCACAATTATATATTCCTTCGGAAGCGGTCGTGTTATGGCTAGTGGACTTACCTTCGAATACAGCGTTAAATATAGGGGTCCAGAATGGAAAGCTTTTCTTAAGGAGCTAATTGTGGACAACCTTGAATATTCAAAAAAGAAAGAAGAAAAGCCTGAAGTTGTTCAGAAACCCTTTAACTACATTATCTGGAACTTCTTCTACTACAGACAATACCAAAAAGCCACTGAAAGGTTTGACTTATTATACAGCAGTCCTGAGGCTGGAGAATTAGATAATGAGACCTTAGAGCTTGCACTGTTTCACAAAACCCTTGCAGAACAGTACTATGCAAAAGCAGAGGAAAATGGTCCGATATTCCAGAACTTAAACAGCATAAAAGTGTTCATAAATCTAAGAAAAGCCTACTTCCATGTGAGAGACGCAGTTGGTGTTCTAGAAGAGGGTATGGGTTGATTTTTTATTTTTTCAATTTTGCAATGAAAAAGCTATTACAGTCGTGTAAATGGGTGAAACTCCTAAAGACCTTATCTCCAATCTCAGTGAATCCCTTTTCCCCCCATGAGAATGGGTAATCGACAAGCTCAAAACCTACTTTATTTATAGCGTACTTTATGTTTTCCTCATTCTCATCAATCCTTATTGAGCATGTAGAATAAGTCATTTCACCTTCTTTTTTTAGATTCCTGTAAGCGTTTCTTATCATGGCTTTTTGAACCTGAATAACCTTCTTTATCTTTTCCTCATCAAAGCGCCATTTAACTTCTGGAAACTGCCTATATGTTCCGGAAGAAGAACAAGGTGCATCAAGTATTATTTTGTCAAATTTTTCTTTGTCTTTAAATTTCATCCCATCAGCGTGCACAAGCTTAACGTTCTTAACTCCTAAGAGTTTCATTTTTGCCTCCATTTTCCTTAATCTCTCGAGAGAATAATCCACGGCCACTATCTCTCCAGAGTTCTCCATAAGATGAGCAGTATGGAACGTTTTGCTTCCGGGGGCCGCGGCAAGATCTAAAACTCTCTCACCTTTTTCCGGAGCAAGGACATGAGCAACATAAGCACTCGCTAAGTCCTGAATCACAAAATAGCCCTCTTTATACCAATCTAAACGGGTTATTGGTGTTTCATACTCTAAAATCTTTAGAACATCCTCTACTGGGGTTTTTGCTACTCTAACATTGTGTTCTTCTAAGTATTCCGCAAGTGTGTCGATGTCTGTCTTAAGGGGGTTCACTCGTACGTAATACCTTTGAGGCCTGTTGTTGCTTAATAAAAGGCGTATTGCGTTTTCGTATCCTAAAAGGTCTATAACGTACTCTACATACCAACGCGGATGAGAAAACTTCACACTTAAATACTCTATTCTATCCCTTTCCTTGAGCTTTTTTAGAGCTTTATCGAGATTAAATTTTTCTGCCTCTCTAAGAATTGCATTTACGAATTTTGCTTTGTTCAAATCATATTTTTCCTTTACAACTCTAACCACTGAATCTGTAGCTATTGCCGGATTGATTCCTTTAAACTTCATTTCAAATATGCCAATCCTAAGGAGATTGGCAAGGTAAAGATCAAGATCCCCGATCTTGGTTCCTTTGAGAACAGAGTTTGCAATAAAATCTATTTTCTTTCTCCATTTTTCAATTTCAAAAACATAAGCATGAGCCAAACCTCTTGCCTTTTCTCTGTCTTTTCCACTAACTCTTTTGAAAACTCGCTCTAGAGCGTTTTTCGATGAAAGCTCACGCTCCTCTATGAGGGTTAAGATGTCTGCAATCAGCTCATGAAGGGTTATTCTATAGAACAACTCCATGATTTTCGATTTGGAAGAGGGTTTAAAAATTTGGCGGAACTTTTATTTAATTTGAATTCCAGTTTATATCTGGTGGTATTTATGATACTGGACACTGATTACATAACAAGAGATGGCAAGCCCATAATTCGGATTTTTAAGAAAGAGAACGGGGAATTTAAAATAGAGCTTGATCCCCACTTCCAGCCCTATATCTATGCTCTTCTCAAGGACGACTCCGCTATTGATGAAATAAAGGCAATAAGGGGTGAGAGACATGGAAAAACCGTGAGAGTGCTAGATGCAGTTAAAGTCAAGAAAAAATTTTTGGGGAGGGAAGTCGAAGTCTGGAAGCTTATATTCGAGCATCCCCAAGATGTTCCAGCTATGAGAGGTAAGATAAGGGAGCACCCGGCTGTGGTTGACATTTATGAATATGACATACCATTTGCCAAGCGTTATCTTATAGATAAGGGCTTGATTCCTATGGAAGGAGACGAAGAGCTTAAGCTCTTTGCCTTTGATATTGAAACGTTTTATCATGAGGGAGATGAGTTTGGAAAGGGCGAAATAATAATGATTAGTTATGCTGATGAAGAAGAAGCTAGGGTAATTACGTGGAAGAACATCGATTTACCGTATGTTGACGTTGTATCCAATGAAAGAGAAATGATAAAGCGTTTTGTTCAAGTTGTTAAAGAAAAAGACCCGGATGTGATAATAACTTACAATGGAGACAATTTTGATTTGCCATATCTTATAAAACGGGCAGAAAAGCTTGGAGTTCGTCTTCTCTTGGGAAGGGACAAAGAACATCCTGAGCCCAAGATCCAGAGGATGGGGGACAGCTTTGCTGTGGAAATCAAAGGCAGAATACACTTTGATCTTTTCCCAGTTGTGCGAAGGACAATAAACCTTCCGACATATACGCTTGAGGCGGTTTATGAAGCAGTCTTAGGAAAAACCAAAAGCAAATTAGGGGCAGAGGAAATTGCCGCTATCTGGGAAACAGAAGAAAGCATGAAAAAACTGGCTCAGTACTCGCTGGAAGATGCTAGGGCAACATATGAGCTCGGAAAAGAGTTTTTCCCCATGGAAGCCGAGCTGGCAAAGCTTATAGGACAAAGTGTTTGGGATGTTTCTCGCTCAAGCACCGGCAATCTCGTGGAGTGGTATCTGCTAAGAGTGGCATACGCAAGGAATGAACTCGCACCAAACAAACCCAGTGATGAAGAATACAAGAGGCGTTTAAGAACAACTTACCTAGGAGGGTATGTAAAAGAGCCAGAAAAGGGTTTATGGGAAAATATCATTTATTTAGATTTCCGTAGCCTGTATCCTTCAATAATAGTTACCCACAACGTATCTCCAGATACCCTTGAAAAAGAGGGCTGCAGGAATTACGATGTTGCTCCGATAGTAGGATACAGATTCTGCAAGGACTTTCCGGGCTTTATCCCATCGATACTTGGGGACTTAATCACCATGAGGCAAGAAATAAAAAAGAAAATGAAAGCTACAATTGATCCAATAGAGAAGAAAATGCTTGATTATAGACAAAGGGCTGTCAAATTGCTTGCAAATAGTTATTACGGCTATATGGGATATCCAAAGGCAAGATGGTACTCGAAGGAATGTGCTGAAAGCGTTACCGCATGGGGGAGGCATTATATAGAAATGACGATAAGAGAAATAGAGGAGAAGTTTGGTTTTAAAGTACTTTACGCAGACAGTGTCTCAGGAGAAAGCGAGATCATAATAAGGCAAAACGGAAAGGTTAGATTTGTGAAAATAAAAGATCTTTTCTTTAAGGTGGACTACAGTATTGGCGAAAAAGAATACTGCATTCTTGAAGGTGTTGAAGCACTAACCTTGGACGATGATGGAAAGCTTGTCTGGAAGCCCGTTCCCTACGTGATGAGGCACAGAGCAAACAAAAGAATGTTCCGCATCTGGCTGACCAACAGCTGGTATATAGATGTTACCGAGGATCATTCTCTCATAGGTTATCTAAACACATCAAAAAAGAGAACTGCAAAAAAAATCGGAGAAAGGCTAAAGGAAGTAAAGCCAGTCGAATTGGGCAAAACAGTAAAATCTCTCATATGCCCAAATGCACCGCTAAAGAATGAGAATACCAAAACTAACGAAGTAGGGGTAAAATTCTGGGAGCTCGTAGGATTGATTGTAGGGGAGGGAAACTGGGGTGGAAATTCTAACTGGGCAGAGTATTACCTTGAACTTTCAACAGGCAAAGATGCAGAAGAGATAAAGCAAAAACTTTTAGAACCCCTAAAAACTTTCGGGGTAATCTCAAACTATTATCCTAAAAACGAGAAGGGAGACTTCAACATATTGGCAAAGAACCTTGTGAGATTCATGGAAAAGCACTTTAAGGACGAAAAAGGAAGGCGAAAAGTTCCAGAGTTCATGTATGAGCTTCCGGTTACTTACATAGAGGCATTTCTCCGGGGACTATTTTCAGCCGATGGTACTCTAACCATCAGGAAGGGAATTCCAGAGATTAGGTTAACAAACGTTGATGCTGACTTTCTAAAGGAAGTAAGGAAGCTTCTGTGGATTGTTGGAGTTTCTAATTCAATATTTGCCGAAACTAATCCAAATCGCTACAATGATGTTTCCACTGGAACCTACTCGAAGCATCTAAGGATCAAGAATAAGCGGCGTTTTGCAGAAAGGGTAGGCTTTCTAATCGAGAAAAAGCAGAAGAAACTTTTAGAATATCTAAAATCAACGACGGTAAAAAGAAATACCTTGGATTTTGACTTTGACCTTGTATATGTGAAAAAAGTAGAAGAGATACCATACGAGGGTTATGTTTATGACATTGAGGTCAAAGATACCCATAGGTTCTTTGCAAACAACGTCCTAGTACACAATACAGACGGCTTTTATGCAACAATACCTGGAGAACAACCTGAAATTATTAAAAAGAAAGCCATGGAATTCTTAAACTACATAAATTCTAAACTTCCAGGCCTGCTTGAGCTTGAGTATGAAGGTTTTTACTTGAGAGGATTTTTTGTCACAAAAAAGCGCTACGCAGTCATAGATGAAGAGGGCAGGATAACAACAAGGGGCTTGGAAGTAGTAAGGAGGGACTGGAGTGAGATAGCCAAAGAGACGCAGGCGAAGGTTTTGGAAGCTATACTTAAAGAGGGAAGTGTTGAAAAAGCCGTTGAGATTGTGAAAGATGTTGTAGAAAGAATAGCAAAATATAGGGTTCCCCTCGAAAAACTTGTTATCCACGAGCAGATTACCAGGGATTTAAAGGATTACAAAGCCATTGGTCCCCATGTAGCAATAGCAAAAAGACTCGCTGCAAAAGGAATAAAAGTGAAACCGGGTACGATAATAAGCTATATTGTTCTCAAAGGGAGCGGAAAAATAAGCGATAGAGTAATTTTGCTTACAGAATACGATCCTAGAAAACACAAGTACGATCCGGACTACTACATAGAAAACCAAGTTTTGCCAGCGGTACTTAGAATTCTCGAGGCATTTGGATACAGAAAGGAGGACTTAAGATACCAAAGCTCAAAACAAACCGGTCTGGATGCATGGCTCAAGAGGTAGCCCTCTTATCTTTTAAGCCAAGTTCCTCTGCAAGTCTCTCTATCTCTCTTTTGTATTCTGATATGTGATTTTCATTAACTATTAAGTAGTCTGCTAGGGCAATAACATTTCCAATTCCAAACTTGAGCTCTTTCCAGTCTCTAGCCTCAAACTCCCTCCATGTTTTTGGATCGTCGCTTCTTCCTCTTCTGCTTAGTCTTTCAAACCTTTTTTTCGGCGAGGAATGTACAGCTATTATGATTATCTTTTCATTTGGAAATGCATCTTTAAATGTCTGAATCTCATCTAAAGACCTTACCCCATCGATTATAACTGCCCTGTGACTCTTTAAGAGCTCCTTTACCTTTGGAATCGTTAGCTTTGCCACAGCATTATCCCCAAGTTCCTGTCTCAACTGGATGCTCACATTGTTCATTCCTTCTGGAGTTCTCGGAATTCCTCTTTTGTCAGCTTCCTCCCTTACGATATCTCCCATAGAAACGTGGGGCACTCCATACTTCCCAAAAATTTTCACTATCTGGCCTTTTCCAGAACCAGGCATTCCCACTATACAGATTATCATTGCCCACACCCACCTAACGCTAATTGATTTAAAAAGGTTGCTCATTTAAAAAACTCATCCAGCGTTCCTTTTCTTGCTTTTTTCTTCATTTTAACCTTTGGGAGTTCCACCCCAAAGTGCTGATATATCCTCTCCAAGATCCCGACTCCGATTCCCTCCACCTTTAGAAGTTCGCTGGGCTTTGCTTTTACGATGTCTTCTACGCTCTTAAAGCCCGCATTGTAAAGGGCTCTTGCTCTCTTTCTGCCTATCATCGGGAGGCTTGTGAGTTCAAGTAGCTCCTCTCTCACTCCATATTTGACTCTTAAGTGGAGTTGCTTTAAGAAATCCAGAATCTCTTTTTTAGGACTGGAAAGCTTGTATAATTCAATTAGGGAATACATAAGCCAATCTGCCAGTTCCAGTATTCTGTAGAGATCTCCCGTGTCTATGTCATAAGTTTCCAAGATTCTTGCCTCAGGAACTTCGTTAATCCAGTCAAGGAGGAGTTTTGCTGTTTTTACCTCCCCAAGGAACTTTTCAAATTTGTAGTCCTCCCAGTAGGGAATGCTATGATAAAAATAATTTTCCATTTCATATGCATAGTCAAGAATATCTTCCTGTTCTTTGCGTCTTATCCTTAAAGATGTCATGTCCGGGGTGGAAGCTAAAAGATGAAAAATACCCAGCGGGTTTGGATTTGTCTCAAGCTTCTCAAAAGCATCTTTGAACTTTTTAGCCGTTAATGGATCAAGATATAGCTGAGAAGTTCTTATTCCGAAGGGAAGGGGCATAAACTGATCGTTTAGGTCAATGTCAATGAACTCATTTTCAAGCAGGAAGTAGACTATATCCTTAGCCTTTCCTTCAAGGGCTTCAAGGTTCTTCCGCTGGTGGTAGTAGAAGGTTTTTTCTAGGAATTCTATGAGCCCTCTAAAGTTCTTAACTCCGAAATTGGTTATTAAGGCAAGAATCTGACTTCTAAATGATGCTTCATTTGAGAGCATTGAAAAGAGATTTTCTGGCTTGCCGAAGATGTATCTTTTCATCAGGTCTTCTGGTTTTTCAGTTTTTGCAATTATTATTGCTTGTCCCTCTTTGTCGTATTTAGGTCTTCCCGCCCTTCCCATCATTTGCTGTATCTCCAAAACAGGAATATCACTCCATCCGAAGTTGGAATAACGCTTTGTGTCCCTAATTATAACGCGATATGCCGGCAGGTTTACGCCAGCGGAAAGGGTTGGAGTAGCTGTGATTACTTTTATAAGACCTTCTCTAAATGTTTCTTCTACAATGGAGCGCTCTTCTCTCCCTAGGCCTGCATGGTGAAAGGCTACCCCTTTCTTTAGGGCTTCTTTGAGTTTCTCGTTGGTTGGAGTGCTCTCAAGTTCATCCGCTATTTGCCTCAGTCTTCTCTCTTCGGGCTTGCTTAAAAATCTCTGGACTTTCCCCCCTAATAGAAGGGCTTCTTTTTCGGCACTTCTTCGGGTGTTGACAAAGACAAGCACTTGTTTATCTTTTTTTAAAGCGTCAATAACGAGGGAATCCCATTGACTTGGAAATTTTTCAATACCCCCATCTTCCCAGAAAAGTTGCCCATGGTGAAAAACACCTCTTTTTAGGCTTACAGGGCGCCATTCACTTACTATTAACTCTGCGTTTAACCACTCTGCAAGCTCTTTGGCATTTCCAATGGTTGCACTTAATCCTAAAATTTGAGCCTTATTCATTAAATGGGAGAGAATCATTTCTAGGGTAGCTCCTCTGTCGTATGAGCCGAGAAGATGAATTTCATCGGCAACTATAAGCTTGACATCTTTTATCCATGGGGACTTATGGCGAAGCAGAGAGTCAAATTTTTCTGATGTTGCTATGATAATGTCGTATTTTCCAAGCCACTCCTCTGCACTGTCATAATCTCCAGTTGTCACTGCTATCTTGATCCCTAACTTTTCCCAGAACTTGAATTCCTTGTATTTCTCCTCGGCAAGTGCTTTTAAGGGGACAAGATATACTGCCTTTCCTCCCTCACGGAGAATCTTGTTTATCATCACTATTTCCGCAACAAGGGTCTTTCCAGAGGCAGTAGGGATGGCTAAAATCAAGTTACCTCCGCTAAGCACCTTAGTTTTTAATGCCTCTGCTTGAGGGGGATACAGCTCTTCTATACCTCTCTCGAGTATCAGCCTTATAATTCTCTCATCCACTCCCAGTGATTTAAGTTCCTCTACCTTCATACCTATCAGCCCAAATAAAAGAAAAGCGTTTATATAGCTTTTTGAAATATTAAGCCTCATGAGGATTGGGGTGTTATAGTTCGTTTATCTCATGATAACGAAATAATTTTTGTCAGATGTATTGAAAATAAATGCGAAAACCTTAAATTATAGAACATCTCTAAAAAGACTGACAACAAAATCTGGTGATGTAAATGGTTAGGGCATACATTTTGTTAACAATTGAAATCGGGAAGGTTGAGAAGGTAATAGAAGAGATAAAAGCAATTCCAGGAGTTTTAAAGGCCGATGCTGTCACTGGACCATATGATGCAATAGTCGAACTTGAGGCTGCCGATTTAGGAGAGCTCACAAGAAAAATCCTGCACGACATACACAACATAGACGGAGTAATTGACACGACAACTGCAATAGTTGTAGAAACAGAGGAGTAAAGTTATTTTTTCCTGCGTGCTTTTCTAAATTCTCTAACCTTTTGAGCTATTAGCTTTAGAGTTTTTGATTTTCCGTGCTTGCTTTCTACAATAATCCTGCCTTTAACTCGTAGTTCATCATCTAGTCCTGCAAGCCTTGGATTTAGAGCCTCTTTATTGACTTCTATAATCGTAATTCCCAGAGCTTTAGCTGCGTCTATTATCTCATCTATATTGGGCTTTTCCACTGCAAGATTTTTCGGAACTTCTCTGCCGTACTTCCGTGGAATCCTAGAGTCTATTTCGTTTGTCCATATTACGAACTTGCTCATTTTGAACACCTAAAAAGTTTAAAAGCTTTGGCATTAAAAATTCTTTGGTGAGAACATGGAAGTTGATTCACTTACCGAGTTTTTAAAAACGCACTCTACACCGGGTGATTTCATTCTCGTAGAATATCCCTCGTTGTATCCCCTCGAAAATCTGATATGGGGAGAGCTTATACCCTCTCTTTCCAATCGTGAGATCTTAATAGATGACTTTTTTGGTGTGGGTGATCTGTTATTTAGGGATTATCTAAGGAAAAGCTCTCCCGAAAAATATAAAGTGTTAATGGAGTCCACAAAGAAGATAAAGGCAATAAGGATAGGGCCCGGTAGAACAAGCTACGCCTCCGCAGTTGAAGAAATGCCTGTTACATATGAGATCTCCGAGTTTATGAGGAATTATTATAATGCTCTAATGAAGCTCTCTTCTCCTTCAACAAAAGTTGAGTATTCAATAACCCTTGACATATCTCAGTATATTTACTTCGGTGGGGATAAGGCACTTAGAGCAATTTTGTTTACAAGAAGCACGCTCCCGTTTGAAGACTGGACTTCTATTTATTTTGTGAATAATGATATATTAGATAAACAGCAAATTGCTGTTTTAAGGGAGCTTGCAAGCAAATCAATAAAGATTCGAAAAGAAGGAAATCTCTACAAGCTTGAAATAGAGGAGTAGTTCGGTGGTTAAAATGATAAAACAGGGAGATAAAGTTGTGTTGCTTGACCCTAGAGGAAAGAGGTATCTTATAACAGTAAAAGAAGGGGAATTTCATACAGACTTGGGCAAAATAGATTTAAGCGAACTTTTGAGGAGGGAGTTCGGGACTTTTGTGGAATCCCATAAGGGGTACCAGTTTAGAGTTCTCAAGCCAAGAATAGTTGATTATATTGACAAGATGAAAAGAGGACCCCAGATAATTCATCCAAAAGATGCTGCCCAGATAGTAGCATTTGCAGGGATCTCTCCGGGAGATGTTATAGTGGAAGCAGGGGTAGGGAGCGGTGCATTAACGCTTTTTTTGGCCAATATTGTTGGTCCTCAGGGAAAAATAATTGGTTATGAAGTGAGGGAGGATTTCGCAAAGCTCGCATGGAGAAACATTGAGTGGGCAGGCTTTGCGGATAGAGTTAAGATAAAGCTAAAGAACATCTATGAGGGTATTGATGAGGAAAATGTGGATCACGTCATCTTAGATCTTCCACAGCCGGAGAACGTTGTGGAACATGCAATAAAAGCTCTAAAGCCGGGAGGATTTTTTGTTGCATACACTCCTTGTATAAATCAGGTTGACAGACTGTACAAGAAGTTAAGAGAGCATAAAGCTCACTTTACGAGGCCTAGGACAATCGAGTGTTTGGTGAGGGAGCAGGAAGTTAAAGAGGAGTGCATAAGGCCAAGAACAACCATGCTGGCACATACAGGTTACATAACTTTTGTTAGGAAGAAATAATTTCTTCTTTGTCTCTATCGGTTTCTTTGTGAGTTTTTTATCTTATCCATTATTTTCTTATGTGCCTAGCATAACCTTTGGTTTACAATAATTTTATAAATACCTTGAGTTTTGAACAAAAGTAGATGATCAAATCTGAACTCATGTACGGAGGTGTTCATTATGTACGAGATACTGGAGAAGAAAGAAATTGCCGCTAAAAATGTTTTGTATAAAATTCACGCCCCGCATATAGCTAAGAAGGTTCAACCGGGTCAATTTGTTGTAGTCAGAGCATTCGAGAACGGAGAAAGGATTCCTCTAACTCCCGTGATGTGGGATTCCGAAGAAGGGTGGATAATACTAGTGGTTTTCATAAGGGGGAAGACTACCCTTAGAATGAACGTAGAACTAAAAGAAGGGGATAAAATACTGAATATAGCCGGTCCATTAGGCAATCCAGCTCCAATGGAAAAATTTGGAAAGATTTTGGCAATAGGAATGATGACCGGGATAGTGGAAGTTTACCCAATAGCTAAAGCGTGGCAGGAAATTGGGAACGAAGTGATAACCCTTCATATAGCCCCAGAACCAATGGTTCTCCTTAAAGAAGAGTTAGAAAATGCAGTCTCAAAACATGTAATAGAAAGCTTCCCACTTAAAGAGGGTATGGGAATGCCCGAAATATTCAAAGAACTTGTCACAAGGGGGCAAGCAAAGGTAAGGGAGCTCATTGAAAAGGAGAAGCCAGATTTGGTCTTTATGGTCGGACCGGCAGGAGGGCAGAAGGCTATTTTCGAAGTGGTTAAAGAATATGGAATTCCCATGGAAGTTGACCTTCATCCCATAATGGTTGATGGGACTGGGATGTGTGGTGCGTGTAGAGTTACCGTCGGAGGAGAAGTTAAATTTGCATGTGTGGATGGTCCAAGCTTTGATGCTTATAAGGTAAACTGGGACGAGCTTATTGCTAGGTCCGGGTTCTATACTGACTTGGAAAGAAAGGCTCTGGAAGATTATCTCGCTAAACTCCAGCAAGGGGGTGTTCAATGATGGCCCTTATCAAGGAAAGAGTTCCCACTCCAGAAAGACCCGTGGAAGAGAGACTTAAAGGTTTTATGGAAGTTAATTTGGGTTATACATTTGAGCTTGCCGTTAAAGAAGCGGAGAGATGTCTTCAGTGTAATCCTGCACCCTGTACTCAGGGATGTCCTGTTCACATAGACATTCCCGGTTTCATAAGAAAGCTCCGTGAGAACAAGGATAATCCAGAAAAAGCCGTTAAAGAGGCATTAGAAGTTATCTGGGCGTGCAACACTTTGCCTGCGATTACTGGCAGAGTTTGTCCCCAAGAAGACCAGTGTGAAGCCCCTTGTGTCATGGGTAAAGTTGGAGAGCCCATAAACATTGGAAAGCTTGAGCGCTTTGTGGCAGATTATGCAAGAGAAAAGGGTATAGACGAGAAGCTGCTTCAGGAAATTATCCCAAAAATTGAAAAGAAGAAGGAGAAAATTGCTGTTATTGGGGCCGGGCCAGCTGGATTAACATGTGCCGCAGAATTGGCCAAAGAGGGCTATCAAGTTACAATATTTGAGGCCCTCCACAAGCCCGGAGGAGTTCTTGTTTACGGAATCCCTGAGTTTAGACTGCCAAATGATACCATAGAAAAGGAGCTTGAAAAGCTCAAAAAGCTTGGCGTTGAGATAAAAACTGACTACATTGTGGGAAGGACTGTAACATTCGATGAACTTCTTGAAGAGTATGATGCTATTTTTATAGGAACTGGTGCTGGAACCCCCAAACTTCCAGATATTCCTGGGATTAACTTAAACGGTATCTATTCAGCGAATGAGTTCTTAACAAGAGTCAATCTTATGAAAGCTTATGCATTCCCGGAATATGACACTCCTATCAAGGTGGGTAAGAAGGTTATAGTCATTGGAGCTGGCAACACTGCAATGGACGCTGCAAGGACTGCAAGAAGGCTTGGAGCAGAGGTCACAATAGCATATAGAAGAGGAGAAGAAGATGTTACAGCAAGAGTTGAGGAAGTTGCGCATGCCAAAGAAGAGGGAGTTAGGTTTGAGTTCTTCCTCAATCCAATTGAGTTCATTGGCGACGAAAACGGAAGAGTAAAGGCAGTGAAGTTCATGAAAATGAAAGCCCTTGAAGAAAGAGACGCAAGAGGAAAGAGAAAAATTGTGCCTACTGGAGAAACCGTGATTCTTGAGGCAGACACGGTTGTGATAGCAATAGGCAAAACAACAAGCAAACTCCTTAGGATGACACTTCCCCAGATAGAAGCGGATGAATATGGGGTAATAAAGGTTGATGAGAACCTAATGACCAACATTCCTGGAGTCTTTGCTGGTGGGGATGCTATAAGGGGAGAGGCAACTGTTATCCTGGCAATGGGCGATGGAAGAAAAGCCGCAAAGGGAATTAAGCAATATTTGGAAGAAAAACGAAAGAACACCTGATATCCCCTCTTTATTTTAATTTCTCGAACTATCGAATAATGTTTATAAGGCGTTTTCTAAATTTAGATAGGCGATGAAGACCTCTAGGGTATCTGAACTGTGATGATGGTCAAGTGCTGAGCCGCTAAACGTATAAACCCTTGTGCCTTACTGTTTTCGATGGACTATGAGCTTGGAAGAAATTTTAGAGGAAGAGGATTTGGGAATTGAGATCCTCCATCCTGGCGGATTGGAAATTACGAGGGAGCTAGCAGAACTCTGCGGCATTAACGAAAAATCCAAAGTTTTGGATGTGGCATGCGGTACCGGCGAAACTGCCTGTTTTTTAGCAGCAACCTTTAGTTGTGAGGTTGTGGGAATTGACGCTTCTCCTTTAATGATAGAGAAAGCAAAGAGGAAAGCAAAAATGAGAGGAGTGGAAACAAAGACCACTTTTATCTTGGGTGATGCTCACAAATTGCCTTTTCTAGATAATACTTTTGATGTTGTTATTTCAGAGTGCACGCTCTGTCTTCTTAACAAGGAGGTTGCATTAAAGGAAATGGTTCGGGTAGTTAAGCCAAATGGCTATGTGGGAATACACGATGTTGCCTGGAGAGAAGATGCACCTGAAACGCTGAAGCTAAAACTTAAGGAGATTGAAGGGGAAGAACCAGAAACCATCGATGGATGGAAAAAACTTTTTGAGAAAGCTGGTCTTGTAGATGTTGTTGTGATCGATAAGTCCCATTTAATCCCTGAGTGGATGAAAAAAATGAGGGAAGAGGTTGGTCTTTGGGGAGAGCTGAAGATATTCTTAAGAATACTTAGAAAAGAAGGGCTAAGGGGTTTGAAGAATGCTTGGGAGTCAATGAAGATATTTGAAAATCCCTATACCGGTTATGTTATTGTAGTAGGAAGAAAACCACCTAAGTAGTCTTCTCCCCATCTTCTTCCTCCTCGATTTCTTCAAGTATATGCTCAAATCTCTTGAACTCATCTGTCTGAGCTACTAACGTGATGAATTCATCTATTTCGTCTTTTTCAAGGAAGGAACCGACTAGAAGCCTGCCCGTATATCGGTTGTTTCTGATTTCCCAGAACATGTAGAATTCAGGGAATTTATTCTTTATTTTTCTGTAAGCTACCCCGTACTTTGAATCCTTAAGCGGATTTTGCTCAAGGAAAAAGTGGTTTTTGGAGACCTCTATCATGTGGAGAAGAGCTCCTCTTTTGGTTCTAACTATCTTAACCTTCACCGGTTTTTCTTCCAGAACCCTCATTCTACCACCAAATAAAATAGGGGTAGAATAACTTAAACCTTTCTCTAGACAAGCTTTCCCATACTGAGCACTCTGGGAGATATGAAAGCTCCAAGTTCTTCCTTTTTCTTTCCCACAGCGGTTATGGAGTTCATAAATTCAAAAACATTCCCCACGAGCATGTTATCCTTAAAGGGGATGAGTTCGCCGTTTTTAGCAATATAACCGAGCCCCACTGTTAATGAAAAGTCTCCGCTTATTGGATTTGCCGTGTGCTCGCCAAAGACCTTCCTTATTATGACCCCTTCAAAATCCTCAAGATTTTCCTCTTTTCCTCCTACAATTATGTTACTTGTCCCTATATGGGGAGGAGTCCTAAAGTCCCTCACAGCATTTCCTGTGCTTTGCATTTTCAAAAGCCTCGCATAGGTTTCATCTAGGAGGAAGTTTTTCAATATGCCTTTTTCAACCAAGACCGTCCTTTGAGAGGGATTTCCTTCACCGTCGAAGGAATAACTTGCTATTTTGCCCTCCAAGGTGGCATCATCGACAAGGGTAAAGGACTCACTTGCCACAATTTCTCCCACTTCTCTAAATCTGCTCCTTTTGTGGTATACACTGTCTCCTCTCAGGTTTGAAAGAAACAGCCCAAGGACAGATGCAACTGAGTGGGGTTCCAAAGCTATTTCTCCCTCAAAAGAATCCAGAGGCTTCGCATTGTAACTCAGCTCGGTCTCTTGCAGGGCTTTTTCGAGTCCTATATCCAGCTCTCTTTCGAAGTTCATCATAGTTCTTGATGCCTTGTAGTAGTCTCCACTTCCAACTTTTCCATCTTTTCTAACGATGTAAACGCTAAAGCTCATTGCTGTTCCCTCTTCTTCCATCTCGATCCCGTTTGAGTTCACTATACCATCTTTTGCCACGCCAAAGGCCAATCTTCCTGAAAAAGTATAGCTTTTTCCGTATTTCTCTCTTAGCTCACGCTCCCTTTGGGCTATTTCCTTTCCCAAATCTAAAGCTTCTTCAAACTCTAGCTCTGCTATTCGCTTATCATAAATTCCATTAACTTTTGTAGTCGGCTTTTTTTCGGGGAATCCGTAGAACTTTACCTCTCCGACCTTTGCAAGTTTTATAGTTTTTTTAACAAACTTTTCAAGCTCTTCTTTTGAGTGGTTTAACCCGGTTATATAAGAAAAACCCTGCTTTCCATTGTATCCAACTCTAAGGCCAATCCCGGAGTGATACTTTCTTTGGGCTCTCTCAAGCTCACACTTTTCGATTTTAAATGAACTTCCTCTACCAATCTCCCAGTAAATCTCCCACTCAATGTTCTCGCGGTTTAGGATTTTAACCAGCTCATCTATCATCTTCTCACCCGCCCTTCATAAGCCAGAAAAGATTAAAGATTTTTGGTGAAAAGATATATATATCCCTTCAAGAAAATTATCTCAGGTGAGGAAATTGAGAGCCCTTCCATTAATTGTAGCCCTTATTGTTATCCTGAGCGGGTGTCTAGGAGCTAATACATCCTCTCAAAGTTCTTCTTCAGAATCTTTAACCTCATGCCCCCTTACTCATCCCGGATATGGAGAGTTCAATGTAAAGAACGTCATTTTTAAGTCACTGGATGGCCAAATATTAGAGGAAAATCCCTCATTCCTAATGCCTCCCAACTCCACAATAACAATTAAAGGAGTAATTTTCGCTAAGAGATATAAAATAAACAACATAGTCTGCTACTATGGGGGAAAAGCTGAATTAAAAGCCTTTTTGGGAAGTGCAAACGAAGTCGAAAGCTGGCATTATTTAGAAGGAACACTAAGGGAGGTAAAGAATATAAGCGTTGAGATAGCTCCAAGGGAGGCTTTTATCTTCCCGGGAAAAAATGCAACCTTTGAGGTGGAAATCAGTGCTAAAAACACCCACGTTGGACAGAACTACTATATTTACATAGTGGCGTTTGGAGAAGGTGGATGGAAGAGCTGGAGCAGAATTGAAGTAAAAATCTGGGGATCAGAGGAGACCTCCCACTAGGGCCTTAGTTAAGACATGCGGTCCCCCGTCGTCAACAGATACCCACTGCCCCTTTCCACAGTATCCGGGGAATTCAATTTTAAGATCTCTCCCGATTGCCCTTATGTTCTTAAGAACGTCTATAATTTTACCTGAAAGCGCGACGTCTCTTATAGGTGTCTTTATCTCCCCGTTCTCGATTACATACCCCTCCTTCGCTCCGAACATAAAGGTGCCGTTCGCTATATCCACTTGTCCACCTTTGTCCCCTATGAGATACAATCCGTTTTTAACCTCTTCAAGCATTTCCTCAAAGCTCCAGTCTCTGGGCTCTATATATGTGTTGCTCATTCTCACGAGGGGCTGGTAGTTGTAGCTCTGTGCTCTCCCATGACCATTAGGCTCAAGCCCAAAGAAGGCTGCAGTTTCTCTGTCGAGGAGGTATTCCCTTAAGATTCCATCTTTTATGATTTCTACTCTCTTTGCTTTAATCCCTTCATCGTCGTAAAGATAAGAGCCGAACTTTCCTTTTAAGGTTGGATCATCGACAACAGTAAGCTCCTCAACGGCTATCTCCTTCCCGAGCTTTCCTTCCAGTATGCTTTCCCCGTTTTTAACGGCATCCCCCTCTGCTGCATGCCCAAGGGCTTCATGGATGAAAACTCCAGCAAGTTCGGGATCAATTATCACATCAAACTCTCCTGAGGGGGGTAGAGATGCGTTTAAAAGTTCTCTAGCTTTGTTCTTCACAAAAGAAGCCCAATATTCAAGATCAACCTTTTCTATCGTTTCCCATCCTACTGTGCCTCCAAAAACTTTCCAATACGTTTGCATGTCGTTGCCTTTTTTTGCAGTAACAGAAAAGCTCAAGCGGATTTTAGGAACTACTGTTCTGATCTCACTCCCAATGGAGTTAAAATAAAACTGCTCCTTTATCCCATCTCCGTAGGCTATCCTTCTGTTGGGCAGGTCTTTTTCCATCAGCAGGGAATCCAGCTCTTTTAGAAGGGCTATTTTCTCTTCCAAATCCACATCAGAAAATGGCTTTTTAACCCTTATTTTTGCATCATCCTTAATTGGGTCTCCAATGTAAATTTTTGAATTGCCTTTTGTGGTTTTTGCAATTTTCATTGCAGTTTCAATGGCCTTTTCAGCCCTTCTAATGTCATTTGCTGACGAGAAGCCCCAGGAGCCGTCAAAAGCTCTAACACCAATCCCAATCTCCATATTTGAAGAGATATCTTCAAAGTGGGAATTTTGTATTTCAATATGGGTTGCGCTTATTTTGGCTATCCTAACCTCATAATAAGGGATCTCGTACTTTTGACTTAGCTTCTCGGCTTTTTTGATCAGTCCTTCAACTTCCATAGAACCCCCAGATAAGGGAACCGACCAGGGTTTATATTGTTTTTGGAAAAGGAGAAGAAAAAAGAAAGGTCAGTAGTCAACTTCTCCCCTTTCCTTAAGCTCTTTGTACATTCTCCATGTTATGATTGGCTTTTTAGCTGCAAGGACATCATCCACTCTCCTAACTGCCGTGTTGTGTGGAGCACTCTTGACTATCTCTGGATTAGTGTATGCTTCTTCGCTGATCTTCTTGAGTGCTTCAACGTAAGCGTCAAGCTCTTCCTTGCTGACCGTTTCTGTTGGCTCGATCATCAATGCCTCATGCACTATAAGTGGGAAGTAAATTGTCGGGGCGTGCAGTCCAAAGTCGAGCAATCTCTTAGCAACGTCTAAAGCTTTTACACCTGTCTCTTTCCTCATGGGCTCTGCTGAAAATACCACTTCGTGCTTCCTAAGTTCTTTATGGGGTAGCTCGTATCCCCGTGTACCCTTTAATTTTTGCGTGAGGTAGTTGGCATTCAGCACGGCAACTTCAGCAACTTCCCTAAGCCCTTCTCTTCCCATCATTTTAAGGTATGTGAGTGCCCTAACAAGTACTGTGAAGTTTCCATAAAATTCCTTAACTTTCCCAATGCTCTTTGGTAGGTCGTAGTTTAGATAGTACCTCTCTCCGTCGAATTCTACTAATGGTACTGGCAGATACTCTACGAGGTGCTCTTTTACACCTACAGGTCCTGCTCCGGGGCCGCCACCTCCGTGAGGCGTTGAGAACGTCTTGTGAAGGTTTATGTGAACAACGTCAAAGCCCATGTCTCCGGGTCTTATCTTGCCAAGAATTCCGTTTAAGTTTGCACCATCATAGTAGAGCAATCCTCCGGCTTTGTGAACTATTTTTGCTATCTCCAGAATGTCCTCCTCGAAAATTCCCAAAGTGTTGGGATTTGTGAGCATTATTCCTGCCGTTCTTTCGCTTACCGCATTTTCTAAAGCCTCCAAGTCAACCATTCCCTGCTCATTTGAGGGTATCTCTATAACCTTAAAGCCGGCCATTGCTGCGGAAGCTGGATTTGTACCGTGGGCTGAATCGGGAACTATTATCTCATTTCTCTGTGTTTCTCCCCTATCGAGGTGGTATGCCCTTATTATCATAACTCCGGTGAATTCACCATTAGCTCCAGCTGCGGGTTGTAATGTAAAGCGATCCATCCCAGTAATCTCTTTAAGCCACTGCTCAAGCTCCCACATTATCTGCAGGGCACCTTGAACAGTTCTTTCATCTTGGTAAGGATGGATGAAAGCAACTTTAGGATGGTTGGCAAATTCCTCGTTTATCTTGGGGTTATATTTCATCGTACAAGAGCCTAGGGGGTATATGCCAGAATCAACGCCATAGTTCATTTCGCTTAGTCTTGTATAGTGCTTGACTATCTCCGGTTCACTCAGCTCTGGAAGTTCAAGGCTTTTTCTCTTTAAATCCTCTGGAATTTGGACGTCAACGTCTTCAATAGGTTCTGGAAGGGTAAACCCGACTCTTCCGGGCTTTGAAAGTTCGAAAATTAAAGGTTCATCCCATTTAGCTTGCCTGAACATTTTTACCACCTCACAGCTCCGCCTCGTTTATTATCTCTCTAACATTCTCTATTAGCATCTCTATCCACTCTCTCCTAGTTGTTTCAGTTACTGCCAATAAAGCACTCTCGCCGAGCTCTGGGAAGTGTGGTTTTAGATAGAAACCGCCGTGTATTCCTTTCTCAAGCAGCCTCTCATGAATAACTGAGTAAGGAATCTCAAATGTAGCTGGAACATCCTTGAAGTTAATTGCATCGAACGGTATTTCGGCGACCTCGCTTAATCTCTTCTTGAAATACGCCGTGTTCTTCAGGATTATTTCTCCGAGCCTCTGCAGCCCCTTTGGCCCAAGGGAAGCTAAGTGGATTGCAGCTGCAACAGCCACGAGGGCTTCGTTTGAACATATGTTCGATGTTGCCTTTGCCCTCCTTATATGTTGTTCTCTTGTCTGAAGTGTCATCACAAAAGCCCTTTTGCCTTCTGCATCTCTTGTCATTCCAATAATTCTCCCTGGCATCTGTCTTATGAGGGCTCTTTCATTTTTAGTGGCGAATATTCCTGCCCTTGGACCTCCGAAGTTTAGTGCGCTTCCAAGAAATGATGCTTCACCTACCACAATGTCGGCCCCTAAGTTACCGGGAGCTTCTACTATTCCTAGGATTGTCGGATCTACGCCCACTACAAATAGAGCGCCGTTTTCATGAGCGATCTCTCCAATTTCTTTTACCTGTTCTTCGATTATTCCAAAGAAGTTGGGGAGCTCAACATAGACTCCGGCGGCGTCTTTTACCTTCTCCTTCAGATCCTCAAGATCGATCTGTCCCTTTTCATTCCATTTTACGTATTCTATCTCTATATCCGCTCCTTCTACAAAGGTCTTGAGAACTTTGTTTCTTTCCGGATGGAGATGTTTTGGAACTACAAACTTGGTCTTTTTATTAACTCTAGCTGCCATTCTAGCGGCTTCGCCAAGTGCAGTTCCCCAGTCATACATCGAGGCATTTACAATCTCCAGCCCTACAAGCTCTCCGATCAAGCTCTGGTACTCAAAAAGCGCCTGCAGCATTCCCTGGCTTATTTCCGCTTGGTAGGGGGTATAGGAGGTTATGAATTCACTTCTCTCTATGAGATACTTTACATGAGCTGGTACGTAGTGGAAATAAGCTCCAGCACCAAGAAAAGTTGGCATCTCAAGGACAGTCTTGTTTTTGTTGAGAATCTCGTTCATCTCGAGGAAGACTTCATATTCGCTCTTGCCTTCTGGAAGGTTAAACTCCTTGACAAATCCTTTTGGAACATCCGAGAAGAGATCTTCAATGGTCTTGAAGCCAATTTCTCTAAGCATTTCCTCTTTGTGTGCCGAGTTTGGGATGTAGTGTTTACCCATGTTCCTCACCCTTTGAAATTATCATCTGAATATTTTGTTCCACTGAAATATATGCTTTGTGGAGGGCAAAACTTAAAGGGGATAGCATTCATTGAGCTAGTGGCAGAATAACAAGGGGGATTTAATAATGATAATAGCTTTCGACTTTGATGGAACGCTTGTGGATAGCTACTCCGTTATACAGGAAGCCTTTAGAAGGGCGTTAAAAAAACATTTTCCCTGGCTTCCTTTCAAAGGGTTATTTGCTAAAATTCTCACTATGGTGGAGCTTTACTTTGAACGGCCAAAGTTTGGAAAACACAGGGGCAAAATAAAACAACCAAGATTTTTCAAGACCAAATTCGCCCGCACATGGTTTGAAGAGAGGGCAAAACTCTCAAAGCCAATTGACGATTCGAAAGAACTCCTGAAAAAGCTTAAAGAAGAAGGTCATATTGTGATATCCTTTTCTGCAGAGGATTTTTTAGACGGAATGAAAGAGTACAGGTTGAAAATGAGCGGTTTTCATGAACTTTTTGATGATGTGATAATTTTTGGGACGGACATGACGCTCTGCGAAGCCTTTCAGCTTGTCAGGGAAAGATATGGAAACGAAATTTTTGTATGGGTGGACGACAAGCCGTGGCGGTTTATAGGGCGGGGAGACGAGAACACGGAGTACGTTTGGTACTATTTTCCTCCGACGGCAAAATACGTCACCAGAGAAATCTTAGACCGGATCCCGCACCTTCACGTTATTCAAGATCTCTGGAGCATTTTTGATGTAATAGAGAGGATAAAAAGCGAGAGAAGTTAATCACCGCTTATATACTCAAGTGTATCCTCAATGAATTCATTAAGATCTTCATCGCTCACATCTTCAATTCTGAGCTCAAAAGCTTTTCCAAGCGCCCATCTTACTGCTATATTTCCTTTGTCACTCTCCACTATAACAAGACCAAAGGGCATGTCCCCTGCCCAATGGTGCTTGGAAAACTTTATCTTAAAGCCCCTTTTCTCCAGTTCTTCCAATATTCTCTTATACGTCTCGTAAGGAGCTAAATCTGTCTTTGCAAATCCTATATAGGCCATGATATCACCAGCTTTAGCTCTTAATCCAAATTTAAATATTTTTCGGTTAGCCTAACAAAATTCAATATGTTTAAAAATGCCGAAGAATAATCCCAACCATGCATGAGCTCCTTCCCCAGAAGGCTATTAAAATTAAAAATTCAATCATAATAGCGGATCTGCACATTGGATATGAAGAGAGCATGGCAAAGGAAGGTGTTTATCTCCCAAAAGCCTTTAGACAGATGGTTGACTCTGTTGTTGCCCTTCTCAAAGAAGAACGTCCAAAAAGATTAATAATAAACGGCGACCTCAAGCATTCATTCATTCCCCTCAAGCGGGAAAAACTCGAGCTCAGGGCATTCTTTGAGCGTACGCTCCCTCTTGTGGAGGAAGTGGTTGTTGTAAGAGGCAACCACGATGTAGGAATAGGCTGGATTAGAGAACTTGGTGTGGAGGTTGTTGATGAACTTGAAGTTGGAGGGTGGAAGATAGTACACGGCCATAAGCTTGTTGAGGGGGAGAGGTTTATAATAGGACATGAGCACCCTGCAATAAGGCTCAGGGATGAGGTTGGAGCACTAATAAAAGTTCCAATATTTTTGGTGGGTGAAACTCTGATAGTGCTCCCAGCTTTTTCTCCATGGGCATATGGAAATGACATCCTCAGGGAAATCGTGTCCCCCTTCCTTAAAGATGCCAGTCTTTTCAACCTTAAGGTTTTTGTCCCCTTAGACAAAGAACTTCTGGACTTTGGGAAGCTTGGAGATCTAATTAGGGCACTCCAAAGAATTTGACCGCAAGGATTAAAATCAAAAGAACCAAACTTTTTTCTGGTGATGATATGGATGTACTGAGTGCCATAATATTCTTCGCCTATGCCCCAGCTCTTGCTCTGCTCTGGTATTTCTACCACGAGGATAAGTATGAACCCGAGCCCAAACGCTATGTTATAGCAACGTTCATCTTAGGAGGTACTCTCTCTGTTGGTGTTGCAATGATCTTGGAGGCCTTTTTAGTACAAGGGGAGTTCGGATATGCCATCTTACCAGCAACCGCATTTTACATGGCACTTGTGGCTGGCCTCGTGGAAGAACCGGCAAAAGCTCTAGCCATTAGGCTTCCATTTAAGGCAGGGCAAATGGATGGGATAATGGATGGTGTAGTTTATGGTGTTGCAGCGGGACTGGGGTTTGCAGCCACTGAGAATTTCTTATACGGGATTGGCTTTGGGGTTGGTACTACCATAGTGAGGGCTTTCTTAACACCTTTTGCCCATGCTACTTGGAGCGCAATAGTTGGCGTTGGATACGGGCTGAAGGCAGAGGGGAAAGTTCAAAGCATCTCAAGTTATTTTGCCCTCGCTATACTGCTCCACTTTCTATGGGACTATTTTGCATTCTTAAGCCTTGCAATTCCCTCGTATTACATCTTCACTATACTGCTGATTTTTATCAACATAGCCCTTGTTAGGTATTTCATAATGCTTGGACAAAGGGAAGATCTTGAAAGAGCATGGTGGTACTGGTTCGTTAGGAGGTGAAAATATGAAGGAAAAAATAGAGCGAGCTCTCTTTGAAGCGAGGCCGTACATCGAATACTACGAAGAGCTAAAGAGAAAAGTTGAAGAAATAAGTTCAAGGGCCCAAGACGAGATTTCCTTCGTAAAATCTTTGGAAGAGGAAATAAGGAACTCACAAGAGCCTTTTAAAACAGATTTGAGGATATTCCTTCAAAAGTTTAACTCTCTCTAGCGGTTGTGTTTCTAATAATTTTCGAAAATTTTTATTTTATTTGAAGATTTTTCTGAAATAATGACAATTCTTGAGCACCTATGATTTATGAAAATACATTCATGAATTTCTTCCCTGCGTCCTGTGCTTTTTACATGTCCTATGATAAAAGTGCAACATGATTGCTTTTTTGCAAGTTATGTTGGTTTATAGTTCTCTCTAACGAATATAATCGATCTAGAAAACTTTATATGTGCAAAAAAGGCAGGATGTCTTGCTTTTGTATTCCGGGTATATAGAATACGCCACATGTACAAAAATGTACGGAGGGTTGAAAATGGAAAGGTATGTGGGGCAGAGCGTTACAAAAGGAGAAGAAAGCTATAGGGAAGTAACACCAGTCGCTGTAATCTTGGGAGTTCTTTGGGGAGCTTTCATGGCTGCAAGTTTTACCTACGCAGGAATGATTATGGGCTTCACCTCGGGAGGTTCTGCAATAGCGGCGATTGTTGGTTGGGGTATCCTTAGGGGAATATTAAAGAAGGGTACGGTCGTTGAAAACAATATAGTCCAGACAATTGCATCAGCAGTGAATATTTCCGTTTCTGGTGTTATATTCACGATACCAGCCCTTTACATAATGGGTCTTCACCAAGAGATAAACACAATGTACTTCTTCCTAGCAACAGCTGCTGGGGCAATTTTGGGTATAACCTTCATAATTCCACTCAGAAAGCAAATGATCGAGATAGACAGGCTTAGGTTTCCAACAGGTACTGCAGTGGCCACAATACTAAAAACTCCCGGTAGCGGTATAGAGAAGGCAAGGCTATTGTTCCTTGGCATGATTATCAGCGCCCTAGTTTACCTGATCCAGCAGTTTCCAATATTTGGGTTACCTCACATAATACCTGAAGTCGTCGATCTTGGGTCACTATTTCATCTTCCAGAATGGGTTAATCTAACTGTAGCACTCTCACTCATGGTATTTGGTATGGGATTGATCACAGGGAGGAATGGTCTAATAGTACTTGCCGGGGGTGTGCTTTCCTATTACATTATAACCCCAGTGGTTAAAGCCCTTGGATGGATACCAGCTGATGTTCAAGGTAGTGCTATAAGCGGCTACGTTTATGGAACTATGACAAGACCTCTTGGTATAGGAATGCTTCTTGGCGGTTCAATAGCGGGGCTGATACTATCTCTCCCAGTGATTGCAGTAGCTATGAAAAGTCTTGCACAGGCGAGCAGAGTAAAAGACAAAAATGGGAATAGTGAGGAGCTCCCAATATACTACCTACTTGGTGGAGCAATTTTGGCATTTGCACTGCTTTTAATAACAGCGTACAAGCTTGGAGGCCTTGGATTTGGTAGAAGTTTTCTTACTGCTTTAGTTGGCGTTGCGTGGATTTTCATAGCTTCACTTCTCGTAGCAATGTCTACTGGAATGACCGATTGGAGTCCAGTATCAGGCCTCTCCTTAGTCTCAGTTATGATACTTCTCTATTTGACCCACAAGAACGTTCCACTTACAATCTTAATGGGAGCAACTGTTGGTGTTGCCATTTCGGGTGCTGCAGATATGATGCAAGACCTCAAGACAGGTCATATGGTAGGTGCTATTCCTTCAAGGCAGCAAAAAGTTGAGCTCTTAACTGCCTGGCTTGGCCCAATAATCGCTCTAACTGTAGTCGGCCTTATATGGAATGCTTATGGCATTGGAAACGACAAAGTTCCAGCACCTCAGGCAATGGCGCTTAAGTCAATGGTTGAGGCAGTCCTTGGAGGAAGTGTTCCAGTAGACAAGTTCATAGCGGGAGGATTGCTTGGCTTTGTCCTCTCACTCAGTGGAATTCCAGGGCTTGGTGTCCTTGTAGGACTTTCAATGTACCTTCCAATGCTCTACATCATCCCCTATGGAATCGGATGTATTGTAAATGAGATTGCAAAGAGAAAGAAGGGCCACGAGTTCATTGTCGAGAAAATGCTCCCATTTGCTGCTGGGTTAATGGTTGGAGAAGCCGCCATGACCTTGCTCTTTGCCGTGCTTACAGTAGCTGGGGTACTTCATCCATGAGGTGGTGCATATGAAAAAGCTCATTGGGAACGTCATAATTACCGTTGGATTAATTGGAGGGGCAATAGCATCTGCCAAAAATCCACCGATATGGACTGCGGTTGCTGGTGCACTCTTCATTATGGGGATAGGGATAGCATTGAGAAAGCAGGGAGAGAAGGAAGATCTACACAAAGCAGCGGCTAATGGTCTAGGGGGAGCAGAAGGGCTTAAAGCACTCCTTGATAGCTCCCTGAAAGAAATCGAGAAAATCATCGAAGAAAAAGAGAGAGACCTAGACAGAGCCCGAGACCACTTAGGAAAAGTCCTAGAGACATTGGAAACGTTTGCAGAAAAAGCCCAGCCACTTAGGATAAAAGGAATCAAGTTCTATGGAGAACTCATGACGAGTTTTAGCAAAGCCGAAAGGCACTTAAACAGGGCTTGGAGTGCCTATGCAGATGGATACATTGGAGAAGGAGATACCTACTTAGAGTCCGGATATGCCCAGCTAAGGGAGATTTCGAAACTCTTGAAATCCAAGAACTAACTTTTTCTTTTTTCTTCTAATCTATGAAAAAAGGATAAATACTCAAAAAACAAGATAATTTTGGTGAACGATATGAAGAAACTCTCTAGTCTGATTTTGGTTGTTCTTATAGCTGTCAGTGTCTCTGCTTGTGTTTCAAAAGAAAGTTCTACACAATCTATAACACAATCCTCTACGCCTCCAGAGTATCCAACTGCAAGCGAGAGCTCTAATAGTTTTACCACAAGTCAAATAGCAGTGGATAAGGAGGATATAATTAAAGCTATTGAAAAAGTCGAGAAATATGAGTTTACTGCTCAATATTCTACAATCCCAGAGGGGGATACCCAAGTAACTTCCAGAGGAGGATTTGATTATAGCAAAGAGGAAGCCTTTTGGGAGATTATCAGTAAAAGCGGAAATTTTGTTACATATTCAAATGAAACCGTTTGGAATGACTCAATTTATTACTCTTCTCTTGTTAAACAAGATAGCAAGGTAGTCCAAAAAGGAGAAGTTACCTCTACAATAGAGGAGTACTTTGAAAAAGTCCTTAAAGGGCGTACAGAGATTGCAACGCCAGAGGAATTCAAGCAATGGCTTTTCAAAGGCCCAGATCCTACAAGAAACCCGCTTTATTACGTTAGAGACATTCTCATCAATGCGAGCTCAGTTACGGCAGTGAAAGAAGGAGATAGTTACATCGTAACATTTACCTTCACAAAGGAGGAACGAACAAGCATTAATTCTGTGCAGAAAGTCATAGCAATTCAAGGAACAGGAAAATTGTGGCTCCAAGATAACCTACCTACGAGAGGTGAAATAGAAATTACAAGAACAACAAGCTATGTAGGATTGGAGGAAAGTCCTACAACATTAAATGCCAAGATAAAGTTTGAAATAATCTACCGGTATCAACCTCCGGAGTGGGTTACGGGATTACTAGATGATTTTTGATCTTTCAATTTTTCTATCGAAAAAGATATATATTTTGAATGCGTAACGTATTTCGGTGAGAGGTTTGAAAAAACCACTGACCATAATCCTAATTCTCCTTGTAGTGGTGAGCTCTTCTGCATGCATGCAAAAGGAGCCGACTCCAGAGGCTATTATTAAGGAAATCGAAGACGTTGATAAATATACCTACTCCATAAAATATATCACGATAAGTAACCTCAGCAACAGTACGGTTCATTATCGAGGCGGCTTCAACTATGATAGGGAGGAAGCATTTTGGGAGGCAACTGTAGTCTGGAGTAAGGGGGAGGTTCTCTACCTTAATGAAACCCTTCTCGGAGATTTTATATATCTCTCATATGCAACAGAGAGGAACAATAAGATAGTGCAGGAAGGCGAGGCAAACATGACGGTTCAGGAGTACTTTGAGAAGCTGAAAAAGGGATCAACATATATAAAGAGCCCTGAAGAATTGAAATATGAGATGCTAAAGGGTCCAAACCTCGCAAGGAACCCTCTTTATTCCATCAGAGACATGCTTCAGAATGCGACTAACTTCGAAATTGCAGAAGGAGACGGAGTGTATTTGGTTGTGTTTAACTTTTCCAAAAGCTATGAGTCCCCGATGCCAGAAAACGTCACCCAGCAAATGCGAGATTATTTTGAAACCATGCGATACGTGAGAACAATAAAGGGTACTGCCAGGTTGTGGATTAAAGACAATCTTCCCATAAAGGGAGAGGTTGAAGGGGTTGAGATATTCCAACTCTTGATAGAAAACAAAACCTCTACCAGAAGATTTTCGGCCAAGTTTGAGATAGAATACACTTATAAAAGACCCGAGTGGGTCAAAAAGGTGATTAAATGAGGAAACTAATTCTTTCCTTAGTTCTTGTTTCCCTTTTCTCCGGATGCCTTTTCTATGAGAGGGCACCTACAATATATGAAGTGCTCGGAGCGATTGAGAGAGTCGACGAATATCAATACCAAGCTCACATCTCAGAGATAGAAGATTCAGAGTTAATGCTCACCCAAACTATACGAGGTGGTATGAGCTTAGAGACAAGCGAAGGCTTTGAGGAGTGGAGAACCTACAGCCCAAATGGAGAGCTAAGAGAGATTTACAGAGTTGCTGTATTTGGCGGGAGATACCACAACTATAGATTTAGACGTGATGAAAAGAAGGTTCTTGAAAACATAACCACTACTACAATAGGAACCAAGTCAAATAAAACGAAAACAGCATTTTCCATAATTGAGTTGAAGCTTTCCTATTCTTATATTTTTCTCTGAAAACCCGTCCTTCAGGGCGAGGTAGGTCACTCAGCTCCGGAATGGGTTTAAAAAATGAAGACATCAAGCTGAATCGACTTTCCTAGTTGCGACTACCTTAACGTCTAAGTTTAGCGGTTTCTCTAAGATTACTTGGCCAACCTCTACCGGTGCTCCAATCTCGATCTTTGCAAGCAGTTTCATGAGCTCAGGTATTTTGTCTTTGGGAATTGGCTTATTGGTCTTAACACTCACTGTCGGCATGTTACCGTTTCTAACCTTTATTACACTCATTACAACCCTTTTTGGGCTTATAACCTCCTCAATTGCCCACTCCTTTCCTCTAGGGCATTTGTAGCCACGTACTTCCTTAACTTTATTATTTTCAACTTCTACTTCAATGGTGCATCCCATAGGACAGACTATGCAGGTGAGCTTATATCTCACTCTTCTCCACCTCCACGGTTATCTCTTTCTCTGCTTTTTGTATCTCCTCGGCTTTGAGCTTTATCCTGAGCATCTCAGAGGGCTTAACCACTGGAAGTTTCAATTCCTTTTCGATTTCTGGAAAAGTCACCCTAACGTTTTCCATTGGTCTGGAAACCCTTGCATAAATATAAACGTCCCTCTCTCCGCTTACGTAATGTGGGGCCAAGATCCTAACGTTTGATCCTCTTTTCAGCTTTATCCACTTTCTTGAAGGGATGCCTTGATTTTCGATGAACTCTTTAGCACCTAAAGCCGCTACTTCCCCCTGTTCCGCCACATAATCCACGAGGTCATTTATCAAGAGGGCATTTCCTGCCACAAATATTCCTGGAATGGTAGTTTCTAGGAGTTCATTAACTATGGGACCTCCGTTTAGTGGATCTATTTGAGCCCCTATTCTTTTGAGGAGCTTTACATTTGGTATAAGCCCTGCTGAAATAAGCAAAGTATCGCATTCGATCCAGAATTCACTTCCGGGAATCTCCTTCAGGTTCTCATCGACCTTAACTACCTTCGCTTTCTCTACTCTTTTCTTTCCCCTGACCTCAACAACCTTGTGACTTAAGTAAAGTGGGATTTCAAAGTCTCTAAGGATCATGACGTTTCTTGCAAGGCCACCCGGATATGGCATGAGTTCAACAACAGCCTTCACTTTTGCTCCTTCTAGGGCAAAGCGGCGTGCCATTATTAAACCCACATCACCGGAGCCAACTATAACCACTTCTTTTCCGGGCATTACACCATAAATGTCCATTAGAGTTTGAGCTTCCCCAGCTGTGTAAATCCCAGCAACTCTATCTCCCACAATGCCTATCTCGAAAGCATGCCTCTCTCTTGCTCCTGCAGCATAAATTATAGTCTTTCCCCACACCTCTTTCACACCCTCTGGAGAAGAAAAGACCACCTTCTTTTCCAAATCAGAGTAGTTCTCAATCTCAAGAACGTATGCATTGGTATAGTGGTCTATGCTCAACTCATTGATCTCTTTGACAAACCTATACGCAAACTCTGGCCCTGTAAGCTCTTCTTTAAAATAGTGCAGACCAAAGCCCGGGTGTATGCACTGAGGCAAAATGCCTCCCAGAAATTCGTTTTCATCCAATAGAAGAACTTTTAGGCCGAGCTTCTTTGCCTTAACTGCAGCGGCTAAACCCGCTGGACCTCCCCCAATGACTATGGTATCATAGATCATTCTGCCTCCCCCCTGAGGAGAACTTTTACATCCCCAATACCAATCTCGCTTCCTTTTCCTTTGATGGTCACGTTCCAAAGGTTTACCCCGTATTCCCTCGCTAGTATCCTAGCTATTCTTACCCTGCAGAAGCTTCCTTGGCATGTCCCGCTTGTGGCTTTTGTTCTTACTTTGACCGAGTCGATGCTAGGAGTTTTGATCCCTATAAGCTTCATTCTACCAATAGCCTCCAATATGTCGCCTTCGCTCACGTGGTTGCATTTGCATATGATCTTTCCGTAGGATGGATTCTGCTTTACGAGCTTGTTTGCTTTTTCCTTGGAAAGCATAAAGAAGTGCGTTATATCCTTGCGGTAGGGGTTCCACTTTTTCTTTTCAACTAACTTTATCCCGAGATCACGCTCTATTATATCCTTGACCTCATACGCTATAGCGGGAGCACTTGTTAAACCCGGAGAACGAATACCAGCAACGTTGATGAATCCCCAAACTTCCTTCTCTGCCCTTATGATGAAGTCTCCTCCAGTAGGTTCAGGCCTCAATCCAGCGAAGGTTCTTATCACCTTGCTTCTTGGAGGCAAATTAGGCCAGAGCTCCTTGGCTTTCTCCCAGACCTCTTCGAGCCCCTCCCTGGTAGTTGCCACATTTTCCTTCTCTTCTTTTGGCAGATCTTGAGCATTTGGCCCTACCATCAAATGACCGCTTATCTCCGTGGTAACAACGACGCCCTTGCTTTTTGGGGTGGGCGTCGGAAAAAGAACCCTTCTTGGGCCAGGTATGTCGTCATCAAAAATCCAATATTCACCTTTTCTCGGGTGAATCTCGAAGTCATCTGCCCCTATCATTTTGGAAATCTCATCCGCATAGAGCCCCGCGGCGTTTATAACTATGTCTGCTTTAATAAAGCCGTTGTTGGTTTCAACACCTTTTACTTCTCCTCCCTCAACTTTTACCCCTCTAACTTCTGTTTCTAAGTGGATCTTTACTCCATTTGCGACAGCATTTTCTACTATTGCAATAACTGCTGGAATTGGGCCTATCTGACCAACTATAGGAACCCAAAGCCCACCAAGAGCCTCTGGATTCAGATTAGGCTCCAAACGGAAGAGCTCTTCTTTGTCTACAATTCTCATCTCAGGGACTCCGTTTTTCCTTCCCCTCTCCAATAATTCCTCAAGTTCCTTGAAGTCTTCATCCCTTAGGGCGACTATTAGTGCACCATTCCAGATGTGAGGAATCTCAAGTTCTTTTACCCATTCATGCCAAAGACGATTTCCCCTTATGCATAGCTTTGCCCTCATAGGATATTTCTCTGGATCGTCATCATAGCCACCGTGTATCAAAGCGGTGTTGGCCTTGCTGACGCCCCATCCTACGTCGGGGTTTTTCTCAATCAGATGCACTTCAAGGCTCTCATATCTGCTCAAAACACGTGCTATGCTCGCGCCACTTATTCCAGCACCTACTATGACAACTCTGGCCTTCATATTTCATCACCCAATTTAGCCTAAAATAAGACTTTCATCATTTTAAAGCTTTCTCTGAGCTTTAGTCTAACTCAAAGGGAAGAATAGAACAGTTCTGGACATAAAAAGAGAGAACATGAATGAACATTGAACCGGTGGACATTTGTGATGATCAGTTCACTGAGTTTCAACAACCCTTGCCCATCCAAGGGCTCTCTTTACGGCTTCCTTCCAGCCCCTGTAAAGTTTCTCCCTTGTTTCTTCATCCATCTTTGGCTCGAAGACCTTTTCAACCCTCCAGAGTTTCTTTATCTCATCAAGGTCTTTCCAATAATCAACTGCCAAGCCAGCTAGATATGCCGCTCCCAATGCCGTGGTCTCCTTTACTACCGGCCTTATGACATTTTTATTGAGAATATCCGCTTGGAACTGCATGAGAAAGTTGTTTGAAGTTGCTCCTCCATCAACACGAAGGTCTTTGATCTGAACGAGCTTTTTCATCTCCTCAATGACGTCTCTCGTAAGGTAGGCGATAGCTTCGAGAGTAGCTCTCGCTAAGTGTTCCCTTCCGGTACCACGGGTTATGCCGATTATTATGCCCCTTGCAAACTGATCCCAATAAGGAGCTCCGAGACCAACAAAAGCTGGGACGAAATAAACTCCCTCGTTGCTCTCGAGCTTCGTTGCAAGCTCTTCTGTCTCAGCTGCATGATTGATTATTTTTATTCCGTCTCTGAGCCACTGGACGGCGGCTCCTGTTATGAAGACGCTGCCCTCAAGGGCATAGCTCACCCTCCCCTTGAGGCCCCAAGCAATAGTCGTGAGTAAGTTGTCCGAGTAAAGGATCATTTTGCCTGTGTTCACGAGTATGAAGTTGCCCGTTCCATAGGTTGTCTTGACCATTCCGGCTTCAAAGGCCGCCTGTCCAAACAAAGCGGCCTGCTGATCTCCGGCATCTCCACTTACAGGTATCTCAGCACCGAGGAGTTCTCTTTTGGTGTATCCATAGATTTCGCTTGACTCTCTAACCTCCGGAAGAACACTCTCCGGGATGTTAAAAAGTTCAAGGAGTTCCTCATCCCATTTGAGCTTTTTGATGTTGAATAGCATCGTCCTTGAGGCGTTGGAGTAGTCAGTCATATGCTCACCGGTGAGGTGGTAGATAAGAAAGGTATCAATGGTTCCGAACTTGACATCTCCTTTCTCGGCTTTTTTCCTTAAACCCGGAACGTTGTCAAGTAACCATTTGAGCTTTGAGGCAGAAAAATAAGCATCTGGAACGAGACCAGTCTTTTCTTTTATCATTTCCCCATACTCGCGTTTTATATCCTCGACCATTTCAGCTGTTCTCCTGCACTGCCAGACTATGGCGTTGTAGAGGGGCCTTCCATCTTTATCCCACACGAGGGTCGTTTCCCTCTGGTTAGTTACACCTATTGCTGCTATCTGTTTTGGTTCGATTTTTGCCCTACTTAAGGCGGTTTTTATGGCTCTCATCTGAGCTCTCCAAATCTCTTCTGGGTCGTGTTCTACCCACCCGGGCTTTGGATAGTACTGAGGAAATTCATACTGGCCAATACCAAGAATATTGCTTTCTCTATCGAAAATAATAGCCCTTGCCGAAGTAGTACCTTCATCTAACGCAAGAACGAACTTCTTCATTTTCCCACCGAGAAAAAAGATAGGGGTTTGATATATTTAAGCTTGGTGCTATCTTAAGCCAAGTGCTTTGAGATGATTTATCATTCTTTCAGGATCGTCCGTGATTACGATATCAAAAAGCCCTTTGAGTCTCTCGAGGTTGTTGTCTCTATAATAGATATCCTCATTTGCAGGCCATAGAGCTATTTTAAGACCCAAGCTTTTAACCCATGCTAGGGCCTGCTTGAACCTCTCAAAGCCAATTACAGGTATGCCGTCTATTGGAACATTGACCGAGTAAAGGGAAAGCTCATCTTTAAGCTTTGGAATTAGGGGGACTACACTCTCTTCTTCCACGAGAAGTCCTAGAGTTATATCTTTGTTTATCTCCCTTGTTCTCCTCAGCGCATCTATTTTAAAAGAAGAGATCATGGTTCTCTCTACTGCGCTGAATGTATCTACTATCTCAAGCACTTTTTCCACCGCTTCTATATCCTTTATCTCAATGTTAATAAGTGCATCTTTTGGCAGAGCTTCAAAAACTTCTTCGAGGGTCGGGATTTTTTGCCCCATCCCAAGGTCTGCCATCTTAAGCTGGGCCAGTGTCATTTCCTTCTGCTTCCCCTTTAGATTCGATGTTCTATCTATGCTCTCATCATGCATAGCTATAACTCTGCCGTCTTTAGTTAGCCAAGCATCGAGTTCCACTCCATCTGCACCGGCTTTTATTGCTTCAACAAACGCAAGTAGGCTGTTTTCGGGGTACTTACCTATTCCTCCTCTGTGTCCGATAACCAATACTTTCTCGGTTTCCCAGTTGGACATGATTATCGCCAAACCAGAAGTAACCTAATAGGGGTTAAAAACTTTTCTTCAGGCGAGCTAAAAGGTTTCTAACTTCTATAGGGTTATTGGAGATAAAATAGTCCCCTAAATCAGCTAATAGGGGAATATATTTAAGCTCATTAGCTTCATAGCTCCAGAAACCGATCTTTATCCCCATGCCCCTAACCCACTTGATAAGAAGCCTAAAATTTGCAAAGCCCACATAAAATATCCCGTCTATAGGAACATGAATGCCAAATATTTCAAGACGGCGTTTTAGGAGAGGCACTTTTGGAACGCTACTTCGCCCTATTATGGAAAAAGCCAACTTTAGTTCCCTATCATGAGCCCTTAAAGCTTTGAGTATCCCAATTTCTGTTGTTGAAACTATCGCTTTTTCAACTTCATAGTTTCTAATAAGCTCCTTTAGATCTTCAATCGCCTCTGCGTCCTTTATATCTGCATTGAAAACAGAATCAGGGAATTTTCTAAATAGGTCTTCTACCTTCGTTATACGATTCCTCCAGGGTGCAAGTGCCTTGAGTTCTTTAAAAGTGAGCTCTTTTACGGAGTACTTCTCATCATCAACGGTTATCTCTGGGTCATGCAGGCTTACGAGCTCTTCATCTGCAGTTTTCCATACGTCAAACTCTATCCCAAATCCTCTCTTAACAGCCCTTTTAAAAGAAAGCATACTATTTTCAGGTTCTCCGAGTCCTCTGTGGGCTATTATCATGGTTCTCACTTATAACTTAAAAGTTAGAAGGAAAAGCTATTCAAGCTCCTTCATTCGTTTTTCAACTACGCTCCATATTTCGGGATATTTCTCCTTTATTGCTTTTTCTAAAAGCTTGCTTGCTTCATTTGAAATGCTGAATTCGGGAATAGTTTTTCTCAGATATCTAAGCACAGCTGCAGCTTCGGGAGACCACAAGGTAATTCTTGGATTCTTTAAAGCTTCTTGCAGGCTTCTTTCGAGTACTTCTCCATTTATCTCCTCCTTTTGGGAGCTCTCTAACTTAGGCATCGGGCCGGAGATTATTGCTTCCAGTCCTCTTCCAAGGGCTTTTTTCTTCTTCATATACCATCAACCTCCTCAGCCAGCTTCATATACGCCTTGGCACCTCTGCTGTCTGGGGCGTATAGAAAAATCGACTTTCCATGAGAAGGCGCTTCGGCTAGCTTTACATTTCTTGGTATCATAGTTCTGAACACCTTTTCTCCAAATATCCTCTTCACCTCTTCCCTAACCTCTTTGGACAAGTTGGTCCTTTTATCGAACATGGTAATTAAGAACCCTCTGATCTCGAGGGGAATGCCCAATCTTTCTCTAACAAGTCTTATCGCCTTTAACAAGAGGCCGATTCCCTCCAGAGCATAGTACTCTGCCTGAATTGGTATTATCACTTCATCACTTGCTACGAGAGAGTTCATCGTTAAAATACCGAGAGATGGAGGTGTGTCTATTATGACGTAGTCATAATTATCCTTAATTTTAGCAAGCTTGTTTCTCAGGATGTATTCCCTTCCTATTTGGCTACTGAGTTCAATTTCAGCACCGCTTAGTGCAATATTGCTTGGGATTAACTCAAGCCCCTCTATCTCAGTAGGAATTATTGCGTCTTCAGTGTCCACTTCGTCTAGGATTACATTATAGATAGTTGGATTCGCATCTCTAAACCCAAGCCCTACCGTCGTTGCTCCTTGAGGGTCCATATCGACGAGAAGAACTCTTTTTCCTTTGAGAGCCAATGCAGCTGAAAGATTTATTGCAGTGGTGCTTTTCCCTACCCCACCTTTTTGATTTGCAATACTTATCACCGGCATGCAACTAGTTACGAGCTTGGAAGTTATAAACCTTGGCAGTTATAAGATATAAGTTATAACTTATAAGTTAGACGAACCGAAAGAATAATAACTTTCCTTAACGTACAGCATCAATGCGCCGATGTACTAAGGAGGTGATTAAATGGTCGAGTTCAACTATAGGCGTATTTTCCTGCTCGGATTTGGGTTCTTTGGAATAAGTATAATATGGTCCCTGTACAATGCATACATCCCGATTTTCCTCCAAGATACCTTCAGAATGAGCAGGACTGTTACTGGTTTCGTCATGACCATCGATAACCTTTTCGCAGTGTTGCTGTTACCATTTCTCGGAGCCCTCAGTGATAAAACAAGAACAAGAATAGGGCGCAGGAAGCCATATATCCTCCTTGGAGCTCCTTCAGCAGCGTTGCTCTTTGCCCTTATCCCAGTTGCAAGGAGGTATGAGAACCTAGCGCTATTCATGGGTACGATAGTCTTTATGAACTTCTTTATGGCACTATTTCGTTCTCCAGTAATAGCCTTCATGCCAGACATAACCCCAAGTGAAAAGAGAAGCCAAGCAAATGGAATCATAAACTTCATGGGAGGTATTGGGGCTTTGCTTGCCTACTTTGGCGGGAAGCTCCTCTATGACATAAACTATGCCTACCCGTTTTTTGCTGGAGCGGCAATAATGCTCATTGCCAATCTCCTTGTGGTATTCTTTGTACCAGAACCCGAGGAATATTGTGTCCCCGGGGAGAGAATAGACCTCAAGAAGCTCATAAAGGAAACCTCAAAGAAAAGCTTTGGCGAACTCAAAGAGAACCTCAAAGATGTATTTGCGAGTAAAGAAAAGAGCCTGCTCTTTATCTTGCTTTCAATCTTTCTCTGGTTCATTGCCTTTAATTCAGTAGAGACGTTTTTCACAAGCTATGCGAAGTACCATCTTGGAATTGAAGAAAGCACTGGGGCATTCATGATGGGCGTTGTTTCCCTCAGCTTTATGCTCTTTGCAATTCCAGCAGGATTCATCGGAGGAAGGATAGGAAGAAAGAAAACAATAACAATGGGATTAATACTCACAACAGCAGTGATGATATTGGCCTATCTCTTGGGCGAGGCCTCAAAACCCCAGAGCAGCGCATTAACAGATCCTGTGGTGCTTAAATTCATGGTGCTCTTCTTCTTTGGGGGTGTTGGCTGGGCAATGATAAACGTTAACTCCCTTCCAATGGTCGTTGATATGACAACGGAAGAGAAACTTGGAGGATACACTGGACTCTATTATTTCTTCAGCCAAGCGGCAAACCTTGTAGCTCCTCCTTTAGCCGGAGCATTCCTCGATGTTATTGGTTACAGTACTTTACTACCCTTTGCGGCAGTTTTCTTTATATTGGCCACTGTAACAGTTCAATTCGTTAAGAGAGGAGACATAAAAGGAAAAGTTGGCGATGTTTATGAGCTGATACCGGATATGGACTGAGGTGATGAAAATGGAAAGGAAAAAGTTCAGCTGGGGTGTGGTAATAGGATTGGCACTCTTAGGGTTCAGCAGAAGCACGGGGTGGGCATTAAACAAAGGCCTTTCCTTCCCCCTACTTTCCAGCTATACAGAGTCCGCCTTCATTAAAGGTACAATCTTAGCCCTTGAGGGATTTATCGGAATTTTGATTCCTCCTCTGCTAGGCTATTACAGCGATACCCTTAGATCAAAACACGGAAGGAGAAGGCCATTCATAATGATAGGAGGCCTTCTTGCTGGTATTGCTGTGTTAATGATCTACACAAGTTATGCACTTGGGATTCCTCTGGCAGGGTTTGCGCTCACATTAGCGGTCTTTTACTTCTCCATGCACATCTATACGGCCCAGTTTAGAGCCCTAATGCCAGACACCATAGAGAGTGGAGAGCGAGGAAAGGCCAGTGGAGTTATAACATTATTTGAATGGGCGGGCAACCTCTTTCTTTTTGGACTTGCCGGATTTTTAATAGCGAAAGCAGTGGCAGAAACGGGGGAAAGCGAGAGCATAAAGGCTCTAGCTCAGACTCCTTACCTCAAACTACCTTTCATTGTGACATCGCTGTTTCTCATAGGGGCCGCTTTGTTTGTTTACTTTGTAGTTAGAGAACCAGAGAGGCCTGAAGTTATGGAAGACGAAAGTTTGGCAAACTATCTTAAGAGCATCGTTACGAACAGGGATTTTCTCAAATTCTACGCTGCCCAGACTCTCTGGTGGATGAGCTTTGAGTTTGTTGCAATATTCCTCTATGGGATACTTGCCTTTATCCTCCACGGGAGTGCAAGTGAAGAAAACGTAAAAGCCGTTACTTCACTCGGCCTCTATTTAATGGCATTGTTCAATGTAACTGTCTTACTTGGAGCTCTGCCCGGAGGCATAATTTACGACAAAATCGGAAGGAGATTGAGCATCATAGTGGGTGGGGTTGTATTTGCTCTGCCCCAGCTATGGGGGTGGTTCATAAAAACACAAACCCAAATAGTGATAGCACTCGCACTTGCTGGACTTGGTTGGGGAATACTGATGGCAGCTTCCTATCCTGTTATCGGAGATTTGCTGACCCAGTATGAGAAAGAGGCCTTCACTGGGAGATACTATGGATTCTTTGAGGCAACACGCTCTTTGCCAGTACTGCTAGCCGGAACGATAGGAGGGGCTATCGTTGATCTAGCAGGAGGAAATTACAGGGTTCTATTCCCTATAGGGGCTATCATGGTGCTGGTGGCAATGCCAATGATATGGAGCATGAAGAAACTTGAGGTGAGTAAAAAATGATCTTGGAAATAATCCTCCTTGCCTTGATTTTGTTTTTTGCTTTTGTCTTTGTAGTGGCTTATAAGATGGTTACTCCTCCTAGAGAAATTACGAATTGGACGCCCAAAGATGTCGGAATTGATTATGAAGATGTAACAATACCAACTTCCGATGGACTTAAGCTTAAGGGATGGTGGATAGACAGGGGGAGCGAAAAGACCGTAATTCCCCTCCATGGGTATACTTCAAGCAGGTGGGGCTTTTACATAACCCCAATGATAGAAAGTCTCGCAAAAAACGGGTACAATGTTCTGGCCTTCGACTTTAGAGCCCATGGAGAAAGTGAGGGCAAATACACTACCGTAGGAGATAAAGAGCTTATAGATCTTATATCCGCTATTGACTGGCTTAAAAAAGAAAAATCCAGTGGTGCTAAGCGCATTGGTTTAGTGGGCTACTCTATGGGTGCTATGGTAGCGATTAGAGCTCTTGCAGAAGACGAAAGAGTGTGCTGTGCTGTTGCTGACAGTCCGCCTATGTATTTGGACAAAACGGGAGCCAGAAGCCTGAAATACTTTGCAAACCTGCCCGAATGGCTTTACTACTTCGTGAAACCTATATCAAAAATGATCACCGGAGCTAAGGAAGTGCATCCAATAGCATATGCCGACAGAATTAAGAAGCCCCTCCTTTTGATAGCGGGCAAAAAAGACCCAATAGTCAAGGTTGAGGAGATTAGAGAGTTTTACGAGAGGAACAAGAAGATAAATCCAGATGTTGAGCTTTGGATCACTGAAGCGGCACATGTAAGGACAATCCAGCTTATGCCCGAAGAGTACAAGGAAAAGATCCTGCAGTTTTTTGAGAAATGCCTCTGATTTTCTTTCTCACTCTCAGTGAAAACAATCTTTAAGTATTTCCCTCTTTTAAGATAATCTGGGTGAGAAAATGAGAGTTAAGGTAGGGATTAACGGTTACGGGACTATAGGAAAGAGAGTCGCTTATGCAGTTTCAAAACAAGATGACATGAAGCTAGTAGGAGTTACAAAAACAAAACCAGACTTTGAGGCTTATCGTGCTAAAGAGCTTGGAATACCTGTTTATGCTGCATCTAGTGAATTTCTACCTAGATTCGAAAAGGCGGGATTCGAAGTAGCAGGCACCCTTGAAGATCTGCTCGAAAAAGTAGATGTAATCGTTGATGCCACTCCCGGAGGAATGGGCGAGAAAAACAAAGCTCTCTACGAGAAAGCAGGAGTTAAAGCAATATTCCAGGGTGGAGAAAAAGCTGAGATTGCGGAGGTTTCATTTGTGGCTCAGGCGAACTATGAAAAAGCCCTTGGCAAGAATTATGTGAGAGTCGTTTCCTGCAACACTACCGGTTTGACGAGAACTCTAAGTGCAATAAAGGACTACATTGACTACGTATATGCTGTGATGATTAGAAGGGGAGCGGATCCCAATGATATCAAGAGAGGTCCCATTAATGCCATAAAGCCAAGCGTGGAGGTCCCATCGCACCATGGGCCAGATGTCCAGACAGTTATACCTATAAACATCGAAACAATGGCATTTGTTGTGCCAACGACACTAATGCATGTCCACAGCGTAATGGTAGAGCTAAAAAAGCCCCTTACAAGAGAAGAAGTTATTGACATCTTTGAGAACACCACGAGAGTTCTGCTCTTTGAGAAGGAGAGAGGCTTCGACAGCACAGCCCAGCTAATAGAATTCGCAAGGGATTTGCACAGGGAATGGAACAACCTCTATGAGATTGCCGTATGGAAAGAGAGCATTAACGTAAAGGGCAACAGATTGTTCTATATCCAAGCGGTTCACCAAGAAAGCGACGTCGTTCCAGAGAATGTTGACGCAATAAGGGCAATGTTTGAGCTTGCAGACAAGTGGGAGAGCATAAAGAAGACCAACAAGAGCCTCGGCATTTTGAAGTGAAGTTAAAGTTTTTATAATTTTTTACAGATCTTTTGTTATGGAAGCTGAAGAATATTTAATTGCTCTAGGTTTAGTTTTAATCATTGCTTTCTTTCTCTACCCAAGCGAAACTATTTCCGGGACTTTCTGTGAAGGTAGTTTTGGAAAGCTAGGAAGCTATGAAATAAGTGTCCAAGATAGCTTTCTAAAAGTTTACCAGAAAGGTGAAGAGGTACTCACTGCGAAGGGAGAGCAAATCTTCGTTAAAAAAGCAAACATAGAATATCTCTATTCTAATGAATGCTACACAGTTACTATAAGAGAAAAGCCCGAGAAGGCTCTTTATCTCTTTATTGTAGGCGTTGTTTTGCTCGGGGTGGCTTTTTATTATATGGCTTTTTTGCGCTACCGTTAAATCCCAAGTTTCCTCTTCACTTCTTCAACGCTTATTCCTTTTACAAGGAGATCCTTTTCTCTACTTGTCTCACCCCTTATAAGAGTCACTTCAGCGCCAAGAAGCTTTGAGAAGAATTTCACTACTTCCTTGTTTGCCTTTCCTTCTACTGGTGGAGCTTTTACCTTTACCTTCAACCTTTTTCGCCATTCATCTATTCCTTCGATTTCGGTTTTCTTTGCCTTTGGTTGCACATATATTTGAATTATTATGCCATCTTTAGTTTCTTTTATCACCAGCCTCACCATAAACTATTTAAATCTGAAGTTTATTTAAAGATATGGGGGATTTAATGAGGGTGCTGGTAATTTTTCTTGTTATATTACTTTTTCTTCCTTCAGTGAATGCCGCTCAGCTAACATTTGTTGGAGATGAGAGTCTAAAAGAACTTCCTGGTTCTGGAACTCTAAATGACCCATACGTTCTGGAGAATCTCTTCATAAATGCCACCAATGACACCGCTATTTTAATCAAAAACACCAGTGCATTCCTTTTGATAAGAAACATAAGCATAGTGGGAGACAACAATCGACCCGGAATAATTCTTGAAAATGTAAAGAATGTCAGGATTGAGGGCCTACAGGTGACCAGATGCAGCTATGGGATAAAAATCATCAACTCTGAGGACGTAACTATCGCCAACAGTGTTTTCAAAGGGAATTTATACTGCTATTGGAAGAGTGAATTTGCGGGAGATGCCGAGTGTAAGGGCGGTGCGATTTTCGCTGATTACTCAAGAAATTTATCCATTGTAAATAATTCCTTCGTTCCTCACTCGTTTCTTTTCTCAAATATCTACGGGGTCTATTTAGTAATGGTCACGAACTCTACAATTTATGACAATAGATTTGTAAACTCAGTCAAATGCTACCCTTCCGCAGCATTTGGTGGCTATTGCAAGGGAGCAGCAATTTATTTGGATCGTTCTAATGACAACGAAGTGGTTGGAAATACAATTTATCTCCCTCAAAATGGAGGCATGGAATATGCAGCAGAGGTCTATGGCATCTATATTTGGGGAGTGGGAAATAGAATTTACCTTAATAACTTCTATGGAGAGGAGAAGCCGTATTACTTAGAAACAGCGACAGGATTTTATTATATTTTTCCACGAAATAAAGGCAAAAATATATTTAACTCTCCAAAAGTCATCTACAACTTTGGTAACGAGACTTTTGAAGGATTTTTAGGCAATTATTGGGCCACTTATAATGGCTCTGATGAAAATGGAGATGGTGTCATAGATACTCCTTTTCTTGTGGACAAATACCCATTAATCCTTCCCTCAGAAAACTACAGGATTGTAAGCTTAGTGAAAGAAGTAAACAGTACTACAAGCTCAACACCAATTTCTCCAGTATTGAATACTTCATCTTCTATCACCACATCTCCATTCCCACAAGAAGAAGAGAATCCCAGCTACATAGGCATTCTCTTGATAATCCTAGGGGTGATTTTAATCATTCTCTGGAGAAGAAAGTGAGTACTCCCAAACAACATCGGGCGGGAATTTTCCTTCTTTGAATTTCTTCATAATTTCTCTCGCTTTTGAGTATGCGAAATCAAAGGTCTCTTTATCGATGAGGCCGTAGTTTAATGCCATCTCAAGCTCCTCTTCATCCAAAAGAAACGCTTTGCCATTCGGAAAGATGAAGATATCTAAAAAGAGATCAAGCATCTCTAGCGTATTCCCTTCTCTCTTGGTGTAAGCTAAAACGTCAACATAAAGTCCCTTAAAGTTCCCCTCTCTATCGTAAATCTTTAGTATGTCGTAGTTTTCTCCGATGAAAGCGAAATATATCATAGTGTACCCGTTGTCTATAACTTTAACACCGTTCACAAAAAGTGGAGTGAGCATTCCTTCAAACTTCGATTTTGCTACGATTACATCTCCCAGATCAGCTATTACTTCATCGTCCCTCTCAAGAATCCTGTTCGGAATGCGTCTGTAAATGAGGTGTATTTTTGCTGACATAGCTCTCATCAGTAGTAAAATTATTTAAAGGGGGGCTAATTCCCAAAAATGAGCTCCTTTAGCTTTTGTGGAAGATCTTCTATCTTAACTCTTATCTGCTCCCTTGTGTCCCTATCCCTTATCGTTACGGTGCTGTCCTCTGGTGTTTGGTTGTCAATGGTGACACAGTAGGGAGTTCCTATCTCATCATACCTTGCGTATCTCCTTCCGATAGTGTCTTTCTCGTCGTAAACCACTATGAAACCTTCCTTCTGCAGGGTTCTGAATACATCATAGGCTATGCTCGTGAGGGGCTCCTTTGCTACCAAAGGTAGTACAGCAACTTCTATCGGGGCCATGTCCTTCTTTATCTTGAGGTAAACCCTCCCATCTTCGTCCATAGCCAGAGAGTTTTCAAGGAGCAGATAGAAGGGCCTGTCGATACCAAAGCTCGGCTCTAAGACGTGAGGCACTATCTTTTCACCGGTTATCTTTTCTTCAACTTCTTTGATGATAAAGTCCTCTTTTTCAAGCTCGTAGCCGTCAATGATAACCTTTCCAATCCGCTCAAGCCCTTCGACTATCTTCTTAAGCTCTTCTTGGCTCATCTCCTGAAGTTTCTGGTTAATCCTCTTTGCATCTTTCTTAAGTTTAGGCCCAACCCTTTTCATATTTAGGAAGACTTTAAGCTTCTTGACAATCTTGGGCTCTTTGTAGTGGATCATAACGGTCAAATCGGCTCCGCTTTCTTTTATGTGTCTGCTTAGGTCGTAGTCACCCCTGTAAGCTATACCCACACACTCGATCCATCCAAACCTTTCACTGTGAATCTCTACATCCCACGTGTCGGTTGAGTAGTGTGCCCTCTCCTCAGGCAGCTGCTGTCTGAACCTTATTTTGTCCTCGGGAATGCCTATGTCGAGGAGAATTCTCTTTACCATGGCCATGTAATAGGCAAAAAAGGTGTTCAGCACGTAGCCCTTCCTCACAGCCTCTTCAAGGGTAACCTCGATCATGCCTAGGTCTTTGAGCTGGTGTTCTATTGGGTAAAGCCTGACAACCTCGTCTTTAACCTCATCAAAGTGCGGATGTTCAGTTTCATTTGGGTTGAAAAAGATCTCCACTTCTGCTTGAGTAAACTCTCTAAGCCTCAGCATTCCCTGTCTTGGGGAGATCTCGTTTCTGTAAGCCTTCCCTATCTGGAAAACCCCAAAGGGAAGCTGGTTTCTTGCGAAGTTATTTAATCTCTTAAAGTTCACGAATATCCCCTGGGCAGTTTCCGGTCTTAAGTAGCCCTTTTTATCCTTATATGGCCCTATGTAGGTTTCAAACATCAGATTGAAGTACCACACATCGCTGAGCTCCCCACCGCATTCGGGACATTTTATCCCATGCTCTCTTATGAGCTGGGTTAGGTGCTCGGCACTAAGGCCTTCGGTGTCTATGCCAAGAGCTTCTTCAACAAGATGGTCAGCTCTAAACCTTGAGCCGCACTTTTTGCACTCAGTTAATGGATCAACAAACTTTTCCACGTGCCCTGAGGCAATAAAAACTTCCTCCGGTGTAATATCGGGAGTCTCAATTTCAAAGAAGCCCTCCCTTATGAAGGCTTCTCTGATTTTCTTCTCGATTTTTCTTTTTATTGTAGCTCCCAGAGGGCCATAATCGTAAAAACCTCTCGCTCCACCGTAGATTTCAAAACTACCCCACGCAAAGCCCCTTCTTCTCATCAGGTCTTGAAGAACTTCGTACTTATCCATGAACACCACCTTAGTCCATGAAAGTAAAGCACCTAAAAAAGTTTTGCCCTAAGAGTAATTATGGTGGACCGGGCGGGATTTGAACCCGCGGCCTACGGCTTGCGAAGCCGTCGCTCTCCCAGGCTGAGCTACCGGCCCACACCCAAAGACCTATCTTGGATTTGGCTTAAAAAGTTTTCTTTAAAATCCACACCTCTTCAAAATCTCTCAAGTGTTATATCTTTTACCTTTTTTGTATTCTCGTCAAGGTCTATTACAGCATAGTGTCCCCTTGAAAGCGGGCCGGGGTTTACAATTATTGTTCTGCCAATTTCGTCTATCCCTATGGCCTCATGAATATGACCGCATATGATCAGCGGCGGCTGGTATTCTTCTATAAATCTCCTTAACGCCTTACTTCCTGCATGTGTTCCCACAAATGTCTTGTCAACCTTGGTGTTTTTGGGCGGAACATGAGAGAGCACTATATCCCCATCTTGGTAGTTCCTAATGAGAATTTCCCAGATTTCATCCTCACTGAACTCCCATATGGTTGAGAAAGGCGTTATGTTTGAGCCCCCTATTCCGACAATACCAATACCGTTGAACTCTACCCTCTTGTTGTGAATGCCAACTCCCAGCTCTTCAAGGAGATCCAGAACTTCCTTGCCATCGCAGTTTCCCATAACTGCATAGAAAGGCTTTCCAAAGCTTATAAACTCCTTTAGGATATGAGACGCTGCTTCTTTTCCTCCAAAATGTGTTAAATCACCTGCTATTAAAATGAGGTCAAATTCATCCTCTCTGATGTGGTCTAGAAACTCCCTAACTTTGCTGTTCCTCCCGTGGATATCCGTCACTGCTACTAGCCTCATTTCCCCACCCCCATAGAGAGTTAAGGCAGAACTTTAAATCATTGGCGGTTAAGTTTAAAACTTGAACTCCAATTCATAAATGTATGGAGGAGTGGAGAGAGAAGCTCAAAGAGGAAGGGTTTCTTGAGGTGGGGGATTTTATAATTGAGGTCAGCATAGACCCTGAATGCCCATGCAAAGATGAAGTTCTCTATCCAGCAGTCCTGATATATGACCTCAAAAACGAGGAAATCTATTACCTTGATGAGCCCTTTGAGCCCGTGAGCAACTTTAAGGAAGCCCTTGAGCAGGTTTTTGAATGGATTGAGCGGTATAAGAAGGGAGAAAGACCCATAATGAAGAGGACTCCTAAGAAAGGGGCTCCCGAGGAGGTAGTGCAGAGATTTCTGGAAGCCTTAAAGTCCCTTAAATAGGACAAAAACTTTAAGGTGAAATCAAAACCTCTACTGGAGGTGCAAAATTTGGATCCCAAAAAGACAGTTCTCAAAGAATCATCAACTGAAGGACTTGAAGAAATCCCGATCACCGGTCCGTGGCTTGAAGATGTGAGCAGTTTAGAAGAGATAATTGACTATTATGAGAGAATAGGTTTTCAGGCCACCCACTTAGGCAAAGCAATTGAAATCTGGAGGAAGGTTGAGGAAAAGAGGGCTAAAGGTGAGGAAATTAGAGTTTTCCTTGGCTACACTTCCAACATAGTTTCCTCTGGTCTGAGAGAGATAATAGCCTACCTTGTAAAACACAGGAAAGTTGATGTGATTGTAACAACTGCAGGCGGAATAGAGGAAGATTTCATAAAGGCTCTGAAGCCTTTTATCCTTGGAGACTGGAGCGTTAACGATGCCGAGATGAGAGAGAGGGGGATAAACAGAATTGGAAATATCTTCGTGCCCAACGATAGGTACATAGAGTTTGAAAAGTATATGATCCCATTCTTTGAGAGACTTTTACAGCTTGAGAGAGAGAAAAGAAGGCCTTTAACTGCCAGCGAGGTCATTTACGAGCTTGGTAAATATATGGATGAAAAGCTGGGCAAAGAGAAGGAGAAGAGCATTCTTTACTGGGCCTATAAGAATGACATTCCAATCTTTTGCCCAGCGTTAACCGATGGCTCATTTGGAGACATGCTTTACTTCTTTAAGGAAGAGAGGGGAGACAGAGAGCTGATAATCGACATCGCCAACGACATAGTGAAGCTCAACAATCTTGCAATCACCGCAAAGGAAACTGCGTCAATAATCCTCGGTGGAGCATATCCAAAGCACGCTATAATAAACGCGAACCTCTTTAGAGGGGGAACGGATTATGCAATTTATATAACCACGGCAATTCCATGGGACGGTTCTCTAAGTGGGGCTCCCCCAAGCGAGGGAGTAAGCTGGGGCAAGATAAAGGCAAAAGCTGACTACGTGGAGATATGGGCCGATGCAACGCTTGTTTTCCCGATTCTGGTGTGGAAGGTGATGAGAGGTTAAGTTTGCAGTCGCACTGCAAACTCTTTTTAAATAGCTTTGCAGTATGAATGCAAAATCGTCTCCTTGGGGGAGATGGGAAAGTTTACCCAAGAAAGGAACGCAAATTGATCATCAGAGACCCTCTAATTGCGCGTGCAATGGAACTATGGACACGCAGAAAGTTGAGCAAAGATATCCTTTATGAATGGCTTGTCCAAGAACATCTCTACAGGCGATTTGGCGAAATTTATTATTTCCGGAACTCCTATGAAGTTGATGCAATAGCAGATGAGCTGAAGGTTGAAATTAAGTCAGGAAAGATAAGGGGAAGATATCCAAAAGACGTGAAAGTGTTAACTGGGAAAGACATTCCAAATTTCCTTTATGAGCTTGGAAAGAGGTAAAATCAGAAAATTGGATCAATAAAGCGTAACCCATACCTCTTCTCCTTCTCTGTATCCTTCACTGTCCTCTGGAATCTCAAGGTATGCGTTGCTGGCAACTATTGCGCTCATTATCCCGCTTCCCTTCTTTTTGATTGGTGTAGCTTCGCCGTTTTCATAGTACACCTTCACAAACTCGTGCCTTCCTAGTGATGATGGCACTTTCTCCTTGAGCCTTGCCTTGACCTTTACTGGCTTATAGTTTGCCCCGACAAGCTTCGCCAAAGCATATTTGACGTAGAGGTGGAACTGGGCAAATACCGCAGCAGGATAGCCGCTCATGACAAAAACCCTCTCTCCATAACCTATTGGCCTCCCTGGTTTGTTCGTGCACCCGTGGAAAAGCAGATTGACGAACTTGTGGGCATAGTCTTTTTCTCCAAAGGCGCTTCCTCCGGTTATTAAAACGAGATCACACTCGCATTTCGCCCTCTCCACTGTAGCCCCAATTAGCTCTTCATCATCCGGAATTACACCATAAAAGATGGGTTCGCCAAAGTATTCTCTCACAAGGCCCTTCAGCATCGCAGAGTTGCTTTCCAAGATTTTCCCTTTGTTTAAAGCTTCTTCATCAAGCTCTTCTATCAGCTCATCTCCAGTGACTATTATCCCCACCTTTGGCTTTCTCTTCACCTTAACGGCTTTAATTCCAAGACCTTTGAGCATCCCAAGATCTTGGGCTCTTAAGATGTGGCCCTTTTTGAGGACAACTTCGCCTTTTTTCACGTCTTCACCCTTGAAGGCAACATTTTGCCCCGGTGCAACTGGTCTGAGAACGTAAATCTTGTTGCCTTCCCTCTTCACCTTTTCCTGCTCAATGACCGCATTAGCACCCTTTGGCATTTTGTTACCCGTCATCAACTTCACCGCTTTTCCATTGGTGACTTCCTTTTCGCTCTCCATTCCTGCTGTTATCTCATCGATGACCTCAAGCTCCACTGGAGAGTACTCTCTTGCTTGAAATGTATCTTCAGCCCTAACGGCATATCCATCAACAGCAGAACGGTCAAAGGGCGGCAGGTCTATTGGCGAAACTATATCTTCGGCAAGAACTCTCCCAAGGGCCTCGTCGAGAGGAAGTTCCTCAGTTTCTTCGATCTCCTTTATGTCGTTCAGCATCATCTCAAGGGCTTTCCTGTAAGGGGTCAGCTGTTTAAACTCTCTCATTTTATCACCTTCTAACTTTTAAGTTATAACCTCTAACTACTCCCTTGCATGCTTGAGTATGTGATAGGCTTCTTTTTTAATAATCTCAAGTGCAGTTTTTACTGCATTCAAACTGCCGGGCAGACAAAAGACCACTTTGCTTTCTTTATCCCTTATTATCCCCGCGGTTGCTCTGCTTAGAACTGCTGCAGTTCCAACTTCTTCATAGCTCTTGAGTCTAAAAATCTCACCAAAACCAACAAGTTCTTTATCAAAGAGTGGCCTTAAGCTCTCGATGGTGACGTCTCTCCTCGTGATCCCAGTTCCTCCCGTGGTGATCACAACATCGGCTTTTTCAAGGGCTTCGACTACAGCTTTTATTATCTTAAGCTTTTCATCGGGCACTATAGCATAATAAACGTTTTCATTTCCCTCTTTTTTCAGCTCTTCAATGATGTAATAACCGCTCAGGTCTTCCCTTTTTCCGAGGCTCGCTGTGTCGCTGACCGTTATAACGGCGAACTTAAACTTCTTAGGGGCTTTAGCTTTGTGCTCTTCAACTCCCATTTTATACACCCATTTAACATTTGGCTAGAAGGTTAATAACTTTTTTCAAAACAGCTAAGCGTTACACCAAGGGAGAGAATTGACCAGCCATTAATTAATCACGTTCTTGGACCAACCTTTGAGGCCCATAGATTATCACCACTGCTATAGCAGCAAAGGTTACCAACATCCCATAGTAGAAAGGTCCGATGGTTGTTGTAAAAACAGCTGGGGCCACAACAAAGGCCGACAGATTAATCATCGTATGAAAGAGCAAGGCGGCAAAAATGCTGCCTCCGGTATTGTTATACAGCCATGTGAACAGTATTGATAACGAAACCATTGTGATAATTGATCCCAGAAACATCGATAGGGCGGCCTCATACTGGGGCCCTGCTTTATCGGGCATGAAATTCAGCGGTAAATGCCAAAAGGCCCATAATACTCCCAGTATCACACTTGAAACAAGTGCATTATGACCTGCCTGAAGACGGGGTAATGCGTATCCCCTCCACCCGAATTCCTCTTGGAGGGGGCCTCCTAGAAAGAGTATATAAACAAAAATTCCCAGAATCACCCAAGGCTTAGATAGCACACTTAGTTCAGAAATGTTTTCTCCACTCCGCATAACTAGCAAAAGAGAAACACCTGTAATAACGGGCATTAACAGAAAAATTGGGATGTACCATATCTTAGGAAACCTGTAGTCTATTCCCCTTTTAAGTAACTTTAACACTCCTTCTTTCTCCTCATTCAGATAGGTTAGAACAAAAGCAGCTACAAAAGGGCCAAATGGCGCAAGGTACAAGCGATAATTCCATAAAACTTCAGGTATCCAAAATAACCATGACCAAGCGAAAGCAATTACAAAAAACAGCCAAAGGCTTTTATCCCCAGATTTGGATTTTTTCATACTTATGCCTTCTTATGCGATTCTCATTTAATATCTGCTTCAGCATTTTTTGGAATACTCCACAGTTTTGAATAATACTCCAAAATACTTAACTCTTTTTGTTCCTGACTAGCCTCCTTTCCGTCTTGAAGAACAAGGCTTTCAAAGGAAAGAGGTAAAATTTTCAACAAATTCCTTTGGTGTTAGAATCTTGAACCTATGAGTGCCGAGCTTAAACTCTTTGTCTCTATTTCTCAGGTTTATTATATTCCTTATGTTCCCGCTGATCAAGTAATCTGCTTTTGCCTCATAAACTACATCAAAAAACTTGTTATCCCCTTTATCGGGGGACACGTTAAAATGTATTTTCGGCTCTACAATAACTGACATTGTAGAAAAGCTCAGGAGTAAGTTTAATGCAGTGGAAGCATCCCCTATGTATTTCAACACTTTTTCCGATAACAACTTAAAGCCCAGCTCTTCCAGGATTTCCTGTGAGGTGTACGAGGTTATCTTCCCATCCATTATCATGTCAATGATCTTTCCCGGCTTTCCTTTCGGATTTATTGCGGCCGATATTACCACGTTTGTGTCAATCACGACCTTTGGCTCCATTTCTTCCACTCCTTGTCGACCTCTCTTAAGACTTCCTCGATCTCCTCTTCTGGAACTTCTTCTGCTTTGGCTTTGTATTCTTCCCATATTTCTCTTGCTTCTCTTTTACTTATCCTTCTTGTAAGGGCTAGCCTTACTAGGGCTTCTCTTATTGCATACCTCACGAACTCGCTTCTGTTGGCGAATTCACCCTCTTCCACGAGCTCATCAATGCTTTTTATCAATGCTTTCGGTAGTCTTATTGTGAACCTACTCTCATTAACAGTTTTCATTCCTTCACCCCGTCATACTATTGTCTGACAAACTATAAAAACCTTTTGATGAATAACTTGACACTCTCCTAATAGACAAAAGAGAAATTTTTAAAGCCTCGTCTTTACTTTTGAGATTATTCAGATCCCAACTTTGCACGTGTCTTTTCAGATCGTTGCTTTTTGGTGAAACTCCCGCCCAGAGTTTCAAAGTCCTCTAAATCCCACACTAACCATCCTTCACTTCTTAATTTTTCCTTTCCATTAATCTTTTTCCCAACTAAGCCGTAGTATCTTTCCCAATCTTCCAACCCAACAAGTTGGGCTTTTCCCATCAGATCCCTCAAAATTTTCCTGCTTTCCTTCTCACTCAATTTTTTCCACTTAACCTCAACAAACAGGGCATTCTTTTTATGCTCATTTAATGCAACAAGATCAATCTCCTCGTTCTTATGCCACCACCGTCCTATTTTAGTAAAAGATGGGGTCAAAAGATTCTCCCTGTTCAGCTTAATCAAGAATTGCTTCACAACCTCTTCAAAGATTCTGCCAAGATATTGATCAAAGTCTTCCATGACCAGCTTTACTAACAAATCTCCTTGTCCTGTCTCAATTAAGTCCACATTGGGCAGCACATAGCGGAACCAAAATGTGAAGTAGGGATCATTTATGTAGTACCTCCCTTTTCTACTCTTCCAGCTCGCTGTTATTGGTATTTCCCGTTTCACAAGATCAAGATCAATGAGAATTGAAAGATATTTGCCAACAGTCGACCTATCAAGGCCAGTTTCATTCATAATCTCTCCAAGAGAAGTTCTTCCTTTTGCTATTGCTTCCATAATAGCGAAGTAGTTTCTGGGCTCATCAAGCTCTTCTCGTAGAATAAAGAGTGCATCCTGATACAAGAAAGAGTCAGATCTAAAGTAACTTAAGAGATTTTCTTCAATGCTCTTTTTATCGTCAAACTTAAGCAAATATGCAGGAGTTCCCCCAAGTATCCCATAAGCTCTTAAAGAATCTTCAAGAGAGTATTTAGGTAAGAATTTTCTTGCACTGAAGAAATCCATTGGTTTAAGCTTAAGTTGGCCGGTTCTTCTGCCATAGATTGGGCTTTTGTATCCTAGAAGTTTCTCCATCATGGTTACTGATGAGCCGCAAATTATCAAGAAAATCTTGCTTTTAGAGAGTTTTAAATCCCAGTACTCCTGAAGAATTGATGCTAAAGCCTTATTTCCTCTTAACAAATATGGAAATTCATCTATGGCAACTATAAGTCTATCACCTGATTTCTGATACAAATATTCAAAGAATGCGTCCCAGTTTTGGAATGGGTTTTTTCTAAGGAGATCATCATCAAAATAGTCCGCAATTCTCTCTGAAAAGCGTTTTAAATTATCTGCTTCACTTGTTTCTCTTGCCAGGAGATAAATCCCTCCATGTCGTCGAATTAGTTCTAATATGAGTGCAGTTTTTCCTATTCTCCGCCTTCCGTAAATTACAACAAACTCTGGTTTATCGCTTTTCACTCGGTCTCTCAAAAGATTGAGTTCCGTTTCTCTATTGATGAACATTATTTACTCACCAGTAATTTACTTGTAAGTAAACTATTTAAAGATAATGGTTCTGCCAAAATGGCTAAAAGAAGTGAAATTCAGCTAAAGCTGGCAAACCCTATCTCGTAGAGCTGGCGGAGCATGCGTAGGACTTTCTTAGCGGTGTGCTTGAAGCGGAAGTTTTTCCCATACTCCACCTTTTTATCATCATTACCCTTATCATCAACAACTTCACCCTTAGCTTCTGGCTCATTGCTCTTCTCATTTTTAGTATCCTTTTCGTCTCCTTTCTTCTCCCAGTTTGTAAGCATTTCAATTATTGCGCTATTGTTGAGGTTTTCGAGATCTCTCGTTATCTTTAATGTCCTCTCGCTGTTATTTTCTTTGAATTTTACTTCAAATTCCCTTTCAATGCAGAACTCTAGGACTTTTAGTAGGGGCTTTTCCAGCCTCTTCCTGTTGCCGTGGAACTTGGGTAGGATTTTCATGAGTATGGCGAGGTCAAAGATTTCGTCATCGTTCTCGAATTTAACTATACTGGCTTCCTCGCTTTCTTTTGCGTTTTTGAAGAACAGTGCAATCTCGTCAACGATACGGTAGCCGAAGTGCATGTCGTAGGGTTCGAGAGCTTTGTTAAGCCCTATCAAGATGCTCCAGTAATCAGAGTGCTCGCTCTTAAATTCCTTCACAGCTTTGTTTGCCTCTTCTTTCGAGCGAGCAAGGAACATTTTTCCAGAACCGGCTAGATCCTCCAAAATGACTGTCCTGAGGGTGTTTTTAATCTCGTCGGCTTTGTCCTCATTAACAGAATCTGGCGGATATTTCTCAAGGTTAACGTCGTGGAATTCCATCACGAAGGCTCTATCAAGGACCTTGGGGCTGAAGGAGTAAGTAGTCTCGTCCATGTTGACCGTTCCGATGATGTAGAGGCTCGGCGGGAGGTAGAGCTTTTTTGGAATACCTTCGAATATCTCAATTCTATCGTTGTCGTGTAGGGGTATTCCTTCCCGAGTGAAGCCACGTTTATTTCTTCCACTCTCTAAAATACTCAGGAAATCTGCAAAGTAGTACTCGACATGAGCTAGGTTCATCTCATCTAAGAGAACAAAGTAGGGCTTTGCATCATTTGTGAATATTCTTTGCAGGGTCTCTTTGTTTAAGAAGGAAGTATCATCCCGAACTTCTTGGATTGTAACAGGGATTCCCTCAAAAGATATCTCAAAACTTCCTAGCCACATAACGTCTCGTCTGTGTTTCTGAGGATTACTATCGGTAGGTTCTGGGACATAGTAGTAATCACTAGAAACAATGCCTATTGCTACAAGATTCCTGCTCTTTTCTAGTGGCATAAGGATAATATCCCCTTTTGAAATCTCCTTGAAGAACTTTAACGTCTGACCTAAGGGATCCACTGTTCTGGTTAGATTCTCTAATTCTTGATCAGATAACTTTCTCATATCCTCAATCTCATTCCAGCCTATTGAGATGTAACCATTTCCCAATGCAGTAGATGCGTATTTGTTTGGGTTCCCTTCCTCCCCGCACCGGATAAACCAGACTTTGTGCGTATGTAGATAGTCTTTGGAGAATACATAGTTCCTAATTGCATCAATAATAAACTCCAACAGGGGTGTTTTATGGTACTCCCCGGTTAGTGGGTTGTAGTAACCGAGCAAAGCTTTGGAATCGCGCCAGTCCGGGCGAACCGGGAGGAAGAGGAAGTTCCTCTTGGAGCCATCTAGCAGTTTGGCTAGTTGCTGGGCAATTTTTGTTTTCCCGGTTCCAGTTAGGCCTGAGAGGATCACAAAACCTTTAGTCTTGAGAGCAACGTAAAACTGAGAAACTAAATGGGGAGGGTAACTGTATCCCTGTGAATCAAAGTAGTGCTTTAGTGTAATTGGTTCGCTACCGTTTCTTCTTCCTTTCTTGGTGAAATAAAACACTGCTTCACTCATGTCCTTGACGCTAGCTTCCTCAACAGCAATATTCAAAGCACTTAGGAACCTTAGATATTCCTCAGTAACTTTTCTGAGTTTCTTTTTGTTGTATTTTTGAATGGCCCAGAACTTATTCAGTCCCAATCTCTTCATAGTTTCTTCGCTCATTATGTAACTGTGGATGGGAAAGAATACCTTCGGATTAAAAACAAAGAGCCATGAGCTTAGTGTGGACAATTTGGCATGGGGAGCACTCATTACCTGGAGAATAAGCTTGATAATCTCGCTATCTATCTCGATCTCTTTTATGTCGTTGATTTCTTCCACAATCTGCATTAGTTCCTGAAAATCCGACCTAGACAAAATGTCACGTGGCACCTCAACTGAAGCTTTTGCACTTCCCCACAACCATAATACCTCCATACCTAGCAATTCGTGAATCTTGTTGATGATATTTAGAAGCTCTTTAAACTCTCCTTCTGTAATTGAGTTTCCTTTCTTTGCCAATTCCTTTATTTTCTGAAGGTATTCTTTAAATTCTTTCTCTTTTGAGGCCCAGTCATCTTTATGTGCCGCCTTGAGTTCTTTTAATAGTGATGCTAGATTCTTTGACAGGTCTTTCGTTGCTACTTTCACCTGAAGCCACCATCCGAAGTGATCTACTATCACGAAATCAACTTCTCCTCCACTACATTCTTCTTCAAAAATGCTCCTCAGCTCTTTAAAACGGAAAAGGACTTCTGAATATTTTGTAGGCTTTCCCCATCCGAGTTCTTGGAAATACCAGTCGACAACATTATTCCAGGGAACAAAATAATCAGGGTAATAAAAAGCCAGTGTTTCAGAAATAAGGCCCTTCCCTGCTCCGTTTATCTTTTTCCACTTTTCAAAGCGTTCATCGATGTTCTCTAAAAGTTCCTCTGGACGGGTTTCAACAATCTCTTTGAGGAAATTCTGCCAGAGGTTCTCCAAATCTGCTATTGTTCGAAAGTAGAATCTAAGGGCATTCTTACCAGAATGCAGACGATGGATGGCCTTTTTTAGAAGCTCGTAATTGCCTGTATCCTTAACTTCATTAAGAATCTGTCTAAACTCCTGAATGTTTTTATCGGCCCATGTACTCTTCGCCTTGTGAAATTCTGTACGACAGTACTCTCTAATCAACTCCCGAAGTTCATTTTCGCTTATCATCCTCCCACCTCCGGAATAAGCTTCAAATAACCAACACCCTCCATCTTTAGCAGATTCTCAAGATTAAAAGCGTAGTTCAAACTAACATCGAACGAATATAGCTTAAATGTCAAATAGTCTTTGTCATTTAGGGTCCTATCCACCTTGGTCACTAACAATAACTGTGTTGTTGCTCCTGTATCTGCTAATGTGTCTCTATGACGTTTTGATTTTTCAAAAAACAAACTCTTCTTCCCAGGATAAACCACGATCGCGAACTTGCACCCCAAAGCATCCCTATAGGTGTGCATCTTGTAAATATCCTCGAGTTTAGCCCAAGTCTCGTACTTTCCCGTTTCCTCGACTATTTCAGTCTCCTCATCGAATTCTTCTATCTCCCTTGGCTCATCCACCACGTCGAGCTTGAACTTAGCATCAAAGACTCCAATGAGCTCTGCACCTCTCCTCGGATCACCATTAAAGAGCGAGAAATCTGGCCTCAGCGTTACAGAATAGCTCCATTTCTTGGGAGTTAGCCTCTTGTTATAGTAGAGCCTCCAGCCGTTGTCGAATTCAGCATAAATGTCTCCCCTCTCGGAAAGCTCTCCGGTGGGGAGCACATGGATCTTAAGTCTCTTCCTCCCAAGGATTCCCCCAAGCTCCTCAACGAGCCTGAAGAAGGCCCAGTACTCGTAGAGCTTGGCGATGTCCTTGTTGTCCATCGCCTTCTGAAGCTCTTCAAAGAAGGGGATGTACGAAGTGAACTCCCTATAGAGCTCCAAAAGATCGCGGTACCCGTCTCCCTTTAATAGCGTCTGAGAGGTGTAGGGAAAGATCTCCATCTCTCCTACTTCTTCCCAGAGTCCGTCGCTCCGGAGGAACTCAAGCTCGCTGAGGAGCTCTTTAATTGAACCAAGATCTGCAGAGGGATTCTTCCTGAAGACCTCAAGAACTCTTTCGCTCCAATCGATCAGCAAGTTCAAGAAGTATTTGGCAAAGCGGTTTTCTGGTGTGTCGGGAGTCTCGTACTTCCTAACGCCAAGAACCCTTGTAGGGGCGTACCTGTTAAGGTGCTCCGCTATGAGGATTCCTTCCCCTGCCGGTGCGAGATATTCAGGGTGCTGGATGATTGATATGAGAGTTTCGGGAGTTATCTCATCCACTTCATGAGCCTTCATCCACTCTTCCTCAACGACAAGCCTGCGCTTAACTCTTCTCAGTACGGTCTCAAATGCCTCAAGTATGCGCTCCCTATTTGAGCGAAGGTAATGGAGGGCAAAGAGTTCATTTACGGGTTCATCCCCTTCTCCTGCCACAAATGCTGTCGGAGCGGAAAGAGAAAATGGCAGAGATGAAGAGGCCCTTAAAATGTCTTCAAAGAGAGCGTTGTAGAACTCCCTATGAGCATCTACAATCTTTTGGCTCCTTCCCTTAACACTCATAATATCGAGAACTTTCTTGGAAAGAACTTCAACGGGCTTTTTGAGCATCCATTGATCGTTTTCGAAAATCTCTATGAAACTCTTGCCCACGTAGTTTTTGAACTGAAATGTTGCTATATAGGTATTTTCATTAATCTTCTCTGCCTCAAAGTTCTCATCCCCCCTCCTTAGTGTGAACGCCTTTTTTCCAATAATCCTGTACTCCTGCCATTCAAATAGATACAGTGTTCCATTATCTTTTATTATGCCTCCATTCTCTTTTTTATTTTTTAATCTGGCTTGTAGACGATATCTTCCTTCTTTGTCAAGCGACACTTCTAGGATGAAATTTTTATTCTTACTCTCTTCCATTTTACATATTTCCTCCAATTTGTGCATTAACTTCATCAAATGTTCTTTTCACGCTTCTCCAGTATATTAAATCCCTCTCATTCCGTATTCTCTCCTCGTTCACGAGATATGCACCCCTCGGGGTCTGCAAGATTAGTTTTTGCTCCAAAAGCTCCTTGACAGTATCATCCAAGGATTTCCATGGATTAATTATGCTAGAGAACATCTCACTGTTCACCTCATAGAGTACAGCAAGAAACTCTTCCAGATCCTCCTTAGTGGCCCCCTCTTCCCTTCCCATAACATTCTGGATGTAGTAGATGATGTTAAGGAGTAAAAATCTCCTTCTTCCCGCTCTTAGCCAGTCCTCCCCGTGCTCTGGATGTCTCTCTGGATGGAGCACGGTATCTTTTATGTACTCAAAAACACGATTTGGATCTCTTTCAGGAGCTCCCACACGAAACACCCTCCGGAGCACTTTTCGCACGTCTACCATATTCCAACATCATCAAAATCTCTACTCTCTATCCTTTCTCCACTTGGTTCATACTTCCACTCCCATAGAACGGCCTCGCCAAACTCCGTGTTAACTTCAACGGGCATATATCCAGCGCCGACCTCTATGTTGTTGAGTAGCTCGAAAGTCTCCTCATCGACCTCATAAACCTCAACTTTCAGCTTTCCATTTCCTCTAACTGCATATGGCAACCCATCCACGTAGAGCTCATAGCCCTCAACCCAATCTTCCCCAAGGAAAATTGCATCTTCTAGATGTCCATGTAGAGGCTTCCCCTTTCTCAAAGTCCCATAAACGGCTATTTTAATTGACATTTGTTAAACCTCCCAACTACCACCATTTTTCAAAATAATGGTTTTTTCTTCCCAGTTCTCTTTAAACCACTCGGGCCCTTCCGTATGAACCGGAATAATATAATCTGGGTCAATCTCATCAATAATATTCTTTAGTTCTTCCTTCGAAACATGGCCCGAAGCATGGAGGCCCCTCTGGAAGAGAGGATGTCCATCGCGATCAACTCTAAACCCATACACCTCAAAACCAAAATACTGAAGCCAGTTCCAGAGTCTCAAAAAGCTGAATACCTGCTCTTCTCCAAAAGCTTCGCTTGATGAATAAATGTAAACCCCTCCACCGGGCATCACATCTAATAGATGGGGCATATCGTAGAATGAAAAGCAGAGAATGTAGTTTTCCTGCTCTTCTCTGATTTCAAATGGAGAAATGTATTGCTCGGCGTAATTGCCCCAGACGACTATTTCCTCCCACTTCTGTCTTGTGGCTTTAAAGTTCCCATAAATTTTAAGCCCTGAAAGTCCGTCAACTCCATCAACAAGCTTTAGTGCATGAAGGAAGTATGCATCCTTTGCAGTTATCACAAGCTCTCTCCCTGTTTTCTCAGCAATCTTCTTAAAGGTCTCAAGTCGCTCGAAATTTCTCGCTGAAAAATCGGCCACAACAAGACCCTTGGCCTCTTCAACTATCTCTAGGGCATTCTTATAAACTTCCTCTTCAGAAACATTTTCATGCTCTTCCCGCCCCACCCTCGTGCCTTCGGTTATGAAGATGCTCGAGTTCTTGGCCTCTTTAATGAACCTTCTAGTCTTGTCCCCATTTTTGCCATGTAATCGAAAGTCTCCAGTATAGGCCAAGCTTATGTCACCTTCAATTATGTAAGCTGTTGCACCGTAAATTGAGTGATCCACACTGAAGGCCTTAATTTCAAATCCTAAATCTTCCTCGTTGAGGGTTTTCACATCACCGGGCAAAATTTTCTTAGCTCTTGAAGATTCCTGCCCGGGCCTGTAAGAAAGGAAATCTAAGAGGTCTTGTGAGTCTTCAGTGAGGATAATATCTCTCGAGAAGTAGTGAGACTTTCTATCTGCTTCCAGGACATAACCTTCTTCATCCTTATTCACCTTGACTTTGTAGTACGGCAATTCCATACCAAAGTGACTCCCACCAGCTGCAGTGTCATTCAAAGCCTTAACTATCGATATCGTCGTTGGAGATCCCACTATGGGAATGTTTTTGTCAAGAAGAGCCACGTTTCCAACATGATCTAAGTGAGCATGGCTTATGAGGACTGCATTAACTTTAGGCCGTGGGGATTTTTCAACTTCAGGAGAGAGATCCCTTGGGATTAGGTCTCCTCGATAGACACCAAGTTTTGGTATCATGCCAAGATGCCAGAGATCGTAAATCCCTCTTGCTGTTCTTTCACTTATGAATTCCTCATAATATTGAGAATACTTTGCAAAATTTATTCCGAAGTCCAAGAAAATGCCCTTTTCGCCCTCCTCAATGTGAATCTTTGTTCCACCAATAGTATCGGCACCATCGTAAATAGTTATTTTCATTACCAATACACCCCAACAACTGGTCGTAGTTATATTTTTTCATTGGAAATATTTAGATTTTTCTGAAAAAAACGTAGGGTGTTTTTTCATAATATTTTAGTTTACTTCCAAGTAAATTACTCCAAAGTAAATTAGATAGGAACAGCAAGTACTTAACTTTTTTAAAGAATCAAACCCCAATAATCTAAGGTGATTCCATGCACGAGCTCTACACGACCCTGGCAAGGTATTATGACACCATCTATCAAAGACGGGCCGAGAGGGTTAAGGAAGAAATTGACTCCGTTGAGGAAATATTTGAAAAAGATGCAAAACGAGAAGTAAAGAGAGTTCTCGATTTGGCCTGTGGAACTGGAATCCCCACACTTGAACTTGCAGAGAGAGGGTATGATGTGGTTGGCTTAGACCTTCATGAAGAGATGCTTGAGGTTGCAAGGCGAAAGGCCGAAGAGAGAGGACTAAACATAAAGTTCCTTCAGGGAGATGCCCTTGAGATAAATTTTGAAAATGAATTCGATGCGGTAACGATGTTCTTCTCCAGCATCATGTATTTCGATGAAGAGAATCTTCAAAGGCTCTTTAAGGCTGTTGTCAGAGCGCTCAGGCCAGGAGGAGTGTTCATTGCAGACTTTCCATGCTGGTTCTATGGAGGAAGTGATGGCCCAATAGTCTGGGATGAGAAAAAAGGAGAGGAAAATTTAATAATCACGGATTGGCGTGAAATCGAACCAGCAATCCAAAAGCTCCACTTTAAGAGGCTAGTGCAGATAATTAAGCCAAACGGAGAAATGAATGCATTTTTTGTTAATGATGAACTCAACATCTACACACCAAGAGAAATGAGACTTCTAGCCAAGGGACACTTCAGTGAGGTTAAAATCTACGGCCACCTGAAGAGGGAACTCATGCCAAATGACAGAAGATATTGGCTTGTGGGGATTAAGTAAACTTTTTAAACCCTAAATCCTCTTTATTTTCTGGTGGTGCATATCGTCAATCGCTACGCCTATTATTAAGCCCATTAAAAAATTCCCTTTTTTCTGGTTAGTGAACTCTTTTTCAAATGCACCGCCAGAAGGATTAACCTTTTTAAGCCTAGCTTTTAATAGGTTAAACATCTCTAAAAGAGGTGAGATATGATGCTTCCAAAGAGCTATGAACCAGAGAAAATAGAGCCAAAATGGCAAAAATTCTGGCTTGATGAGAAGATATACAAATACGAACTCGATGAAAAGAAACCGGCCTATTCAATAGACACTCCACCCCCATTTACAAGCGGGACCCTACACTTGGGCCACGTGCTCAGCCACACTTGGATTGATATTGTAGCAAGATACAAAAGAATGCGCGGCTATAACGTGCTCTTCCCTCAGGGTTTTGACAACCATGGCCTGCCAACAGAGCTTAAAGTGGAGAAAGAGTTTGGAATAAGCAAAGATCAGCCAGAGGAATTCCTTAAGAAGTGTATAGAATGGACTTGGCAGGCAATTGAAGCCATGAGAAACCAGTTCATAAGAATAGGTTATTCCGCAGACTGGGATTTAGAATACCACACGATGGACGATGAGTACAAAGCTTTGGTGCAAAAATCCCTCCTTGAATTTTATAAGAAAGGGCTCCTCTACCAAGATAAGCATCCGGTTTACTGGTGCCCGAGGTGTAGAACTAGCTTGGCAAAGGCTGAAGTAGGATATGTGGAGGAGGATGGTTATCTCTACTACATCAAGCTCCCCATCGCTGGAGAAGATGACTACATACCAATAGCCACCACGAGACCGGAGCTCATGCCAGCATGTGTTGCCGTGTTTGTACATCCAGATGACGAGCGCTACAAGGACAAGGTAGGGAAGAAGGTAAAACTTCCAATATTCGAGAGAGAAGTGCCCATACTGGCTGACGAAGACGTAGATCCAAACTTTGGTACTGGAGCAGTGTATAACTGTACCTATGGTGACGAGCAAGATGTTGTGTGGCAGAAGCGCTATAATCTGCCAGTGATTATAGCTATAGACGAAAACGGCAGAATGAACGAAAACGCCGGCAAATACAAGGGACTAACAACCGAAGAGGCGAGGGAAGCTATAGCAAAAGACCTTGAAGAGATGGGCCTTCTCTATAAGAAGAAGAAAGTGCACCACCGCGTGCTGAGGCATACAGAGAGGAGCTCATGTATGGCGCCTATCGAACTATTGCCAAAGAAGCAGTGGTTCATAAAGGTGAAAGACCTTACGGATGAGATAGTTAAAGTGGCAGAGCAGATTAATTGGTATCCGGAAGATATGTTCCTAAGGCTCAAGGACTGGGCAGAGAGCATGGATTGGGACTGGGTGATAAGCAGGCAGAGAGTTTTTGGAACACCAATTCCATTCTGGGTTTGTAAGGACTGTGGCGAGATAATCCCTGCGAGAGAAGAAGACCTTCCAGTAGATCCAAGATTTGACAAGCCTCCGGTAGAGAAATGTCCAAAGTGTGGAAGCACAAACCTAGAAGGCGTAAAAGACGTTCTCGACTGCTGGGTAGATTCGAGCATTACCCCCCTCGTGATAAGCAAGTGGCAGAGAGATGAAAAGTGGTTCAAGCACAACTTCCCAACTTCACTGAGACCACAGGGTACGGACATTATAAGGACATGGGCATTCTACACAATTTTCAGAACTTACATATTAACGGGGCAAAAACCATGGAAGAACATTCTTATCAACGGTATGGTGGCCGGTCCGGATGGAAGGAAAATGAGCAAGAGCTATGGTAACGTTGTCTCACCTGAAGAGGTTATTCCAAAGTATGGAGCAGATGCCCTAAGGCTGTGGACAGCCCTAGCTCCACCGGGAGAAGACCATCCGTTTAAGTGGGAAATAGTAGATTACAACTACCGCTTCCTCCAGAAGCTCTGGAACATATTCCGCTTTGCCGAGAGACACATCAAAGACTTCGACCCGGAAAAGGCACCAAAAGAGCTTGAGCCCCTTGACAGGTGGATACTCTCAAGACTTCACCGCTTAATAAAGTTCGCAACGGAGGAGCTTGAAAAATACCGCTTCAACCTTCTCACAAGAGAACTCATGACGTTCGTATGGCACGAGGTGGCCGATGATTACATCGAGATGATAAAGCACCGCCTCTACGGAGATGACGAGGAGAGCAAGCTCAAAGCAAAGGTAGCACTCTATGAGCTCCTCTACAACATAACGCTTCTGCTTGCACCGCTTGTACCCCACATAACCGAGGAGCTCTACCAGGAGATGTTCAGAGAGAAGGTGGGTGCAAAGAGCGTTCATCTTCTCGAGTGGCCTACCTACAGGGAAGACAGAATTGATGAAGAAGCCGAAAAACTTGGAAGGCTTGCGAGCGAGATAATTGGAGCAATGAGGAGGTACAAGAACTCTCATGGATTGGCTTTAAATGCCAAGCTCAAGCACGTGGCAATTTACGCAACGGACAGCTACGAGATGCTTAAGGCAATTGAAAAGGACATTGCTGGAACCATGAACATCGAGAAGCTTGAAATAATCAAGGGCGAGCCGGAGCTAGAAGAGAGAATCACGGAGATCAAACCCAACTTCAAGAGCGTAGGGCCCAAGTATGGAAAGCTGGTGCCGAAAATCACAGCCTATCTTAAGGAAAACACCGAAGATGTGGCAAAGGTCCTCAAGGAAAAAGGTAAAGTGGAGTTTGAAGTCGAGGGGCAAAAAGTAGAGCTCAGCAAGGAAGATGTTGTTATCAGAAAAGCAGTATTTAGCGAAGGGGAGGAGGTAGAAACGGCAGTAGTTGGAGATGCCGTTATTCTCTTCTTCTGATTCTTTTGTTTTCAAGTTCTTGATAACTTATGGAGGCGTAAGCAGCTTACGGTACCATAAGTTATATCTTTGTTCGGAAAATAGATAAAAGTCAACAATTATAACAGAGCATCTCGGCCCTTTTCAACAGAATGACCCGATAGAGCTTGCCGTTTATTATCCTCGGAACTGAGATCTTATTAAGGTGCTGGATTCTCTTTCTTTCTAGGGCTACAAAGCCAAGCTCCCTCAAGACTTGAACGAAGTCTTCCCACCTTATGTTGAGCCACTTTGAGTATTCATTGAAGAGCTCCTTTTCAACCACCAAAAACTTCTTCCCGTCTATTAAAAATCGTTTCTTATGTTTTGGCAACTCTTTTCTCAGCCTCCACTTTGCGTGGAGGGGCGATTGAACTTCCAAGACAGCTTCATCCATAGGTTTAGCCTCCAAAATCATTTTGAGCAAGATTTCAAGGATAAGGTTTATCCTATCAGGAACACCGATTATGTCCCCTCTTAAAGATATTTTTCTCCTTTTGACCTTGATCCCTCTCTCTTCTAGTTCTTCCCCAATCTTTGGAGTAGTCTTCTTTTTTGTGCCTCCGGTGTCAACAATACCCCCGATTATAAAAGCACCAGCTGAAAAGTCCTCTTTGCTCAAATCTTTCTCAGCCCAGGGGTCTAGGAGAACCACTTCCTCTATGCCCTTTCTTTCAAGAAATTCCCACGTTGGGCCTTCGTAGGCTGTAACTTTTTCTAAAGGAAAGTTTGCCATCTTCTTAAATTCCTCGTTAACCCATGTAAGTGCCAGCCTATTTCCCCAGAGATAATCCCTCATTACGCCATAGCTTTGAGATGCCTGAAGGGCAACTTTCTTCTTTTCTTTTTCCGTATGCTTTTCCCAATGCATGAGGTCTATTATGAAATAGGGCCACCTGTAGGAGGAGAGCTTTTCCTTAAGTTCTTTACCGGTAATTGCAATTTCAAATTTTTCAAGATGGGAGGAATTCAAGGGTATATATGCAAAAAGCGCCCCTTTTGTGGGGTTTCCTTCCAAGTCCCACGCTATTGTTGTAGGTTCTTTTACCTTTACAATTACTCCCCTCTCTTCAAGAAGAGCTATTGCAATTTCTTGGAGTGGTTTCTCTGAAGATCTTTTGGGCACTCTCCTAGAGAGGCTTCCGATTTTGTCTATTCCTTTTTCCATGAGAAGTTCCTTGAAAACGTCACTGAGCATTTTCATAGTCATCGTTTTGAGCTCGGAAGAGGGTTTTTAAGGTTTTCTCTCAAAAGGGCGTGTTTAGTTTCACCCCCTGTTATTTAAACAGTATTTGACTCTGAGGAGGATTTTCAGACCATAACACATTACCCCAAGCAGGATTCGGGTTACAGTAGTCTTTTTCAGAAAACAGGGGATCCTACTGCCAAACCACGTTGTAAACGCACCCCAGAACCCCTCATGAGGATTCCTACGCCTGTACTCTTCTTCAGAAAACACTCTGTCTCTCTTCTTACTACCAAAACCACCTGGAGCGTTCTTAGTTTTCTTAACAATCGGCCGATAACCCTTTTCCACCACAGTGTTCAGAACTTTCTTTGAATCATAAGCCCCATCAGCATAAAAATTCCCAGAACCCCCCGGCAGGAGTTCAATCAGCTCGTTCTCAGAAGTTGTGATCTTCACAGCAACCGGATACAGTAAACCCGGCAGGATTCTCGTTATTGCCTGAACTTCTATCCTGCCCTTTTTTTATTTGTAATAATGGTTGAGTCTGCTTGAGTGCTGGCGTAGGGTAATTTCTGGAGTTTTTTCAGGAGGTGGTTTGTCAGTTCTTCGAGGTTCAGCTTTTTCTCCCAGTTGTGGAGGGTTGAGTAGTGAATGTTTGCTCCGAAGAATTTTCTGCCGTAGTGCTGGGCGTCTCTGAGAGGTAGGTTGTAGTATTGTTTAAAGAGGAGTATTGCCAGTATTGTTTTTACTGGAAATTTTTTGGATTTTGGCAGGTTCTTCAGCTTTCCTTCTGATTCGAAGTCTGCTAAAACGTCAAGAATTGCGAATGCCACGCTTTCAGGGTCTTTGAGTCTGTGATCCCATCTGGGGATCACGACAACCACCCGAAAGAATTCAGCAAAAACCCTAATAAAGGTTACTATAAACACGCCCCTCTCAAAAAGCTGGATATTTATTCACGCCTTAGCACTACTGCCTGAACGTACTCTCCAAAATCTTCCTCCACCTTTTGCAGGGTTTCTTTGCTGAAGTCTGGAACGTAAACAAATACCAGCCGTTCTTTCTCCTCCGCAATGTATCCTTTTTCTTTCGCAATTGCCAAGACTTCCTGATTAAGCCTCGTCTGATTGTACCCATACTTCTTAAAAAGCTCCCAAGGATAAAGCTGGAGGTAAGGACTGCCAATCTCTTCAAGTGCTTCTTTTGATGGATGGGCATAAAGAACTCTAATCCAGTCGTCTCTATAGATATACATCTCCTCTCTTTTCTCGGAGCCTTCATAAAGAACCCAAAGAGGCTTGTGAGAGAGGTCAAATGTATAGATGCCGGTTCTTTTTCCTTTCCAAGTATCTGCCAAAACTATAACTTCCACATTTTGATAGTCTTTCAAAAACTTGATTTCAAATGATGGGAATGTGAGGTCTAAGGTGCATATAATAGATGCAGGATTACACTTCCACAGCTTGAAGGTGAGCTTTATCTTGTTTCTTTCTTCCTCACAGGATAAAAGCTTAAGGTAGTACATCCCGCTTGTTCCAAAGCTTGTGTATATTCTCACATCCTCTTCAACCTCTTCGGCCCGGCTATGGGTATAGTTTATGGGACAAACAGGTTCTGGTCTTACAAAGTCTTCATCGTATTCTCCCCGAACTTCAATTTTAACTGCCTCAAGGGGGATGCCCTGCTCTTCAATTGCCTTTATAAGAGCTTCCTTATCTCCGTATGGACTTATTGCAATGTGGATGTAGTTATCTCCTGCCAAGCTGTCCTTTCCAAGCCATATTGCACCGATCCCATAGCTGGAATTTGCGGCCAAGCGCTCGATTTTAATTCGCCAGAGCTGGAGATCGTTTTCATCCCATGTTTGAGAGTTACTCTTAAGTGTCCCGGCATAATAAGCCGAGAAAAGAAGTATTGCCACAACAATTAGTATAATCCATTGCTTCATTATCCTCTCCAATACAGTTATTCTCCAAAAATATAAATTAGTTTCGATGGTTTCAAAAAGGTAGGAATAAAATCAGAAGGCAATTCCCATTTCTTCCGCGATCTTCCTGAGCCTCTCAATTCTCTTGTGGGTTGGCGGGTGTGTTGAGAACAGCTCTGCAAAGCTGACGCCTCTAAATGGATTCACAATGAACATGTGGGCCGTTGCTGGGTTTCCGTCTTTGAGAGGTCTCATTGAAACAGCATATTCAATTTTCTCGAGTGCTCTCGCTAGAGCCCATGGCTTTCCGCTTATCTTTGCGCCGGTTTCATCTGCCAAGTACTCTCTTGCTCTGCTTATTGCCATTTGGATGAGCATTGCAGCTATTGGAGCAAGTATTATTAAAAGTATAGCTCCCAAAGCACTGCCAGCATCTCTATCCCTGTCCCTACCTCCAAATCCCCCGAGCCATAGCATCCACCCTGCCCATCTTGCCACCATGATTATCGCTCCTGCCAGAACAGCGGCTAAAGTTTGAATTAAGATGTCTCTATTCTTAATGTGGCTTAACTCATGAGCTATTACCCCTTCCAGCTCATCCTTATTCAGTATTCTCAAAAGACCTTGAGTAACTGCAACTACAGCATGTTTGGGATTTCTTCCTGTTGCAAAGGCATTTGGTGTTTCAGTTGGCACAATTGCTACCTTTGGTGTCGGAATACCCGCTTCCTGGGCTAGACCCCTCACTATCTCGTAAAGCTCTGGGGCTTCATCCTCCTCCAGAATTCTAGCTCTGTACCAAGTTAAGACAATTTTATCACTATACCAATAGCTGAAAAAGTTCATTACTAATGCGAACATGAAGGCAAAGAGCATTCCGGTCTCATTACCTAGGACGTAGCCTATGGCCATTAATAAACCGGTGAGGAATGCCATTAAAACCCCCGTTCTAATCCACAGACCTACACCCATTCATCGTCACCTCCGAGTTTTAGGTAAGGAAGTATCTCATCATATACTTTAGTCCAATCGACGATGCCGATCCTCCTTTTTATGCCCCTGTTGAGAAGGTCTAAGATCTCTTCCACTACTTCTTCCGGAGATTTGTCTGTGGTATCAACCTCTATAATGTTTTCATTTTCATCTATAGCCTCTAAAAGACACACATCCACGAGCTCTGCTTCAACGTTCTCGGCTATTTTCCCCTTGCTGTATCCCCTCTCCTTTAGACGTTCACCTATTAGTTTTGGATGAGCGCGGAGGATTATAACCTGGTCGACTGGCATTAGATGGCTTAGGTGCCCGTCAAGCACCACATTTTTGTCTTTGAGTTCTTTCTCAACATGATACGCAAGCTCATCAATGCTGACCTCAAGTTCTTCCCCCTTCATCTCGCCCACACCCTGTTTTAGCGCAAATTCCCTGAGATCTACGTAATCGTAACCCAATTTCTCAGCCAGAAGTTTTGCTACAGTTGTTTTTCCAACTCCGGGTGTCCCGCTCACGGCGATTATCATTTTCTCTCACCTCTATCTAATTTATTAACCCAAGGTTTTTAAAGATATGGTTTTTTACGTCTTTTGTCGATATAAACTTAGGCATTAAGCGGAAGGTTTTTAAGGAATGAAGACGTATACACTCTGGTGATTTCCTATGAGGGATGATATGCTTTTGCAGAAGAAGCTTGAAATCATTAAGAAGCAAAAGGAAAAGCTATTGCTTGAGGAAGCTAGAATCTTGAGAATTCTTATGCAAGAAAAGATGAAAAAGAGCACCAGTTAAATTAGAAGACGTTAATTTTGTTTTCCAATATCATTTTTTGGATTTTTGTTATGTTTGCAAGCCACTCATCTGCTATCTCATAGGCCTGCTTTTCAAACTGTTCCACTTTATAGCCTGGCTTTGGAATTGCCTGGATGCTTGCCACAAGGGGTTGGTCAATTGGTTTTCCTATCTGGCTTAGGATTCTCACGTAAACCTCTTGCACTCCTTCTATCTGCTCGGCAATGTCGTTTGCTATTAAGTTGGCGAGGATGTTGTAGATCTTACCCACGTGGCTGACCGGGTTCTTACCAGCCGCTGCTTCCATACTCATGTGTCTGTTTGGAGTAATTAAACCATTTACTCTGTTTCCTCTACCAACACTTCCATCATCTCCGGCCTCTGCTGAAGTTCCCGTGACGGTTATGTAGTAGATGTCCTTTTCTGGGTCATCAGCGGTGTTAACGTAAATGTTAACCTTTCTGTTGGTGTATTGAGAAGCGAGCTCTTTAACCGCGTTGTATATCCCCTCCTTGACTCCCATGTACTCTTGCGGGTTTTGGACTTCGCTATCAACTATAGCAGCGGCAATTGTTAGATCTATTTCGTCACCTTTCCTGAGCCCCATTACCTTTATGTCTTCTCCAACGGCGGGCCATTCTTTTTTGAACTTTTCGCTGTTGAGGAGCTTCTCAGTTTCAAGGACTATCCTTTCAGTCTCACTTAACGGTGCATATCCTACACCAAAGGAAGTGTCGTTTGCAAGTGGTATTGGGTTCTCCTTGACTTTGTTGAAAACACCAACTAGATCAACGCTTCCCTGTCCTATCCTTGAGTCAATAACTACGTGCTCTTCTACATCCAGATGTCTAACCGCCTTCTTTAGATATTCCTTGGCTGCCTTGATGGCCACTTCATGGACTGGAAACATCTCCTTATCAACAAACTCAACAGCCCTGCCTGAAAGGAGGATATATATTGGCTTTATCACTTCACCGCCGCCGAACCTTGGATATGCCCTTCCCCCTACAACTTCAACTTGGTCTGTGTTGTGGTGGAGAATGATTCCATATCTCTTTATGTACTCTTTTGAGAGGGCCCTGCTAATGGCCTCTGCTATTCCATCGGCTATGCTGTCAGGATGTCCTATTCCTTTCCTTTCCACAAGCTCTACCTTCTGCATCTCGACGGGAGTCCTTACAAGCTCTTCAACAATGATGTTTCTCCTCTTTTCAACCATGATCATCACCCCAAATGAATTCTTACGTGCATAGTCTGAGGGTGCCTTTATATATTTTTCGGCATGATATTGAGGCTGAGATATAACTGACAGTTATTAAAGGGAGAAAAATTAAAATTCTCATCAGTGAAATATTGTACTGGCATCCGACACGCCCGGTAGCCCGACCGGAGGAGCTTTTGGGCAGCTGTGAATCTGGGGGACGATGCCGGGCGCACAGGGCTTGGCCTCCGGGGCCGCTTGAGGTTGCCGAAAGGCTCACGATGAAGGCGGTAGGATAAGCCAAGCCCACATAAGAAGGTTTTTATCCTTAGAAGCCAAAAAACTCTCTGGTGGTAGAAGTGAATATTTCTGAAATAATAAGAGAGATAAGAGAGGTTCTTGACAAAAAAGATGAACTGAGAGAAGAGGCCCTCAAGCTTACTAGGGAAATCGTAAGGCTAAGCGGGGACTCAATAAAAGCCCTACATAGAGGAGAGCTCGAGACTGCAAAGGAAAGGCTAGAAAAAGCTGAAGAGCTGGTCAAAAGACTAAAAGAAGATTTAAAAGGCCATGAAGATCTTTACTTCACGGGCTATGTTCAGAATGCCCATCAAGAGTACGTTGAAGCCTTGCTTTTTTACTGCTATCTGCTTAGAAAAGAGTTCCCCTCTCCGAGGGAGATTGGAATTCCCGAGGCTGACTATGCCCTTGGAATTGGAGACTTCATTGGAGAGTTGAGAAGGCATTTCCTGACTCTCCTGCTAAAGGGAGACTTAGAAAAGGCTCAAGAAGTTTACACTTTTATGGAGAAGGTTTATGATGAGCTTGTTACTCTCGAATATCCTAAGGGTCTTGTAAATGTGAGGCAAAAGCAAGATCAAGCGAGATACATTCTGGAAAGAACTCTTGAAGATTTAACAAGGGCCAAAATCAGCAAAGATTTAGAAAAGAAGCTTGAGGAGTGGAGAAATGAACCTTAAAAAGATCGCAGAGATTCAAAGAAAACTAAGCAGAAAAATTGTAGAAAAGCCCTTGGATATTTCAAAAGTTAAAAGCATCGCCGCAGTTGACGTATCTTATAAGGGAAACCAGGCAAGAGGAGCTTTTGTTTTATGTTCTTTCCCTTCCTGCGAAGTTTTAAAAACAAAAGTCGCTGAAACAGAGGTATACTTTCCCTATATTCCCACTTATTTCTTCTTGAGAGAAACGAGACCAATTTTGATGCTGTTAAAGGACGAGAAATTCGATGTTCTTCTTGTAGAGGGGCACGGAAAGGCACATCCAAGAGGATATGGCTTGGCTTCACATATAGGCTTACTTATCAAAAGACCCACAATAGGGGTTGCAAAACGTCCTTTGCATGGTACCAAAGATTTCGTGAAGGTGGGAAAAGCTTATGTAAGTGTTGGTAATTTAATTGACCTTGACTCTGCAAAGAGGATTGTTGAAATAATTAACGAAAACGGCTACCCAAAACCTCTGAGGATTGCAGACAAACTTTCCAAAGGTGCTGAAAATGGAAGAGATTAGGCTGCTCATTTCCCTTGCCAAGAAAGGTGCTATTGGAGATAAAGTTAAAGTTACCTTAAGAGAACTTTCAAAGGAAATGGGAATCTCTCCCCAGTCTGTGATGAGGAAACTAGAGAGAATGGAAAAAATGGGCTATCTAATGCGAGAAGTTTCTGGAAAGAAAACTTTTATAGAGGTAACCCCCGATGGATTGAGGCTTCTTGAAGAGATATTTGACGAAATCGGAAAGATTCTGTATGGGAGATACATCTTGGGAGAAGTAGTTTCTGGAATTGGAGAGGGGAGATATTATGTGGAGCAGTACAAAGACAGAATAAAGGAATACCTTGGCTTCACCCCTTATCCCGGAACTCTAAATCTTTTGATAATCTTCCCGAAGACGATCTACGATGCACTCTATAATGTGGAACCAATCATAATCCCCGGCTTCACCAAAGGGGGCAGAACTTTCGGAGATGTAAAGGCCTACAAAGTTAAGATAAATGGAATCGAGGGGGCAATAGTCGTTCCTTCCAGAACAATACACCCCCCAAGAGTCGCTGAAATAATAGCTCCCGTATGTCTTAGGGAGAAGCTCAATCTAAAGGACGGCTCAAAAGTTAAAGTGGAGGTAGTAAAATGAAGGAGAGAATCCTTTCCTCCTTAGGATATGGGGGCCTTGGGGTGACCCTAAGCTTTTTACTGATAGTCCTCTTTTATCCTCCCTACACTGCAATGGATACCCTTATCCCCATTTACATCGCTGGGTTGCTTCTAGGTGGAAGTTTTGGGGTTCTTAAAGGAAAGATAAGAGCAAGTGGATATGCATTTCTTGTGGGATTTTTCTTAACCCTCGCCCTCTATATTCTCTGGCTTAAAGTGGAGTTTTCCATGCTCTACTCTTTCTCCCTTTTGGTAGCTGTTGTGTTTGTTATGGGGCTTGTTTCTGCGGAAAACACGCTTGATGTATCCATAGTCCCGTTTGCTTATTTTGGTGGATTTATACTCGCAAATTTAGTTTTTATGAACTCTAAAATCTCGGAAATTGAGGGTTCCACGGTAAGCATTGTGCTGGTAGGGGTTGCGGGAACTGTTATTGCAACCGTAGTCATTTTTCTCAAATCGTTCCTTGAAAACACTGCAAGGATGAGTAAGAAAATTTAAAAGGGAAGACTTCCAATTTCAAATGGTGAGCAATATGGTAATGAGGCTGTCAAAGCTTTATGGGAAACAGATATACAACACCAAAGGATATTACATCGGTTACGTTGATGAAGTACTGATAGAGATCGACAAAGGAGAGGGAAGGATACTGGCGCTTGGACTCCCGGGAGAAAAAGTTGGAATCCCCTATGAAAGGGTAACTGCAATTGGAGATATAATATTGATAGAAGCGAAGAAAGACTAGCCCTCTTTGGCATTCAGTGCCTCTAAGAATTTTTCTGTTATTGCTTCTTCTACCAATTTTAAGAGGGAATCCTTATCCTTAGCAAGTTTGAATATTCCCAATGGGATTCTAGCTCCCCCTGACTGTGGATGTCCTCCCCCACTGCCTATGTCCCCAAAAGCCTCTTTCAGAACCTTGCCAACGTTTACTCTCACGTCTCTTGTTCTGGCAGAAATTTCTATTCTATCATCAACTATTCCAAAGACTAAAACGGTATTAACCCCTTCTAGCCTAAGTAAAAAGTCTGCAGATTCTGGAATGGCGTCTCTGTTGGTTATAAAGCCCACGTTTGAGATAACAATGTTCTTGTACATCTTTCTGTTCAAAATTGCCCTTGCCAAAACCTCTGCAGTCTCAGTAGATATGTCCGGGGATTCTATCTTTTCTAGGATGTCATAGTCTACTTTCCCTGCCAAAAAGGCCAATGCCTCAAGATCGGTATGATTAAGCTTTGAGAACTTCTTTGTGTCTATGTAGATGCCATAGAAAAGGCTGGTTCCAAGTAGTTCATTAACCTCTATATTAAGATGTTTTAGGTATTCCACCATTATTGAGGATGTGGCGTTTACTTCAGGCCTAATATCAAAAAATGCATTCTTGGGAAGCCTTTCTTCCAAATTTTGGAGAAGCTGGTGATGATCGACAAGTATCTCTATTTTCTTAAGATCCTCATCATCCAAAATGCTCACATTTCCATTTGGCTGGCAATCAACCAACGCTATGGCGGAGTATCTTTTAATTTCATAAGAACCCGGAGAGACTTTCCTCATATCTAACCCAAGAAGATTTACAAAAGCCCTGTTCTCATGGTGGGTTATCTCGCCTCCGTAAACAATAGTGGTCTTTAGCCCCATGTTTTGGGCTATAACTTGTAGGGCAGCAGCGCTAGCCATGGCATCTGGGTCAGGGTTATCATGCATGACTATTAAAAGCGAATCCGTCTTTTGTTTTATTTCTGAGAGCTTCTTGCTGAGTAAAACTGCATTTTTTCTTCTTCCGATATTCTCTACCATTTCAACAATTGTCTTGATTACGGCCTCTCTTGGAGAGATTGCATAATCTATTTTGACCTCATTTTCAAATTCTTCCTTTATCTGAGATGTCAGTTCTTCAACGGTTATATCATCGGGGAGGAGAACCAAAATCGGCACTTCTGGGTTGTTGTTTTTAATTGTCTGTATTGTTCTCTTTATCTTGCTTATGTCCATTGTGGTTATTATGATAAGGTCCGTCTTATCAATGCCGGCCTTCAACAAAGATGCAGTATAAGAGAAGTCACCATGAATAACGTGAAATCCGCTTTCGCTAAGGGACTTAGCCCTAATATCGTCTTGTTCAACAATAACAATGTCAAATTCACCTCTAAGCACCTGGGCAATGCTCCTCCCTATTGTTCCTCCACCAAGTATCAACACTCTCATGGTGCTCACCTTATAAGGACAATAATGCTTAAATATATGCTCAGATGGACTTTAATTGTGGTGGTTTCCTAAACCTTTATTCAGCTTTTGATATATATACCTAATGGTGGTAGAGATGCAGCTTCCAAATATCACACCAATAGAAGAGAATGTTGTATGCACCAAAAAACAGGAATTGCTCGATTTAATCTACAATGCTTTTTCCAATCAGGAGTTTAGCGGGTTATTTCTGAAAATGTTCACAAAAGACGAAAAAGAAAAGTACTATGCCACAATTTTGTTGGACAGAAAAAAACTCTTAGCGGCTCAGATAGACCTCCTGAGCTCCAAGAAAAAGTTGGTTGGAAACGACAGCATTGAAACCCTGAAGAGAATAATAGACTATCCCCTCGTAGTGGATTTGTACGGACTTGATGAGATATCTTTGAAGCTCTCAATAACCGACAACTTGGAAATTTACAATTCAACTCCAAAAGTCGAGCTTGAAAAAATATTTGGGGAGAATAAAATCGAAAGTGCTGAGGTGCTAGAAAAGGAGAAATTGCTAGAGAAGGCTCTTGAGAGAAAAAAGGAAGAGAAAGCAGAGACAAAACCGCAAGTAAAGGTACAAGAAGAGGCTAAAAAAGAAGCCCCTCCAAAAAGGGAGGAGAAAAAGCCCCTTGAAAAAGCCCCTAGAATTGAAAGGAAAGTTGGTGTCCCAGAAATTGATGTTAAAGTGGTAGGAGGAGAAATCTTCAAGCCAGTTCTTCAAGAATATGCTGAAGAGGTCCTAAAGGAGATAAAAAGCCTAAACGGAGTTTCTGTAGAGAAAGTTGGAATAACTGGGGAAGTGGGCTCTGGAGTAATTTACCTTCACATAGACGTTCATGGAACAAGCGAGAAGGACAAGAGCTCAAGGGAGATGTTAGAAAGAAGGGTGCTGTACTTTGTCAACAAGCATCTTCCGATAATCTGGAGAAAAGCCGGGCTTAAGCCAATCTTAAGCAACGCCCAGGCAAAAATAGCTGCTCCTGGAGAGTCAGAAGAAGAGAAAAAAGAGAAAGAAGAGATCGTAGTTCCCCGCAAGGTAGAAAGCAACATAATAGTGGAGGCACATGAGAGTGTCAAGCCTTACTTTTCCGCCTACGCCCGGGTGATCTTCAAAGACATTCAAAGTGCAGGCATTGATATTGAGAAGATGCTCTTGGACATAAAGGGAAGGAGTGAGCATGAGATTAACCTAACGCTCTGGGGGAGAGCTTCTGGAATTAGTAAAGAAGAAGCGGAGAGGGTTGTTAATAGGATCCTAAGGAATCATGCAAGAGAAATCGGAAAGGCGTTGAACAAATACGTGACAATCCATAGAGTAGAGCTTTATCTAGAAGAGGAGGAAGTTTCAAGCAAAGCTAAGCAGATAATCAGCAAAAAAGAAGAGTTAGAAAAGGAGATAGAAAAGCTCCTTAAAGAAGCTGGAGTTGAGGAGCTTTCTTACATAACTGAAGAGAAAAAGAGAGAAGCTGAAGAGGCATTGTTAAAGACCAAGATAGAACCAGCAATGGAAGATATGAGAAGAAGGCTGCAAAGGGAATTCACAGAGCTTCCGAATTCAGTGTTCAGATGGATGAACCTTGATTGGGAGTTTAAAGAGGGAACGGTATTTGCTGATCTTGAAGCAAGTTTCGACAAAAGGAGCACACTGCTAGGAATTGTCTCTGACGAGAGAGTGCGTGAGGATATTATGAGAACTCTAGAAAAAGTGATAAAAGAAGTATCAGCAGAACAGAACATGCCAATAAAACTCAGAAACATTGAAATTAAGATCAGATGAAATCAGCACTCAAGATCGTCATCATAGCACCGCTCAGATTTGCCGAGATCATCACTACTTTATTTTTAATATCTGAGGTTTTTAAGCTCTCTGGTATGAGAGAATTAAGATAATTTTCGAAACGTTAAGTTTTTAAATTGATTGATCTCTCTTCTCAACATGAGCACATTACTCGGAGCATTACTCGCGTTGATCTCAGCATTTGGATGGGGAACTGCTTCAGTTTTAGTGAAAATTGGAATGAGGAACAAAAGCGCAGTTACCGTTAACATAATCAGGCTGTACATTACGGCACTTTTTTATGCTTGTATGTTTTTGCTCACTGGGAACTATGCCGAGATATCTTCTCTCAATTGGCGGGTTCTTCTGATCGCATTTATCTCCGGACAGTTTGGCTTCGTGATAGGAGATTACTTCTACTTCAGTGCCCTCAGGCTGATGGGAGTTTCAAGAACCGTTCCGATAACGTCCTCCTACCCTCTCTGGACTATATTGTGGGCTTGGTTATTTCTAGGTAGGAGCGTAAATGCCCAGATAATTGTTGGAGCATTCCTCGTATTTTTGGCAATTGTTATCGTCAGAAGGGGGGAGATCGAAGAGCATTTAGATAGCAAGGGATTCGTGTTTGCTCTTTTAGCACCTATTTCTTGGAGCATTGCAATAACACTGCTCGATTTTCTCTCTTCACAAGTTTCCCCTCTCTCTTTAGCAGGTATTAGAATGATATTCGCCGCATTTGGGATTAGTGTATTCCTGCCTAGGTATTCGAAGGAACTAAGGGAGATCACACAAAGGGAAGTTGCGATACTCTCGGGAGCAGCCCTGCTCGGGCTGATAATTGGACAATACACATTCGTTAAGTCTGTGAGCCTAGTGGGTTCCCAAATCTCCGCCCCAGTAAGTGCTGTAAATCCTATTATATCCTCCCTTCTTGCGATAGCAATTCTAAAAGAACCGCCGAACACCAAGATAATCCTGGGATTGATATTGGCCGTTGTAGGTGTGATCTTAATAACAACAGCGTAAAGAATTTAACCTCCACCTCCTATTTTATAATGCCGACAGCGAGGGGACAATTAGTCTCCTCGCGTGGGCTCGGTCGAACCCGCCTCCGCAAGATATCGGGCTCTATGAGCGGAGTGTGCTCACACCGAGCCCACAGGGCCGGTGCATCCACCCGCGCGAAAAGTGAACGCGGGCCTCTGTTGCCGGCCCACAATTCTCCAAAAAATTCTTATAGCTCTATTCTAAAGGGATTGGGAGGGGTATCATGACTACGCTTATAATTGCAGAGAAGCCCAATGTAGCTAGGAAAATAGCCTATGCACTTGCCGAAAAGAAACCAATAAGGAAGACCATTGGTAAAGTCCCCTACTACGAGCTTACAAGGGACGGGAAGAAAATAATAGTGGCTCCAGCCGTTGGACACCTCTTCTCTCTCGCCCCAAAAGAGAAAACCTACGGCTATCCTGTCTTTGATATAGAATGGGTGCCCGTTTACGTTGCAGAAAAGGGAAAAAGCTATGCAAAAGACTACATAAAAGCCCTAAGAGAACTTGCAAAGAGAGCGGATGAGTTTGTCGTTGCGTGTGACTATGACACCGAAGGTGAGGTGATAGGGTACACAGCACTAAAGTATGCCTGCGGTGTTGATCCAGCAAAAGCTAAGAGAATGAAATTCTCCGCCCTTACCAAGAAAGACCTCTTAAGAGCTTGGTATAATTTAGAGCCAACAATTAACTTTGGAATGGCGGACGCGGGAATAGCGAGGCATGTCCTTGACTGGTATTGGGGGGTTAATCTTTCAAGAGCATTGAGCTCAGCTGTAAGAAAAGCCAGTGGAAGATGGATAGTTCTCTCCACTGGTAGGGTTCAGGGACCAACACTAAAGTTTTTAGTTGAAAGGGAGCGAGAGATAGCAAACTTCGTTCCCACGCCGTACTGGGTCATAAAAATGGTTCTCGAAAAAAACAACCAACAATATACTGCTGTCTATGAAAAGGACCGCATTTTTGATGAGGAGGAGGCCAAGAAGATCGTTGAAGAGTCCAAAAAGGGACCGGCCTTTGTAGAGAAAGTGGAGATAAAACAGCAACAAAGAAATCCCCCGCATCCCTTTGATCTTGGAACACTTCAAAGAGAAGCGTACTCTGCTTTTGGCTACAGCCCAAAGAAGACTCTGGACATTGCACAGCGTCTCTATGAGCGAGCTCTCATCAGCTATCCAAGAACTTCGTCTCAAAAGCTTCCAAAGAACTTGAACTACGAGTCGATTATCCATAATCTTGCCAAAATTCCAGACTACAAACCCTTTGCTCATGAGCTTTTAGGGAAAGGTGTCTTAAGACCTGTGGAAGGCAAAAAAGATGACCCTGCCCACCCAGCCATATACCCCACAGGGGAGCTACCCAAGCCGGGAGAGCTGAGCAAAGAGGAGCAAAACCTTTATGATTTGATAGTTAGACGATTCTTAGCCGCATTTGCCGATCCTGCTATAAGAGAGAGCGTAAAGGTCATTATAAACTCAAACAACCACCGCTTTATTCTTAGCGGTTCAAGGACAGTTAAAGAGGGATGGCTGAAGATTTACGGCAAGTATGTTAGCTTTGATGAAGTTCTGCTCCCAAAGTTTGAGAAAGGAGAACTGATAAAAGTTATTCAGATAAAACGAGAGAAGAAGAAAACTAAACCCCCAGCAAGATATTCTCCAGCTAGTGTCATCAAGAAAATGGAAGATCTGGGTATTGGAACTAAAGCCACAAGGGCTCAAATCTTAGAAACCTTATATTCGAGAGGATACATAGAGGGCAAGAAAAAGATAAAGGTCACTCCTCTGGGCATGAAGGTAATAGAGGCATTGGAAAATAACGTTCCGGATATAATAAGCGTTGAACTAACGAGAGAGTTTGAAGAAAAAATGGAACAGATAATGCAGAAAAAAATAAGCAAGGAGAATGTTATTGAGGAATCTAAAGAGACCTTAGTAAGAATCTTGAAGGAGTTCAAAAAGAAAGAGGGAGAAATAGGGAGAAAACTTCTGGAAACGTTTGTTGAGAGCCAAAGAAACAAAAAGAATAAGAAAAGTACCAGCACAAAGGAACTAACTGCAGAGGAGGAAGAAAGTATCAAAGAATCTGCTGAAAAGAGAAAGTCTATGGACGCTATAATAGTGGGGAAATGTCCTAAATGCGGTGGCGACTTAGTGGTGAGGTATAATAGAAAAACAGGAAAAAGGTTTGTGGGCTGCTCCAATTGGCCCAACTGTGATGTTACTTACCCACTTCTCCAAAGGGGTGAGATAGTTCCAACAGGCAAAACATGCCCTGAGTGCGGAAATGCCCCGATAGTGAAGATCAAGGAACGCAATAGGGAATATGAGGTATGCCTTGATATGAACTGCTACAAAAATCGGAAAAAAGGTAAAAGTTAGAAGTTATAACTTAAAAGTTAGAATCACAGGAGTTCCTTAAGGAGTGCTATCCTTCTCTTACTCATGAGCACTTTTGGATGTTTGAGGAGGGCTTTTATAACCTCTCCGTAGTCTCCACCCGCAATTTTCTCTGCATCTGCTCCGCTTAGAACTTGGATAAATACATCCAGATCTTCGTCAGTTAATTTTTCCACGGCTTTTCTGATTTTAAGAACCCTCTCAAGCCTCTTACCGTCTTTTTCCCACCATTCCCTTGTGTAGTTCTGGAGAAGCGAGAGGTTTTCCTCTTCGAGTGCCTTTACTATCCATTTGCTTGCTATTGTCCCAGCTTCCATAGCCTCTGCCATTCCGCCGCCGTGCATGGGGTTTACCTGTCTAGCCGCATCTCCCACAACGACCACGTTGTCCTTAGCGAGCTCTTTTACAAATCCTCCTACGGGGACAACACCCACGTTTATTTCAAGGAGCTTCTTTGCTGGAATGTTGTTTTTCTCCAACCATTTGTCGAGGTAATACTTAGCTGTCTTTGGATTGTCGGAGTTTATACCTATTCCAACATTGGCTCTGTCTTCATCTTTTGGGAAAACCCATACATAACCTCTCGGTGCTATTTCATTCCCAAACCATAGATGAATCATATCCGGATCAAAGCCCTCGATGAGCATTTCGTATTCATACGCAGAGTCAAACTCGTGTGGAGGGGCATAGGTATTGATACCTGCTTTTCTTGCTATGGTACTCTCAACACCATCCGCTGCCACAATAACATCAGCGTGTATCTCAACGGGTTCTCCCTCGTGTTTTGCCTTTATGCCCTTTATAATGCCATTTTCTCTAATAACGTCGAGAGCTTCAGTTCTGGCCAGCACATCAGCTCCAGCTCTCGCGGCATAAAACGCCAGCATTTTATCAAATACCTTCCTTTCCAGAATAACCCCGCTCACGTTATTGTACCTTATTTCAAGCTCGTAACCGCTGGGAGAATACAGTTTTGCCCCATAAATCTCGCGGTTTATGAATCTCTTATCATAGGGGATGTCGTACTTCTTGAAGACATTTATATTGATCCCCTCGGCACACTGCTTTGGAGCACCTATGGCAGGCTTTTTATCTATGAGAAGAACTGAGTATCCTTCCTTAGCAACGTTTCTAGCTACTATCGGGCCTGCAATTCCAGAACCGACGACAACAACATCGTATTTCATGGTTCTCCCTCCAGAGGTTCAGCGCTTAAAGCTCCCACGGGACATGCGTTTACACATATTCTGCAAGAAATACACTTATCTTGGAAGAACTCCCACTTTGAAGAGGACACTCTTATTGCAAGAGCAGGACAAACACCAGCACAACCACCGCAAAGGTAACATCTATCTTCGTTTACTATGATTCTGATTTTCTCTGCCATAGTGACCCCCTCATTTTACTTCTTTTTTCCTGAGCTCTTCCTCATCAATTTCTATGACATTTTCTTTTATGCTTAACGGTATTACCCTTGAGAGTTCCTCGGCCTTTTCCTTAATTTCCCTCTCTTTGAGATTCAAAACATCGCTCAACTGCTCAACTGTTGCTTTTTTATAGAGAAGCAGGTAGTGGAGTATGGCGAGCTGGGTCATGTCACCAATTTCCTTCAAATATCTATCTTTGATGCTCTTCATGAGATTGTTTCTGTAGCTCTCAATAATTTTTAAAGCCTCTACTATCTGGTCTAACTTTTTATTTGCATCTATAAAGGCGGTTACCATAGAGCGTAAGCTTTTTGGAGATTTGTTAAGTTCATCAAGCCTGATTTCAAATCTCTCAAACCTTTCTGGAGAATCCAAATCCAAACTTTTATACCAGAATATATTGGGCGTGACAGTTACAAGAAACGTTTTCGAGACAGCTATGGAGTAGTATTTCCTTGTAGGTCCAATAAATCCTTCCTCCTTTTCATATGACCTCAAAACTCCCTCTCTCTCCATTATTTTCAGGTGCTTTGAAACGGCAGTAGAGGAAACGTTAACCTTGCTGCTGAGCAGGCTAAAGTAGCATTCAGTACATGTTAAGTGGCTGAGTAAGTCCCTCCTCACCTTGTTCCCCAAGATGTAAAATATATCCGGTTCAGACATGTTGCCCACCTACCCAAATCTGTATCGTAAAGTTTATATACCGTCATCCTAACCTTTGGTTGAAAACTCTAAATTTGTAAAGTTTCCGTAGATATGTTGCATCCAAAGGTTAAAAAGCTTTAGTTTGAAACTGATTGGAGGTGTATGGAGATGGCGCTTATTAGTGATGGGGACAAGAAGATAATTAAAGAGGAGTTCTTTTCAAAGCTTGTTAATCCGGTTAAGATTATCGTTTTCACAGGAAAAGAGCACTGCCAGTATTGTGACCAGCTGAAACAGCTTGTTGAAGAGATTAGCGAGCTTAGCGATCTTATAAGCTATGAGGTGCACGACTTTGACGGTGAAAAAGAGCTCGCTGAGAAGTACAGAATCGATAAAGCTCCGGTAACCATAATAACCCAAGATGGGAAAGACCTTGGAGTTAGATACTTTGGTCTTCCAGCAGGGCATGAATTTGGAGCATTTTTAGAGGACATTGTTGACGTTTCAAGGGGCGAAACCGACCTTATGGAAGATACCAAGGAAGCAATAAGGAGCATCGAAAAAGACGTTGAGATATATGTCTTTGTAACTCCTACATGTCCGTACTGCCCAATGGCCGTTAGAATGGCTCACAAGTTTGCAATTGAGAACGCACTGGCAGGAAAAGGTAAGATTCTTGGGGACATGATTGAGGCAATAGAATTCCCCGAATGGGCAGACCAGTACAGCGTCATGGCGGTTCCAAAAGTCGTTATAAGAGTAAATGGTGAAGACAAGGTTTCATTTGAGGGAGCCTATCCAGAAAAGATGTTCCTCGAAAAACTTCTCCAAGCTGTGGAGTGAACCTTTTTAACCCTCCTTTTCTTTTGCATTTTAGGTGTCTCCCGTGAGGACCTTTATAGTAAAGGCCAATAAGGCGCATACAAGAGCCGATTTTAGTCTGAAAGATCTCCCTGGAACGAGTGGGAGAATTGATTTACTTTGTAGGGTCTTGAATTCAGCATTTCTTCTTTCTCATGGGTTTAGGAAGGAAGTTAGAGTGTGGCTTAACCTTAATGGTCCCCCAAATCCACCAAAGACCATCAGATTTGAAGGAAGTGAAATCAAGCCCAAGACAATAAACCCTGACGAGATGAACTTGGCTAGGATAATAATAAAAGCTCTAAAAGTTGGTGAAGGTATAAAAGAGCCTGCAAGAGAGTATCCCGTTCTTCCGGGCATTTATGTTAGTAACCTGAGATTTGAAGATATTGTGCGAAAAACTATCAAAAACTCGACCCTTTACTACCTTCACGAAGATGGGAAACCGATTGAAAAGATAAGCTTCAAAGGCAACGTTGCCTTTGTCCTAGGAGATCATGAAGGGCTAACCAAAGAAGATGAAGAATTCCTTGAGGGGATAGCAGAAAAGGTTAGCGTGGGAAAAAAGAGCTATCTAACGTCCCATGTAATAGCCTACGTAAACATCTTTCTCGACAAGTTCCTCTAGTCGCTGAGTAGCCTCTCAATTTCCTCTGTTTTTGGGAATCTCCCCTGGTCATATATCAACTCTCCTCCCACAAAAACCTTCTCCACGTCACTTCCTCTTGCCGAGTAGACAATGTGCGAAAGCATATTCTCCTTAGGCAGAAAATGAAGCTTCTTTACGTTTATTAAGACCAAATCTGCTAGGTAACCTTCTTTTATGAGACCAGCTTTTAGTCCCAAGGATTTTGCCCCTCCAACGGTTGCCCAGTAAAATACCTCCTTCGCAGTTGGTTTTGTGGGATTTTTTCCCTTTACCTTGTTGAGTATTGCCGCAAATTTCATTTCGAGGATCATGTCGAGTGAGTTATTGGAAACCGCGCAGTCGTTTCCGAGGGCAATTTTCCCACCAAGCTCCCATAGGTCTATTATCGGAGCGATTTCTCCTTCGAGCTTTGCCAAGCTAGTAGGACAGTGAACCAGAGTTGCATCGCTATTTGCATAAATCTTAACTTCATCTTTTGAGAGATACACGCCATGAACCCCTATGAAGTTCTCTCCCAGCATTTCCAGCCCCTTTAGATACTCAACTGGGAGCATTTTTTCTCTCCTTTTGACTCGAAGAACCTCTTCTTTGCTTTGAGAGACATGCATATGAACTAGCGCATTTTCTCTCTCTGCGATTTCTTTGATTTCCCTTAACAAGTCCCTTGAAACAGTGTCTGTTGCATGCGGAGCCAATGTTGCTCTCACGAGGGTGCCTTTTTTCCATCGTTTGAAGAACTTGAATCCAATCTTTGGCTCTGCTATGGGCATCTCAACGAGATCCATCATCGTCTGCCCGATAAAAGCCCTAACACCCAACTTCTCTGCCGCTTCCGCTATTTTCCATGCAAAAAAGTAGTGGTCATTTATTACTGTTGAGCCGTTTGACACTGCTTCAGCAATTCCTATCAGAGCCCACTTGTAGATTTCGTCCTCATTCCATTCTTTTTCCATTGGCCATATTACTTCTTTAAGCCACCTGTCAAGGGGCATGTCATCGCCAAAGCCCCTAAACTTATTCATTGCAACATGAGTATGAGCGTTGACAAGTCCAGGTATGAGGAGGTATCCTTTGCCCCCAAAAATTTCATCCACATCAAACCCCTTTAGGCTTTCCCGAGGAATAACCCCAGCTATCTTATCTTTTTCTATAAGAACGGCAACGTTCTTTTTAATTCCCTCAACATCGAGGACATAATCGGCTACGATGGCTTTCACTCTTCTCACCTCCCCATAGGGATTAACTTTATGATGCTTGAGTTATTTAAACCTATGGCAAAATGGCAAAGAATGAGGCGAAGGATTTAAATATTCATCTGCAGTCTAGGGATGTGATAGCCATGCCTGTGGTATTTGAGGTCAAGGGCAAAAGGTTTCTTGCAAAATTTCTCTGGAATAATTGACTCTTCTGGGATAGATTAATAAAGCTAGGATTAAAACTCAAGCAAGATTGGAGGTGTTTTATGATGCTCGAGAAGGTTTATTGTGCAGATGTAAAGCCTAAAATGGAAGGGGAAAGGGTAAGACTTGCCGGATGGGTCTATAGGAAGAGAGAAGTGGGTAAAAAAGTTTTCATAGTTCTTAGAGATTCAAGCGGTATAATTCAGACGGTCTTCACAAAAGAACTTAGCGAAGAGGCCTATACTAAGGCAAAGCAGGTTGGAATAGAGTCAAGTGTAATAATTGAGGGAACCGTTAAGGTTGACCCAAGGGCTCCAACGGGAGTGGAGATTCAGGCGGATAAGATAGAGATCATCCAGAACGTTGAGTTCTTCCCAATAACAAAGGATGCAAGCGACGAGTTTTTGCTTGATGTGAGGCATCTCCACCTTCACTCCCCCAAGGTAGCCGATATCATGAAAGTTAAAGGGACTTTAATGCAGGCAGCGAGAGAGTGGCTTCTCCAAGACGGATGGTATGAAGTGTTTCCTCCAATCCTGGTCACTGGAGCAGTTGAAGGTGGTTCAACTCTCTTCAAGCTGAAATACTTTGATAGAGAAGCCTACCTCAGCCAATCAGCCCAGCTTTATCTTGAGGCAGCAATATTTGGACTAGAGAAAGTGTGGAGCTTAACTCCAAGCTTCAGAGCCGAGAAGAGCAGAACAAGAAGACACCTCACTGAATACTGGCACCTTGAGCTTGAGGCAGCATGGATGGATTTATGGGACATAATGAAGGTGGAGGAGGAGCTGGTAAGCTATATGGTGCAACGCACCCTTGAGCTTAGAAGAAAGGAGATCGAAAGGTTTAGAGAAGATTTAACAACGCTCAAGAACACAGAGCCTCCTTTCCCCAGGATAAGCTACGATGAAGCCATAGACATACTGCAAAGTAAAGGAGTCGAGATAGAATGGGGCGAGGATATGGGTGCCGATGAGGAGAGGGTTTTAACACAAGAGTTCGACAGACCGTTCTTCGTTTACGGATATCCAAAGCACATTAAAGCGTTTTATATGAAAGAAGACCCCGAAGACCCAAGGAAGGCTTTAGCAGCAGACATGCTCGCTCCTGAAGGATACGGTGAGATCATCGGTGGGAGCCAGAGAGAAGACGACTACAACAAACTCGTGCAGAGAATACTTGAAGAAGGGATGGATCCAAAGAACTATGAGTGGTACCTTGATCTTAGGAAGTACGGTTCAGTTCCGCACAGCGGTTTTGGACTTGGGTTGGAGAGGCTTGTTACATGGGTGCTGAAGCTCGATCACATTAGATGGGCCACTTTATTCCCAAGAACGCCTTCAAGGATTTATCCCTAAAGACCTTTTTCCCTTTAAATTTTCAAAAACCGTAAGATTTATAAATGCGATCGAGCCCAATAAAGTCCGAGGGCCCGTAGCCTAGCAGGATAGGGCGCCGGCCTTCTAAGCCGGAGGTCCCGGGTTCGAATCCCGGCGGGCCCGCCATAAATTCTTTGAGAGAATAATTTTGCACCATAATTCTCCTTAAACTTCAATCTCATGAGCCACATGGCAGTGATGATCATAAGGTCTCCCCAGCTGAATATGATGAGCTGGACCCGTGACTGAGCCTCTCTTTTTAAATAAAAGGTATTAAAAAGTAAAAACTTCTCGCGTACTAAGACCTTAAATCTCCATTAAAATCCTCCCCAAAAGCTCGACAAGCCTCTCTGCGCTCTCCTTAAGCTCATCGCTCATCTCAACAAAAAGTCCCGTCTGCTTTGGCTGCGCCCCTATGAGGATGAACTTTGCCTTTGTGTTCTGCTTTAAGTAGCCAACAAGAAGCTTTAAGGGCATCTTGTGAGTTGAAAAAGCTTCTCCCAGCGTGCCCTCTGGATCGGCCAAAACTATCTCGCCCGGCTTTCCTTCAAAGTGCACCGCATCTATAAAAACCACATGGGATGGGTTTTCCCTTATTATCTTCCCGGCATAGCTTTCGGGCATTTCACCGCAGTTCAAAAACACCACCTTGGGGTTTGAAACTTTTTCTTTCAATCTCTCCACAACGTAAACTCCAAAAGCATCGTCTCCCCTGACATCATTTCCGATGCCACATATCACAACCTTTCTTGCCCCTTTAAAAAACTCTTCCATGGTTCTCACCAAAAATTGAAATTAAAGAGAATCCGCAATTTTTTCAATCTTTTTAGCAAATTCCGTATTCAAGAGCTCTTCTACGTTGCCTATCTTTTCGTCGAGGTCTCTGTAGAGCGGAATGCCAACAAGATAGGGCACGTTGAACTCCTTTGCAAGAGTCTCAATCTCCTTTTCCTCATCGAGCTTCATGTTTTCCACTATACCAATTATTTTAAGGTTCTGCTCTTTCAAGAGCTCAAGGAGCTTTCTAACAACGTTGACAGCGAGCTTTGAAGGAGTAGCAACAACCAAGAACTCACCTCTTTTGAGGAACCTTAAAACATCCAGAAATTGGTCTCCCATTCCCGGGGGCATGTCAATTATGAGGAAATCGAGCTCGTCCCACCTTGTTATGGCCAAGAGCTCTATTAAAGCGTCGCTTATTTCCATTCCCCTCAAAGGGGTGGGCTTATCCTCTGAGTAATATACGATGCTCATGAACTTAATTCCATGGACTTCGGGAGGAACAACGCCTTTATCCTCTTCGGGAAATTCCTTGGGCTCAAAGCCAAGGATTACGTGATCACTCGCCCCGTGGAAGTCCAGATCGAGAAGACCAACTTTATAACCTTCCTTTGCCAGAACTAAGGCTAGGATAGTGGAGACCATTGATTTTCCCACTCCTCCCTTGCCGCTCACTACGGGGATAATTCTCGTGACGTTTTCGAGTCTAGCCTCAACTGCCTTTATCCTTGGGTCGATCACTCCTCATCACCCTCAACCTTTATTGCAGCCAAATAAACCCCTCTCCCCTTTGTAACCTCAAAGTCTCTGCTTCCACATCTTGGGCAGGCTAAAAAGGCATGAACAACTTCCGGAATGAAGTGAATGTCTTCTTTTATTCTCTCATCGAAACCTTCTTTGACATCCTTAAGCTTCCATTCGTTTCCACAGTTTCTGCACTTAAATTCCGCCTCCTCAACCACGAACTCAATCTCTGCTTCCTCTGCAATAGTTCCCTTCTTTATTTCGTTGATAGCAAACTCAAGTATCTCCTGATTAACATCCTGCAGTTCTCCGAGAACAATCCTCAATCCGAGTACTTTTTCTTTTCCGTGCTGCCTTGCAAATTCAATTGCAGTCCTAACTATACCATCAGCAAGCGCCCATTCGTGCATGATCTCCACCAGAGAAGTCTAAGCGAGGAAGTTTATAAATGGTGATGTTTTGAACAAAAGGTGGTAAAAAGAAAAGGACTAGTGCCACGTAACGGTTTTGTGCCTAACCTTTCCAGCGAGGGCATCTTTTAGTGCCTGTTCCATAATCTCCAAGCCTTTTTCAGCAATTTCCTTTGTTATCACAAGCGGTGGCGTTATTCTTATGACGTTTCCAAACATCCCATAGCTTGGTAAGATTAGACCAAGCTCAAAGGCTCTCCAGCAGATCTTTCCAGTCAAATCTGGATCGGGAATCTTTGTGTTTGGTTTTACTATTTCCGCACCTATCATCAGGCCTTTACCCCTGACATCCCCAATGACGTCGTATTTTTCTTTCATCTCAAACAAGCGTTTCTTTATGAAGTCTCCAATCTTCAGAGCGTTCTCAAGGAGATTTTCCTCTTCTACTATCTTGAGGGTTGCATATGCAGCCGCTGAAATAACAGGGTTAGCGGCTGGTGTAAGCAAAGCAGACCCACTGGTCATCTCCATGAGTTCGGCTTTTCCAATTACTCCACTGAGGCCCATTCCACTTGCTACACCTTTTCCAAAGGATATGAAGTCTGGCTCAACACCAAACCACTCGCTTGCAAACCATTTTCCAGTTCTTCCAATACCTGTCTGTACTTCATCCATTGCTAAAAGGATTCTATACTCCTCTAGTACTTTTTTGAGCTCTTTGAAGAAGTTTTCTGGGGGCACAACTATTCCAGCGTCTCCTTGTATCGGCTCTGCTAAAAGAACGCTTACCTCATCCGGAGGAACAACATGGGCAAAGACATAATTCTCTAGATAGTCCAAAAAGGCGTTTATCAGCTCATCAGGTTCTTCATAGCCGTCTATTCTCCATGGGTTTCTGTAAGGGTTGGGGTATGGAATCCAGACTACATTTGGAACTAAAGGCGAAAACCCTCTCTTCTGTGAGCTTTGAAATGCAGCTACGGAAGTTGCTCCATAGGTCTGTCCGTGATAAGCCCCAATGAACGCAACTATCCACGGCTTTCTTGTGGCGAAACGGGCAACTTTCATGAGCAAGTCGATGGAATCGCTCCCACTTAACCCAAAGAGGATTTTTGGACTTTTTATGGGGGCCTTCTCGGCCAAAATTTCAGCAACTTCTATCGCCCTTTTGCTGTAGGTGTAGCCGATCATCGAGTGCTGTATCTTTGCCACCTGCTCTTGTACTTCTTTAACCAACTTGGGATGAGCATAACCGGTGGAAGCTGCGGCGGCTCCGGCAAGAAAGTCTATGAAAACATTGCCATCTACATCCTCAATAAGCGCCCCATATCCTCTTTCCGGGACAAGAGGGAAAAGCTTAACTCCCAGACCCTGAGATATTACCTTTTTCTCTCTTTCCACAAGCTCTTTGGCTTTTGGTCCCGGAGGGGCAACAACTAGTTTTGGATATTCCATCTAGATCACCTCTAATAAAAACGATAAAAGTTGAAAAAATGGGAAGAAATCATGGGTTTGCAGAGACAAACTCGTCGGTGTACCTTTTGATAACCGTTGCTAGGAGTATAAGTCCAACAAGGTTTGGTATTGCCATAAGTCCGTTCATCATGTCTGAGAATGTCCATACGTTTTCAAGGGCTGTTGTGGCCCCTATGTAAAGGAAGACCACAAAGAGCAGGTTGTAGATCAAGTGAAGCTTTGGATATAGCTTTGCGAACTTCTCTGGGTCTCCTTCAATCCACTTTGCAAGGTACATAATGTTCTGCCTGCCGTAGAAGGACCATGCAAGCACTGTAGAGTACGCGAAGAGGATAACACCTATAACCACCATGACTTCACCTATGTGTCCAAATGCCCTTGCGAAAGCTTCTTGGGTTAGAGGAGTGCTTGTCTTTCCGGTTTCCCATGCCCCTGTTGCTACAATTGAGATACCTGTTAATGAACAGATAATGAGTGTGTCAATGAACGGACCGAGCATTGCTACGTGAGCCTGCCTTGATGGGTGATCTGTCCTTGCTGCAGCGTGGGCAAGTGTAGCAGTTCCAAGACCGGCCTCGTTTGAGAACAAACCTCTAGCTACTCCCCATCTTATCACTGTACCAACTGCACCACCGGCAACTGCCTGTCCAGTGAATGCGTCTTTGAATATAAGAGCTATTGCAGATGGTAGCTGACCGGCGTACTTGATCCAAACTCCAATAGCAAAGATGAAGTAGATTATTGCCATAAATGGAACTAGACCTTCTGCAACCTCTCCAATTCTCTTAATTCCACCGACGATAACTATGAAGGTTATGAACGCGAAGAAGATTCCAGTTATCCATGTTGGAACGTTGAATGCCTGCTTCATTCCCAATGCTAGAGAGTTTGCCTGCGTCATGTTTCCAATTCCAAATGCTGAAATTGCCGCAAATAGGGCGAATAATATTGCGAGGGTTTTGCCAAGGGTTGGAAGTGAGCGCCCTGTTAGTAAGTATATTGCTAGTATGAGGAAGAGAATTGCTATTATAATAGCGAGTATCATTAAACCTCCGCTTAGCTTCGTTGCTTCAAACCCTATGAAGATTGCGAAGAGGATTATGAACAGCCCAGCTATTGTTCTGAAAGTTGGTGAGATTTCTTCCTCCGCTAATCCTCTCTCTAAGAAGTTGAAGGTTCCACCTATCATTGTCCCATCTGGTAGCTTGCTCCTAAAGGCAACTCCCAAAAGTCCTTCCGAATATCTAGTTGCCATTCCAACGAGAGCTGTGACCCACATCCAGAACAGTGCACCTGGCCCTCCAGCAGCTATTGCGGTTGCTACACCTGCTATATTTCCTATACCAACAGTTCCAGCAATGGTTGCCATTAAAGCCTGGAATGGGGTAATATCACCTTCACCCTGCTTCTTTCTTCCCTCAAAGAGGGTGAACCTTATAGACCACCCCAGTCTGCGGAACTGTATGCCCCCTAGGTATATTGTTAGCAACAACCCTGTACCCACAAGTAAAATCATTATTGGGGGGCCCCAAACCATGCCATCAAGCCAGTTTATAAAGTCCATTATGGCACTCATCTTAGCACCTCCAAAGAGTACTGCATAGTGCACTATGGCATTAAGATTAACGTCAAAGAATTATTTAAAACTTTCTAGCACATTTATGAACCTCAATGAAATAAAATCAAGAGAGAGGGCATTACCGATGAATAGATTTTCAGAATTTTATGGGGCTAAATGAAATATCACCAGAACTTTCCATGCTCTTCTCTTGGAATTGGACACAAAACTATTCTTCTCGCCCACAAACAATCTCCGCAGCTTGGTACGTTTCCCCAGCAGTCCATTTTTGAGCCCTTGGCATAATCACAAGCCTCCACAACGGGACAGTCTGTGCAAGAGGGGTAGAGGGAATTCCTAACACTAAATCTAAACCATGTATATTCTCTGCTCGTCCATATTTCTTTCAGAGACTTTTCTTTCACATTGCCAAAGGAATATGCCTCCACCTTTTTCTGCCTTCCGAAAATGTACTCTGGATATGTATGAAGGAAGCGATAACAAGGTGCAACTTCTCCATCCCATCTAACCACGGCGACATTATTTTCAACAAAATCGCAGTGTCGTTCACTCCTAAGTCTAAACTCCGCTATTTTAACTGGAAATCCACGGTATATCTGGGGATAAAGCTCGGAAAGTGCATCGCCTATATCGACGCTTCCGTCGTAAATTATCATCTCAGCATGCTCCGCTGTAATCGGCATTAGGTTTGAGAAAAGCAGGGCATCTATGTTAAACCTAGAGAGATACTTCACAAGCTCGGCCATTTGAGTGTAGTTCTCTTTTGTTAAGACCACTTCAACTCCCACATGTGGAATTTCTGTATTTTCTCTTTTCTTTATTTCAGCAAACTTTTTGAGACGTTCAACGGTCACACTAGGCATTATATGGCCCAATCTTGTTGGCTGTGTTGGGATTGCATCTAGTGAAATGTATATCAAATCAACTCTGAGCTTCACAAGCTCTTCAATCAGCTTGTCTGTAAGAAGAAAACCGTTTGTTGAAATACCAACTGCGTATCCCCTCCTTTTTACCTCCTTTACCATATCCATAAAACGGGGATGCACAAGGGGCTCGCCAATACCGCCAAAGTAAATCATCTTTAAGTTGGGAAACTCCTCTGCATCATTTAGAATTTTCAAGAAAAGGTCATAATCCATGTCCCCTTCTTCATCCTCCCAGTACTGCTTAAAGCACATCTCACATCTTAGATTACAGCGGTTCGTTATTTCAATGTAGAGGTACTTCATATCCGGGACTTCGGGGAGGAGAATCTTAGCGTTGTCCCAATGGAACTCATGCATCTAACCGCCTCCCACTGGAGGAAAGATGCTTACCACGTCTTCGTCCTTGAGTTTGGTGTTAAGCTTCTCCAAATGTTCAATGTTCTTCCCATTAACCAAAATAACGACTCCCTTCTCTAGCTCTTTCTTCATTCTAGGGTATTCACTGTATAACTTTTCTAAGAGCTCTCCTACTGTGTCAGCCTGAACTTCGAGCTCACTCTTCCCAACAATGTTCCTGAGTGTAGCAAAAACCCTCACCTTGACCATCTTCATCACCCAAAAATAAATAATGGAAGAAAAGTTAATAATACTTATCCAAACCAAGCTCCTTAAGCTTCTCCTCAGTTGGATATCCCTTCTCGTCCCAGCCTCTGAGCTTGTAGTACTTTGGAAGGATTTCGTGGAGCTTTACTACGTGTCCTTTGTTAGGTCCTTCAGGCATTGGCTCTTCTAAGAACCTCTTTGGAAGTGTATCATCTTTTTCTGGGACTAAGCCGGCTTTGAGGTTGAAGATTCTTTCAATGTTCCATACCCTCTCTCCCGCCTTGAGCCACTCATCGGTTGTATACTCAAAGCCTGTTGCAGCGTTTAGCATGTCTCTGTAGTCATCGGCACCAAGTGCAAAGCTTGTGAAGAGGCACAGTCCAGCGGAGTCAATTACTGCGGTTAGGTCTTGGAATATCTTAACCCATTTAGCTTTCTCCTCACTTACATCATGGGGATCAAGCTTCACTGGCACGCCAAGGATCTCTGGGCTTATCATGTACCCTCTAACGTGGCATCCGCCTCTGTTTGATGTGGCGTAAGTGACACCATGTCCTTCTGCTCCTCTTGGATCATAAGCAGGAATCTCCTGCTTCTTAACGCTCATTGAGTATTCTGGATGTCCATAGCTTTCAGCTAAACGGTAGCTTCCCTCAGCTAATTTATCACCAAAGCCTTCCCTCTTCGCGATCTTCTCAATGTAGTAGTGGAGCACTTCACTGTTTCCAAATCTAAGCGGTGGCGCATCTCCAAGTTCTTCCTGCTTTATGAGGCCCTTCTCATAAAGCTCCATCGCCGCTGCAAGTGTTCCACCGGTTGAGATAGTGTCAAGGCCAAATTCATCACAGAGGTGGTTTGCTATCACTATGCTGCCCAAGTCGTTTATACCGCATGTGGCTCCAAGCGCCCATGTACTCTCATACTCGGGCCCTTCAGTAATCCCTATAGCTGGGTGATATGAGACCCTTCCACATCCAATTGGACATGCAAAGCACGGGTGGTTTCTTACTAAGTACTTAGCGGCCAAAGCTTCACCGCTCTGCTCATATGCATATGGGAATACTCCAGTCTGGAAGTTGTATGTTGGATAAAGACCATTTTCATTTATTATGTTCACCAAGACTGCGGTTCCATACTGTGGAAGTCCTCCGCCTGTAATTGGGTTCTCTTTTATCTTCTTTATCTTCTCCTTAACCACACTCATGAACTTCTCTTTATCGGCAAGCTCTACTTGCTTTGTTCCTCTAACCACAATTGCCTTCAAGTTCTTGCTTCCCATCACTGCCCCTACACCACTCCTTCCGGCAGCTCTGTGTTTGTCGTTGATTATGTTTGCAAATCTGACAAGGTTTTCTCCAGCGGGGCCAATACATGCAACCCTCGCTTTCTTGTCCCCAAACTCCTCTAGGAGCTTATCGGTTGTCTCCCCAACTCTCTTACCCCAAAGATGGGAGGCGTCTTTAATTTCTACATCCTCATCTTTTATGCTTATGTAAACTGGGTGGTCTGCCTTTCCTTCAACAATCAGAAAATCATAACCTGCAAACTTGAGCTCTGGTCCAAAGAAGCCACCAGAATTACTTGAAGCTATAAAGCCTGTTAGTGGGGACTTTGTAACTACCATATATCTACCGCCGGTTGGGGCAGTCGTTCCTGTTAATGGGCCGGTAGCAAAGATCAATTTATTTTCAGGACTGAAGGGATCTACTTTTGGATCGATTTCCTCCAAGAGAAGCTTTGTTGCAAGACCTCTACCACCAATGAACTCCTTTGCGTCTTCTTCCTTCAGCTCTTCCACTTTTATTTCTCCCGTTGTTAAGTTAACTCTCAATATTTTTCCCATATACCCAAACATAAAGCAACACCCCAAACAAATATCAACATATAATTATGCATTTCAAATTATAAAATTTGACGAAAATAAAACAATTTGCAGAAAAGAAAGATGTTAAACAGCAATGTTCACATAGGAACACTATGTTGAATACAAATTCATCAATGTATATAAGTGTTCACAAGTATTTTTATGGAATCTCTCTTTTTTGCACTAAATAAACCGTAGTAAACACCCTAATATGTGTTATCAATGCCAGTATGATAAAAATCAGCCCTATTTTTCCAATTAAACAAAAAATCATCGTTAAGAATATTCTTTCATCCCTCTTTCCGAGAAGATATTTCATTTGAGGAACTGCTTTATATATGTCAACAAAATACTCTCCTTTATAACGCTCTGTTGAGTAGCTTACCATAGCAGAGCCAAAGATAGCCAAGGAAACCACCACCCACTCCCATAAGTTTGGGTTTAAATAGAGAGCAAGTGCCAGTAACACGGAAAAGTCAACGTATCTATCTAGGATGGAATCAAAATATCCTCCAAACTTGCTTGTTTTCATTGCAGCTCTTGCTATCTCTCCATCAACCCCATCGAGAATTGAATTTAACTGGTACAGCAGACCACCAATAGGAGGGTTAATGAAAGCCATAACAGCTGCAGTTATACCAACCACAAAGGAAAATAGTGTCATGTGGATTGGCTCAACATAATCCACGAGAATTTCACTGATCTTTGGGGATATCCTTCTGTTTAAATATCTCGCTACGAAGCCATCTCCACTGCCTTTTATGGCGTTCTTTATTAAGAACCTCTTGGCTTTTTTAATATCTTCTGGTGTATCAACATCCATCCAAAAAAGTCCGCTTACTTCAAATACTTCCAACCCGGCCTCTTTAACGATTTCAGCTAGTTCAAGTTCCTCTTTTTCTTTGACCAGCTTTTCTATTATCTCGAAGATATCCGGCTCTAGAACAAAAAATCCCGTATCTAAGGCATCATACTTCTCGAGATCTTTTCCAATATCTACTACCCTTCCATTTTCTATTTTCACCTTTGTCGCTTCATCTATGTTTGTGAATTTTCCTTCTCTATCAACTACAAGCCCCTTACCTTTCAGAGCTTTCCGTATAAAGGCCTCTTCATAAACGTGGTCGCTCATTACTACAACGAAACTGCCCGAAACATGCGAACGAGCGAGATATAAACTGTATCCATTTCCTCTTTCTGGGAACTCATTAACCACGAGTTGATATCTGAAATTATTTTTCTTCAAAAATTCCTCAAATGTTTCCCTGTATAGGGGATTGGTGATAATCACAAACTCATTAATGCCCTGCCCTTCGAGAGTCTTCATTGTTCTGTAAAGTATCTCTCTTCCGGCCACTTTTATTAGCCCTTTGGGAGTTTTCTTGCTAAGTTTTCCCATTCGAGTTCCAAGCCCAGCTGCCAGAATTACCGCTTTCATGTTTCATCCTTAGTATCTTTTTCTTGGTTTTCTAAAAAGTTTTAGTGTTTTCAAGCGAGTTTTTTGCGTTAAGATGTATGTCGAAAGAGTTAAAAACATCACTGAGATTAGATATACACAGGTGAACAAAGATGGCTGAGGAAATATTCCAAAACGAGACCATAAAACAAATTTTAGCCCACTATAGGAAGATATGGGCAATTGGACACGCTCAGAGCGTCCTTGGATGGGATATGGAAGTAAATATGCCCAAAATGGGGATAACTGAGAGGAGCACTGCACAGGGAGAACTTTCAGTTTTAGCCCACAGTTTTATGCTAGAGCCAAAGTTTGTCGAGCTAGTAGAAAAAGCAGCTGGAGAGGAGTTAAACGATTATGAGAAAGGAGTCGTTAGGGTACTGCAGAGGGAGATAAGAATAGCAAAGGCATTTCCACCAGAGTTCGTTAGGGAGCTAAGCGAAGTTAGAAGCAAAGCAACCATGGCATGGGCTGAAGCGAAGGAAAAGGATGACTTCAAGAAGTTCGAACCGTGGCTTGATAAGATAATAGAGCTTGCAAAGAAAGCAGCAGATTACCTCGGCTATGAAGAGTATCCATACGATGCCCTTCTTGACCTCTATGAGGAAGGACTAAGAACTAGGGACTTGGAACCAATATTTGAAAAACTAGAAAAAGAACTAAAGCCGATTCTGGATAAAATAATTGAAGAGGGCAAGGTTCCTAAAGAGCACCCTCTGGAGAAGGAGGAATACAATATCGAAGCAATGAAAAATGTCAATTTGAAAGTTCTTGAGCTTTTGGGGTATCCCTTGGGGACAAGAGGGCGTTTGGATGTGTCTCCTCATCCGTTCACCACAGAGTTCGGAATCCACGACGTGAGAATAACTACCAGATACGAGGGCTTTGATTTCAGAAGAACTCTCTTGGCTGTAGTTCATGAATTTGGTCACGCGCTCTATGAACTCCAAGTAGATGAGAGGCTCATGTTCTCTCCAATAGCCGGAGGCGTTTCTCTCGGGATCCACGAAAGCCAGAGTAGATTTTGGGAGAACATAATCGGAAGAAGCAGAGAATTTGCAGAGCTAATTTATCCAATCCTCAAGGAAAACCTTCCATTCATTTCAAAATACACGGAAGAGGACATCTATAACTACTTCAACATAGTTAGGCCAGACTTCATAAGAGTTGAGGCGGATGAGGTTACCTACAACCTGCACATCCTTTTGAGGTATAAGCTTGAGAAGCTCATGGTAAACGAAGAAGTCAAGGCTAAAGAACTCCCCGAACTCTGGAACGATGAGATAGAGAGGCTTCTTGGTATACGCCCAAGGAACTACAAAGAGGGAATTCTCCAAGATATTCACTGGGCTCATGGAACAGTCGGCTACTTCCCCACCTACAGCCTTGGAACACTCTTAGCAACGCAGATACGAAGATACATCCTTAAAGATATCCCAGACTTTTATGAGAAGGTCGCAAACGGAGAATTTGCACCGATAAGAGAATGGCTAAGGGAAAAAGTGCACAAATATGGAAGCATGTACCCACCAAAGGAACTCTTAGAGAAGAGCTTCGGAGAAGGCATAAATCCAGAATACTTCATAGAATACATAAAGGAAAAATATCTAAGATGATTTTTCGTTTTCCATTATTGGCTCCACCTCAATGGCAACAACTCCATATTTCTTTTCTTCCTCTTCACTGTAAAATTTTCTGTAGATTTTAACCCCCTCATCTATGCTTTTCACGTTTGGGAGGACTCTTTCCAGCCCTTCTTTCTCAAGCATCTCCTTGAACGAGTGATAGACTCTCAAACCCTTTACTTTTACTTTTAAACGCCCCTCAAAGATTATTATGTCCCCTGGCTTTATTCTTTTTCGTTTTTCATCGTATAGTCTTCCTTCGATCTTCTTTTTTCCCTCTTTTATCAGCCTCAAATACTTCTCCTGAAGCCCCATTTCCCATTCCATTCTACATCACCAGATATCTTAACAACATTGGGGTAACCCTTAAAGCTCTCGCAAGCAGACGTGGGTGCTTTACAAGGGCGGTTATTGTTTTCTTGTGGTCGTCAAAGTCTGCATAGTTCTCTATTACCTCTATTGCTTCCCTGCTTGAAAGAATCTCAAAGAGCTTCTCTATTCTCTCCTGGTCAAGAGCCTTGAAAAGTCTCCTGACTCTAAGTCCAAAGGCTATTTGCTTCTTTATATCCCCACAAAGCTTTTCGTACATGGCTAGATTACTTCTTCTGATAGAATACCTGAGGGCATGAGCACAGAGCATCCCGTATACAATACCTCCAGCCGTTAGAGGCTTTATCTGTAAGGCAGCATCCCCAACGAGTGCAATGTTTCCCTTCACCCATGGCTTTCTAAATCCAAAACCGACGTTTCCAGCTTTTATCTCAACCACTTGAGTTTCTTTGAGAAGCCTTAGCCTTAAAAATCTCATAAGAGCATCGTAACTTCCAAAAGTGCCCACTCTTGCTAGGGATTCATTTACCGGAGCAACCCACATGAAAAACTCCTCGTTAATGTCCTTATTTACCCACACCTCAACGAAATTTTTCCTCTTAAAGTCCCCCACCACATCAACTTCATAGCCACTCAAAAATTCTGCCTCTGTTTTTGCCCCAATCTCTTGGGCGGCTTTGCTTGACACTCCATCGGCTCCCACATAGAAATCAGCCTCTATCTCAAACCTTTCATTAAACCTCTGTACAAGAGCTTTTCCGTTTTTAAATCCCAAGAACTTGGTCCCCATGTAGTATTCGGCACCTTTTTTGATTGCTCTCTCGGCAAGAGCCTTTTCGAGAACTTTCCTATCAACCATATAAGCCTGTGGGGTTTTTCTCTTTATTTCAAAGCTCTGAATTCTAGAGTAAAATACCGCCCCACTAAACTCGTTGAGAATGGCTTCTCTGGGAAGGTTGAGCTTTTCATAATTTTCTGCCCCGATTATACCCGTGCACGCTTTACCTCCAAAAGAGGTCTTTGCTTCAATTAGTGCAACTTTAAACTCTCCCGCAAGAAGATTTGCAAGATAATTCCCGACTGCTCCTCCACCTATTATCACCACATCATACTTCATAAGCTTCACCGAAGAGTGTAACCTTTAAATCTTAATTAAACTTTAGCTTTTTGGTGATTCAAATGAAGGTTTTGGTTACGGGTTTTGAGCCCTTTGGAGGAGAGAAAATAAACCCCTCCTGGGAAGCTGTTAAGGGGCTCCCTGAGAAGATCGAAGATGCAGAGATAATAAAGCACCAGCTTCCAGTGAGCTTTAAGGGGGTTAAGGAAAAACTGCCCAAGATTATAGAAGATATCAGGCCGGATGTTGTAGTTCTCACAGGCCAAGCTGGTGGAAGAGTCAACATAACCGTGGAAAGGGTTGCGATAAACATCATGGACGCAAGGATGGAAGATAACGAAGGATACAAGCCAGAAGATGAGCCAATCTTTGAAGATGCCCCAGCGGCTTATTTCGCCACGATACCTATAAAGAGGATTGTAAAAGCTCTAAAGGAAAATAAAATTCCCGCTATGGTATCAAACTCCGCTGGGACTTATGTATGCAATACTGCCATGTACACAGCCCTGCACTATATCTCTACAAATGGATTAAATGCAAAAGCAGGCTTTATACATGTTCCATACATTCCAGAACAGGTTTTAGAAAAGCCACAGCCTTCGATGAGCCTTGAGATAATCAGAAAGGCAATAGAAATAGCAATAAAAGAAAGCATAAAGGCCTAGTAAGTCCTTGCAAATCTTGCTATGTACTTTGCTTCTTTTCCACAGTGGGCACACTTCTTCCCTTCAATCTTTGCAGTCTCTTCTGGGTAAGGTATTCCGAGCATGCTTGCGTCAAGGATTTCTTCCATCTCGACCCCACAGCTCTCTTCACCACACCATGGTAGCTCTACTACTCCTCTCCTGTCCTCAAAGAGCTGTTTCGCTTCTTCTATTGTATTTACTCTCTTTATGTGGCTCTCTAAGAACTCTCTTGCTCTTGCATAGAGGTTTTCCATTATTAAATCAAGAGTCTTTCTAACTTCCTCAACGATTTTTTCCCTCTCGACACTGAATTTTTCAAAGGTGTCTCTTCTTGCCAACACTGCCTTCTTTCCTTCAACATCCCTTGGCCCTACTTCAATCCTTAACGGGACTCCTTTAATTTCCCAGTCGTAGAACTTTCTTCCAGGTCTTATCTCCTCTCTATCATCCACATGAACTCTAATGCCAGCTGTCTTGAGCTCTTCAGCAATTTCCTTAGCATAAGCATTAACATCATACGGAGAATCCTTCATTGGGATCGGAACTATCACCACCTGAATTGGGGCTATTGTTGGGGGGAGCACAAGACCGTTGTCGTCCCCATGTACCGCCATGACCGCTGCAAGTAATCTCTCGCTCATTCCAAATGTAGTCTGGTGAACGTAGTCGTGGGTGCCGTCTTCTTTTTCATAGGTTATCTCGTATGCCTTTGCAAAGTTCTGCTTGTAGTTGTGCATTGTTCCAATTTGCAGAGTCCTTCCATCGGGCATTATAACCTCTGCACCAAGGGAATAGAATGCCCCTGGGAACTTATCCCAGTCAGGTCTCTTTGAAACGATGTAAGGTAAAGCGAGTTTCTTGGCAAGGTTGTCAAATATCTCCAAATCCTCTTTTATTTGTCTCTCAGCATCTTCAAAGCTATCATGAGCAGTGTGGGATTCAAAGAACCTACTTATTTCTCTTACTCTAATCAAAGGCCTTGTGTGCTTTGTCTCATATCTATAAACGTTGACTATCTGATAGACCTTAAACGGCAGATCTGCATGAGACCTTATCCAGAGGTTAAACATAGGATACATCGCAGTCTCGCTAGTTGGTCTCAAGATAAGCTTTATATCTAAAGGCTTCTCACCAGCTTGTGTTACCCACAAAACCTCTCCATGGAATCCCGCTATGTGTTCAGCCTCTTTTTCAAATTCTGTCTCTGGAATTAAAGCCGGAAAGAGCACCTCATCATGTCCAGTCCTTCTCATCTCCTCGTGGATGAAGTTTTCAATGTTTCTCATAATTCTCAATCCATAGGGCAACCATACGTTCATTCCCTTTACCGGGTATCTCTTATCCTGTATCCCAGCGAGTTCTATCATTTCATTGTACCATTCGCTGAACTCATTTGACCACCTTTCTCTCTTTACTTTTGGCTTCTTACTGGCATTATCCATAAGCTCACCACCTATCCCTTAAAAATGTCCAATGTTTTTTAATCTTTCGCAGATTTCTCAAAAAGTTTTATTAACATGTTTCGATGAAAGTTTTAGTGGTGAAAGAAATGAGACCAAAAGTTTTGGTTCTTTTTAACATGAAGAGTGAACCTCTAGAGCTCTTGAGGCAGTATTGCGACGTTGATGTATTAGTTTACCCAGAGAAGGAGAAAATACTTGAAATAATAGGCAGATACGACGGATTAATAGTCTCACCCTTAAATAGAGTAGATAAGGAGATAATTGAGAAAGGGGAGAACCTTAAGGTCATAAGCACCCACTCCGCTGGCTATGACCATATAGACATTGAAGCGGCAACTGAAAAAGGGATATACGTAACAAAGGTTAGCGGGGTTTTGAGTGAAGCCGTTGCAGAGTTTGCTGTTGGTTTGGCCATAGCCCTCCTGAGAAAAATCGCTTATTCAGACAAGTTCGTGAGAAGAGGCCTCTGGGACTCTCACAGGACGGTTTGGGGATGGTATAAAAAAGTGGAAACGGTTTATGGCAAAAAAGTTGGAATCGTTGGGATGGGTCCAATAGGCAAGGCCATAGCAAGAAGAATGAAAGCTCTTGGAACAGATATTTACTACTGGAGCAGAAGCAGAAAAGAGGATATAGAAAAGGAAGTAAACGCAAAATGGCTTCCACTTGATGAAGTCCTAAAGCAGAGCGACATAGTTATCCTCGCCCTACCCTCAACTCCCCAGACATACCACATAATAAATGAGGAAAGACTCAACCTCATGGATGGGAAGTATCTAATAAACATAGGAAGAGGGAGCCTAGTTGACGAAAAAGCCCTTGTTAAAGCCTTAAAGGAAGGAAAACTCAAGGGATTTGCTACTGACGTTTATGAAAAGGAGCCACTCCAGGAGAGTGAGCTCTTTGAAATGGAATGGGAGACCGTGCTTACTCCACACCACGCAGGACTGGCAAAGGAAGCTATGAGAGACATGGGTTTTCAAGCAGTAAATAACCTGCTATCGATTTTTAAGGGGGAGATTCCAGAAAACCTCGTAAATAAGGAAGTTCTTAAAGTAAGGCCAATAGAGGAGGTTAAGCTTCTCTAATCCTTACCTTTTAACTTTTAAGTTATAAGTTCTCATCAAAATGCAAAAAATAGATTAAAGGGCTACTCGCCCTTCAGAATATTAACGACTTTCTCAGCGACCTCTATGCCAGCTCTTTCTTGGGCTTCAACCGTAGATGCTCCTATGTGAGGAGTTAAAACTACATTGTCAAGCTTTGTCAAGGGGTGGTCCTTGGGAAGGGGCTCTTCCTCAAATACATCCAGTCCAGCTCCAGCGATCCATCCCTCTTGAAGCGCCTTTACTAAAGCGTTCGTATCCACAATTGGCCCTCTTGACGTGTTGATCAAGATTGCACTCGGCTTCATGAGCTTCAGTCTCTCCTCGTTAATGAGGTGGTAAGTGCTGTCCAAGAGGGGAACGTGAATGGTAACCACATCGCTGTTTTTCAACAGTTCCTCAAGCTCTACAAACTTTCCACCAACTTCTCTTGCTCTTTCCTCATTTTTGATAACGTCATATAGAAGGATTTCCATCCCAATGGCCTTTGCTATCTTTGCTACGGTATATCCTATCCTTCCAAATCCTATAACACCAAGGGTTTTTCCTTCAAGCTCAAAACCCATGCACTGCTTCTTAGCCCATACTCCTTCCCTCATCTTCCTGTCAGCGAAGGCTACTTTTCTGGCCACATTAAACATCAATGCGATAGCCAACTCGGCAACGCTTCTACTTGATGCAGCAGGAGCGTTAACGATCCTAATCCCTTTGCTCTTTGCGTATTCAACATCTATGTTGTCCAGACCAACGCCGGCTCTGGCTATGACCTTGAGATTAGGCGAAGCATCTATAATTTCTTTTGTTACCTTTGGCTTGCTTCTGACTATTATAGCACTGACATCTTTAACAAGTTCCTTGAGCTTTTCTTGATCAGGGTATTCCTCATAGACTACCTCTAACCCGGCGTTTTTCAAAATCTCAATTGCCTTTTCATGAAGAGGTGCGGCAACCAACACTTTCATTTTCAACCCCTCCTTTTTAGTGCCATAAGCAAAACCTGATCGGAGGCATCCTCCGCTCTATCGGCTATATCCCCAATCTTTGTTATAACCTTATCCCATATGATTTTTGCAAATGTTGTTATTTTTTCACTTTCAAAAACTTTTCTCAAAAGAGAATACTCGATTTTATCAGCCTCTTCCTCTGCTATTTCAGTCTTTTTTGCATATTCAATTGCCTCATCAACATCTGTGTTGAGCGCTTTAACGGCCTTTTCAAGGAGCTGATACGTTCTTAAAGAATAATCAAGAAGTTCCAAGATCTCTCCCTTTAGTTCTGAGGGGACTTTAGGTTTTGCCAGGATTAAAGAGTGGGCAGCACTTTCTGCTGCATCCGCAACACTATCCACGAGTTCAGATAACCGAGCGTAGTCACCCCTGTTAACGGGCAAAAAGGCACCTTGATAAAGCATCGTCTCTATTTCTCTCCTTAAATTGTCCGCTCCCCTCTCTAGCTCTTCAACTTCCTTCATTAGAACCTCTGCTCTCTCAACTTCTCCATTAAGATAAGCTTCCACGAGTTCTTTGAGCTTTACTATGGTGGAATTTACCGCTTCAAGATGCTTGTCAATCGTTGCAAAAACATTATTTTCCTTCCCTCCAAATATGGGCATAGTGTACCCCCCCACTATACTATCAATGGGACTCTTTATTTAGTTTGTGACTCCTTGGCCTTTACCAAACTCCAGAGTGCAAAGTTTAAGGGGGTTTTTAGTCCTATTTTCTCGCCGTATTCAATAATTTTACCGTTTATAAAGTCTATCTCCGTCATTTTGCCCCTTCTTATGTCCTGGAGCATGGAGTTGTAGTTTTCCCTTGTTCTTTTAAGAGTCTCGAGGAGAAGTTCCATTGGATGCATGTCAAACTCGATTCCCCATTGAATTGCCACCTGACAGCCTTCTTTCACGACTTCCATTGCCAAGGTTAAAAGATGATCATTCTCTAAAATATCTCCATTTTTGGCTTCCATAATTGCTCCTATAGGGTTTATCGCAGAGTTGACTATAGCCTTTGCCCATTTCCATCCCACTATGTTATCACTAATCTCCGCCTCTAACCCAGCTTTCTTAAAGAGGGCAACAAGCCTCTCTGCAAATTCTCCCCTCCCCTTGGGGTAATTTCCAATTATTGTTATCCCTCGCCCAGTCCACCTAACAACTCCCCACCTTTCAAGGGTCGCCCCATTGGTGGTTATTCCACCCAGAACATTTTTGGTATATCTTAACGCTTCATCCTCGTTTCCGAGCCCGTTTTGAATGCTTAATATCCACGTGCTTTTCCCTATGCTTTTATTGGCGCATTTTAAGGCATAAGCAGAGGAGTAGGATTTTGTCGCTAGGATTATCAAGTCCGGCGGCTCTGGAGGTACTTCGGTAACTGCCCTTGGATGCACTGTGAATTCCTCAATCCCAACCACCATAAGACCATTGTTGTTTATTGCCTCTACATGCTCTTTCCGACCTATCAGCGTTACATCTTCCCCTATTCTCGATAAGAGTGCACCAAAAAGGGAACCTATGGATCCTGCACCGAGAACATAAATTTTCATCCCCTCATCACCTTCCTCAAGGGAAATAATGAGTAAACGGGCAATGCGAGGGAAATCGCAAAGGATATCCACCAGTATTCTCGAATGAAGTAATTAAAGGTGTAAATCGTATAAGACAACGTGCCGTAAAACAAAGCCAAGAGAGGAATTCCAGCTATTGAAAGTTTTCTGTTTCTCGAAGAGAGCAACAAGATCCCAACAATTGCTAAAGAAAATATATAGAGCTTTATTTCATCTGGCCACACGATGTTTAAAACCTCCAGCAGAGTAATTAGGGAAACAAGCCCAATGCTGATGTTGATAGCTCTTTCAACCAGGCTAACCGGTTGGCCCGCTTTGGGGAGAGCAAGAACTGTGGCAATGAGTGAGAGCAAAAGACCTATGGCAAAGACTACCGGAATTTTCACGTCTGCCCAATAGAATATGGCGATCATAAAACCCGAGAACAGGGAAAGTCCTCCAAAAAATCTTGGTTTTTCGTTCAAATAGGTGAGTGAAAAAAGTGCCAGCAGAAGAGGGGAAAGATAAAACCATCCCGGTTTATCACTCAACTTATCCAGAAGTTCCGTCTTTATGCCATAAACAAAAACTGCAAGGGATAAGAGGTATACGCCTATTGGCAGAGCCTTTTTCACAATCTTCACCGTAACCATTTTAATACATTCCCTTAAATATCTTGCAGTCATGGAGCCCATGATAATACTTGTCGAGGTTGAATATCCCATAAATCTGGGGGCTATTGCAAGGGTGATGAAAAACTTTGGAGTAAAGAAGCTTATCCTAGTTAATCCCAGGGTTAGTCCTAACGACAAAACGGCCAGAAAATTTGCCGTCCATGCCGTAGATGTATTGGAAAATGCAAAAGTTGTTGAGACTCTTGAGGAAGCTCTTGAAATGGTAGATTTGGCTTTAGGGACTACTGGAGTGCCCGGAGGGGATTATATTCCAGAGAGAACTCCCATAACGCCGGAAGAATTCGCAAAAAGGATCTTTCTTTACGACGGAAGGATTGGACTTGTTTTTGGAAGAGAAAGTAGAGGATTGGACAATGATGAGCTCAAGAAGCTCGACTTTACGATTACAATTCCTACCAGCGAGGAATATCCCGTAATGAACCTAAGTCATGCAGTTGGTATTATTCTTTATGAGATTTACAAGCAGAAGACAAAGGCTGAAATTGTTGAAGTCAAAAAGAAACTTAGAAAATCGACAAAGGCAGAGAGAGCCAGATTGGTTGAGCTTTGGGAAAAGCTTTTGGATGTTCTGGAGTATCCGAAAGATTTAGAAAGGAGAAAGCTCTCCGTGTTGATGTTTCAACGTTTTCTGGGAAGGGGGTTTATATATGCAAAGGAAATACACTCCATGTATGGACCTTTGAGGAAAGCCATCGAAAGATTGGAGAGATGTAAAGATGATAGCCGTTGATTCCTTCAAAATAAACGGACAAGAAATACAAATAGCCGTGATTCATGAAGAGAAGATTCACGGCATAGTCTTTTCCCTTGATGGAGAAGAGTTTCTTCGAGAAAGAATTAGGGCTTTGGTAGGACATTTGCAAAAGCGAGGAGTGGAGATTGATCTAAAGGAAAAAGAAAGCAACTTCCCTCGATTGGTCTACAAGGTCCTCATGGGAGAAATTAAAAATGAGGAGATGTTGAAGCACCTCAGCTTTAAGGGAACTACTTCCTTTGAGAAGAAAGTTTACGAGACACTTACAAAAAAGGTTAAAAGAGGGGAAGTCATAACATACGGTGAGCTTGCTAAGATGCTCAAAAGCTCGCCAAGAGCCGTCGGTGGGGCAATGAGAAGAAACCCCTACCCCATAATAGTCCCCTGCCATAGAGTCGTTGCGTCAAATGGGTTAGGGAGATACACTCCAAAAATAGAGTACAAGAAGTTTTTACTCATGTTGGAGGGGGTGAAAAAATGGACAAGCTAAAACTCTATCTCATAGGATTCCTTGTGGCGATTATCGCGATAGCGGCAGGCATAATATACAAATGGGGCTTTTGGATGCTGGTCAGGATCGTGTTGAGCTTAGGATTTTTGGGATTAACCCTAATGCTTGGATTCTTCTTGGCATTGACGCTTTACGCAGAAAGCTGGAAGTACGCCGGACTTTTGATAATCCCAACGGCCCTAAGTGCTTACGCAACGTATCTAAGCATTACATGGCAGAAACTCAAGGTAGTTGGTGGAATAATACTTCTCTTTGTCCTAGGGCTTGCGTTTGGTATATGGTACATAAGTGAACCCGATTTGAGCTTAACTGACCGCTTTAGAAGTGCCGAGAGTCTTGAAAGGGCTGGTAAATATAAAGCCGCTGCAAGAAAATACGAAAAGAGGGGGAACTACTTAAAAGCCGCTGAAATGTATGAAAAGCTCGGCTGGATGGAAAGCGCAGCATGGGCGTATGAAAAGGCCGAAAAATACGAGAGAGCTGCAGAAATTTATGAACAACTTTACGAGAAAGAAAAAGATACCTACTACCTCAAAGAGGCCCATGAATACTGGAAAAAGGCCGGTAACATGGAGAGGGCTGCAAAGGCTTTGGAGAAGTATGCCGAGGAAGAGCCATGGTTCTGGGAGGATGTGGCAAAGCTTTATGAAGAGCTAGGCAATAAAGAAAAGGCCAAGGAAGCTTGGGAAAAGGCCTTAGAGTACTACAAAGGTGAGGCACAGGAGGAAGGGGTTTTCTGGGAGGATGTAGGCAATATAGCAAGGAAACTAGGAAATGAAGAGCTTGCAAAAGAGGCTTATCAAAAATTCCTTGAATACTGTCTAAAAGAGGCTGAAGAAGACCCTATGTGGTGGAAGCATGTTGCAGAGGCTTATGAATATTTGGGAGAAAAAGAGAAAGCTGAGGAGGCAAGGAAAAAATACGAAGAGTACAGGGAAAAGATAATGAAAAGTAATGAAGAGACTTCAAACTTCCCAGAAGAGGAGAAGAAATCTTGATGACATTTTCATTTTTTGGGAAACCGTTATATATTCTTTTCTTGATTCCTTTCTGGTGGTAAGTATGATGCCAATGAAGGGTATGAACCCCAAACAGATGCAGAAGCTCATGAAACAGCTCGGAATTAAAATGGAAGAGCTTGAGGGAGTTAAGGAAGTTATAATAAGGCTTGAAAACAAGGAAATTGTGATTAAAGACGCTGCAGTAACTGTGATAACAGCTATGGGAGAGAAGAGCTATCAAATAGTGGGCAAAGAGGAAGTCAGAGAAGTTCTCAATATTCCCGAAGAGGATATAAAACTTGTTATGGAGCAAGCAGGCGTTGACTACGAGACTGCCAAAAAGGCATTGGAAGAAACAAAAGGAGATTTAGCAGAGGCAATACTAAAACTCCAAGAATCTTAGTCCTATCCCTCATGTCCCTTTTCAAATGCCTCAATTGCTTTCATTAAGGGGATCAAATGCATTAAGGCCGGTCCTCCAGCCATTAAAACTGCTACCAGCCCTGCCTCTATAAGCTCTTCCTTTTTTGCTCCCGCTTCCAAAGCTTTTTGGGTATGCAAATAGATGCACCACTCACAACCGGCAGCTATCCCCAAGGCCAAAGCTATAAGCTCTTTTTCTCTTGTTGTTAGAGCTTTCGTCTCGGCAACTTCCCTTAAAAACCTTGAAAAGGCCGATATTTCCTTGGGGTGTTGTTTTCCAAGTGTTTGCAGAAGTTCCTCTATTTCCTTAAGTTTTGTCTGGACGTCTTCACACTCCATAATACCACCGTATAAGATTAGTTTCCTAGGTATAAATACCTATCCAAAAGAATATAAACCCCTTTGCTTAGCTCCAATCGATGAGAGCTATTGGAGTAATAAGACACTCACCGAATAGGAGAGTCAATAAAGAAGAATTCGAGGAGCTTTTGAGAAGTGCCGGTTATGAGATTCTCGCAATAGTTGAACAAACCAGAGAAGAACACCCAAAATATAATATAGGGCCAGGAAAGCTCCAAGAAGTGAAGGTACTCATAAAAGAGCTCAATCCCGATAGGGTAATATTCGCAAATCCGCTCACGCCCTCTCAGTCCTTTAACATAACTAAAGAGCTCAGGATTGATGTCATTGATAAGTGGCAACTTGTTCTTGAGATATTTGAGAAGAGGGCACACTCAAAGGAAGCCAAGCTTCAAGTTGAACTGGCAAACCTTCAATACGAGCTACCTCTTGTAAAAGAAGCCATCCGGAGAATTAAGCTTGGAGATAGAGCAGGTTTCAAGGGTATGGGTGAATATCAGACACAGCAGTACCTGAAGCACATCCGCTATAGAATGGGGAAAATAAGGAAAGAGCTTGAAAAGGTCAAGGCTGACAGAGAAGTAAAAAGAAAGAGAAGGGAAGAAGTAGGATTCATATTGGTCGCTTTAGCAGGCTATACAAACGCTGGAAAGTCAACTCTCTTAAATGCACTAGCCGATGAGAGCATAGAGGCAAAGACGCAGATGTTCACAACTCTCGACACAACCACTAGAAGGTTTACAATAAACGGAAAAAGGGCACTGATAACTGACACCGTTGGATTTATAGACGACCTTCCGCCGTTTATAGTTGAAGCCTTCCATTCAACCCTTGAGGAGATAGTGAGGGCAGATATTGTTCTCCTTGTTTTGGACTCAAGTGAACCTTGGAGAGAGATAAAGAGGAAGTTTTTGGCATCAATAGAAGTGCTGAAAGAACTTAAAGCATTGGATAAGCCCATCATAGTCGTTTTGAACAAGAAAGACCTTACAAGTGAGGAAGATCTTTCAGACAAAAAGAAGGCAATTGAGGAATTAATCAGCAGGAAAGGGATCACCATAAGTGAAATTGCCTCAATATCTGCAAAGGAGAAGGATTTGGAAGAACTCTACAATGCCCTTGAGGAGGTAATGTTTACCCTTCCAAAATACAGGCTCTTTGAGATTCTGGTCAAGGAAAAAGAGAAAGTACCTAAGGTGATAGCCTTAATAAACTCCATAGGGGAAATCCTCGACGTAAAATACGGCGAAACAACGAGGATTTCAGCATACATCCAAGTGGGCATGATAAAGAGCCTTACAAAAATGGGAGTAGAGCTAAAGCATCCAAGCTAACTATTCTATTGGCACTCCATCCTTTGTTCTAGGGGCTAACCACTTCATTAGCCTTTGCGGGTCTTTTGTCCTTATTATTATCGTTATTGGACCTAGGGGGGATTCCTCGTTAAAATTGACCTTGCCCACATATGCGACCTGCTTGTGCACCTTGATTATTATCTCCTCCCCAAAGTACCCTTCTTCTAACATTGCCCTCGCCGTATCTAGGATTTGCTGTCCCCTAAAAAGCTCATAAAGTCTCTGAAGTGCTTTTTTATCCCTTGTTCTTCCCACCAAAAGGATGTAATCTCCTTTGTCAAAGGCCTCAAACTCGAGGGGTGAAACCAAATTGAGCATAGCCCTTTTAACCTTTTCAAGATCCTCTGTAGGGTAAACATAAGCTTCAACTTCAACCTCTTCAAACATCTCGCTCACCAGAGATAATTAGGAAGACGGTTTTTGAACTTTTCCACAACATCTACCGAAAGCATTTTATTACGGCAAAACTCATCTAAATTGGTGAAAAGCATGGGAAGGATCGAGAGCATCAAAAAATATTTAGAGGAGAATGAAATCGAAGCTGCTTTAATAACAAGCGCTCCAAACCTTTTCTACTTCACAAACGCCGCCCCCCTAGTGGGTGGTTATCTGGTAGTAACCTTGGAGGAAGAAACCCTACTCGTCCCTGAACTCGAGTACGAGCAGGCAAAAGAGGAAGCCAATGTTGCTGTTGAGAATTTCAAGAAAATGGATGAGCTCTACGAGTATCTAAAGCGCTTTAAGTCACTTGCGGTCGAAGGCAACATGAGCATTTCCTTCCACAACACCTTAAAGGAGAAAGCGAGTATTAAGGAATTCAAGCTTCTAGATGACGTAATAAAAGACCTCAGAATGATAAAGAGCGAAGAGGAAATAAAGCTTATTGAAGATGCATGCAGATTGGCAGATATAGGTGTAATGACAGCCATAGAAGAGATAAGTGAAGGAAAGCGCGAGAAAGAGATTGCCGCTAGGGTTGAATACGTCATGAAAATTGAAGGGGCTGAAAAGCCTGCCTTTGATACAATAATTGCAAGTGGTTACCGCTCTGCCCTGCCTCATGGGGTTGCAAGCGATAAGAGGATTGAGAGAGGAGACCTCGTTGTCGTAGACCTTGGGGCGTTATACAAACACTACAACTCCGACATAACGAGGACAATAGTTGTGGGCACTCCAAATGAAAAGCAGAAGGAGATTTATGAGATAGTTCTTGAGGCTCAGAAAAAAGCTGTCAAAGAGGCAAGACCTGGAATGACTGCAAAGGAGCTTGATAGTGTTGCGAGAAAGGTAATAGAGGAGTATGGCTATGGCGATAAGTTTATTCACTCCCTCGGGCATGGGATAGGACTTCAGGTTCACGAATGGCCAAGGGTTTCTCAACAAGATGAGACCGTGCTAAAAGAGGGAATGGTAATCACGATAGAGCCAGGGATATACATTCCAAAGTTCGGCGGCGTTAGGATCGAAGATACCGTCGTTATAACAAAGAACGGTGCAAAAAGGCTAACAAAAACAGATAGAGAGCTTATTTAAGGTTTGCTAGAGCTTGAAAATTTTGATTTTCTTTTATTCCAATTCACCAGATCTCGACAAAAGCATCTCTCTTCTTGTGCCACTAGCAACTGGTTTTAGGCTTATTCTACAACTTCACCTAGAAGATACGTTGAAGTTGCCTTGGTGACTTTAGCTTTCACAAATTCTCCTGTCGGTGCCTCGGGAAGTATTATGTCTTTATAGTTCATGGTTCTTCCTTCTATTCCTCCCCTCTTGCCCTCGCTATGCGTCAAAACATCCACTTCTCTTCCCACATATCCCTTATTTATCTCGTAGCTTATTGAAAGTCTAAGCCTGTGTAGGTAGCGGGAGCGCTCCTTTACCTTCCACCCTACTATTTGCCCTTTCATCTTTGCCGCTAATGTCCCAGGTCTTGGCGAAAAGCGCGAAACATTTATCTTGTCGGGTTTTATCCTTTTAATTAGCTCCACCGTATTCTGGAAGGCTTCTTCGCTTTCCCCTGGAAAGCCAACTATTATATCGGTGTTCAGGTTAAGATCTTTAATATGTCTTCTAAATTCCCTGACTATTTCTTCGAACTCTTCAACTGTATAAGTTCTCCCCATTTTCCTCAAAATTTCATTGTCACCGCTCTGCACTGGCAAATGCAGGAACTTATAGACTTTTTCATCTTTGTAAACCTCTACAAGCTCGTCGAGTATTTTGATTGCATTGTTGGGGTTCATCATGCCGATCCTTATCCTAAACTCCCCCTCTATTGTTGTGATTTCATCCAAAAGCCTTGCTAAGTTCGTGCCTATATCAAACCCATAACAGCCCGTATCTTCGCTTGAGAGCTGAATCTCTTTGTATCCCTTAGCTACGGCTTCTTTTACCCATTTAACAATAAGCTCGGGTTTATAGCTCTTTAAAACTCCCCTAGCAAATCTTGTTGCACAGTATGTGCACGCATTCAAACATCCTTCGCTTATCGGGACTACAAAAACAACACCTTTTTTCCAAACTCTGGGGAGTTCAAGCTTATCTATGCTTCTCTCTTTCCATCCTTCAACGCTGATTAATTTTTCTCCCCTCTCGGCCAGGTGTAGCGCTTCAACAATTCTGTCTATGCTTTTAACCCCAAGAATTCCGGAGACCCTTTCATCTATTGCGTTTGGATTAACGTGAGGTAGGCAGCCTGTTACTATTACTTTTTTTCCACTGTCAAGGAGTTCTCTAATCCTTTTGCTCATATGCTTTTCTGTTGGATCCTTAACGGCACAAGTGTTTACAACAACATACTCCGCACTATCTAATTCCACTATTTCGCATCCTGCTTTGAGAAGTAAAGCTTCCATCATCTCTGCATCTGCTCTGTTCCTTGTACATCCATAAGTCTCTATGTGAACCCTCATCGCAATCCAATCCCTCAGAGCATTTAAAAAGATATGGTAGCAAAGATGGGTATTTAAACTTTCAAGAGAACAAAAAAATGATGGACGATGAAGGTGTGCATAGTCTATGACTCTAAGCACAAAACAACGGAAAAGGCTGCAAAGGCAATAAAAGAAGCCATTGAGAAGTACCTGACCTCCTCCCCGCCGTGAACGGCGAGGGTTCCAACCAAGAACCCCCTAACCCAAGTGCGGGAAGGTTTACGGGCCCATCACCTACTCCCGTCACCGGTTTCGGTTCAGCCCGAAGGCCGGGTCTTCGGCCCATTACCCCTACCGGCCAAAGCCGGATTGGGGTTATCGCTTACTCACGGTTTCCAACCGCTCAAGGGTGGTTTTGAAAGGACACTTAACAGCGTCAACCACTCTAAAGCAGAGTGGTAACGTGAGACCCCTCGTCTCATCGGGTTGTTTTGACTGGCCCCTCTGGGGCCTTATTACTCTCTAAAGTTTAAAAAGGTTTCGCTCGTCAAAAGTTAAACTTCCAATTATCGCATCTCACTCTAAAGGGCGAAGCTTTCAAAAGAAAAAAGTAAGTGTAGAGGTAAAAATGGTACAGGAAATCACAACCCTCGAAGACTGTGAGCTCGTTATTGTTGGGGCCCCAATTTACTACGAGCGACCTATGAAGAGTGTTCTTGAGTTTTTGGAAAAGCATTCCAATGAGCTCGAGAAGAAAAAGGTGGCAATTTTTATTGTGTGCTTTGCGGTTGCGTTTGGGAGTCTTGTTAGGTGGCATATTCAGAACCACTATATAAAACCCTTAAGGGAGAAAATTCGCGGAGAAATCGTGGATACCCTCGTGCTAAGAGGCGGCATTGGAAATATGCCGGAGAAAGAAATAGAAAAAGCAAGGAGATGGGCTTTCAGGCTTTTAGATCTTTGACCTCTTATCTAGAAGCCACAGGATGAGCCCTATTAGGCCTACAAAGACCACCATCCCAATCATTGTTATCAATATGTTGGTATATGTTGCGAGGACTCTCGTGAGGATTATTAGGAATGCCATTGCAATGGCAAGACCCACTATCAGAAAAAGAGTCCCAAACTCTTCCAGTATCTTCATGGCCATCACCCAATGTTAAAAGGTATCTCGACATCTTCTCCTTTCTCAATTTTGTGCAGCTCTTTCCTGTAGGCTTCCAGAGGGCTATCCTCTTTTTTTAAGAAGCGAGCAAATGTCAGGGGCTCTTTCTCGAGCTGAGCAAAAAATTCAGGGTACCTCTTATCTCTAATCAGGTGGTGATCTAAGATAATTTCTGCGTTCGTCTCTTTTATTATCTCGTTGAGGTTTTTAAGTCCAGTATTCCATGCTTCCTTAACCCTGTAGCCCTCCAAGTATGTTGGGGGGCCTCCGGTAATTAGGATATCGGGCATCTGCCTAATTATCCATTTCTTAGAAGCTTCATTTAAAAGCTGGATGTCGCTTGCATGAATTACTCTTCTCCTTCCATCATCTACCATAACCATTACAACAAATCCAAGCCTTGAACCTTCACTTCCATGGGGGACGGCTGGGGAGAACTCGATTATGAAATCCCCAAAGTCAAAGAACTTTCCATCAGCATACTCAATTTTTCTCGCTATCTTTTCAGCCTCCTTAAGGAAAGCCCATGCCCTTTTTCGCTGGCTGAAGTTTATGTTCTCCGTAGGGTGCTTTATGAGAAGGGTTTTTTCGCTGTAGAGTTCCTTTGCTTTTTCAGGAGAAGAGCTTTCGTAAATTCCCTCAAAGAAAGGAGTGTGGTGGTCATAATGGTAGTGAGAGATTGTTATTATCTGAGCTTTTTTTGAATAACGCTGTATTCTTTCTCTTGCCTTTTGCAGAGCTTCAAGCTCTGCTTTGGCTGGAGGGAGGGAATAACGCTTTGGGCCTAACGCCGCCCCAGGATCGATAAGAATGCCAACTTCTCCAATCACTAAGAACGTTGCGAGGCTTCTAACACCCAGGCTTTCAGAGGCAAGTGGGATAATCTTCATAGGGCCACCCTAAGTTTTAGGCTTCCGGATTTCTTAAACTTAACTTTGAAGTTATAACTTAAAAGTTTTAACTGAAAATGCGTCTTAGGATTGCAAGCTGACGTTTGTTCCAAGCATCTTCCTCAATAACTACAAGGAGCACTCCTTCGTTTATCAGTGCAAAGTCCTTTAATGCAGCTAAAAATTTCGCAATAGACTCAAAGCCATTGTACATGGACAGATACTCCAAGCAGTCTATTACCACTACTCCTTCGAGGCCTTTTTTCTTTGCCTCCCTAAAGTACTCACTTATCATTTGAGCCATGTAAGCAAGGTTTGTAGGGGAAAGCCTACCCTCTCGCTCCTCGGTGCTTAGATAGTAGGCATTCCATTTTTTCGGGATGTTTAAGCTTCTAACAAATGCCAGCACGGGGTAATCCCTAAGGTTCTCCTTTATTTGTTCGTACTCTTTTGGGCTTATCAGTTTGGCACCAGGTTCCAAAACAACCTTTAGCTCCACAGGCTCCTCAAAGAACAAAAATTCTCTGGAGGTTACAAGGTTTATCATAAGGAGTGCCATGCATACAGATAGTGCAGTGCCAAGAAATATCCATACAAAACTAAGGTGTGGGAAACTCAGCCTTACTGGATAGAGAAGAACAAAGACACTAAAAGCAATTGTCAGAATGCCTAGATGAAGACTGCTCTTTTTCTTTTTACCTATTGCCAAGAAGACAAAGCCAGAAAATAGGAAAAATATCCCTGAAAGAACAACAAATGGCACCTCAATAGAGAAAAAGTTATAAGAGAGCCCTAAATGAACTAAGAACATTCCATAGATGGCAAATACTGGCGGGATAATCCCTATTAACTCAGGTTTTATTGAGGTTTTAATATCTCCGTATTCCTTGAGATAGACTAGGGCTCCATATATCAGAGTCCCTGAGAAGAAAGAGTAAAAGAGTGCAACTCCTTCTTTATTCCCGGTATAAAACGCCACCTGCATCAGTATGAAAAACACCCATGCAGCTGACCAAAAAAGGAGGGCTTTTATCTTGTGCTTCAGATATGAGTAAATAAGCACTCCCAGGGTTCCAGTGGCTATGAATACACTTAAGACATAAACAAAGAGAGTTAGGTATCCCTCGTTCATATGACCACACCATATTTGAAGTAATTCACACTGAAGTGTGGAAAAGAGTTAAAAAGGTTTTGGTCAGAAGGGAAAAAGATTTTTAATTCAATTTTCTCTGGATATTATCGAGGGCCCGTAGCTTAGTCTGGATAGAGCGTCGCCCTCCGGAGGCGAAGGTCGCGGGTTCAAATCCCGCCGGGCCCGCCAATTTACAATTTCAAGAAGCTCTTGAAAGTCTTTCTCTTCTTCTATGTCCTTTTAGGTACTCCATCTCTCTGATCTTTACCTTTGCCACTCTTTCAATGTCCCTCAATTTTGGAGATTCCCAAGGAGCAACAAATGTTATGGCTTTCCCTTCTTTACCTTCCCTTCCAGTTCTGCCAATCCTGTGAACATAAGCTTCTGGATTTTGAGGGAGTGAATAATTTATCACATGCGTCAGATTTTTAACGTCTATCCCTCTTGCTGCAACGTCAGTTGCTACAAGAACTCTAGTTTTTCCATTTCTAAAGCGATTCAGAACTCTTTCTCTTCCCTTTTGAGGAATGTCCCCATTCAAAGCCTCTGCGCTATATCCCTTAGCCTTAAGCTTAGCTGCCAGTTCCCTTGTCTCTTTTTTCGTTTGACAGAACACTATTCCATAAAAGTTCTCATCATCAAGGATCCTGCACAGAAGCTTAAACTTATTACTTGGGCGCACTTCGAAGTAGCACTGCTCGACCTGCTCTGGAGCAAGACTTTTCTCCTGAATCCTTATGAGCTCATACTCTTTCAAATATCTCCTTGCTAAGCGAAGTATCTCCCTTGGGATAGTCGCAGAAAACATCAAAACTCTTTTCTCTTCATTTGTGTACCTTAAAATTTTCTCGATATCTTCTATAAAGCCCATATCCAGCATTCTGTCTGCCTCATCTAGTATAAAGTAGCTCACACCATTAAGTGAAAGGGTGCCTCTCTTTATGTGGTCTATTATCCTTCCAGGGGTGCCAATAACTATGTGGGTCCCTTTCCTTAGATTTTTGATTTGAGGTCCTATCGGCTGGCCTCCATAGAGTGGGAGAACGTAGACTCTCTTCTTTCCTCTAAGCGACCTTATTTCATCTGCAACTTGAAGTGCGAGCTCTCTTGTTGGGGTTATTACTATTGCCTGCACATCCTTTATCTCTTCATCTATAAGTTCTATCAATGGAAGGGCAAACGCGGCGGTTTTACCTGTTCCAGTTTGTGATTGTCCAATTAGGTCTTTATCACCATTTAGAAGTCTTGGAATAACTTCTCGCTGAATATCGGTTGGCTTTTTGAATCCTTTTCTCCGTATAGCATCTAAGCTGCTTTCTGATAGTCCTAACTTTTCAAAACTCATACTTACATCTCCTCAAATTTGCGTCCATTAGAGAACAGAACAGCGTATTATTGGATGATTTTAATGTTCCGCGCTCTAACTGGATTTTTCTTTGCATTCTTCTTAATCCCCACCTCCTTATAAACGTTTGCAAAAGACAAAGTTCTTAACTCTCAAAGTGTTGAACAATAAAGGTGCTGAATGTGAGTAAGGGGTGGAAAGTTTTCGTACTTCCATTTATATTTGGAGGGCTATTAATAGCTATAGGCATGAACTTTGGAGAAACTTATGGGTTATACAACCAGTGGGAGGATGAAATAGCGATAAAGCCCGGCCATGTGTTTATGGAAGAGTGGAAACTTGCAAAGGGCGTTCTTTTTGAAGTAAACGCTACTGTGGAATGTGGCAACGAGAGCGTTGTCCTTTACGCTGTAGAAAAAGATTCTGGGAAAGAGATTAATGGGGAAGGCTTATATCTGCACTTTAAGACCCCTAAAGAAGGAGTGTATCAAATATACTACGATAATTCCCAAAGCTATCTTTTGCCAGCTAAACTCCTCGTTGTTAGAAGGGTTTATTTAATCAAGCGTTCTCAATTTTCAGCCTTGTTGATCGGCACTGGCAGTGCGTTCTTAATTGTCATTGGTCCGTTTTTTGTTCTTAAGAATCTTCAAAAGAGATTTAAGAAAAAAGGTGGATTAGATGAATTATAGGTGGTGACCGAAATGAGAAAGATGTTGCCTATCTTATTCATAGGACTATTAGTCTTTGCAGTCGGATGTACTCAGACTCCCACCACAACTTCAACCACAGCTACTCAAGAAGGAATCGACTTCAGCTCCTACAACAGGGGAGAGATAATCCAAAAATGGGCGGAGATATTCAATACCGAAACAGTGTATGTAAGCGAAGGGTATGAAGAGCTTGCGAAGCATTACTTCCCAAATGCCCAGATAAAAGTTAAAGACGAGTTTGAAAGCGGTATAGCGATCTTATCCCCAGAAGATGCAAGGGAGCTCCTTAGAGGAAAACCCATCGTCACAACTCCAAGGGAGTATTTTGGATATGTGGTCTACAAGTCTGGAATTAAATTCGTTGGTGAGGAGATAGGAACGATAATAGCGTATAAAGAAAACGGTAAGGACAGACTTATTTTTACAGGAAATGGAAAGTCTGGAGTAGGAGCAGCTTTAAAATTTGCAAAAGAACTAAAAGAGGGGAGAAAATTAAATCCCTCCGTTGTTCTGAGGAGAGGAGACTTCGAAGGAGTAGTCGTCAAAGTAATAGGGGATAACGACTGGGACGGGATAAAAGATAAGGACGAATACTGGCTCCTAAAAGAGATATACGTGGAAGAGCCATTCATTTACAGCTGGAGAATCGTTAAAGGGGAAAACATAACTGTAAGCGGAGGCTTTATAAGACTTGTAAATGGTTCAAAAGTTCACATAAAAGCCCTTGGATTCAACGTAAGCGTTAAAGTCAAGGACCCAAAGGGTGTCCAGATAACCTACATAATTGAGAACATAAATCCTCAGTTTGTTGAGTATCCAAGCGGTGCTAAGATAGGGGAGACTTGGATAGAAGTTACTACTAGTAAAGACTTTTCTATAACTCCCAGAGAAGTAGAGAATTTCACGTTCTTGGCATTTGGAGACCACAGACCTGGAAGCGGGACAAAGCAACCGGAGGTATTCTTCAAGATAAGAGATCTCATGAACAAGGATAAAGGTGCGTTTATAATCGACAGCGGAGATTTGGTCTACTCGGGAAAAGTTGAAGAATGGGCAGAGCTGTTGAAAGAATGGAAGTTCAACAAGCCCGTGTTTGTCGCTCCAGGAAATCATGAATACCAAGGAGAAGGCAAGAACATCTACCACAAGTTCTTTGGACCAACGGATTACTCCTTTGTCTTAGGCAGTTACTACTTTATCTTTGCCAACAACGTTGAGAACAACTACAAGCTTACCTCCGCTCAATGGACGTGGCTTGAGAAAGAGCTTAAAAAAGCCAAAGCCTTAGGTAAAAGGCCCGTTATAGTTATGCATACTCCCCCAATAGACCCCAGACCTGAGGGAGACCATGCAATGAATCCAGCAGACGCAAAAAAACTCCTAGAGCTCATGAAGGAATACAACGCCTTTGGAGTATTTGGGCACATCCACATATACTGGTACGGTGAAAAAGATGGTGTGGAGATGGTAATAACAGGTGGCGGAGGAGCACCACCATACGCAAAGCCCGACGAGGGAGGTTTTTACCACTATGTAAGGATAAAGGCTGGAGACACCATAACTGTAGAGCCTGTGAAAGTTGAATAACCTTTTTCTTTTTTATATATAGTCTATATAGTTCAATGTATTCAGCTATATTCTATTGCGGCAAAGTATTTATATGGATCATATGTTAGCCTGCTCTGGTGATGAAAATGATCGAGCTGCTTAGTGATCCATGGCTGTTCATCACAATTGCTGTTGGACTTTTCATGGCTTGGGCGATAGGTGCAAACGATGCCGCAAACTCGATGAGTACTGCCGTTGGAGCTGGGGCAATAACTCCAAAGCAGGCTGTTGTAATAGCAGGTGTGCTTGAATTCACAGGTGCTTACCTCTTCGGAAAAAGCGTTACCGAAACTGTAAGGAAGGGGATAATAGATGCATCTCAAATAAGCGATCCCAATGTTATTGTTTATGGATCCATTGCCGCCCTTCTTGCTGCTTCATTGTGGTTGCTGTTTGCATCAAAGTTTGGATTGCCAGTATCAACGACCCACTCCATCATAGGCGGTATAGTCGGCTATGGGATGGTATATGCGGGCTCATCTATAGTGAATTGGGGCAAGATGGCACAAGTAATTGCCAGCTGGATACTCTCCCCAATATTCGGTGCAATAGTTGCATTCGTCGTCATAAAACTCGTCTCTAAAACCATACTTCAGCAAAAAGACCCAATAGAAAGCGCCAAAAAATGGGCACCTGTGTGGATAGGGCTTGCATTTGTCGTCATAGGTTCAATGTTTTATATCAAAGTTATGCATGGAAAGTCCCTCTTCATTGCGGTAAGTAGATACGGACTGGCAGCTGGGATTGGAGCGTTTTTAGTCAGCTTTGCACTTTTGAGAAGGAACTTCAAAGCAACCGATCCATATTGGGGGGCTGAGGCAATATTTAGAAGGGTTCAAGTGCTAACCTCTGCCTACGTTGCCCTCTCCCACGGTGCAAACGATGTTGCAAATGCAGTCGGGCCAGTTGCAGCAGTTTATGCAGTAGCAACAATGGGGCTAGCTGGAATGAAGGTTCCTGTGCCGAGATGGATTTTAGCGATGGGCGGTTTGGGAATAGCTATCGGAGTAGCAACTTACGGATACAAAGTTATGGAAACGGTTGGAAAGAAAATCACCGAGCTAACAAACACAAGAGGGTTTAGCATAGACTTCTCCGCTGCAACAGTAGTCCTGATAGCCTCTTGGTTGGGACTGCCAATCTCCACAACACACACCGTTGTTGGGGCTGTGATAGGTGTAGGACTGGCAAGAGGGGTAAAAGCAATAAACAAAGAAATCGTTAAGGATATAGTCATATCCTGGTTTGTTACAGTTCCTGTAGCAGCTATAATTGCGGGTGTTGTGTTTAAGATACTCATGATTGTGGGGTGAAAATGATGCAAGTCTGGACAAAATTATTCGCTAAAAGTCCGTTTAAGCCCTTAATAAAGCACGCTGAAGTTGTTTTAGAGACTGTGGAGACTCTTGAAAAGGCCCTTGAGGCATGGGAGAGAGGAGAATATGAGACAATGAGAGAATACGCTAGGAAAGTGGACGACCTCGAGGACTTCGCCGACAAAATCAAAGAGGAAATAAGGGATAGCCTAAGTTCAAAATTGTTTATGCCCGTTAACAGAGGAGATATCTTGAGATATCTTCAGATGCAGGATAAAATAGCGGATGCAGCTGAAAACACCGCAAAATGGCTTCTAGTTAGAGATCCAAACGATACTCCTGAAGACCTCAAAGACGAAGTGAGAAGCTTAATAATGAAGATGAGTCAGGAAAGCATTAAAGCGGCAAAACTTGTCTATGAAGCGATAGTCCAAATGGACAGGGTTATAGAAAGTGGATTCGGTGAGAGAGAAATCCAGAGGGAGTACGAAATAATCAAGGAAATAGAGAGCGTTGAGCACAAGATAGATGAACTAGATACCAAATTCATGGAGATAATTTTCAAGAACTCTGCCAGATTAGAATGGGGACTTGGAATGTACCTTCTCAACATTGCAAAAACACTAAGCAACATATCGGATAGGGCAAAAGACGCAGCAGAGAGAATAAGATTGATGATGAATAAATGAACTTCCCCATTTTCTGTTTTTTAAGTTTTTGTTCAGTTCTCAAGGAAAAGTAAGAAGAGAAAGACCTCAGATAGCTATCATGGTTGAGGTCATTTGTATTTCGGGCATCTTCCTTATTCTTTCTGTTATAAAGTGGTCAAGATCTTTGAGCGTATCGGTTTCAACCTTAACTATAAGGTCGTATTCTCCATAAACCACATACGCCTCTTTTACCTCTGGATAGGTAAGAAGTTTCTCCATAACTTCCCTTTCCTTTCCAGCGGCCGTCACCATCAAAATAAACGCCGTCACCATAGCTTACCACCAATAATATTTGGTTTTTTGAGTATTTAAGGTTATCGTCACCAATAAGGAAAAAATGACAAATTAGGGGGAGCTAATTATTCTAAAGATAAAGCCCTTAAAGCCTCTTTCGCCGACATGTATCTCTTTGGAATTCTAATTCTCACGGTCTTTTTTGGATCTACCAGCTGACTTATCTCAACATCCAAAATGAGACTTCCAAGCATATAAGCTTCCTCCCAGCTTAAACCTAAGGTCTTTTGGAGAACCTTAACCCCAAGATTCGTTGCTTCCTTTGCAGCTTCCCATAAGTCTTCACGAGAGACCAGAATATACAGTGAGTCTTCGGTTTCAAGCACTGGATATTGAGGGGCCATTCCTTTTACGAGGCTAACTCTTACCGTCACTTTTCCGGAGACTTCACAGGCAGAGACGCAAACTTCCCCATCTCCCATCACCGCATGTAGATCTCCAATAGCCAACAATCCTCCTTCGACGAAGACAGGCAGATAAAGAGTAGTGCCCTTTCTTATGAGCTTTGTGTCCATGTTCCCACCATGTTTGTCGGGCTCTCCACAAGGAATTTCTTCTGGAGATGCAACACCGATAACTCCTATCATTGGTTTTGCAGGTATTTTAAGATCTCCAAAATAAACATGGCCATCTTTGATTTTGCAGACCTTAGTTTTTGGCTCTTTGACCTCGTCCCCTAAAACTCCCGCTTTTGGTGCAATGACAACTACTCCCCTGTCTGCCACTTCTATATCCAAAATATCAACTTTCAATGCATCTCCGGGTTTAGCACCTTTTATGTAGAGCGGTCCCGTTGCAGGATTCACTTTTGAGAAGTCAATGCTTTCAAGAGTCTGCTCCTCCGAGGTTATCTGATTGGAGAGGGCATCCAAAGTTTCAAAAACAACTATTTCTCCATCTTCTGCTTCCGCAACTGGCCTGAGATTTGGTCCAAAGGCAAATATATGCTTGGACTTGTCTATGAAGAGCATGCACACCACCAGCTTTAAAATACCCCGACAGAGTTAATTAAACTATCGGGGAAGAAAAATGGAGCACCTTATAAGTCAGGAAGAACTCGAGAAGTTCAAAGAGTTTCTCAAGAAAAGAGGGATTAAGCTCGAAAAGTTCTACTCCAAAGGAACGACCAGCATAGTGTTTACTGGAAAGGCAGAGAAAAGGAAGGTCATTATAAAGCTTGAAAGACCCGATTCACCGAGAAAGAACTTTAAGAGAGAAGCGGAGATCTTGAGGTTTCTTGAAGGAGAAGGAATAACACCGCGCTTAATTGATTACGGGATTTTTGGGAAGAGGGAATTTCTCGTTAGAGAATTTGCTGAAGGTGAGCCGTTGCTATACTCAACTCCTCAAAAAAAGCACATACTTCAGATACTTGAAAAAACGCATCGGCTCGATATTCTAGGCATTGACCATGGACAAATACAGGGGGGAAAGCACATCATAATCAACGATACCGTCTGGATAATCGACTTTGAAAAAGCTGGCTTTAGAAAGCCAAAAAACGTAACTTCTGCTATGGCGATGATGTTTCTCAACGATAACGTTGTTGCAAAGAGGGTTCGAGAGAAATTTCACTTAGATCAACACTTCTTAAACTCTTTACGAGAAGCACTGAGAGAGTATAAGAAGACGAAAAACATTGAAAAGATCAAAGAGTTACTTTCTAGTCTTTAATTTGTCCCATCCCCATATTGAGAGGGGAATCAAAAACGCCGCGATGATGAGACCTATTCTTGGATCAATAAGATACTCAAAGAGAAGGATTATGAAAATCGTTATACCGATCATCACAAACAAATCTCGATCAAAAATTCTAGATCTTGCAAGAATGTTCATCTCTCTAGAGCTGTAAGCAAGATACAGTGGTATCCCCAAGGCAGCAATTGCCACACCAACATAGCTTTTTGTGATGATTGAAACAATGAGGCCGATTAGAAGTATCCCCAAGACAGCATATTCACTCCTCATGAAGTATAGGTCATCAAATAACTTTAAATAATTTAGGGGTTACTTATATTTAGGTGATAGCGTTATGAATAAGATCGAATGGAATGAAAACACATTTTCTAGGTTTGCTTATCTGAGCGACCCAAGGATATCAAGAGATGGAAAGAAAATTGCATATGTATTAACAAAGGCAAACTTAAAAGACAACAAGTATGAGAACACCATAGTTGTTGAAGAACTCGAAAAGGGCGGGAAAAGATTTATTGAAAACGCATCAATGCCCCGCTTTTCTCCGAGTGGAAAGAAAATAACCTTTGTAAGACCAAACGAAGAAAAGAAAACTGCAGAAGTGTGGCTTTATGATCTAAGCTCAATGAGTGGAAAGAAAGTTCTTGAGGCAAAGAATATCCTCGATGTAAGCTGGAATAAAGATGATAGGAGAATTTTGATAACTGGCTTCAAAAGAAGAGATGATGAGGATTTTGTCTTTGAAGACGATGTCCCTGTGTGGTTCGATGCTAGAGGCTTTTTTGACGGTGAAAAGACAACATTTTGGATAGTGGACACTGAGAGTGAAGAAGTTCTTGAAGAGTTTGAGGCAGAGAGGTTCTCTTCCGCAGTATGGCACGGAGATAAAGTAATCTACAACGTCCCCCACAGAATGGACGGGAAGCTTCAGTTCTTCAAGTTCTACGACATCTATATTTACAAGGATGGAGAGAGCGAAAAACTCTTTGAGGGGGTTTCATATGCTGCCGTTGACTCTAATGGAGCGTTAGTTTTACTCTATGGAAAGCCAAAGAAGGAGAAGAGAAGCGAACATGACTTCTTCTACCTCTGGGATGGAAAAGAAGTCAAACCTCTAACGGAGCGCTTTGTTTACAACAACGGACAGGGGAGACTCGATGAGGAAGGGAATCTCTACTTCACCATGGCCAGAGAAGGTAAAATAAGCCTTTACAAGCTCGAAGGAGGGGATTTAGCCCCAATAGTTGAGGACAACTCTTGGGTAATGGGATTTGATGTAAGTGCTGATGGAACGGTAGTCCTCCTCAAGGAGACTGACACAAGGCTTAGAGAGGTCTACCTGTGGGATGGGGAGTTAAAGCAGATAACAGATTACAACGGGCCGATATTTGCGAAGCTTAAGACAAGGCCAATAAAGCACTTCCGTTTCAAGAGCCTCGATTTAGAGCTTGACGGTTGGTATATTAAGCCTGACATCAAAGAAGGAGAAAAAGCTCCCGTTATAGTGTTCGTCCACGGCGGCCCTAAGGGGATGTACGGCTATTACTTTAAATACGAGATGCAGTTAATGGCTGATAAGGGCTATTACGTGGTCTTCGTTAACCCAAGAGGGAGCAACGGCTATGATGAGGACTTTGCTCTAAGGGTTCTTGAGAGGACAGGGTTAGAGGATTTCCAAGACATTCTCAATGGGGTGGAGGAGTTCTTTAAACTTGAGCCCCAAGCAGATAAGGATAGGGTTGGAATAACTGGCATAAGCTACGGTGGCTTCATGACAAACTGGGCTGTAACGCAGAGCGATCTCTTTAAAGCCGGGATAAGTGAGAACGGCATAAGCTATTGGCTCACAAGCTATGCTTTTTCTGATATAGGCTTATGGTTTGACAAGGAGGTTATAGGTGATAACCCCCTTGAAAACGAGAACTACAAAAAGTTGAGCCCATTATTCTACGCCGAAAACGTTAAAGCTCCGCTCTTACTGATTCACTCCCTTGAAGACTACAGATGCCCACTCGATCAGAGCGTGATGTTCTACCACGTGCTTAAGGATCTAGGTAAGGAGGCTTACATTGCAATCTTCAAACGCGGTGCCCACGGCCACAGTTTGAGAGGCTCTCCAAGACACAGAGCAAAGAGATACAAGCTCTTTATGGAGTTCTTTGAAAGAAAGCTAAAGAAGTACGAAGAGGGCTTTGATGTGGAGAAGATTCTGAAGGGATGTGGAGACAAAAAGAAAGAATGAGTTTTCTTTTCCTTATTTTTTGACAAGCATGTCCAGCCCTTGTTGAGTTAACGTTGATAAAACTTAAATCTTTTGAAGAGGTAACATTTTTAGACAATGATGAGGTTTTGACCATCTGATTCGTGATGAATACGGGAGTGGCCGAGCTTAAAGCTCTATTATCCTCGCTCTCCCATTCTTTTTGAGCCAATCCAGAAGCATTTGTGCTATTTCGAACTTTTTCTTTTTACTTTCCCACACCGGGCTGTGTTCCTCCAAATACGGCTTGCTCCATTTTCCGACGATTTCCCCAAAATCAAAACCAACGAGGGTTATCTCCTTTGCTCCAAGTTCTTCTGCTAAAAAAACAGCTCTGTCCCCATCGGTAAAGCCGCCAAAGTTATAAACAATATCCAGAGGCTCTGTTTGACAAGTCCCCAAGACATTCTTAAGTTGTGGTACATAGGCTTTAAGTTTGTCCATGTTGTCTCCATGAGCATGAACAACAACGTAAGCCCCAAGTGCGTTTGATCTCTTTATGTCTTCGAACCTCCCGTCCAAATCCGTGACAATGATATCTGGAGTAATACCATATTTCAGAAGAGCTGAAGTTGCACCATCGGAGGCTATTAACGTCCCGCTAAAGTTTCTATTCTCGAGAGCTTTCTCCAAGCTCGGTCCAGCTCCAAAAACGTGGACCTTTTCCTTAATTCTATCTTTAATGTCCTTAACCAAAATGTAGTTTTTGTTCTCTAACAAAAGTTTCCTCAATAGAAATGCAGCCTCTCTGTCTTTTTCCCTATCGTAGCCCATTTTACTGACGATTTGAGTGTAAAATGGTTCCCAATCTGTCCATTTCATATGCTTATCTATGGCATTCTACTTTATAGAAGTTTTGTCGTAAAAGAAAATTAAAGGGTGCAAAAAAGAATACTTTTAGAGTAATTTTTCGCCTGTATCTGTTTGAACATCAGACGACTTTTACAAAAAAGTAAAAATTTCTCCAATTTAGCGATTTTGCCATCTAAATGACTACAAAAATTTTAAATACATAGCTCCTCTTAAATACACTTTGGTGAATCTCTATGAAGAGTAAAGTACTATCTTTAGCATTGTTGGTTATTTTTGTTTTTAGTGTAGTGGCTAGTGGATGTATAGGAGGAGAAAAAACGACAACCCAAACGAGTGGAGCAGGATATGCAGAGCAGATAGTAATAGGAGTAACAGATAAAGTGACAGACTTAGATCCAGCAAATGCATACGATTTCTACACATGGGAAGTCCTTAACAACATAATGGAGGGGCTTGTTAAGTACAAACCTGGGACTCTAGAGATAGAACCCGCTCTTGCCGAAAGCTGGGAAGTAAATGAAGATTCTACCATTTGGACATTCCACCTTAGAAAAGACCTTAAATTTGCGGATGGAACACCTCTAAAAGCTCAAGACGTTGTAAGAAGCATAGAGAGAGTAATGACAATCCAAGGAGATCCCTCATGGCTTGTTACCGACTTTGTGAAAAAAGTTGAGGCAAAGGATGATTACACAGTTGTGTTTTACCTGAAACAGCCGACATCCTACTTCCTAGCACTTTTAACAACACCACCTTATTTCCCAGTTCATCCAAGCTATTCTCCAAATGAAATTCAGAGTGATCAGACTGCAGGTGGAGCTGGACCGTATAAAATAGTCAAGTGGGTTAGAGATGAAGAGCTTGTCCTCGAGGCCAATCCAAACTACTACGGAGAGCCTCCCAAGACCAAGAGAATAATAATCAAGTTCTATAGAGACGCTTCAACCATGAGGCTGGCACTACAAAACGGCGAAATAGACATTGCATGGAGAACTCTAAGGCCAACGGATATTGAGAGTTTGAAGAGTGAGGGCAAATACTCGGTTATTGAGGTACCTGGAGGATTTATACGATACGTATGTCTTAACACAAAGTCTGAGCCAACAAACAACGTGAAAGTAAGGCAAGCTCTGGCAGCAGCAATCGATAGACAGGAAATTTCAAATAAAGTCTTCAAAGGGACAGTTGAGCCACTATACAGTCTGATTCCAAATGGAATGTGGTCTCACATAGACGCATTCAAAGAGAAATACGGTGATGGCAACATTGATCTCGCTAAGAAGTTGCTCAAGGAGGTAGGTTATGACGAAAGTAATCCGCTAATGATACAGCTCTGGTACACTCCAACTCACTATGGTGACACCGAAGCAGACCTTGCTCAAGTGCTTAAGGAGCAGTGGGAGAGAACCGGGGTAATAAAAGTAGATATTAAGAGTGCCGAGTGGGGAACGTACGTAGATTATGCAAGAAAAGGACAGATGCAAGTATACCTCCTTGGATGGTACCCAGACTATTTGGATCCAGACGATTACACAACTCCATTCTTAAAGAGCACTGCAAACAGCTGGGCTGGAACAGGATATGCAAATCCAACCGTTGATGAGTTGTTGACAAAAGCCCAATCGCTCACAGACCAAAATGAAAGGACTAAGCTCTACGAACAGGTACAAAAGATACTTGCCGAGGAAGTTCCCTACATACCTTTGATACAAGGAAAGCTCTTTGTTGTGACCAGTCCAAATGTCAAGGGCGTAACAATAGGGCCAGACATGATATTCAAATACTCCACCATTTATAAGGAGAAGAGCTGACTTTCTTCTCTTCCCTTTTTTTTTGAATTTGAATTTTTGGATTGCAATAAATCAAGGTGGTGGTCAAATGACTCGTGGGATCGGTCAATACATAGTGATAAGGGGCCTCATGATAATCCCAACAATTTTGATCCTGTATACAATTGTTTTTATATTCCTTAGAATTTTACCTGGAAATCCTGTTTTAGCTGTTGTTGGAACCAAGAATATTTCTCCTGAACAGCTCCAGCATTTGATGGAAATGGCCGGGCTTGATAAACCCTTGTATGTTCAATACTTTGATTATCTCTGGAAGATGCTTCATGGGGATTTTGGAGTAACTTTAGCATTCCCTATGGGAAAGCCTGTTGTTGAATATCTAAAATTGAGATTCCCGGCCACGCTGGAATTGACTATTTTTGGATTCACTGTAAGCGTTCTCCTTGGACTTTTGACTGGAACTATAGCAGCGACAAAGAAAGGTACAAAAATTGACACTACAATGAGGCTCTACAGTATAATAGCTTATACTCTCTTCATCCCGTGGTTCGGAATGATGCTTCAGTACGTTTTTGGTATACACTTTCATGTACTTCCAACTTCTGGGAGAATAGATCCCGGGATAGAGTTGCAAAGAATAACCGGCCTTTATGTATTGGACAGCATATTAACTGGAAACTGGGAAGCATTTACTAGTGCAATAAGGCACCTTATACTTCCAGCAACAACATTAGGCATAGTACTTAGTGGGGCATACACAAGGCTTGTTAGAAACAACATGGTTGATGTCCTTAGCCAAGATTTTATCCGATCCTATTATGCTAGGGGAGTTAGGGATTGGAAGGTTACTTGGTACGCTTTGAAAAATGCGTTTATTCCAGTTGTGACCTTAATGGGACTTCAATTTGCAATTTTACTTGGCGGTGCAGTTTTGACTGAAACAACCTTTAACTGGCCAGGAATGGGGACTTTCATAGTAGATAGGATTGATTACAGAGATTACAACGCTATCCAAGGTGCAGTAGTATTCTTTGCGTTCTTTGTGGGACTTATCAGCTTGATAGTAGATATTGTATACGCACTCTTGGATCCAAGGGTTAAATACTGAGGTGATTTAAATGGAACTAATAACCAAAATTACAGGATTCATCTTTGATAAAAAGCCTGGGAGAGGACTCTTATTGTTTGGACTTATAATAGTGCTGATAGTTATCCTAATGGCGATTTTTGCACCGTTTATAGCTCCATATGATCCTACAAAGACAACGGAGGATAGCTTCGCGCCACCAAGCAAGGAGCACCCAATGGGAACAAACAGATTAGGGCAAGATGTCTTCTCAAGAATAGTCTGGGGGTCAAGAGTAGTTCTTTATGTTGTGTTTATAGCCACTATGCTTTCTATGAGTATAGGTGTTCCTCTGGGCCTCATCTCTGGATACCACGGAGGAAAGATAGACAGAGTACTGAGCGTAATCATGGATAGCATCTATGCATTTCCGGCACTTATACTTGCAATAGTTATTGCCGTAGTCCTAGGTCCAAGTCCTGTAAACACTGCTGTTGCAATATCATTTGTATATGTCCCAACGTATTTCAGAATGGTTAGGGGACAAACACTAAGCTTAAAGGGGCAACTGTTTGTCGAGGCTGCTAAGGCTTTGGGAGCAAAGAACAGGGAAATAATGTTTAAGTATATCCTCCCTAACTTGGCACCTACTGTATTAGTCGTCTTCACTTTAAGCGTTGCAGATGCTATTCTAACAGAGGCAGGATTAAGTTTCTTAGGATTATCTGTGACACCTCCGACTCCAGATTGGGGATATGATTTAAGAGTAGGACAACCGTTCCTCTTGGACGGCTACTGGTGGCTTGTGTTCTTCCCGGGAATCATGATAATGCTCTTGGCAATGGCATTTGCATTAATTGGAGAAGCCTTAAGTGAAAGAATTTCTCTTGGGACGAGGTGATCAAAATGTTGCTAGAGGTAAAAAACTTAAGCATTTATTATTACACCCTTGCCGGCACTGTAAGAGCAGTTGAAAATGTCTCTTTCACAATAGACAAAAAAGAATGGGTAAGCTTTGTTGGGGAAAGTGGAAGTGGAAAATCTACAGTAGCTTACGCCCTCTTGAACCTCGTCCCCTCTCCTGGTAAAATTGTTAATGGGGAAATTATCTTTGAAGGAAAAAACTTGCTTGGATTGACGAAAGATGAGCTGAGAGAAATAAGAGGAAAAGAAATTAGTATGGTGTTCCAAGATCCTATGACGAGTTTAGACCCTCTGAGAAAAATCGGCGACCAAATAGTGGAGGTTATGACAGAACATGGCATGGAAAAAGATGAAGCATATAATAAAGCCAAGGAACTGCTTAAGAAGGTAAACCTTCCGGAAGATAGAATGGGGTATTATCCCCATCAGCTCAGCGGAGGTCAAAGACAGAGAATTGCCATAGCTATTGCCATGGCTTTCAATCCAAAGCTCCTTATAGCAGATGAACCTACAACTGCTCTGGATGTTATAGTGCAGGATGCAATTATGGATCTTATTGAAAATCTCAAGAAAGAGGGGACAAGCATATTTTTTGTGACACACGATATATCCCTTGCGGCAGAGAGAAGCGATAAAATAGCTGTGATGTATGCAGGAAAACTAGTGGAGTTTGGGAAAGTGGAACAAATTCTTGAAAATCCCCTTCATCCCTACACCCAATCACTGCTTGCAAGTGTTCCTGATTTATGGAGTGAAAGAGAGATAAAAGCAATACCTGGCTATCCCCCCGATCTCAGAAATCCTCCAAGTGGATGTAGATTTCATCCAAGATGTCCGGTGTTTAGGGAAAAAGTTGACTTAAAGGGGGTTTGTGACTCTATGGAACCTGAAACTATTGAAATTGAAAAGGGACACTTCGTAAGTTGTCACTTGTACAGGTGATAAAAATGGAGAGCATACTCAAAGTTGAAAACCTCAAAAAATATTTCCCAGTCAAAAGGACTATTCTGGAGACCCTTAGAAAAGAGCCTCAAAAATACGTCAAGGCCGTTGATGGAATAAGTTTTGAGGTAAGAAAAGGTGAAACCCTTGCGTTAATTGGAGAAAGTGGGTGTGGGAAGACTACTACGGGCAGGGTTATTCTAAGACTTATTGAACCCACTGATGGAAAGATAATCTTTGATGGAGTGGACATTACCCACCTCGACTACGAGGCCTTGAGACCTTACAGGAGAAGAATGCAAATGGTTTTTCAGGACCCGTATGCAAGCCTGAGTCCGAGAATGAAAATTGGAGATGCAATTGCCCATCCCCTTTTGGTTCACAACCTCGCAACAAAAGAAGAAGCGAAAGAAATGGCTCTAAAAATGCTTCGCAGAGTGGGCTTAACCCCCGAAGAAGAGTTTTACGAAAGATATCCTCACCATTTGAGTGGTGGACAAAGGCAAAGGGTCGTCATAGCCAGAGCCATGATACTGAAACCAGAGTTTGTAGTGGCAGACGAAGCAGTCTCCATGATTGATGTCTCAATGAGAGCATCCATCCTAGAACTTCTTGAGAGCTTTAAGCAAGAATATCACTTAAGCATGCTTTTTATAACCCATGATATAGCTGTTGCAAAGCTCATAGCTGATAGAATAGCTGTTATGTATCTAGGGAAAATTGTAGAAGTGGGGCCAACAGAAGAAGTTCTCAAAAATCCAGCCCATCCATATACAATGGCACTAATTCAAGCTGTTCCTTCAATCGTTAGGAGGGAAAAGAAAAAGAAGATAGAAATAACAGGTGAAGTCCCTAATGCGGTTAATCCTCCAAGTGGGTGTAGATTTCACCCAAGGTGTCCACTTATGACAGAAGAGTGCAGAACAAAAGAGCCAGAACTTATAGAAATAAGCAGAGAACACTTTGTTGCCTGTTATCACCCTCTCATTTGACCTACTTTTTTTCCGTTAAGTTTCTCAGCTTTCTATCGATTTTTACCATCTCTTTCCATTGCCTTCCGGGCCAATAGATTTGACCACATTGGGTGCAGATGTAGAATTCATTATAATCCTCATAAACGCCCTCCGGCACTTTTCCCTTGATCTCTTCTTTTTTGGCCCTCCTTATTAACCCATTGCACTTTGGGCATCGCGCATTTTCTGGAAATAGCTCGTTAAACTCAAACCCCAATTCCATAAGCTGTTTTACCTGCTCTTCAAACTTATTGGATTTTATAAGAATGGAATTTTCAAACCTTTTTGCAAGATCTTCATCCCTCGTTAAAATTACTCTACCCTCCTCCTTGGCCACCTTCAGAATTTCCTCGTCATCTTCTATCCCATAGAGCGTGTCGTAACCGTATAACCTAAGCCATCTCGCCAGTCTTCCGAGCATCATGTCGGCAATAAACTTTGTGTTTTTCCCTTTCATCAACGCTACTTTAGAGTGAAACAATAAATTTCTTTTGGAAGAAACCTTATAACCTCTTCAGCACTTCTAAATCTGGTGACTCAAATGATAGTGTACTTCATCGGCACTGGAGGCAGCGAAGGAATTCCGGCACACCTCTGCACATGCCAAACATGCGAAGAAGCCCGTAAATTGGGCTTTGCCCAAAGAAAACCATCAACTCTGGCTATAATCACCAAAAACAAAAAAGCTGTTCTTATAGACGTCGGGACAGATATTAGAGATCTGCTCCATGTTCCTCTCGAAGCAATACTCTTAACTCACTGGCACCATGATCACATTTATGGCTTATACAAGCTCCGGTGGATAGCCAAGAGAACAACACTTTATGCCCCAAAAGGAGATGCGGACTGGCTCATGGTTAACGATCCCAAGAATATCGATGTAAAGTTTATCAAAGCCGGCGATGTCTTGAAAATTGATTCTCTTAGAATAACTGGCCTAAAACTCAACCACCAAGTGGAGACCCTCGGCTACCTAATAGAGGAGGACAACAAAAGTGTAGCTGTCCTTTATGATACCAAGGGACTTCCTAAAGAGACACTTGAATTATTAGAGAAGAAAAACCTTCGCTTAGCTATTGTGGATGCCACCTATTCACCGGGCATAGATGATCCTTATCACAACAACGTTGATGAAGGGGCTCAAATTGGTCTTAAACTGGCAGAAAGAACACTTTTAAGCCACATATCTCACAAGAACCTCCCGTTTCTAATGCTGGATGAGTATGTAAGAAATAAATACGGCGGAAGAGTCCTTGTTGCCTACGATGGGATGCTCTTTTATGTGTGAGGTGAGACGATGATACTTGAGCTTGCTAAAAGAAGGAAAACTGTAAGGAAATTCAGAAAAGAGAGGCCTCCTATAGAAAAGCTCCTAAGAGCTCTGGAAGCAGCAAAAGAGGCTCCCTCTGGGATGAATGCCCAGCCATGGTACTTCATCATTGTTGAGAGCAGTGAAATGAAGAAGAGGATTCGAGAGATCTGTGAGGGAGGAGAGAGAAAGTTCTACGAAAAGATGAGAGGAAAACTTGGAGACTGGCTACAAGAGAAAGGCTTTACATGGAAAAAGCCCTTTTTGAGTGAGGCTCCTTACCTTGTTCTCGTGTTTGCTGATGTTAGAGCGCCTTTTGCAGTTCAATCTACCTGGCTTGCTGTTGGATATCTTTTGCTTGCTCTTGAGGAAGAAGAACTCGGCACTGTAACTTATACTCCTCCCAACCCCAAGGAGATTGAAGAGTTCGTAAATTGTCCTAAACACTACAAACTCCAGACGATACTCCCAATAGGTTATCCCACCGACGAAAAGCCGAAATATGAAAGAAAGTCTCTCGAAGAGATTGTCAGCTTTGAAAAATTTGAAGAAAAGGATTAGCTTACCTGCTCTACTCCAAGGTCTTCGAGCTTTAGGTATGCATATATGTAGAATTCCTCACTGGTCTTTGGATCTTTATACCCATAAGTTCCTTCACCCTCTACCACGAGGGGCAGGTAAGGAGAGATCTTTCCTTTCCCACTTAATGAAACTCCTTCTGCTCCAGCATAGCTCCATTGTGCCTCTACAATCTTGAATGAAAGACCACCAAGGGTAATGATTCCATCGGGTTTTGTTTCCCAAGTCCATGTGTGCAGTCCATCGCTCCAGGTTCCGCTTTGGGGAACGAGTAAGTTGTAGTCCTCCCATGCATACCAGATTCCAAAGTGAATTGTCGCAAACCACCCCATGTAAAGGTAACTCAAATCATTGTCAACCTCAGACAGAATGTCGTTGTCACCCTCAAAGTAGGGGAACAAACCGCTCTGGAAGGGTGTTGGGTTATAGAATGCGAATGTTTTTCCATTGTATTCAATTTTCATTCCTACAAACTGGGCATCCCCTCCATAGGGAGATATGGCGGCAAACCATGCGATATCCCATGGATAAATAGCGGCAGTGCTCTGGCTGCTCTTGTACCATATTGTTATCGTTAGCTTTTTCTCCAGGCTTTCAGCCTTTATTGGGGTAACCACAGTCTGGTAAGCCCAAACCTCAAATTCACCTAAATCTTTTTTGTTCATTTGCATATCTTGTCCATACACATGAATAGTTTCCTTTCCAATCTTCTTTTCAATTTCATATTCATACGTAGGGGCTGTTTGATTTGGTTTAACCTTGTAGTAGTATTTGTAATAGGTTATGACGTACTTTTTTCCATTAAGCTCAAAGGGAGCATACTCCCATGGTCTCCAATAAGCCTCCTCTGTGGGAGTTTGAGTAGTTGTGGTTTGTGTAGGAGCCTCAGTTGTGGTGGTTGTAGTGTAAGTTGTGGTAGTTTGGGTTTGGGAAGAAGTCGTTGTAGTTTGAGTCGGAGAAGAAGTTGTAGTTTGGGTGGAGGTTTCGCTTTGCGTGGTGGTTTGTGTTTGTGTTGGGGTAGAAGTTTCTTGGGTTTTTGTTCCTCCTCCAATACAGCCAGCTGTAAAAACTAGACCAACCAAAAAGAAAGCCAACAAGACGTTGAATTTCCTCATCTTTCTTTACCTCCATTAAGGGCCCGAGTGAGCCGATTTTGGAGACTTACATTACTATTTTGGACGTTCATCCTTAAATATTTTTCCTTTGTTCAAAATAAAACGAAAATTTGGCGAAAATAGTTCTAAGATTGAACCTCAAATTTTGACATTGGTATAATATACTCAGCCTTTTAGATGCTCCTCAAGCTCTTTCAGCACTTCCATTTGTTCTTGAGTCTCCACGGCGGAAGGTTTAAGAGAGCGCACCTTTGCAAGGGCTTCTCTTAAAGAGAGCCCATAAGCATACATTAAATAAGCCACTGCAACAGTTCCACTCCTCCCACTTCCACCGAGGCAATGGATTAAAACTTTTTTTCCTTGTTTAACCCTTTCATGAATCCATCTAACTATCTCAAGGAGCTTTTCTAGCGTAGGTGCTGTAAAGTCCTCTATTGGTGTGTAAAGAACTTCAACACCTTCTCTGATAAGTTCTCCTAAGTCATAATACAGCTCGTATTCATAAGTAAGAACAACCACTGCGTCAAATTTTTCAGCAAGCTCTGGAATGTCTTCCGGATAAGGCATAGGTGAAAAAGCCACTTTATCGTCAATGAACTTTGGATATACCATTTTAACCCCGCTCTAAAATTCGCTGGATAGTATTATAAACTCTTACGCTGATCTCTAGTTAGGGTGAGGGAAATGAAAAAAGAAGAGCTCAGGCTCTTTCTGCCAGTTTTGATTTTTATAGGAATCTTTTGGTTCTTTAGGCCATGGTTCCATGGAATTATCATGGGCTTTTACAGAAATCCAACGATAATATACCTCTTTATCATGTTAGCGGGCATTTCGATATATGGCTCCAAGAAAAAGTTTGTTGGAGAGCCCACAAGAAGGAACGCCTCATTAGGAGGTATCTTTGCTGTAGTGATTTTTTTATTGATTGTTGTTTCAGTGTTCACCGGAGCTCTTTCAAACACTGCCCTTTACAAAGAATACCACCCCACACAAGTTTCAAACGAGCTCGAACTTTCGAGCAGCAAAATAAGGATTCTCCCCAAGTTAACCGCTTATCGTTATGCTGTAGACACCATAGAATACGCTAGATACACCTTGGGTTGGGCACATCTAACTATCAGAGACAGCACCCCAGTTTGGGGCTTTTTCATAGTTCCAGACGGAGCATGGAACGCAATACGGCTTAAGGACAAGGGAATTCTTTTCGTTGATATGAACACCACACAGGCCAAGATGGAAAGAGTGGAGAATGAACTTCAAGTAGGGCCAGGAATGCAAATATTTGACAACCTTGAGTGGAATCTCTACAAAAAGCACTATCTAATAGACCTTGACATCCCTAGGGCACTTTACTATAAAGGCAAAATCTACATTGTGGTCCCCTACATTTCATACAGCTTCCGTGTTTTTTACACAGTGCCTACATGGGGTGGGGTTTTAATAGTGGATGAAGAAGGTAACATTGAGGATTTAACCCCAGAAGAGGCCATTAAAGATGAACGCTTCAGAGATTTCCCAATTTTCCCAGAACTTTTGACAAGAAAAATCGTCAATGCACAAAACTACTGGAAAGAAAATGTATTTTCCAATATAAAAAACCTATGGCTCCACCACGAGAACCAAATAGAGCTTATAGATGTAAGCGGTCAAGGGAACAGGCAACCCTTCTTAGTGATTGCCAATGATGGAAAGGAATACTGGATGATTGCTGTGGAACCATATGGTAGGGCCCATGGATTAGCAGCTATATACCTAATTAATGCTCAAACTGGAGAAATGAGCCAAGTAAAGTTTGAAACTCCTCTTACCGGCCCTGTAAAGGCCATAGATTACGTGAAAAAAGCCCTTCCAACTTTTGACTGGAGCCAGTTTATGGCCGTAGAGCCGATCCCAATTTTCCTAAATGGAGAACTCTGGTGGAGAGTTGCAATAATTCCAGGAACTGGCTCTGGTGTGGCAAAAATAGCCTTTGTAAATGCAGAGACCAAAGAAGTGAAAATCTTTGAAAATGAAGACGAAGTTAGAGCATTTCTCCTGTATGGTCAAGTGGGGGCCAAAGTCGAGGAAATCAGTGGGATTATTGGAGGAATTTACTCATACATTAAGAACGGAAACACTCATTGGGTACTGATAATTGGAAACGAAACCCTCTATTTAAGTGCTGATCAGCTGAATGATGAACTTATCCTCAAAGTTCTCAACTTAAAAGAAGGGGATAACGTAACTGTAAAAATGAGCGAAGGACGGGTCGTAGAGATTGAGAAAAGTTAGAGATGAGAAACATGAGAAAGATCCTCTTCGTCTTTCCCCTCTTTTTGATTGTCATGCTTTCCCCATGCATAACTCAACCTTCAGCACAACACACTTCTTCGGCAAATCAAATTTCGGAGGTTGTTTCTTTTTTAAATGAAGCCAAAGAGAACCTCAATAAATGCAACACTACCTTAAAATCACCTTTAAGCCCTCAGAGTGACCCGGCATACTTTGACATGAAAATTCTAAATGAAACAATGCTTAGAATAAATGAAGAATTGTATGAATATGTAGTTTTAGGCGTGCCAGATATCAGCTTCTCAGGTAAAACATCATTTAAAGGATATGAAATAACGTGGAGCACCCCAAAGAATCTTACAACTACAGGAGGGCAGAGAATTGATTTTAGAATTCACAGAGGAGGCTCAGTCATTGGTTCATTTGTCTACTGGTACATACCATTTCAGCTTGATTCCTACTGTGTCTCAATTTACACCAAAACCATAGAAGTTTCCGATGGAGAGATTATATTCGTTTTCATTCACACAGAGGAGAAAGATCTGTGGATGATCCTACGCAAAGAATAAATACTGATGTCACCATAATAACTTTTAGGGAACCCGAGATGAAAGAGACCACCAAAGCTTTCCTCTTTCTTATTCTCGCAACTCCATTATGGACGCTAACAGCTTTCGGGATGGAAAAATTTGAAGGCTTTTATGGGAAAATTTCTCCTGAACTTCTTTTCTTTATTTTTCCAACCTTAATTGTAGCTTTTATAACAACACTTTTTCTATGGAGCTCAAGGATCCCTCTCCCAGAGTTTGTTATAATGGCAAGTATAGCTCCTCTTATAGTAACAATGGCAATTTCTATGGTGAGTATGCTTGAGGATCTCCGTCAAAATTCTTATCACAGTGATGACCCAGGATTTTTCATTTTCTTCCTCTTTTATCTCTTTCCTGTGGTTTCTTTCCTCCTAGGAACAATCATACACTATGGGATAACCAACTTAAGGAGGAAATCACGATGAAACGCCAAACTTTTGTTCTAATTTTGACTTTTCTAGGGCTTTTACTTCTCTTAATTCCTATACAACTAACCATAATGATTTTGCTGGATATAAGTGATGTTTCTAAGCTCTTTCCCCGTAGCATTTCCTCTTCGTTAGTACTTGGAATTGGTGTGGCCTCCTCTGCGCTTATTGTAGGATTTTTGACCGGAATTATTGCATCAAAGCTCTACAAAGATAACAAGATGGCCAGAATAGCATTCTTAGGAACCTTCGTTATTGCTCTCCTACTCTCCCTGTATACCACTCGCCTCTTCATTATTGGGCCTTCTCCACAGAAAGTTATCCACTACACTCTCTCTGCGAACGAAGTGTATGTAAATCCATATTTCGGAGAGATTTCTCTCCCCTTTAAAGAAAAAGAGTGGACAAAAGAATACCATCTAAGGCCCAGTGGATACTTAAAAAGGGAAGAAGGGATAGTAAATGGGACTAGTGGCTTTGTGTTCCAGAATATAACCAGCGTCCACATGGGGATTTTTGTCTATCCCAATCCAAACAAAAGCTCTAAGTGTGAAAACGCCCATAAAGAACTGGAGAAAAGGCTCGAAAGTGAGGGATGGCAGAGTATAGAAGTCCCTCTCGAAGCTATAGAAAAGAGGAGTTTTATTGGAAGGCTTATTACAGCCTCAATGCTTCAACATGACAACAAAGCTGTCTATCTAGAATGCTCAAGTGTATTGAACTATGGAAGGTTAATAGTTCTCTATGGGGAAAAAGAAGAAGTTATTGAACTCGCTTCAATCTTGAGTTAATTCTATTCCCTCATGAACAAAGCCGCTCCCATGCCGAAGTATGAGGGGCATGCATAAGCAGTAAGTTTAAGCTTCATAGGAACTCTCTTGAGCACACCATAAAGGACGAGCAACTGCCAGTAGCTGTCAGGTAAAGCTTTGTTTATTAAGCTCTCTGGGATCTCAAGGAGCTTTTCGAGTCTGTTCTCTTCAATTATCCTCATGATGAGCTCGTCGTATTCTTTAGCCTCTGGTGCATAGCCATACGGGCCGTTGCCATGTGCATGTGCATGATCTGCACTCGCTATGAAAGCTACTCTCTTTTCATAATTCTCGAGAACTTCGCCAATAACTTCCCCAAACTTAACAAGCGTCTCCCTTGGAACTTTTCTTGCGGGAGTCAAAAGCACTAGTGGTCTCTTTTTCAAGAAATGAAGTGGAATAAGCTCTCCCCAAGTTAGAGGAAAGCGGGAGTATTCTCCGCTCAGTGATGCAAAGTTTATATCGACCACTGGAAGCCCACTGGCTTTTGCATTCAGGTATATCTCTTTAGCGAGCTCTCTTTCGGTTTTGTATTCTCCTGGAAGCTGGATTCCATCAAAACCTAGCCATGAAATTAGATTTTCGGCCATTATAACTCCAAGAGCTTCGCTCATGCGGACGTTGTGAGGGCTTATGAGAACGTAAACCTCAGCTTTTGAGAGTTCTTTGCCAATCTCTCTAAGAGTCTCTGCAAGGTTTTTCGTTTCTTCATCCTCAGGCTTGAGAACAGGATTTCCATGGGGCATCATAGCACTACCAATTAACATCTTCTCACCTCTTAATTGAAACACTTTTCAAGGGAATCAAGAGCGCATTCATTAACCCTCGGAGCTTCAATCTGGCTTAAGACCTTCAATCCCGCCCCAGTAAGGATGCTAACAATCTTTGCACCTTCTTCAAGCATTTCATTTTCCCTGAGCTTTCTTATTGCAGCGATCCCTGTTGCAGAAGCTGGCTGGACGAAGAGCCCCTCTTCACCAAGAGCCCTTTGAGCTTTCAGAATCTCTTCATCGCTAACACTAACACACAATCCCTTAAGCTCTCTCAAAAGCTTCAATACTGCATTCCCACTTGGCGGATAGGGATTTTCTATGGCGTGAGCTATCGTATGCGGACTTTCAAACCGCTCTATTTTATCTTTTCCATCGTTAAACGCTTTGCATATTGGGGAACAGCCTTCAGCCTGAACTGCCACGAAATGAGGAAGGTTCTCGATTAAACCACTCTCCTTAAGCTCCAGAAAACCTTTCACAATTCCCCTGAAAAACCCTCCTGAAGATGTAGGTACAACAACGTAGTCCGGAGTTATTTCTTCAGCTATCTCGAAGCTTATGCTCTTGTACCCCTCAACTCGGAAGGGGTCATCCGAGTTTATGAAGTATATTCCCTTTCTCTGACCTATCTCGAGACTTTTATAATAGAGCTCTCCATAATCCCCATGAACCTTGATAATCTTTACTCCATAGGGAGCTAAGGCTTTAATTTTCTCCTCTGCTATTGTTGATGACACGAGAATGTAAGTTTTAAGTCCTGCATGAGCACCATAAGCGGCTACACTCGCAGCCATGTTGCCCGTTGAAACGGTGCCAATCTTTTCAAATCCCAGTTGAAGGGCCCTGTGTATGCCAAGGTAAGTCCCCCTATCCTTAAAACTCCATGTGGGGTTAAGGGTCTCGTTTTTAAGGTAAAGTTTAATCCCAAGTTCTCTTGAGAGCTTCTTTGCTTTGGTTAGTGGCGTATCCCCTTCACCAAGACTAAGTTCACTCCTGAGTTCAAAAGGAAAGAATCCGGAGAATCTCTCCCAAACTCTTCTCCCTATTCCGGGAACGCTTTTGAATAGTTCAAGCTCTAAAGGCTCCCCGCATTCACACCTTTGATATGGCTTTCTTAGGGAGTATTCCTTCCCACAGGCAGTACACTTTAACATGAGATTCCCTCCATTTGTGGATCTCTACTCTACAATTTGGATAGTTTTTGTGGAACTTCACTCCACAAATGCAGCCTTTCCCAACACTTCTCTTATTATCTTCGCAGCTGCAAAAGCAGTTATTCCCTTGTAATCATACCTTGGATTGAGCTCCACAATGTCAAAGGCAACTATCTCCAAGTTCAAGCTTTTTATCACCTCAACAAGCTCCCTAGTGCTCAGACCACCGGGTTCCGGATTTCCAACCCCTGGAGCAAAAGCCGGATCGAGAACGTCCATGTCAAATGAAAGATAGGCCTGTTCAAAGGGAATTTCCACCTTTGTGGAATGATACACTTCGGATGCCGAAATGATTTTTATCCCATGTTCATTTGCGAATTCTACTTGCTCCTTAGTTGGCGCCCTGATGCCAATTTGGACGACATTCTCCCCTTTTACAAGGCCCTCCTCTACTAATCGCCTCACAGTGCAGGCGTGGGAGTATTTATTGCCATCATACTCCGGATACATGTCCGGATGGGCATCAAAGTAAACCAGTCCAAAATCTTCCCCTGAAGCTTCTTTAATGGCTTTGAATGTGGCATATGTGATGGAATGATCTCCACCTAAAAAGAGAAAAAGCTCCCTGTTGTAATGCTCTTTAACAATTTTATCAACATTTTGAATGAGCTCCTCAAAACTCTTTGCTGATAAATCGCCCAAATCCTTATAGCGCCAATACTCGACAAGGTTTACAATGCTTTCATTGAAGCTGTTGTAGAGCTCTTCAGATGTGGCTTCTCTTACTGCCTTTGGCCCTTCATCACAGCCTTTTCTAAAGGATGAAGAACCATCCCATGGGATTCCTAAGATGTAGAGATTAGGTTTCTCCGACTGTGGAATACCAAAGAGCATTTTACCACACCTTTGTTCCTACTGGGACTTCATCTGGAACTGGGAGGAGGTAAACTTTGCCGTCCTCGCTCTCGGCAACTATTAGCATTCCCTGACTTTCAATTCCTGAGAGCTTTTTAGGCTTTAGGTTTAGAACAAAGACAAATTTCTTCCCCTTGAGGTCCTCTGGGGCGTATTGGTCTGCAAGACCTGTTATTATTGTCCTCTGCTCACTCCCAAAGTCCACTTCAAGTTTTATGAGCTTTTTAGTTCTCTTAATCCTCTCAGCCTCTTTCACTAATCCAACCCTAAGGTCAAACTTCCAGAACTCATTGACATCATAGAGCTCCATTGGATTTCACCAAATAATGATACCAAGGAAGAAGTATTTTAGGCTTTTGGAGTTGTGTTCGGATTAAACTTCATAACAACGAAGATACTGAGAAGTATCAACAGAGAGGCAAGAAGAAAATTCACGAAAAATCCACCTGACTTCACTATAAAGCCGCTTAAAGCACTTCCAATAATAGCACCCAAAGAACTTATTAGATTATAAAAGCCCATCATTGCTCCTTTTTCTTTCTCCTTTGCAAGTTTGGAGATTATCGAAGTCGTTGATATGCTTATGTATGCCCAAGAATAGCCTGCCAGTGTATAGGATATGAAGGCACAGATTTTGAAGAATATTCCCGTTTGAAATAAGCCGAGCAGAATCAGAGAAAATCCAAAGCTCCTTATACTTAATCCCCTAATAAGAGAAGCTTTTCCACCCCTTCTCTCAGTATGTGTTCCCGCCCTCATATACATATATGCGGCTATTGATGAGTTCAAAACACTCGCAAGGTATATTTCAGAAGTACTAACATTATGAACTTTTAACAGAACTGGGAATTGTGAAAAATATAACATCGCTCCAATCCAGAACAGGATTGTAGCCAGATAAAGCTCCTTAAACTCTAAAAATTTGAGGAAGGCACGCTTATTGTACTCGGGCAGGTGAATCATAATATTTGGCAGATATCTAAATTTTTCAACAACATAGTTTGCATAAACTCCAAGATTCTTTCTCTCAATCCTAAATGGTGCCTCTTGAATCCACTTAACTCCCAAAACGATTGAGGGGATATTAACAAGGGCAAAAATCACGAGAAGCTGTCTGATAGTCAAAAAATAAGCTAGAAAAAATCCCAGAATAAGTCCAACAACCCATGCCCAGCCGCCTATCTCGTTAAACTTCGCAATCCCATAGTCGAGTTGTTTTTTCTTTAGAACTCTTACAATAAGTATGACTGGAATTGGGATTGTGGCTGCAACAAAGAAGGAGTATAAAAAATTAAGAATCATTAACTGGGTAATGTTCCTTGAAAATGCCATTAAAAAGGAGAATAAAGACGTCCCAATAAAACCTAATATCAAAAAGGGTTTTCTCTTGAGCATCCTATCTGAGAGCTTTCCCCAGAATATGCCTCCTATCATCGAAGCAATGCTTCCTATAGCATTGATTAAACCTACTTCCCGGGGAGATCCGCCAACCTCTAATGTTAAGAGGGGTATCAGAGTAGAAGTGCCTCCATTTGAGATCTTAAACGGGATGAATGCATAAAACCATTTAGTCTTGGACTTTTTTGAGTGGGCAAACAAGACGGAATCTTCTACACTTCTTAGAAATGCACTTTCTCTCTTCCGAGAAGCCTTCATAACGTACCCCCGGAATTAATAAGAAGAAAAGAGGAAAATTCACCAGTCTTCATCTTCGTCCCAGTCTTCCTCCTCCCACTCCTCTTCATCCCAATCTTCTTCGAAGTCTTCATCAAATTCCTCATCAAACTCTTCTTCCTCTTCTACCAGTGGCTCCTCCTCATAGGCCTCTACCTTTTTCTTTTTCTTAGGGGGTTGCATATCTGGCACCTCCAACCCCATCAGGGGCGGTTATATGGAGAAAACAAGGATTTATAAACTTTTCGTTGTGACTTCTTGGCTCTCGTTCGAGATCTAAAAATATTAGGGTCATATAACAATGTTAAGTGGATATAAAAGCCATACCTAGGAGAAAGGTTTATATACCCATACCCAACTTTAGAATGTCCAATATCCATAATACAGGGTTTGAATAATTGTAGGACATAATAAATCTGATGTCAGCCTTTAAATCCAAAAATAAAGGGATCTGGTGTGAGAAATGGAAACAGAATTGAGCTCCGATGAATCCTTCCTATTAAGGGCAACAAGCCTAGAGAAGAAATTAGGGATCTCCAAAATATATCTAAAGCTCGAAACGATGAATCCTACAAAAACACACAAAGATAGAATTGCAAAAGCCCATGTCAAACATGCAAAGGAGCTCGGCTTTTCTGGAGTTACTGTAGGAACCTGTGGCAATTATGGAGTCTCTATAGCGTATTTCGCAGAAAAAGAGGGATTAAAAGCGGTGATCTTCGTCCCAAAGCACTATGAAAACTCAAGAGTATGGGAAATGAAAAAGTATGGGGCAGAGGTTGTATTTGTAGATGGACCATACGAGTCAGCCGTCTTTATGAGCAAAACTTTTGCAGCAATGATGAATTACTATGATGCAAATCCAGGTTCAAACCCACAAATAGACTACGAGGCCTATTCCTCAATCTCCAAAGAGATTCTCAGCGAAGTTGAACCGTATGCAGTGTTCATTCCTGTGGGCAATGGGACTACGTTAGCGGGACTCTATTATGGTTTCATGAAAAATGGTGTACTTCCAAAAATTATTGGGGTGACCACAAGTTATGGAAATCAGGTTTTGAATGCATTCTACACCAGAAGCATGGAAGAAGTTAAAGATTTTGTTGAAACAGAAATAAACGAACCTCTAGTTTCATCAATATCCTTTGATGTAGAAAAAGCTCTAGAGGCAATAAAGGCTTCTGGAGGTTACATCTTTGGTTTTGCCGATGACACCGCATTAAGATATGCAAAACTTTTGGAGGATAGCGAGGGCGTAAAAGCTCTACCTGCCTCCGCTTTAGTCTTGGCAGGGCTTGTTAAGTTTGTTAAAAAATTCGGGGTAAATAACGAGAATTTCGTGTTGCTCCTTACTGGAGGGGTTTGAAAATGGAGAAAGCCTTGATCCTTGCAGAAGGAAGATACAAAACAACTGATGGAAAGACTGCCCATGGGTTAGTTAGGTACTCCAAAAGGTTTAGAATTGTCGGAGTAATAGATTCAACTTTGGCTGGGAGGGATGCTGGAGAAGTTTTGGATGGCATTCCACGTGGCATACCAATATATGGAAGCTTTGAGGAAGCCCATGCAGAAAACCCCGACGCAAAATACCTCATAATCGGAGTCGCTACTCCCAGTGGCTATCTACCCCCTCATTATAGAGAAATAGTGAGAAAAGCCATAAAGGCAAGAATGAACATAGTTAACGGTCTTCACAACTTTCTCAGTGATGACCCAGAATTTTCTCGTTTAGCCAAGAGGTACAAGGTTCAGCTTATAGACGTGAGAAAAATATACCGTGATTTAAAAATCCCGTTTACGGGAAAAATTGAGGAGGTCAAGGCTCTCAAAGTAGCTGTACTTGGGACAGACGGCGCAATAGGAAAGAGAACAACTGCGATAATGCTCCATGAAGCTTTTAAACGCTTTGGGAGGAAGAGCGTTTTTGTTGCTATGGGACAAACGGGATGGATGCAAGGAGCTAAGTATTGCATAGTTATAGACTCCATTATCAATGACTTTGTTGCAGGGGCAATTGAAGACGTTATATGGAGAGCTTGGAAGGAGGAGCAGCCTGATGTAATTGTTACCCACGGTGAAGGATCACTGCTCCATCCAGCCTATCCAGGAGGATTTGAATTGATAGCGGCCGGTAAGCCAGATTACATCGTACTTCAACACGCACCGGCAAGAAAGTTCTTTGACGACTTTCCACAGTATGAGATTCCTCCCTTGGAAAAATATATCCAGCTCATTGAACTCTTATCGGGTAAAAAACCAATTGCGATTACAATAAATTCGGAAAAGCTCACAAAAGAGGAAGCCCTTCAGAAGGCCAAAGAAATTGAAGCAACCTATGGAATTCTAACAAGAGTGCCTCTATATGAGGGCGTCGATGACATAGCTAAGGCAATTTTGGAGGACGCAGAAAAAGCTATGGCTGCTCAAGAAAAGGTGAGCATAAATGTCCCTCAGGTGCTTTGACTATATTGTCATTGAAAAGCCAAAAATATCCTCCATGAGGATATCTTCCGTTTATACCATTTCCATTGATGGAGAAGAGGAAAAGTTTAAGCTGATCCACAGATACCAGGAGAGAATTCCAAAAAACGAAACCTTTGCCAAGCTTATGGTAATGACACCGGCGATAAACTATGCTCTCTTTACGCCAGAAATTCATCTCTACTTTTCTTTGGATCCAAGGGATTTGAAGTTCTTTAAGGATATGATGGAGTTGACGGCTAATGACATACTTGTGAACAGGGTATACAAGAGAACTGGGTTTGTTAGGGAGGAGTTTATCCCCAAAGAGGTTAAACCCCAGCCCCTAGCAGAAGTTATTCCAGAAAAAGTTGAAGAGGAGGGGGTAGCGCTTGAGCCCAATTACAACAGCTGTGCCGTGATGCTCAGCGGTGGAAAGGAAAGCCTCCTCACTTACGGGCTCATGAAGGAAATCGGGTGTGATGTTTATCCGTTCTTCTTTAACGAGTCAGGCGGCCACTGGAAGGTTGCTCTAACAGCTTATAAATGGTTCAAGGAGCATGAACCAAACACGAAGAAAGTATGGAGCAATGTGGACAGGCTTTACACTTTCATAGAGAAAAATATGAGAATACTTCAAAATGTTGGCAAGCGTAGAGTCGAAGTGTATCCAATAAGGCTGTTTTTCTTTGAGCACTATGTTTTCTCCTTCCTGCCATTAATTGAAAAGTACGGGATAGGAAATGTTCTACTAGGCAATGAGTACGACGATCCAAGAGGACTCAGCTATGAGTTCCATGGAATACCTCATTTTTATGCCGTTCTTGACCAGAGCCAGTTCTTTGACAAATATATGACAAAATGGTTCGAGGAGAGAGGGCTAAAGATAAGACAGTGGTCAGCTGTGAGACCGATCACCGGACTTATCGTTGAGAGAATCCTCTACCAACGCTATCCCAACCTCTTTAAACTTCAGAGGAGCTGTCATTCCGTACACAAGGAAGGTGAGGATTATGTCCCCTGCGGAGAGTGCTTCAAGTGCAACGGCATACAAACGTTCCTGCTGGCCAATGGAATAAATCCTCAGCTGATTAAATACAAGCTCCATCATGTAGAAACCCTGCCCAAGAGAATTGCAGAGGGAAAAATAAGATTAGATGAAGATGAGCTCTACCATTCACTTTATTTAATAAAGCAGAGAAACCCCCAGTTTCCCCTTGAGGGTAAGAGAGCCGAGCATGTGGAAATGCTTCACTTTGATGATAGGAATTCCCACTTCGACAACATTCCTCTCGAGTTCAGAGAAAAAATATACTCGATATTTGAGCAGTATGCAAAGGGTTATGTCTATTTGAAAAACAATGAATGGATTAAAATCACAAAGGAGGAAGCTCTTTATGGAATACATGATAGTTGACGGAGAGCCGTATTTAGAAAAGATAAAGATGCTTGACAGGGAAATAAGCTACTCATTTGTTCGTTTTCCGATTTCATACGAGGAGTTCGCAAAGAGGCATGAAGAACTTTTTAAAGACCTTCTCTCTCATGGGGAGCACAAGTTTTTTGCTGCCATTGATGAAAATAAAAATCTGCTTGGTCATGTATGGGTCTGCTTAACCCTTGACACCGTGGATTATGTTAGAATAGCCTACATATATGACATAGAGGTCACTAAAAAGGCGAGAGGCTTGGGCATTGGTTCGGCCCTCTTAAGAAAGGCAGAGACGTGGGCAAGAGAAAATGGGGCAAAAAAAGTCGTGCTTAGGGTAGAGATTAACAATCCCGCGGTAAAATGGTACAAAGAAAGGGGCTACAGTGAAAGAGCCGTGATACTAGAAAAGCCACTAGGGAACATCAAAGACTAATAGCTCACTACCAATAGCTTTGGCAAGAAGACTTCCAGCTTCATCAAAAATCCATGCACCACCCGGTGGGAAGCTGTTCACAATGAAAGTTTTAACCCCAAGGAGCTCTACACGCTCTGACATCGCTTTGATATCATTTTCGTTTGGTTTTCCATAGTCAGGTGAGTATTCCATTGGTACAAAGAGATACTCCGGCTTTTTTCTTTTGATCCACTTAGCTATTCTCTTATTGTAGAGGTCACCGCAGATGATAATAGCTACTTTGCCAAACTCAGTTTTTGCTGTTTTGAGGGTGTTACCAGTACAGAACTTGTATGGTTCTTGAAACTTGCGGTGCTTTAAAATAACTTTACCTTCTCGGTTGAAGAGCAGCGCGGAGTTGTAAACGCAGCGCTTGTATGGCTCGAGGAGGCCTAGGATTACATAGACAGAGTTCTCCTTTGCAAGTATGCTTACTCTGTCCACAATCTCATCATAAAGCTTTGCCCCGCTAAAGTCCCACTCCCTAAAGCCGGTGAGGCAATACTCTGGGAAGACAACGAAGTCAGGTTTATGGCTCATCGCTTCCTCGAACCCCCGCTTAAACTCGGCCCAGTTGGTGTTGAAATTCCCGGTTTTGACGCGCATGGGGATTAGTGCTATCTTCATTCTGACACCTCCTTCCCAACATCAACCCTTTCGGCAATCTTTAGGTATATGACGACCAAAACCATCTGGGTTACAGTGAACGTCCCTATCAGGTAAGCTATACCCTGAGGAGTTTTCGTTAGCCAGTCCACCTTTTCAATCGTCATTATCCTGTCCAGGAAGTCTCCGAGTCCATGCGCCAACACCAGCCCTTCGATCCTCCTGAACTTCCACCGATATACGCTGTAGAGGATTCCAAGAAGAAAGGGATTGTAGAACCTCCAGAAGCTCGGCCTGAGTGTTAGATGGCCCAGGGCAAAGAGGAAGGCCGTTATAAGCACTGCTTTCCAGCCCCTGCCCAGCTTCTCCTCAAGGGCGACCTGGAAGAGCCCCCTCCACATCAGCTCCTCGTATAAAGCCACGAAGATAAGGTATTTTACCAGCATCGCGATGTATATTAAAAGAGTTATTTTTGGTGGCCTTCCAAAGGTGTTTATGCCAATTCCCAGAGGGATAATCCAGAGAAAGCTCATAAGCATTGTAAACAATGGCAAAAGAATATGGAGTCTCAGGTCAAAGCCTCCGCCGAGGCCGAGCTCTTCTCTGGTGTAACCTGAAAGTCGAATGACCAGATAGAGGAGCACAAAGGACACAAGTCCAAGCGGCACCCATCCTATCTCGCGGTAAAGGGCATGGGACATCAGCAGGGTTATAAAGTCGAGGATTACAACACCAAGCACTCCCTTCCTCCATCGTTCCATTTTGAAGCCCTCTTAAATTGTTCTTTTGAGAATTTGATTCGTTTCAACCTGCATGATATCATCCATGACGAATATAAACGCTTCGGCCCTCTGTCTATGGGTCACCCCAATGGTGAGGTTTTCGATGGTTTTCATTCCCTTTTCACGGGCGAACTCTTCTAGGGTTCTCCTCAGGCCATCGATGTCGAAGTCAGCAACCACTATCCTTCCTCCAGGCTCTATGACCTCAAGAGCTCTCTCCAGGAATGGGAGTGCATCAAAATCGTGAAGGATGTAGCTGAACACCACCGTGTCGAAGCTTCCACGCCCAAGCTCCCGGTCGAGAAAGTCGCCGTTGATGAACCGCAGGTCTTCGGCAAGTTTTTCAAGCCTCTTCGAGAACTCAAAAGTGCCATACCGCTAATTCTCTTCGGTATCTCACAGAGAAGTTTGAGCCTTAGTCTGACCTCTTCACGGTAGGACCCAAACTAGGCCAGCCTAATCCCAACGAACCACTTAAACTCCTCGGGACTCATGAGGCTCAGCCCTGGTCGTGTTGTGGGCCATAACTCGCATCCGTTAATCGCCTCCGCTCCTCCAAAAACCTCTTCAGCTTCTCCGCCTTCTCAACCCTGTCGAGCTTGAGATAGGCTTGATACTCATACTCCAAATCAAGAACCGGGATTTTCATGCCTTCGACTCGCACAAAGCGCTTGTATTTATCTATGTCCACAGGCTCTTCCCACTCATCGTTGACCTTCTTCTGGATATCCCCCATTATCTCGACTTTGATCCCATCAATCATAAGCGCTCCAAAGTGCGAGCGGATTCTCTCGCTCTCCTTAAATCTAACAGGCTCAACCACGAACTCAGAAAAGAGGCGCTCGATTTCATAGGCTCCTTCTCTGTCCGTCTGAACATCAATGTCATGCGGCTCAACAGGGACACCTTGGAGGGCAAAGCCGAGGCTCCCGGTAATAACCCAATTCACATCTCTATTCTTTAACCGCTCATACAGCTTACGGAGAACTTTAAGATGTTTCTGAGGAATCATCTCAACACCTTAGAAGGTTTATACTATAGACCCAATAAAAACTTTGGGGATTTTTAGAGTTTATCTTAGGAACTTTCTGTTCCAAATTTCGCCTAAGTTGAAGACAAACTTTTCCAAGAAACCCTCAATGTTGCTCTCACCTGCTTTTTTGACTCATTGTCTCTATGGCATTGATTCAGGAGGTAGGTTCATGAAATTTGCCCATTTCTTCCTAAGCTACATGCAGGAGAAATTTACACATATAGAAGGCTTAGCTGTCAAAATAATCCCGCAGAATTTCCTTTTAAAACCCAATGAAACCATGAAATTTCAGGTTGAGGTGATGGCTCAAAAAGAGGGAACTTATTATTCCAGTTGCCCTCGAAGATAAAGGCTGGAAGAGCTGGAATGCCGTTAAGATCGAGGTAAGCTAAATCTTAAACCTTATGCATTGTCACATGTAAAAGTTACACGCAAATAGATAATACGTAGTACAAAGAAAATCTTTATATACAATAAGTGTAACTTTCAATTAAAAAGTCCCACAAGAAGGGGAGTATTAAGATAGCTGGAGCACAAAAGTACAAGATGGCTCTCCTCTTCTGGATGCTCCCTTTAGTGAACCGTGAAATTGTGAGAAAAATTTGGAGGTGTTTTGGATGCCAATGTATCTCGTAACTCACACCTGGCCAGCTGAGGAAAACCTGAAAGCCATAAAAGAAGCCGCCGACTTCTTTGAGCAGTTATCTGCACTTCCAGACGGAATAGAATTCCTTGCTAGCTACAACTTTGAAGGAGGATGTTATACTCTCTGGAAGGCACCAAACAAGGAGGTACTTGAAAAACTGATAGAAGGTTCTCCAACCTTCAAAAAGAATGCAGAAATAGTGGAAGTCGTGCAGAGCTATCCTCCTACAGTGGAGTACACTGTAAGGACATGGAGAATGGTGCTTTCAGCTGCCAAAAAGTGAGAACTTGACCATTCTTTTTTAATTTTTTTATTCCTAACTTTTTAGAGCACGAAGCTTAAAAATCTTAGTGGAGATATTAATGCGGTGAACTGGATGAACACCATCATCCGCGAAGCAAGAGCTGAGGATAAGCCCTTCATTGAAGAAATAGCAAAGTTAACCTGGGAAGGTGAAGACTACCTAGCGAGAGTTTTTGAGAGCTGGATAAGAGATGGAAACTTCTATGTTCTCGAGTTTGATGGAAGGGTTATTGGAACGGCAAAACTCACTCTTTTACCCGATAAGGTCGGCTGGCTTGAGGGCCTTAGAGTGCACCCAGACTATCGTGGCAGAGGATTTGGAAGGATGCTACATAACTTCATGCTACAAAAAGGTGAAGAGCTTGCAAAAGAGGGTATCATAAACGCTTTGGAATTCTCGACTTATTTTCTCAACAAGGAAAGCATTGCAATGGCAAAGAAAGATGGTTTTAGGATTGTGGAGCGATTTTACTATATTCAGAGAGAGCCTGAAAACGAAGAAAGCCCAAAACCTTCAAAAATTGACTCTTTAAATGAGCTTGAGTATGAAGGTTACATCCCCTACGGATGGAAGTTCCTCCATAAGTGCGAGGAAAGCCTGAGGTGGCTGAACAAAAAGGCAGAAATTAGAGAGTATAAGGGATTTAAGTTTCTTTATGTGCCGATACACGAGAACGAACCTGCGTTCACACCCTTCAAACTTTCGATTGAAAGCATAAAAACACTCTTACCTGCAATGAGCTTTGAGGCCAATAAAATAGGCTACAACAGCATCGACATAATGCTGCCAGAGGACAGAAAAGATTTGATCGACCCTCTGAAAGAGCTCGGCTTCAAGAACTGGGCTGATTTTAAGGAGCCTGATGTTCTGGTGTTTCGGATGGAGCTTTAGTCTCTAATGGCTTTAAAGTTTTTTCCATGGAGTCCCACATCATCAAAAAAGCTTAAATCCAACTCCTTAAGAATAAAAGTGAAAATAAACAAAGTCGGCTAAAACTATTCCTCCAAAAATATCTCTATCTTTCCAACCCGCTCTTCAATTGTTTTAACCGTCTTCTCAATTTCTTCAAACTTTGAACTGAGGGAGGATAGCTCTTTAGATAGCTTCAGCTCTTCTTGGTCATGCAGAGAATACCCTATGGAGAAAGATATGCCTGCCGCCATGAGAAACAGCAGTACTGCAATTCCTAAATTCAGATAGCTGGTTCCACCCTTTAGGATTATCGCCGCGGATATTACGGTGGCAGCCAACCAGCTTGCTAGAATCACAACATCTCTCGTTCTCATTCAACCACCTCCTTCAAGATTTCGGGTGAAAGGTGGATCTCAAAAGGCATGAGCTCATAAAATCTCAGAGCTTTCCCCTTCTCCTCATCAAGTATAACCTTGCTCTTGACGATTCCTGCTGCCTCAAGCTTTTTGAGGTGAACTTTAGCCAATGCCCTGCTTATCCCGAGACCGTTTGCTATCTCATTTAGGTACATTGCCCTATTTTCTCTTGCAAGCAGTGCAACTATCTTAACTCTGAGCGGATGCCCAAGCCCATCGAGCATTTTGGCAAGTTTTTCAGTATTCATGTTATCACTTAATAACATGTAATCAAATGATTACTTAAAAATTTTTCGTTCATCAGCGAGCACTAATTAGTTCTATTTTGACCAAATTGGAGGATTGTGAGTGTTTGAAGTTTTGGAAGAAAGTGAGCTAGGACGATCTGGGGATAGTAAATGTGTGGATAGTTAAAAATGCGATGGATTTTGATAATAGGATTCTCCGAGGATTTTCTAATTTTTAAAGGCTCATCCATGAAGTTTAATTTCAATAAACAAAAATAAAAGAAGAGACAGGAGATTATCTCTCCAGTGCTTGTGCAAATCCCCTGGCACCCAATAGCAAACTTATAAACGCAAGAGCCAATAGGTATACTAGAGATATCAGCAACGTTGAAGCTGAGAGGGGAGTTGAATAGATAAAAGACCTAATCAATCTTGCGGCATGGGTCATGGGATTAACTGCGACTATTAGTGAGAGCACTCTGCTACCACTGAAGACGCTTTCAGGATAAAACACTGTGGAAAGGAACATCATAGGCAACAGTAATATGCTGGAAATCGCAAGAGGGAGATTTGGATTTTGGCTCTTGGAAAGGAGATATATCATAAAGCTTGCCAAGGCTACAACAAGGCCCATATTAACCAAAAAGCTTTTCAGGATTTCTGATAATGTCAAAGAAAGCCCTTCTGCCATTAAAGCCGCTAAGAGCGATATTACCGACATTGCTATTAATGCTCTCAAACATGAGCCCAAGATTTTAGCCAAGAAAAGAGTTGAACGATGTACAGGGAGTGTAAAAAGTGTCTCCAAGCCACCTCTGAACTTATCTTGGATGAATGTTGCAGCGCCCCGGAATCCCTGGTTGATGCCTATTATCGTGAGTACTCCCGGAAACATGAAGGCAAGATAAGAGACATCCTTTCCTCCAAAATTCACAGTTCCGATAAGCTTTTCCATCAAAGGTCCAAAGAGCATGACGTATATCAAAGGCTCAAACAGAGTTCCTAAGAAAAACTCCAAATCCATGCCAATTTTTACTTCCCTTGAAATGGCGACCCTAAGCGAAGATACTATCGATTTCAAATTCATTTTATGCCACCTCCAGAACTCCCTATTATTTCAAGGTAGACCTCTTCAAAGTTTGCTCCGGTTGTGACAATGTCCTTAATTTTCAGCTGGTTAGCTGCAAGAACCTGAATAAGTCCATTAATTGAACGATCAAGAGAATCCAGCCTTATTTCAACTGTATTCTCACCCGCCTGAGAAATTTCTTTGACCCCACCAACACCCATAAGTTCCACTTCAAGGACATTAAAGTCTAGTGGATCCTCAAAAACAACTTTAACAGTCTTACCAAATCTTTTTCTCAAATCTCTTGGCCTGCCTTCAGCTATTAGCCGACCATTATTTATTATGATCACCCTCTCAGCGAGGTACTCTACCTCATAAAGATCATGGCTTGTAAGAAGAATAGTTGCTCCGCTATCTTCGATTTTGTCCTTGATTAGCTTCCACGTGTTTCTTTTGCTCCTTGGATCCAATCCTGTTGTCGGTTCGTCAAGGAAGATTATAGGGGCCTCCGCAGACAGAACAGATGCCAGTTGCACCCGTCTTTTCAGCCCGGTACTCAATTGAAACGGTTTTTTACGTCTATGCTCCTTTAGATCAAAAGACTTAAGGGCTTCTTCGCAACGCTTTTTGGCTTCTTTTTTGTTAAATCCTCTGAAACGAAGGTAATAGGTTATATGCTCTTCAACAGACAAAGATGGGATTAGATCCGGCTCCTGAGGCATATACGCTATCTTAGTTCGAACTTTCAAGGGATCCTCCAGAACATCTATCCCCTCAACCCTTATGGTACCTCTGTCCGGCTTGTAAATTGTGGCAATCATCCTTAAAGTTGTTGTTTTTCCAGCCCCGTTAGGACCAAGAATGCCAAGAACTTCGCCTTCTTTTGCTTGAAAACTGAGGTTGTTAACGGCAGTAATCCTCCCTTTAGGACTTGAAAACGTTTTTACGACATCTTTTAATTCAACTGTTGTCATGCCTACACCTCCCTAATGAGAACATTATGCATCTTGGGTCGGGCTTGGAAAGGCTCTTAACAATTGTAAGTATTGTAGCTGAGAACAATTGCCTTTCATATTTATTAAACTTTTTGTTGTAATAAACATACTTTTTTAATTGGTTTTTACTGTTGAGATGCAATAAACAAGAATTTGGTCTCAAGAAAGTAAGAACTGCTCTCTTACAAGTATCGTTCTTTGGACTTTGGAGTTATTCTTTTAAATAGTTCAAACATCCCATACGGCAGGTAGTTAAAACTTTAAGACCCGTGAGCTCTAAACAAGTATATAGGTGCCTTCTAATGAAATGGAGCGAAATCCCCCGCGATGCTAAAGCCTACATGCTCTACCATACAATCATCGCTCCCCAGTTAATAGTGTGGATTCTCTTTCCTCTTTACCTTATGAAAGCTGGTTACTCCATTTTAGAGGTTGGTGCCTTTTTTACAGCCGTTAATATTGCCTCTATCCCCCTAACATATCTCTTTGGCAGGGCCTTTAACCGATGGGACATCAAGAAGGGATTAATAGCAATTGACTTCCTCGATGGGATAGCCTATATCCTCTACGGCTTTGCCAAGGGAGCAATAGCTCCAGTTATACTCTTCGCTGGAAGGACGATAGAAAAGTTTTCAACAGTGCTTTATCCGCTTTACCGAGCCTATGAGCAAGTTATTTACCCAGAAGACAGGTACGAGGAAATCTTTGCTTGGCACCTTCGGCTACCTGAAATAAGTCGTCTCATAACATTTCCGATAATGGGCTACCTCTTTGGATACATATGGAACTCAACTGAACACTATCGTTTGGCATTCCTCTTCTTTGGTCTGCTTTCGATTCCAACAATGGCTTATATCTGGTTCTTTCTCCCATCACTTGGAAAAGAGGAAAGGATAACTCCAGAAGGCTTCACATTTAAAGTTGGCGAGTTTAAAATCTTGCTGATTTTTGAGACCTTGTTAACCTTAGCATGGGCCCTTGTACCTGAGATTGTGCTAATCAACTACGTCATTTTTGTACTTAAGAAGACCATCTTTGAGATAACGTTGATAGCATGTGTTACAAGCATCACTTCAATAATAGGAACCTATGCCAGCGAAAGGTTTCCAAAGGAGAAGGGGTTCCAGGCAATTGCTATTGGAATGCTTATCAATGTCTTCTATGCATTAGTCATGGCACTCTCCCCACCGTTTTGGCTTGTCATACTTGCTTATGCAGTTGGAGACTTTGGAAACACACTATGGTTTCCCTTCTACCGCTCATGGATGTTTAAGCTCATTCCCAAGGAGAGGGCTAGCGAGTTCCATGCTGCCCTCTCAAGCTATCGAAAAGTTCTTGGACTCATAACACCATTCATAGCTGGTTTTCTGGCTAACGTTCATCCAACGTTGCCCTATGGAGCGAGTCTCATAGCGTTTATAACGGCGGGAGTATTCCTACTATGGATCGCAAGGAGAAAGTAAAAATTCATGTCTCTCCCATCTGTGAGACGTAAAGCCTGTAGAAATGCCCTTTCTTCCCGAGAAGGACCGTGGGATGCCCATCCTCTACTATTCTTCCGTCCTCAACGACAATAACTCTGTCCACGAAGTGCGTTATCGAAAGACGGTGAGCTATGATTATGCTCGTTCTGCCTTCCATGAGCTTCAGCATGGCATCTTGAACCAACCTTTCTGTCTTCGGATCGACACTTGAGAGCGCCTCGTCGAGGATTACTATATCAGGGTCTTTGAGCATGGCCCTCGCGAGGGAAATGAGCTGTCTCTCCCCGACGGAGAGGAGCTTTCCCGCCTCCCCGGCATCGGTCTCGTAGCCTTTTGGGAGCCTCATTATGAAGTCGTGGACCCCGAGCTGCCTGCAAACTTGAATTACGTCCTCCTCGCTGGCTTTGGGGTTCGCTATGAGGATGTTCTCCATTATCGTGCCCGGGAAGAGGTAGGTCTCCTGCGGGACGTAGCCTATTCTTTTCCTCAAACTTTTTCTGCTTATCTCCCTCCCATCAAGACCGTCGTATAAAACCCTTCCTTCAGTCGGGTCGTAGAAGCGCATTATCAGGTTCGCGATGGTGGTCTTTCCGGCTCCGGTTTTTCCAACAACGGCTACCTTTGATGCCGGCGAGATATGGAGGTTTATTCCCTTGAGAACTGGGAGACCCTTCTCGTACTCGAACCAAACCTCCTCGAACTTGATCTCTCCCCTTAGCCTCTCGACATAGCTCCCAGTGTAGTCCTCTATATTCTCGTCATCCAGAACCCCATATATCCTCTCTAAAGCAGCCAAAGCGGACTGGAGGCTATCGTAGAGGCCTATAACCTCGTTTATCGGCCCACGGAAGCGCTGGGCATACTGAATGAACGCTATAACAATGCCAACGCTCACCGCACCCTGGTATGCTAGATAACCTCCATAGGCTATAACAACTATAACGGAGAGCAGGCTGGTTATGTTCATGAGGGGCCAGAAGATACCCATGTAGATGGCAACCTTAAGGTAAGCCTTTATCGTCTCCCTTGAGACATTAGAGAACTCTTTCTCTACTTCCCTCTCCCTGCCGAAAGCTCTTATGGTCTCAACTCCAGCGACGCTCTCCTCAACGACGCTGGAAATCCTCGCTATCTTCTGCCTTGTCTCCCTGTAAGCTTTTCTCATCTTTCCACCGAAGTAGTAAGCCACAACAACCATCAGCGGGACGCTCGTGAGTGTTACAAGAGTGAGCTTGACATCGAGGAGAAACATAGCAGTTATTATACCCATAAGGCTTAGCAGGCTTCCAAGACTCCCGAGAAGGCCCGAAACGAGGACGTCATTCACTATTCCCGTGTCGTTCACTATCCTCGAAACGAGGTCGCCGGTTGATTTGTCCTTGAAGAAATCCAAACTTGAGCGGAGAACCTTCTCGTGGAGCCTTGCTCTGAGGTCACGAAGCACTTTCTGGCCGAAGACCTCGATGTAAAAGGTCTGAAGCGTTGCAAAAAACCACTGTGCCACAAGAGAGCTAAGGTAAAGGAGAACAACAACCCAGAAGCGAGTATAGTTGCCGGCAAGGATATAGCGGTCAATTGCTACGCCTAAGATGTAGGGTGGAGCTAGCGTCGCCAGAGCTGAACCTATTATGCTGAGAATGACTATTATCAGAGTTTTTTTGTGGGAGAGAGCCTCACCTATGAACCTTCTGAGGAGCGAGAGAGACGATTTACTTTCCATTCCAACCACCTCTGCCGAGCATCTCGCTGAAGATCCCTCCTTTTCTTGCAAGCTCTTCTGGACTTCCGTCTTCAACAACCTTTCCATCCACCATCACGATAACCCTGTCTGTTAGCTTTGCCATCGAGAGCCTCTGGGAAACGATTATAGCGGTCTTATCCTTGAGGATATCCCTTAGATCCTCAACGAGCTTCTCCTCCGTTTCAGCATCAAGGTTTGAAACGGGATCATCTAGGAGCACTATTTTCGGCTCAAGGAGAAGTGCTCTTGCCAAAGCTATTCGCTGCCTTTGACCACCAGAGAGCGTTACGCCCTTCTCTCCGACAACGGTTTCGTAACCATTGGGGAGAGAGGCTATGAAGTCATGGATTTTGGCTATTTTAGCTGCCCTGATGATTTCTTCCATGCTCGCATTGGGATTCGCGAGGGCTATGTTCTCCCTCAGGCTTCTGTTGAAGATGAAGGGCTCTTGTGGAACATAGGCGACTATCTTCCTCAGGCTGGAGGTCTTTATCTTCCTCACGTCCACACCATCTATGAGCACCTCTCCTTTATCGGGCTCGTAGAAGCGTGCTATGAGCTTCAGCAAGCTGCTCTTACCCGAACCTGGAGGGCCTGTTATGAGAACCTTTTCTCTAGGGTTTATTCTCAGGTTCAGCCCCTTCAGGACAGTCTTTCCGGTGTGGTAGGTGAGGTAAACGTCCTTAAACTCAATCTCACCGCGCGGGTTGGTGAGCTCAACCGCATCCGGAGGGTCAACCTCAGTCGGAGCTGAATCAATCACCTCAAAGAGCCTTGATGCAGCAGCTAAGCTCCTCTGGATGTCGCCTATAGTGAAACCTAAAGCTCTTAAAGGCCATGTCATTGTGAGCATGTATGTGAGAAAGGCCGTCAGCTCGCCAACGGTCAGGTTTTGAGCTATTATGGCCTTTCCACCGTAGTAAAGCATGGCGCTCATTGCTATTCCCATTATTAGGAAAGGTGCATTGCCATAGAGAGCTGTGATCTTAGTGGCCTCCACATTGAGCTTGTAAAGTTCCTCGTTTTCTCTTTGGAACTTTTCTTGGACTTTTTCCTCTACCGAAAGGGCTTTTATAGTCTTAACCCCGGCTATGCTGGCCGTTGATGCCGATGCTATCACCCCTGTCTGGTGCCTTACATTATCGTAAATGGGTCTCACTTTCTTCGCGTAGGTTGTGTTGAGGGCTACAACGAGAGCTATGGTAGCAAGGGCAACCCCAGTTAAGGCCTCGTTCATACGCGCCATGTAGTAGAGCGAGATGATGATGAGAAAGACCGAGTAGACGAACATCCTAATGCGGAACGATAAAAAGCGAGTTATCCTCTCCGTGTCGTTGGTTATCCTGCTTATGAGCTGACCAGAATAAGTTTTATCGAAAAACTCCATCCTATGCCTCTGGATGGCCTTGAAGGCCTCCATACGGAGATGATAGACGGCATGCTGAGCTGCCTTAACTAGGAGGTAACGCCCGCTGAAGCTGAAAGTCCCATTGAGGATAGCTACCAAAAGGACAAGAAGAGCGTAGCGAACGGCGAGACGGTATTCTCCAGTGGTTACACCTCTGTCTATGGCCTCCCTTATGAGAACGGGGATTACACCATTAGTGTAGGACATAAGGAGAACTAGGGTTAAGCCAATAACAAAGTATGATTCGTGCCCTCTCAAATATCCCAACAGCCGGACAAGTTGTTTCAGTGAGCTACTCATGCCAGAAAACCTTAAGTGCGGTATTATAAATATTTAACGGTTAAGATAATCATCTAATAGGATCCTCAGCATGCCCGAGGCTTGAGCATAAATTGGTAAATTGCGAAAGCCAAGTAGCTATGACCAAAATGAGCTCGAAAAGAGAGTCTTGCGGAGGCCGACTGGAAGTAAAAGGAAACCAAAAAGAAGATGACTCTTTGATGCTCTCTTGGGGAGGCATAATGCCCAACAAGGAGACAACCAAGGATAAGTGGTGTTATTAAGAGCCCAAGCGCAACGATCCAAGTAGATGTTACGCAATAAAACTCTACACAGGGGTTCTGTCTAACTTTCGTAGGTAGTCATGTAGAGGCTGACAACTTTCTAGTTGCCAATCCTGAGATAGGTCTCAGTGAGAAGAACGAAGAGGGAGTAAGCCATCTTTAGAGGTCACTTTCTCCTCATCCTTCAAAACTCTGGAATTCTTATTGGAGCTTGAAGTTCTTTCTCATTCTTTTCCAGATCCGTTGCCAGCATTCTTATTCTCTCAACCCCTTTAATTTCTTTAATGTATTCTGCCACACTCTTTGGCACCAGGTCTTCCCAGGGTTCACCCTCTATCATTCTCCTCCTTATCTCCGTGGCAGAAAGAATGTCCTTTCTGAACATTGGCTGAACGACGACCTTATACCCTCTTTCCTTAAAAAGCTGTGCTACAAGCGAATTTCCAGTGAAGACAACATCAAACTTTGGCACCATTGCTTCTACATAGGGAGCCCAGATTGAGTTGAAGTTTATGTCCGGTAAGGCAACGAGGAAGTATTTTCCCCTCGGAATTCCCTTTTCATCTAAAGCCCTTATAAGCATCTCCATTCTTTCGCTTGTTGTAAATGGATTTTTCAAAGTATGACTTACCTGAGCACTTCCGATACCAATTATAACTTCATCCACTTGTTCAAACACATATTCAAGGGCTTTTAAATGACCATTGTGGACGGGCTGAAACCTACCAACAAAGAGACCCCTCATCATTTATCCCTCCTCATAGATCAGTTTTACCTCCACTTCATCCCCCACTTTTAACCCCAGCAACTCAGCAGCCGAACCTTGATTAACAGCTATTTCAAGATAATCATGACTCCCTGGAAGAGAGAGGGGCTCTCCCGGTTTTACCTTGCCGTAGGTATCTACGTATGGGATTTTTCTCCCCAAAATCTCAACATATTTCGGCGGTTCATAGTTTTCGAGATTTAAAATGACGTTTCCAAAGTCATCGATATAGATAACCTTCAAAAGCCAAGAATTTTCTTGTTTTTTAGGCTCTAGATCAAGCTTGATTATGCTTTCCAAATCAATTTCTTCTCCAAGCCTCGAAGGTTCATACCCAAGACTGAGCAGTGCTCCTGCAGGACCAAATACATCCCTTCCGTGAAAAGTCGAGCTTATCCTCCTCCCGATGATTGTTTCCATTTTTCTGAGGTCTATTTCATATGCGGCTTTTGGTTGTATCCACTTGAGGGGAAGCGTTGCTAAACCGTTGTCAGGGAGCACTAAAAATTGAGTGCCTTCTATTATGATCGCTCTCCGTTCAGTGCCTACTCCGGGATCAATAACCCCTACGTGGATAGTATTTGGAGGAAAATATTTTACAACTTGCTCCATAACAAAAGAACCTTCAACAATGCTGTGCCGTGTTACCGAGTGAGTAATGTCCACTATTTTTGCTTCTGGATTTATCCTCAAAATAGCACCTTTCATTTCTCCCACATAGGGTCCTTTGATGCCAAAATCTGTAGTTAGAGTTATCACTGACATCACCTAAAAATTATTAAGGCTTTATCTTTAAAAGAACTTTGGGGAAAAGCATGAGGTATTTAAAATTTATCCCAATTGTGCTCATTTTTCTGATTTTCTCTTCTGGGTGCCTAGTTAAGGAGCCAGCAAAAGTTGAGATTAATACAGACAAGAGCGCCGTTAAGGAAGGGGATATTTTCCATGTAATAGTTAAGGTCAATAATACTGGAAAAGTCGCGATAACTGGAGTTAACTTGTATCTTAACAACCCAGACTTTAAAATACTTCAGGCTCCTTCTCTGCAGGCACCTCTAAAAGTCGGTGAGAGTGTAGAGCTTATATGGATAATCCAAGCTCCATCAAACCCCGGCAGATATATGCTCAAAGCATCTGTGGAGGTCGTGGACGAACTTCAGAGAACGTGGGGTGGATTCTACAAGGAATTAATAATAAATGTCGTAGAAAGAGAAAGTGAAATCCCCTTATTTGGAGTATTGAGTGTAAGTGTTGCCTCTCCTGAGAAAGCTGAAGGAGGTAGTGAATTTACGGTTGAGATAGCAGTGAAAAACACGGGTAATGCCCCCATAACACTTAAAGAGATCTCATTAACTCTATTGGAGGGCATGGAAATTGTCAGAGAGCCAGATGTTCCAGCCAATATTCTTCCTGGAGAAGAACATAGATTGACTTATGTACTCAAAGCCCCTTACATGCCAGAGGAGGGTTATATAACGATCTCCGTACTCTACACTGAAAACGGAGAGGAAAAAAGAGAGCTCAAAAACAGATTTATTAAAATCCTTTGGAGACCATGGAATTATAATGATGAGACTTTAAGACTCGCGTATAGCGAGGAATACTACTGGATACAACTAGTGTACCTTGTTGACGGATTTTGGAAAGATAAATTTAATTCTACATCAAGGATAGACCGGGAACTATTAAAGAATGAATCACTCTCATTGGTGAAAAACGCCACTTCGGAGATTGAAGCCGCAGAAGCAGTTTATAATATGATCAAAAGCAGATACACCTTTGGAGACGTCACAACAACCACAAATCCATCTAACATACTTCCCCAGAATAAGATAAGCTATGAAGAGGGCACACTTCTTTTCACAGGGATCTTAAGATCCCTGAATATTCCGGCTAGAGTTGTAACACTTTATAACGGAGAAGACTGTACGAAGAATGCAATTTCCGAGTTTTATTCAGCCGGGAAATGGTATGTTGTGGACTTCAAAAGAGACTTCTTTGGTTCGAGAGAAGAATACATAGCAACCCCATACTTTCCCAAAATCTATCAGATGGTAACAGATGGTATATACAATCTTGTTGCCCAAGCTCCAGAGGAGGAAAAAAGGCACGAGCACGTGGATGTAAGCCCTGAGTATTTAGCCAATATAGAAGATTCTCTAAAGAAAGTCGTGTCAGAAAGGCTTAACCCTACGGTAAGGCCAAAATTATCCGTAGTGCTGATCAACATGAATCAAAATGAGCGTATATTCACCCTTTTCTTATTTGCCTCAGCTCCTGAAAGAGAGTTAAATCTTGTCTTTCAGAAAGCGGATCCAAAGAATCTTGCAAAAAACGTTGATGCACTCTACAAATTTTATAAAGACAAACCATGGCCAGAGAACTTTAGAGAGTACTGGGATATTCTGATGGAGGTGTACAAATGATAGTGGTACTTAGATTGGGACACAGGCCAGAAAGAGACAAAAGAATAACAACCCATGTAGCCCTGACTGCAAGGGCTTTTGGAGCAGATAAAATCATAATAGCAGCTGAAAAGGACGAGCATGTATATGAGAGCGTTACAGACGTTGTAAAACGTTGGGGAGGGCCATTTGAAATTGAATTTAACCAACACTGGAGGCAGATTTTGAGAGAGTGGAAAGGAAAGATAGTTCATTTAACTATGTACGGAATACACATCGACGAGGCTATCCCAAAAATAAGGGAAGTATTAAAGAAGGAGGACATTTTGGTTGTTGTTGGGGCGGAGAAAGTTCCAAGGGAAGTGTATGAAATTGCCCACTACAACGTGGCTGTTGGAAATCAGCCACACAGCGAAGTTGCAGCACTGGCAGTATTTCTTGACAGGCTTCTTGAAGGAAAAGGACTTAAAAAAGAATTCAAAAATGCAAAGGTTAAGATAATCCCCCAAGAAAAAGGGAAAAAGGTAATATCTCTGGAGGAGCGAAGAGATGCTGAATAGATATCGCTCAAACGTTAAAGGGTATTTAGAGACCCTCGTAAAGCCTTTAGCTAAGATAGGAATTACTCCAAATCAGCTTACATTTATCGGGCTGTTGATATCTCTTTTGGGAGCATATTTCTTTGCTCAAGGCTCTCAGAGAATTGCCGCATTAATATTGCTCTTTGGATCACTTGTAGATGCCCTCGATGGAACTTTAGCCCGGCTTACAGAAAAAACTTCGCGGTTTGGAGCATTTTTGGACTCAACCTTCGATAGAATAAGTGATGGGGCAGTGTTGTTTGGAATAGCATACGGGGGATTAGTAAAGTGGGAAATTGCAGTGATCGCGCTTATAGGTTCCTATTTGGTTAGTTACGAACGATGCAGGGCGGAACTTGCTGGAAGTGGTACCCTTGCAATTGGGATAGCTGAAAGAGCAGAAAGGCTTCTCATAATAATTATAACATCCCTTTTCAACAGGGTTGATGTGGGTGTTTATGTGGTTGCAATTTTGGCGTGGATAACGGCACTTCAAAGATTATGGGAGGCAAAAAAAAGACTAAGCTAAACCGGGATGATGAAAATTTCGCTGGCGGAGTCGTGAAGAGCCCTGCCGTTACTGACCGTTTAGCTCTTCAATTATTACCATTACCTCCCTTAGATCATTTATGACGAATTCACATTCTCTCCATAGCTCTTTTTTATCTCCCTTCTTATCCAGCAGGACACTAACCATGTCAACCTGCCTAGCACCGACACAGTCTTTGAGAGGGTTATCCCCAACATATATTGCTTCTTCACCTTTAACATCTGCTTTTTCCAAAGCCAATTCAAATATTCGTGGGTGGGGTTTGTAGAAACCTGCTTCCTCACTCGTTGTTATGCTGTCAAAGAGGTCTAAAATACCTAAGGCTTCAAGTTGGGCCTTGAGATAGTCATTGTCGGAATCTGTGATGAGTCCTACATGATATCCATTGGTTCTTAGAGCTTTTAGGGTTTCGAGGGCTTCATTGTAGAGTTTTCCGTACTTTTGATGCATTTTAAGGTGAATTTCCCAGAACTTGGGAGAAAGCTCAAAATTGTATTTCTTAGCAAGCTCCTGCATAATTTCTTCTTCAAGCAATCTAATTGGTTTATAGGGCTTTCCCGCAAATTCTTTAAATTTTTCACTTGTAAGAGCTTCGTATTCTTTCCATACCTTTGCTGGATCAACGTTTTCTGCTTTAACATCCCTCAAAACTTCTTTTATTATGTTCTGGTGGGTAATATCTTCATACTCCTTGCTGAGCAGCGTGCCAACGAAATCAAAAAACACTGCCTTTATCATTACTTATCACCAATACAAAATGACCTCTTTGTCTTAAAAATCCTTTATTGTGACGAGATTAAATATCTAACAAGCGTGAAATATAGTTGGAGAAAAGACAACTAAGAAGGATCATTGTTGCCTAATTTTGCCATTTAAACGTAAAATTTTGGAAAATGTATTTATAGGACAAGTCAATATTAACCCACACAGGGGGTGATTGCGTTCGAAGTTGTATTGCTGATATGGGGAGTTAGAGACGAGGTACTGGAGAAACTTCCGATAAAGGGTCACTGGCTGTACGGAGAGTACGATTTCATAGCAGTCTTAAGCTTTGAAGACAGCAGAGAGCTGGAAGAGTTCAAGCGAGAGTTGCACCATCTAATTGGAAGCGAGAAGTTTAAGATGTATCCGGTAAAATACTCGGCAAGAAAGAAAACTCCTCAGCCCCAAAGCCAAATTAATTCATAATTTCGGCTCCATAATACCCATCTTCTTAAGTTTTTCATAAGCTTTCCTTAAGACTTCCCTGATTTTATATCTCTTGTCGAGTCCTCCAAGCTTGTAAGCTGCTTTTCTAAGGCTGCCTGACTGCAAGAAAAGCTTTAACAGTGCAACCTCCTCAAAACTCAGATCTTTTAGGTGCTTCAATGCGAGCTCTGCTATTTCAATTGGATTGTTGCCCTCATAGGGGAAATCAGCTGATAATATGGGCTTATCCAGCAGCTTAGTGAATTCGAATTCAATTACAGTTACCTCCGTATCAGGTTTTATGTTCTTGTAGTGTTCTTTAAGAGCATCCAAAAGCTCCTCTTTATTCTTAAACCCATCCATAATGGCATCTTCATCAGTAAGCTCAGAAACCCTCTTTTTTTCAACTCTCTTTATTCTAGCCTTTCCAAGAACGTATCCCCCAGAATGTACAAGAACTTCGTCCCCTGGTTTTAAGTTAACTTTGCCCACCCTTATTGTGGCACTTTTCTTCCCACTAAGGAGCAAATCCTTATATTTTCCATCGAACTTTAGATTTCGCATTTTATTCCCTCCTTGGTTTTAGGAGGCGGAATTTTATGGCAATTACTCCATAGCGGTTCTCCTTCCATTTTGGATACATGTTGTGGAACCTCTTCACGGCTTGTTCAAAGCTTGGTTTATCTGGAAAAATCTTTTCTATGGGCTCTTCTCTCAAAGCTTGTCTAAAAGTCTCATATTTTTTGACCGAGATAACCTCTGCAGGAACTTCGTTGTTGAAGAGTATCTTATCCTTAGGCTTGATGCCCTTCAGCTGTGGGTAGGCTACTCTAACCTCTATCCTCTTTTCCCCGCTTTTTATCATCTCAAGATATTCATCCCTAACGTATAGTTTGTGCACTTTCATTGCTCCCTTAGTTAGTGGAGTAAATGCTTTAAAAAGATTGCACAAAATGAAAAGATTTAAATCATTTGAGGATTAAATATATCTGGTGCAACAAAATGCGAAGAGCTCAAAGTGCACTTGAGTACTTGTTTATACTGGCCGCTGTTCTGATACTGGTTATGGTAACCATAAGAGTTATTTTCACTAGTGTTCAGGCATTAAACTCATCAGTAACCGAATACATCGACACCTTAAAGGACAAGATTCTTGAGACTCTGTGAGGTGGTTCAATGGAGCTCTTTTTAATTGGTCTCGGGGTTATAATGGGTATTCTAACTTCTTACACCGATATTAAAACTGGATTTATAGACGATAAGCATGTGTTTCCAATTGCCGGGGTTGGGATTTTGTACTATCTTTATTATGGGATTGCCATAAAGCACGACATTTTTTATGCATTTTCGGGGTTAATAGGGGTAGCCGCTGGGTTTTTATTAGGTTACCTGCTCTATCTCATGGGAGGCTGGGCGAGTGGAGATGTTGTTATCTTAATGGGCTACTCAGCTCTCTTTCCGTACGCATCAAGCTACGCAAAGATAGTTCCCCCCTATGCGGTGAGATACCCTCTACACAGCATAACGCTCTTATTTAACAGCATACTTGCAGTGTTTCCCTTTATTTTCTGCTACTCCCTTGCAGTGCTGGTAATAAAGAAAAAAACTGCTCGATTAAAGGAGATTTTCATTGATAAATGGCCCAAACCCTTTGAACTTGCCCTCTGGATATCGGCTGCGTTTGTGGTTCTCAGAATAGCTGGAAAAGCTATTCCCCCTCAATTTGGGGTGTTGGTATGGGGGGCTATAATAGTTATTCTAGCAAGACTGCAAAAGGCTGGAGATGTCGTTGGATTAATGATTTTTGCATATGGTGCATTTAAAACGCCGGATATTGTTTACAGCTACTTGAAACTTGCCGCAACATTCTATACCTTTAAGGTGTTCTTTTCCCTCATAAAGGTTTTAAGAGAGGAAGTATTGACAAAAAAAGTCTCTGTTAATGAGCTTAAGGAATGGGACATCCTAGGGGAGTGGATATACGAAAAAGACGGTAAAATTTACAGGGACAGAGAAAGCTCGTTTGACAAACTTATTCGATCTTTCAAGAGTTTTAACTTAAATGCGCTTAGGGTTGAATACGACAGACTAATCGCCTCACCAACGGCTGAAGGCCTCAGAAGAGAGGACATAGAAACTCTTAAAACACTCGTGAACGAAGGGAAGCTGGAGGATGAATTTGTTGTGAGGAATGCAATGCCCTTTGCACCGGCCTTATTTTTGGGCTTTTTGATATCGGTATTTTACGGCGACTTATTCTGGTTGTTCGTGCTAAAAAGCAGCGGGCTTTAAACTTTAAAAACAACAACACATTGACATAAATGAGGCAAGGGAAGATGAAGTTGAAAGCAGGCAACAGGGATGATGAGCTTTTGCTTTGCTGAGTGTGATGAGCACGCCCTTCTCTGACCTAATCCATTTCTTTCAGAATTTTTTCAATGATATCCTTTACTTCATATAAGCTTCTCACGATGTAATCTCCCTCAACTCCCTCGTGGGGGTTAATAGCTATGCTTACATCCGCAACTTTGAACATGGCTATGTCGTTATGGCCGTCTCCTACGGCTATGGTTAGCTTTGGCTTGAGTTTTTCTTTAAGCTCAAGCAAAATATCTCCCTTGTTTCTGAAGTCTACCCAAGGAAGAACCTCTCCTGTTATCCTGCCCTTCTCATCAAATACAAGCTCATTTGCATACACAAAATCAGCTTTAAGCTCTCTCCCTACTCTTTCGGCAAGGCATTTAAGGCCCCCACTGATAATGGCGATTTTAAAGCCCCTTTCTCTTAAGAATTGAAAAAGCTCCCCAACACCTTCAAAATACTCCACTGAATTTGCCCATTCCATAACTTCATCTCTCGTCCTTCCTTTCCAGAGAGAAGCATCCAGCTTTGCCCACGTTGCATAATCAAACTCCCCAGCAAAGAATCTCTCAGCGTACTCTTTCCCTTTATCCCACGTACCAAACTTTTTATGAAGCTCAACCCAGCTTGATTTGGATTTTACCAAGGTTCCTTCCAGATCAAACGCTATGAGGTACATTTTATCCCCTCCATCCGTATTCCCCTATTAGAGGCACGAATGCCACGCCACCATGGTTTTTTATCTTGACCTTGTTGTCTTCACTTATCTTTATAACCTCAAGAAGCTCTTGCCACAGATGATAGCTTCCCACAGGGATTAAAATTTTGCCTCCCACTTTGAGCTGTTCTATTAAAGGTTCAGGAACTTTAGGTGCTCCCGCTGTAACGATTATTCTGTCATAGGGTGCTTTTGGTGGAAACCCTTTAGTTCCATCGCCAACGATTACGTGGACTCTATTGTATCCCGCCCTTTCAAGATTTCTTCTGGCAAATTCTGCAAGCTCTGGAATTCTCTCTATTGTATAGACGTCTCGTTTAACGAGCTCATAAATCAAAGCGGCGTTCCATCCACTTCCAGTTCCCACTTCAAGAACGTTCATACCCTCCTCCAACTCAGCAAGTTCAAGCATTATAGCGACCATGTGAGGGGCACTTATTGTTTGACCTGCAGGAATTGGGAGGGGCTCATCAACGTGAGCATACGCTTTATATCTCTCAGGAACGAACTTATATCTGGGCACTCGAAGAAACGCCCTCTTTACTTTTTCACTCTTGATTATTCCTTCTCTTTCAAGCTTCTCAACAAGCCTCATCCATTTTCTATACAGCTCATCCTCTTCCATGTCCTTCACATATAAAAATTGCAAAAGGAGGATTTTAAGTTTGTGGAAGTTATTCCTCTTTATACCCCCTATAAATCTCAAGGCTCCTGCTTGCCCTTGCCCTTATCGGCCTCCCCATAATTCTAACAATTTTATCTGCTTTAGCCTTTCCATGCCTTAGCATTTTGTTTTCCGTTTTTATCTTGTCTATCTTGAAGGTGTAGCCTCCGACTTCGAGAACCTCTCCAACTGCAAACTCCTCTTCCCTATCAACTTTGACCTTAAATGACTGCGTGATCCCTTTGGAGAGATAAATGGAAACCCCGATTATCTTTGGATAGGTTAGGCTTTCTCCCCAGAGCGTCTTAACTTCCTTTATTAAGGCTTTTTCAACTCGTTTGTTCTCCTCCAGTTCAATTCCAGTAATTCTAACTTCATCGTCCTCGATTTCCACTATATCTCCTATTTTTATCTCCTCATCCTCAGGAAGCTCCGCAAATCTTTTGAAGCTCCTTTCATGTTTGCTGACTATTATCGGAACCTTAATGACCTTGCTCAATGTGAGCTGCCATACATGACCGCACTCATTGCACTTCAATTTCACTTCTCTTCCTCTCTCCGATATAATCTCAACTTCCTCACTTCCACATTCGGGACATACAAAGTATTCTTCCATTTTTACTCACCTTCCAGCTTTGGGTGATTCTCTTTATAAAGATTAGCTCAGCTTTCTTTTAATCTGACGAGATACGTTCTTCCATCTTTAACCCTTTCTATTAAGCCTTTTTTCTCCATATCCCTTAACAGGAGACTGACCTTTGCCTTTGAGAAGCCAAGCCGCTTTACAAGATCGCTTTGGTAAAGAGGGCCTTCTTTAAGCAGTTCAAGAACCTTTTCTTCATCTGATCGCAGGTCAATTAGAGTTTTTTCTTTTCTTCTATAGAGAGTTCCAGCGAAAAATCCACCTAAAAAGGCTATGAAAATTGTTGCCAGAAACATTGCCAAGGGGAACTGATTTGTCACCTCTCCCGAAAATCCCACTATAAAATAAAACTCTTCTTCTGGCCTAACGTCTGTTTTTTTCCATTCCAAAATCAGCGCATTTCCCGTGCTTTCAACTTTATCTGGGGAAGGAACTATGGGAGATAGAATTGCATACCCCTTGGGGACGTAGAGCCTTGCATAAAAATATCCCACTGGCTGGTTAAATTTTACGTAGTATGAAAACTGCTTTTTCCCACTAACCTCCTGGAGCATTCCTTCTGAGTAAAAGCTTATTCTTATTTTTAATCTGCTTCCGGGCGAAACCTGGGGGAATTCAATATAAACGGCATTTATGTCACCTACAATTTTGGAGACACTTATGTTGGCTATCTGAGTTTTACCATTGATCTCAATTATTGCCTCAGGATTTTCAATTGGGTACTCGGAATAGAAAGTGTAATGAGAAAGGGGAACATTCGGAAATAGAACAAGCTCGATAGTTTCTTTTACCTTATAATCCTCCAGAATATCAAAATAAAGGGAGTAGCTATCCAAGTTATATTCATAATCCTGGGAAACCACAGATTTTGACGACAAGAGCAGGAAAAATAATAGGGCTATTAAAGTTGACTTCCTTCTTGAGGATTTTTTATTTTTAACAGGGGACATATCTCCATACACTCCTCACAGTGAATACACCTTGCTGAGTCGACCTCTATCTTTCTTGTATAGGGGTTTATTCTTAAAGCATTTTCTGGACATTTCCCAACACAAACCCCACATCCAACACACTCATATGCCCTCTTTATTAGGTAGTACGCCCTTATAGCATCTTCTCTGCTCTTTGCCCTAACCCCTTCCTCTGTAAACACTATAGTCCCTATCCTTATGGAGTTTCTATCTTCAGTTACTTCACCCAATATTGGGGCTACCTCTCTGATTCTTTTCAGGATTACTCTCGTGTTTATTCTGAGAACGAATTCTCCGTCTCTCTCTTCAAGCGAGTATCTTATAGGTTCCCATGTCCTTTTTTCTGGAATCTTTACTCCAAGTTCTTTTGCGATGGCCTTTTGCCCTTTAGTTAATTGTCTCCACCTCCAGAAGCCGTAGGTTATCCATTCTTCTGGCATTCCAAAACGTTCTTTCCACTTCCTAAGTTCATTCTCCCATTTTTCCCACAACTGTGGCTTTTCCTCCTTTAGTGTTTGAATTTCAGCTAAAGAAGAACTCGGACACATAAAACACCCGATTCTATCTAGGCGATTCTCATATAGGGGATTGTATTTTAGCTTACGGGAAAATATGTAAAGCCAAACCTCAAGAGCGTTCCAGTGAAATATTGGGGAGGCTCCAATCTCATTAGGCACCCATGGATTTTTCCACACTCTGGGCTGTTTGTATCTCTGCATGCTTTCATACTTTCTCTGACCTACAAACATCAAGACGCCATTGGGATAGTGCTTCTTTATCGTTAATGTTATTGGGCCTAGCTTTGTAACTTTGCAGCACCACCTGTAGTCTCTTCCCGGAGGTGAAAAAACACTAAGGGAATTCCAGAATGCATCACCAGCATCAGCCACGATAAATCTTATGTTTCTCTTTTCAAGCTCCCGCTTAATTTCTCTTACATACTCAAGAGTTTCTGGAAATTCTATTCCGGTGTTGTTAAAGAAGACCGTAAAGTCCTCGAACTCCTCAAGAGCCAACCCCAAAACGGCCAAGCTATCTTTTCCACCACTGAAGGCAATGGCAATTGGTTTATTTGTATTTTGGGCAGTTTTTCTCATAAACGCTCTGGCCTCTTTAACTCTCTCCTCTAGTGCTGATTTGTTGGCCTTTATTACTTCTTCCATAGTTGCTTTCTTACCTTCTCGATATTGAACCTTTTTCTGATGCCTTGTCTTTATCCCTGTACCACGCTCTTTTTTATCAATTAGCTGGTCATAGTTCTTTTTAGCTATGCCTGTAGCAATGACCTCATCCTCACAGACCACGATTACGTCATCTCCAATTCTAATGCTTTTTTCTGCCTCAATAACTCCCACGGGTAGAACGTTTGCACCGTTTTTTATCGGCTCTTTTGCACCTTTATCCACTATAACCCATTTCTTCATGCTCTTTCCAAAGCGCTTCCACAGAGCCATAGCGCCCTCAATCTTCAGCCCTGGTTTCCACTTAAGTTCAAGCGGATCAAAGCGAAGCCATCCAAAAATATAGCCGTCTACGATTATCTCATACACATCATCTTCTCCAGGGGTTTTGTTCAAAAGGACTATCTTCCCGTCAATTATCTCACCAACATCAACACCGTAGTGGGATTTAAACTCTCTCTTAATAAACTCTAGATCCTTTTCAAAGGCAAATCTCACGTCTGCAGGAGGAGTTAGATCTACCCTAAAGCCTTTGCCGTGAATATCGCACCTCTCACTTATCAACGGGACATTACACTCCTCGCACCAGTGAATGTGGGCTTTCCCTAAAAATACTGGTCCCTTTCTCATTATCTCACCTCTTGGAAAAAAGAAAGGAATAGGGTTTATAATCCCTGTGGTTCAAGAGAAACATTGACCAAAAAATTTATAAGAGCATTGCAATCCCTAACTTATCGAGGGCCGGTAGCTCAGCCTGGTTAGAGCACCGGGCTTTTAACCCGGTGGTCGCGGGTTCAAATCCCGTCCGGCCCGCCACTTAACAACTTTTCTAGTAATCGAAAGAGCTTAAAGTTCTGAATACCAATTACCTTACGGGTGATAGCATGGATGTTTTTGAGCTGGCTAAAAAATATCATGTTGAGCTGGGTATAAAAGAACCGAGCTTTGCCACGATGGCAGCAGAACTTTTCGGAGACCTCGGGTTAAGTATAATGAACCACCTAAAGGAAGAGGGATACACTCTAAAGGGCACAAGATTCTTGGACTACGAGAAGAGCCTTGTGCTGGAAATAGTAAAGGAAAATAAGAGCTACGAAATCCTTTTGAGAAAGCTTTAATAGCTCACCTCATAGTCGAAGATTATTTCTTCCTTTTCTCCTGGATTAACCGTTATCTTGAACTCTACATAGTTGGCCGTTTCACTTACGGGACTCACAGAGCTTTCCAGTATTTTACCTCTCCATTTGTAATGCCTTACGACAACTTCTTTACTTTCATCGCCAAAGTTCTCTATTGTAACTTTGATCTTGTAATACCCATAGCGGTCCCCATGTCTCTCTTCTAGAACCTCCGTCTTTCCTTTCAAATCAATGTCTCTGCCGAGTTTAAGCCTCAAAATGTCACCTTTTGCTGTGTGGTCTATCATTTGTTCTCCAATTAAGACGTTCTTGTCTTCCATCTCTTTGTAGATTTCCACGACTCCTCTGGGAAGAACTTCACTTGTCTTCAGGGAGATTATCTCATAAACCTCTTGACTTCCACCATAGGGATAGCTTTCATAGAGGTATTCTCGCGTAAATTGGCTTTCTTGGTAGATGTATGGAATAAGTTTCTTCTCAAAGGTGCCTATATCCACTGTACCAAGTTTGTAGAGATAAAAAGCTTCTATTTTTGTCTGTTGAACGGGTTGCTCGGGAACCTCCTTTCCTATTGCCGCCTCTTGTACTGCATAATATCTATCCATAATCACCTGAGGAGGCTGATAAAATTGCACATCGCCTGAGACTAAGAGAACTTCCGTGTTTTCAAAGCTCTTATTTGTGGGATTGTCAATTACAATATAGCCATAAAACTCTGCTTTATCTCGGAGGTAGAGCTTGTACCTTGAGCTCCAACCTATTCCCTTCACTCTGTAGATTAGCTTAAAGAAGTATTTTCCATCCTCCTCAGCGTTTATTATGGCATAAATGTTCGCTTTGCTCTCTTCCCCAATCGAGGTCATTTTCACGTATGCAATCTCATCTGGGTTTATCAAGTAGTACCCATCCCCTTGAACTGCGATCTTTCCATCTTTATATCCAAGGAATTTTCCGTTTATTGTTCCTCCACTTTTGAGTTTTATTGTCACTTCTTTCCCAATATTGGCCTCGATCAGGTTTTTTCCTTTCAGCTCTTTACTTATGACACCGAGCACTTTCACTTTCTCATCAAGAGGCTTTAATGTGATCTCATCAATTTGGAGTCCTTCAAGCATTTCCAGTGGAACTTCATTTATGCCTTTCTTCAACTCAACCTGAAGGGTTTTTTCCACCACTCCAATTCTTGCAGAGTCATAAAGTGCAAGTGCAGTGTGACTTTCTTCAGCTTTCGTTTGATGGAACACGATCATAGCCAAAAGAACAAAAATCACTAAAACTCCTCCAACAATTTTTTGTTTCATTTCAATCACCCGTAAAGAATATCACCCCCATTCTATTTATAGAAATCGACAGCTTCAATCACATTCGAAATGGAAAGACTTTTAACATTGTCAACATAACTGAAACTGTCATCACTATAATCGAGGTGGTAGAGATGGATAGAGTTGCAAAAGCTAGGGAAATAATCGAAAAGGCAAAAGCTGAGAACAGGCCACTTGTTGAGCCAGAGGCAAAGGAAATTCTCAAGCTTTACGGCATTCCAGTTCCAGATTTTAAGGTCGCAAGAAATGAGGAAGAGGCCGTTCAATTCGCAAGGGAAATAGGGTACCCAGTCGTTATGAAAATAGTTTCTCCACAAATTATCCACAAGAGCGACGCCGGTGGTGTCAAGATCAACATAAAAAACGACGAAGAAGCTAGGGAAGCCTTCAGAACTATTATGAAGAACGCCAAAAACTACAAGCCTGATGCAGATCTTTGGGGAGTCATAGTGTATAAGATGCTCCCCCTTGGCAAGGAAGTCATCGTTGGTATGATAAGGGATCCGCAATTCGGTCCTGCAGTAATGTTCGGTCTCGGTGGAATATTCGTTGAAATTCTCAAGGATGTGAGCTTTAGGGTTGCTCCAATAAGCAAAGACGAAGCCCTTGAGATGATCAAGGAGATAAAGGCTTATCCAATCCTTGCTGGAGCAAGAGGAGAAAAGCCTGTGAACATCGATGCTCTTGCCGATATAATAGTCAAAGTTGGAGAATTAGCCTTAGAGCTGCCAGAGATTAAGGAGCTTGACATAAACCCCATCTTTGCCTACGAGGACAGTGCAGTTGCAGTTGATGCTAGAATGCTCCTTTGATCCCTCTTCTTTTTAAATTTGGGAAAGAGGAAAGGTCAATACCAAGTTTCAGCTATCACGTCGTGTTTGTGTATGCTCTCATGGCTCACAACCTTTACATGGATTCTGCCTCTGAACTTCTGCTTTGCCTTGAAGATTATCTCCCTAGCAACATCTTCCACGAATTTGGGGTTTGAATACATATTTTGAACAACTGCGTTCTCATCAATGGTCTTTAATAGGGTGTAAGTGGGAGAGCTAAAAGAACTCTCTACTACATCTATCATATCCTCCAGAGCTATTTCCTCGTTGTAATCTGTTTTTATTTCGAGTGTTGCAACTGCTCTCTGAATGTGGGTTTTTCCTTGATTGTTGGCCATTGCATGGGGACATGCGGTGTTTCCAATTACCTTAACTCTTAAAACTTTCTCAATTTGCCCGGGCTCTTTTATTACCCCAACCTCAACATCATACGTCTCAAGGCTAATTTTTTTGCTGGCAGGTGTTTCCCTTTCCATGATAAGCTGTGTTTTAATCCACACCTCGGCTCTCTTGTGAGGATGCTTCCCTTCTAGCCTCTTTATAACTGCAAGACCAAGTTCTTCAAGAGAGGTGTGTGCTTCTTTTACCTCCTCCTCAACGGCCTCACTCATTGTTTCGGTAATACTCTCCACAAGTCTGCTCATGTGAATGCCCTTCTTTTCCTCAGGAACATCTATTGTTATCTCAAACGTCGGAATAAAAGTGTAAAGCTTACCTTTCCAGTTTATTCTCGCTATTGTTCTCAAGTTTGTTATACCAACTCTGTGAAGTCTCTCTCTGATCTCTGGAATTTCTTCTTGAGTTTCAAACATTTCCTCACCTCCATTAGGAAGACCTAATTGGCTCTTTTAAACTTATCTCAAAAATCTCATGAGCTTCTCATAGCTTTCTTTTGCCACGGTAATATCTTCCTTGTTGAGCCGGTATCCATACTTTGCTTTCTCAAACACCCGGGTAAGTTTATCTAAATCCTCCAAATCCTCAAAAATGTCCTTTAGCCTGTCTTCATGCTCCCAGTGAGTCCAGCTTTTTTGATACGGATAGCCTTTCCTTATTAACCCTGCAACAACATTTTTGTACATTTTGATTATCCTCTCTTCTGGAGTCCCTTCAATTGAGTCAAAAGTTATCTCAGGGTCAAACTTAGCAATCTCAAGCTTTTCCGATTTCCCTCTTCTCGTTGCGAAAAGAAGCACAAGGATAAGAGCAAAAACGAAAATTGGAGCAAGATAGGCATAACCTGGAAGAGGTTGATACGTTATTCTGAAAGTATCGTTAAAAAAGCTGAGCTTTGGATATTTAATTATAGGTGCTTGAACACCTCTATAGGGCTCAACTCTCCTGCTGAAAAGAGCCCTCAAAGCTATCACAATTGCCAAAATAATTATAAGCTCTCTGAGATACTCTCCTTTTGTTCGTTTTCTCTTCTTGACTGACTGCAAAGGAATGCCCTTTTCAAAAAGAAACCATACTGAATAGGCAAGAAGCCCAAAAAAGAAGACCGCCCACAGGATATAAATCACCTCAATGTTGAAAGCACTGTGTCCGTGTTCTACAGTAGCCCTGAAGAGAACAGCAAAGAGCAGCAACATAAGCAAAAATGGCAGTGTTTGCTTCATATCTACCGCCCATTTATTATGTAATAGACAGTCCTCAACGGAATATTGAGTTCTTCACTTATTTCTCTAGGCGTTTTTCCTTTTTTAATGAGCTCCTCAATAAGCTTTAATGTAGCTGAATCATACTTTTTAGGTCTTCCCCGGGCATGGTTCATAGGAACAAGCTTGATCCCCATTTGATTAAGCGCTTTGATAATTTTTTTGGAAACCTTCGGGTACAAGCTTGGAGGGCATCCAATGACCTTCACATTTGGGGCTTTTTCAAGTATTTTCACAAGGATTATTTTGGTCGGTCTGAGATTTATGTAAACTTCAGTAACATCCCTGTTGAGCTTCTCCTCTATTTTTCTCAAAAGCTCATCATTATTTCTCGCCTTTATCTCAACCCTCATCCTTCTCACCCTTGGAGGAGTTCCAAAAATTGTTTTGCCTTATCACTCTTCGGCATAAACTTCTCAAATTTTTTCGTGTCCTCAAATAGCGCCATGTGCAAGCCAGAGAGCACGAATTTCTCTATAGATTCTCTAAGCTCTTCTTTGTCTATCCCAAGTAGCCTGCTGACTTTTTCTTCGTCAAAGGGGCTAACCCCATACAAAATAACTCCACCCAAAAGGTAGTTGGGGATGTTTGAAATCTCGCTTCTCTTTCCACTTAAGAGGGTTTCAATTTCACATTTTTTAATGATAAGCATGCTGCCAAACCCAGTACGGAACCCCGGTTCATCCATAAACGGCAGATCGAAGACTGAATAATGACAATCTATACAAGGCCTTATTTGGGGGTATAAGCCAATAGTTTCTCTTTCTTTTTCAGAAGTTAGGTAGTAATACCTGAATAAATCTAAGGCAAGAATTCTAGCCCCCTCCTCGGGATACAGTGAAGCGTAGGCTAGTGACAGATTATCTATAGTATAGTGGCTGTTTATCAGAACCCCCTTAGTTTTCACGTAGGTCAAGAGCCTCCATCTGAATTTTCGACCAAAGCGCTTTTTGAGTTCTCCATCTACATCCGCATCTACCGGGAGTTCGACTCTCTCTTTCTTTAGTCTTCCTCCCTGCCAGTACTCCACCTCTATCCTCATTCCCTTTCTTTGAACCTGGCCTTTTTCCTTGAGCTTGGACTTTATCTCCTTGAAAGTATCCCTGGTTTTATTACTTTTTTGCCCTAGGATTCTAAGAACATCACCCGAGTAAGCCAGATGAGGCAATATCTCTATTCTTCCGAGTTTAATGGGCTTTTCGGAGATTTTTATTGATTCGAGTTCTTCTTTGTTGGTGATATCTTCAACTTCAATAACTTTCTTTCCTTTGTAAAAGGTATAATTGGATTCTATTGTAGCAAGAGCCATTTTATGGGCTGTTATTGCCGTTCTAAGCCGCTCAAGGGTTAACATGCGGTAGTGGTTTCTCAGCAGAATTCTTCTAATATGAGGATCTCGCTCCCTTTTACTCGACATTGTATATGAGAGCGTCTCGCCAACTCTACGAGAAAGCTCTTCTTCCAGATCCTTGAGAAAGGCCAAATTACGGTTTAAATTAAAAGCTAAATAAAGAGGGTCGAAATTCTCAAATAACCTGGTCATGTTTATCTTTATATCGTCCAAGACCCTATTTATCTGGGCTATAAGCTCTTCAGTTGTCGTCATGGGAGGAGTTCCTCGTTGGCAATTTTTTCGGGGAGATACTTTCTCGCAACGAACTCCAAACTCTTGTTTGCGAGAGCCTGCTGTTCAATCCTAACTCCCCACTTGAGTGCCAATTTAAGCTGTCTCTGCCACTCCTTGTTCTGGAACCACGGGTAGTTCATCTCCTCTATAATACGCTTGTAATCCCCTGTAGGACCACCTTTTTTGTTCGGCGGAATTCCTTTGAGCTTTTCTGTAACGTTCTCAAGACCGTATTTCTTGATGTCGTCCATTGTCATACCAACGAATTTTGCCTCAGGCGTTGCAAGCTTTTCACTGAGATAAGCGAGGTTTATTGATCCCTGCTTGATTGTAGAGTAAATATACCACCCATAGGGGTCGCCATCAGTAAAAACGATTATTGGCAATCCTTCCTCATAGTGAAGCCTGTGGATGAGCCTCCTAACGCCTCTTGAAGCCTGTCCCTGGGTGGCAACTATGAGAGCTTTCTCCTTCTTCGGGTACTTTTCTTCGATAAGCCTATCCGCCATAGCGGCAGTCTCTACGACGAGAACGTAATCCACATTAATCTCTGGAAACTCTATATGCTCTACAGTTCCAGGAACTGCCCATCCACCCATACCGAGCTTTGAAGCATTGAACTCATCTTCTCCGTCCTTGATAATTATATCACCGTAAACGTATCCTCTTCTGTCTGCAGTTATGTGCATTTCCTCCCTCAAAACACCGAACATTCTCTCTAAGTCCTCTATAATGGGGTCGCTTTCGCTCTGATCTTCAAAGGTGTTTTCCTTTGTACCAGGGATAGTATGTTTGTTTGCATAATAGGCTTCTCTCAAGCTTGCGTGCTTACCCTCAGCAACAAGTCTCTTTATGTAGGCTGCTATCAAGAGAGTCTGCATAAATTTCCTTGCATGGGCAACGTGAAAGAGATACCTCCTCGAAGTCTTGTTGCCCATCTTAATCAAGCGGTCTTTTTCATCAAAGTAAACGTTGCTGAGACCTCTTGTAGGAACGTCTATAAAGGGATTTCTCCCGGCTTTTATTTCTTCAAGAACTTCTTTCCCGAACTCCTCAAGCTTCTGAAGGACTTTTTTAGGGTCGTAGCTGAAGCGTTCCTTAGGCTTCTCACGTTTAAGCATTCTCCTCAGCCTCCAGTGGCTTTTCTTCTATGGCTTCAAATTTCTTTTCGATGATCTCTACCAGAAGGGTTTTTATCTTATTTTCAGGCTCCCCGGTTAGAATGCTCAAAGCTCTACTTATCTCGGGAACATACTTCTCAAACGTCTTCCTTCTCTTCACCTGGTAGAGCCTGCGGTGTTTTCCTCCGAGATATTTGGCAAGTCTTCTGGCAACTTCCATTACAGCGAGCCTTATCTCTTCGTAGATCTCTTCTTCACTGGCAACGCTTTGCTTTCCGGTAGAGGTATAAGGAACGTGAACACTGATCACATTAACCAAAAGTACCAGCGGCGTTCTTTCTAGATCATCTACCCTATATCTCTTCCAGTCGATATTCCTTGCCGCGGAGGTTATAACACATGAGCCGGCATCAAAGAGAAGAGGAACCCTGTTAGCGTACCTAAGAAGGTCAAAACCACTGCTCAACTCTCCCCCAAAAGCCAAGCCCACCTCTACTTGGAAAGGAATTCCTCCGCGATAGACCTTAGGGGGTCTCGTTACAGCGGTTACAAACTCTGGCTTTAAAATGCCCAAAAGCCCCTTTTCTATATTCTCCTCTCCAATTGGTCTTAGTCCATGGGTTGGTGGGGCTAAAAAGGTCATGTACTTAAATGCTTCTACGATCTCTTCAGCTTCGTGCCAAGTGAGCTTATCCGGAGACTTTTCCATAATCTTTCTGACTTCTCTAAGAACTTTTTTACCTCTCCTTCCAAAACTTGCGATTATCCTATCAACTTCTCCTTCAGCGAGTCTTTTTAAGAGTTGTTCTCTAACATTCTGCTCCTCTTCTTCCTTTATAAGCCTCAAAGCAGCTATGTATTTCACAAGTTCATCTATTTTTTTATCGCTTATTCTCGAAAACTCCCCTATAAGGAAAGTCCTCACTGTTGTCCTTGTCGTTCTTCTAGCCATTCTGTAAACATCATCTGTCATTACTCCCTTTGGATGGGGCTTCATCTCCTCCGGAGGCTCTGGAACTTCTTCACTGCTCCTCGGAAAGACTATCAACTTTCCATCTGGTTCTATAAGTTCAATATGAGCATGAGGATTGGCTATCGCGGTGAGCTTAAGATACCAGTAAGGCCCCTGCTTCGAACGGATGTAGCGGACTTCTTTAACTTCCATCTCTATTCTCGTTCCTCTCCATCCTGTAGGGTTAGGGTGTTTTATCTTTTTGAAGATCTTTCCTTCGTTTTTTTCTACGTCTATACCAACCCAAGCTTCTATTATCTCATCTCCACCAGTGGAGGTTATAACCCTAGTAGCCTTTCCACTGGTGATTTGAGCAAACATCACGGCACCGCTAATTCCAATACCTTGCTGACCCCTGCTTTGAATGTTTCTGTGGGCCTTGGTACCAGCGAGCATTTTACCAAAGACGTGCGCTATGAACTTTTCCGGGATTCCAGGGCCGTTGTCTTCGACGATTATTTTATAGTGTTCATTTCCAAGTTCTTCTATCTCGACTCTAACGTAAGGCAGTATACCAGCTTCTTCACAAGCATCCAACGAGTTTGTTACCGCTTCGTGGATAAGGGTTGTAAAGGAGCGCAGTTTCCCAGTATAGCCAAGCATTGCGGCATTTCTTCTAAAGAACTCACTGACACTCTGGATTTTAAACTCCTTAAAAAGCTTGTTTGCTTCAGAATTCGCCATAATACATGCCTCCTTCAAGCTCTAAATCCTTTTTCCTTCTTTCAAGATATTTGTAAACGGTTCCGTGGGGGGAACCTTTGGCAAGCTTTTCAATAGCCGTTTTGGCTATTTGGACTTGAATTGGATTTCCAATGATAGCAACGGTCTTTCCATAGACACTTATGTCAGTTCCACTCATTTCTTCAATTATTTCTCTTGTTCTACCCTTTCTACCGATTATTCTTCCTCTAACCCTTGGGAGAGCATTCTTCTCATTCCCTACAACAACATCCGTTAGGTCAACGATTTCAAGAACCTCGCCTTCGTTAAGCAGTCTAAATGCTCTCTCCGGAGAGAAGCCCCTTCCAATAGCCAATACAATATCCCTAGCCTTCCATACCGCTAAGGGATCGTCAGTTTTTTCTGTGGAAGTGATAAATACTTCTCCCGTTTGGCTGTCTACCTCTATCTTGGTTTTTGTTGCCTCTTCAATCTTTTTCTTTGTCTCACCCTTCTTCCCTATAACCACTCCAATTCTCTCTTTAGGAATTCTCACAAACTCTTCCTGCTCGCCAAGGGCTTCAAACTCCTCAATTTCAAAGGATTCCTTCTTTTCCCCCTCCTTATCCAAATACTCATACTTTTTCAGCTTCTCCTCAAACTCGTCCATTTCAATCACCTGTTAGCTCTCTAAACTTCTCCTCGAGATTATCAACGGCCACTCCCCTTTTAGCGAAGTAGTTGATGATATTTCTTAGATCACGATAGAGCAGTGAAAGCGCCATTCTATTCCTCTTCACCGTTGCCTGAGACCAATCAATTATCACTGGCCTATCCCAGATGAGGATGTTATACTCACTGAGGTCACCATGAACCATGTCGCCCCTCTTCCAGAGCTTCTCAATTGAATCCATGGCAAATTCATAAAGCTCCTCAAATTCCTCTTTACTGAGTTCTTTTTCTACGTCTTTTAATCTTGGAGCGGGGTACTCATCTCCAATAAACTCCATTATGAGGATGTTGTTGCTGAATGCTATTGGTTCTGGAGCTCTAACAGCGTATTTCATCGCTCTCTGGAGATTTTTAAATTCCCTTCTAGTCCATACAAATACTAGCTTTCTGATATCTTTTGGGAGATATCCAATTCTTGGATCCGCCGCTAGATACTCCCATATTCTCCTAAACTCGGTTGTATAGGTGCGATATATTTTAACGGCAATAGGGTTGCCATCAGCATCAATACCCCTAAACACATTAGCCTCTTTTCCTGTTGAAATTACACCGAGTAATTTTTCTATGTTCCCCCTTCGATGGAAGTAGGAAAGGGTGTTAACAGTTGTTCTATCAAATACCTCACTAAACACTTTATAGAGCTCACTATCTTTTTCCCTACGCTCTTCTAATCCCAGAATCTGGGATATCTCTTTATCTATATCCTGAATTTTCATAGCCCATCACAAAGTCAAGCCGCCGGTAAGGAAATCTTGAGTGATCTTGTTCTTCCTGATAAGCCAATCAACTTGGGTCTTTGTATAGCGATAAACTATATCTCCCCTTTCGTCGCTTTGCACTTCCCAGGGTTGAACTATAACCACGTCTCCAACCCTAATCCACATTCTTCTTCTCAGCTTCCCAGGTATTCTGCATCTCCTAACCTTCCCGTCTGAGCATCGGACGTCCATCCATCCTGAACCCAGAGCTTGCTCTACTATTCCGAACACTTGGTTATCCTTTGGTAGAGGAACCCTAATGACCTCCTCACCTTCAACAGTTCTATTTTTATCGTTTCTTGGCATGAACATCACCCCACGTAGTTTATTTGATAACCTTATAAGCCTAAGCTTTTTGCAAATATTTTCCACTATCTATTAATTGGGATGTTTTTAAAATTTTTGCATGAATTCATTTAAACATCCATAAAGTTGAAAAGGAGAAAAGCCTAAACTCCAATTACGTATAGAGGGGGATGAAATATGAAGGAAACAATACTCCTCACGGGCCCTCCCCTTAATGGACGGGATGAATATGCGGAAGAAGCATTAAAGCTTGCAAAAAGTGAGAGCTTCCAGTACTATCATGTGTTTGATTATCTGAAAGAAGTCGGAAGAGAAAAGGGCGTCAAAATCACAAGAAAAAACGTTTTAGACTTTGCGATAAGCCATCCAGACTTAATGAACAGCATAAGGGATGAAGCCTTCAAAAGGATAAAGGATGAAATCGAAAAGAGCGAAAAGGCCTTCCATATAGTCTCAACTCCAGCTCTGTTTAGATGGGGGAGCGGGAGCGTTTTAGGTTTCACTCTAAGCAACTTAAAACTCTTAAGGCCAAGTAGAGTCATCATAATGCTCGATGACATTCTGAGTGTCAGAAGAAGGATAATCCATGACAAGGAATGGTTTGAGCGCTTTGGAGGGGACAAAGAGAACATTAAGCTCACGACCCTTGTTATGTGGCGTGAAGATGCCATAAACCACGTGAAGACCCTTGTGCACGAGCTTAACAAAGAGGGGATTCAAGTTAGGTATGTCCTTCATTTTGGAATTAGGCATCCTCCTCAGACTTTTATAGACTTAATTTTCCATGAAAAAGAGAAGCCCCTGGTGTATCTAAGCTACCCGATGACAGGGCATGAGGAGGAATACTACCACAGGGTTAGGGGATTTTACGAGAAGCTCAGCAGATATTTCACAGTCTTAGACCCCGGAGCTCTTGACGACTGGTGGATTGTGGCGGAGTACGATGCCCAAGTAGAGGAAAACCCCGATGTGCAGAGAATAAAGATCAAGAATATCTGGGATGGTGAAGAAATAGAAGAGCTCGACAGAGAAGATATAGAACAAGCCACAGACATTTTGAGAAGGCAGCTCGTTGAGAGGGATTTTAATCTGGTAGATGTAAGTAAAGCCGTAGCAGTCTATCACTACGCTAAGGGGGTTTCTGCTGGAGTAATAAGTGAGATGGCCGAGGCTTACAGAACTTTGGGGGCTATTTATCTCTATTATCCGTTTAAAAAGAGGCCAAGCCCATTCATGGAGTTCTACGGCATGCAGAATCCCTCTAGGAGAACAATGTTCAAAGACGAGGATGAGATGATCCAAGCGATGGTGGATGAGAAGGAGTACTGGACCAAAGCTTAGAGTAATCCATATTCCCGGAGCACATCTGAAATATCGTCTGGATTTCCCTTTGCTTTTATTTTCCCTCCGGAGAAAAAGACGACAAAATCTGCAAGTGGAAGTAGAGGTCGCCAAATGTGAGAAATTACAACAAAATCAACACATATGAGTTATAGCTTTACAGAAACCTCAAACGTCAGAATTCTTCACAAATCAAGAAACAAACAGAAAAAAGAAGGGAAAAAATCACTTCTTGACCCATCCGCGGTCTTTCATTGCTTGGTAGACTCTGCTGACCGCAACGACGTAAGCTGCATCTCTCATGTTAATGTTCTTCTCCTTGTGGGTGTTGTAGACGTCCCAGAAGGCCTTGGTCATCTTCTTGTCGAGCTTTGCCCTTGTCTCCTCAACTGTCCAGTAGTCACCGGTTATGTTCTGCACCCACTCGAAGTAGCTGACTGTAACACCACCGGCGTTACAGAGGAAGTCTGGGATGATGAGTATTCCCTTCTCGTAGAGGATCTCGTCAGCTTCTGGTGTGGTTGGACCGTTTGCAAGCTCGGCAACGATCTTAGCCTTGATGTTGTCGGCGTTCTTCTTTGTGATTACCTCTTCGATAGCTGATGGTGCAAGGACATCTACCTCAAGCTCGAGGAGCTCTTCGTTGGTTATTGTTGTTGCACCTGGGAAGTCCTTAACACTGCCGGTCTTCTTCTTCCACTCAAGGACTTCATCAGCGTTAATTCCGTCTGGGTTGTAGATACCACCCTTGCTGTCGCTAACTGCAACAACCTTCATTCCATACTCTTCGCTCATGATCTTGGCCATGTAGTAACCAGCGTTACCGTAACCTTGGATGGCTATTGTCTTGCCCTTAAGGCTGTCCCATCCAAGAGCTTTTGCTGCTTCTCTAACTGTGTAGCTTGCTCCTCTTGCTGTAGCGTCCATTCTTGCTATGATACCACCAACGCTTGGTGGCTTACCTGTGATAACACCGAAGGATGGGTCTTTTCTTCTTGAGATTGTTTCATATTCGTCCATCATCCATGCCATAATCTGTGGGTTAGTGTAAACGTCTGGAGCTGGAATATCGGTGTATGGACTTATGACATCATAAATAGCCCTTACATATCCTCTTGCGAGTCTCTCCTTTTCTCTGTCGCTCATTTCCTTTGGATTACAGATGACACCACCCTTACCTCCACCGTATGGGAGGTCCATAACAGCAGTCTTCCAGGTCATCCAAGCGGCCAATGCCTTAACGGTGCTAAGTGTTTCTTCTGGGTGCCATCTAATACCACCCTTTGTTGGACCGCGAGCCCAGTTGTATTGGACTCTAAAACCAGTGAAGACCTTTACAGAACCGTCATCCATCTCAACTGGAATGCTGACCTCAACAATTCTTTGTGGCCTCTTTAAAAACTCAAGGGCCTCTTCACTTATGTCCATATATTGGGCAGCTCTTTCAAGCTGCTTAACGGCAATTTCAAATGGGTCTTGCTCAACCATGTTCATCCCTCCAATTTAGGTGATTGGCGATACAAATTTGAGCAATAGCCTATATAAACTTTTCGCCGAAAGTGGTTAGAGAACCGATATTTTTAAACAAAAGGTTATGTACATACATTTTCCTATAAATAGAAAACATCTAAAAAAGTTTTTTGATAAAGGAGCTTCCAGAGGCTTTTTTTAGCATACATTGATGCCTAAAAAAGTGTATTGATGTATGGAAAGTTTTAACTATGTCAAAATATTTTAAAAAGGTAAAAATGCCCTCAGCGAGAAGTCGGTCATCACCCTTCAGCTCACTCTTGTTCCAATCATCGGGACATACTTAGTTATCCTAAATCCTTTTAAAGCTAAACCCACAGTCAAAGTTATGCAATTACATAATATTTTTCAATTGCGAAATTTTAGACAGTTGTCCAAAAAATCATATTACGCTAGTTTTAAGTATTGTTATCTTGACAAATGTCCAGATTTTAAGTTTTAAGTGTTTGTAAATCGTCTTTTGTCGAAATAAGCCAAGAGAAAAGTTTATTAATGGAAGAAAACATAGACACATTTGCCGATATTTGTACATCGGCACAGTTTTCCATACAACACTATACGAGGTGAATTAAATGGAGCAAAGGGATAGGTGGGCAACCAAAATTGGTTTGATCTTAGCCATGGCAGGAAACGCAATAGGTCTCGGAAACTTCTGGAGATTCCCCTATCAGGCCGCCAAGAACGGTGGCGGTGCGTTCATGATTCCCTACTTTGTTGCACTGTTCCTCCTTGGAATACCCATCATGTGGGTAGAGTGGGTTGAAGGTAGGTATGGAGGTAAGTATGGCCACGGTACATTGGGTCCAACATTCTACTTAATGGCCAGAGAAAGCTTGAAGCCAAAGACAGCGTTGATATTTGGTATGATCGGTGGTATGTTGGCATTCTCAGTCACGACATTGCTTAACAGCTATTATCTGCACATTATAGGATGGTCAGCAGCTTACACGTACTTCAGCGCAACCGGAGCATATTTTGGAAAAGACTCCGTGGAGTTCCTTATCAGCTACCTCAGCAACAATACCCAAGTGTTCATCTTCTGGGGTATCTCAGTCGCACTCCTCGGTGTCGCAGTGGGACAAGGTGTTAGCAAAGGTATCGAGAGATGGGTTAAAGTAATGATGCCAGCTTTGTATGTGGCAGCTATCTTATTGGTTTTGAGATCTCTCACCCTTGGTTCACCAGTAAAACCAGAATGGAGCTCAATTAAGGGATTTGAATTCCTATGGGAGCCAAGATTTAGTGAAGTAACATGGCAATCAGCTCTTGCGGCTGCAGGACAGATATTCTTCACCCTCTCGCTTGGTATGGGTATCATACAGAACTATGCCTCCTACCTCGGGCCAGAGGATGACGTTGCACTTTCAGGTTTGGCAACGGTTTCACTTAACGAGTTTGCTGAGGTTATTCTCGGTGGTTCAATAGCCATTCCAATAGCTTTCGCTTACCTTGGCCCAGAAAAGGCTATAGCAGGTGGTGTCGGCTTAGCGTACATAGCCTTACCAAACGTCTTCATGAACATGCCGGCTGGACAGTTATTCGGTGCAGTATGGTTCCTATTGCTCTGGTTTGCAGGATTTACATCAGCTATAGCCATGTACAACTATCTTGTCGCTCTGCTTGAGGAAGATCTCAAGATAAACAGAAAGACAGGTTCAATCATGGTGTTTATACTCTACTTCCTCTTGGGACTTCCAGTCGTCCTAGATCCAACAAAGAAGTTCTTAGAGCTTTACTACCTCACAGAGCTTGACAACTGGGTTGGATCATACTTGCTCGTCGTGCTTGGTCTCTTCGACATCATAGTTGCAGTATGGCTCTTTAAGCCAGATAACTTCTGGGAGGAGCTTCACAAAGGAGCATACATCAGAGTTCCAGAGTGGGTTAAGCCAATAATCCTTTACATAGCCCCAATTTATACGATAATCCTCCTGGTCTTCACCACTAAGGACTATATAACCGGAGGATACTTCAAAGCAGTACCGGCATATGTTAAACCAGAGCTTGCCCAATATGCCAATTGGGTCTGGTACGCAAGAATAGTAATGTTCATAATACTCATCATCGGGGCCATTGAAGCATACATGGCAATCAAGAAGAAGTATGGCGAGGAATTAGCAAAGAACGAGGTAATAATAAAGCTCTGAGGTGGTGAAAAATGAAGGCAAGTGCTTTGGCATTTATGGCCCTTGCATGGGGCGTAATATTAATCTGGATGTACTTGGCAGTAAGCAAATTGCTCAAGGCAGGGCAAAAATCTTAAAGCCCTTTTCTTTTCTTTATAATATTTAGAGGAGGTGTTCTTGTGAAAAGTCCAGAGCTTCTTAGGGAAACTGCAAAGGTTTTGGAAGAGATCGAGGAAAGGATCAAAAGTTTAACTTCCCTCTCACCAAGAAGGAAACAGAGTGCTTTAAACAAGATAAGAGAGGCAAAAGAGAATTTTAGAAAAATGGCCGATGAAGTTGTTATTGATAACGAAGAGCTTGCTAACTTTTTCTTAAAGCGTGCTGTTAAGCTAAAGAACTCTACAAATGATAAGAGCATAGAGCGATTAGGAGAAAAAGAGTACATGAAGAGCGTTGAAGCTATGCTCAAATATTCCAAGGCAGCGCCATATGATTTTGCTGGGTATATGAAGTACGTAAATAGAGCCTACAAAGCGTATGTGTGGGGCATGATAAGCTTTTTTGTTGTAACAGCGTTTCTGCCTGTAGAGTTTAAAATAACTTCACTCATATTGCTAATCCCGATATTGCTTTCTCTCTTGAGTTTAAGGAAGAGAGGATACACGGGACTTATGCTGGCTTTTGCGGCGACACCAATTCCACTAATAACGGGTGCCCTTGCAGTGAGGGCTTATTTAGATGTGTTTATAAGCCCCAGTGGACTTCAAGAAGCTGCTCAAGGATTGGGGGTATCGCCAACTACTGCCCAAATCGTCGCTGGAATAATGGTGCTCTTTGGAATTGCTGAGCTGTTGCTGTTGAGCTATGCTATTTACATGTTCTACAAGCACAGGCACGCGTTCCTTTGAGAATATCAGTATAATGCTTCGTTTCCTTTTTCTCCCGTTCTTATTCTTATCGCTTCATAAACGGGCAGAATGAATATTTTTCCATCTCCGGGAATTCCCCGTCTTGCGTTCTGAACTATTGTACTAACGACTTTCTCAACATCCTCATCTTTAACGACTATCTCAATCTTTATTTTCGGCATAAGTTCATACGGTGGAACACCACCTTGCACACCTCTACCTTTGACGGAATAGGCAGTCATGGGCACTATCCCCATCTGCTTCAAAGCCTTTTGGACTCTATCAAAATCCTCTTCCCTAACAACAGCTTCAATCTTTTTCATAAATCCCACCAAATATAATAGGAGAGAAAAGAAGATAAACTTTTCTAACCAAGGTATTTCAAAGCTCTTTCAAGCCTCTTCTTGGGGATTCTTGTTTCTTTTGCCAGTTTTGCCAAATCAGCGTTTTTAAGGTCTTCAATGCTTTTAATTCCAGCTTTCTTTAGTTTTTCAACGGTCTTTGGCCCTATTCCCTTTATGGCTAGAAGCTTCTCCTCGAATTCTTTTTCTTCTTTCGATATTTCTTCAAGCTCAAGTTGCCGTTTGGCTTTACTACTCTCCCACCTTTCCTCTAAGTTCTGAGCACTTGCAACGCTTATGCTCTCCCCTTTTCTTTCCACTTCTACTGGTATCTCTGGGGGTTCAATGTACTCGGGAACGCTTGGAGGCTCCTCACTCACATAGACCTCGACATTTATAGGATGGAATGGGTTGTCGATCTCCTCTACCTCTTCCAAAAATCCCATTTCTTTAAATTCACCGCTTTTGAAGTATTCTTCCAGAGCGTTTGCCAAGCGGTGGAAGTAGTTTGCATGCTCCAAAAGACGTTTCTTGCCATATTCCTTTGCCTGACCCGTGGTAATAAGGAAGGGCCAGTCACTGCTTTCAATAAGCAAAAGCTCCCTTCCAAGCTGCTCTAAAACTCTATCACCGAATTTATCCTCATGCATATACTTGCTCGCAAGGACAACCATTCTTCTCTCTGCAAGATGTATATGCTCCCACATCCACTCCACTTCTGGATTCCACCATGTGTAGTGAGTTCCGTACATTCCCCATGAACCCTCTGGGAGCTCTATCTCATATCTCTCCCCTTGATAGTTCTCAAGGAACCTCGATATCGTTGTGGTCTCTATATTTTCCTCTTCCATAAGCTCAAGCACCCTTCCAAGCCATTTAACACCTTCAAACCACCAATGGCCGAAGAGTTCCGTATCGTAAGGTGCCACCACTATCCCTTTTTCTCCATATTCTCTCTCGTATTCCTCGAGAAGGGATTTGACCAAGCTCACAAAGTGTCTTGCATGTTCCTCAACTCTTTCCAAAGCCTTTTCAGGAACGTAGGCTTCTTTTCCTCCAAGATCAACTTCTTTGGATGTAACCCTCCAGTATTGTCCTCCACTCTTCTCTGCTTTTTTATGGAATTCTCTATACCAGAAATCCCCGGGGTAGCCTATGTCTGCACTCCAAACTTGAAGCCCAGTCTCCCTATTCCTTGCAAACACAGCTATGTTTGTGCCTTTTATGAAGTATGGTCTTAGTGTAGGCTTCTTAGTCTTTGCAGGGAGGATTTTTCCATAACCAAAGCTTGCTGGGCCTTCGTCTATAAGATGACTTTCAACAAAGAAAAACTCCAACCCATGTTTCTCCAAGAACTTTTCAATCCCCTTTCTCCATACAACCGCACCACCGCTTGGGCTTTGCCAGAGCCCTTCTGGCCTGTAGGCACACTCTGGAAGCCATATGCCCTTTGGTTTCCTTCCAAAATATTTCTCGTAGGTGAGAATTCCATTGACAATCTGTCCTTTAATGGCTTCATCCCTTTCCAAAAGGGGCAGATATCCGTGGGTCGCTCCAGATGTTATTATCTCTATGTACCCCTCATCTTGGAGCTGTTTGAGAGCCCCAAGTATGTTGCCGTTTATACTTTTCCAGTACTCGTAGACTCTAGTGAAGTAATCAAGCATGTAGGAGATTGCATGTTTAAGTTTTTTATCCTCGTATTTTTCCAAGTCCTCGCGCATAGCCTTGAGTTTCCTTTCCATATATTCCTCAAATCCCTTCTTTATGTACTCATCTGCAAGCTGCTCGGCTAATATTGGTGTAACACCTATCACCAGCTGAAACTTTACTCCTTTTTTCTTGAGCCTCTCGAACTCCATCAAAAGAGGTATGTAAGTCTCAGAGATAGCCTCAAAGATCCACTCCTCGCCAAAGGGCCATTTGCCGTGCTTCCTTACGTAGGGGATATGGGTATGTAGCACGAACGTGAAATATCCTCTGACCATAAAATACCACCTCTACGCTGCAATTCTGTAGAACTTTATTAACTTTTGAGTATTTAACGATTTCGGAATGGAAATTCCTTTTATGGCCTAAAAATGGTTCATAACGATGAAATACTTAAGAGGTAAAGAGTGTGCAAACACCACCATAATTTAAAAGCATTTAAAATAACCTTCCCCTAGGTGGGAAACGTGAAGCAAGAAATGAGCAGTGTTGACATCAAATACATAGTGGAAGAGCTGAAGTCCCTAGAAGGAGCTAGGGTTGACAAAATATACCACGATGGAGATCAGATCAGAATAAAACTCCACGTAGCAGGAGAAGGAAGAAAGGACCTCATCATTGAGGCAGGGAGAAGGATCCAACTAACAACCTACATAAAAGAAGCCCCTCAACAACCTTCTTCGTTCACAATGCTTCTTAGAAAATACTTAAGCGGCTTAAGGGTTGAAAAGATAGAACAGCACGATTTCGACAGGATAGTGAAGGTCAAAATAGGGGAATACACGTTAATAGCCGAGCTCTTTAAAAGGGGTAATGTTATTCTCGTTGATAAGGATAACGTCATAATTTCTGCCATGAGGTATGAAGAGTTTAAAGATAGGGCAATAAAGCCAAAACACGAGTACAAACTCCCTCCCGCAAGAGAGAATCCCATTGACGTTTCTTGGGAGAAGTTTAAAGAGCTAATTTCTTCTCAGGAAGTCGAGATAGTTAGAGCTTTGGCGAGAAGCCTCAATATAGGAGGGTTATATGCGGAGGAAATTCTTCTAAGGGCAGGAATAGAAAAAACCAAGAGAGCCAACGAGCTGAATGAAGAAGAACTTAAAGCTATCTTTGATAGAATGAAAGAAGTTTTTGGCTCCCCAAAAAAGCCAAACATAGTATATAAAGACGCTACACCTATAGATGTCCTCCCCATTGAGCTCAAATGGTATGAAGGGTATGAGAAGAAATTCTTCAAAACTTTTAGCGAGGCTTTGGATGAGTATTTTGGGAGAATCCTCATTGAGAGTGCAAAAATCGAGAGAACCAAAAAGCTTCAAGACAAGAAAAGAGCATTAGAAGTCACTCTTAGAAAGCAGGGAGAGATGATAAAAGGTTTTGAAAAGCAAATGCAAGAGAATCAGGAGATCGGTGACTTACTCTACGCCAACTTCACCTTTGTGGAGAATCTCCTCAAGGAGCTTTCAAAGGCTGTTGAAAAGCTTGGATGGGAAGAATTCAAAAAAAGAATAGAAGAGGGTAGAAAGTCGGGCAATAAAATAGCCCAGATGATAAAAAGTATAGATCCAAAAGAAAAGGCCGTGACAGTTGAACTCGAAGGTAAAAAGATAAAGCTTTACCTCAATAAGAGCATAGGGGAAAACGCAGAGATTTACTACGAAAGGGCCAAAAAAGCCAAGCACAAGCTTGAAGGAGCAAGAAAAGCTTATGAAGACACTGTGAAGAAGATCCAGGAAATTGAGAAGCTCATAGAAGAAGAGGAGAAAAAGGAGCTCAGTGTGAAAAAGCTTGAAAAAAGAAAGAAGAAGTGGTTCGAAAAGTTCAGATGGTTTATAAGCAGCGAAGGCTTTCTGGTAATAGGAGGAAAAGATGCCACAACAAATGAAATAGTCGTAAAGAGACATATGAGCGACAACGATCTCTACTGCCATGCGGACATCTACGGGGCGCCTCATGTGGTAATAAAAGAAGGGAAGAAAGCTGGAGAGAAAACAATATTTGAAGCCTGTCAGTTTGCAGTTTCCATGTCAAGGGCATGGAAAGATGGGATATACTCTGGAGATGCTTACTGGGCAGATCCAAGCCAGGTTACAAAAAAAGCCCCAAGTGGCGAATACTTAGGCAAAGGAGCCTTCATGGTTTATGGAAAGAGAAACTGGATGCATGGGCTACCCGTGAAGCTCGCCGTTGGCATAATAGAATACGAGGGAGAGAAGCTCCCCATGTGCGGACCAGTAGATGCCCTAAAAGCCCATACCAATAAGTATATCGTCATTCGCCCGGGAAGAACAAAAAAGAGCGAACTTGCCAAAAAAATAGCAAGGATCTTCGAGAAATGGGGGTACAAAGTGGAGCTCGATGATTTAATGCAAATTTTACCCCCAGGAAGCGGTGAGATTGTGGAGGTGGTCGAATGATAAATCTCTATGCAATAGCTCAAAGAGAACTTGCAAAGGATTTGCTCTTTGAGGTTGATGATGAAGTGGTAACGTTCTCTGTAAAGGGGGTTATGATAGCAAAGACGAACTCAAAGGGCTATAACTTTTCTTTTGTTGAAATTACAGACAATGAGTTTGTGCTAGCAGTTCAAATGAGAGGCTATGTGATTTATCTTGGCTTAGAAAGCGATGAAATAATTGACGAGGATGCTTACCCGGAGCTCGTGAGGGCTTTGATAAACCATCTCCTACCCGGTCTTCACACACTTATTAGGGAAGCTGAGAAGAGCTATAGCGGAAAAGCGGATTTGCTTTTAGACGACAACATGAGCCCTGAAATGAAAGAATTCTTTTATGAGCTACTACTTAAACACAAGAGGGGACTGCCCACACATGAGCAGGTTGACGTTGCGTAGCAAAGGTTTTAAAGAATCTGCATGTAGGGAGGAACCATGAGAAAAACCGAGTATTATTCGTATGCAGTGGGAGACCTCCCAAAGGGATGTAAGCTGTGTGTTCAAGGCGCAAAGTTGGTGCTCTTTACAACGGGAGTTTGCCCCAGAGATTGCTTCTACTGTCCCTTAAGCCCTTGGAGAAGAGGGGATGTTAGCTACGCAAACGAGAGACCCATAAACAGCCTTGGTGACATGATAGAAGAGGCTAAAATCCAGGAGGCTTTGGGAGCAGGAGTTACCGGAGGAGATCCACTTTCAAGGATAGATAGGACTGTGGAGTATATAAAAGCCCTAAAAGAGAACTTTGGAGAGAGGTTCCACATCCACCTCTATACTACTGGAGCTTTAGCCACAAAAGAGAACCTTGAAAAGCTCTACTCAGCGGGTTTGGATGAAATACGATTTCACCCGGATCTTTTTAATCCCAACTCAAAACTTCTCCAAAAAGAGCTTGAAAACATAAAAAAGGCTTTTGATTTTGATTGGGATGTTGGTGGAGAAGTGCCGAGTGTTCCAGGCCAGGAAGAGAGGATTAAGTGGTTCGCTGAGTTTTTGGATGTTCATGGGGCAAAGTTTCTCAATATAAATGAACTTGAGTTCAGCGAGACCAATTTAGATGCCCTCCTCTCAAGAGGGCTTAGAACGGTAAGCAATGAAAGCTCCGCAATAGCCGGGAGCCTTGAATTAGGGTTGAAGATCCTTGAATGGGGAGAGGAAAACACTTCTCTTAACTACCACCTATGCACAGCAAAGCTTAAGGATGCCGTGCAGCTGAGAAACAGACTAAAGAGGATGGCAAAAAACGTCGCCAAACCTTACATGGAGATCACTGAAGAGGGAACCCTAAGATTTGGAATCGCAGAATATGAGGACTTAATGGAGCTGTATAGCCTACTTGTAAATGAAGCTGAGGTTCCAGAGGAGTGGCTCTATATAAATATGGAGAAGAGAAGGATCGAAATGCCCATAGAAGTTGCTGAAGAACTTGCAGATGCAATAGAAGGAGATGTAAGGTTTTACATAGTTGAGGAATATCCTACCTGGGATAGGATAGAGGTTGAGAGGACTCCTCTGCCTTGATTTTTCTCCTTGAGTTGTTGCTTCTGAAGGCGTGAGTACTCTACTTGCATAGCTCATGTTCCGAAAAGTTTATCTATTTCGTGCATGCATGCACTTATAGGTGATGGTCTTGGGCAAAACGATAACCATAGCCGATGATGTGTACTACGAACTTGTGAAGATGAAGGGCAAGAAGAGTTTCTCGGAACTCCTCAGGGAGCTGATAGGCAAGAAAAAGAAGGGCAACCTTGACATTCTCATGATTGCCTTTGGAACGAGAACCCCGGAAGAGGTCGAACAGCTCAAGAAAGAGCTCAAGGAGGTCGAAGAATGGATGGACTCCTGGACACCAGCGTTGTGATAGAGCTCTTCGGAGGGAACAGAAAGGTCATTGAGGCTCTCTCCCCCGGTGAGACCTACGCACTTCCAACCATAGTCGTCTTTGAGCTCTACTGCGGGCACTTGAAGGAGCGGGAGGAGCTCATGCTTGAGGTGATGCCCAAGGTAGAATTCAACGAGGAAGCGGCCAAGATAGCGGGGGCAATGTTCAGGGACTTGATGAAGAAAGGGCAGAGACCTCCCTTCAAGGACTTGCTCATAGCGGCAACGGCAATAGCACACAAAATGACTCTTTTTACCTGCGATAGGGGCTTCGAGCGGTTTGGAGAATACGGGCTGAAGGTAAAAATTATAGGGAAGTAAAGAGAAAACCCTCATTCAACCTTCTCAATCCCTATCTTTGCCTCAACCTCTGGCCACTCAACAACGTAGCCCTTTGCTTCTCCAAAGACAACCTCTGTCGCCCTCGTTTCTCCCTTCATATAGTCGAGCATCTCCTTGAGGAGCTCTCTGTTTTCTTCAGTTGTTTCAATGTACACCACTATTTTGTCATTGACGTCTAAGTCGAGGTGCTTTCTCATCTCCTGTATTCTTCTCACGAACTCTCTTGCAAGCCCTTCCATCATGAGCTCCCTTGTGAGTGTCTTGTCAACAAAGATCTTACCGTGATCAAATTCTTCCCCTACAAGGAAGTCTGGGAGTTCTTCCTCAACAACTATGTGCTCCCTCTCAATTGTAAACTCCTTGCCTTCTATTTCCACCTTAAGCTTTCCTTGCATGAGCTTTTCATAAAGTTCTCTGTCGTTCTGTTCGTCAATCCATTTTGCAATTAGCTTTGCATCTCCTTTGAAGTGAGGCCCAAGTTTGGCGAAGTCGGGCTTTATTCTTATTTCTCTCTCAACCTTGGCAATCTTAACTTCCTTAGCATTGAGCTGGTCTCTGAGAAGGCGGTTAAGTCTCTCAACAGCTTTCTTCGTTAGTTCATCCTCGGTCTCTATGAGTATCTGCCTCACGGGATAACGAAGCTTTATCTTTGCTCTCTGTCTTGCCGCAGAGCCTGCCTCTACTATTCTCCTTACTATTTCCATTTCCTTTTCGAGCTCTTCATCTACCCACCTCTCATCTCTCTTAGGCCAGTCCTCTAGGTGAACGCTTTCCTTTTCACTAAACGGCCTTATGAGATTCTGGTAGATTTCCTCGGTGATGTATGGTGTAAAGGGTGCCATTAATCTAAGCAGAACATCAAACACCTTCCACAACGTCCAGTAAGCGGCAAGCTTGTCTGGATCATCTTTCTCAATCCAGAGCCTCTTCCTTATGAGCCTTACATACCACCTGCTCAAGTCCTCTATCACAAAGTACTCTATTGCCCTCGTTGCCCTTGTAAGGTAAAATGTCTCTATTCCATCCTCCACAGCATCTATGAGGGAGTTTACCCTCGAAAGTATCCATCTATCCTCTTCCCTAAATGGAAGCTCTTCTGGATTGAGCTTTGTTGGATCAAAGTTGTCTAGGCTCATGTAGGTTGAAGCCAATATGTAGACGTTCCAGAGGATGTTGAGCATTCTCTTAACCTGCGCAAGCCCTTTCCAGCTGAACCTTAAGTTCTCCCAAGGAGTTGTTGCCCAGAGCATGTAGAATCTAAACGGATCTCTTCCTTCTTTTTGAACTACTTCCTCCGGTCTTATTATGTTCCCAAGGCTCTTGCTCATCTTGTCTCCTTTTTCGTCCAAAACGTAGCCATGCATTGCAACCTTCTTGTACGGCACAGTGTCAAATGCAACAACACTTGCAGCTTGTTGGGAGTAGAACCATTTTGTAACCTGATCCTCTCCCTCTACTATGAAATCCGCTGGCCAAAGCCTCTCGAAAAGGTCTTTCCTTCTCGGATAATCCAGAGAAGCCCAGCTCGCGATTCCACTGTCAAACCACACATCGAGGACATCTTTGACCCTCTTCATGTCCCCTCCACACTTGGGGCACTTAAGTACTACCGTATCAACCCACGGCTTGTGGAGATCTACTTCATGAAAGTCCTTCTCTATTGGCTCTTTGCTCATCTCCTTGAGCTCTTCAAAAGAACCCACTACATGGACGTTACCACAGCTCTCACATACCCATATTGGTAGAGGTATTCCCCAGTACCTCTGTCTTGAGATACACCAGTCTCCGCTGTTCATAACTCCATTGTCGTACCTTATCTTTACCCAATCTGGATACCAAGTAACGTTCTTGTCGTTTTCTTCTATTATTTTCTCCTTAACTTTGCTTATCTTCAGGAACCACTGATCTGTGGCTCTAAATATTAGCGGCGTCTTACAGCGCCAGCAGTGTGGGTATTTGTGTTCTATTGTACCAGCTTTCACAAGGAAACCTTTTTCCTTTAGATACTCAATTATCTCAGGGTCTGCATCTTTGACGAACTTGCCTTCCCACTTTCCTTCTACGTACCTCCCCTCATCATCAAGAGGAGAATAGATTGGCAGGCCATACTGCTTTCCTATTTCAAAGTCCTCTTCACCGTGCCCCGGGGCTGTGTGAACTAATCCAGTACCTTCACCAAGGGTTACATGCTCTCCTAATATTACGCGGTGAGCCCATTCGTATTTCTCTCTAAATTCCTTCTGTCTTGGATATTCGTCCAAAAACGGATGCACGTACCTTAGACCCTCAAGATCTTCGCCCTTGAATTCCTCCACTATTTCTCCTTTAGCGTTGACTTCATCAAGAACTCTCTCAACTAATGCCCTCGCTATTATCCAGTACTCTTCCTTTCCATCAAGTAACACTCTCACTTTTGCGTATTCATACTCGGGGTGGACGGTAACTGCCAAGTTTGCAGGTAAAGTCCATGGTGTAGTCGTCCAGATGAGGAGGTACTCGTTTTCTTTCCCTTCTACTGGGAACTTTACATATATGCTGGGATCTTCCCTTATTTTGTATTCTCCTCTAACCTCATGTTCAGCTAGAGCCGTCTCACACCTTGGACACCAGTGGAGAACCCTTTGATCCTTCTCTAAAAGCCCCTTTTCCCATGCTTTCTTTAGAGTAAACCAAGCTGACTCTATGTACTCATTCTTAATTGTCATGTACGGATTATCCCAATCCATCCAAACTCCAAGCATTTTAAACTGTTCCGTCATGATTTTAAGATTGGTTAGGGCGAATTCTCTACACTTCTTTATGAAGTTTTCAACACCAACTTTCTCCTCTATATCCTTTTTGTATTTCAATCCCAGAGCCTGTTCAACTTTAACCTCTATTGGCAAGCCGTGCATATCAAAGCCCGGCTGTCTCCTAACGTTGTAGCCCTGCATGGTTCTGAATCTTATCACCATGTCCTTGATTATCTTATTCCATGCAGTGCCCAAATGTATAGCACCACTCACGTATGGTGGTCCATCAAGAAAATAATAGTCCGGCCCGGTTTCTCGTGCCTTTTTCACCTTGTTATAGATATCGTTTTCTTTCCAGAATGTCTCTATTTTTTCTTCTAATGCCTGTGGATTATACTCCCTCATCTCTGGCTCCTTTATCATCTCAAAAACCTCCTGGGATTTGTAGAATAGACTAGGTTAGCAGAATAGCCCAAGGAATCATGGGCAAAATGCAAAGCGAAGGATAAAACACTCCCCCCTCATGGGCATCGGTCAAAATTGTGGAGTTTTATTTATAAATCTTTTGCCAAGATTGAGAGAAAGAGCAAAAGAAAGAAAAAGTCAATCCTTCTCCTCTATGGTTCTTTCCTCTTCTGGTTCCCCTTTCCTTCTGCTCTCGTTCTTTATAACCTGAATAACGTAATCTATGAACTTTCTGACCTCTTCTAAATCCTCTTCAGGAATATCTTGAATCTTCTTGTTCTTCGTTTTGTATGTGAGCAGTTTTAAGAGTGCCAATCTTCCAAGTGCCGTTTTTGTGCTTATCTCGCCCTCTTTCCAGTCATGCCATATGGCGTTTGCTATGCCATAGAACTCTGGTATACTGTCTAGCCCCGGATCGCCAACGTCTAGTACTTCTTTGCCGAGATACTTGTACCTTTTTTCCTTCTCCTCCTTTGTGAACTCTTTTGATTTTTCTCTAATGTACTGATGCACCATCCACACCACCTCCAAAAATACGTTGCTGTCAACCTTTATTAACTTTTTGTTTCTAAAACATGGAGATAACCTTATAAGCCTCAATAAGATACATATCTACACATTAATACAGTGGTGAAAACAATGAATGAACTCCTTTACCTTTTGCTTTCCTTTGGAATTATAATAGGCTTCATAAGACTGAAAGTGAATATCGGACTTTCTATATTCTTAGGCTCCCTTTTGCTTGGAGTCCTCTTTGGATTGAAGCCGAGAGGGCTTATATTTTCCCTTTACATATCCTCCACCGAATGGCCAACCTTAAGGCTCATTCTAATCATAGTCTCGATAATGGCTCTAACGAGCATCTTTTCTCAAATTGGATATCTCAAAATAATGGAGAAGGCCGCAAAAGAACTATTTCCAAGTGAGAAGTATTCTTTGGCTGCACTTCCAGCATTAATAGGCCTGATGCCAATGCCTGCTGGAGCCCTTGTTTCTGCCCCTATGATAGAGACCGTAGCCGATAAGCTCAACATTTCTCCGGAGAAAAAGACCATTATTAACTACTGGTTCAGGCATATATGGGAGCACTCTTGGCCAATGTATCAGGCGATAATAATTGCCTCGGCAATTTTAGGCATCTCTGTGAGAGAATTCAGCAGCAAGATGTTTCCTCTCACAATACTCATGGCCCTAACTGGATATCTTTTCTTCCTTAGGCCGATAAAGTCAGTGAAAGACGAAAAGGGAAACATAAAAGAAGGATTAAAGTTATTTGTTAAAAGCACGTATCCAATAATTGTAATCATATTCATATCGATTATTCTTGGTTATGACATGGTTTACGGGGCATTTATGGGCTTTTTATCCGCATTGATACCCCATTTTAGGAGAATAAACAAAGAGGAGCTTATAAAATACGCCTTACAGCCAAAAATAATATTTCTCCTACTTTCGGTCATGTACTTCAAAAAGCTTCTCGAAGTTACAGGAGCAGTTGAAGCCCTTCCAAAGGCCATCTTGGAGCTAAATCTCCCAATAATAGCAGTAATAGTCCTAACTCCTTTTCTGGTTGGATTGATGACAGGCATAAGCTTTGCTTATGTGGGAATGACCTTTCCGTTGTTAGCACCATTTTTTGGGAGCTTTGATAAGATTGCACTTGCGTATTTGAGCGGCTACATGGGAATGCTCTTCAGTCCTGTTCACCTATGTTTAGTCTTCTCCGCTGAGTATTACAAAGCGCACCTAGGAAAAGTTTACAAGGCGATGCTGATTCCGGGGTTAACCCTCTTCCTTCTTGGGGTTCTCTACGTATCCCTCCTCTAAGCACCAAAAATACTGCCTAAGCTCTTTAAACCTTTTCTCTCCTATTCCCCTTACTTTTTGCAGCTCCCTAATACTGCTGTAGGGTCGGTTCCTAATTATGCGCCAGGCTAAAATCTTCCCAATGCCCCTTACCTCCAAAAGGAGGTTCTCTGGGGCTAAGTTTATCTCATGTTTCATTCTCTCCCAGAGAGGATCGCCGGCAAATGCTCTTTCCTCATCTTCTAATGCCTTTTTGTGTGCTTCTTCTCCACTGCATCCTTCAGCCCGATGTTTTATCTCTCTTAACTCATGAAAAAGGATATAACGTTCATACGGTCTCAACAGCTCAGATATCCAAATCTCATTAAGGAGGATTCCAAGTTTATCAGCCGCAGGTGGAGAGATGAGTTTTCCCTTATAAATCACTCGGTAGCATGCATTGTATTCCTTGATGAGCTCATGAGGGACATATCTCACATGATACCCAAGTTTTGCAATTTCTTCTCTAGCATTCGTCTCAGCCCACCAATAAAAACTTCTTTCAGGGATTTAAAGAATTATTGATGAAGGCAAAGGGGTTATATATGTGGGAGACCTAAATAATAAGGGGGAGTACATGAACAACACGCTACTACTCTTGGGACAGGTGTCCAGCCTCTCTGCAAAAATAGCCGGAGCGCTCTTTCTCGCTTACGTTTACTGGAAGCACAAACGAAAGCCCGCTCTCTGCTGGTCTCTCTCTTGGATAGCCGCAGCTTTTTCAATATTTTCCGATATAACAGGAAACATGTATATTATTTCACTATCGGAGGCATTCTGGGCAATGTTCTTATTCTATGGTACAATCCTACTGCTGGAAGAGGAGGGAATCACAAGCAGAGAAGTAGGAGTTTTGTCGATAATTCCCGTCATAACAAGCCTATACGGCATTCTAATAGGCACTTTAGGTAACTCTTCTGATTGGTTTGCACTTCTAGGTCTGCCCTATGCAGTCTCGGCACTCTTCATAACTTCTTCTGGAGTTATGATGCTCTTTCTCAGGAAGCTTTATAACAGCAGGGCATTGTATTTAGGAGGTGTTATTACACTCTACGGCCTCCACGAGCTTGATTATCCTGTTTTGAGACAGGTGGAATGGTTCGCCCCAATCGGGTTTACCCTTGGGGCAGTATTTAGCATTCTATCTGCATACGTCATGATAAAATTCGTCTTTACGGAGGAGTTCATAAGAATTGAGAGGCCTCCAGTGGAGATGTATCTTAAACCCGGAGTGATGGTAATCAAACCCGAGGAGTACGCCACAATAAAAGAGAAGCTCGAAAAAGTGCCGGTATTGGCATTTGTTAGAAATTTGGATGTCCCCGATACTTGGAATGCTTTCTTCATAACAACCACAGGGGAAAGAAATTCTATATTCCCCACTGATCTAGCAAAAATTGTTGACATAGCAATCAGATACCTGAAGGAAGCAAAGGAAAAGGGATTTGAGGGGATAATTGTTATAGACTGCCCAGAATATTTAAAAACATACAACGGCTTTGAAGCCGTCGTGAAATTCCTTGCCTCCCTAAAGGATTTCACGCTTTTATACAATGGAGTTCTAATTCTGGTAATTGAGGAAGAAGCTTGGGAAAAAAGAGAGCTTAAAATCCTAAAAAGAGTTCTTACTTGATTCCAAAAGTTTATAACTATTCCTTTATTCAATCTCAAGAGGTGAAAGAATGGGGATTGATAACATAATCGCAAAGCTGGCATCAGTTGGAGCAGATCTAAGCACAAGAAATGCAGTAAGAATGGCACTCTCTTTGATAAGCGAAGATGAGGAGCTTACAGACCAAATCTACGTAGAGATAAAGAACAAAGCGTACAAAGAAGACTTTGCAAAGGTGCCTGTTGAAAAGCGGGCTGTTTTCATTCCCCAGTGTTTAAGAAACGTAAAAGAATGTCCGGCAGAGTTTGGCGAATACGGGTGGAAATGCACAAAGTGCGGAAAGTGTTCAATTGGTGATATAATTGAATATGGAGAAAAGCTCGGTTACAAGCAGTTTTACATAGTTCCCGGTGGGAGTTTGGTAAAAAAGATACTAAAGGAAAAAGTGCCTAAAGGAGAAATAAAAGCCGCCCTGGGAATAGCATGCTGGCCTGAGCTTGCCGAAGCCAACGAGAAGCTTTCCATATTGAAAATCCCACTTCAAGCAGTGCCTTTATTAAGAGCGGGATGTATAAACACCTTAGTCGATCTTGAAAGGGTCAAGATGGCCTTGGAAGTTGGTCTTACACAAGAAAACAAAAGCCCAGCATTTTCCCCAGACATGAATCCCCAACCGACTCCTTAGTGACTTTCATTCCGTATTTCATTCCAGATCGCGGTCAAAATCAACAAAGCACCTAGATAACCTCTCAAGCTTAGAACTTCTCCAATAGTCAAAAATGCCGATATATGCCCAAAAATTGGTTCAGCGGAGTATATAAGAGCCGCTTTATGGGCTTTCGTTTCTTTTTGATACTTTACCTGAAGGGTAAACGCAATTACCGTTGCAAAGATCCCTGTGTATAGGATGCCAAGCCATGGAGTTATCCCTACCGGCAGTACGAATCCCTCAAAAATCAAGGCATAAATTGTTGAAAACACAAAATTCCAAAATATCTGCCAGAAGGCAAGGCTGAGGTAATCTCTTTCTCCAAATTTCTGGACAAAGACAATCTGAAATGCAAAGGAAATTGCACAAAGAACCGTTAACAGATCACCATAATTAAAACTTAAGCTCGCCCCTGAGATTAGATATAAACCTACTATTGCAACGCCTAAAGAGAGAAAGTCCCTTACCTTTAGCCTATCCCCTAAGAGAAAATAAGCTATAAACGGCGTAAAAACCACGTAAAGGGATGTTATAAAGGCGGAGTTAGATGCAGATGTGTATTTTAGACCTACAATCTGAAAACCGTGCCCAAAAAAGAGCGTTATCCCTAGAATAAGCCCCTCAAAGAAGGTCTCGCTTTTCAAGACTTTCTTTCTAAAAGCAAGGAGCATGAGAAGAGAGGCTATTCCAAAACGATAAGCCAAAAATAGGATTGGAGATAGGTAAACAAGGCTAACTTTCATTGCTGGAAATGTGAAGCCCCATATAACTGTAATTCCAAGAAGAATCAGCTCCGCTCTTCTCATGCCTCAATTTAAACTCCTCTACTTTTTAAACATTTCCTTTAGATATTAGTTTAAACGTTCTAATTTTCGTAACCCTTATATAAAATGAAGGCATATCATTTTTGGTGATAATATGGGTGAAGAAGAGGCATATGAGGTCCAACAGGAGAGCATCGAGAGAATTTGGATTCTAATAACCCCCGATAAGTGCAGCGGTTGTAGGTTATGTGAAGTTGCTTGTTCCCTTGAGCACGAGGGAATCGTGTGGCCAGAGGCATCAAGGATAAGAGTTTTTGAGCTTTTGCCAGGAGTCAACGTTCCACATACATGCGTTCAATGCCCGGACTACCCATGTGTAAACTCCTGCCCTACAAAAGCCCTTAGTGTTGATGAGAAAACGGGAGCAGTTCTTGTTGATGAAGCGAAGTGTATAGAATGTGGGGCATGTATAACAGCCTGTCCCGGAGATGTCCCGAGAATTCCAGTTGGGAAGGGAAGCGTAGTCATATGCGACCTCTGCGGAGGAAATCCGAGATGTGTTGAAGTATGCCACGAAGCTGGGCACGATGCATTAAAGCTTGTCACGGGGAACTACAGACCCATCTTTAGGACATTTGCAAAAGATCCCGTAGAAAAGAGTTCTGAGATAGCAAAAAAGGTCTTTGGAGAAGAATTCTTGAGGTGAGCGAAATGCACGCGTACACTGGAAAGCTCCTTGATGTGGACTTAACAAAGGAAGAAATCAAAGAGGTTGAGTTAGATGAAGAAATCCTAAGGAAGTTCTATGGTGGGAGAGGCCTTGGAACTTACCTTCTCTGGAAAGAACTTGGAGACAGATGGGAGAACGTTGATCCCCTTGGAGAGGAAAACATTCTTTTAGTACTAACCGGGCCGCTAACGGGCTATTATCCTGGCATGAAGACTGCTGTTGTCTCCAAATCCCCAGAAAGCAATGGTATTGTGGGAAGTGTTTTAAGCAGTGAAGTTGCTTTAGAGCTTAAGGCATCAGGATACGATGGGATCATAATAAGAGGAAAGGCAAAAACACCCGTCTATCTCTTCGTTTACAACGATACGGTGGAGATAAGAGATGCAACCAAATACTGGGGCATGGGAGGACTTGAGCTCCATAAAACTCTATTAAAAGAAGTGCACGAGGAGATAAGAAAAAAGGAAATGCTGAAAGGAATTCCAAAAGAACCAGCAATGATGTACATAGGGAGGGGAGGAGAGAATAAAGTTCGCTTTGCTGCAATAATGACAAAGCTCATGCATGCCGCAGGTTACGGTGGCTATGGGGCGGTCATGGGAAGCAAGAACCTAAAAGCAATACTCGTAAAGGGAAGCAAAGCCCTTCCCGAGGTTTACGACAAAGAAAAAATGAAATCCCTTCTCAGAGAATTTTGGAAAGAACTGTTCTCAATGACCACGTTTAGAGAATGGGGCACTGGGGCAGGGGGTTACAGCGTAGGGCACGATAGGTCAAGTGAACCGATAAGAAACTGGCAGGAGGAGTACCACAACAACGAGGAGATAAGTGTAGTTAACTTTGAAAACAGAGCTTGGATAAAGAAGTATTGGGCCGACTACGGCTGTCCAGTGAACTGTATGAAAATCTCCTATCTCCGCTACGGTGAATACAAAGGTTCAATAACAGACGCACCTGACTATGAGCTCCAGGCATATATGGGAACAAACCTTGGCATCTTTGATCCTGAGAAGATTGTTTACCTCTCATATCTCGTGGATGAGCTTGGCTTGGATGGAATAAACGCCGGAAACACTTTAGGATTTGCAGCAGAGCTTTACCAAAGAGGGATCCTCACAAAGGAAGATATAGGATTTGAACTCAACTGGGGAGATGAAAAGGCATTTGCAAAACTTTTACATCTAATAGCCAAGAAAGAGGGTATCGGAGAGATATTAGCTGAGGGAACTTACAGGGCAGCACTAAAGATCTCCGAGATGAAGGGAGTGGATGCAACAAAATATGCAGTTCATGTTAAGGGCATTGGAGTAGGGGCTCATGGAATAAGAAGCGAACTCGACTATACAAAAGACATAAGCTATGCCGTCTCAGTCCAAGGAGGAGACCACACTTCAACCGCTGGCATTCCAGCAAGAAGCTATGAAGGAGAAATGGTAAATGCATTCTATGATTCGGCGGTTGTGTGTATGTTTGTCACAAGGCCCGGATTCGAGAGAATTCTTGAGTTTGGAAATGCCTTAACGGGGTTCAACATAACTCCAGATCAGTGGTTTAACGAAGTTGGCCTGAGAATAATTCACCTCCAGAGAATACTTCTGCTCCTTGGTGGGCCAGATGTGTATTGGGATCCAAGGAAAGACGATGATAATCCACCAAGATTCTACGAACCACTACCAAGTGGACCTGTTAGAGGAAAAGCACCCAGCAGAGACGAGATAAAATCAAAAGTGAGACAGTACTATGAGGAGATTGGTTACGACGAAAATGGAATTCCAAAAGAGGAAGTTCTTGAAGAACTTGGCATAGGAGATGCAAAGAGAGAAGTTAAGAGAATTAAAAAGCGTCTAAACCTTTAACCTTTTCTTTCAAACTTTTAGTTTTAATGAACTTTTTAAGACCTTATTGTCAAAGAATATGCGGTGGTTGTTATGGTAGAATACAAAGATATGACAATCAAAGTTGTAGGGGAGAGGCTTTCTCCAACAAAAATGAAAGTCAAAGCCGGGGATTTTGAGATTACAATAGACAAACTCGGTGGAGAAGCTCCAAGCCCATTAGATTACACCCTTGCAGCCCTTGCAGGATGCCTAAATATTGTTGCGACCCTTGTAGCCAAGGACATGGGAATAAACATTGAAGACCTTAGTGTTGAAGTTGAAGGTGTCTTTAATCCTGGAAAGCTCTACGGCAAAGGGTCTCAAAGAGCCGGTTACAAAGAGATCAAAGCCAAAATTAAAGTGAAAACTGATGCTGATGAAGAAACCCTCAAGAAGTGGCTCGAGCAAGTTGAAGAGCGCTGTCCAGTTAGCGATAATTTGGCCAATCCAACCCCAACAAAGGTTGAATTTGAGAAGTACTGAAAGTTTTTAAGCTTTTACCTTTATCCTTTTCTGGTGGAAATAATGTGGCGTGAAAAGCTTAAGCAGGGGTTTCTTGAAAACGACAAAACCATGATAGAGCTAAGCATTGGAGGAGAATGCGGGGAATGGTTTCCAAGCTTGGCATTGTACGATAAAGAAAGCGATAGCTGGTATTACTTTGACAACGACATTCCTCCCGGAGCTACGGAAGAAGAGGCATTAGAAAATGCAGTCGAGTTCTTTGAAAAAATGATTATAGGGCTGGAAAAACCCAAAATAAAGATCTCACCTCTAAAAGAAGCTCCCGAAGAGATATATGCAAAGCTAAAGCAGTTTCTGGAGGAGCTTAGGGATGAAGATAAGGGTTAGGCTCTATGGAGAGCTTGCTCTAAAACATGGTGCAGAAATTGAGTTAGAGGTTAAAGGTGGAACTACGGTTGGTGATGTCCTCAAAATTTTGAAGATAAGTGATTCAGAACACAATTTAATTTTGAACGAAAGAAAAGTTTCGAAGGATCATCCCCTGAGCAACGGGGACATCTTGAAGATTCTCCCGGTAGTCTATGGAGGCTAACCCTCTCCCAGTCCCACATCTTCTCCAAAGGTGAGCGTCAGGTAAAGCTCCACTACGCCTTTCTTGATGTTCTCCAAGATTTTTTCTCCAAGCTGCTCTACTTCTTGCTGAGAAAGGTACCTTCCCTCCTCTAAAACCTTTATTTTCCACTTCTGCCGGTCGAATACAACTGTCACCTCTTCCACTATAAGGGGAACATACCTTATTCTAATCCCATAAAGCTCCTCCGCATAATTCGCTTTCCGATTTATATCCTCCAGATAAGGTCTCAGCTTTTCCATAAAACCACCGCAACCCTTAATACTTCCTTCGACTTTAAACCTTTAGGGTGATACAATGTACCAGAAGTTTGGCTATCATTTTCATGCTTACCAGCCCGGCGATCTAATTTATATTCACGATGGCTCCGGATGGGATCCGATAAAATATTCAGAGCGATTAAGCCCGGTATCTCTAAAAATAAGGGATATAGAAGTGAAATCCAGAAACTGGACAAGAACTGTCATTAAGGCATATGAACACACTAGCGATGCTTTGGGATCTCTAAAATCCGGCAGTGTCAGTGTTGATTTTGAGCCATTTACGCTTTACATGATCCTGAGATACAAACCAAAAATATACTCGGAGATAGTTGACCTGCTCATAAATAAAGTGGAAGCTGTCCCAACAACGCCTTTCCATCCAATAATGCCGCATCTCAGTACTTTTGAACAGGAAATACTTGCAAGAGTTTCTTTTGATTTCTATGAACCCTTTATCAAAGACAAGGATGTTGTTGGTTACTGGCTTCCTGAAAACGTCATCACTAAAGAAACTGCCAAGATTGTTGCCGAGTCTACCCAAAAGGAGATAGTGTTTCTCTTGGACGAACGGCAGTTCGTAGGTTTGCACTTTCCTCAAGCAAAGTTCTCCTGCAACACTTACAAATGCGACGATAAAATAGGATACGTTTTTGGAAGGGATCACCAGCTGAGCGATGCTTTTGCATTTAACACACTTGACGTTGATGGCCTTGTGAGGGCTGTTGTAGAAGGAAGAGTTGATGTCTTTAAAGAGAACTCCAAGATTCCCTATTTGGTTTACCTTGCAAGTGATCTAGAGGCTTTGTTGAGCAATCCACAGCAGTTGGATAAGTTCATCAGCTGGGTTTCAAGACTTGAAGAAAAAGGAGTTGAAACGATAAACGCAGTGGAGTTCATTAGAAAGAAGAGAAATGGAGAGTTCAAAAGGCTAGAAGGGGAATGCAGCGATCACTTCAGAATTAATGTCAAAGACTACTCGAGCTGGAGTGATTATTATGACCTCAGCATAGATGGCAGGACAAGTGACATGAGATGGCTCGGTATGAGAAGAGAGGATGGCAGAGTGATTAACCGTGTTTACAAAGGAAAGAAGGTCTCTCAACTTTGGAAGTATGCCTTTACAAAGCTGTTCAGGGAACTCAACAGGAGCATACGCTTTGGCGTGATTGATCTGATCCACAAGTACCTTCCAGAGGCCAGCATGGAAGATATAAAGGAATTTCTGGTAAGATACGCAAGGATCTTCTTTAGAGAACACTACGAGTACTTTGAGATGGACACAACTGTAGAATACATAATGGAACCGCTTAAAGAGCTTGATCCAACACTGGCCCTAAGACTTGGGAGAATATACTACATAATGCTACTAGCCAACCACTCAGATCCCAGGTTCTGGGAGAACATTGACACGAGGGTGACATTTGAAAACGTCTCTGCAATCAGCAAGGCTTTAATAGAACTCATGAAAGTTTACATTGAAGAGAACATGCACGAAAGGGCCAACTACATTCTCCTCGAATATATGAAGCTTCTAGCTTTTCCCCAGCTCTACTATGACTACGAACTTTTCAAGATGCCCGGCTTAGAAGGGTGGGAGACGAGTGAAAAAGCATGGTTCGACAGCCTAAAGAGCGAGGTTCCAAACTGTGATTACAATGTAATAACGAGGGCAGCCCTCTACGTTGGAAACGAAGATCTCCCGGAGGACATAAGAAACGCCCTAGAAGTTCTTTACGACCTGAAAAAAGCAGTAGCAGACACGGGACATATACCCGGAGAAATGCATGGCAATTGGGAAAACAAGGAATGGTGCGAGCATAGGGCCAAGGTTTAGCCCTTTATATTCCATTTTTCTTTGCTGAGAAAGAGATACGCTTCTTCTTCGAGTTCTGGAGGGACAAAGTTTAGCAGAATCTCCGCATCTTTTATAACTCTCCTCAGGTTTTTACCGAGAGCTACTTGGTTTTTGGCGAGAAGATCTTCAATAACGTCCACTATGTTTTCTCTGACAGTCTTTTCAGAATAGAGCCTCTTCCCCCTTATCCACACCTTTTGGTTCTTTGCGTAAAAATCTAGCGCCCTCTCACTTAAAAACTCTGGACCTGGTTTTAAAACCACTCTTGACCTTTCCACCCTATCAACCTCAAGCATAATGAAGGCACTCCTAGCATACCCCCAGTTTAAGTCGAAAACTTCGAAACCTTCTCTTCTCAAGCTCTTCTCAAACCCCTTTGCACTCCTCTCAAGCTGGGGGAGGAGAATATCATCTACGAGCTCGGGCTTTGGGAATAGGATGGTAACCAGATTTGTGCCTTTTTTCCTGAGTAAGCCCTTGTAATCTCCAGCCTTAGCCTTTAATGGAAAGAAAAACTCAATTCTCGGCTTCTCCCTGAACTCTCTCGCTTTAAAATAAAACACTCCAAATCTTTCCCAGCTGAGAGAAGAGGCAACGTTTCTTCTAGGATCGACAGGGTCTATAACAATTAAAGGACTTTCACTTTCTCTCTTCACGGTTTTGTAAGCTATTTCGGGCTCTTTCTTTAACCATCCCTCGAGGTCTATTACTTTGCTCTTTCCCAAGAACTCGACATTCTCAAGCAAGTTCATAAAGGAGCCGTATTTTATTATCAGAAGCTCCGTTAAGTAACCAGAGAACCCCCTTACGTAAACTTCACTCCCATATGCGTTTATTCCCTTCAAAAATTTTTTGAGAAGCCTTACTTCGTCGTTCCTCCCGTTTAGGCGTTTTATTACCCATTCGGTATGGAGCAGGGACCTATCCACTGCAGTCTTAACTTCCCTCCAGCTTTTCACATTGTAGCAGGGGACAATGTCAACATCAAAGCCCCTGTAGAGAGCCCTCACGTATGGATGCTCAGCGTAAGCTATCTCATAACTCCCAAGCCTGCTCCCAATAGCTTTCCCAAGCTCTAACCCCGTTTTCCTCAGTTCCTCAAGCGGAACTTCAAGGGGGAATGCTAAAAAAAGATCCACGTCGTGGTCTCCAGAGAGATAAGTGTCCTTTGCTATTGAGCCCACCAGACGTGGGGTGACCTCCAGATTCTTTTTTCCTATTTCCTCCTTCGCAATCTCAACTATCTCTCGTGTTACGGCATTAACTAAGGCCATTTCCTTTTCAGAGGGCTTTATCTTCTCCAAAACCTCTTTCAGCAGTTCCATCAACGCTTCACCTAATCCTGCAGCTCAAATCTTGCAAGAGTTTCATAGATTGGTCCTTTTGGTGTCAGAGTGCTCTTCTTAAGCTCTATTGCCCCAACCTCAAATTCGCCAAACTCTTCGTTGGAAAGCTCCTTCAAAGCAAGCATAAGCTCAACCTTATCCTTCACGAACTTTACCCTTCCTATTGTTATGTGGGAGACAAAGTCCTTATCTCTCTTAAAGCCAAGTTTGAAAAGAGCATTGTCTAGTTCCTTTGCTATTTTCTTTATCTCTTCATCGTTCTCTACCCCAGCCCAGATAACCCTCACATAGTTGTAATTTGGAAAGACCCCTATTCCCTTAACCCTCACGCTGTGCTTCTTGTGCTTTTTTGCTATCAGTTCCAAAAGTTTTTTAATCTCCTCTGCCTGCTCCTCCGTTATTTCCCCCAAGAATTTCAGAGTAAGGTGGAGATTTTCTGGCTCAACAAATTTGATTTTCGCCGATTTTGTTTTTTCGATTTTCTCTTGTGCTTCTATGAGTTTTTGTCTAACCTCGTCGTTAATATCGATGGCTATGAACGCCCTCATTCTCTAACCACCACTGGAAATTCTTCCCATGGAAAAACTATCCACTTATCAGTTCTGAAAACGTAAAAGTCTGGAACCACCGAAGTCCACGGCTTCATTGCCAAGCAGGCAACTTTGATGTCTTTCGCACCTTTCTTCTTTACTTCTTCAATAACAACCTGAAGCGTCTTTCCCGTATCACTGACATCGTCCACTATCACCACTTTCTTTCCTTCTAAGTCCCCATGGAGCGGTATTGTTATCGTGGGTTTCTCTCCCCTCTGGTCGATGTCCTTGTAAAACTTTACATCAATTACCTTGAACTCCACATCCCCCAAGATATGGCTGAGCCGTACTCCCGGAATAAGCCCTCCCCTCGAAATTCCAACGATT